>NZ_CAJHCI020000010.1:0-1351828 GCF_904848545.2 Acidithrix sp. C25
GATCAAAACTATCTTCGATAAATGATCAGCAAATCCATCCAACCAGTCATAGAACCAGCCCATCGTCTTCGAAATCGATTCTGGAAGCGGACGCCCTATTCCTTTATTGGCAAACCATGCATATCCAGCGCCTTCAGCGATCGGAGCGCGCAGAGCCACATAGCGAACCCCTTTGGGAAGATAGCTAGCCAAGGTGATGATCTCGGTCTCGGTCGATCCCCGTCCATGTAATAAAATGACTAACGGTGCCTTAGGATCATCAGAGCCAGCTGAAACAATAGTTGGCACCTCAAAACTTTCCATATTGACCCTCTTCTTTCAAATTAGTACATCAACAAAAACAATTTCTCAAATCACCAACATGACAATTGCGCTGGTCTATTCCAAGAATTTCAAACCCACCAGCGTAAAAAAATCTAACACCCTTATTGAAAGGATCAAAAGACATACAAATCAATAGGAATAAACTAATTTTATTTACCGCCTTGATGTTTAAAGTTCAAACAACTATTTTGAACCTAACGATTCGAAATTACAAAAAAAACAATACCCCAGCTACAACAATATTGAGAAAAAAAAACCTCAGCCAAGCAACATCTTTTTGATCGCGAAATAAACTAAACATCCATAAAAAAAATAATTAAAAAAATAAGCCCCAAAGGTAACCGATGATACTTCTCCAACGGATTACTACTTAAGTAAAATTTTCTATCTGTTGGCAATTAATTTCGATAATTCGTATCTATCTTCAAAACAAAATGATAAAATAAATTTTAATGTACCCATTTACGTACCCATTTAATCTAAAAAAAATATTCTCCGGTCTGAGCTTTGCAATAGCATCAACAGTCATTCTTACGGGATGTGCCCAAGCTTCATCAACTTCTACTTCCACATCTAGCCAAACGCCTAAAACCTCAGAGACTACCAACGCCAATCAAAGCGGTTCGACTTCAGCCGCTACAAGCACGACACTACCGTCTCTAAATCGTCTAACCAGTCTCACAAATTACAGCTATACCATGACCGTAGGGACTGGGAGTGCATCCTTGACAATGACGGGCCAAATCCACAGTCAAAGTAATTTTGAAATATCTTTAGGGACAACTCACACATACCTAATCAATAGCCAGGCCTATGAAGTGCTCGGCAATCTCGCATCACAAAAAATCACCCTAAATCCGACGTATTTTCAACAACAAGGGATAATTGCTGCAGCTAACACATTCTTCGACCTCACAAAGGCGTCCGGGGTGAAGGTTGAACCATCAGGAAGTTGCACTATCGCCGGTTTAAAAGGCACGCTCTACAAAGAGACAACTCCGTCCAATGCGGGTATCTTCAAAATCGCCCAAGTAGGTTGCGTTGCGAATTCTGGCGGAGCCCTCTTGAGCTTCAACCAGGGCGACTCTGGTTCCGCAGCTCCAGGAGGAGGCGGACAAAAGTACTTCTTTGAAGTTACAGGAGTCAACAATGTTTCTAAATTTGTGACTCCTTAGCCGTGACCTTAAAATCAGATTTTGCAAATTCAAAAGAACTAACAATCCGAGAAACCCGTTTTATGTGAAGCTTCCCTAGAGAGCCCAGAGGTTCCAAAAAACCGGGACAGCAGTAAGGCTCTTTGGCAACTTGCCACAAAAGCCAAATACCCTACACGTTTCGGAATCACTCACCTCAATAAGATCAGGAGCCGATTGTGCTCCAAATCCGCCCACTAACGATCGTGACCTTTGACAGTTCAAAGTCACAGGTTCTAACAACGTTCACCGACGCTGAGAGCACAATATCTCCATGGCCTAGCTCCAAATCAAAGTGCATCCTAAAAGCCCACGAGAAAACCTGAATTATTGAAGTAAAAATCCAAAGTCTTTATGGAGCGAAATCAGGCCGGACATGCCCTGGGATCCCAGGGCTGGGGCTTTTGGGATACATTAACTTGAGTTGCACCAGTAATGCTAGCTATCGTCGTTGAAGGCGACGATGCGGAAGTTGATGAAGTAGCAGTTGTACTACTCGATGGCTGGTTCTTTGTGGAAGACGGTGTTACAGGAGCAACCGCAACTGCGATCTGGTCTCCAGCCAACAGTTCCAGCGGAGTCGAATATCCGGTCGATGGAACTTGGCCCATTATGACCTCGCCTGTCAAAGTTGCCTTGAGAGCTTCCGCCTTTGCCAAATTGCCAGGCGTATAGTAAATCACCGATTCAACGGGATTTGCATTAGGAGGGATTGCCCGCGCCTTAGATACGTTGAAGCCCAATCCGGCAAGGCCACTTGAAATAGTCGAACCAACGCCCGCAGAGTTGGATCCATTTACCACCGTAACATTAACAGTCGATAGAGTAATCTTCGGCTGAGCTAAACCGATCAAATTCTTCAACATAGTTGTGTCTGCTGGCTCCTGTGGCAGGACGATCGATGCGTAATTGGTGCCATCAAAGACATATCCAGAGGCCGGACCAAAGGCAACCGGAAGAGTGCCTGTTGGCGTTGCGGCTGGGTTCGCGTGACGATAAGTAAGTATCAGCGAAAGCATCTCTGATTCAGTAAATTGGCTATCTATAGTTAAATATGGAAGCACATTTTTCAAAAGTGATAGATCTTTAACTGGATTAGTAATCCCCGAAGCCTTCACCTGAGAAGCCAGAACCTGAAGAAATATATGATCCCGTCGAGTCCTAGACAGATCTCCCAATCCATCGTATCCCCAAGTCCCATTGGGCAATTGATATTGTAAATGGCGTGCACGCACTACCTCAAGTGCTTGAAAGCCATTCAAGGTAATGCATCCGGGCTTTGTTATGTTCAAACCCGAATACGCATCCTTGACCGGCATAGGAAAATACATCTTGATTCCGCCAAGGGCATTGACTATTCCTTGAAAGGAATCAAAATTCAACTCAACATAGTGCTGGATCGGAATACCTAAGTCGTATTCGATTGTCTTAACCAATTGGTTCGGGTTCTCAGCGGTGCCGGTAGCTTTAGTGGGATTTAGCGCAGCATCAACACGCTGCAGCTTCTTCGTCCCTGGGATTGGCATAAAAAGATCTCTAGGTATCGAGACCAGAGTGACGTTCTTGGTTTTCGGATCAAAATGTGCAATCATGGTCACATCCGCACGACCACCGCCAACCTGAGACGAAGAGCCAAAAGCAGCGACCTCAGATGGACTCAAGCCAGTTCTAGTGTTGTTACCGATGAGCAGGATATTTAACGGTTGTCCCGCAACTTGAACATGCTCTGACGAAACACTAACCTTCTTGACTTTCGAGAAAAGATACTGCCCGTATACAAACGAGCCCAGCGCACCAAGCAAAATCACCAAGACCAAAAATCCAACAATGAACGCAGATCTTCGAAGCCGTTTGGCTCTCGTGGTTCTTATCTTCTTAGAGCTGGAAGGGTAGACACGCCTATTAGCGCCACCTAGATCCGCCAACTACGTGCTCCTCCTAAGACGCTCACCAACAAAGGGTACCGATGAACTCTAACAATTCAAACAATCATAACCGACTGTGGAATAAATAATGGCGGACATAACTCTCGTACGAGATAATCCCTGATGAGCGGTATATTTGTAGGGGGTGTCGCCTGCGGACAATATTCAGATCGCACGTTTTGCTATCTAATTGTCAGCAGCCAATTATAGGTTTGTGGACAAAACTATAAAATCCAAAGATCTAGACGATCTTGACCCTCATCTTCCATGGTTATCTAACGCAAAGGAATTATCCCTAAAAGTCCTCAAACAAACGATAATCAAATGAACCTTGGAGCAACATTGAACCACCCCACGGATATACGGGTGATTCCTGGCTCAGGCTGCTTGAATGCCCAGCGGACACTCAGCTCTTATGCCATCAATACCAGCCGCATTCAAACCAGCCCAGACGACTGTCATGGCCGCAGAATTCTTGTCCCTTGAATTTCCTAACCCACAAACATAACAGGAATAGGTTCGTTGGGACAATGCTAAGCGAGTGCTTGGTTCTCGCAGTGCAGCTGAAGCAACCGATAGTCGTCTACCTTGGATGGAGGGGTTGTGGGCCTGAAGCGTGCTTCTAATTCATATAAACACCGGTCTGCTCTTGGCTACGCTATCCGGTCTGCTCTTGGCTACGCTATCCGGTCTGCTCTTGGCTACGCTATCCGGTCTGCTCTTGGCTACGCTATCCGGTCTGCTCTTGGCTACGCTATGACAGCATCATCTTTCTTCTTAGCCATGGTTGTCTTAGTGAGAGATTTTGGTTCTAACTCTTCCATGGCGGCCTGGTCGTGGTTCATCACAAATAACTTGGCGTAGTTACATGATTCAACTTGTCGTTTTTGTGCGACGCTGCGATAAGTCTTGGCGGCATATTTTTCTTGGCGCATCGGTGGCCCTTAGAAGTTGATCGTCCACTCTGGGTTTACGTCGAGCCATCTTGCGTTGATAGCGAGAAAGAGGGATCTGGGAGGTTTTTGGTCTTTCAGGATGAGGAAAGTCGTAGGTGTCATCTGTTATGGTAGCAATCTCATTTACTACCCAATCAATCCCTATGATCGCTCCGTTCTTGGGGAGTGGCTCGTGTTTCACTTAGATGACGAAGCTCACTCACCAATCACCAACTCCGTCTTGAAAAGTTCCTTAGAAAAGACGGCTCAGATAAAAAAGGACGCGACCAGACCGGGTGGACGATATTGCCTCCAGCCAGATGTAACTGTAAGAGGTTATGCCTATTTGTTGTTGATCTGGTGATCGGGTTTGTCCTGTTCCTTTTGTTCTGTTCTTTGAGGGGTATCCACTCCTTGTGCGGTTGAAAGCCTTTGACCTGGCTTGTCCGAAGTCTCAAATGGTCTGTTGCCGGGTAACTGAGGAAGCATTTGGCAAACACTCATTTTCGCATCGCCAATGGGTGGGGTCTTTACACAATTTTGCCGGCCCACACTAATCTTGTTCTCAGGAGTAGATGTGCTAAAGGCTGCTTTGGACTCTTGAACACAGCGGCTCCAGACCCATCGGGCACTGTCTCATTCAGCACTGTCTCGTTAGGCACTTTCTCATTCAGCACTGTCTCGTTAGGCTTGCAGTCTTGACCCAGCATCTTTAGAAATAGGCAATCGGTAGTTGTACCAGATGGCGGAAGAGCCAAGTTTGCGTGATAACACTTCGGTGTATAGCTTGCTCATATGGAGATCAAACCCAATAACAACCCAATAACAAAAAATTGTCTAGCGCTGTATTTATCATGTTCTAAGTACGACAGATCAATTACCGACGATGATCTAAAGTAAGGCACTCATCGAGCCTTAGCTCGAGGAAATCATTACTCAGCTTTGCATCACGAAGGGGCCAAAGAAGGGGCCAAAGAAGGGGCCAAAGTGGACTTTAGACCATGGCCAATCAACTCCATCTCCTCGTTAGTGTCGATCCCCAGTTGTGGAATATTCACTATGGCATCGATCCTCTCGTCAAAGTAGATCAAAGCTTGGTCGTCTCTGAGGCTGCGCATTGAGTTGCTAAGTCTTGGCCACAGCCTCGCTAGACCTGTAGCTAAGACTTAGTCTTCGTCACTAGGAGTCTTCGTCACCCCGCTAGAAATCATCAAGCAGTAGGTGGCTAATCAGCGCAATGTTTGAGCACAGTTGTAGGCGCTTCGCCCCGGTGGGACGCTATATCCCCAGGGCTAAAACCAGGGGCATTCCGCCAAATGCCACATTCTGGTAAATACCGAAAAACCTCGGCGGGCTACCAAGCAATCCCCCGGTTCTTACATCACTATCGTCAAAGTCATTTAATCAAAATCTTGCGCTCTGCAGCAAGGGCTAGACAACTAGAGCTCCGAACTAGGATGCCAACCTTTATGAAGCAAAGATGCTGAAAACTTCCAGATCTAGGCGATACGAACGTACAAGTTGGGTTATCAAACACGGGGGCTTCGATCAAATGCAATGCCAAACATGCAACATCAAAGCTGCGAATCTAAATGCGCAAATATACGCCTGAAAACAATCAGTATCTCCAGCTCACTAAGGATAAAGTTACCACTTAAAAATCAGGATACTTCGACCATTTTATTGGTGTTAGCGTCAAGATAACATGGCACCATGGGCCAAAAGCGGTGCTCAAATTCCTCAACCTAACCCTGCTAAATATTTCAGCCGCAGAAATCTAAATCAAAATTAATAAGAATACTTTGAAGCGTTCACCTCTGACGAAAGTCAAACACTCACACTCGTTACCTCGTTACCATGAAGGTCAATTACAATTTGCATCGACCACCAAGGAATGTGTAGCCCAAGAGACATTTGAAAGAACCTATGATTTTACGATAATTTCGCAATTCATTTATTGTAATGAATAAAAATAACTTACCAATTGCCTCACGTAACATTAATTCCAGATAACCAGCCTCCCAATTCGCTAAACGAAAAGCTTTTTACTTTTTACCCTTTCGACTATCTAAATACGACCCACCCGAATCCATATCACTCGAATAGATCGTTGGCTCATAGACCCTGCTGGGGTACCTATCAATTCTTCCTCAGAAAATCCAGGCACTCAATAACAATGTCATACTGCCCGAAAAGTTGTTGACCTCCAACCGAAATCAAAGACCGTAAAATCAGCGCCACACAACACAACATCACCTATCAGAGCAGAGTCAAGGGTTCCAAATGGTTCGTCAATTATAGATTGACAAATAGAATCTGTCAATCTATAATTGACGGTATGATGAAAAAAATCGACGACCATGTAGCCGAGCAGATACGTGAATCAATCACAGAAGCCATAAACAGCGCAATTCGAGACAAAACTAGAGAGGATGAAGTTATTTCGGAGTTAGTAATCGCAGCAACTCAGGTCGGCTTAGACCACTCTCAAGAACTTCTATCCCAAGCGGTATTGGCAGCTCGCCACGCAGGCGTTAGCTGGAGTGAGATTGGAGATCAGCTAGGCGTCACCAAACAGGCTGCTCAGCAACGTTATAGGGTTACGAAGACACCGGTAGTAGGTGCAACCCAACGACTACTAAAGCCAGTTACCGCCTTAAATGAGATGGCCAAATTAGCCGATGCTGGCGCTCACGGGTGGCACTCGATTAGCTACGGTTGGCTATATCACCTTCTTGAAAAATCCGACCAGCAATGGGAGCACCATCGTGACGGATTCCCAATTCCAGGAAATCGAAAGCGACTGGAGGCCCATGGATGGACGTGGATTGGAACAACATATCCATGGCAATACTTCAAACGGCCACTAGATACGCCGGCTTTCAAGGAGAGCCTCTAACAACCAATGCCAAAAGGCCCAATCTGTCGCTTAGCATTGGACTCAAAGCGATATCGTTTTAGGATCTGACAGAAAATAAATAAATCGCTATAGCTAAGCTCTGAAACTTTAGACCTCCAACAAAATAGCATTCGATCATTTAGGCCAGGCAACCAAGCCAAAATATTCGAAAAATATCGCTCGAATTCACACGGCACGTCAATCGCATAAAAGTTAAACATTTATGAGAAAATACTTATTATCAACACGATATAAACGATGGTTTTGATCTACCCCTGGCCTATCGCCAAAGGAATTTCAATAAAATATTAACGATATTCAAAATAAACAACAAGTTATATGTTCGCACCTTGACGATATGGCTCATTTTTAAATGGGCATCTTCCGCCTTCTATTTGTTGGCATATTGACGTCACCAATCTGCCAACTTCCAAGTTTCGGCTGTTGCGATATATGCTCCCGTTCAATTCGAAGGTACCTTAGGTTGTAGGCGATTCTTTGTTTGAAAAGATTATGAATTTGCAGCCTTGCGAAACAATGGCCTACGAATTATGATATTTCGAACAATTAGAAACTCTTTTATCAATTTCAAGTAATTGATCCTAAATTGATGTACTATTAGAGTCAATGAAATCGATTTTCAACATCGTCGATGTTGAACTTAATTCGATCCGAAGGCGATGCATCCTATGAGTACTTCCCCCTTAGCCCCTAATGGCTCTTCTTCTCCTGTTAATTTTTGGAAGGTTCGAGGATTAAACAGACAAACAAGACGATTACCACACCGTCACGCCAAACTCACCGCACTGGGTGTGAGCATCTTGGGTTTCGCAGTCTTCACGGCCTCAACTAGTAGCCCCGCATTTGCTGCGACCGCTCTCAACCTTGGCTCGGCTACGTCGTATGCGGTCGTGGCGGGTTCGACGATTACCAATACCGGGTCATCGGTCATAAGTGGAGATATTGGACTATCTCCAGGCACATCAATAACCGGTTTTCCACCCGGTACCGACACAGGTACAACCAACGCCAATAACTCAGCATCGCTAGCTGCACAGACTGCTGCGACAGCCGCATACGGCATTGCAGCAAGCCAAAGCGCGACAACCGTAGCAGCCGGAACTTTAGGTGGAGTGACATTTACGCCAGGGGCATATAACAACTCGACTCTGAACCTAACAGGGACAATAACCCTAAACGCTGGCAATAACCCCAACGCCGTATTTATCTTTCAAAGTGGCTCAACCCTTACGACAGCTTCATCCAGTAATGTAGTGTTAGAAAATGGAGCACAGGCATGTAACGTCTTTTGGCAAGTTGGTAGTTCCGCGACCCTCGGTACAACTACGAATTTCGCAGGAACCATATTGGCACTGACTTCAGTGACCCTAAATACCGGGGCAACCGTCAACGGGCGCATTTTCGCCCAAACCGGAGGGGTAACCCTCGAATCCAATTCAATCACGATACCGACTTGCTCCACGGCTCCTACGACGACCACAACTTCGAGCACCACAACTTCGAGCACCACCTCTACAGTTGCTGCTAGTACTACAACTACACCCGCTACCGTTACAACAACTACACCCGCTACCGCTACAACAATTACTCCAATTGCCGCGCACGCATCCGGGGTTATTCCTGTAGGTGCACCTGCTACCGGAAAAGGTGGAACTGCAGGTAACAGTCCTATGCAATTGGGAATCATCGGCTTCGGCGCAATCATCATCGCCCTAGGTGCGGCGGGGTTTGCCTTGCGGTCCCGTCATCAACATGGCTAAACAAAGTAGATCGGCCCATCGGATATCTCAAAACAAAAACTCATTTCGTCAATGGATCTGGTGGGGCATTGCCACAGTTGCCATGACAATTGGTGTCGTTTCCCTCGTTGGCACTTTGCCTACGAGGGATCCAATCAAAGTGGTAATTGCCAAGGCGGTCGCACCACGACCGCAAAGAGTGGCCTCTAAATTTGCGACCATTCCGAGCGCTCGACCGGTCCAACTCACAATCCCGGCAATTGGCATTAACACCTATGTCGGGACGCTAGGACTACAGGCCAATCACCAAGTCATGGTGCCTACAAACTCCCATACGGTAGGGTGGTTTATTTACGGTCCTACACCAGGGCAGATTGGGTCATCAGTTATTCTTGGCCATGTAGACTCCTACCTCGGACCTGGTATTTTTTTCAATTTGAAATCTCTTGTTGCCGGAGACACAATCACACTGGTGCTAGCCGATGGTACTGTAACAAACTTTGAAGTTACCAAAGTCGTCCAGTATGCAAAAGCGTCATTCCCCGATCAATTGGTCTATGGTTCAAACGGCACGCGCTCACTTCAGCTAGTTACCTGCGGTGGAACCTTCGATCATGCTACGGGAAGTTACGAATCCAACATCGTAGTATTCAGTCAACTCGTGAGTGCTTCTTTGCCAAAGCTGTAGGAAACTACAATATTCAACTCGAATGAATTGCCACAAAGCAAGGTCACGAATCGGATCTCGACAAAATAACTGACAAAAACTAGGTAAAGCCAATCAAATGCCATTTGATCAAAATTGTCGATTTGCTTGAGATTGTCCACAATAAGAGACTTGAGACACAAGACTACCGCCACCTGATCAAACTCATCAGGGCCGATTAAATCTGGTGCTTCCAATGATTAATACTTTTAGGAAGTGCTCCCGGATGATATTGACCACAGAGACAACGGCAGATGTACCGGCCGTGTTGGTAAGGCTGTGTTGCTGAAGGGGTAACCCTAGTCGGGTAGCCTCCATTATCAAAAAGTGCATAACCAAGAATTAAGACGCCGAAGATCCAAGAGAGCGATGTCTTTCGCCGGGTAGAACGACGCGCACCTTTGGCCGGTATCTTGATTGGCTCCACCCTGGGTATTGGACAGTATCCGAAAATGTACGCAAATGCAACTGCTTCCTTTGATAGTTCCAATCCACACAGTGCCGTAACTCGGATAATCGAAGCTATTAGCGATAGTCACACTGACGCCTTGGTCCGACTGACAGACTCCAAACGCGCTCATCAATTGACAGGAAGATCTTCCCCTCGCCCTGAGGAGCTCCGGAAGGTTCTCCATAACTCCTTGATCGATGTTCTTTCATTGGCCACATGGAGTCTTGCAACCGCGCCACGACTCCCAGCGCCGGACACCGAAATAGTGAAGTGGGTAAGAACCGGGCCAACGGTTGAAGTGGTTCGGGAGCCTCACTTGGTCACCGCAAATACTTTCCTGTTCGGACTTTCCAGTTCAGATGCGCTCAGCATGGATGGGTCCCCGTCAAGCTTGATGACTCCGACCCTGCCACTACGGGCGGGTAACCTATAACTCGTATAGAGTCATGAACGCCATGTGATCCACCTGAAGTGCGAGAAGATCGAGCGGAGTGGAAATGAGACAAGCGTTCATAATCCGAAAGTGGCACGTATGGAGAACCAAATCATTGCAAAGGTCCCAGGGTCGCAAGGAGCCCCCATTTCGCTGACACCATAGCCACTTTGTGTGGCTTGTCGGGTTTTCCAGCTAGTCCGCAGGGTTAAAACATGCCCTGACCTGGTAGGCCCGGTGGGATGCGAACCCACAACCAAGGGATTATGAGGTGTTCACAAAGTGTCCGAACTGGAAGTCAATATGTCCGAGTACGTCTCATTTTTGCAGCTCATCGAGGCGTTTCGGCAAGGGCGGTGAGACAACCTCGGACTGGGTCGGACGTTCTCGGACACAATTGTTGGGTGAAAAGTTGGGTGAAGCGTACATAGAGATCCCCCTAAGCATTGGCTGACCGTGTTGATCTCATTGTTCGTACCCGAACACTACCAACGTGTTCTTCGGTGCCAATGGATCGCCTGACCATTGCTGTCCTGGTTGCGAAGAGCAAAACACCAAGATTAAAGTGCGGTTCTGACGGGGTAACGACAATCGGTTTCGCTAAGTGCCAACATTACCTGGGGACAGAAGCCGCATCGGGTCCCTTGGTAGAGTAAGGCAACCTACTGGATCTTTTCACTATCCAGACAGACCGCACTCTCAAGCGTTAACATCTATCTCAATACCCGACGAGACTTCTCGTAGATGCTATCAGCGGGGGTCATCAATGAAGTTTGCCATTATCCGGGGGCTATTAGTAGCGTTCGCCGGGAGCGGCACTGCTCTTGCGTCACCGGCGACTGTAGCTTCTAGTTCGAATCCTTAGGCCATCTTCGCTCCAGTTAGGGAGGGTTCTGGTAACACCTACTCCACCCTCACCTAACTTTGACTCACTCACTGCAAGCAATACAGCTCTTCGTGCCAACGGCTTTCCCGAAAGGCCAGCTGGCGCTCCTTCGGGTTGGTTTATCGGGGCGGCCTCGCAAACGAAATGGGTATACCTACGGCTCACTCCCCGATATAGCCACCAGCTGGCGTCACCGTTACATCAAAGCGCTAGCCCATCTTTCCGAAAATCAACCTATTCTCCCAGCTAGTTGAGTATGTGGTCTTACGTTGGGACACTACAAATGCGTCGCAATGGTCTTTATCCGTTTAAGGGGATCACTAACTCCTAAGAGACGGTAGATCTCTTTGTGAACCGGCTCAGGAACACCACTAGTGCGGATGTGATAGACGACGCCTTTATCTGATGTAAGAACTATGGTGGCTCGGCGGTGACTGTTAAGTTGCTCTTGGATGGTTGACCATCTTCTCTTATCGTTATTTTGCCTCAAGGTCAGCTCAATGGCACTAAGGAGGTGATAGGCAAGTACTGAGATGAAGAGGTGAGCAGCAGTTCGGCTAGCTAGTTGATGATAGACCGGTCGAAGTCCAAGATCACTCTTGAGGGATCTAAAGGCATCTTCTACTTTAGTGAGAGTCGTATAGATATTCCAGATCTCACCTGCATCTAGCTCGCTATGGCTGGTGTCTATGACGTAGGCTCCTTGGAGATTATCATCTTTGGCTTTAGTGGGTTTTTCTGTAATAGTAAGATTGATTACTTTGTCAAAGCGTCTCTTTTTGATGATCTTGCCATGGTCTTGATGATATTCAAGGGATATCTCGTATTTGGAAGCAATACTTGGGTACTTGGCCTTGATGCGTCCGATACGCTCTGAGACAACTGTGGTCTTAGATATAGAACCCTTTGTGATTGAGGTATTCAACGAAGTGATATCTACTAAGAATCTCTCGTTAGCTTGACTAGAGATCGCTGATTCCTTCTTGGATCTCCCCAAAGAACGACACAACACCACGGTTGTGGTGTTGTTGTTGGTGGAAGAGGAGGAGATGGAGGAGGAGATGGAGGAGGAGATGGAGGTGGAGGAGATGGAGGTGGCGTTAGTATCAGTGTCGGTGCTGTCGCTGATATTGTTGCCGGTGGCACCATTACGGATATAGTCGTCAGTGTCGGTGCTGCTGTCGCTCTTGATGATTTTGGTGTCGGTGCTGCTGTCGCCCTTGCTGCTGCTGTCGCCGTTGCTGCTGTCGCCGGTATTCTTGCTGGTGGCACCATTACTGCTATTGTCGTCAGTGCCGGTGCTGTTGCTGATATTGCTGCCGGTATTCTTGCTGGTGGCACCATTACTGTTATTGTCGTCAGTGCCGGTGTCTTCAATGAGTCGAGCAAACTTTAGAGGTAAATCTACTCATCTACTTTGGCGGCAATGCTTTCGCTAGCCGTTCAGCTATTTGCCAGATCCTATCTTTCGAGAGCGCTTCAATTTCGGCCATCTTCCGAGACAACGCATTCGGTCCAGACACGAAGGCGCCCCTGACTGAAAAAGGCTTGGCGAACCATCCCCATTCAGCGTCCGTAAAGCAAAGAGCCCCATTAACAGCTATTTCATCAGAGTCAAGCGCAGACCTGACCGCTTTCAACTGCCATTCAAGACCATCTGCAAGCTTGGTCTTATCCCGGCCATCAACGAATAGGTGAATATAGGTACTAAAAAATCCTCCTACGTCACGTTGTTGGACCAAACCCGAGTAGTTTTTTGCATCGATGACCCACACTCCAGACGGTGCAATCGCGATATGGTCGATATTGGCCCGACTCTTTGGAACCTTGCGGTCATTTAGTAGGATGACCCTATCTCCAAGGTTTTCAACCAAGACAGACGCTAATTTTTGCTCACCTATCGAACCCTTTTTCCAAGCGATCGTGGACTGGGGGTCATCGCTCAAGAACTTAACGATTCCAGCAAACATCCCAAATTTCGCCTCAATTTGAGCTTCGCGTCTTTCGTGACGCCTTTGGTACTCTTCCATTGCAGACTTCCCGGCCACACCAGTTTCGATAAAAGGTAGTGCTGGTGCGATAGAAATGCCACTGCTCTCATAAAGCTTCTCGACGGGAGGGCTCGCAATCCCACCCTCGAAGCATCTCACGCACAACACCTTGCGCGCCTCCACATCCCACCAAGCTCTATCGCCAACAGCGAGCTGAACTCCACAAAGCGCGCAACAATCGGCGCGACGAAGCGATAGCTGTTTCAAGGCCAATTGCTCCAATCATTCGATCGGATGAACTACTGTCACAATTTGCAGATGTCGCTCCAGAGTATCTGGTAGCAAAAGACAAATTACAAAAAAGACTCCGAGTTAATATTTACGTTATAAGTCATCGGTAAAACCTTTCAATTAATTAAGGGTTGATTAGAGCCCAAATATCAATTCAAAAGTTGGCAGCGCTCATACCGTCGAAGCTGTAAATGCCTTACCACTTCGCCACTGAAGGGCTTTGCCACCCAGCTACACTGCTCTCTAAAGCGCTGATTAGGCTGCGTCGTTATGACCCAGTTGAAAACGTGTTTTCAATCGTTTACTATCAGGGTACCCAAATCTGAGCAGCTGATCAAATCGATATCGAAGTGCAGTAGCTGGATGAAATAAGAAGTAAAGAATCATACTTATCAAGTTTCGTAAGCAAGAGCCATTTTGGAGTCAGATTCGCGGAGTAGCGGATGTGGAGACGCAAACACACATGTATTGAGAAGTCGCTCTACCGAGGACATTTCAAAGTGCCTTGGGTTGAATCGGTATGCAAATTCCTCGAGGCATAAGTTGCTTATGTTCCTCACGTCCGTGGTATGTTCCGTCGATAAATTTCTTGCAGTTCCCTATCAGGATGTTGAGCCATTTGAATGTTACATGTGCTTGTTCGTCTTTGGATAGAGTGAACCAGTGCGCTAGTCCAAGGTCTTTCAGCACATACCCCGTAACTTGGGTTACCATTACTTATCAGCTTGGTATTAGAATCTCAACGTCTCACAAAAACATCTTTGGGTGATTTAGCAGTGGTATCTTTGATTACTTCCATGAAGCAATGAGTAGGAGCACCATTGCTAATCGACACTCCAATTAGAACATTGGTTTGTTTTGTTCCCTTTCCTCTTCTGCCTTCGCCATGGCTCTCACCATCTAAAAAGAACTCATCTACTCAGGCGTTTTCTCCAAGTTTGTATAAACCATCTCGGTCAGCCATTACGCTCAGCCATTACGCTCAGCCATTACGCTCAGCTATTACGCTCAGCCATTGCCTTAGGTAGCTTATTTAGCATCAACCAGCCAGTCGAATAAGATACTTGAACGAATTTAGCAGGGGCTCTGATGGCTAGGGGGTAGTAGCCGAAAGACCACGCTTGTCGTTGGACAATAGATAGATAGCGGAGAACCACTTGGATAAAGAGATATGGCTTCGATGGAAGATGGTTCTGGAGGTAACGCTAGTTTGACGGTGAAAAGATTTACATTGAAAAAGTGGAGCTCGAGATGCTGCATTTCTTGAAATGATTTGGCCTTACTAAAGTAAATTGATCGAAGTTACACTTTGAGCATCTAAATCCCTCATAGCAATAGCAATTTGATCAAATGATCTTCACATGCTTCCTCTGAAGCGAAGCGTACCATAAAGCCTGAGATATCCACCATGCCACCTTAGTAGAACATCTGTTCTACTAAGGATTAGCTCCAATCTGGTCTCGGTGAAGGCGAAACTTACGAAACTTGATAAGTATGTAAAGAATTGCCTTCGATTGTAGATTTGGACGCAAAGGGCAAATCGTCTGTAAACCGAGGGGTTTTGGATAACGGCTGCATTTACTAGACGTGTCTTAAGGACTATAGAACAGCTAATCCGCGACCCCTAGATACTAAATAACTTTCAATTTTCACGCCCTCCAAAGTATGTCCATTGGCACCGCGGCAACGCGATCACCAAAAAAAGCTGAATTAGAGCCTGTGTGAAGGATGGAACCTGCAACAAACCTACTTCCGAGTTTTTCACGCAGGAAGCTAAGGCCCTTTGCATCCTTGACCGTTGGGTTTGAATTGGACTTAACTTCTACTCCTACCACCCGTCCGTCAGGTGTCTCTAGTACAAGATCGACCTCACCGACGTATTGGTCTCGGAAGTGTGTCAACCTAGCCGTCTCATTGCTCCAAGTCGATTGACGTCTGATTTCACCGGCGACAAAGGTCTCAAGCAAGCCGCCGGCTAGATTCGGATTGGCATCTAAAGAGGCACCCTTAGATGAAACATTCATAAGTCGCGCAGCCAAGCCTGCATCGAGAAGTGAAACCTTTGGACGAGATACAACGCGCTTTGAAAGGTTGGTTGTCCACGCCGGTATGTTCTGCGTCAGATATAAGGTCTGTAGCAACTCTAGATAAGGAGTCAGGGTACGTTGAGGAATGTTGGTGTCGCGAGCCAAGTCGGCAACGTTCAACTCTCCGCTACTTCTTGCAGTCAACATTCTCGGGATCACTGGCAGCTCCGTGATACGTTGAAGGTTCGAGATATCCTCAGCCTCCCTGCGAAGTATTGCATTAGCATAGTTATAAAACCAAAGGTCACGACGCCTTCCCGGAGCACGATTCAAGACCTCGGGATGTCCCCCGCAACAGCTAGTTAGAGATAGTCATTTCGGCTCAGATCACTTGTATGGTTTATGAATCTTTCACCGGACAAAGCCCGATCGATGAACTTCTCCCTATGCCCTATGAGCTCACCCTGACTTAGGCCGAACAACTCGATAATCTCAGTCCAACCAGCAAGACTATCTTCGATAGTGGGTAATGTGAGGAGATTGGCCGATCCAGTCAAAAGAAAGCTACCCAGACGATTATCGCCATCGACTACGAACTTTAGCGCTAAAACTAATTCAGGGACACGTTGTACTTCATCAATAGCCAAAAGACGACCTGGGTCGGAGTTGAGGCACCCAACTGGATCCTCACGGACGCCGTTCGCCGCAACTGGATCGTCAAATGAAACTAACCGTCCGTCCTTAGAATCGACAATCTCTCTAATGAATATCGTCTTGCCCACCTTCCTGGCGCCCTGTATAACAACAACTCTGGTATCGCCAAGGGCCTCTAATACCCGACTCTTGGCATTTCTAGCGATTCGCACCATGTTTTGATTTTAGAAAATACTCCCCGATTTGCTGTACTTACTTCGTCAACTTACCGTCGTCGGTCGTCTCGAACATCGAGGTTGGGGGCTTTACCGACTAGCAGCCGTTCCCATCCCAGAACGGGGTGAATACCAAAAAGCCGTTTCGGGGTCTAACGGATTAGAAGTTATTTCTGGGGAATCTGCGCTTGACCTTTGGAACCTAGCGCACGTTAAATCTATAACGTAGGAGTAATAGCGCTCTCCTAACACTCATGTGGTTCACCAAGACTCCATAACTGGCAAGTAACCCCTACGTGATTATTAGATTTACGTCTTGAAAGACGATGTGAACCTTCTCACGATACGCGACACGACGCTCCCTATTCCGAAGGAGAATGCAGAGCTTTCAATTGCATTCAAAAGAGGTAAAGTCTCGTGGGAAGTAAGGACATCGAAACCCAGTGGAACTGAATGGGATGTTCTCTGACACATTTTTGGGTGGATTGTTGAGTGGACAATTCGGTTATTTCCCGGAGAAGGAAAGCGCAAACGCCAGAAAAGATGAAGGTACCGCCCAAACAGCTTCTCCCTCTGTTGCGTCGAGAATATCCCTAGTCGCTAGGATTCCGGTACCAATAGCCGAATTGCGCAAGCCGAGGGCCTCCTGTCTCCACGAATCTGAGACGTATTTGCCCTCGATCGGTGTCATACGTGTCCCCAAATCCGCACACTTACCTACAAAATCAACCTCACTGCTAGCGTTTCGATAATGAGTGATCCAGTCCCCGGAACGAACCGAGCCAGGGCGCACTCTCTCATTCCACTGCAGAAGGGCGACGCCAAGCTGTTGCTCGTTCAAGCGGGTGACGTCGACTTGGCTTCGACCGTTGACGAGCTGTGGCAGTTTGGCTACGAGCGGATCAAGAAAATAGAGCTTTCCCTGCTTGCGAAGATCCGCGTTACCGCTGTTATCAGCTCTCGGGTTTCTCCAGACGAGAAATGCACTCGCGAGAGCATCGATACGCTTCATTAGAGTCTCTCGAGCCACCCCGACCTCTTCGGCGAAGCCACTTATGGCAGTGGGACTCGACAATCGGACCCCGATACCATTGATCACCGCACCTAGGATGACCTCGTTCATTCCACTGGTGATTGCGTCACCTCTCACTACATCCCACAAGGCCTGCCACGTTGGCACCGCCACCTGATTAGTCCGACGCCATTCACCGACAGCCTTGGGGTACCCACCAACCTCAAGGTATGTCTGCCAAGCGGCTACCAAGTCATCGGTATACGGAGCGAGCGCCATCCAAGTTTCACGAGCCCGAGCAGACATCAACCCATCTGCACGAAGTCCCGCAACGGATGGCAAGTCAATTGACAAGCTATGACAGAACTCCCCAAAATTCATTGGCAGTAGGCACCTGTCGGGGTCGTCTACGGGACCTCTGCGACCTGCAAAAGCTTTAATTGCCTCGTCGAGATCTTGGTTCGTTGAACCGGTGAGTACGACACAATCATCACCGAAATGGGTGTTATCTCTGAGGTTCTTCACCACCGACCACCACTGCCCGCGGCAGGCCGTGACCTCATCGATAAACCAGTACCTCGGCCCATCACCCACAGAACTCGTTAAAACTCTCACCACATATTCGTACAGCGTCCCGAGCCGATTGGCCTGCCACCCATCCACGGTCACACGTATGATCTGCAGCGGATTTACCCCCTGGGCAAGAAGCGCCTGAATAGATCGCTTTACTAGCACAGTTTTGCCAACTCGTCGGGGACCGTAGAGCATATAGAGGCCTCCGGACCGTATGTTCGCCAAAGACAAGGGATAGTAGTCAATCTGAGATCCGGCGGCCTCGAGCATATCTCGGTCAGTCGCTGCCCAATGAGGACTTCGCCACCAGGGACTATCTCGACGTACCGCCTCAGCAACCTGTCCCTCATTTACAACCATAAAAAAACTATAGCTTAAACCCCAGCGTTTTTGTAAAGAGCGTCTATAAAAACCCCAGGGTTTTTGTAAAGAGTGCCTACAAAAACCCCAGGGCGTTGTAGGCACAATCGTCCACGGTAAAGCGAAGTTCTATATAACCTTCAGCCAATCGAACTCCGAAGCGAGCCGCCTCTGGATTGTTCGACGCGGTATTGGGGGAACCCCATAATTGCAAACAAGCGTGCGCTGTATCTTTAAGCGTTGCGCTTTAGAAGGAGAAGAGTACCGGCTCGTCCTTCCAAGTTAATCCTTCGCACTACCGGGCCTTTGGTGAGCATTCTGTGATTGGTACTGCAAGACATCCGATGGTTCATCGAACCTTGGATCGGTTTTGCGAGGTTTTTTGAAACTTCCATGGGATGCTTGCTACGAGTGATGCCTAGGAACACGCCGATGTTGCGTTTTCAACGCCCGTATTACTAACTATCCACTGATAACTCATTACTGAATAGCAACTTGCCGTAGGCCCACCGGGACTCGAACCCGGGACCAAGGAATTATGAGATGGACTGGAAGTGTCCGAGCAGGGAGTCATAGTGTCGCATAATTGCAGTTACTAGCTTTACAATCTAAAGACCATTGAGACTCCGTGAAACTGAATGTTACGCTCTCGGACACATTTGTTGGGTGAATTGTTACGTGGACAGGCTTGCTTTATCAGCCCCAAAGATTTCAGCGAAGTGGTCCAAAGATTGTGGCAAGGTCAAACGTCGCCAGACATATAGCAATCAGTGTCGCAACCGCTTCTTACTTCCTTCATTGGACGATTGTGCGATAAAAGTCGCGTGTACGATCATCCACTTTGCTATAGTGTGTACGATCATCCACTTTGCTATAGTGTGTACGATCATCCACTTTGCTATAGTGTGTACGATCATCCACTTTGCTATAGTGTGTACGATCATCCACTTAAGACAGCATTTATTTCCTTAGGAGGCACCTTTGAAGAAGATTCTTTCCATGAATGATCTAGCGGCTATCGTCAAAGGACGACGTCTTGAACTCGGACTCAGCCAGAATGCACTTGCACAAAAGGCACAAGTCTCACGTGAATGGATCGTGCAATTCGAAGGCGGAAAGATTTCAGCCCAAACCATCCAGTTACTTCGAGTTATTGAAGCCCTAGACCTTTCCCTTTCCGTCTCGGTCAACACTAACGCCGTTGCAAAGGACAGTGCAACGTCGACAAGTACATCTTCGACAAGTACATCACTCGATGAATTACTACAAAGATACGGTGCTAGATGAGTGATGCATTGTCAGTAATTTTGAACAATCAAATTGCTGGAACGATTATTCGTTCCAGCAACAGTACCATTCGATTTGAATACGAGGAAGACTATCGATATCAATCGAACTCTACCCCGCTTTCGGTCGCAATGCCGACATCTATAAAGACTCACCCTCATTCGGTCATATCGCCGTGGCTTTGGGGGCTTCTTCCAGAGAATCAAATTGTGCTTGATCGTTGGGCTCGGAAATTTCAAGTTTCATCATCGTCACCATTTGAACTTCTCAAAACGCCAATAGGCGAAGATTGTCCTGGGGCCGTTCGCTTTGTGTCTCCAGATCGCGTAAAAAGTATCGTAAACGCACCTTCGGAACTATTACCACTAAGCGACGAGGAGGTAGGGAAACGACTTCGCGACCTTTTAAAAGATTCAGCTACGTGGCTCGGTGAGTCATACACTGGAAGGTTTAGTCTTGCGGGCGCACAGGCAAAGACCGCTCTAGTTAGAACGGAAAATGGATGGGCCTTACCGGTAGGTTCCATGGCTACAACGCACATCCTCAAGCCTGGAATTTCTGACTACCACGATCATGAAATAAATGAATATCTTTGTCTGAACGCAGCCCGTCTTTTGGGGCTACGAACCGCCAAGACTTCTTTGGAATGCATTAGCGGAGTTGCTAGCGTAGTATCAGATCGTTACGACCGCTATGTCGAAGATGGAATTGTCAAGAGGATTCACCAGGAAGATCTATGTCAAGCTCTTGGAATTATTCCAGCAAAAAAGTACCAAAACGAAGGTGGTCCCTCTCCCCTAGATATTGTAAAACTCCTTCGCAGAGCACTCGCACCAACCGCAGCTGAAGTTGCGATATTGAACTTCGTCGACGCTCTGATATGGAATTGGTTCATTGGAGGAACAGATGCACATGCTAAGAACTACTCGATCTTAATCCTGGGACAAGAAGTTAGGTTTGCACCACTCTATGATGTGGCTTCCGCACTTCCATACGACGACCATGAGAAAAAACTCCGCTTTGCAATGAAGCTCGGAGGGTCGTATGGTGTTTGGATAGATCGAAATCCATGGCCTTCCGTCGCAAAAGAATTAGATCTCGGCAATGACTTGATTGTCTCAAGGGCGCAAGAGATCGGCGACCGTATCACCAATTCCTTCGAAGAAGTTTCGCGAAGGTCAGAGGTTGCTGACCTAGCCAGTACGTTACCTTCGCGGCTTTTAGAGAAAATCAACGAACGATCGAAACGTTGTATGACAATTCTCAAATGATGCGAGGTGAACCTTCTCACGATACGTGACACAGTTCTCCCTTTATACAAGGAGAATACAGGTATCGGGGGAAAGGAATAACAGAAGACTAGGAAAGAGAAGACTCGTCGACAATTTGACGGCGAATTCAAAAAAGACGCAGTCAGACTTTTCTAGAGTAGCAACTCGCTTATAATGCAGGTAGCCGAAGATTCTGGCATCTCAATGGCGGCGCTATTTGATTTGTTCACAAACCTTCATTTTGTCGCCGCCTTCATCATCATTTCGACCAAATCAAAGAAGCTGTGATTTTTCCACAATCTTTGGACTACTTGAATCCGGATACTTGAACCTACTGCCGATCACTTGACAAAAACGTCCAACAGGCTAATATCCGAAGAACCAGAAATGGTGGGCCCGGTGGGATTCGAACCCACGACAAAGGGATTATGAGATGGCTTGAATGTGTCCTAACTAGTAGTCAAATTGTCGCAGCTCGTCCCATAATTGCAGCTCCCGGCTTTGCATTCATATGGTTTTTGAAACACAATGAGACTGAATGGGACGCTCTCGGACACATTTGTTGGGTGGAATGTTGAGTGGAATGACTACTAACCAAACACACATCAGTTCGCTAATTCTGCGTACGTGGGTGTAAATTACTGAAACATTGACTTTCGCTCTCTGTCTGGTGTGCTCATCGAAGTACTCCCCCTAACTTTGGTAGGGAAAATACGATCTTTCCCAGATAGAAACGATCAGGCTGTTGTCCTCACTGATGTCAGCTGCACATTTAGCAACCATTGAGGTTCCCCAGTTTCTGTAGACACCTTTTATGCCAACCTACGATGTTGGTGGAGAGGATGTCACAATGGGAGCAACGAGGCGGAAATTCACGCTGGAGTTCAAAACTGAGGCTGCACATCGAGTAATTGACTCAGGGAGAAGCGTGGCAGAGGTCGCCAAAGAGTTCTCTATCGCCGAAGATTCACTGTACCCGTGGGTCCGCGACGAACGCAGGCGCATGGAAGCTGCAGCAAGTACCGGTGATGAGCCGCTGAGTGCTGCTGAGGTCGGGCTCGCCCAATCGGACTTGGGGCTGGCACAGAACAGCTAACGCGCCATTTGGCACTTGCCAGTGACACAACTGCCGTCACGGGTTAACCCTTTGTCAACGAGCCTCCTTACCCGGCATGCACCAAAGCCGGAGACACCGGTCAATCACGCTGGATCTCTCGGGTACCTCATTCTGGACACGGAGACAACCGGCTTCAGCGCTAGAAAGACCGTCTCATCGAAACGGTTTGGCTCGACAGCACTTTCAGGACCACAGCCGAGTACGCCAGTCTCTACCAGATTGACACACTCTGGTGCGAGCGGCGCACGTTCACGGCATAACCAACGAGGTGCTAACTAGAGCCCACTCCTTCGCTGCTACGGCAAACTGGATCTCTGCCCTGGCAATGACCAATGTTCTCGTCGGCCACAATTTACCGTTCGATCTTCGCTTCATAACTAACGAGATGAGATTGGCGAAAGTAGATTATTTTCAACCTGCCGCTAGTGCCAACACGCTTTCCTAGGCGAGAAACATCGTTAAGGGCGAGGAAGGGTTCACTCTTGCACAGTGCTGCACTCACTACAGCATCCCTTACGAAAAACGCCATAGGACACTTCCGGACGCTCGGAACGTATCAACGGACTTTGGACAACCTTCAATCCAGTTTAAGTGTCCGAGCTAGTAGTCATAGTGTCGCATAATGTCCCACAATTGCAGTTAACAGCTTTACAATCTAAAGACCATTGGGACTCCGTGAAACTGAATGTTACGCTCTCAGACACATTTGTTAGGTGAATTGTTAGGTGGACAGGCTTGCCTTTTCAGCCACCTGAGTAGACGAAAACTCGGGAAGTCAACAACCTCTCAATCGAAACTTCTTGACCCACATTCAGCTAAGAACAAGTCGGAAATGCCGTCCTCGTCATATTTATAGTTGTAGTTGTGGTTTCGCACCGGCAAGTTGGGTAAGCCTAGGCCGTCTCGATTCTCCCGATCAAATCAACGACAGCAGCAAATGCCTGTTCAAATGTCAACCCGACCTGCCCGTCCTCTGCAAGACGTCGCCAGGTTTCTCGCCACGACGGCTGCTATGAAAGTACCGGTGGCCAGGAGTGCCTACCCCGGAGTTCAAAAATCTCCCTACAAGCAGCCGAGAGAGCTGGATACTCCTCCAGTTCAACTAATTCCGCTATCAAGAGAATGTCAAAAAGGTCCCTGACTCTAATGTTCGGATGATCATCTGTAGGTGGCTCGGTGCATGCATGCAATTTTTGAGCAATCTGGTACCTTGCTGGCAGAAATGCAATCTTCCCAGGATCAGGCAACTGAACCGGAGCTAGGGAAATCGCCACCCTGTGATATTCCGGGGAATCCAGGCTAGCGCCTTCTGCTGCCGACATCTCGAATGCTACAGTCGAAAAGGGTTTGGATTTGTACGCCAACTTTATCCTTGCCCTCCGTGGTGGAGGAGTTATTCCAGCGCGAGTGATCTCTACTTCGTCAGAGCGCACGCCCTCAAACCCAGACCAACCTCTCTTAAGCGCGGACCGAAGAAGACCACGCGCTTCAATGATATCTCCGCGAAATGCGGTATCAAGATCGCTGGTCGTACGCGCCCGATCGCCAAGACGTAACTGCAGTGCTGCGCCACCCTTAATGACGAGTCTTGCCCTGCCATCTTCTCCAGGTAGTCCGTCAAGCATTGCCGCGATAGCCGTAAATCCCAAAAGACGTCGCAAGCGACTCTGTCCGAGTTCGAATCCTTCTCGCGCCCACACATCAATTAATCGTTCCAAATGCTGTCTATTGCCTGGAATCCGATCACTTTCGCTCACTTAGCCCCCTCTCCTTATCATCAAGAGCTGCCAAAAGTCTTGCCGCACGACGGGTCCCTATTAGTTCACGCCGACTGGCATTTGTAATGGCCTGATCTATAAGGCTGCCGTCAACACCCTCGTCCATGGCAATCTCAATGGCAAGAGAGGGAGAGACGACCCGGATATCATCTACTTCGTCAATTTGGTCTCTTGGAACATCTCTCCTCAAGAAAACGATGTCCTTTCGAATTCGTCGTATCCGCAGACCCGGGGGTACTATGACTTCGATCCGACGTGGATTAACGTCAGCAAGGTCCCAAAGGTCAAGAGCGGCTTCGCCAGCGAGAGCACCATGATCTCCACCTAGAAGAACCGCCTCAGCGTAGTTGTCGTGAGGGCGATGCGGTACTAAGGAAATACGGTACAGACCTCGTTCTCGTTGTTCAGCACGACCTCGCAATGCAAGCGCCCGAAGGCGCTGAGGGTCAACTCCGACTCTTCGAGCATCCGCTACTGTCACATATCCGTGTTGCTGAATAGCAATCTCCAAAAGTACATCAAGCGTCGTCATGACAATAGTGTACCGAATAACGAACTCTTTTACCACATTTATTGCAATTATTGCCATATCCGTTCATTTTAACGAACGGATCAATTGTCCATCTCAAGTGCGTATAACTCAGAGTAAGTGAGCCAACAAATGACTCCAGGCACTGACTTGACCTTTGAACTCGACACTGGTGACCAAATTTCGGAAATAACTGAAAATCATGGCTCAGGAACCAGAGGGTGGTTGGATCCCACATGCATCCCTAGTACACTCGAAAAGCTGGGTCCGCCATGGTCACAGCTGACCAAACCCTACAACTTAATTGGCTCTGCATGGCATATATGTAGTAGGTCCGGTGGGACTCGAACCCGGGACCAAGGGATAATGAGGCGTTCACAAAGTGTCCGAGCTGGTGGCCAATTTGCCCGAGTACGTCTCATTTTTGCATCTCATTGAGGGGTTTGGGCTAGGGTGCTGAGACAACCTCGGACTGGGCTGGACATTCTCGGACAAAATTGTTGGGTGCGCACTTGGGTAAAGTTGACGTGTAAATCCTCTTAAGCATTGATCAACCGTGTTTAAATTATTGTTCGTACCCGAACACCATCCACTTGCTTTTCGGTTTAAATGGATCGCATGACCACTGCTGTCCTGCCTTCGAACAGCCAGTTGTAGAAGTCATCCGGGGTTTTCCGAACAGCCAATTGCCAGAACGGCCTAGTCCGACCGGGTTAAAGTGCGATCCTGACGAGGCAACAACAATCGGGACATCCGCGCTTTCAACTCTATTCATCAGGTCCTACGTCCCTCGTTCACCTTGGAAGGGAATCGCGAGATCTGTTCCACTGTCGAGCATCTCCTGATTCCATACGAGACCCGCAGCCTTTCCGTGCCGAACGCAGTCGGCAAGACCCACCTCAACATGCGATCCCAGCGTTCCAGCAAGATAGCCCACCAATGCATCGGCACCGTAAATTATTATTTCGTTAGGCACTACTACTTCTAACTACTTAAGGCTTTCGCGGATTGCATCTGCGTCCACGTAGTCTCTACCGCCACACACAAAAACATGGATTAGATTCTCCTGTTGGTATCTGCTCTATATCTATGAACCATTGGAACGTGAACGACATTTTTGGGTGAGAATTCCGTCTGCACAGTCCCCTGTTGGTGATCCAACCCCTGCGTGAATCGACAAATGGACGCATCCGTACACACCGTACCTCGATGTTGATCGCAGCCCAGTAACTGCCCCTTCTAAGAACCTCTGCCTCGCTTGCACGATCCGATAATCAGTGGAGAGATTTCGACCCCTTGGCAACACCATCGAAGATTTCGCTCCGTCAAGGCAGTCATTGACCAAGCCGAGCAGCTTCGGCCCGTGCACTGGTTATCCTCTCCTGCACCAGTTCAATAAGCGCTTGCGGCACCTCGGGGACATCTCTAGCAGCCTGATCCAAAGCATTAGGGAGTCTCTCTAGGAGTTGGGTCAACACCGACTGTGCAGTCCTATATCTCATTCCCCAACGCTCCGCCTCGGACACGAGGTCCTCGACAGTGACTTCGTTGATATTGCGCTTCGCATTCACGAAAAGGCCAAGCGTGCGACTCATTGAACGTGCGTAGGCTGTTCTATAGTACTCGGTACTCATGATGTCATAGACCGGAGCCAGACATACCGTCCCATCTTCTTGGTGAAAAAATGAGACGTTCTTGCCGTGAGCGTCGGCATTGCCGACAATCACATGAATAGCAATCTGGCGCAACAGCTCCTCTTTTGACTGGGCATCCCCCCACTGCTCAAGCAACCTGGCAATCCCGACCAGAGTTGGCCCGCCAAACTCTTCGTATTTGTGCTCAGGGACAATCGTGAGTACTGACAGGGTCTGACAGGCATCTTCTTGGTGCATCCGCCGGATACCGCCTACTTCCCGTCGTCGGTCATAGCGCTCAGACACGAGTACTTTAGTCCCAGCAAAAGACAAAATGGTAGTGCGAGCCGCTTTTAGTCCCGACCTTGCCGCCAGGTTCATACAGAACGCCTCGTTCACCACCGAGTTCGGTAGATCGCGATGTGCCGGTTTGAGAATATGGGTGGACACGACACCATCAGCAGGTAGCACCCAGCGTCCATCTTCAAGCCTGGATAGCAACAGCTTGGATTGGACTCCGGCGAGCGAGACCCGTATATGTCCATCCACTCCAAGCGGATGCAATGGCAACGCCCGCAACCGTCGCTCTATCTCAGCATCATCGACAGTATCCTTCGTTGAAGCTCCTGCCACTAATGCTGCTCCGTCCCCTTTTGGTTGCACCATGAGCGCACCGGCGCAATCTTTTCCCAATACAGCGAGGAGGCCCATGTCATCAGACTCATCGAGACCAAAATCGTAGGCCAGCATCCTTCTAGCCTCCCCTTCGGGTAGCAGACCACGGAAGAACGCCCGCACCTTGGGATCTGAGTATCGTCCAGCACCCACCGGCATTGCCACCGATACAAGAGGAGCGCCGACAGGATGAGCCTCACCAGTGTAGGCCATCGTCATCTGCCTACGATTCTCGCTGAGCATGGCAACGTGTGTCCCATTAAGCCATACCTCAAGCTCCATCCTTACGAGTTCCTTCCCGTGGTCGAACGACGATCTCCAAATCGAGTGCACGGCAGGCCAAGACAAGATAGCGCACGGCTTCAGTGGTGGAACCGCGCTCAAGTTCTGAAAGATAACTCCGATGTAACCCTGAAGTCTTTGCTAGTTCAGCCTGAGTCACTCCACGACGAAGGCGAAATTCACGCAGTGCCATCCCGAAGGACTGGGCGCCCCGAATCACGTACTCCCTGTCTACATTTTCAGACATAGGAATAGTTTAGCTCACTTGTCTACATCTGCGGGCATCGATTGGTGCAGGGTTGATGGTGGACACATGGGGTTCACCACTCCAGGCCGAGGCCGCATCAAGTCTCCAGACCGAGAAAGACAACCACGTGAACCGAAGTTATGCCTCCAACGTCACTCGCCCTCGCTTCACACACCATGGTAACGGATGCTTCGTAATTATGTGGCCCACCTAAACACCATGCTCGCGCGCTGGCAAACCTGAAAGCACCTACCCATTACGTACGTCGCCGATCAGCGTATAGCTACAAATACCTGCCGTGGTGTGACCAATCTGGAGCGAGCATAGAGCCTTCCGAATGCAGAACCAATTACCCTTTCGTAGACTATGTCCCACGTTATACACAAATTCACCATGGCATCTTCAGAATTTCTTGGCTTAGATTAATTCTTTGAATTTGGTGACTCAGTGATACATGTTTCCCAAAGCTCTAGCCAACACTCGATTTACCCGTTTTATGACCGCGGCGGAAGTTCGTGTAAATACATGACGGTATGTTCAGTGATGAGCGAACCTGTCTTCGGGAACATCACTATAAATCTAGGAGACGAGGGGAGGGCGCCCGGTGCCAATACTTAGGTCGATCGGCGACAACTGGATTCAGTAAATCGTGCCTTAGGTATGCACGGCCGAAATAATGGCAGTGTGAACTATGCATGTGAATATCAATGGGGGGTTTGGCCTGACCGAGCAGCATCTAATCCTTGCATTTTCGGGGCTAAAATCGTGGGTCAAAATACCGGTTTGACGTGGATAAAGTTAGAAACCTGATGGAGGGACGCCAGCGACTGCATCAGTCCTAGTCGGCATCGCCCCTACAAGCATCGGACAAGCTGTTGCGTACCCCATGAGCAAATCCGCCCCGTATGTCGCCCCTCAAAAGCATCACTATTGGAGCATTACGTATCTTGAGGACGTCGCCAACGAAGGATTCATTCTCCCAGATCCGACATCGGCGCTTCGGCCAATCCCCGATGCCCGGCCCGACCAGGCCGACGTGCGATGCTGTTGCCACCCTGCGCAACGTCTTGGAGGAGACCTTGGTAATCGCTCACGCGAGTGTTCGTTTGACTCATAGAGGGTGAAGGCGGCGCTATGTGTTTTGTTCACAAAATTTCATCTTGGCGCCGCCTTCACCATCATTTCGCTCAAAATCAAAGAAGCTGTGACTTTTACGCAATCTTTGGACCACTTGAACCTACTGCCAGTCACTTAGCGAAAGCGTCAAACATGCTAAAGTACGATGAGCCGGAAATGTCGAAAGGTCACCCCGCTAGAAACGGAAGAGCCACTGAAAAGCTAAATAGCTTATGAACTGGTGGGCCCACCGGGACTCGAACCCGGGACCAAGGGATTATGAGTCCCCTGCTCTAACCGACTGAGCTACAGGCCCGAATAGATACTAATAGGACATCAACCAGACACTGCCAAATTAACAGACCAAGTAATCCAAGCAGGAAATCAAGGGCTAGCTCACGGAAAATCAATCATTCAAAGACAACCTTGCTGATGAAAATTAACTTTTAGCCAAACTTGCTGGAAGTTACAGTTTCAGCGGTTTCAACCAAGCGGACGGTTCTAGGCCCGATGGCAGCTCTATCTGAAAAAGATTACATTTTGCAATAGAGCGCAAGTCGACCGCACAACGGCAACCACCAAGTCAGCCAAGCTTTCCATCTCTTTGGTCAAGTGATAAAAAACGAGCTAACCAATCGTTCACGCATTTTTTATCTAGCACTTAACCAACGCTGATATCACCTTATGATTTGAACGATAATCTCTAAAACGCCGAGCGGGTGCTATCTGACGTGTCGTAGAGGAACCAGAGTCAGAATAGGACTTCGGAAAATTTCAACAAGAGACCAAGGACAATCCGATGGTGGCTTTATCAATCAAAAAAACGCGATAGAACCCTAGTTGCAAGGATCAAATTCAAAGATGAAAGATCAAAGGTGACAAATCGCATCGCATCTCAACAAATCCAAAGGATAGTGATAGTCAAAGATGATCGTGCCGTTCGCGACTCAATTGCTACCGTTCTCCGACTAAAGGAGTACGTAATAGAACCGTGCAAAGATGGAGAAGATGCCCTTTTGGCGATCGAAAACGAACCACCAGATGCCATCATCCTTGACATAATGATGCCAAAATTAGACGGACTATCTGCGACCCGAGAAATTCGAAGACGGGGCTACAAAACCCCCTCTTAATTTTAACTACCATCTCCCAGGTCAGTGAACAAGTCGCTGGCCTTGACGCTGGAGCAGATGACTACCTAACAAAACCCTTCGCGCTTGATGAACTAATCGCAAGGTTCGGAGCACTTCTAAGACGCTCGCAGCTCGTGAATACATCACCGATGATTTCCATTGGAGATTTGACGATAGACCAAACTTCAAGTCGTGTATGGCGCGCAGACAGAGAGATCAACCTCTCCAAGACAGAATTTGAGATCCTATGTCTAATGGCCAAACACACCGGAGATGTGTTGGATCATTCAATTATCTACCCTGAGATATGGGGCTCAGGCTTTGAACCACAATCAAAAAATCTAGCGGTCTACATTGGCTACCTTCGTCGAAAAATCGAACAACCTAACGAAAGTCAGCTCCTACAGACCGTGCGGGGGAGGTCGGATATGTCCTGGAATCAATATGAAGCTTAGAATAAAACTTCTCCTCCTTTTTGCCAGCTTTAAAATTTTAGCTTCCACGATTGTCGCTCTCTATTCATACAGCGCCACATCGCGCCACCTCAGTGCGTCCATAGACCAATCACTGATGCATACCTTTACGACCCTCTCACGTCGTGCATCTCGCACTTTTATCAATTCTTCCCAGGGCTCACCACTATCCCCCTCGACGCGTCCAAGCGGACCACAGCCAAACAATCCATTTGGCCCAGGGGAGGGCTCTTCAACCTAGCGAGCGCCCAATTCATCAACCCTGCTGGCATCACTCGTCAAATATCCGGATCGATTAGCCTTCCTGTATCCGCGAGAGACATTCATATCTCCAACACCACTAATCAGCGGTGGATTCGCACTGTTTCACTATCGGGTGGTGTATCTGCAGCCTTTTGACACAAAGTACTCCAGGAGGCGCGATCGAGATAGGGCTAAACTCAAGCGCCACCTTAGGTTCCCTCTCGAATGTGAAGCTGCGACTCTTTGAGTTTGGCTTGTTGATCTCATCTCTCTTTGCAATTGCTCGCTATTTTGTTGCATCGGCAATCACCAAGCCAATCGACGAACTTACCCGCACATCAGAAGAAGTCGCTATCACAGGTGACTCGAGCATCCAAGTTGATATAAATAGGAGAGATGAAACCGGTCGACTCGCGCGTTCAATCAACCAACTGTTAGACTCCCTGTATCGTTCTCGACTTGCCCAAGCACGCCTCGCGCAGAACGCATCTCACGAACTTCGAACACCCTTGACATCACTTAGAACCAACATTAAATTGCTTAGCCGATATAGAAATATCCTAGATGTCGATCGAGAGCGCATACTAAGAGATCTACTAGGTGAGACAAACGAACTATTCATGCTAGTCAAGGAGCTACTGGCCTTAGCTGGCCTTAGCTATGAAGACGAAGAGAAATCAGCTGTCGATATCATGAACTCGTGCGAGGCTGTGGCCAGCCGAATAAGTTCACGTTTCAATGTCAATATTAAAGTACGAGGGAACTCGCCACAAGTCTGGGTCATTCAGCCTCGAACTATCGAACGGGCCATTTCGAACCTTTTAGAGAATGCGATAAAATTCAGAGACAGTGAAGAAACCATAACTATCGACCTCTCAAATTTCACGGTAGCCCTAAGAAACTTCGGAAGCTCGATTCCAATTGAGGATCCACCAAATATCTTTGAGAGATTTTATAGAGCTAAAACTTCATGGCCCATAACCGGCTCTGGCCTTGGACTTGCAATCGTCAAAGAGGCCGCCCGGACCAATAATGAAAGAGTATTTGCCAAGAACATACTCGACACAAACGACAAAATTGGTGTCGAGATTGGAATCAAATTTGATTCCGCCAAGATAACTATTCGACTTGGTTCAAATCCTCTGTCTCAAAGTCTTGACCTCTAGTTTGCTTCGACAGGGCAAGATATCAGAGAAAAGAGACGCATAATACAACAATTCATTCATTAGCGGCCATAGCAGGGTCGTTAATCTAAAAATCAATAGATTACTCCCGATAGACTCACCCATGTGGATTTAAACGCAGACGTCGGTGAGACCATAAATGATATACCCTGTAGTAACGATGCGATCTTAATTCCTCTTATGACCAGCGTCAACATCGCATGCGGAGGCCACGGTGGAAATTTAGAATCACTCTCGAGCGCGTTGGCGCTTGCAAAGCATAACAACGTAACAGTTGGAGCACACCCTTCATACCCTGATCGATTGAACTTCGGACGGAGAACGATTGATTTGAAACAAAATGAACTAAGAGAAACGATCACCGATCAGCTCCATTATTTGAAGAAGCTTTGCGACCAGTTGGAGGTCAAGATCTCATACGTCAAAGCACACGGGGCGCTTTATAACGACATGTTTAACGAGAGCGAGATAGCTGACTGGTTTTTAGAGGCAATTGAAAACTTCGATCCCAACCTTGCAATCTTAGGTCAGCCAAGGGGTGCACTAGCTAAAAGAGCAAACGATCGCGGCGTTAGGTACTTCCAAGAAGGCTTCAGTGATCGAAGATACCAGATAGATGGTTCATTGAAGCCAAGAAGTCACGAAAACGCGGTCTTAGAGAAACCGCTCGAGATAGCAACTCAGGGATATCTGATGGCATCAAAGAGACAAGTTACAAGTGATAGTGGCGATCAGATCTCCTTGGAGGTCGACTCGATCTGTATCCATGGAGATAACCCGGCTTCAATAGATGCGGCTCGAAACTTACGCGATCGCTTGCGCGAAGCCAAAATACCTATCGAGTCCTTTTGTTAGGAGTTGAGCCCTATGGAAACGCCGCATTCCTCGTAACGAGCGACAGAGCCTTTAACTTTGAAGAGCGGCTTCTACATGATCGTCCCCCTTGGTTGATCGATGTAATCGCAACGAGCTACGAGGTACTTGTAAAATTCGATACCATATCAACTTGCCCTAATAAGGTAGTCGAATATCTGCATGGACTCTCTGAGGTGACCGATAAGGTTTGGCAGATCTCTAAAGTTGGGCAAAGTCACGAGATCGAATTCGAGCTCACTGGCTTTGATCTAAAAGAGGTCCTTGAACGCTCTAAATCAAGCATTGTCGAGCTTAGAGATGAACTATCAAGTAGCACTTTCAAGGTGGCTCACCTTGGATTCGCCCCAGGCTTTGTCTATCTAGATGGCCTAGGTTCTAAATTTCATATTCAACGTCGCGAGAGTCCGAGAACAAAGCTGCCAAAAGGATCTCTGGCGATTGGCGGCAAATATCTGGGGATATATCCACTTGCCACCCCAGGCGGATGGAACGTAATCGGATCTGCGACCAGTTCATTCTTCGATATCCGAAATAACCCTCCAATGGCACTACATCGAGGTGACACAGTCACCTTCAAGGAGGTCGAGTCAAAACCCATAACCGTAAACAGCTCTCCAATTGATACTGACGATATCCAGCTAGTTCCGTCGGGCAAAAATCTCCTTCGATTTGGAGTAGTAACACAGAGCATTGGTAACCCATCCTTCCAGGATCTAGGGAGATTCGGCCTCAACCATCTGGGTATATCCAACTCAGGGGCTATGGATCGATCAGCCTTTAGCTTGTCAAACTTGATTTTGGGCAATGACCCGGTCAAAGCAACGTCGATCGAGATTCCTATAGGATCAACACTTCAAGTAAAGGTCACCAAAAGCGCCTATGTGGCAGTCGTGGGACAGGGAGCTACCCTTAGAATCGACAACCATGAAGTTCCTATCAATACGACATTGGCTCTTAATGAAAACAACGTATTCCATATTTCAAATCGCGGAGACAGTGCCTACGTCTACCTCTCCATTGCCGGTGGCTTTGCCTGTGATAGGACGCTTGGATCTACCTCATTTGATTCGCTTAGTGAAATAGGTCCGACCCTTAGCTCAAATGACCTTTTGTATATAAAGATTAATAAAAAAAATACCATCTTTGACCATATTGAGATGAACCAAACGGCAACATCAAAAGAGTTATCAGTTCCGGTGATGCTAGGTCCAGATATTAAATATTTCTCGGACGAAACTACGGAGCGTTTTCTCAACAATCGATTTACCATCTCATCGAAGATATCACGAGTAGGAATCCGCCTCATGCCAGATCTAGCACTTAGGCCAATTAGCAATTTGGATCGATCGAAACCTATGGCTTGCGGAGCCATTCAAGTGACGCCCTCTGGAGAGATGATCATCATGATGAGAGACTCCCCCACTACGGGCGGATATCCAGTCATTGGGGTCACCTGCGAACCCTGGATCTCAAAGATCGCTTCACTCTTGCCCGGCGCTTCAATTACATTTATGATAATGGGGCTAGAACACTACAGATCATCCCTTCTGCAAAGGCAATCGCCGCCCTTATCAAAATGCCTTAGGGGACACCGCCCTTACGATGAACTCATTTCAATGGACTATAAGCAATAAAAGGCGCCTAAAAAGGCGCCATAGGAAAAATGAAACCACAAAATAATCATTACAACAAACCAACAAAACGCCTGATGGCCAAAGATCGATAGGTAGCTAAACATTTACAATATGAGCGACTGATACCTCTATCTAACCTCGATAAAGAGGTGCGATAGAGGTATCTCAAGAAATTGATTGATTGATCGCGCTAAAGGATAAGCTCGGCTAGAGTCCGGAGCGAGTCAATATCGCCGCCTGTGACCACGGTAGTTATTACCGTCTCCTTCCATCGTTCGAGATCATGTCGAATCTTATCCTTAGGACCAATCAATGCCACATCTTCGATCATCGTCATAGGAATCGATGCCATAGCCTCACCTTTAGCTCCAGCTAAAAATAGGTCCTGAATACGAGCACACTCAGCTTCGTATCCCATCCTCACGAAGACATCAGCGTGGAAGTTCTTCGCCTTGGCGCCCATTCCACCTATGTAAAGTGCAATCATGGGCCTAATGGCATCGGCGGCTTTTTCGATATCGTCGTTGATCACAATGGGCATAGGACAAATAACTTCAAACTTGCTAGAGTCATATGCCTCGCCACGAGCTTTAAATCCATCCTGAAGAGCCAATGAGTAAAAATCATTGCTCTTTGGGGAAAACCAAAAAGGAAACCAACCATCAGCAATTTGTGCCGCCAGTGAAACATTCTTGGGGCCCTCCGCTGCTAAAAAGATAGGAAGATCGCCACGCAGCGGATGAACCGTGGACTTCAAAGCCTTTCCAAGACCTTCTCCGCCTCCATATGGAAGTTGATAGAACTCACCATCATAGGAGACCGGTCCTTCGCGCCTCAAAACCGATCGTACGATCTCTACATATTCTTTAGTGCGTGCCAACGGTTTGGGATATGGAGCTCCATACCAACCTTCAACGACTTGCGGGCCACTAGCGCCAACTCCCATAATGAACCGACCATCAGAGAGGTAGTCCAGAGTTATTGCCGCCATAGCCGCAGCCGTTGGAGTCCGAGCACTCAGTTGCATAATCGCCGTACCCAGCTTGATCTTTGAGGTATGTGAACCCCACCAGGCGAGAGGGGTCAGCGCATCAGAGCCATAAGCCTCAGCAGTCCAGACAGAATCGTACCCCAGTGCCTCTGCTTCTTTCACTAATTCAAGAGCGCCACTTGGCGCCTTTGATCCCCAATATCCCATTTGTAAACCAAGCTTCATAGAGCACCTTCTAAAAAAATAATTCAGCTCATCATCCTGAGAATGAAAGCTCTCCTAAGTCTCACCATAGCCCAATTACAAAGGAATTATTTGCCATTTAACAATTTGGCGCTGTGTAAAAATAGACAACGACAAGCCAGTACGAATGCAGAGGTCTTCCAAATGCCCAGATTCGCACTACCAGCTCAGAAATAACCAATTTAGAGCCGATGGCCCATGAAAATATTCACAAGAAAGGTCTCTTAGAAGCGGCTGGTAGCCATTTTAGAACTTCAACCTCTTTTAGAATTTGAGTTTCTTGAAGTTAGCAAAGGTGAGCCAATGTCACACTTAGCCTGGATCCACCGAAAATTTAGCCGCTCAACTTTGATTTTGGCATAGAAAAGGTGCTCTGAACTGGTAGAATGATGTTTGAAGACACTTCAAATCTATCAGTTCAAGGAGCACCTTTTAGATGCGAGCATCTGCTAGTGCTTTAGAGTGTTTGATAGTCACCTTTGACGATTCGAACGCAGTTTCCAACAGTGGGTTAATACTCCCTATCACCCTTGCTGAGAGACTTGGCCTTAGGGATCTCTTTGATTTACACATTGACCTAGAGGATCGTCCTGGACGAGCAAATGTTGGCAGAAAAGCTATGGCTATCGTCGCATCTATCTTGGCCGGTGGTGATTGCATTGATGACACTGCAATCCTTGAAAGCCCAAATGCGCAAGTGATTCTTGGTCAGATAATGCCAGCACCATCTAGGTTCGGTGTCTTCTTGCGTAGTTTTGAGACCAGTGACATCGCAGATGTTGAACGAGTTGCAGCTTTGTTGCTAGAACGAGCCTGGCTAGCTGGAGTAGGTCCAGGTGATGAGTCACTCACCATTGATGTTGATTCCACGATATGTCAGGTATATGGAAACAAAAAAGAAGGAGCTTACTTTGGTTATACCAACCTAAGGGGGTATCACCCACACCTAGCAGCTGTTGGTAAAACAGGTGACATTCTTGGAATAGTGACACGTGAAGGCAACGCCAATACCGCTCGTGGTGCCGGGGAGTTTGTAACCCAGGTAATCAACAATGCCAGAGCCGCTGGAGCAACTGGTGAAATAACCATGCGTTTTGACTCTGGGTTCTACTCAAGAGCCGTTAGAGACGCAGCTAGTGCGGGTGATGTTCGCATTTGCATTACAACACGGATGTCCAAGAGACTAAAAGGTATCATCTCCGATATCCAAGAGGATGCCTGGACTTCAATTCCCTACTGGCTTGAAGGTGGAGCTGATGTAGCCGAAGTTGAATACAGGGAAATACAGGGAAATATCGCGCATTTGCAAGAGATAGACAAGACGTTCGTCTTATCGTAGGAAGAACAAAGCCTACTCCAGGGTCTCAGCTGGCACTATTTAGTGACTATGACTATCACGCATTTATTACCGATCGACAAGGCGAAACGCTTTTCCTTGAGGCTGATCACCGAGCACATGCCCAGATCGAACTAGTCATCAAGGATCTCAAAGGAGGTTCTAGATGGAATCATGTTCCATCCAGATACATGAACGCTAATGCCGTTTGGTTAGTTCTGGTCTAATTAGCCATTGGTGCAACTGCACACAACCTGGCACGGTGCAACTGCACACAACCTGGCACGGTGCAAGTGCACACAACCTGGCACGGTGCAAGTGCACACAACCTGGCACGGTGCAAGTGCACACAACCTGGCACGGTGCAACTGCACACAACCTGGCACGGTGCAACTGCACAACCTGGCGCGAATAGGTGCTATTACAGAAACTGTTATCACCACACCAAAGCTTCGACGGTGTTACTTTCAGATCGCAGGACATATCACTCGTTCAGCTAGAAAAGTAATACTCCATCTTGAAGAACACTGGCACTATAAGGATAAGTTCTTAGAGGCTCTTGATCGGATCAGAAAGTTTGAGATCGCCATCACCTGAACATCTGGTTACCTAACACACTGAATATTACTTGAAGGAACTGCTCTAGAAGACAAGGGATTAGGTCACTATACCCAAAATGAGATTTCAGAATCTCAAAAATGACCAAAAAGGCTCAATCACAAAGCGAATAGGTCATATTTGGCACTCTGAAACCAGATTTAAGCCATAGACCCTCCGTCAAACCTAAATCAGTTCCAAAAAACCGACTCAGAGTCACACCGAAGGGCTCAAGCTGGTCCATTTCTGTGGATTCAGGCTTAGGGTAATGGCCTATCAAAAGAGTTGCACTTATTATTAATTGGCTTAAGCGGCTAGCAAGCTTTTCGAATAAAGAGATGATCGAACGTTCAATCATAGCAAGGCTTTCGTCGAAACTTGAGCTATCGCCTAAATAAGGATCTGGCACATCGAACTCATGCGAAGGCTCCCAATGAAGGCCGCTTAGCATCGGATCAAAGTAACGTAACATGACAAGTTCAGCCTTCCAAGATCTCTTGGAACTTAGCCGACGCAAAAAGTCGTAATTCTCGTTATCCAGGGCCACAATTAGATCCAGGTCCCTTGACTTATTAGGTTCGAACTTAGATGCGCTATGGCGATGCGAGCTGTAGCCCTTTCGTGAAAGTGCTTCATGTGCCCTAGGATCTGCATCTTGACCGATATGCCAGGATCCAGTCCCAGCACTAGAGATTTGAGCACTCATGCCATGGTCGAGAGCGACATTAACTGCTACAAACTCCGCCATAGGTGACCGACAGATATTTCCAGCGCAGACAAAACATATCCTTGGAGCTTTCCTGTCTGGCATGACCGACAAGATCGAAGAGACGTCAAACATACTTCACATACCCATTTCGCAATTATCACTTGAACCGATTGCTATTTTATCCAAGAGCCATTAAATCCACGAGCGAGACAAATCTTTCGCATTGGCTTTAGCGATAATTGCACTTAAAACAAACAAACGCCCCAATTGGTCAATACCTTGGATCTATAACCCTGAGGAAAAAGTTGGCTTTGCGTCAACCCGAAGAAGAATCGCAATAAAAGTTGAGCTTGGCAATTGCCAAGCTCAAAAAAAGTATCTACGACCTCGAAAAATAAAAAGCTCCGGGGGAGAGACTCGAACTCTCAACACCGCGGTTAACAGCCGCGTGCTCTGCCAATTGAGCTACCCCGGAAAGGTACCTTTACAATTTAGCACGCTGAACCCAACTTCAATACACTCAAAATACATTATGAGATAATTTCGCCTGGGCTCCGAGTTACCAACCATCCACCAACGGTCAGTCATCGTAGCTCGAGGGTTAAAGGTCTATCAGACCTCGAAGTTCTTCCGCGGAATTTCCAAATTTCACCCTACGCATAGCACGTGACTCAATTTGATGAATCCGTTCCTTCGACACACCCATTAGTCGAGCAATCTCGTCGTCACGAATGGGAACTGCTGCAGAGCCAAGACCATACTTAAGCGAAAGAACTTCCCTCTCTTTATCGCCCAATTCATCCAAGGCATGACGTAAGCGCCCCCTAATATCCTCCTGCTCAACACCAAGATAGCGACTCGCCGATGACTCATCTTCAATCATGTCCATCAAGGTGACTTCCCCTTCGGAGTCTGACTTTAAATTCTGATCCAACGAGATGGAGTCCGACTTGATGTTTAGGAGATCGACGATATGTTCGAGGGGCATCTGACAAGCACGCGCCAGCTCCGGCATCGTTGGATCCCGAGCCAACTCCTGCTTTAGAGTGCCTTTAATTCTTGTAATCAAATTTAGATCGTCGAGGATATGCTGTGGGATCCGGATATTACCCTTCTGCTCACCTATGGATCGAACAATAGCTTGTTTGATCCACCAAGTGGCGTAAGTCGAAAACCTAAAGCCCTTTCGGTAATCGAACTTCTCAGCAGCCCGCATCAACCCAATATTGCCCTCTTGGATAAGGTCTAAGAACGAGAGACCTCGATAGCGATAACGTTTAGCTATCGACACCACCAATCGAAGATTGGAGTTGGTAAGTTTCAACTTAGCCAAATCACCAAGTTTTATAAGCTCTTGATCACCTTCGAGGGGCTCATTGGCTTCAAGGCGAACCAGCGCTAGAGTCCGAGCATCGATCCGACTGGCCAGTTCCAGCTCCTCTTCAGAATTCAAAAGTGGATATTTCGATATCTCTTTCAAATAGTCACGCAAGGAGATATCCGATTCAAGGGAGGACTTTGAGGTAGTATTCATATCGGTCATTTGAAAGTCCCGACTCGCCCAAGATTGCTTGAGTTGCAATTGGTTGCCAAGGAGTTCACTCTGGCACCTCATTCTCCCAAAAATATCGCAGTAAAGTCCCAACTGCCTCATCAAGAGTGAGCGAGTCCCGCAATTTCGCTCGCTCTGACCTAATAAAAGCCATAGTCGAAGAGATCTCCAACAGGACCAAATCATCCTCGTTCCCCGATTGAGCCATTCTTCTGATCCGACGAAGGAGTCCCTCGACCGTGCGATCACAGTGGAGTTCGAGTAGTTGAGCTATCACACCGACCTCATCCATCTCCGAGGGAACAACTGAAAGTCGAGCCATTAGGCTACGTGCGGTTTCGCTTAGGGGAAGATCGCTCTGGTGGCGTAGTTCCAGGCCATTCGATGTAGTCAAATATTCACGCAACTCCAGGTGTATCGGATGGGTAAATAAAAATGGAGGCATATAGTCGCCCAAATCTGTGGGATTTGCGATCAATGCTCTAATCGCTTCATTGTATGGTCTAAATTCACCATCTAGGAGTTCGCTCAAAGAATAACGCGGCGGCAGTGTCGAAGAAAGTTGATCAAAATCATCCTCAGACAAAGGGGCCAGATCAACATTGGCGTCGTCTTGAGGCTGAACTGGGGAAACCATTGGTTGATTTACACCTTTGACAAGTTCCTGACTTGGTTCGCTATGTGAACGGCGAGCACGCACAGTTCTCTCGAGTCGCCGCTCTAAATCTTTAACCTCTAGCCGACAAGCGTCAGCTATCATCATCAGATACTGCCCTCGAATAAGAGGATTGGGATGCTCAGAGATAATATTGATGGCGCCATTACTCGTACTCACCCGCCCCTCGATTGACTTTAAATCACTATCTTTAAAGAATCGCCTGAGTCTAAAGGATAAAAATGGCTGAGCCTCTTCGATCGCCTTTCTCAGGAGATCCGGCGATGAGAGCGAAAGTGATGCTGGGTCTTCCCCGTCGGGAAAGCTAGCCACCCTTACATTTAAACCAAATCTACGTTCCCATTCGTATATCCGCTCGGTTGCACTCGCCCCAGCCTTATCACCATCAAAGGCTAAAACAATATTTTTAGAGAAGTTCTTAAGGCGATCGAGGTGCTCCTCCGTCAAGGCAGTACCACACGTAGCCACAGCCACTTCAAGACCTACCTTGAAGAATGCAACGACATCTGTATACCCCTCACATATAATCGCCATATCCTTATGTACTATCTCAGATTTTGATAGATTCAGGCCATACAAGGTACGCCTTTTGGCATAGTGATCGGTTTCAGGTGAGTTTTTATATTTAGCAGGCTCGGATTCTCCACGGTATTCAACTCCAGGGATAACCCTTCCTCCAAAGGCCACAGGATTATTCGATTGATCAAAGATCGGGAAGACTATCCTTCCCGAAAACATATCTCTTTGATGGCCATAAGAGTCAACAAACCCTAAGCCACTGGCACTAAAGAGGCCATTAGAGACTCCTAGGAATCTAGAAAGTGCAAGAGAATCACCTGGGGACAATCCGATTTGAAATCTATCTCTGAGCTTGGCAGAGATGCCTCGGCTCTCCAAATAGTCAATAGCAATCTTAGAGTTAGGTCCGTCATTCAAATTTGCGACGAAAAACTCCTTGGCTCTACTTATCGTCTCACGCAACACCTTTAGGCGACCTTTGGCCTTAGAGTCCTCCCCCGAATCACGACTTATCGAGATACCAACACGATTAGCGAGATATTCCACTGCGTCTGCGAAATCGAGCTTCTCTATCGAGCGCACGAACGAGATTGCATCGCCAGAAACCTGGCAACCAAAACAGTAATAAACGCCTAATTTTGGATTTACTGAAAACGACGGCGTGGACTCAGAGTGAAAGGGACACAGTCCGACGAAACGGTTCCCGACTCTACGCAAAGGCACGTGTTCGGAGACCAAACCAATCAGGTCGACGCGTTCTAACACAGCAGTCACTTCAGAGGATGGAATTGACACTAAAAACCGCTTTCAAGAGATCAGGTTGACGCCCAGTCGCACAAAGAAAATCACCTACCGCAGACAAGGGGAGCAACTCTATTTTAAAGGTCCACACAAAGATGAATACGACACGATACGAGCACAAGCCATGTGACTTGGCACACTTTTGTACCTTATAAACAAAATCTAGCTCACACCGATGAGTCTATGCGAAAGGCATTGAAGTTATCATCACTCATAAAATAGCTGTGACATTCGACCCCATTGTCGCATCTATCAATTCCAGATACCGCACAAAATAGTAGGCAAGCAACTTGGACTACAAAGAACACTCGGCTATCGATTGGAGGTCTACGCCAAGGAAATAAAACTGTTTTATAAATCCAAAAACCAAGAATAAGACCTCTTCAACTTCGAAGCCGACGCAGCGTTCAAATCCGATCAAAGCAAGAGATTGGAAACGGACCCCATCGAATTCAGATAAAATTCAGAAATTTCACTTTGCGTCACAACTAACGCTGTAATCTGGCTATTTTTATAGTTATAATTTTGTAAAATTAACTCCATAGTTTGAAACAGCAGCAAAAGTTAACCTACCTAGATCGAACTTTACTGCCGACGACTAGGACAATAAGGGCGATCATTGATGAGGACCCAGTACAAAAAATGGATCTTTATTTTGATGTATTCATCCTGAAGATCAAAAGTCGTATGGCTGCAAATGAACTTTGAGGTCATGGCGAAAACTCATTTGAAAAGTAGAATTGAATGTGATGACGCAATACGTTGAATTGGCGGATGCAGCAGAGATATTAGGTGTGCATTACCAGACGGCTTACCGTTGGATTCGAGAAGGCGTCCTCAAGGCGGAGAAGGTAGGGACTCGCTATCGAGTTCACAAAAGCGACCTAGCGGCATTCAGAGACGCTCGATATTCTCCAATCCCACCGCCCGAGGTTACAAAAGTTCGAGATTGGGAAGTCCTATCTCAACACTTCTACACCAACCTGATCACAGGTAGCGCTTCAAATGCCAAAGATCAGTTTGAGAGACTGTTGGTTGGAGGGCTCGATATCGTAGAGGCAATCGAAAAGATGATGGCTCCTGCTCTATATGAAATTGGCCAAGAATGGACTACGGGCTGCCTTTCAGTCGCCGTAGAGCACAGGGCAAGTAGGATTTGCTGCCATATTCTAGAGACCGCATCATATCAACGACGAGGACGACCGCACGGTAAAGTAGTAGTAACCACACCCGTGGGAGACGAACATGAATTACCCTCTATGATGGCGACCGCCTCTCTCCGTTTTCACCACTGGCTCGTTCAACACCTTGGTTCACAGGTACCAATGCAAGATTTAGTCGATTTTGCCAAAACCGACAAGCCGGACTTTGTTGTACTGTCTGTAACAAATCCAAAAGCAAGACCATCGGCCCTAATTACAAAAGAACTCCTCGAGGAAAACGGCTTCCGGACGATAGTAGGAGGGATGGGATCAAGCGTATCGGAACTCATCCAAACTATTCAAAGCGCACATGGCGAAGTCGATATTGACTCCATCGCACAGTAACAGATCCACTGGCACAAATTGAACCCTCAAATTACAAGATAGCTATTCGTTCAACGCTCAAAAGGATGTCCGAGCGATTCCAATTTACGCCTCAAATCTCATGATATACGCGAAATGACGTTTAAGAATAGATGAGAGGTCTCCTAAAAATACTCCAAAGATCCCGCCTTGGGATCTTTGGAGGTGATATAAAAGACATTAATTTGGGCTTTATGCTCTAGAGTCAATCCCACAAACACTCAAGCGGGATTACTATCACCAAATCATTGAATCGATTCCGCGAAAATAATACTATTTATCGCTCACGCCATGGCGAAGGACGGCTTGTGCGGCTGCCAAACGTGCAATTGGCACCCTAAATGGTGAACATGAGACGTAATCCACGCCAGCATCTACGAGGATATCGATTGATGCGGGATCACCACCGTGTTCTCCGCATATCCCCACCTTTAGAGACGGACGGCCCTGCCTTCCTTTGGCGATACCAATTCTCACTAATTCCCCAACTCCATCACCGTCTAGACTTTTGAAGGGGTTGGACGGAAGCAAGCCCTGATCTATGTAAGTCGCCATCATTTTGCCTTCGACGTCATCACGAGAAAAGCCAAAAGTCATCTGCGTTAGGTCGTTCGTACCAAAAGAGAAAAACTCAGCGACCTGTGCTATTTCGTTGGCACAAATGGCTGCTCTTGGAGTCTCAATCATAGTCCCAATAGAAATAGCCACATCTCCAAAGTCACCTTCGGAAGAGATTGCATCTTCAACCCACGAACGAGCTAGCTCAAGCTCTGCCCTAGCGACTGTCAGAGGGATCATTATCTCGACATTGGGGTGAAATCCATTGTCGGCCAAATCTCGAGCCGCCTCAATCAAAGCTCTAACCTGCATGCTATAGAGTCCCGGCTTCATAACCCCTAGGCGAACGCCTCTCGTGCCCAGCATTGGATTGACCTCTCTCCAAGCGCGAGCTGCCTTGTAGAGCCGCCCTTCTTCTTCGGTTAGACCAATCGAAGCCTCTTTGATCGCCAAAAACTCTGTGTCAGGCAAAAACTCATGAAGGGGAGGATCGAGAAGGCGAACCGTAACTGGCAAAGTATCCATGGCGAGCAGGATCTCCCGAAAATCGATCCTTTGCGCAATCCGAAGCTCCTCGAGTGCATCTGCCTCATCCGCTTCGGTCTCGGCCAAAATCATCCTTCGGACGATCGGAAGCCTATCCTCAGCTAAAAACATATGCTCAGTACGACATAGGCCAATACCTTCAGCTCCAAATTTACGAGCGTTAGCGGCATCTTGAGCGGTATCGGCATTAGTTCTAACCGCAACCTTACCCTTACGAATATCATCCGCCCAACCAAGAATCATCTCAAATTCAAAAGAAGGCTCAGAGACTGATACCTCTACGGCTCCGAGAATCACCTCGCCGGTCGTTCCATTTAGTGATATCTCGTCACCTTCAACCACACTAAAGCCGTTTGCTACGAAGGAGCGACCGATAATGTGAATCGAATCCACACCAACAATGGCTGGCTTGCCCCACCCTCTAGCCACTACGGCAGCGTGAGAGACAAGTCCTCCCCGAGATGTGACTATACCCTCTGCGGCCAGCATGCCACTCACATCCTCAGGCGAGGTCTCCTTGCGGACCAAAATTGCCCGTTCACCCCTTTGAGTAGCTGCTATAACATCTTCACTACTAAAGTAGGCCTTTCCAACGGCGGCTCCTGGAGATGCCCCTAGCCCTCTGGCGATAACCTCGACCTCAGTTGTCGTAAATTGCGGATGCAATACCTGGTCTAAATGTTCCGAGGTAATACGAAGGACTGCCTCCTCGCGAGATAGGCCGATATCGGGTTCATTGGTCATATCGACAGCCATCTTCAGGGCGGCTAAGCCAGTTCTCTTTCCCACGCGAGTCTGAAGCATCCATAATTTGCCCTGCTCGATCGTAAACTCTGTATCACACATATCTCGATAGTGACGTTCTAGCCGACCAAAGATCTCGCGCAGCTCCTTATCTATAACCGGGAAACGCTGTGCAATGGCCGAAAGAGGCTCCGTGTTTCTTACACCAGCAACGACATCTTCACCCTGTGCATTGACTAAGAAATCACCATACGCGAGGGCCTCACCGGTCGATGGATTACGCGTGAAGCCAACACCAGTCCCTGAGTTATCGTCACGATTTCCAAATACCATCGTCTGGACGTTCACCGCAGTACCCAAGTCGTCGGGAATTCCCTCCCGTTGTCGATAGGCGATCGCACGCTCGCCGTTCCATGAACGAAATACCGCCTCAATTGCCCCCCGCAATTGCTCTTTGGGATCCTGAGGGAAGGCAGCTCCTACATATCGAAGTACGATTTCTTTATATGAGTTCACCAAGTAGGATAACAAAACTGTTGGTACCTGCGAATCCGAACGCGCACTCGCCAAATCCTTTGCCGCATCGAAAAGATCATCAAAGACCTCGCCTTTGACACCCAAGACGATTCGACCATACATCTGAATAAACCGTCGATAGGAGTCGTAGGCAAAGCGTTCGTCTTGTGTTTGATCGTGCAGACCACCGACACTTATATCGTTAAGCCCTAGGTTCAAGACTGTATCCATCATCCCAGGCATTGAAAACTTTGCTCCAGAACGCACCGAGACCAGTAGTGGATTTGTTGGATCTCCGATTCGCTTTTTCATCTTGTCCTCGAGACGACCAAGCGCTGCATCTATCTCAAGGTCAAATTGTGGGATCCATCCAGAGTGCATATATTCACGACAAGCCTGTGTCGATATCGTAAAGCCTGGGGGCACTGGAAGCTTGAGTACCGAAGTCATCTCGGCGAGATTGGCGCCCTTGCCACCCAAAAGATCTCGCATATCCCTAGGCGCTTTAGCATGGTGAAAATCAAAGTCAAAAACAAAATTCATAGCAACTCTATGCTAACTAACTTTGTCAAATAGATAGTAAAAAATCATCACCCATAAGGGTGATTTTTCAATGTATACAATTTGACTACTATATATATCCATACTGCTTTAAAATATGCGATGACACAACTTCTACCTTGGCTGAAAGTGCGAATTGATTTTCATAAAAAGCGTTTCAATCAGCCAATTTACCACCCTAATGAGGAATCTCCGGAGATCAAAGATCACCGGAGATTACAAAATCCATATAAAGCTTCAGTTGTGCGATTCATTGTGGTCAACGATTTATGGTCAACGATTTATGGTCAACGATAAATATCATCTCGTAAGCTCCAAAATAAGGTATTACGAAGCTAAAGCGCCATCAAAATAAAAGACGCCAAAACGATACGCATTCAAAGAATCATCTCTCAAAAGCGCTAAATAACTTATCGATCTCACTCGGCAAATCCGACACCTTGGCTCTAATTTGGCTAGTCGAATCACGATCTCTCAATGTAACTGTATCATCCTCGAGTGAATCAAAATCGACAGTTAGACAGACTGGTGTTCCAACTTCGTCCTGGCGTCGATATCGTTTTCCTATTGATTGAGTGTCGTCATAGTCGCAGAGAAATCTATCCGAAAGAGCTGAGAAGATCGACCCCGCCTTCTCCATCAAGGGCGCCTTTCTCATCAACGGCAGGATTGCAACCTGAATAGGAGCAATTTTAGGGTGAAGACCAAGTACCACGCGGACTTCGCCTTCGACTTCATCTTCTCGGTATGAAGCAATCAAAAAGGCCATCATAGCCCGGGTCGCACCAGCAGCAGGTTCGATGACATAGGGAGTATAACGACTGTTTGTTACCTGGTCGAAATATTCCAGTTTCTCCCCCGAAGCGCTTTGGTGTGATTTGAGGTCAAAGTCGGTACGGTTGGCGATGCCCTCTAGCTCACCCCATCCCCAAGGAAAATCAAACTCAATATCTACGGTTCCAGCGCTGTAGTGAGACAGTTCCTCTTTTTCGTGATGGCGTAGGCGTAACATTTCGCTCGGTATGCCATTTTCTTGATACCATGCAAAGCGCTCTTGATACCAATATTCAAACCAGGTTTGAGCCTCGTTAGGCGGAACGAAAAACTCCATCTCCATCTGTTCAAATTCACGAGTTCGAAAGACAAAATTCCCAGGCGTTATCTCATTGCGAAAGCTCTTCCCCACCTGAGCTATACCAAAAGGAGGCCGCTTTCGAGAGGTTGTGAGAACATTCGCAAAGTTTATGAACATCCCTTGGGCCGTCTCAGGGCGCAGGTATGCGACCGATCCATCTGACTCGACCGGACCCGCATGAGTCTTGAACATCATATTGAATTCGCGTGATGGGGTCAAGTCGCTAGATCCACAGTTGGGACAGACGCCATCTATATGATCGGCGCGCCATCTCTCCTTACATTTACGACAATCCACCAAAGGATCGGTAAAATTCGCAAGGTGACCCGAAGCCTCCCAAATCTTTGGCGTGGACAAGATAGAGGCGTCAAGGCCAACCACATCTCGTCTGCGCTCCACCATGGCATGCCACCATTGGTTCTTGACATTACGCAACATCGCGACCCCGAGGGGGCCATAGTCGTAGGTGGAACGAAATCCACCATATATCTCCGCTGACGGGTATATAAACCCGCGTCTCTTGCAGAGGCTTACAATCTTTTCCATTAATTCAGCATTAGCCATGATCCAATTGATCCTAATGCCAAAACAATAGAACTCTTCTAATAAGAACCGAGATGAAGGGCCTTAACCTTATGCGATATCAAATTCTCCACTTGGGAAATCGCCAACTCTTCAACTTCTAATCGCACTGGCGAATCACCAAGGGCAAGGGCGCGGGCTACTTCACCTTGGCTGATATAGGAGATCACCTCTATGGCACCCTTTGAAATCCGCTTAGCGCTACCGTGGCTAGAACACACCAGTCCCGACCCAGAGTTAGAGAAAAATTCGAGCCCTTCTGGCTCTCCGCATTCAACACAACACGAGAGCTCAGGAGAGACACCCTCTACCTGTAGAAGCCGCCATAAAAATCCACTCAGCAAATATGGCGAATCACGCCGCTCCAGAGTATCAAGGGCGCGCACGAGAAGTTTGAAGATCTCAATATCACCCGTTGAATCTCCGATCAACTCCTCAATGACTTCTACTATTGCAAGCCCTTTACGCAAAAGCTCGAGGTCGGATTTTATCCTAGGAAAGAGTTCAATTGACTCAACTTGGCTGACGATATGCAGTTCAGAACTACCCTCCCAACACTGAATCTTCAGGTAGCTGATCGGTTCAAGTCGAGCGCCAAACTTGGTCTTTGTCTTTCTAACGCCTTTGGCAACAGCCCTGATTTTGCCGTGCTCCACACCGTATAAGGAGATGATCTTATCGGCCTCGCCAAGTTTCCAATTGCGCAAGACAACTGCTTGGTCGTTATAAAGGGGCATCTATTTTGTCTTGCGCTTACTATTTGGTCCGATATTAAATAGGAGGGAAAAGACTATCACGACCACCAACACGATCCAAGCCGGTCTAAACCCACCAATAGCGGCAAAGAGTAAAAAAGCAAAAATTCCAAAGATTCCAAGGGCTGCTATGGTCTTCATCTCTATCCAATCTTGCCGAAGCGCCTATTTCGCCCCTGATATTCGTAGATCGCCTTATATAGATCTTCTCTACGAAAATCTGGCCACAGAACATCGGTGAAGACCAGCTCTGAATAAGCAATCTCCCAGAGAAGAAAGTTTGAAATCCTATATTCTCCCGACGTTCTAATCACAAGGTCCAATTCAGGTGCATCTGGGTTATATAGGTGTTTAGAGATAGCCTTCTCGGTGATGTCTGAACTTTTAGCTCCACTATCCAGCAACGATCGAACGGCGTCAATAATCTCTGCCCTTCCTCCGTAATTAAAAGCAATAGTGAGAACTAACTTGACGTTATCCCTGGTTTGATCTGCGCTCTCATCCATCTGGCGAAGAACCTTCTTGGGCACACGCCAATCTCGTCTGCCTGCAAAGTTTATACGAACACCATTTTCATCAAGTTCGTCCTTACGCCGCATCAACAAGGATTCGTTGAAGTTCATCAGATATCGAACCTCGTCAGCGGGTCGCCTCCAATTCTCGGTAGAAAATGCATAAACGGTTAACCAGCTCACACCGACTTCGAGACATCCATATACGGTATCCATCAACGCAGACTCGCCAGCAGAATGGCCATCGGTTCGTGGTAAACCTCGCCGCTGGGCCCATCGACCATTGCCATCCATTACACAACCCACGTGCCGTGGAATTCTGCCTTTATCCAGCCAAGAGAGCGTCACATCTGAATCCGAATCACAATTAGGATCGAAGGTCAATTGACACTCACCTTTCGGGTAAGAACCCCAGATAGATGATGAGAGAGAAAGACGTCATTCGTCGCCATCGAGATCCAATAGGCCAGGCCCAGCGAGTCGAAGGTAAATTTCCTCTCAATTCGTCGCACCGCCTTAGCACTTGGTGATGACATCGGAACGCAACCACTTGAGATCTCAACGCTTCCATCGCCTAAAATAGCGACGGACCCAACCGAAACTTCGGTCAATCCCGTCGGCTGAACGACTAGAAATTCAACGGATTGATCTGCTCCCAATCGAAGGTACCCCATCTCTTGATGCATTGGAGTATCGTCTCCAATCGATGTAGTCTCTTGGGAGTATTTGATAAATCCCTTTTTAGATAGCGAAAAGATCGTTATTTCATTGTATTCAAAATCAGCGATCGTTGGATACGTTCCACTTCCACGACCTACAAATCGCCCGCAGACAGCCTCGATAACCGCTCCGTTTTCCATTCGAGCTCCTAAACAATCCAACGGGATGATCCAAATAGATCGCGACTGTTGATTCTAAATCAAAAACAGCTTTAAACTTTTTGAAAATTCAGATACCCACTCAAGGAGAGAGTCTAAAACACATCCGCGATTTCAATCCAAACAACGACCGCGATCTCTCTGGAAATATAACACTAAAAGATGAAAGTTGGCCAAGGAGCGTATCTCATTGAAAAATAGATTTTTATTGATTGGACTCCATAAGTTTTCTTTGCAATCCAATTAGAAGTGCTAAAGGCCAAACTCATCAAGATAGCGATTTTGAGATTGCCAATCCTTGGCAACCTTCACCACAAGCTCCAGGTACATCTTTGGAGCCAAGCTCTTTCTGACCAGAATGCCCACCTCTTTCAAGTTGGAACCCCTGTGTCCGACCACAATACCCTTTTGAGAGTCCCTCTCTACAAATATCTCACAGCGAATATAGGACTCCTCAACCTCGGTCACCATTGTGGCGAGCGAGTGTGGCAGTTCCTCTCGCAATATCTCCAGCAAAGCCTCTCGAACAAGTTCTGCAATCCACTCTGTCTCAGTCGTATCTGAGACCACACCTGGTGGATAGTATGGTGGTCCGCTTGGCATCTTGGCAACTATCGCCTCACGAAGTTCGTCTACACCCTCTAAGGTCTTGGCGGAAATGGGAAAATATTCTTCCATGTTGTAGGAGCTCAACCTTAAAAGGCGATCCATAATTGCACTCTTGGAAGCCCGATCCACCTTATTCAAGACGATAAAGCTACCCGGAGGGGCACTTGCCAAAACTCTCTCGTCGCCAGGACCCATCGAAGCCGACGCATCCACCACCACAACTGCCAAATCCACATCGCTCATAGCATCTGTTGCTGTGTTATTCAATCGAGCACCAAGACGAGATCTCGGCTTATGGATTCCCGGCGTATCGACTAAGACGACTTGATAGCCGTCCCCACTTATAATTCCACGAATCGCTGTTCGAGTCGTGTTCGGCTTGGTCGAAACGATAGAGATCTTCTTGCCGACAAGAGAATTGATCAAGGTGGACTTACCCACATTGGGTCGACCGATTATCGCTACAAAACCAGATCTGTAATCATCAAAAGTCATATTCAAATCCCCGAATCGCCAGATGGGCCATCACGGATCTCAAGACGAATGGTGACAACACGATTTCTTATTACATTTTCTGCGATCAAGGCGTACTTTCCACTGGTAGCTTCCTCTCCAACCTTCGGGAGGTGTTCGAGAAGCTGCAAAAAGAGGCCGCCTACCGTATCCCAATCACCTGTAGGAAGAGAAAGAGAGTACTCTTCATTCAATTCATCAACACTTTTAGTAGCCTTCACTCGATAACAACCAGGACGAATTTCAACAACTTCATCCTCTTCGAGATCGAATTCATCAACAATATCTCCGACGAGTTCTTCAATCAGATCTTCCATTGCCACTAGACCCGCGGTACCGCCATATTCATCGACCACCAAAACTAGGTGATACTTACCGGCTTGCATCTCGCGTAAAAGTGCAAGGACTGGTTTGGTCTCTGGGACAAATCGAGCGCCTCGTGTTATTGTAGCCACCAAAGCCAAACGCTGTCCGCTCCTACTAGCGCGAACCAGATCTTTAATCATAACTATTCCAGTGATATTGTCTAAGTTGTGATCGTAAATTGGAAGTCTCGAGACTCCTTTTTCTAACGCCAGCGACAATACGAAGTCAATAGTGGAAGTTTGATCAGCCGCCACTATATCTACGCGAGGCACCATAATTTCACGTGCAACGGTATCGCCAAATTCAATAACCGACGCAATAATTTCTCGCTCTTGATCCTCGATTGCCTCATCTTCGGCAGCCGCATCTGCCATAGCAAGCAACTCCTGCTCTGAGACATTTCCCATTGTAGAATATGGCTGCCCCTTCAAAAGTGCATTCGTAATACCAGAGACGACCATCGAAGCCCCTCTAACAAGTGGAAACCGCACCAACAAAGAGACGATAGGGGCGGAAAACAGTGCGGCACGTTCTCCATGGTGAACAGCGTAATTTTTTGGGATAGCCTCTGCGACAATAAAAATTACAATAACTTCAAAGACTATGGCTACGCTCACACCTAGGGCACCAAAAAGACGAGCGGCTATAACTCCGACCAGCGTGGCAGCTACAAGTTGAAAAACCAATCCGGTCAACAAAATCGCATTCAAAAATTTGCCGGGCTCTTCAATCAACTTTGAAAGATCCTTGGCTCCACGTCGATTCTGCTCCGCGAGAACGGAGGCTTTAACCTTTGTTATGCGAGTCAACGAGGTCTCAGCCAGAGCAACAAAGCCGGACGCAGCTATAAGAACGACTACAGCAAAAACGGTGAGCGTATCGCTCGCTCGCCATGCAACAGCCGCAATAATGATATTCATCGTCTATACCGTTCGGTCCGATACGTCTCCACCGACGCCCAAACTGAGGCGCAAAGGATGACTTCCGCCCCTTTTATCTAGGTCTTCAACTAGGTCTATCGATCTGCTCAATGTTTCAACTTCTTGGAATAATAAAAGTCATTAAGTAGGTCACGTTCACGAGCTTCCATGACCTCTGCCTCTTCTTCTATCTCATGATCCATTCCAGAAAGATGCAATACGCCATGTACCACTAAAAGAGCCAATTCATCTTCAAGACTACCATCATGAAGATCATCTTGGTGTTCTTGAGAATTTTCACGTGCCACATCGCAACAGATATATATCTCACCTAGAATACGAGGAATCTCAGCCGATATCTCCACTTCAAAACTTACTGGAAACGAAAGAACATCAGTGGGACCCTGTTTTCCCATATACTCCATATTCAACTTGGCGATCTCTTGTGGACTTACAAATGATAGGTAACACTCGGCATTTCCGCTAACACCGCTTGCGAGCAAGACCTCTCTTGTCAGCTCTCCCCAAACAGTAGGGTCCAGCGACGAATCTTGCTGCGCATCGACCGAATATACAATAATCGTCACTCTAACTAACCCTATGTATCGAAAGGCTTCCACTAAACTTTGCAGGAGCCACGATAACAACATTTCGTCAAGAGCAAATTAGAAATGCTCAGCACAAATAGCTCGGAAGGCAACCACAAACCTATCCAGACAGCCTACTCTTTGGATAAAACGTCCATGTAGGCCAAGAGGTGTAAGGTCTCTTAAAAGAATTATAATTCTACCTTAGATTCGGTGGAGGAGTAGCCTTTTCATAGGCAGCTACGATATCAGAAACTATCTTATGCCGAACCACATCTTGGCGACCTAAATGTACGAACGCAATTCCTTCGATCCCGCTCAATAAGCTCTCCAGGCCGAGTAGCCCAGAACGTCCTCCCGCAATATCAACCTGAGTAACATCACCAGTGATTACCGCCTTGGAGCCAAAACCGATTCGAGTTAGGAACATCTTCATCTGCTCTGGCGTGGTGTTTTGAGCTTCATCTAGGATTATAAAACTGGAATTTAGAGTTCTACCTCGCATGAAGGCAAGCGGAGCGATCTCTATTGTTGAACGCTCAATAAGCCTCAGAACGGTTTCTGTGTCCAACATATCATAGAGTGCATCATAGAGAGGGCGGAGGTAGGGATCCACCTTTGCCATGAGGTCACCCGGCAGAAATCCAAGGCGTTCCCCCGCCTCAACCGCAGGTCGAGTTAGGATAATTCGATTGACCGACTTCTCTTGCAAAGCTTGAACGGCCTGCGCCACGGCCAAATAACTTTTGCCAGTTCCAGCTGGTCCAACACCAAAAGTTATGGTATTTGCCGCTATAGCATCTGAGTATCTCTTTTGGCCAGCAGTCTTGGGCTTTACGTATTTTCCTCGCGAAGACTTTACTATCTTGGTCGTCAACACCTCAGATGGATTGACATCGGCGCTTATCATATCGATTGTACGCAACACGGCATTCTCATCAAGAACCTCTCCGGCTTCCAAAAGAACCACCCATTCGCGAAATAGCTTGGATAATAAACCTGCATCCGGGCCATCGATCGTAATTTGATTCCCTCTGACGTGCACCAGAGAGTTCGGAAATGCCGCTTCCAACATCCTAAGGAACTTATCGCCCTGTCCCAATAGCCCCGCCATTAGATTATTGCTCGGGACGAAGACCACCACTGCGTCGGTCATTGACAAAGGTGAGACTCCACGCTAACAAATTTCAAGAAAAGATCGCCTTCCTAAATGATCTACACCTACTTATGCTATCACGAGGAAGGACCATCTTCACACTATGGTCACAAGTCAGAGTTGGCTGGGATGATAGACCAGGTAACTTCACTAACAATGTAATTCCAAAAATAAGCGGCCAACGGCCCCCTCTCGGATCCGAGATTAAGTTATTATATTGTGGTTAACTTGAAAGCAAAGTCTTGGTTCGTTACGAGAACGAGACGAGTTGTTAAACCAAGAAGCCTGCCTAGGCTTCATCGCCAACTAATTGCGACCAAAATCGCCTCCAAATCTCACATCGCAAAACTTGCGATAAACCCCCTGCATCCCGTATGAATTTCTTGGAGAGAAAGTAGATCGATTCAGTTGGAAGATTTTCTAGACAACCCCACGTCGGCCCTGGATCGATGGGCAATGAATGAAGTCCTAGCAGAGCGGAACCTCTATGGCGCACAAAAGACACCGTTTTCGGAGGTCGCTAGAGCTCCTCTTGACACGAAAAAAGCTTTAGAAAACTTATCCCGTAGTCAAACTGAGATATACATTCAGTCCATTTCGGGCATACGGATTACCGGAATAGTCGCCAAAGTTCTCAGCGACGCCGTGATAATTGAGAAAGATGTTTCTACTGGCCAAAGGGATGTAGTGCTCATAACCTTCGGTGCGATCTCAGAGGTAACCTTCAAGGAGCGTTTTGATCTCGCGCTAAAAAAAAGTAAGAGTCCTGATGTTCAGGCCCAATTTTCAATCCTCGCCTATTTGGATAGGCATCTTCCTCTTGGTTCAAAGCTCGAAATTACGCTACTGCATAACAACCATAAAGCTCTATACAACTTCGCCGGAGTCGGCGAGGATCTGATCTTTCTAGAAAAACTAAATGAAATCGCCATATTTAGGACGATCTTCCCATTGGCAGCACTTGGAACGATCTCAATAAGAAGGCCATAGTCAAAATGAGGCTATGTCTGCTTGGAGAAGATTGCTGGGACAAATTGGAGTTTACCCAGCACTTTGAACTCAATTTTAAGCGAACAGATCTTTCGAAAAGAAAATAGCCAAAGATAAATATTTCCCTAATAGACAGCAATACTTGTTGCTCGAATCAGAGTGAGAGTTTGATTGGCGCTTCGACTACCACAAAATTGGCAAAATAAACTTAGCGATCACATTGACCATAAGAAAATTTTCTAGGGAGCTAAGGCTGTGACTTGGGCGATATTACCGAGACTCTTCGTTACCGAGACTCTTGACTACTGACTACTGAGACTAACTACTGAGACTCCTCGAGGATGGAATGTAGCGTACCCCTGCCAATTCTTTGGCCCTCCAAGAACTCCACAACGTCCTTGTATTTAAGTCGAATGACACGACCCATAAAGTAGGCGGTGAGCGACCCCGAATCAATAAATCTATACAAAGTTTGAAGACTGACCCCTAAATACTCAGAGGCCTCCTTTGAGGACATCCAGTCGATAGCCTCATAAGCTTTTCGGTGAACTGCCATTATAATTACCTCCTCGTAAGTGGTGATCTAGTTACCAACTCGTTATTGGAGAATTCGGTTCCACTTTGATCTACGCAAGTTTTGTGGGTGGCGCTAAGCAATTCGTAACAAATCGGGCGGAAACATCAATTTCTCTGCTCTTACAATTTATCATGTTATTTTGAAAGATATCAAACAACTATGCTAATTTTATGATATCGTAAATATTGACGTCAATATAACGATTTTGCTTCATTTTTCAAATTGCCTACTAGGCCTCATTGAGACGTACGCTCAAATCGAGCGCTTACTCAAGGAAAAACCCCTTTGAAAACACTTCCGAAGCGAAATATAAGACTCGGTCTGAGCTCCAGCCCAAACAAGGCCAGTTGGAAACCTCGCAATATCTATCGAAATGTTGGCATTCTTCTCTCGATCCTAGGCGTCGGCCTCGCGCTGAAAGCCATTACCTCCACCTCAACAGCTGGTACCACCGTTGGATATATCACAATTGCTAATCGCCAAATCCTACCTGGCCAGATCGTATCAGCTGGTGACCTTTCTGTTGCTCGGGTGACATCAGCAAATACTGTTGGTGCGCCGACACCAACCCTTGCCGAAGCCGGAATTATTGGCCGACGGACTCTTTATTCTATAGAATCGGGCCAAACAGTGTCACCGGGCGAAGTAGTCGCCTCCAAGTCGGGGAATCAAAAGAGGCTAATCTCATTTGCCATCCCCATATCGAGAGCATTAAATGGCGAAATCGTTACTGGCGATCGCATAGACATCTATGGCACCGCTGGGCAAGGCACCTCTGCGGTGACGACCGTGTTGGGGCGAAACCTCGTGGTAGAAGCGCTTTCAGCCATTCAAACAGGCGTATCTGCCCCAACCAACGCACCTATTACCATCACCGTTGCTGTCCCAGATTCAATGACGGCATTAGCAATTGCAAATGGAACCGCATCTCAGACAGTTTCAATTGATCTCGCGAACCAAGTCAATCCTCCAAATGACCCAGGAACCTATGCGGTCAACTTCGCAGGATAAGACTTTAGCAATCAAAAGAACAAAGACGCTTATACCCCAAAGAAGGAATAATGGAAGACGGACATTCACCATCCATAACGTCCCCTAACAACCGACCAACAGTAATCGCTATCTTAAGTGGAACCCACGCTTGGCTAAGAGAGTTAAGTCGATGGTGTAATGGATCGGTCGTAGACGTTGACCTTGCGGTAGCAATGTCAACGCAGGAGGTCATAGAGTACCTTCAAGCCAAAGCCTTGGTCGTGGCAATCCTGGTCGATTCAAATGCCAGCGAACAATTGATCTCAATCTACGAAATTGCCAAGGCACACAATATCAAGGCAATCAAGATCGGAACGACCCCAAATCCCCAAAAAGTGATCGAAGGATCTAGTAACTACCTTTGCTACCCCTTTAGTGTCGAGGAGTTCAATGGCGCGATAGAACCTATCTCTAAAAAAAACTCGCCAAAAACAGAAGCGCCAAAAACTCCAGAACCACCCGAGACCCCAGATAGCGATCCTTTTATTGACTTGAGCGATCTTCACCTAGGATTTGACGAGCAGAGCTTCTTAGAGGGGCTGGAGAGTCAAACAATCAACCAGGAACAATTCAATCCGATCTTACATGAATCCAACTTCAATCCAACAGAAATAGATAGCTTTGACTACGAAGGAGAGCTATACAACTTCGCAAATACCACAAATCCAATAGAGCAAAAGCCACAACCCCAATCAAGAACGTTTGCGGTCCTTGGCGTAGGCGGGTCTGGGGCATCTACGACTTCAATGGCGATCGCTCAAGCGTTAGCCCAAATGGATTCGACGCTCTTGATCGATATGAAAGCCGATGGTGACATCGGAATGTACCACGACGTCGATCGCGCCCACCCTGGCCTCGGCGAACTAATGGTTGGCGCGCGAAAGTCTGAGCTCACTGCTACCTATCTGCGAAACTTTTATATCCAGTGTCTAGAACGGCGCTATGTAATGATCGTTGGAACCAAGCGGCAAGAAGATACCTTGGCAGCACGAGAGAACGACCTAAGGAGTTTGATCGATAAAGTTACAGAGGAGTTCAACTACGTGGTGTTTGACATCGACAATAAGATTCGTGCTCCTCGGATCGTCGACGCCGTAGATCCAGATCCAACGGTCCTTGGAAGTGAAGTGGCGCTCGCCTTAGCTGACCGTGTAATAATCACACTTAGCGAAGACCTGCGAGGAATTCATGGAGCCCTCCGGTTACTCCATCGAGTCTTATCGCTTGGGACGCCCATTGCTTGCATTGCCTTAGTAGTCTGCAAATCCAATCGAACCATTCGACGCTCCTCGAATCCTCAGCATTCTCAATTGGAACGACTCTGCAACCAGGTTTGCAGTGAATTCATCCTCCACAACGAACCTAATACCTCAAAATCAAGACGAAACCTTAAAGTCAGCCCCGATAATGCTGCACTAAAGATCTTTACCTGCGGATTTGAGCGCAATTTAGAGTCAATTCATGAATCGATTAGACCACTTCCCAAAGGGTTATATCAACCCCTGATGTCATGGCTTGCACGTGAAGATACTCCCAAACAAACAAAGTCCGAACCTAAGGTCAATTTGCGGCGAATAATGCCTGGAGAGCTCGCCAGTGATGGAATCAATTGAACCGTCAAAATAAGAAGTCGCCCGACAAATCACCCCTTCAAAAAGAGAGTCATATCAAAATCAGATGCCTCATTGCGTATGTAGCCCCCTGAGCCAACAGCTCTCAAATGGCCACCTTCTAAGAGTGCGACAACCGAGGCCCGGGTGGAAAGTTCGGCTGCAAAAAAAAGTGATTCCGGGACCGAATCACCATATATTCCTCTGACAACATCCTTGACATCTTTTGGATTTTCGTCAAAAGAAAATAGAACTTGCTTCAACCTCAACATGCGATGACTCAGGTAATACCCTACGACCTCTTTGGATATCTCAGAGGTTAGGTCTGGTCCATGACCAGGTAAAAGATGACGTCGATCCAAGTCGTAAACCTTGATCAATGATCCGATGTAGCTTTCGAGGTCACCATCTGGAGCGGCCACCACCGAGGTACCCCTGCCAAGAATGTGATCACCGGTTAGGAGCTCTCCATCAGGTAGAAGAAAACAAAGATGGTCCCCGGTGTGGCCCGGAGTGCCAAGTGCTATCACCTTGGACGAATCAAGTTCGATGGAGTCATTATCTGAAAGGTGTATCATCTCCAAATCATCTAGGTGGCCATTCCCATAGACAGGTACTTCAAATTCTAAGCCGAAAGCCTTGGTTGCTTCAGAGTGATCAAAGTGACCATGGGTCAAAAGAATGCCACGTGGATCAAGCCCCTTTTTCTCGATTACTCCCTTTACCTCCAAGAGGTGCTCCAGCGTCGAAGGGCCTGGGTCTACGATAAATGTGGACAATTTGTCGCCCACCAAAAGATAGGTATTGGTTCCATCTAGAGTCATTGGCGATGCATTTGGTGCGACAATTCGTATCGCATTCGGTCCAATTTCGGTCACCGTTTCCATAGAGCCAAAAGGCACCTGTGCAACCCTAGGATCCACAACAGGCAGATCTTCGAAGTTCATATTTCACCATCTCCACAGTAAAACGATCGCACGAGATACTCCAATCTAGAATCCAAGAAGGACAGATCCCATAGTAACGATGAAAGTTCGTCTAAAGTCCTCTAGCAACTAGATTTTTCGCTATTGTGAGAATCAATATCGATGATTCTCCTCAGAGCTAAATGCCCAGGGTCCTCACCATCGGCTCATGTGATCATGAAGACAAATGCACCACAAAGCAAAAAAACAAAGCCATTTCTCATTGACCACGCTCCTTTTAGATCGTTGTGTAGTCAATGAGAAATGGGTAAGTTCTCGTCTTTTTTGAAGAGGATCTTTATTGAACAGGCTTTGGCTCATCATTCAAATCATTATGTGCATCCTCATGAACGAAGGTCGAACCTCGCATCCACGACGCAATGGCACTGAATAAACATAGTGCAAGAGCAAAGCTAAAGGCGATAGTAATTCCATGCTTAAAGGAGTTGGATATCAAGGTCGGAAAGTAACTCTTAGCAGTTAGCGTTGCAACGGTGTGAGCAGGCAGACTTGACAGCGAGGAGCCGAGAAGCGTCTTTATAGGATTGAATCCTAAAAATGCGCCAAACAATGAGGCGACTGCGGGCAGGTGCGCGATGTATGCCGCCTTATGAATACCGACTCCCGAACTTCTCAACCCCGAATATAGCTGACCAGGCAGGGTCGAGGATATTCCGGCAATCATAAGGGAGAAGAATATACCGATTGAAAGCACCTGCCCCGTGTTGGTCAAAGTAGCCAACATCCCAGAGGCAGTCCCTCTAGCGTTAGCTGGCACACTATTCATTACCGCCGAGCTATTGGGGGCCGCAAAGAGGCCAAATCCGATCCCATTTAAGACCAGAATTGGCGCGAAGACCCAGTAAGTGAAGTTGGTCGGAAGAAGAATCAGAAGGAAAAAAGAGATCGCGGCCACCAACATTCCCAGCGTCGCAAATAACCTCGCGCCAAAGCGATCTGAAAGGAAGCCTGAAACCGGCCCGGCTACCAAAAACCCTACAGTAAGAGGCAACATGTAGATACCGGCCCACAGAGGGGTGCGGGCAAAGCTATAGCCGTGCAGCGGCAACCAGATCCCTTGCAACCACAGGATCAGCATAAATTGAAGGCCACCTCGTCCAATAGCTGCCATCAGGTTCGCGGCGTTTCCAGCCGCGAAAGCTCTAATCTTAAAGAGCGAGATCTGAAGCATGGGATTTTCAACCTTGGTCTCGGTGTAGAAAAATAGACCGAGCAAGATGAATCCAGCTGCAAACTCTGCCAGAATCGTCGGAGTTGCCCATGACATTGTGTGGCCAGGGGCAGGCTGAATTCCGTATGTGATCGCGATGAGGATCAAAATGAGGCCACCTGCAAAGAGGCCTGAACCTAGATAGTCAATCTTGATCTGTCTACGCGGTGCCGAAGACTTCAACTTATAATATGCCCAAACGGTTCCAAAAATACCAAATGGGACCGAGACACCAAAGACGAGCCTCCAATTGACATCCGCCAAAAGACCGCCCACAATCAGACCAAGGAAAGCTCCAGAGAGACCGGCAACTTGATTAATTCCAAGTGCCGTACCCCGGCGCGATGGCGGGAAAGCATCCGCCAAGATTGCATTTGAATTCGCAAAGAGAAGTGCGCCACCAATTCCTTGGACGACTCGCATAATTATAAGGTAAAGGGCCGCACTGGATCCGCTACCTGGAGTCACCACTAAGGCAATAGATCCCAGGGTAAAGATTAGAAAGCCCAAAGTATAAAGGCGTACTCGTCCGAGAATATCACCCAATCGACCTAGCGAAACCACCAGAACAGCAGAGGCGACCGAGAATCCAAGAAGCATCCAAAGAAGATAACTTACGTTACTAGGCGCCAAGGGGTTGAGCTTGATTCCTCTAAAGATTGCAGGAAGTGCAATTATTACGATGGACGAATTTAAAAAAGCCATAAAGACGCCCAAAGTTGTGTTGGAGAGAACCATCCATTGGTAACGCCGTTCTTGCTTAGATTGACCGTCACCACCTGGTTCAGGTGCTTTATCAACAATCTTCATAATGCTCCTAATTATATGTTTTTATCTTATTTTAGTTGCATGTTACATGCAACTAAACAAACTCTTGATCTATCACTAAAATTTTTTGAGTTATTTCGAATGTTAACACCCTTTATCGGACTTGTTTGATATATATTTAAGTAATCGACAAAGCAGGTCGCTCCAGTCACTGTGAATCATGCTTGGTTGATATCAATTTTCGAATCGACCGGACAGGGTCCAAGCGTCATCAAGGCGTATATCCACAAGCTTCAAAACAGAAAAGCCAGTTTTCTCCTTGATCTCTATTGAAAAACCGCACGGCCAAAAATGACAACTTGAGCAAATAAGAAGACTTGCACAAGCCAAAACTCTGTTCGATGCTAAATCTATCGGTTAAATCCCCTTTTGATCTAAAACTTGGTCCCGAAAAATCGTCGATGTCGGCACGATCATCGCTAGATGTCAGATCCAAAATGAACCATCCAGGATCTCCGGGTTCCCGCTAGGAGAACATTTGGATCCTTGGGATCTTATTCAGGGAGTTATAAATTGACAATAATAAGCACCCAAACTCCACTACAGGAGATCGAGCGATCAGTTCAACTCATTGCACATGAGAACGATATTGACGTCACGATAGTCTCAAATCGCCCGAGGCTGGTAGGGATCATAAACCAAGAGATCGACCTTTGGCAACAGCGAAACTCGCACAGACCATTAACTGACGACTCTAAGCGGCATATATCGGGACGGATTGAATCCAACATTGTTGGCTATGGCCCGATTGATAGCCTTCTCGCCGACGATTCTGTTTGGGAGATCATGATCAACGCCCACGATTCAATCTTCATTCGACGACATGGCAGAGGAACCACTTTCCACCATGAAAGCTTTCATGACCCAGAGCACCTGCGAAGAACTATCGCGCGAATTCTCTCGGAAAATGGCCTAAATCAGCGCAAGCTAGAACCAGCTGATGGTCTCCAAGACGTGCAATTAGCCCAGGGCGCCAGGTTACACATAGTGCATCCCGACCTTACCAAAGAAGGGTCACTTATCGTAAATATCCGGAAATTTACGGGCCTGCCAATTCGTAATATATCAGAGCTGATCAAACGGCAGATGCTCTCAGCTTCTGCTGCTCGCTTTCTATTGAAAGCGCAAGAGGCCAGATCGACCATTATCTTTGCGGGGCCACCAGGATCCGGCAAAACTACACTTTTGGGGACTTTGGTAGGTGAGTTGCCACCTGAGACGAGAGTTACCATCGCCGAAGAGGTCCTAGAAACTCTAGTTGAACTGCCCAATGTTGCACATCTCCAAAGCCGACCCACAAGAAGTGATCGAAACGGAATCGACCTTAGAACTTTAGTTGCAGGCTTCTTGCGAATGTCACCAGACTTTGCGATCGTGGGAGAGGTTAGAGACAAAGAGGCGCTACCTCTCATACTCACCCTATCATCAGGGGTACCTGGATATACGACCATCCACGCCACCTCGGCGCGGGCGGCGCTTTCTCGACTGAGACTGCTAATCCAAATCGGAGGCTTCCAAATGCCCTTTAGCGCGGTCACTCAAATGGTTTCGGACGCCGTCGACCTAGTGGTTTATGCAAATCGAATTGACGGTGTCCCCAAAGTAACTGAGATTGTGGCGGTTGAAGATCCCAACGGTGGAGTCGACTCAAATTCCTTCACAACTTCCACGATCTTTGAACTTGTCGACAATAAGTTGGTGCCCAGCGGCCTCCTCCCCCAAAGGCTCAGACAAAAGAGCAGAAACAAAGGGATTGACATTACCATGGAAGAGCTCTTGAATGATTAATCCAGGACGCTTTAACACAAAGGAGCTGACGACTCTAGCCAGCGGGATCGCTTTCATTGGTGCATCAACCGTCATAATTGCGCACTCCAATGCGAAAAAACCCAAGGAAAACAGGGTCACCAGGAAAAAATAGTCGAAAAGGTCAACGTTCTACTGTCAACATTTAGCACGGGTGAACTCTCTTTGATCTTTGCACTCTCAATCTTTGCAACCGGAACTGCCCTCTCCTTGTCCTCTAGCCCCATCCTTGGATCGATTGTATTTGCGATCACGGCATTAGGCGGTGTCCGTGGGTTAAAGATCAAAAAAGAGACAAAGATCCGCGTTGATGCACTTAGAAGCTGGCCACTAATCCTCTCCGAGCTTCAACTACGCATCGGCACAATGGGCGCACCGCTTCCGAACGCACTCTTTTCATCTGGCAAATCAGCGCCGCCCACGATATCGAAGTTTTTTCACCAAGCCGAACGGAACTTCTCAATTACTGGCTCTTTCGACTCAGCCCTTGCCATCTTGTCCAAGGGTCTAAATGACAGCGGCACCTCGATAGTCACTGAACTTCTGAGTGTCGCCAAAGACGCTCCAGGGTCAGATCTTATGACACTGATCTCAGACTTACAAGAAGATAGACAAGCCGAATGGGATCGTCAAAGCGAATATGAGGCTCGCCTAGCAGGAGTTCGGTTCGCAAAATACTTCGTAATAATCGTGCCTTTGGGAATGCTTGGCGCAGGAAGCGCAATAGCAGGGACAGGGCCCTACCAAAGTTCGCTCGGTCAACTCGGTCTTGTCCTATCGCTTTTGGTTTTGATAGCAACGTGGGTTTGGGCAAGCCGTCTGTCGGATCCCAAGCGCCTGTATGCAACTCTAAAGACAAAAGAGGCGGTACTTCCAGAATGAATCCATCCATTCCAGCTGCATTAGCGACAATCTCATCGGGCATCGGAGGTGGAATCACCATATCAGTTTATTATCAAAAAAACCGATCCGCCAAAGAACGAATCTCTCGCCATTGGATAGCAGAACAAAGTGCGCCCTCAATCAATTTGAAAGGCCATAGTTCCTCGAAAGATCTCATAGAGGGATTAACTGCACGGAGTCGATGGCTAAAAGCCAACTACACACCTCACATAGCTTTGGCCACAATAGGACTGTTCGTTCTGTCAATTCTGAGCAGGTCCTGGTCGGTCTCTGTCTTGTCGTTCTTAGCCTTTTTATCTGGCCTAACTTTGGCGGTAGCATTCCCAGTCGTAAATGACCAACTCCGAAAAGCTAAAATCACAAAAGCGATCGATGCAAATCTTGCATTGGATATCGAAAAGATGGCTGTATACCTCTCCGCAGGACTATCAATCACATCTGCAATAGCACGGCTGTCCAAAAACTCAACCATCGCATGCAGAGCACTGTTTGAAGATTTAAATCTCTCCCTCGCCAGTGGAGTCGAACTCTCCGAGGCCCTCGCCATCTTACAGATCACATTCAATTCAGATTCTCTACATCGGTTTTGTATCATCTTAGAGAGCGGACTTTGGGGCGGAAACTTACCTAGGGCTGCCAGACATGAGGCTCAATCGCAAAGGGTCGATGCACATCGTCAAGCACTCGCCCTAATGGAAAAAAACTCGCAAAAAATTTGGATTCCAATCACAATCGCTGCATTGGTACCAGGCATCATCCTGATATTTATTCCTTTCCTCTCAATACTCCGCACCGTGAGCGGATAGTAAACCACCTCTCGAATTCAACTTTGAAAAACTATCGCGCCCAGAACGCCTCCAGTAACCAACTTCCAAAGGTATGCACCGCACACAAAAGATTGAGAGTCGCTATGTCACTAATAAATCAAACAATAATCAAAATAACCCTTTTGGTCGGAGACGGAGTTCATTGGCTTTCTCAGTGGAGAGATCGCTACGACTTTGACGAAGCCGGAGAAGGCGTCGTCTCTGCAGCAATAGCGGTCCTGATCTTCGCCTTTCTTGGGGTAATCCTATGGGTTGCCTTCAAAGCAACCATGGGAACTGCGACCAACACCATAAATGCCCAAGTTGCAAAGTTAGGACAATAACCTCACTTGAAAGATCCCAAGCAAGCAATCTCCTCCGAGAGCGGTACGGGAATCATTAGTTCGATAGCTGGAATTCTTGTCGCACTCTTGATCCTTCAGGCAATCGTCTACCTGGCCAGGATAGCTGATACCCGTATCCGCTCGCTTGCGGTAGCTCAAGATACTGCAAGACTCTTTGCCGGAATCGACTACCAAAATGGCTATCTTTCCCGAGCAACGATCCTAGATACCGCCAAGGCCGATCTCGGGTCGTTAGCAAAGCAATGTGCCCTAAATGAAACGACAAAAGCACCAATGAACGTCACGGTAGCGATACAGTGCAGTGTTCCGTTGATATTTTCCCTCGGAAATATAGTCAGTTCGTCCATAAGCTCACGTGCCACAATAACCAACTAACAAAGAGGAGTAATGAATGTATGCAATTGCAAAAGATGAATCGGGCGTTATCGATGTAGCCCTAGCCATCATCGCGCTAGTAATAGTTCTCGGCTTCTCCAGCTATATATTCGCGATCACGTCGGTAACCCAGAAATACTCAAGCGGCATCTCACAGACGTTGCGTAACTTGGTGAGAACGGCTCAAATAAGACAAACGCCTCTGAGCCAGAGCGAAAGCTTTACCCTAGCGGCCAGCTATCTACAGCAGTTGGGCATCTCATCTTCAACGCTCAACGTAAATACCAATATGACCTACGGGGGCTGCACTCTTGAGACCTTCACGATCTCTATCTCCAATCCCTTGATCGCCATAATTCCGATTACGTCGTCGTCCACGTCCAACCTTGGTATCTCGAAGGGCTGTCCATGAAACGTAGCCGACTTCGAAGATTATGTAGATCAGCTGCCACCACCTTCTGTGACCGAGATGAAGATCGCGGCTCGATCATAATCCTCGCACCAGCCATTGCTGTGGTTGCCATCACCCTCGCGGGACTGTTGATCGATCTAAATTACCTTTACATGGCAAAAACACAGCTTCAAAATAGAGTTGAGGTTGCGGCCACAGAAGCAGCTAACACAGTCAACAAATCTCTCTATTATCAAAATGGCACGATAGAAATCGATCGGAACGCTAGCGCTCAATTTTTGTGGCAATCATTAAATAATCACCAAGGTCACGGTTATCGAATAATCGCCTACAACTTCCTTTCGAGCGCCTCCTCTATTTGTGTCAACGCAACTGCATCTGTCTCCTTACCTGCATTTGCTGGAATACTATCGAGCATCGCTCCGACAATCACCTCGAAAACGGTTGCATATTTACCCAACCCCGTTAACAATCAACCGGTAACAATACCAAATTGCTAATCAAGCTAAATCACATTTGCTTAATCCACGATTCTCAAATACCTAAGTAAAACAAAGATCTTTCGCACTACTTACGTATGAGTCGATAATTTAAATAAATTAAGATTAACATCTATTACCTTTAACATTAATCTTCTATATCCCAGATTAACAAGCGATCCAATTAGCAATATCAATAATTCGATGGCTTCTACAAACTGGAAAAACATTTCAAACCGTAAAAATTGCGATCAGTGCACTCCTTTTGGTGATAGAGGTCGCGCAGAAACCTAAAACATCGTGATCAAATCAACAATTGAGCACCGCTACGCCAGGCTATATCTCTAAGGCCATCGTAACTGCGAGGAAGAAGATCGGCATTCCCAGCTGGAAGAGGATAATCTACGCCAACGCTGCACTAAACCCGAGCATCAGCCATAAAACCCATCTTTGAAAAGAAAAAGAAGAAATCAATTCACCAGTCTTACCCAAAGCAATTTGATCGGAGAATAACTCCAATCACAGACAAGCCAACAGCGCACAATTGCCAACCTTACAATCTGAATTCTCCGATATATAGTCGGTAGAGCAATAGCCCAATTTGTAAAAAAGGCTGGCGGTTAAGGATGAAGACCAAACAGGTCTGTCTCTTAATGTCCCTAGCCAAATGAACTCCGTGCACCGCCTCTGGCGCTTTATAGGCCCTACTAGCACAACAATTAACCCTCTGTAGTCGACCTCCACCAACTGAAGTAAAACCGCTTATCGACAAGATCCGAATCCCCAAAGAATATTAAATAACCTAGAACATCTCGCCTTAGGGTTATCCCTTATTTCTGGATCGCAAAGGGGGCATCGACAACCAAGTAACTCTTTTTTGCTACTATGGAGGTGAGGATCTCAAAAGGTTACATAGCGCCATCAAAGATCCACCTCAGCGACACTTTCAAGTGATCAACCCCTAACATCACCCAAAATCTCAACTCGGCGTTAGGATCGAAAGTAAAGATAAAGCCACCTTGTTGGGATGGCGTCAAAAAGATTAGACAGAAAGAGCTGATCAATGCTAATCATCAATAGCCAGAACACTTCTGTATATCTGTACGAAAATTACACCAATAATAACCAGAATAGCCTTAGACTCTTTTCCTTCATCGACGATCCTAAAGTACTGCTAAGAACCATACGCCAGGGTCAAATTGGATTGATGACAACTGAAATAATTAGTCTGACCAAATTCGAATCAATCGAACTCAAGTTTGAAGCACCGATTGACCATATGACGATCTTCAACTTTGAATTCAGTGACGGCAAGAGCCAAGAGCTAGCCATGCGCCACATAAAGCTGGAAGGTGCCACAAATTTCAGAGACGCTGGGGGATACGCTGGTCTCAAAGGTATACATATGCCTTGGCGGCGATATTTTAGAAGTGACAATCTTGCCAATCTAACTGAATCAGATCTTAAAGTCTTGAGCGAGCTAAAGATCTCGACTATCTACGATCTACGCCGGGATCAAGAACGCGAATTAAGTCCCACTCGACTATTGAAGTCGTCAGAGATCGAAATTATCGAAGTACCCATCACTAGCACAATTGCAGATCTAAGCGATGCTTTGCCAGAAATCCTAGCTGGCAAGCTATCTGGTCTTGACGATAACCACATGTGTGAAATGTACCAATCCATCGTCGACACTCACCTTGATGACCTCCTCGGGGTTGCAAGCGCAATCATCGCAAACGAACAGGACAACGTGATCTTCCATTGCACCGCAGGGAAAGACCGAACCGGTATTTTAGCTGCTCTAATTCAACTTAGTTTCGGAGTAGATCAAGAGACGATCTTCCATGATTTTTTACTTTCAAATAGATACAGAACTCCGCTTCGAATGAAAACGCTTGAACCACATTTTTTGGAACATTCAATTGATATACAAAACTTCAAGCCATATCTATCAGCACCATACGAGGCATTAGAGTCAATATTTGACGAACTAATCGAGGCTGCTGAAACGATAGATAATCCCAATTTATAGTCCTATCATCTCTCCCATATCCAAATTAGATAAACACGATAGCAAGTGAAGTTTTACCTCTATACTGGCGATACCCGCTTAGAATAGCGGTGCTACCTCGCAAATACTGACGATAAGTGTCTGACTAACGATCAGCTACCACTACCTAGCCTCTGAAAGCTAACGAGCCAAAACAAAATCCATTGCATTCACTAGATCGAAGAGAACGGAATAAAGTACTAAATCGCAATCTCTAATATGTAAGCTAGGAAATAACTGCAAGTCCGGCTTAAATTCAACAATCAATAACTCATATCTCTTGAACCTACACCCATTTTATCAAGATCCATTAATGTAGTCATAGACCTAAAAATCCGTTCGCTACGACGTTTATTAACTCAATCCACCCATAAATTGATGGCTTAGCGTACCTTTTAATAATTTATAACTAATTGGTCAACGATATGCTAAATTGATTGCATCTAATCCAAACTTTTGATCTCATCAAGACGACAATTCGAGGTATATATTAATCCTGACAGATTGATAAGATCCATTTCAAATGTTAACATTAGAGGCTAAGCAGGACAGTAAAAATGGCTAAAAATTCCTCGTCCACAATCTCTTAAAAACTTCAGACCCTTGGCACGAACATCTCAAACAATTGTTAGACATAGCCTTAAAGTCTCCCTTGAACGTCCTAATTTGATTGCAACGTTGCAAATAAACGTTGCAATATAAGAAGATTCCTCTACGCTCGTCACCGATCCCTCTCGGACTTTCCATATTGAAGCGCAAAACATGTCCATAAAACACCGGGCTCCATCGTCAATTTCGACCGTACCCGGCCTACCTCATGCGATAGGAGATTGCGCGAAACTCTTGCAACAAAAAATTTTCATCAAAAATCCCCTGGGTACTTAAAGTACGCTTTCACTCTAAATAGCGCTTGAACAGCCGTGGCCTATCTCTTGGATTGGCTTTGAAGATTTCGCCTTAGCTTGAAAAAGATCTGCTTGAAATTGCTTATATAAATTAAAAGGCCCGAATGGTTTTGGTAGACGTCTCCTGCTTCTCTAGGAGTGCTTTAGGCGTCGCCACAATCTTAGACAGGACCAATCCCGCAATGGTCCGATCGAGAGGCAAACATAAATCCCATAAGCGCCAATCCGAGGAGAAGATATGCACGCTATCGCCTGGGCACCAATGGTCACAGTTGAACACGAATTAGAGAAAATCGCAATCCTTCGCCAAAGGGAGAATACATGATACCCATAAAATCAAGATCAATCATCCGAAAACAACAAATATAAGAATTATTTGCTTCGTTTGGACATCGCGACCATTAAATGCCTATTATCGTGTCGCTTCAACTTTGTATGAAGTTTGTCACAATGTTAAGGGGGAAGCTATGCCTGAGTTACCGGAAGAGCATGCGGTAACAATTGAGGCTCTCATGGACGAACAAAGAAAATTTACTCCGTCCGAAGAGTTCAAATCGCAAGCCAACATCAATTCGCAATCAATCTACGCCGAGGGGGACGATTACGTAAGTTTCTGGGACGGTCAAGCAGCAAACATCTCATGGCGAACACCATGGACCCAGACGCTTGACTGGTCTAACGCACCATTCGCGAAGTGGTTTGTAGATGCAAAGTTAAACGTTACCGAAAGTTGCCTCGATCGCCATTTGGAAAAAAACGGCGACAAGGTCGCCTACTACTTTGAGGGCAAGCCTGGTGATTCCCGGGTCATAACCTACTCCGACCTCTACAAAGAAGTCAATCAGCTAGCCAATGGTCTAGAGAGCCTAGGTATTCAAAAGGGCGATCGAATCGCCATATACATGGGAATGATTCCAGAACTTCCCATAGCACTACTTGCCTCTGCTCGCCTGGGCGCAACCCATTCAGTAGTATTTGGTGGCTTCAGCTCAGACTCCCTAAGAGACCGTATCAATGATGCCGAAGCAAAAATACTAATTACATGTGATGAATCTTGGCGAAACGGAAACCGCGTAGCGCTCAAGGAATATGCAGATGCAGCGATCGAAGAGACACCAACCATAACCAATGTCGTCGTAGTAGCACGCACTGGCGCCAAAGTAAACATGGTTGACGGCCGCGATATCTTCTATCACGACCTAGTCGCAGATCAATCGACAGAAAAAGCAGCTACTGAGACCGACTCAGAAGATCCGCTTTTCATTCTCTATACCTCGGGCACAACTGCGCGACCAAAGGGAATTCAACACGCGACCGGTGGCTACCTAGTCGGAGCTGCCTACACCCATAAAAATGTCTTCGACGTAAAAGAAGACGATGTCTATTGGTGCACCGCAGACATTGGATGGGTTACAGGTCACACCTACATCGTCTATGGCCCCTTGGCAAATGGTTGCACAAGCGTAATCTACGAAGGTGTTCCCAATTTTCCTGACAAGGATCGTTTCTGGGAGATTATCGCCAAGTACAAGGTGAATCAGTTTTACACCGCCCCTACAGCAATTCGCACCTTCATGAAGTGGGGAACCGAATACCCAGCCAAGCATGATCTCTCCAGCCTCAAAGTCATTGGGACCGTTGGCGAGCCAATCAACCCAGAGGCCTGGATCTGGTATAACGAGAACATCGGAAACGGCACCTGCCCCATCGTTGACACTTGGTGGCAGACTGAAACTGGCCACATAATGATCTCACCACTACCTGGAGTAACTACCACCAAGCCTGGGTCGGCTACAGTTCCCTTACCGGGAATCGGTGCCGACATCGTTGACGACGAAGGAAACTCAGTTCCATTGGGCGGCGGTGGCTATCTGGTCCTAACTCATCCATGGCCTGGAATGTTGCGCACGATATATCGTGACCCAGAGCGCTTCAAAGATGTCTATTGGGGACGCTTCTCCAAGCCAGAAGAGAACAAATGGGTCTATTTCGCCGGCGATGGTGCTAAGCGTGACACCGACGGCTACTACTGGCTACTTGGTCGAGTCGATGACGTCATGAATATCTCTGGCCACAGAATCTCCACCCTTGAGGTCGAGTCGGCCCTTGTCGATCACCAAAGTGTAGCTGAGGCTGCAGTCGTCGGACGGGCAGATGCCACCACTGGACAGGCAATCGCTGCGTTTGTTACCCTAAAAGGTAACGTCGTTGGCAATGACGACCTACTTGCTGAGCTTCGAGAGCACGTAGCCACCAAGATCGGTAAGATAGCTCGCCCTGCTTCAATTGTCTTCACCGATGAACTTCCAAAGACACGTTCGGGTAAGATAATGCGACGCCTACTAAGAGACATTTCCGAGCAGCGAAAGCTCGGCGACGTAACGACCTTAGCCAATGCAGATGTTGTTCGAGAGATAGCCGATCGCGCAAATTCTGCAGCAGCTAGCCAAGCTTCTCAAGAGTAAAGAACTACTCGAGAGACAACGACGACTCAAAACGTATACAAAATATGCGCAGCAGTCGTCACTTCATAAGGAAAATCAATGGGGTTCTACAAAAACCAAAAGGTCTTTGACGAATTCAATGATTTTCCTTATGAGATCGATCAAGGATTTTTGCCAAGATCGATCGACCGCTCTTGGTTAGTGGTCCATAGGAGTAATTCTTAGAGGGACTACTAGCAGCTCAAATCGCACAAAATCACAAAGCTCGAACAACTCGAACCTGGGATTGGCCGCGATAAAGAGAAAGAGCGGTCATATTGGGGGAAGAAACTTTGTCAGAAAGGACAGAGAAAAAATAATGGCAGATAATACGCCTACAATCGCAGACCCAGGTCCGTTAGGACTTGCGGCCTTCGCTATGACAACTTTTGTGCTAAGCATCTTTAATGCCGGGATCCTCAATGCCAAGCTAACCGCCGTCGTGCTACCACTAGCACTCATCTACGGAGGTACAGCTCAGATCCTCGCTGGAATGTGGGAATTCAAACGCAACAATGTTTTTGGAGCGGTTGCATTCACCTCATGGCGCATTCTGGATCGCCTTCTTCTACTATGTCAAGTACGTAGCTGGCGGCCTTCCTGCAAGTGACGCTAACAAAGCAACCGGCCTATTCCTTCTTGCTTGGACCATCTTTACCGTCATCTTGCTCGTTGCATCCTTTGGGACCAATGGTGTACTGGCTGCGATCTTCGTAGTCCTTACTATCACCTTTATCTTCTTGACGCTAGGTGCATTCGGAAACAGCAGTGGGACAACCAAGATTGGTGGCTACTTCGGAATCATCACCGCTATCTTGGCGTGGTACGGAGCAATGGCGAATATCGCTAATACGACATTGGGTAAACCTATATTTCCACTATTCCCATTCAAGAAATAGTTGTAACTTTGCCAAATTGATCAGCTCAGCTTGATCTAATGCCCTATAAAAGTACGGCCCCAGAATCTTAAGGCGATTTCTCCCCTTGGGATTCTGGGGCTTACAATTTAATTAAATGCAAAGCGAATTTTAGTAAATTCGACCTCATCTATTCCATCGCGGACAATAAAATTGCAAAAATCATACGCTGAATTGAAAACAGGTCAAGCCATATTTGCGATGACAACAAACATTCAAAGGGCACCATTTGAGCTTACCCAAGAGTAGATTCCCGCTAATTATATGTCAGTGCCTCAACTGGGCTAGCCAAAGATCAGTCCAACCATGTATCTACTATTTTGAATGAACCTTTGCCTAAGAGTCGTCAGCCAAATCGATACTAACCTCTGGCCACTTCTACTATGAGAGCTTCGAATGGACCCCCTGAAAGTACCTCGCGTAACTTTACCCTCAACGACGACAGATCAGTAAAGACCACCCCACTTTCGTCGACACCTGGCAAAGCATCCACGTGTTCAAGGATCACGCTGATGCTATCGACGAAGTTTCCGACGCCATCCAACACGAGCAACTTAGCGAGAGCCTTCACGACCCCTTGTGGCTTATTGTAGCGGATATCAAGCAATATATTGCTGAATAGATTTACGGCTTCCCTTTGGCTTCTCGGATCAATTACTGGCTCTAGAAGGCCTCTGGTCTCAATCAAGAGAGTTGATAGGTCTTCAATTAAATACTCTTGACTTGAAGTAAATTTCAAAGACTCGCCCACATAGCCATTATTCACATTAGAAGAGATTGCCCTTGCAACTACAAGTGCGTCCATTGCCACAATTCGATCAAAGGCACGTACGAGAAAACTAAAGATCCCTAAATCGTCGCCGACGCCTACTTCAAAAAAACAGTTCTCAAGGAGCACAAGCATCTCGTTAACGCCCTGCGAATTATTGAAATCCAACTGGACTAGGTGATTTCCTATGTCCATAGCGATTTTTTTTGAAAGCATTACAAGTGTCCTTTGGAATTTTCGGTCAGCGACTGCTCGAAAAGGACAAGATATCCTCAAGACGCCTACCTTGAAATTCGTTTAGCTCTTCTATTGTAATCTTCGATGTGTCTATAAATCCAACCAGCTGATTGTGAAGCAGACGTCCTTTAGGCGTCAACACCAATCGCCGGTCTTCGGTTAGGCTATAGAGGTCTTCGGGAACGTTTTCCATCTCAAACGTCTGGGACGGAATTCCTAATACCGTACGAAGCAAGAGGCCCAATCCTTCAAACTTTGCGGTTTCAACATCTAGGCGCTCAGAGCCCGCTTTCGCACTCTTTTTATTTGATATCGAGGCGATCCACCTCAGGGAATCTCTGATATTCCAGGAACGTTCATCTCCAATAAAAGAGTGAGCACTTGGTCCAACTCCTAAATATCGACCCTGCATCCAATAGCTCCAATTGTGCTTTGAGTAGTGACCCGCTCGTGCGAAATTAGAGACCTCATAGTCAACAAAGCCAAAACCATCCAAGATCTCACAAATCACCAAATACTTCCAAGCTAGATCATCGTCATCAGGATGCATCTCTTTTTTAGCAGCGAGTCGGGTACCGCCTTCAACTGTCAAACCATAGATGGAGATATGATCCGGAGGGCACTCTACCTCCATTATCTGAGCAATCGACCCTTCGATGGATCCAAAGTCTTCCCCGACAGCACCATACATAAGGTCAACCGAGTAGGAAAGTCCACTATTAGAGAGTCGCCCAAGAGCCGCTCTAGCAGTCGATGATCGATGATCGCGACCTAGACGCTTTAGCTCGGTGTCGCTAAGCGATTGGACCCCCACACTAACCCTATTGATCCCTAATTTCAGATAATCTGCGGGTTCATCGGCCAAAGACTCTGGATTGGCTTCAATGGTAACTTCAGCACCCGGCGAGAGAGAGATCATTGCCATTATCTTAGATAAGGCTTCAAGGGAAAGAAGGCTGGGAGTGCCGCCACCAAAAAATACAGTGCCGAAGACAAGGCCGCTACCGGCCTCGGAGAGTTCTATTGCGAGAGCCTCTAGGTACCTATCCATGGAATCAAAACGATCGGACCAAGTTGCAAAGGCACAATACTCGCACCTAGAGATACAAAAAGGAACATGAATATACAGACCCATCACGACAAATAGGCTATCGCCTCGAACGAAACGATAGCCTTGAATTCAAAAAATTCAATCAATAACGCCTTAAACCGAGTTCATCTAGACGCGCACTCATCTGGTCTAAAGTGAGCTCAAAGATACATCCGATCACCCGAAGGTCGTCGGTTCGAATCGTAATCATTCGACCGTTGAAATCTTGCCTCTGAACCTGGATCATTCCAAGATACCGTTTCAAGACGTCACGCTCAGGTCCTGAAACTTCATTAAGACGATTTAGATCAATCGTAACTTTTGTCTCAGTCGGCGACGAACGACGATAGGTCACCTCTGGCTGCATCATAGGATCAAGAATCAGATCCGCCGAATTAATCTCACCAGAACGGAATTCACTCGGTGGTAAATTTAAAGTGAACGGATCCTTAGGTAAGAGTTGATCAATCGGTACATCATATAGTGCTGCCAGTCTTTGAAGACGCGGAACAGAGATCGATCGCTCGCCCCGTTCGTACGCACCAAGAACAGACGCCTTAAACTCCAGCTCCGACATAGCTTCAACAGCTTGGAGCGAAAGTTTCTTTTGCTTTCTAACCGAACGAAGCCGCGACCCAACCGCTGCTGCGTATCCGTCTACTAATTCTTCATCTCTTATCGTCATAATTCTTCGCATGGTTATGTGGTTACTAGTGAAGATACTAGCGCAAAAAGCTCACGTTAGGCGTCAAAATTACAACAATGTCAGATTAATTTTGGAACATTCCCATTGCCAATGAAGCTGCAACTAAAGCGGCCGTCTCTGCACGCAGTACATTTCCAGGAAGACGCCATTTCGTAACAGTTGATGGTATTTCACCAGGAGCAAAGCCACCCTCTGGACCGATCAAGACCGAAGACGGTGGAAGGACTAGATCCTCTCCGTCTATATCACATACGATCACCCGATCCATAACTGCGTCATAGTCACCAAATGAAAGCTCGGGCAGATATAAGCTTCGGGATTGACCGGCCGCCTCCCTTGTGATCTTTGTGAGTCTGGCGAGACCTAATCGACCTTCACCTAGACGCTGTGGTACAGAACGCGAGCGATGAGCCTCAACAAGGGTAATTCTTGCTACACCCAATTCGGTGAGCTTTGAGATAGCTATATCTAACCGATCTGGATCAATAACGCTTAGAACCATCTCCAAGATTGGCGCTGAAAAATCACGATAATAGCGATCACCATCCGTCTGGAGAACCAGCACCTTGTCTCGTTTATTGCGCCGAGTTGTTCGATCGCTTGGGTTACAAACGACTCGACAGGGAACTACAGTCCCTCTTCCATCACAAAGGGTAACAGAATCACCCTCTATGAGCCTCTTTACCACAAAAAGATGATGGGCCTCGTGCTCAGTGAGATAAGGCTCATTAAAATCGTCTACGATCAGGTGCGCTTTAGAGACCAAATGAGGATCTGAAATTTTATAGCCCAAACCAATCAATCAACTAATTAAAAAAGTGCCGACTTTATGCGCGAAAAAAGGCCAGCTTCGTGATGAGCAACTATATCTCCCCTTACCGTTGCCAATTGCCTAAGTAGAGTCTCTTCTTCGTGGCTTACCGCGGTGGGAATGTCAACCGAGACTGTGACGATATGGTCACCGCGTCCACGAGATCTTAAGTGAGGAACACCCTTACCACGAATCGTGAAACGCTTCCCTGATTGAGTTCCCCCTGGAATAACCAGCCCTTCAAGACCATCGATCGTCTCAACCTCGAGTTCAACCCCCAGCGCTGCTTGGACGTAACTGATGTGCAGGACTGAATGGATGTCGTTTCGCTCTCGCGTAAAGCGAGGATCTGGTGTAACTCTCAGCGAAATAAAAAGGTCTCCAGGCATCCCGCCCCGACCTCCCGCAGCACCCTTGCCTGTCAGGTGTAAGGTGGTCCCATCATCCACACCCGGTGGCACATCGACGGTATAGGTTCGATCCACGGTCCTTCTACCGTCACCTCGACAGTCCTGGCATGGAGTTGAAATAATCTGACCATTTCCTCGACAGCGATCGCATGCAACTGTCGTAACCATACGTCCTAGAATCGTCTGGGCAATCTTCTTGACGCTTCCTGCGCCTTGACATGAGGGACATATCGTAGGGGTGGTTCCTGGCTTAGATCCATTGCCGCCACAAGTAGTACAGGTAGCGGGCACACGAATCGAAACCTCCTTATGAACCCCAAATACGGCTTCCTCAAAGGTGAGTGATACGCTAACTTGCATATCTTCACCACGCAATGCGCCAGACCTTGAAGTTCGGGCATTTCCTCCGAAAGCAGCACCAAACATCGACTCGAAAATGTCTCCGAATCCACTTTGTCCAAAGAAGTCATTGGGGTCACCGCCCATTTGTGAGGCTCCGCCTTCACCATAGACGTCATAGGCTCTACGCTTTTCAGCGTTGCTAAGAGTCTCATATGCCCTAGAGACCTGCTTGAAGCGCTCTTCGGACTCTTTGTCACCAGGATTGGTATCGGGGTGTAGCTCACGGGCTAACTTGCGATATGCCTTTTTGATTTCATCATCTGAGGCGGTACGAGAAACTCCAAGAAGTTCATAAAAATCTGCTGCCATCTATCCCTCGCTAAGTCTCTTCCCAAGGTTCTCACTGACCAACTGAACAGCGCCGATCACCGAACCATAATTCATTCTTGTTGGACCAATGAGCCCAACGCTTCCCACTTGAATACCATCTATCGAATACGGGGCAGCAACCACTGCGCACTCCCGCAAGGAGGTAAGCCCGTGTTCGGAGCCAATAGCCACCGCCTGCCCTGTGGAGATCACAGATCTCAACAACGAGACCACGAGATAATGACGCTCCAAAATTGAAATTATTCCACGCACGGTCTCAAGAGCATTAAACGAAGCAGCCACCGTGCTGGCTCCTCCAATAAATACACCGTCTCGCTCAGCGTCGGCGACTGCACTTTTAACTGCGACAAAGCAACGCGAAACCAAATTACTAAAGTCAAGATCGTCAAAATATGGAGCTTCATCGACCGAATGAGGCTCCTTCTCCTTGAAATGGTCGGTCATAACCTCTGAAAGCTGCTCAAGTTGCCCGTAATCGACATCTAGGGGCCATTCGATAGCTCGTTTCTCAACCGACCCATTTACATCGACCACTACAGCCAGAACGAGCCTAGAGGCAAGTCCTACGAACTTTACGGAGATTATCTGTGCACGCTGCGGAGAGGGGCCTGTAATAATTGCCGCACAATTAGTCAAATTCGTCAATAGCGTCGTTGTCGCGCCCAAGAGTTCGTCTATCTCCAAGTGAGCAGATTTGAAAAACCCCAAAACCTGGTCGCTCTTGTTTCCACCATCAGCTTCACCCATAAGTTCATCGACGTAGCGACGATATCCCTTTTCAGTGGGCACTCTACCGGCACTGGTATGGGGTTGACGAAGATATCCTTCACTCTCTAGAAAACTCATGTCGTTTCTAATTGTGGCCGACGATACAGCAATATCGGTAGTTGCAACAATATAGGCAGAACCAACTGGCTCAGCAGTTCCAACGTACCCTTCCACAACTGCACGTAAGATTCGCGCACGCCTATCATCCGAATGAGAGCCCAATTTCGACTCCTAACGACTAAATCTTGAAGTTTTCTAGCACTTAAGTTTACCGAGTGCTAAAAGTTTTCCGGAGTTTTATGGCTCGTTTGGTGACCTTGCTACAACCCACTAACGCCGTACTGGCAGATTGAGCAATCGCGACACCGTCAAAATATATCGACACCGTCTCAAAAAATGGTAAGTCAAATTATGATTTCAGGCAAAATATCCGCGGAAACCAAAAGACAAAGCTTACATTGGGGATCGACTAAAAGACTTTGGACGTACATCAACCATTGAATCGAGAACAATGAAAAGCTACCCGAAATCTCCTCCTTCAGATTTAGGGATTTCAATAATCCTTCCGCTAGAGCCAGTAGGTGACAAATAGTTAGCAAAATGCTATGTGACAACCTTACAAGTCCAGGTTGACAATGAAAACTACAGCGTCACCTGAGGTCTTAGGTGACCCTATCATAAAAGTGCAAGATCCTCTCGCGATAAAAGATCGCAAAGGTATCGACGATGGTATTGAAGACTGCTCGGCTATTGACCGTAGAGGTAAGTCGTTCCCGAATCACCACCGGTGCTTCAAAAAAGTTCCGATATCCCAAACGGCGAGCCACCACAAACAGCTCCAAATCGAATGCGAACCGCTTTTCAACCATCAGTGGGAGAACATCTTCAATTACTTGACGGCGAGCAAGTTTGATTCCTGTTTGGGTATCTCGAATGCTCAAACCGAACAGAGCCTTAATCAAGAGTTGATACATTGCCGAATAGAGACGCCGGATTGGAGGATATACGACTTTGGACATTGGGTGACGCTTCGATCCAAGCACAATATCAGGCTCATAAAGCGCGACCGTGCCAATGAATGCCCTAAGTGCAGATGGATCGATATCCCCATCAGCATCGATGAACCCAAGGTACTTTCCACGACCTAGCGCCAAACCCGTTCTAAGAGCAGCACCTTTACCTTGACGTCGCAGGTGATATACGTCCTTGATGGTAGAGATTCCGATCTTAGAGATGGTGGAAGGACTTGAATCAGTCGAACCGTCGCTTACCGCGATCAGCTCATATGAGAGGCCGACGCTATCTAGAACATTCACCATCTCACGAATAGCGCTTTCAAAATGCTCACCCGGATTATAAAACGGAGTTACAATCGAGATAAGAGGAACTTCGTCTTCGCCCTCAGGCACAAACTTCTGGATAGCGTTCGAGGAAACAATGACATAGCCGTGAGACTCAATCTCTTCAGCTAGCGAATACTCATTATCCTTCAAAACCGCTCCTTGACTAGTCCAATATTTCGAAGTTCCGTATCTCGAGTCACCGATTATCCCTAAAACCATACCCTAGGGGGTACCAGAAGCCACAAAACCACATCAAGACTCAAAATTCAATAGTGCACGCAAGAAACTAGGCTACCCTCACAAAGATACCAAGCAACTATCGGCGAAAAATCAAAGAACTATTAGGCGCTTATCGCACCTGGTCGAATCAGACTCTATGCCTATCAAAACAGTAGGCCTCCTCCATCCATAGCCCCATCAATTCAACAAGCCACCAAAACTCAATAAAAGATCTAAGAGATAGCTAGGGCACTCAACCTCGCAATTGCAGCCAGCAGCCCCTCTAATTTGTGTAAACTATGAATCCTTCTTGGAATGAATCTTCGATTTCATACGCTCTATGTGGCTAAAGGGCTATCCAAGAAACCCTTTGACGTCGCCAATCATGAATCGAGGCGGTCTGTTTGCTGGCAACGCTCGTAATCTTTCTACGTGAGGGGATTGAAGCATCTCTAATCGTTGCGATCCTTCTCGCCTACCTTGACAAGATCGGGAAAAGGGAAAACTTCAAAGACGTCATTTTAGGCGTGAGCGTTGCGCTAGCCTTTGCTCTAATAGCTGGAACAGTAATTTACCTGACCCTTAAAGATTACGCGGGAACACGCCTTCAAACCCAATTCGAGACGGTCACATACCTCATCGCCGCAGGCGTAATGACCTATATGACATTTTGGATGACCAGTCACTCCAGAAAAGTATCAACACAACTAAAAAAACAGACCAATGAAGCCCTTGAGCGAGGTGCACGCCTAGGAATCGCGATAATGGCAGCCCAAGCTGTGGGGCGCGAAGCTCTCGAAGCGATGGTTTTTACTCTTGCAATCGTCTTTGCTACCAGCGCGAAGGGCGCCATTATTGGCGGTGCAATTGGGTTACTTGCTTCTTTAGCCTTTGCTTTTTCGATCTATCGCCTTGGAAAAAAGCTAGATATAGCTAAAGCGTTTCGAATACTTGGGATCGCACTCATGGCATTTGGCGCTGGGCTTTTGGTGGACGCAGCGGAAAACCTCCAGAGTCTGGGATATCTCCCTCTACTTCGAGAGACGATGTGGAACTCTTCGTCGCTTTTACCCGACTCTTCAACTCTCGGTGATATCGTCCATAGCTTTTTTGGATACGCTTCAACACCCACAGTCCTACAAGGCATTGTTTGGATCACTTATCTAGTTACCGTTATGACAATCTACATTCGATTAACTCATACGAAAATGACTAAAAAAGCGCTCTGATCGCAATCTCAGATCCTCTGAATTAGATAGGTTTACGACCTAGATACGAGGTTGTCCATAGCGGTGAGTGTCAGGATAGTTGGCACGTTTGCTTAGTTTTTCGATTAATAGTTTTTTGACATTTTGGTGCCGGCAAAATCTAGCTAATTGCGGTTTCTCATGGATCGACCTACCCAAGAGAATTCAAAAATCTACAATCAGCGATATCTCTATATGCTCAAAAGCACTACCACGAATAAGTGGGGTGGGTCAAAAACAGGTTGCTGGCAACACAAACACACTTCCAAAAAAGATTTGGCCAAGAAAAGCGCCATCTTCTTGCCAAATCAATACTATTGATTGCTCGAAGTGGTCGCTTTGGCACCTGGTTTTCCCTTAGTACCTGGTTTTCCCAGTGTCGCTAATCTCTGAGTGTGGTTGCAAAAAAACCGCATCAACAGTTCGAGGCTCCATGCGGAGGCAAGGATTCCGCCTCGATCAGATATGTAGCTTTTGGAAGTTAACTCGGCAACTATTACAACAAAAGTAGTAGTTGATGCCATATAAATTGCAATAATGGCGCTAGCGTCGAACACTACATAAATTCCACAGATTGGGTCAATTCCAATATGTGGATAGTTGGCTCTTGGGTTCTTAAATAAGGGTCATGAGTTTATATCAACGCAGCTCAGAGCGGGTAACTTATTCAGTATTTGTCGAGAACATTCATAGTTGTTCAGGATTCCGTAACTTTTTTTTGACACGAATTGGTAGCTGTGTCGAGCGAGGCAAAACTCTCAACCATCCGGGCAGAACGACACCCATTGCCCTCCAGCAGCAAGACGGCCCGGCATATGTCTAGCGTCCACCATAACTGGTCATTAATAAAATCGGATCGGTTCTCATCGCCAAAGAGAACCTACCTCGCTTACATGTCGTTAGTGGATGTCCTAGGTGGATAGAGCCGGAAGCCCGACTCCGCCTTGTGGGAAAGAGAGCGATAGAAGGTTTCGGCGGTATCGGTAATTAGATCGACTCTCGTAGCCCCAAGCAACGGGAACGCGTAGGATATGATTCCCTTGGCGACACCGAGTCTGCGAAAGGTCTGTTCTACAACGAGAAGAGACAGGTGAGCTTGTATCGCTCTATCGGTTTGGAAGTAGGCGAACCCAATAATATGCCTGGAAGCAGTGGCAACCACGGCGACCACCCCGGGCGCGGCGAAGACTTCCCGCGCTCGATCCCTGTCGTCGGCATAGGAGGTCCAGCTCTCTTGACTACACAAGGCAATCACACCATCGAGATCACCTTCTTCGTATTCTCTGAACTCGATAGGACTCCGCACACGCTCAGCCTAACTAGCCTTCCGAAATAAGCTGTATACCCGTTATCGTACTTCGATTCTCCCCGGTTCAACCTGTCAGTACTGGATTCAAGTCCCATTGACCAGCATAAAGAGACATTATGTCGTTGTTTATATTTACCAGCTGTCCGATTAGTTTGGACTCGCAATTGGAGATGTGCTCTAGGTAAGTGGGTTGTCGCCGGAGTGATTGTAGCTAGCTACGTCTAGTCAAGTTTGCCAGTAGCTGAGAGCAACCAGGCCCGAAAATGAGTGAAATTTGAGAAAGTTTTTCTGCCGTGACTCTCGCGTTGGTTATGTCATGCTAGAAAAGTAGTAATTTAGCGCGCCGATGATGAGTCAGGTTGGCAAACTCTCCTCTGTGCCGCCATTACCAGCGACCTGAGATTGCCGATGCACTAAGGATTACTGCAGTGAGGAACTCTCAATTAGACAATGATGATTCGACACTGCGTCAGTCCATCTTGCACCTGTAAGGTGACTGCCACACTATCACGTACCCACGGTTGCGACTTTGGTGCTTCAAGATACTCCGGCTCGGTCCTTAACCCCTTCGTAAAATATGAGAAACAATCATCGAGGTTTGCGAACTTCCACCCGGCGCTTGAGAGAGTTTCCTCCGGTACCCTTGGTTCTTTGAGATCTAGTCACCGGTCGAAACCAGTCCAATCGCCTGACGAAGCGCGAACTGGTCAATTTCAGGAACTGCGCCAAATCTTCCTTGCAGATACGCTCTTTCCGAGTTTAAGGATCTCCTAACTTTGTCTCCACCATATTCCACCAGAGCGGTCAAAGTAATCGCACCACTCTCACCCTTTTCGGTTAGCCAGGCTTCATCACGATTTAGGTGGTTTAGAAGACTGGTATCGTGGGAGGTGAAGATCAGCTGAGCACCTTTTTTTTTGGGGGGGGGTTAATCTCGGGATCTTGAAATAGTTTCACCAAACGTGCTGATAATCTTGGATGAAAACTCAAATCGATCTCATCAAAGATAAGAATTTGGCCTCCGCCTAAGGCTCTTAGAGTAGGCCCAATGAGAGAGAATCACATTTGAGTTCCAACTAATGCTTCTTCAAAATCAAAAGCTATTTCTTCGCCTAGCACACGATGTATCAATCGCAACTGTTTTCGGGGGTTAACATGTACTTGGCGAGTTTCCCGCGACCCATCTATTTTAAATTCGCTAATTTGTACATCGTCAATACCAGAATCAGCGAAACGCAAAAGTGCCAATGCTAACTCTCGCGATACCGCCGGAGCGCTCCCCGACTCTTCAAATAGCGACTGCTGTATTGAAGCTCCTCATTCTTAAAACCTAAGCAGAAAAACATTTTGTTAGCATTATTACAGCACTTACAGCTGTTAATACGTCAATATCTGACAATTTATGGATCAAGAGTGAATCTTAGTGCGATCTAGCATCCGCTAATAAAATCGGACTTCGGTATACACATGATGAATTCGTCTAAGACTGATTGGCTCAAGCACCACTTTCCTCCAAATGTCCAAGCATGGATTTACCTTAGCCGTTCCTGGTTGAACAACTTCTTTAGCATATCGAGTGAAAACCTCAGTTCCTCGGCTAATACGCAAACCACAAGAACAGTGGTCCTCCGGCTAGCTTTGAGATAGATAACGCTGTAATGGGTTGCCATGTGAATTTGAAGTAACTTGGAGCAGCCAAAAATGAATATCCAATGGTTGAAGAAGCCGAAAAGTCAAAGCGAAGGGTCGATGGCTATTCATCAGAGTTCGAAGCGGTAACGACCTTCATCGCCTCGTAACGCTCCAGTGTTATTTGCCTCTCTAAGGCGTGATCAACGATCGGCGACGGATAAGAGGCTTCCCCAATAAGACCGAGACGCTTGGCTTCAGAGGGATCGTGCACAAATCGGCTCGGGATCTCCGCCAACTCCTTGATCCATGTTTTTATATAGTCTCCGTTGGGATCAAACTTTTTAGATTGAAGCACGGGATTGAAGATTCGAAAATAGGGGGCTGCATCTGTACCCGAACCAGCCACCCACTGCCAAGAGTGGTTATTCGAGGCCAAATCTCCATCAATGAGATGCTCCATAAAGTAGCGGGCACCAACCTGCCATGGAACGTGCAGATCCTTGATCAAAAACGACGCAGTGATCATTCTTGACCTATTGTGCATCCAGCCCGTCGCAAGCAGCTGACGCATGCCGGCATCGACAATGGGATATCCGGTAAGCCCTAATTTCCATGCTTGCAAGCGCGAGCGCGTCGTTGCCTCGTCTATTTCATCATAAACAAGTTGATCAAACTGTTCATTAAGGTTCTTCCATGCGCTCTCTGGATTGTTCAACAAGACCTGGGCGTAAAAATCTCGCCAAAAAAGCTCGCGAATATAGTCAGAGCCACCCTCCTGGCCAGAGGCCAAGTACGCGAGTTGGCGGGGATGTACCACTCCAAAGCGAAGAGCTGGTGAAACGACGGAGGTATTCTCGGTCGATGGACTATTGCGACCAATGCTGTAGTGACTTAATTTTTCCTCCACAAAGGTCGAAAAGGCCTCCAACACAAATGAAGCTTTGGTAGGGAACCGCTTCCTATCAAAGCAATCGGAACCTTCAAGGTATGCCTCAGCCTGGCGATGAAAGAGAACTCGGTTTGAGAACCTATTTGGATCAAATCGAATATCGAAAGGAAGTTCGAATCCATGGGACAACGCAGCACGGTAATAGGGAGTAAACACCTTGTACCATCCACCACTCTGACGATTGATCTTTCCGGGTGAGATCAAATATGGCGAATCTCCTAGTAAAAATTGAATACCATTTAACCTGAGCTTCAGTCCAACAGCTTCATCGCGCGTCCGTCCTAGCGGCGAGAACTCTTTAGTTGCATAGACCTTTGTGGCGCCAATCTCAAGCGCGAAAGAGACGAGTGACCCAACAGGATCGCCCCAATCCAAATTGAGTCGACCATCGAGATCTCCATCGAGGTCCCTGACCACACCAGCCAAATAAGACGAACGAACAGGAGAGGTCTTCTCTAACAACTTGGGTGAAAAAACAAAATAGGGGTAGACAACCGCATCAGGTAGCGACAAAGCCGCCGCCATGGCTCGGTTATCGCTCAATCTCAAGTCTCGCCTTAGCCAGACAATCACCTTTTGCATCCAGTGAACTTTCTGTTAATCTTGTCAGGCTCACCACGAGGCACTGGAAAGTTCCAATACTCAAATTCAACTTTGATCGTACGAATTGACCTTAGCATCGCGCCTTTTCGAAGCCACGGTCAAGGTTTAGTGGTTGATAACTATCTTGTTAAAACTTTACTTCTATGGATTCGAAACCTCGCAGGGTCAACGAGCTCTTCGCCTTAGCCGAAACCACCTCATAAGTCGGCAATTTCAGTAACTCCTCTAAAAAGATCGCACCCTCACGTCGAGCAAGTGTCGCACCAACACAATGATGGATACCAGCACCAAAGGAGATAAGCGAGGAATTCGACCGATCTAGCCTAAAAGCGTTCGGATCTTCAAAGACGGATGGATCTCGATTTGCCCCACCTAGCAACGTCAGGATAAAACTTCCAACCTCTAATTCGACGCCGGCGATCGTCACCTCAGATTGAACCACCCTACCGTCTAGTTGAACCGGAGAGTCGAGACGCAAAAATTCGTCTACCGCCCTTGGCAAAAGGTCGTTAAAACCCCCTACTTTCGAATACACCTCATCATCGGTACCCAGGCGATAGGCCATGCTTGAAAGGAGATTGGCGGTAGTTTCAAATCCTGCCATGAAGAGCAAAAGTGCCATTACGGCGGTCTCTTTACCATCAAGAGGACTATCGCCTTCCATTAGGGATGTAAGCAATCTGGTCTTTTCTAGGTCAGATTGAATAAGCTCATCAAAAAAAGACAACAGGTTACTTCCAGCATCAATTAGCTCTTGGCGGTCACCTTGTCGAACGCGCTCTCCGATATCCAAACTGGCTGCAACGATGGCGACCTCTTGGGCCAAGTTCGACCGCTCACCTCTATCGACCCCCAACATCGCTGAAATCACAGAAATCGGTATCTCTAGAGCCACCTTTGAGACGATATCTCCTCCTCCATCTTTGACCATTGACGATAAGGCGCTCCTAGTAGTTTCACGAATCAATGGCTCTAGACCAGAGATCTTTGAGGGTGTGAAAAACGTCGTGACCGATCGCCTTAATCTGGTGTGGTTCGGCGGATCCTGAAAGAGCATCGACGGCGGATACTTGGAATCAAAGATTAGAGGTCGTGCCTGTTCTATCGAATCTGCTCGCTTGCCAAAGCTGTGGTTACGAAGCACGCTATCGCATGCAAAAAAGGAGGTGGCTAAGTAAAACCGTTCCATTACAGGGATTACCTCTCCCATCGAACGGGCCATGTCGTAGATTGGAAAAGGATTCTCGCGCACCTTTGAATCGCCGGCCAAGAGCTGAACGATATCAAGTGGATTTTGGATCATAGTCTTTTATCTTACGCCACCCAACAAGATAAAAGACTTACTCCATGTCGCCGTTCTAATCGTCGAGGCGCAGTGCGGAGATGAATGCCTCCTGAGGGACCTCTACCCTTCCAATATTCTTCATCTTCTTTTTACCCTCTTTCTGCTTTTCGAGCAGCTTTCTCTTACGAGAGATATCGCCACCATAACATTTAGCAAGGACATCCTTACGGCGCGCTTTCACTGTCTCACGAGCAATGATTCGACCGCCAACAGCTGCCTGAATCGGAACGTCAAATAGCTGCCTAGGTATCAACTCGCGAAGCTTTGTGGTCATTTTTCGTCCGTAGTCATATGACTTTGACTTATGAATAATTGCAGAAAAGGCGTCCACGGGAGTCGAATTCAACAAGATATCGACCTTGACTAAATCTGATGGCGCATAACCATCAGATTCGTAATCTAAGCTGGCATATCCTTTGGTTCGGGACTTAAGGGCATCAAAGAAGTCCATCACTACTTCAGCAAGTGGAATTCTATAGATCATCTCGACACGCTCAGGTGAGATGTAGTTGACATTAACCATCTCGCCTCGCCGACTTTGGCAAAGCTCCATGATGGTGCCGGTGTATTCGCTTGGAGTTAAGACGTTGATCTTGAGAAATGGTTCTGAAATTGCTATTATCGATTGAGCGGCCGGCATCTCTGAAGGATTGTCCACCAAAACTGCGTCAACCGATCCAGCAACGGTAACCATATACTCAACCGATGGTGCCGTCGCTATCAAACTTAAGCCGAACTCCCGTTCTAAACGCTCCCTAACGATCTCCATATGTAGTAGCCCCAAAAACCCACACCGAAAACCAAACCCCAGCGCCAATGACGACTCTGGCTCATAGGTAAATGAGGCATCGTTCAGACGCAGCTTTTCCAAGGATTCCCTAAGATCTTCAAATTCATCACCATCGATGGGATACAATCCGCAAAAGACCATAGGCTTTGGATGCAAATAGCCATCTAGAGCGACCGTAGCCCCCTTTTCAGCCGTTGTTATCGTCTCTCCGGAACGTGCTTGGCCGATATCCTTTAGCCCGGTTATAAGGTATCCAACCTCTCCAGGTCCGAGCTTTTCCACAGGTACCTGAACCGGAGTACGAACACCAATCTCTTCGACGCTCTGTAGCGTTCCAGCCTGAAGAAACCGCAATCTATCATTGGCATGCAGAGTGCCGTCCATTACTCTTATAGAAGAGACGACACCTCTATATTGATCGTAGATGGAATCGAATATCAGAGCACGCAAAGGATCATTTGGGTCTCCCTTTGGAGGGGGAATTCTCTCGACAACGGCATCCAAAAGAGCATCTACCCCCACGCCAGTCTTTCCTGAGACCCTAAGTATTGAATCCGCTGGGATTCCTAATACGTTTTCAATCTCGGCGGCATAACGATCGGGGTCCGCAGCGGGAAGGTCAATCTTATTTAGCGCCGCGACAATCTCGAGATCATTTTCGATCGCTAAGTAGCAGTTCGCCAAGGTCTGTGCCTCAATCCCTTGAGACGCATCCACCAGCAATACCACTCCCTCGCAGGCCGCCAATGATCGACTTACCTCATAACCAAAGTCAACGTGGCCGGGCGTATCGATCAGATGAAGAATATGTCCGTTCCAATTTACCCTCACATTCTGGGCTTTTATGGTTATGCCTCGTTCGCGCTCAATATCCATCGAGTCGAGATACTGCTCGCGCATCTCTCTGGGGTCGACGGCTTTAGTCAGCTCCAGAATTCGATCTGAGAGAGTTGACTTACCGTGATCTATATGTGCAATTATTGAAAGATTGCGAATCTTATTAATTTCTACCATTTCTGAACAATCAGACTAGGTTCTTTCGGCGCATTTATGATCCATTAGCGCTAAACTAAGTTGTTCGCAATAGATGTAGGTAGTTGAAAATAGTGCGGTTCGCTCAATATTCATACCTATATGTGGCCAAACGCCAAATCCTACCTTGGGCTGGATTCACGCAAAGCCATCTTTCGAAGCGATAGTTTTTAGACATAACGACAACTGAGGTAAACATGGCAAATATCAAGAGCCAGATCAAGCGCAATAAGCAGAACGAAGTGGCACACTCTAGGAACAAGGCCCTAAAATCTGAGCTCAAGACTCGTGTTAAGGTAGCAATCGCAGACGCCCAAAGTAACGCGGAAAAGTCGGAGCAAACGCTTCGAACTGCGATTTCCAAGCTTGACAAAGCAGTTACCAAGGGTATCATTCACAAGAATCAGGCATCGCGACGCAAGTCACGCCTAATGGCGCAGATCGCTAAAATTAGCCAAACCGATTGATAGCTCGGTTGGATCTCTAGTGTTTTCCAAAGAGATCCAGCAAGAACCATTACAATTACGCAAAGATAGCGTTATCGCTATTGGTTTAAAATTGGCTTCGGTATAGGGGCCGTTTCAAGATTTAGCCAATAGAGGTAGCGTTATCTTTGATACCTGAAATCCTAAAATTTGATGTTACCCAGCTCGCCGAGGTCTAAAATCAAGGCCCGCAATCTCGCCTGGGCCACAGAGATCAAGGATACCGTGCGAACTCATGGCAATTCAACCAAACCTTGGTATCGGATCCATCCATACCAAGAGATTCAACTTGAGACACCAAGTGACTACCTCAAAATCTCATAACGGCCTGCTCAACGCTGTCAACTTAGGCTGCTTGCTCTCATCCGGAAAAAGATCAACCAACCAAAACTGCACCGCATTTCCCCGCTATTTTATTCTTGAGAATAAAACCTTGAACCCGTAATCTATTTTCATAGATAGAGATCGCCATTGTCTAAAAGAACCACTACTGGAGTGCTATTGAAAATCATGGATTGTTTATGTTGGTCGAAGTTTAATACGAATTGAGCAACTAGCAGTGACGCTTCCTTCGTATCCTTAGCAAATAAAATAAAATTCTCGAAAATACAATCAGATGCGGTTTCCGCATTCATAATTCTTTTACAAGAAAAAGCTTGTGCGAAGTTATCGAATGGTAATTTAGTCTTTATGACGCACTCTTGGGCGAGTAGTGCAAGGTCATCCCATAACTCAAAAAGCACTTAACATTCTCAGTTCTCTTATCGACCTTGTCACGTGTGCAAATGGGATCAACAAGCCAAAAGCTGCAGCTTGAAAATATATCGTCGCTTCCATGCCGGCCTAGCTTTCGTCGGGCATCTCAAGGACCAGGTCTACCTCACCGACGGCACTGGTCATCAAAGTGTGCAAGCCTGGCTGCCTCCTGGCTCCATGTGAGTTGACGTCTGATTTCACTGACGACAAAACTCTCGATCAATCCACCCTCTGCATTTGGGTTAGCCTCGAGCGAACCTCCTTTCGACTATAGGTTGAATAGCCGCGCGGCTAAGCCCTTATCGAGAGGCGATACCTTTGGTTTGGAGAAAACTTCCCTTAGTTAGATTAGTGTTCGAAGCTAGAATCTGCTGAGTTAGATAGAGCGTCTGCAGTAACTCCAAGTAAGTAGTTAAAGTTCGTTGGGAAATTTCAGTATCGCATGCCAGATCGGCTTCGGGCGGCTACGCGGTCGCCCCCACAGCATCATCAGCTCCAGTGACGCTCTACACCCCCATAGTAATCAACCAAAGCGTCGCCCTACAATTATCGATTCAACGATTACGGCGTCGGCCGGGCGATCGTTTCAGGGTAACTGCCGATAATCGCCAGGTTGAGATAATCACTTCGGTTAAGTTGACTGGTGCAGTTTGTGAAACGATCCCGAGAAAGAAGCCTATCAATGAACTTTACCGTGTGTTCTACGAGTTAGCCCTGGCTAATGCCGTAAAGTTCGATACCCTCAGTACGCCCACGAACTTGTCCGCATAGCCGATAACTTTAGCAGGTTGGCCAATCCGGTCAATAGGAATCTACCCGGGCGAGTGTCACGGTCACCTATATACTTTAGGGCTAATATTAACCCTGGAACACGTTGAACTTCATCAATTGTCAGCAGGCGATTTGGGTCTGAGTCCACGAATCCAACCGGGTCTTCTCGGGCACCAATGGCTGCAACTATATCGTCGAACGTGACAAATCGTCCGCCTCGAGTATCGATGATCTCCTTGATCAGTGTGGTTTTACCTACCTGTCTAGGAGACAATTGCAAAAGTAGATCTTTAGCTGTTTTGGATTTAAAGCTCCTCACTTAATGCTAGATAAGGTATAGCAACTGCATTCTGAGTCAAAAGATACCACCCGAAAGAGTCGATCTATGAATTGCGCAATAGTCTCCTAGTGTCCCCTCTCATAAGTTCCCTGAAACTGAGGAATTAATCCCTTCGTAAGGTTGTTCTCCTTGGTAAGGACATAACCTTGCAAGGGAGAACGATGCTAAGTCACACCGTTTCAGAGGAGCCAAACATTGATGCCAACCAGAGCAAGCCGCCCAAGAAGAGATCTGGACGACAAGCTTCGGTGGTTCCGCTCAGTCCCAAAGAACGTAGCGAATTAGAAGCAGTGGTAAGAAAGTCCACAGCTCCCATAGGACAGGTGGCAAGGGCCAGCATTGCCCTATGGAGTAACGAAGGGGTTGGAACCAACGAGATCGCGCAAAGACTTCAGATATCTACAGAGACGGTATGCAAATGGAAGCGGCGTTTTATCAACTACGGAGTGGAACTTCTCGATGACGCACCGAGAAGTGGAAAACCGAGAAGCATTGATGACGAAAAGATCGCCGAGATTCTAAGGATCACTTTGGAAGAAGAGCCCCCGCTTGCTACCCAGTGGTCGACGTCTTCAATGTCCAAGCGGATCGGGGTATCACCAGCGAGCATCTCACGTATCTGGAGAACCTTTGGCCTCAAGCCCCATGTCTTGGGATACTTCAACATCAGTACCGATCCGGCCTTTACCGAAAAGTCCGCGACATAACTGGGATCTATCTCAATCCCCCTGATGCTGCACTGGTACTATGTATTGACGAAAAGACACAGATCCAGGCGTTGGATAGAACCCAGCCACTGCTTCCCATGAGACCTTTTGTTCCAGAGCGGCAAACACATGACTACAAACGCAACGGCACAACAAATCTCTTTGCAGCACTTGATGTTGCCTCTGGCAAGGTGATCACCAACACCACAAAGGCTCATCGGGCGATCGAGTTCATAGCCTTTTTGGATCAGGTGAAAAAAGAAGTTCCAAAAGAACTCGAAGTCCACGTCATCCTGGACAATTATGCAACGCATAAAACCGATGCTGTACGGGCCTGGCTCATAAAAAACCCCAGATTCCACTTCCATTTTACACCCACCTACTCCTCGTGGATGAACCTGGTTGAGAGATGGTTCTCGGAACTGACTACCAAAATGCTCCACAGATCCACCCATAAGTCACAAAAGCAACTCGTTGCTTCGATCAACACCTGGGCAGAGCGCTGGAACCAAGACCCAACACCATTTAGGTGGGTAAAGACAGCTGACGAGATATTCGCATCGATGGCAAAGTATCTGGGGAACTAGAACTCAGGGAACTTATGAGAGGGGACACTAGTACCCTCCACTACTACAATCCGAGTATGTTCAAGAGCCTCAAGGACACTAGTTTTGGAAGGGCAAGCAATTCGTAACAAGAGCTGATTCTAATTCTGGTTCGCCGATTTAACCAACAAAATTCGCAGATTTGCGGTATCGGCTTTTTCGATATAAAACTACCCAGCATCATTCACAAAACCTCATTACCGTCGTCTTGTCGAGAAAGGTGGACGTCAGAGACAATCCGAGGCTTAAGCTTTTGCCACCATTTGACGGTAATGAGAAGTACCCTAAAACCAAGACTTCTCCCTGACGCGCATCAGGACCCGAATACCTCTGAAGGTCGAGTTGACTGGACAGTTAAACGGACGTATGTGAACTAATCCTCAAAGACGGCCAAGCTTTCGACAACCTAAATAGTTCAGCAATTCGAAAAATCTAATTGACACGACGAAGCAATCATCAAAAGTCAATCAGATGCGTCATCTAACTTATCCCCGACCGAAGTCGACTTTGACCCAAGAGAATTAAAAACTCTAAAATAAGCGATATCTCAATCTGCTTGGAAGAAGTACCACGAATGGGCGAGATGGGTCAAAAATATCTTGCTGCAAGTTGGTCAAAAAAAGGATCCTTGAAACAATTTCTAATCACCAATGGTTCCAAGAACCATCTTCTCTTTCTTTTCAATCCTCGCTCTTTGCAAGTGGATCAAGACATTCGATCCACTTGCAAGTTTCTCGCATTTACCTACTTCAAAGAAGCGGTAAAGGGTTTCCGGAATGGGTGGAAACATATTACTGGAGTAGATAGACAAGACAAAGTGAAATATTCGCCACTGCAACGGCAACGGATTTTACGCCGAGCTCCAACTCTCCCAGCTTCGTTGTGTCATCGCCAGGCATGCCGGAGCATTGGATCGAGCCTATAGCTACGGTGAGCTGCTTTTGGGCACGGGCACGGTTCCACGGAAGCAGCCGAGAACCCGGGCATCAACGCGCTCCCGAGATCCGAGCCCGCTTTGATGCCCACTCCAACACCGACGGCTAGCGTCAACCAACTTCCTCGGAAGGAAATCTCCGAATGGAGGGCGTCAGCGTCTTCTCTGTTGACATCGTCCACCTCGCTGTTGCAAAGACCATTCGATCCGCATGGGCGCTACCAGACCAGCACCTAGTGCCCTAGCCCACTATCGGCTCATTCAAACGAATATTGGCAGCCGATCCATAGAAGGGGGCGTCAAAGGAGAAGACGCCTCCATCGGCAGCCACGAGCCAGTAACCGCCGGTCGCGGGGTCGACTGCCATACCCACCACCGGTTGGTTCAAACGAATATTGGTAGCCGATCCATGGAAAGCGGCGTCACCAAAGGAGAAGACGCCTCCATCGGCAGCCACGAGCCAGTAACCGCCACCCGTCGGGGTAGAGGCGATACCCACTATCGGCTGGTTCAGGGACTTACCGGCCATATCCCCGTGGTAAGAGGCGTCCCCAAATCCGTAGACATGCCCGTCCGCGGTAGTAATCCAGTATCCGCCACCATCCGGAGTAGAGGCGATCCCGACGATCGCTGAGGTAAGGTTTCCGCCGCCTTTCGAACCGTAGTAGGGGGCGTCAAAGGAGAAGACGCCTCCATCGGCAGCCACGAGCCAGTAACCGCCGGTCGCGGGGTCGACAGCCATACCCACCACCGGTTGGTTCAAACGAATATTGGTAGCCGATCCATGAAAAGCGGCGTCACCAAAGGAGAAGACGCCTCCATCGGCGGCCACGAGCCAGTAACCGCCACCATTAGGAGTGCGGGCCATACCCACAATCCTCGCATTCAATCGGGTGTTGGCCGCGGAGCCATAGAAGGGGGCGTCAAAAGAGAAGACGCCTCCATCGGCAGCAGCAAGTTGATATCCAGAGCCCTGTGTTGGTGCTGGTATTGAGGTTGGTGTTGGTATTGGTATTGAGGTTGGTGTTGGTGTTGGTGTTGGTATTGGTATTGAGGTTGGTGTTGGTGTTGGTGCGGTACCTGTACCAGCAAAGATGGAAAGGGTACCCGCTGCAAGGTCGACCTTTTCCACGACGTTGTTCTTGGTGTCCGATATATAGAGCTTATTGCCCGATATCGCCAATTCCCCAGGACTGTTGAGTTTAGATGAGGTAGCCTGACCCGGCGTAGGCGGCCCACTTTGGCCCACCATCCCAGCTACAACCGAAAGAACCCCTGTCTGTGAATTAATCTCCTCGACCACATTGTTGGACGGGTCGGCAATGTAAAGGTTGCCACTGGCTTCCAGGGCTAACCCCGTGGGATCACCTAGCGCAGACTTATTCGCCGGGCCTAAGGTAGGAGCACCGCTTGAGCCCGGTACCCCGGCAATAACTGAAAGAAGCCCTGTCTGTGAATTAATCTCCTCGACGACATGGTTACCCGTATCAGCGATAAAGATATCACCACTACCGTCAACCGCCACTGCCTCGGGGATGTCCAAATAAGCACTGGTGGCCGGAATCGGCGTGCACGTGATGGCGTAAAGCGTAGTTGTCGACAACGTGCAGTTGGGTGCCCCGATGGTGTCAGCTTGACCTGCCACTATCGACATGGTCCCAGAGGGCGTGAACTTTTCAACCACCGAATGGAAAGAATCAGCGACATAGAGGTTGCCAGCGCTGTCTAGTGCAATACCCTCCGGAGACGAGAGTGGGGTGCTAGTCGCGGGGCCTGGAATGGGGGCTCCGTAACTTCCAGGATTGCCAGCATAGATAGAGAGTATTCCGGGCAACGTAGATCCCGAGTATGTCACCTTCCCAATTGCTTGATTGTAAGAGTCTGCGAAGTACACATTGGAGCTAGCGTCAACCGCCAAACCGGCTGGGGTGCCAATTTCCGAAGCTGTAGCCGGTCCCCGGGTGAGGGCGCCACTTGAGCCCGAAACCCCAGCCACAATTGAAAGACCCCCCTGTGGAGTGACCTTGTAAACTACGTGACTTCCGATATCTGATATATAAAGGTTGCCGGCCGCGTCTACAGCCAAGCCATTCGGCACCATAGCTGTGCTCGTCGCCGAGAGAGTTCCAACCGCGGAAACGAGTTGGACTGTGGATTTTCGAGTCAACCCCATCATCCCTACGGCCAATACGAACATTACAGCCAACAATAAGCGTCCGAACCCAGAAAGAAAGTGCGTCCTTGCCGCCGTCATTTCATTTTTCACTCTAGTACTCACTTTATCAAATAGATGTGGAAAAATAAGCTTCCAGCTGGGCTTTCTGCTGGGCAGCAAGGGTGTTGAGAAGAGTTGGCAGGTCTATCACTGAGGCATTTGAGAAATTAACGAGGTCAATTATGTCAGCTACCAACTGTAATCCTCCACCGAAGGTCAATGCAGCCGCGACTCCAAAGACGACTCCAACGACCGTCTGCAAAATCTGGATTTGAGAGCAGCTGAGCTCACCGATGCTTACTGTGATAATAGAGGTGTCTGTCTGATTTGCTGGGTGGCAATTCGGCGGCGACGTGTTAAGAACAATCTGTACCTGATTCTTTTGCTGCTGTATTGCTTGCTGTATCGCATAAGTGGCCTGTGCGACTGAGGTATCGCCACCGAGCTCCCCATAGGTGAACGAAGGCTTGTAGTTCGTGCTTCCAGCGTAGGAGGCAGTCCACGCACCGGTGCCTTTAATAAAGTTGGTGGCATCTTGACCAGTCAGAGTGCACGTTGCGAATGACAAGTTTGCTTGAGAAGAGGAAGAGGAAGAGGAAGACGGTCCAACGGTTTGAATACTTGAAGGATTTGCAGTGCTACCTTGAGAACAGGGAGGGTCGGACCACAACTCGGTAGTGATTCCATTGACATCTAATTGGCCTTGTTCACCAAAGGTGATTGTCTGGCCAGTCAATGGAGAGCTATCACTACTCGGCGGAAAGTACGCAAGGGCCACCTCCAATGTAACCGTGTTATTGGTCTTATTCTCTGAACTAAAGGCTAGGAGTTTCGTTGCATCAGGGGTAATTGTGTATGCACCGCCAAGGATCTGAAGTTTGTATAGCTGGGTTGTACCAGTCAGGGCCAACGGATAGCTTTTTTCGCTAGCACAGGAGCTGGTGACGAAGTAATAAGAGCCCACGTTAAGTGTGTTTAATCCGTTCGTCGGTACCGTCTCAGTCGTCCCGGTCTCCCCACTGTCATACATAGTTGAACAGCTAGCGCTACCCGTCAAAGATACCCCTGTGGGCAACGCTGGGCTCACCCGAGTTTGAAAAAAAGTACCATTTATCCCGTAGGCTTGGTTGGCATAGACTGTGACATAGTATGTGTTGGATACCTGTGATGCTGAAGCCGGGGTAACCGACAGTACCGAAAGCACGAGTCCAGTTACCAATACCACAGCAATCTGTACCAACAATAGGCGGGACAGCCGCCCGAAGCCAATTTTTCTCTCCATGCCTACTTTCTCCTAGTTTCAGTACTCTAAATCCGATAAAATCACTAGATCGAAATTAGTTCTCATATAATAATGCCCGTAAGTTTACAAGAAAAATATCATACTTATCAAGTTTCGTAAGTTTCGCCTCCACCGAGACCAGATTGGAGCTAATCTTTAGTAGAACAGATGTTCGATTAAGGAGGCATGGTGGATATCTCAGGCTTTATGGTACGCTTCGCTTCAGAGGAAGCATGTGAAGATCATTTGATCAAATTGCGGTGGAAAGAGGGATTTAGATGCCCAAAGTGTGACTCTGACCAGTTTACCTTAATCAGGCCAAACCATCGAAGAAATGCAGCATCTCGAGCTCCACTTTTTCAATGTAAATCTTGTCACCGTCAAACTAGCGTTACCTCCGGAACCATCTTCCATCGAAGCCATATCTCTTTATCCAAGTGGTTCTCCGCTATCTATCTATTGTCCAACGACAAGCGTGGTCTTTCGGCTACTACCATTGCTAAATTCGTTCAAGTATCTTATTCGACTGGCTGGTTGATGCTAAATAAGCTACGAAAAGCAATGGCTGACCGAAATGGTTTATATAAACTTGGAGGAAACGTCCAGGTAGATGAGTTCTTTTTAGGTGGTGAGAGCCATGGCGAAGGCAGAAGAGGAAAGGGAACAAAACAAACCAATGTCCTAATTGGAGTGTCGATTAGCAATGGTGCTCCTACTCATTGCTTCATGGAAGTAATCAAAGATACCACTGCTAAATCATTCAAAGATGTTTTTGTGAGACGTTTAGATTCCGATACCAAGCTGATAAGTGATGGTAACCCAAGTTACGGGGTATGTGCTCGAGACCTTGGACTAGCGCATTCGATCACTCTATCCAAAGACGAACAAGCACATGTAACATTCAAATGGCTCAACATCCTGATAGGGAACTGCAAGAAATTTATCGACGGAACATACCACGGACGTGAGGAACATAAGCAACTTTACCTCGAGGAATTCGCATACCGATTCAACCGAAGGCACTTTGAAATGTCCTTGGTAGAGCGACTTCTCAATACATGTGTGTTTGCGTCTCCACATCCGCTACTCCGCGAATCTGATTCCAAAATGGCTCTTGCTTACGAAACTTGATAAGTATGAAAAATATTACATAATTATCTAGCCCTACTTTCGGCAACCACCCCATGAAAGCCCAGTTCATGACCATATTGGTGTCTGGATTTGGGCACTACAGTTGAGCAATCACCTTCTTGGTTCGAGCTAGGGTATCTACTACTCCAAGAATAGAGTAGATCTCTTTTTGGGTAGAGTTTGGAGTAGAGGAGATACGAAGGTTATGTAGACGTTTGTTATCATCTAACATCGTTACGTTCAAGCGGCTATGGGTAGACACTTGAGCAAGAATGCTGTGAACACTTCTTTTGTCACCGGCTTGAGATAAGCTAAGTGCAATTGCTCCATAGAGGTGATAAGCAACTACTGAGATAAATAGATGAGCAGCGGTACGACTAGCTAGTTGGTGATAGATCGGTCTCATCCCTAGATTGCTCTTTAGGGCTTTGAATGCATCCTCTACCTTTGTTAGGGTCATATAGAGCTTCCAGATCTCTTCTGGTTCTAGATCGTTCCTATTGGTCTCAATCACATAGGCACCATAGAGAGTCTCAGCTGCTTCTTTTACTTTTGGTTTCTCGGTCAAAACCAGCTCTTTGACTTTTTGGTCATCGCCAGTTATGGCATCTATCTCATAGCGACGTGCAATAGAGCGATGCTCTTGCTTTAGCTTTCCTATTCTTGAAGCCACAGTTGTGGCATTGGAATATTGACCACGCTTAACTGAGTCAGCTAGTTTGTCAAATGCACTCTGGAACTTAGTTTGCATACCTCTAGCAATTGCCTCTTCTTTATCCCTGCGACGCTCTGAGATACATAGGATCTGCTTTATCTTGTTGTCCATTGAGTCACTTGCGTATGGTTGAGCTCTATTGGAATGATTGGCTTGGGGTTCATTGCTCGGGGAGTGCTTGGCCTGTGGACCGCCTACTTGTGGAGCAGTATCCATCGAATCGATACCGAGGGACTCGCCGCCAAGTGAATGGTTAGCTTGTGGATGAGCGACTTGAGGACCGGCAACTTGTAGACCGGCATCGATGGAATCGACGCCAAGAGACTCATTGGCCGCCTCGGCAACTCCCACCTTGCCATCCATCTCGGCACCCGACTCGACAACTCCCACCTTGCCGTCCAGCTCAACACCCAGGTCATCACCCAGTTCTTTGATGTAGATGCTCTCATTGGAGGAGTTCTTGATCTCTAAGAAGGTATCTTTTCCTTGGCGTAGTTCAGCTAGATAGTGTCTAGCTGCATTAGCGCGTGTAATTACCAGATAGCTAAGACCATAGGACTCAATCAGTGCGATGTTGTCATAAGTTGCTATCCCTCTATCCATGATAACCGTTGGGAGATCTTCGCTAAAGAGTCCCTGTCTTAGGTGACTAGAGATACTAGATAAGACATCACCAAGGGTTTCAGGCTCTGACTGATTACCGGGATATATGTGGCTATAGATCGGTAGTCCACGATCATCCACCAAAAGGGCAAGACTTACTAAAGTACAGTCGAAGCGCTTCTCTTTGGAGTGGCCATATTGGGCTAGATCATTACCAAGTGTTCGTCCCTCAAAATAGGCATTGGTAAGATCAAATAAAAAGAGACGCTTATTAGTTGGGTAAAGCTCATTCTCGGCTTTGATAAGTGCCATCTCGATTGAGTCTTTGGCTTCGTAGATAGCATCAGCTATCTCATAAATAGCATCTTTACCGATATTGCTAAGGTCTTGGTCTACCAATTCATAGAGTGCAGAGTCCTCTTTTAGGAAGCGATGTGTTTCAAGATCAGAAGAAGGAGCAACCAAACGAGCACATATTACAGCTTTAGCAATTGCTGTCTCTTTTTCACTAAGGCCACACCGTAGTAGTTGCTCTTTGATCTTCAATCTGTCATAGAAGCTACTAGCTATTAGTTCAGGACCTAAGCGCCTAATATCAGATGCCTCTAGAGATGATGTATTGACATTTAGGAACTCGGCATCTTTTGTGATTACTTCACGATCAGAGCGAAGTGTTTGAGTAACAGAAAAGCTAGATAGAACTTTATCGGCGATTGACTTTAGTTCTAGATCACCTTCAAACAAAGACTCAGAGCCAGCTAGTCTCATCGTCAATATCTGAGCTAGCTTCTTGTAGTCCTTAGGATCAATCTCAAGTCGTCCTAGATCCATAACTATCTCTTGGCGTACTTTGTCTCCTTCGCGATAAGACCTAACTAACTGATGCTTTATATATTTAGTTCCAGTTGCCTTATTCTTAGTGGTCTTCTCGCGAATGAACATATAACAAGTATACCAGATGAATTACCTTGTAGGCCAATATTCCCAGCTAACTCTCAGCTTAGGGCACTACATTCGCCACTTGAGAAAACCGAACTTCATCTACCAGCATCTCCAAATAGGGGTTACCCCTAAATAGGGGCTAAAAGGGGGCTTAAACGGGGTCTTGGGGGAAATTCAGTCGAGTGGCGGGGAGGAACTTCCCCTCCCCGCTCTCACAGAACCGTGCGTGAACCTCTCAATTCACACGGCTCCTAGCGAACCGACTTTTGGTATTACCCCAAATGACCAGTGAGCCCAAAGATTGGGTTCACGTTCGGCTATTTGAGATAGGTATTTCCAAGCATTTGCTCGTATGCTAAGTCGCCTGTACTTTTTGCGTGCCCATCTAATCAAATAGATATTGATACGACGGAGGAGTTGGCCTAATCTGGATTTGTAGAAGCGTCCATAGTAGTTGATCCAGCCTAAGATCACCGGGTTGTAAAGCCTGGCGAGTTCGGCTATGGTTTGGCCTGTTTGGAGGTGAATACGAAACCGCCTAAGTTCTCTGCCCATTTCTTCTACCGCTTTATCTGAAGCCGCTGGCAGGAAGTTGTTAAACTGCTGCTTGAACTTATTGCGGGCGTAGCGTGGTGCAAAGGTAAATCCTAGAAAGTCAAAGCGTATTTGTTCGAACTCTCCTTTACGGTTGGAGTCCTTACAATAGACGATTTTGGTCTTTTGTGGATGTAACTCCAACTTGACCTGCGTCATTCTCTGACCTATAGCCTCTAGGATCTCTTCGGCTCGTTTCTTTGTTTCCACATGTACCAAAAGGTCATCCGCGTATCGTTCAAACGGGGCATAGGGTAAGTTCTTTACCATCCATTTGTCAAAAGCGTAATGTAAGAACAGATTCGCCAAAATCGGAGAAATCACCCCGCCTTGGGGTAATCCTTGCTCTCGATCTATTAGTTGTCCATCTTTGTTTTGCATTGGAGCTTTCAACCAACGTTTGATGTAGAGAATTATCCATGGCTCTGATACGTGCATAGAGACAGCTTTTAGCAGCAGTTCATGATCTATTGTGTCCAAGAAGGCCTTGATATCTAGATCAATGACCCAATCGTACTTCCAACATCTCTTGCGTGCTTTTTCAATGGCATCATGGGCTGAGCGATTCGGCCTGTAACCATAGGAGTCTTCGTGGAAGACCTCTTCCAATCTTGGCTCTATGTAGGCTTTAGCTACCCCTTGGGCGATGCGATCTTTGACGGTTGGAATACCTAGGATTCTTTTACCGCCATCTGACTTGTCTATCTCGACATATCTAGTTGCCGCTGGAAAATAACTTCCAGAAGCCATTCGATTCCAGAGTTGGTAGAGATTGTTCTTTAGATCCATCTCAAAGACTGAGATGGACTGCTTATCAATCCCTGGTGCTCGCTTTGTGTCTATTGTGATTGGCTTTTGCCTCTTTGTATGCTTTAAGTACGACGTACTTGTCTTTTGTCAAAAGCTTTTTCTTGTCGTGGTCTTGACATTTGATCCCTCCCCCTCAACTTTTACCTTGAGAAGTTGTTCATTTGCCAATTACAACTAGATCTGCTGTTTACTCCATCTCTTTGGCTTACATCCTCATTACAAGGACTTCGTAGCTACTACGGGATGGTCCGCCCCCAATCCATAGGCATTTGGTACTTTCCCTCTTGTTGATCTGCAACTTGTAGGTTTTTCCTCATCTTTGGGCTTAGCCCATGTGGGCTTAGCCAAGAACGTCTAGGACTGGGTTCTCATGTTCCACATAAACGCCTGATGTTAAGCTCACGCCACCTACACGCCGGATGCCCAAGGAGCACTAATTGGGTTAGTCTCCAAGTTGTCCCGAAAGTTCGACGTCCCTCGGTTTCGACATCATCCATACCAATTTCGAACGCTTCGTCAGTGGTTTGTTTTCACTCGTCTTCTTAACTCATACCTGAAAGAGTCATTGCTCTAACTTTTCCGTACCGCTTTGGACAACAGTCTTTAGCTAATGCCCCGTACGGTGGTTTGGAATCTCCTCCCAAAAGGCGATCCCGGAGGGCCTACCTCCATCATCTATGTAGCATTGCAGTGTGATTGTTATCAGCTTCTACATGATTTACAACCTCTTTCATTCATGACGCACGTCGAGTGGCGGGGAGGAACTTCCCCTCCCCGCTCTCACAGAACCGTGCGTGAACCTCTCAATTCACACGGCTCCTAGCGAACCGACTTTTGGTATTACCCCAAATGACCAGTGAGCCCAAAGATTGGGTTCACGTTCGGCTATTTGAGATAGGTATTTCCAAGCATTTGCTCGTATGCTAAGTCGCCTGTACTTTTTGCGTGCCCATCTAATCAAATAGATATTGATACGTCGGAGGAGTTGGCCTAATCTGGATTTGTAGAAGCGTCCATAGTAGTTGATCCAGCCTAAGATCACCGGGTTGTAAAGCCTGGCGAGTTCGGCTATGGTTTGGCCTGTTTGGAGGTGAATACGAAACCGCCTAAGTTCTCTGCCCATTTCTTCTACCGCTTTATCTGAAGCCGCTGGCAGGAAGTTGTTAAACTGCTGCTTGAACTTATTGCGGGCGTAGCGTGGTGCAAAGGTAAATCCTAGAAAGTCAAAGCGTATTTGTTCGAACTCTCCTTTACGGTTGGAGTCCTTACAATAGACGATTTTGGTCTTTTGTGGATGTAACTCCAACTTGACCTGCGTCATTCTCTGACCTATAGCCTCTAGGATCTCTTCGGCTCGTTTCTTTGTTTCCACATGTACCAAAAGGTCATCCGCGTATCGTTCAAACGGGGCATAGGGTAAGTTCTTTACCATCCATTTGTCAAAAGCGTAATGTAAGAACAGATTCGCCAAAATCGGAGAAATCACCCCGCCTTGGGGTAATCCTTGCTCTCGATCTATTAGTTGTCCATCTTTGTTTTGCATTGGAGCTTTCAACCAACGTTTGATGTAGAGAATTATCCATGGCTCTGATACGTGCATAGAGACAGCTTTTAGCAGCAGTTCATGATCTATTGTGTCGAAGAAGGCCTTGATATCTAGATCAATGACCCAATCGTACTTCCAACATCTCTTGCGTGCTTTTTCAATGGCATCATGGGCTGAGCGATTCGGCCTGTAACCATAGGAGTCTTCGTGGAAGACCTCTTCCAATCTTGGCTCTATGTAGGCTTTAGCTACCCCTTGGGCGATGCGATCTTTGACGGTTGGAATACCTAGGATTCTTTTACCGCCATCTGACTTGTCTATCTCGACATATCTAGTTGCCGCTGGAAAATAACTTCCAGAAGCCATTCGATTCCAGAGTTGGTAGAGATTGTTCTTTAGATCCATCTCAAAGACTGAGATGGACTGCTTATCAATCCCTGGTGCTCCTCGATTGGCTTTTGCCTCTTTGTATGCTTTAAGTACGACGTACTTGTCGATATCAAAAGCTTTTTCTTGTCGTGGTCTTGACATTTGATCCCTCCCCCTCAACTTTTACCTTGAGAAGTTGTTCATTTGCCAATTACAACTAGATCTGCTGTTTACTCCATCTCTTTGGCTTACATCCTCATTACAAGGACTTCGTAGCTACTACGGGATGGTCCGCCCCCAATCCATAGGCATTTGGTACTTTCCCTCTTGTTGATCTGCAACTTGTAGGTTTTTCCTCATCTTTGGGCTTAGCCCATGTGGGCTTAGCCAAGAACGTCTAGGACTGGGTTCTCATGTTCCACATAAACGCCTGATGTTAAGCTCACGCCACCTACACGCCGGATGCCCAAGGAGCACTAATTGGGTTAGTCTCCAAGTTGTCCCGAAAGTTCGACGTCCCTCGGTTTCGACATCATCCATACCAATTTCGAACGCTTCGTCAGTGGTTTGTTTTCACTCGTCTTCTTAACTCATACCTGAAAGAGTCATTGCTCTAACTTTTCCGTACCGCTTTGGACAACAGTCTTTAGCTAATGCCCCGTACGGTGGTTTGGAATCTCCTCCCAAAAGGCGATCCCGGAGGGCCTACCTCCATCATCTATGTAGCATTGCAGTGTGATTGTTATCAGCTTCTACATGATTTACAACCTCTTTCATTCATGACGCACGTCGAGTGGCGGGGAGGAACTTCCCCTCCCCGCTCTCACAGAACCGTGCGTGAACCTCTCAATTCACACGGCTCCTAGCGAACCGACTTTTGGTATTACCCCAAATGACCAGTGAGCCCAAAGATTGGGTTCACGTTCGGCTATTTGAGATAGGTATTTCCAAGCATTTGCTCGTATGCTAAGTCGCCTGTACTTTTTGCGTGCCCATCTAATCAAATAGATATTGATACGTCGGAGGAGTTGGCCTAATCTGGATTTGTAGAAGCGTCCATAGTAGTTGATCCAGCCTAAGATCACCGGGTTGTAAAGCCTGGCGAGTTCGGCTATGGTTTGGCCTGTTTGGAGGTGAATACGAAACCGCCTAAGTTCTCTGCCCATTTCTTCTACCGCTTTATCTGAAGCCGCTGGCAGGAAGTTGTTAAACTGCTGCTTGAACTTATTGCGGGCGTAGCGTGGTGCAAAGGTAAATCCTAGAAAGTCAAAGCGTATTTGTTCGAACTCTCCTTTACGGTTGGAGTCCTTACAATAGACGATTTTGGTCTTTTGTGGATGTAACTCCAACTTGACCTGCGTCATTCTCTGACCTATAGCCTCTAGGATCTCTTCGGCTCGTTTCTTTGTTTCCACATGTACCAAAAGGTCATCCGCGTATCGTTCAAACGGGGCATCCGGGAAGTTCTTTACCATCCATTTGTCAAAAGCGTAATGTAAGAACAGATTCGCCAAAATCGGAGAAATCACCCCGCCTTGGGGTAATCCTTGCTCTCGATCTATTAGTTGTCCATCTTTGTTTTGCATTGGAGCTTTCAACCAACGTTTGATGTAGAGAATTATCCATGGCTCTGATACGTGCATAGAGACAGCTTTTAGCAGCAGTTCATGATCTATTGTGTCGAAGAAGGCCTTGATATCTAGATCAATGACCCAATCGTACTTCCAACATCTCTTGCGTGCTTTTTCAATGGCATCATGGGCTGAGCGATTCGGCCTGTAACCATAGGAGTCTTCGTGGAAGACCTCTTCCAATCTTGGCTCTATGTAGGCTTTAGCTACCCCTTGGGCGATGCGATCTTTGACGGTTGGAATACCTAGGATTCTTTTACCGCCATCTGACTTGTCTATCTCGACATATCTAGTTGCCGCTGGAAAATAACTTCCAGAAGCCATTCGATTCCAGAGTTGGTAGAGATTGTTCTTTAGATCCATCTCAAAGACTGAGATGGACTGCTTATCAATCCCTGGTGCTCCTCGATTGGCTTTTGCCTCTTTGTATGCTTTAAGTACGACGTACTTGTCGATATCAAAAGCTTTTTCTTGTCGTGGTCTCCCTAGCCCTCAGAGTCTTTGCCGGAAAATCTACTACAGTCATATATAGGGCGAGGATAGAGGAGTCATGAAAAAGGTATACCCAAGAGAACAAAAGGAACGAGTGCTGAGGAAGCTCTTAGAGCTAGGCGATGGTGGAAATGCTCCAGAGGGTGCTATTACCGAGCTTTCTAATGCTGAAGGAATTCCACTCAATACGCTCTACACCTGGAACGCGTCACTGAAACGAACTGGTGCCGTTGGCAAGTTCTCAGCATCTGGGAATCCGTCGCTTACGCTCTCGTCGAAGGCAAAGTACGAGATTGTTGTTAGAACTGAATCCATGACCGAACTCGAACTTGGTACCTACCTGCGAGAACATGGGATTCTTGCGGAGGATCTCGATAGCTGGAAGTCGGCCTGTCAAGAAGCCAATGACCGCTCTAGTATCGCTGCCAAGGAGTACCGTGCGAACTTAGCCAATGAACGAGCAAAGGTGACACTCTTAGAACGAGAACTTGCTCGTAAGGAGAAGGCACTAGCAGAAACTGCGGCTCTGCTGGTGTTGCGGGGAAAAGCCCAGGCGTTCTGGGGGGACAGGGAAGATTGATCCCTCTCTCAGAGCGCCAACGAGCCGTAACTCTCATTGCTGAGGCCAATAGCGCTGGTGTCAACCTCTCTTGCGCAGTAAGGGAGGTGGGAATCTGCGAGAGCACCTATGAGCGTTGGAGGAAGGCAGGTGGAGTGGATGCCACCAAAGCATCACCTAAGGAGATCTCAGATGCGATCCTCGAAGATAAACGACTCACCAGGGTCTATCCAACCCCACCTAATGCCCTGAGTGATCAAGAGAGGGCCGAGATCCTAAAGGTGTGCGCCAGTCCTGAGTACCGCTCACTGCCACCGGCTCAGATTGTCCCAGCTCTAGCGGATCAAGGAGTCTATTTAGCATCAGAGTCCACCTTCTATCGGGTCTTAGGAGACGCGGGACTCAATAAGCGACGAGGACGGGTAGCGCTGCCTCGTAGGCGTTCTGAGCCCAATCATGTAGCTAAGGGACCACGTGAAGTTTGGGTCACCGACATTTCCTACCTGCCAGGGCCTATCAAAGGTCTCTTCTACTACCTGCACTTCATTATGGACCTGTACTCCAGGAAGATCGTCGGCTATGAGATCTACGAGAATGAATCATCTGAAAATCTAGCAACTGTCCTAAAGAGGGCCACTTTGAATGAGGGTTCACTCGCTCCTTCTGTACTACATTCAGACAACGGTTCACCTATGAAGGGGACAACCCTAGTGGCACTGTGTTACCTACTTGGTATAGCTGCCTCCTACTCACGTCCCAGGACGTCGAATGACAATGCTCACATGGAATCGATGTTTCGCACAGTCAAGTACTGTGCGAGCTATCCCCACGATGGCTTTGCCTCCCTCATGGCGGCAAGGGTCTGGATCGAGGGATTCGTTCAGTTCTACAACGAGGAGCACCATCACTCTGGCTTGAACTTTGTGACCCCAAACCAAAAACATAACGGCGAAGATGTCATGATCCTCGCCAAGCGAGTCAAGGTCTACGAGGAGGCCAAAGCCAAGAATCCAAAACGATGGATCAATGCCAACACCCGGAACTGAAAGCCAGTTGTCTCTACGTCACTTGTTCCAACAAACCAGACAACGACAACATCAAAGTCCACCACTGCAGCGTCTGATTTGAACCTAACGAGTCTGCCATGAGTGCCAGACCTCCGTTGCGTCACGATAGCGTCACGATAGCGTGCCCTGTCTGTGGAGGCAACTTCCCCTTGTCAGGGAGGAGAACCTATTGCTCAGATGCTTGTCGGGCTCTTGCTTATCGACGACGTCACGATATAGGTGGCATTCTTCCAGTCACAGTTCCAGGGTCAAAGTCACATCGAGGCTTCACCGTCTATGAGTGTAGGTGTTGTGGTGAAAGATCCCTCGGAGAACAACGCTGCTTAGAGTGTAATACCTTTATGGCTCGAGTAGGAATAGGGGGATATTGTCCCTCCTGTGACGAACCAATCTCCATTACCGATCTACTTGGGGAGGAGTTGACACAAGCAAGAAAATAAATCGGGGATAGTTGACTTATTGCTACCCCGGTCGAGTGGATAGCAACTAAGATATATAACAGTTACTTCCAGCAAATACACTGACGGTTACCGGTCTTGACATTTGATCCCTCCCCCTCAACTTTTACCTTGAGAAGTTGTTCATTTGCATTTCCTGTTCACTCCATCCCCTTGGCTCCATCCTCATTACAAGGACTTCGTAGCTACTACGGGATGGTCCGCCCCCAATCCATAGGCATTTGGTACTTTCCCTCTTGTTGATCTGCAACTTGTAGGTTTTTCCTCATCTATGGGCTTAGCCCATGTGGGCTTAGCCAAGAACGTCTAGGACTGGGTTCTCATGTTCCACATAAACGCCTGATGTTAAGCTCACGCCACCTACACGCCGGATGCCCAAGGAGCACTAATTGGGTTAGTCTCCAAGTTGTCCCGAAAGTTCGACGTCCCTCGGTTTCGACATCATCCATACCAATTTCGAACGCTTCGTCAGTGGTTTGTTTTCACTCGTCTTCTTAACTCATACCTGAAAGAGTCATTGCTCTAACTTTTCCGTACCGCTTTGGACAACAGTCTTTAGCTAATGCCCCGTACGGTGGTTTGGAATCTCCTCCCAAAAGGCGATCCCGGAGGGCCTACCTCCATCATCTATGTAGCATTGCAGTGTGATTGTTATCAGCTTCTACATGATTTACAACCTCTTTCATTCATGACGCACGCCGAAACTGGGGCTAGGAGTCAGAAAGACCAGTCACCAGCAAATAAATCTCGATCAATTCTGACCTACGCGAGAAATTAGACCAGCTTGATGGACCCAGCTTGATTTGCCAGCCAGCCCAGGACAAGACAAATCGATATAAACCAGAAAAAAGCTCTAGATCTGACAAAACAAGAAGAACAAATCTCTAAAAGAGGAGCCTTATCCTCCTAAGCAGCGGTTCATGAGCAAAAGCAACTGGGCAAAAGCAACTGGGCAAAGGGTAGCTTGTGAGGCTTACTTAGCAAAGCTTTAGCGTACCCGGGGCGGGACTCGAACCCGCATGACCCTTTCAGGTCCGGGGGGTTTAAGCCCCCTGCGTCTACCATTCCGCCACCCGGGCAGCATGAAACATCATAAACGCCCTGTGGTCTATTGCCAATCGCTCACAATTGAAATAAATGATCAATTAAAATAAACCATCCTTGCCCAGCAAACAATTAGCTCACCGCTCCATTTGCTGACAAGCCGCCAAACAATACCATCACAGACGGTCACCTAGGGTTAGTCGCCATTGTGATTGACGAATCCCAAGAGCATGCTCTGTGGTTTTAACTATTTGGTCTAGGCGGCTAGCTCCGAAGTGCAAAAAGGGCACCTTGTGGCAGCAATATTGATTTCGCTGGTACAGAAGTCACATGCCTTAGTGATCGGATCGGCTGGAAGCGGAGCCTTCTTTGTCCGTGCCACCAATGAGTTGATGGGCTTTACTACAAAGAAGAAGATTACCGCTGCCAAAATAATAAATGAAACGATCGCATTGATGAAATCACCAACTAGAAAAACGCTCTTATTTACAGTGAAATGAAGAGCAGAAAAGTTGAAATTTCCAGCAATTCCAATTAGTGGTGTTATGAGATCTTTCACCAATGCAGTTACCATGGCGCCAAATGCGGCGCCAATTACGATACCCACAGCAAGGTCAACAACGTTGCCACGCAAGACGAACGCTTTAAATTCACTAATAATTTTCATTCATTCACAATATATGACCAAGGACAACTTGACCTTCAAAAGATCATTTCTTTAAATAGAGCCAAACCACGGAATTCGCGCCCACTGAGATCGAAGTGGAGTCACTAAAGCCATCGCACTCATTTGGCCTCGAGACGATTTTTCTTGGGTTTTCCACTCCACGTCCTTGATATTTGGTGGCATCTGTATTTAGGATAACCTCATACTCCCCCGCCTCTGGCAGACCAATAGCAATTGAATCGTATCGCCAACCAGAAAAATTAGCCACACAGATCAATGTCCCTGACAAAGAGAAGCGAGCTGTAATAAAAAGATTCTTATCAGCATCATTTGCTCGGATCCATGAAAATGATGCTGGATTTGAATCTCCCTGATATAGCTCAGGATGACTCTTGTAAATTCGATTCAGATCGCTCACCAAGGTAGCGATCCCTTTATGTACTGGATTGTCAAGCAAGTGCCAATCAAGGCTTTGATCGTGAGCCCACTCCGAAATCTGGCCAAATTCATCGCCCATAAAGAGCATCTTCTTGCCTGGATGAGCCCACATCCATCCATAGAGCGCCCTTATGGTAGCTACTTTAGTCTCTTGGTCTCCCGCAAACTTCGAATAAAGAGATCCCTTTCCATGTACGACCTCATCATGAGAGAGAGGCAGGACAAAATTCTCCGAGAAGGCGTAATGAAGGCCAAAGGTTATCTCACCATGGTGATAGGAGCGATACATTGGATCCCTCGTAAGATAAGCAAGGGTGTCGTGCATCCAACCCATGTTCCACTTAAAACCAAAACCAAGACCACCGTCATATGTGGGTTTTGAGACCTTCGCAAAGGCTGTCGACTCTTCAGCAATCGTCGTAGCACCGATTTGATGCACCATTTCATTGAAGTATTTGAGAAATTCAATCGCATCTAGATCTTCGTTGCCACCAAAGATATTAGGGGTGTAGTCGTTCCTCGAATAATCCAAATACAACATGGACGCTACAGCATCGACCCTAAGACCATCAAGGTGAAACTCTTCAATAAGATAGAGCGCCGATCCCAGCAGAAAATTTCTCACCTGTGGCTTTGAGTAGTCAAAGACCAGCGTACCCCAATCACCATGACTGGCCATCTTTGGGTCGTCCTTTTCATAGAGGCTATAGCCATCAAAGTTCGCAAGGGCAAATTCATCGCGCGGAAAATGGGCCGGAACCCAATCGGCGATGACCCCAATTCCAGCTTGATGGAATCGATCTATAAATTCCCGAAGTTCGTCTTGGGTTCCAAATCGTGTAGTGGGAGCATACAAAGAGGTCGTTTGATAGCCCCACGAGCCATAGAAGGGATGCTCATTGATAGGCATTAACTCAACGTGGGTAAACCCGGTCTCTATGATATGAGGCAACAAGAAGTCAGCTAACTCCCGAAAGGTCAGATGACGAGAAGGATCGCTGGGGTCACGGGCAATCGAACCCAGATGTAACTCGTAGATCGAGATCGCCTTATCGCCTAAATAGGTCGGTCTAGTCGACATCCACCCATCGTCTTGAAAATCATAATTTGAGTCATATGGTATCACTGATCCCGAAGAAGGTGGTTCGGCGCTCTGCCTGGCGTAGGGGTCGACTCTCTCAACCACTCCACCCCACTGAGTCTCAATGCGATATTTATAGCGCTGACCTGGACCAACACCAACCATAAACCCTTGCCAAATCCCAGAGTCTCCCTCTGGATTCAAATAGTAGGCAGTTGATGGATCCCAAAAATTCATATCTCCAAAGACTGCAACGCTCTTAGCGTGTGGGGCCCAAAGCGCGAAACGAGTACCAAAACTTCCATCCATAGTTCCGACCCTGGAACCTAAATGGTCAAAGATTCGATTATGCCTTCCGTGGCCAAATAAGAAAAGATCAAGTTCTCCCATGAACGTCAACTCGGCCATCTTAGTGGTACTCCTCATTCTGGATTTAAAAAATATTCAAATCGTCTCGCAACCAATACTTCATCGAGATCCGGCCACATCAAAGATTCTATCGACGCCCATATTTCACCCCGTGCCAACTACATGCCCACGGTTATGGAGTTGAAATCACCCGTAGATGATCTTTTAAATGGCTACCTTTATTCAATCTAGGTTTATTACTACATGCTAAAGATAACCCAAAAAAAATCACCCTAAAAGGCAACCCGAATCATCATATAGGATTCAAGGAGCAAGATTTTGGAGTCACCAACCAATCAAGTTGGATAGTGTCAGCAAAAATAGGGGCTGATGGGCTTCAATATGATTTAGACGACACGAATCTAATTACCTATCCAACATTGCAAAAGGATAACTCGGTCGATCTGTTATCATCCCGCTTCATTTAATCTCCCCTGCTTCACACGTTGAATCAACTCAAACACATGGATCCGAGTCAAAAAATTACTTGCGCCATTCAGGCTGATAAGATCTCTAGCAAACGGAGATAAATAAACATAGCGGGCTCTCACCTTGAAATCGAAACCTTTGGCTCCATCTAACTGGCCAATGCAACAAGCATTAGGTATACGCTGTCAAGCGCAAAAAGTAAAATGGCAAGGCAAAGCCACGAACATCTTTGTAACGCCTTCATATTTACCAGTAAAAGAGACAAGACCTATTAGCTGCCAAAGCAAAAAGATTAAAAGCACCTCAGAAATCCTTTTGGCATAGATCTACCAAAAGGAGCTAACTCCCACCAAGAAGGTAAAGGTCCGAGATGGCGACCTTGGGATCGTAATTGCCTAGTTCGCTCAGCCAATTAGAGACCAGCTCCTCAGAGGCATCGTCACCAACTTTAAATTCCACCCCACCAAGAGATGAAGTCAGAGCTAGCAAAAAGGAAAGTGGAACCCCAATGTAGTCCTGTCGAAAGCGCTTCTCGTAATATAGCTCATAAAGAGCCTTTTCCATCTCAAAGAAAAGTGTCAAATATGTACTTTGGATGTCCTCAAAGATGAAAGCTCCAAAAGGCGATTTGGCATATCCATCCACGAGCGCGCGCCTCAGCTCTAAAAGTAGAGCGTTAGGATCCCCTAACAGATCTCCTTGAGAGCGAGCGATCTCGATCGCATACGACAGTGATCGAAGAGCCCCACCGAGATCCCGAAGGGGATGGTTAACTTGGCCGGCATCGCTGATAGGCTCGCCTTCAAAGTCGATGATCTTCAAATCTGAACCGCTCAGCATGACTTGCCCCAAGTGAAAGTCACCATGAATCTCAAAACGATGTTTCGCCAAGTCTGATTTATCGACAATTCCAAAGAGGGGCACAGAGATCTTCTCGTCCCCAACGAGCGAGCTAGCCCATCGGCCACTTACCACGTCACCTCGAGCTCGACATCGATGACGGGCCCAATCATCGAGATCGTAGACCTCGTCATGGGCTGATAAGTCTATTCGAGCAAGCTCATCTAGACGACCATGCAATTTGCCAAGCGCCAAACCGATACCATGAATATGGCTCAATAATAGTTCACGGCGCGTTTCATCCAACTCTAGAGTTAGCGACTCTATGAGATAGTCCCAAAGACTGCGTGGCTCAGATAGAAGCTCGGTAACAATTGCTACAGTTTCGCCACCCTTAGAGAAGATTTCGCCGTAGAAACGAGGAACCACATCGCAATCGGCAAGAAGGCCATAGAGACGAGCCTCCCTTGGACGGGTCCCCACACTTCGAAAATATTTGCCAAAGGCAATGTCGCCCACTCGAAAGGCAGAGTTGGTCTGGTCCAAGACAATCGGAGATATCTTCTCCCCATAAGAGTTAATCAAACCTTGGAGCTCGGATCCTTCTCGAACTACCACTGATCCCGAACCGACCAATAGACCAAGAGCCACCCCCAGGATCTCACCAGCGTCCTTGCTCAAAAGATCTACAACCTCAAAGTCAAAAACTACCTCGGCAGCCTTGTGCGCCGAACCTTGGTCGACACCTTCATCGTCGCCATTTAGCCCCAAGGACTCCTTGAACGAAATAGAGTAAAGCCCCCTAAATGTACCGCTCGAGGTGTATATTCGAGCTTCGTAGATAGCACCGTCAAAAGATCCTGGCTCAAATAAATCACCGTAGAGCCAATCCAAATCCACGCTTTTTACAGATTGGCCCTGGCCAAGCCACCTCAACGAGGAAGAGTGGGCGTTTATGTGTTCACACACGACCTGGCCGAGTTCATCTATTGTTGGGTGTCTATCCAAGATCACGCACCGCCATAAAGATCGTTCTCTTGTTGATCTACCTCTTGCTCTTCGATTTGACTTCGCATTGAGGTCCCACTCGCTGAGATATCAAACCAAAAGGTACCATAAGCCGATAGGGTCAAGACATATGGTACCGAGGTAATCCTAGGAAATACGACACCGCCCAAAAGTTCCCTGGCGATATTTCCTTCGTATGCGCTAATGTCTAGGCTCACCGGCATAGCTGTTCTGGCAAAGTTATTCACACACAGAATTGCAGTTCCAGTCTCTGGATCTCGCCTAACAAAAGAAAAGATTGCGTCGTTATCGTTTTCAATCGACTCAAAATCACCGGTGCCAAAGACTGGATTACCACGACGGATCCAAAGCATATGACGAAGCCACTGTAAAAAAGAGCTTGGATTTAGAAGTTGAGATTCAACATTTAGAGCTTCATAACCGTAGACCGGATCCATCAAAACTGGCAGATACAGACTGGCATAGTCCGATCTCGAAAAGCCACCGTTGCGATCTGAACTCCATTGCATTGGCGTGCGTACCGAATCTCGATCACCCAAATACATGTTGTCGCCCATCAGAATCTCATCACCATAGTACAAGACCGGCGAACCGGGCATCGAAAGCAAGAGCGAGTGCAGCAACTCAGCTGTTCGTCGATCGTTGTCGATCAATGGCGCCAACCTTCTCCCGATTCCTACGTTACGGCGCGCCCTAGGATCTGCCGCATATGCCTGGTACATGAAGGTACGCTCTTCGTCAGTAACCATCTCTAGGGTCAATTCATCGTGGTTACGTAAGAATATTCCCCATTGGCATCCATTGGGAATTGGAGGGGTCTGAACTATAGCTTGACGAAGTGGCTCCGAGGACTCCTTCTTGATAGACATGAACATCTTGGGCATTATCGGAAAATGAAATGACATATGACATTCGTCGCCGTCTCCAAAGTATTCAACCACTTCATGAGGAAGTTGGTTCGCCTCTGCTAAAAGGACCTTATTTTGGTATTTTGAATCCACCTCCTTGCGAATCACCTTTAGGAGATTATGAGTCTCAACCAAATTTTCACAGTTTGTTCCTTCGCGTTCAAAGAGGTAAGGAACTGCATCAAGTCGAAACCCATCTAGACCCCTCTCAAGCCAAAAGTGCAGAACCTGCATCATCTCATTGACAACCTGGGGGTTATCATAGTTCAGATCGGGTTGATGAGAGAAGAAGCGGTGCCAATAGTATTGACCTCGATTCTCGTTATAGGTCCAATTTGAACGCTCAGTATCTACGAAGATTATCCTGGCGTCCTTGTATTGTTCTTGATCATCCGACCAAACGTAAAAGTCTGACTTGGCATTGGTGGTATTTGACGAGGACTCGATAAACCATGGGTGTTGATCTGAGGTGTGATTCATGACTAAATCAGCTACGACCTTTATATCCCTTGAATGACTCTCCTCGAGCAAGCGCTCAACATCTGAGACATTGCCATAAGCTGGGAGCACTGTCATAAAGTCGCTAATGTCATAGCCACCATCTTTGAGGGGCGAAGAGTAAAAGGGCAACAGCCATAGCGTATCGATCCCCAGCCACTCCAGATAGTCGAGCTTTTCAATGATTCCGGGAATGTCACCGGTTCCATCGCTATTGGAATCAAAGAAACCTCGTACCAGCACTTCGTAAAAAATAGCATTTTTGAACCAATTTGGCTTTAAATTGAATTCCTTCATTAACGTTCCTCCGAATCGATACATTGGGACCATTTGTCTCTTGGTCGCAGTCCCTAAAGCGTTGCCTTGTTAGATAGGTAAAATACCGATCGGGTCTAAAAATATGCTCTCGTTCATCCACGTCTCGGCTCATCCGCCATCGAGTGTCTCAATGGCGGTTCTCCTGTGACCTGATCTTGAGAATCCAACTTTGATCAACAACAAAAATAATCGCTGAAAACCACCTTTAGCCTTGTTCTACAACGCCCGTACTCCTAGATTTGAGCATACGGTCTAAATTCTTGTAGATAACTGAAAATTCGACGGATAATCACCGAATTATAAATTTTTGATCAAAATAATTGGCCTTGACCAAAACCACCTCAGCCCAATTAACCTAGGTCACATCTCGATATCTAAAAGGTGTGCAACGTTGGCCATCGGATCCAATCGAACAAAGGCACGATCTCCACTCCAGGAGTAGGTCTCTCCGCTCAAATGGTCATGTGTGACTATCTCTTTCGATATCCCCAGAAGCTGCCTAATTGGCCAAAGCTCAATCTGTCCTTCGCTCGGGGAGTGTGTATCTAAGTTACAGACGACGATAAATAGATCCTTTAATTCAGCGTCATATCTAAGGAAACTCACTATCGATCCATTGTCACAAGGAAGTTCCCTAAATCCGGCTTGGTTGGAAAGCGCCATAAAGTGACGACGTCGAAAGATATTGAGATTTGTGATGTCAAAGTCCAATACGGCTTCGTGCTGATAGTCGCGCCTTCTGATCTGGTACTTCTCTGAATCTAGATATTCCTCAGACTCAATAGAAAATGGGGTATTTTCGCAAAATTCATACCCACTGTAGATTCCCCAAGACGTTCCCATCATCGCCGCCAAAGTTGCCCGAAGCCTAAAGGCAGCTCGATTCCCAAAGCGAACCACATCACCGAGGATATCAGGGGTATTGGGCCAAAAATTAGATCTCAGCGTCGCCGCGACGTCGCTAGCGGCTAGCTCATTACCATAGGAGATCAGCTCATCCTTGGTAATGCGCCAGGTGAAGTAGGTATAACTTTGAGAGTACCCAATCTCGCCCAATCGATACATCAACTTAGGCATAGTAAAAGCTTCAGCTAGCAAAATTACCTCCGGATGCTCACACATCAAGCGGTCACAGATGTATTCCCAAAACGGCAGGGGCTTGGTATGGGGATTGTCAACTCTAAAGATATGAACACCTTTTGAAATCCAAAACTCAAAGATGGAATAAACCTCGCTCCACAACTCAATTGCGTGGTTCGCATCGAAGCTAAAGAAGTTGATTGGATATATATCTTGATATTTCTTAGGAGGGTTCTCGGCATAGGCGATCTCATTGTTGGAGCGAATGCTAAACCACTCCGGATGCTCTTTGACCCATGGATGATCCGGAGAGGCCTGAAGCGCTATATCTAAAGCGACTTCAATGCCAAGCTCCCTAGCAACTGTGATTAATTTCTCAAAGTCCCCAAAGTCCCCAAGTGAAGGCTCAATAGCGCTATGTCCGCCTTCGTGATAGCCAATAGCCCAAGGAGAGCCGACATCGTCGATCTCAGCCACGAGAGTATTGTTTTTACCCTTGCGATTTGTCACCCCAATGGGATGAATAGGGGGAAGATATAGGGTGTCAAAGCCTAATTTCGCTATTCGTGGTAGGAGATCGACTACACCACTCAAACCGCCCACTGACCTAGGAAAGAGCTCGTACCAATTGCTAAATCCAGCCTTTGGTCTCTCACATCGAAGACTAGGACCCACGTAAAGCGTCGCTAGTTCGATACGGCTTGGCATATGCACATAGGGAGCGATCGCCTCAAAATCGACAAGATCCAGCCGCAGACTGGCGTCAATCTCCAAATTCATAAGATTAGAGATCAGATAGCGACTCTGAAGTGTGCGTTGTTCCACTAAAAACTTAGGGTCTGAATCAATCTGATCTAAACCAGTTGGCCACACCAAAAGTTCTTGGTTGTCGAGTTGGCGATCTAACAGCCAAGCAATGTCTGCCAATTCCAGGTCATAAGAATCGCCGATCGCACGCTTTCTCCTAGCTAGGTCACAGAGTCGATCAACCTCGTCTGTCCAAGCGATGACAACTCCTGATAAAAAGCCGCACTCGCTCGGAGTTGCACAAATGCTATATCTATCATTGCCTAGCTCCTTTAACTTGGTGAACGAGATCTCAGGAGTTGCCCCAATATCAAAAAGAGAGATCGATTCCGCCAAATCCTTTGCCACCAGAGAAAAGAGTGTCCGCCTAGGCAATTTAGGTTCGCCAACTAAGTCAAAGTCAAAATTGACGCCACTTCCCTGGGTGGCTTTTATATATCCACGTCTATTCACAGTGACAGGAGAGATCTGATGTATAAAGATTGGAGCAAGCACAATCGCAAATTTAGTTCGCCGCGATGGTCATTAGGCTCCTAAGTCGCAAAGATATTGAAATCAATGAATCTTACAGGTAGAAGATGGGTGGTTTTCCGGCTCAAGTTAGCCCATAGCCATAAAACCAATCGACAAATAAAAGCCAAGACAACGACAAGAAAAAATCACAATTATTCAGGAGATAAACGAAAATATAAAAGTGACAGAAACTAGGAGCGGATTTCGAGAGCTATAATTAGCCCGAGTAGCAGGTAATTTAAAGCAAAAACGTCTAGAACGTAAAAAAGAAAATTACTCTTTACTTTTTCGCATTATAAACTTACACCTAAAGGAAAAAGAGATAACTTTATAGTTCGATAATATCCAAAACCAAAACCATTCCTTTGGCATACTTGTTATTTATCTGAGATAATCACGGTGAACAAAAGGATCGCGTAACGGTATCTTTCTGGTCGAAAATTATTCATCAAAATAAATTATGAGAATTAAATGAAACTGCATGACATGCATATTTGAGACATGCTTCATCAATTTATCAGAACAGACTCCTCTAGATTTGAAAAGTCAAATGACCATAGAAAGTCCAAGGGCCATCGACCATAATCTAAGCTGTCGATTCCATCCCACATTCATGTTGAAAAACGGGCGTGTCCATTTGCTGAGCATAAGAAGCAGGCCTAGAGCGGCCTTTTTGAAGCTCCCAAAAACCCGCATCGGGATCGTCCTCTCCTAAATTGGGAGACCATTGAGTCTGATGACTACCATCTAACTCTTTACCGCATTCACCACAGATATATGCCACATAGGGCTCACCACCACAGTCCTTGTGAGTGATTAAAAACGGAGTGGGCTCCCCGTTGAAGATCCAATGATCACCCCACTGACGAAGTGCTGCAATTACAAGCCAAAGTTGGCCACCCCGCTCAGTTAGGACGTACTCGAAGCGCTCAGGGCGATCGCTGTATCGTTGCCGTTCCAATATCTCCCGTTCCACCAGGCGCTTTATTCGTGCCGACAGAATATTACGGGCAACGCCCAGATGGCGATGAAAATCGTCAAAACGAGTAACTCCTAGAAAGGCGTCTCTCAATATCAAAAGCGACCACCAGTCGCCCACTATGTCAAGTGTTTGAGCCACCGAAGAGTGCATCTGCTCTAACTCACCCTTACGCACCATTAGAAACCCTTTCACTTGACGAAAATATTTAGATTTACCTAGCGGCAATTATAATAGTAAAATCCAAACCATAAAGATGTAAAATACGACTGGCATGGGTGCCATTCATCAATTCATCCAATGCTAAACCTGCCAGGGTAGAATTTGAAATTTTGACAAATCCACTACTTTATTACGATACATCAAAGCTGTAACAATAAAAAAATCTCGACCAAGCACTAATCGCTTCATCGAGAAGATACTAAAAAACAAAAGACTTCCTGATAAGAGTCTTTCAAGAAAACTCGTTCTTCAATTTTACTTATCGAGAATTATTCAATGAGAATTACCTCAATTTTACTTTCCGAATATTATTTGATGGTTCAAGCACTGGTATGGCCACTCCGAAAATATAACTCGCGTCCGCCTCAAGGTTCTAACCATATACCACTGCAAGTAGCGCTTGCAAGTAAGTATTTGACCAACGGCTCCCAGTGTGGCTAAATACATACGCTCACTATGAAAGTGTCAGGACGCAAAATGGAATATAAATACGGTATTACCACATTGACCGGTCAATCAAGGTTCTACCAATCAAATGAACTAGCGCACGGTACTATCGTTGGCCCATACCAAAGCATCGCCTTCTCATCTTCTTCCATCTAACCTTAGAGAAGCATCGAAGCCTTAGAAATGGTTCCATCAATATGGCAAGAGGCTCTAGCCTTGTTAGATATGGAAAAAGAAACGATCGGCTTTGTTGGGCTCGGGCTAATGGGGAAACCAATGGCTATCAACCTTTTAAAGGCCAACTACGTGGTCATTGCCAACTCACGCTCTATTGCACCAATCGATGAGGTGGTAGCGCTAGGAGCAAAACGCGCCTCAACAAACGATGCACTCGCCACAGAGTCAACGGTTGTAATTACCATGCTGCCAACGCCCGATGTGACTCGAACCGTTGTGCTAGGAGCCGATGGTCTTTTATCAAAGATGACTGCCGGTTCGCTCTTTATCGACATGGGAACAGAGAGCCCATCTCTTGCCCAAGAGATAGCAAAAGCGGCTGGTAAGGTCGGGGTTGAAGCATTGGATGCACCCGTCTCTGGAGGCGACATCGGTGCAATCAATGGCACTCTTTCGATAATGGTTGGAGGCGAGACAAGGGCATTCGAGCGCGCTAAGGAAATATTTAGCGTCCTTGGATCTTCCACTTTGCACCTTGGTGGACCTGGAAGCGGACAGATCGTCAAGGCCTCAAACCAGATAATGGTAGCTGGAATTCTTGCTTCCATATCTGAAGGGCTGGCGCTAATCGAGGGTTGCGGCATCGACATGGACCAAGCCATCAGAGCTCTTTCAGGAGGGCGTGCTGGCTCAGCTCTACTTAGTGCCAAGGCTAATCAGATGCTCGAGCGCTCTTACGCACCTGGATTCAAGGTTGATCTACACCTCAAAGATCTTGGAATTGTGGCAGAATATGCGCGCCAACGCGGTATTGCCATCCCCGTCACATCCCTCGCCACACAGTTGCTTATTGCCGTTGAAGCCTCAGGAGGCGGCGACTTAGATCACAGCGCAATTATCGAAGCAATTAGGGGCCTTGGCCACATCGACTTAGGGGTAAAACCTACAAACTAAGACCGTAATCATCCAGAGCACCCCATAAAAAATCACCAACGTCTCTCCTTGTACCCCAGGGTCACCCATAGGAGGCAGAAGAAGAGACGTTGAACGCCATGACCTAAATGTCATAATTCAAATAGAGGTCTACTAACAAGATGTATGATATCTCCAGCTTCATTCCAAGAGCAACCCTAACAGATCTGGTCCCTAGGTCAACCAAAGGGCAATTCTCCGTTGTTGCCAAAGAAAACAACCAAAGCGAACTACTCATCTTTGATATTGGAGTGTTAAGCCAAGATTACCTTGCATACCCCCTTGACATAGCCAGGCGATACCAAGGTACCATCGGAGGATTTCAATGGTCGCTCAATGGCGACTTTGGACTATACGTCGACACCTCTGGAGATCTAAGGCGATTTGAAGAGGGAAAGGAGCAAGAGATTATCCTTCGCTCCGGGGAGGTAACTTCCATCTCACGTGTAGTAGATTCAAATCAATTCATAGCCACTCTAGATAACCGGCGGTTGGCACTCCTGCACTCCAGCGAACCCGGCCATGGCTATCGGGTCATCTTTGGAGGGGGACGACCCGCAAATCCTGATCACTTCATCGGAGATGAAACCTCTAGTTCCTCTTGGGGAGTCACGGCCTTTAGGCATTGGTACGATACAACCATGCCTTGGTATGAATCAAGAATCATATTCGTGAACGATCAAGGCGAAGTAATAGGTATGCTCGATCGACCAAATACCCTTTACTCACAACCACGATTTTCACCTGATGGGAAAAGACTGGCGTTCATCTCGTCAGCGACTTCCCGCCTAAGTATCTATCTAATGGACAGCCCATCTGCAACACCAAGAAGGATTACATGGTCAGACCATGACTATGGTGACGTTGATCTAGGATTTGGCCAAGCAAGCTTTAGTTGGAGCCAAGACTCTAGGTACATCTACGCTTCGAGGAACGAAAATGGCTTTGCAAGACTCATGGAAATCTCTATCGATGAAGAAAAAGAGCCCCGCGAAATTGCCAAAGGCTTCTTAGATTCGCCAATCCATCTTGAAAATACCTTAATCTCAATTCGCTCAGGAGCCAAGACCCCTACCCAAGTTGTCGCAATCGAGACCACCAAAGGAGCCTCGCCAGATGAACTAAAAAAGATTCCTCTATTTTTTGCTCATTCAAGAGATATCCAAAAGTCAAAGCTAACCGAGCCAGAACTGCACATCTTACAAGTCAAAGAGACAGATCAGCTTGTGATAAATGCAAGAATCACTAGATCTAGCACTGCCAATACAATAGGTACGATCGTTGCTCTTCACGGTGGCCCCATTGGTCAACACCACGTCAGATTCGACTTTCGACACGCCTTTTACAACTCAATCGGCTTTGACGTTGTAACCCTAGACCCCAGAGGAACTTCCGGCTACGGAATCGATTTCATCAAAGCCCTCAATGACGGATTTGGCGACTTCGACGTCGACGATGTCACAATGGGAATTACCAAATTAATTGAAACAAATAAAATCTCACTACCAATCGCACTCATGGGCGGATCAGCAGGAGGGCTAGTCGCACTCAGGGTTGCAACTGTCGCTAACTTACCTATAAAGGGGGTAATCGCCCTCTATCCCGTCGTCGATCTAACAGCACTTTCGAAGACCACCCATCGATTTGAACGCAACTTCCTGAATATCATCGTGGGTGATCCAATCAAAGATAAAGAGATTTACCTCAAACGCTCCCCCATCAACGAAACAAAAGAGCTGAAAGTTCCTGTCTTACTTCTTCAAGGGGATCAAGATTCAGTCGTTGACGCCGACACCACCACTGAATATGCGAAACGCCTTCGGATGCACAACAAAAATACATCGCTCTGCATCTTTGCGGGCGAAGGCCACGGATTCAATCAAGAAACCACTATCAAAAACGAGACGAAAGAGATAGTAAACTTCTTATTTGAACAATGTGGATTTTCAAATCCAATGGACCACGATCTCAATGTTAACTAAATCATTATAAATACAACACCCCGCTATGGGAACTTGACCAACTTATAGCGGGGGTAAATGAAGACAACAAGACTCCTCAATTTACAGTTTCAAAATAATCCATTAGAACAAACTGCCAGAGTACTGTGATTGATAGAATCACCTAAAAGATCAAAATTGATACAATTGTACTTGATAGATCTCTCACTAAAGTGCAAATTAGGAAGCTAACAGGGCAAGAAAACCCTACTTTACACCGGGGTCCATCTTCTAATTTTGACTGGCTACGATGGTAGCCACCCAAGTTGAAGGCTAGTCATTCTGGGTAATTTCGTCCAAGACAAGCCCCTTTGTCTCTGGAAAGAAAAGGAACAGAATTGGCACCAGAAGCACCATACCGAAAAACAAAAGTGCAACCGATGTACCAATTGAGATAGATGTCGCAAAGTAACCAACGAAAGCAATACCAAGCACCGAACCGACCCTTGAAGCTACTGTCACAATACCACCTCCAAGGCTGCGTGAGGCTGGCGAAAAAAGCTCGGTCTGATAGACCCCAAGACTCGGAACCACCGCAGTAACGATAGCAGAACCTAAAATAGTCCAGACCCAAAGTCCGATTCCGCTAGAGACAAAGCCAAGAGCTAATCCTCCACCGCCAATCACTATTGCAGCTGACGCCACTATACGTCGCCCTTTTGTCTCTGCCAACCTCCCGCCTATAGCCAAGCCAATTGAACCGGGGATATTGGTCAGAACCACAAAGAGGCCAATTGCAGAGGCACTAAAGTGGCGCTGAGTTCGAAGGTATTCATTTCTAAATTGTGTGGTAGGGATGAGATAAAAATTGGTCAAAAATGCGGCAACCGAAGCGAGAATCAGCTTAGATCTCGACATCGAGGCTCTTGGGCGGACCACTACTTCGTCACTCGAGCTCGCGACCCTGTTGAAGTACCTATCGGCAATCGAGTATGAGACTGCCACCCCAAAGATGCCAAGCGGCAAGGAGATCAGATAAAGTACTCTCCAGGAATAATTCGAGATGCCCGCTATGGGCAGCAAGAGATCGCAAAGTCCCGCTCCAATTGCCGTGCCAATTATCAGGAGCGCCAACGCCCAGGCACGTTGTCTTTTAGCCACAGCCTCTGACGCTAAGATAGTGATCAACACCGCAATGGCTGCAGTGGTCCCCTTGGCTAGCACCTGAAATACTCCAAGCCACAAAATCGAAGGAGAGAGCGCGCTAGCTACGGTAAATATAGTTCCAAAGACCAACGCAATTCGAATGACACGGATCCTTCCAGCCCTTGGTACAAAAAGGAGAAAGGCAAAGCCAAAGACTATATCAAAGCGCGAAAAGAATAAGATCGATGCCTGAACACGAACCGACGAAGCGAACTCCTTAGCAGAGAAGGTCAATGTTTGTCCAAGCAAAGTTGCAAAATATGCAACAGTAATCGAGATAAAGAGTAGGCGTATCAACCCCTTAGCTACATCTGCATCGATTGGATCTGGAGGTAGCCAAATGGGCATTTTGATATCGGGATTCTTGGACCTTAGAGGTTTACGAATCGAACGAGCAACAAGCGACCCAAAACCCAAGAGAGAGACCCTGTAAGAGACCTTCTGTCGAACTCGATATAGGTCCGAACCAGCCTCAATGGCAACCTCTAGACGACGCTCGTAGTCGATTGCCAAGCCACTATCTCCCACAAAGTAGCCATAACCCTGTTCTAATTCGGCCACCAATCCGCGCCTTGGCGTTAGGATTGCCTCGAATTCTTCCTTCGATAGTTCGAATTCGTCGCTCAAGACAACTTTACGTGACATTTAATTCCCACAAACTGATTTCTCTTAAGGGGCATCTGCTCGATCCGAGACTACAACCTAGACTATCTTTTGACATTTACCTTCCTGGCGCCTTTGGGTACCGGGAAACAATACAATTACTTCTCACAACTGGTTTTGATATCGTGGCAAACGAAAGTTATTTCAGGGTTTTAGGCGGCCAATCACTCTCTGGGGAGTTTTTAGTTCAAGGCGCCAAAAACGCAGTTCTCAAAGAGATGGCTGCAACAATTCTCGCCACAGGCGAACATCACTTCTACAACGTTCCACGCATAGTTGACGTTGAGATCATGGCGGAACTTCTTCTTTCGATGGGAATCAAAAGCGAGTGGGCAAGCATCGATCACCTAGTAATCTCCACGCCTTCCGCCGATGACATTCTTCCATTGGCGGACTATGAATTAGTCGAAAAGATTAGAGCCTCAATAACCGTCCTTGGGCCACTAATTGCACGTCTTGGAAAAGCCAAAATCTCCATGCCTGGAGGAGATGACTTTGGCCATCGTCCCATCGACATGCACTTAGAGGCGCTATCAGAACTCGGTGTAAAGTTCACCAGTTCCCATGGCTATATCGAAGCAGAAGCTCCGAGCCTCTCATCTAACGAGATATCGCTAGAGTTTCCAAGTCATACTGGAACCGATAACGTTCTAATGGCTGCAGTTTTAACGCCAGGACACACCATCATCAACAATGCTGCACGAGAACCCGAAGTAATTGACCTAGGGATGATGCTAAATTCGATGGGGGCACATATCAGCGGCTTGGGAACCTCTACGATAACAGTTGACGGAGTAGAGCAACTTCGTCCTGCAAACCACATAGTTGTACCAGACCGCATAGACGCAGCTACCGCAATTGCGGCTGTAGCTATGAACCGGGGCGAAGTTATGATTCGTCGAGCCCGATTAGCCCACATGGAGATGCTGGTACGCAAGCTCAAAGATACTGGCCTTGATTTTCAGATAGACAATGATGGCTTTGTCGTAAAGGCATCGAGACGACTAAATGCAGTAAACATAGCGACGCTTCCCTACCCTGGCATTGCCACAGACTATCTTCCGCTGCTGGTCTCAATGCTCGCATGTGCCGACGGAGATTCGATAGTTACTGAAAATTTATTTTCGGGACGATTCAAATATGTCGATGAACTTCGTCGCTTGGGGGCTAATATGACCACCTCAGGCCATCACGTGGCAATCCACGGTGTCGCATTCCTATCTGGGGCTCCCGTGAAGGCTACAGACATTAGAGCAGGAGCTGCGCTATTGGTAGCTGCAACCGCTGCCGAAGGTGAAACCAGGGTTATTGGAGCATCTCACATACAACGTGGATATCAGTTTCTAGCTAAACGTCTTTCTGACCTTGGAGCATCGGTCGAACTAGTCGAAGAGAGCAAGTCGGCCTAATCCATCAGCCTAATCAAAGGTTAAAGTCCATTTTACCTCTCAACATTTGGTTGCTGGGCCCAAGCACAGCCGTCTCAGCCCATTGGCATAGATAGATTCCTTGAGGTTTTATAACGCATAGCTCTATTGGCTAAACTATAAAAGGTAACGAGATTGCACTGATTCATAGCAGTTCGACTTCATCTGGCTAAAGATCAATGCAGCCCAAGGGACAAGGTTCGCATGGAAAGATCCAAAGAGCCCCAAAGTTCCATTAATGGTTATGGAGAGTAGCAGAATTTGAGACAAAGAGACCCCAAAGAACTCTTCGACCGTGCCTGTCATGGCGATAGACCCAGTCTCGCGCGTGCGATCTCATATATAGAACGAGGCGAAAAACAAGGCGACGAGATAGCCTCATTCGCCTTTAGGAGTCATAGAAATGCCTATACGGTTGGAATAACAGGTGCGCCGGGCGCCGGAAAATCTACATTAACCTCCTCAATAATTGAAGTAATTAGAGGGCACGGAGAAGAGATCGGTGTAATTGCAATCGACCCATCTTCACCGTTTTCTGGGGGAGCAATTCTGGGGGACCGGGTAAGGATGCAAGAACATGCGCTCGATCCTGGGGTCTACATTCGATCGATGGCGACCAGGGGCCATCTGGGGGGTCTTTCAGTTGCTGTACCAGAAGCCGCCCGTCTCTTGGGTGCAGTTGGCTTTCCAAGCGTAATCATTGAAACCGTTGGGGTAGGTCAAGTCGAAGTTGAAATCGCCCGCGAAGCCGATACCACAGTCGTCGTGGTGAACCCAGGGTGGGGAGATGCGGTTCAGGCAAACAAAGCGGGGTTGATGGAGATAGCCGATGTCTTCATCATCAACAAGGCCGACCGGCCCGGCGTTCGTGAAACTCGCCGTGACCTCGAAGGGATGTTAGATCTATCCAATTTGGGCGACTATCGCCCACCTATAGTCGAAACCGTTGCAGCTGACAAAAAAGGATGCGAAGAGGCGTGGGATGCAATCTGCTCCCATCGAGACTATGCGAAGCGATCGGGCCTCACAGACAAAAGGCGTTCGACTCGAACCAGAAACGAACTATCGAGAATATTAGAGGCAATGATCTCAAACAAGGTCGATCTCCTCCTAAAGAATAAGGGTACCCTTGAAATGTTAGAGTCAATGGATGCCGGAACCATCGATCCTCGCACTCTGGCTAATTTGCTTCTGGCAGCCGTAACCTGAGATGGGATCCTCAAATGATTTATTATTCGACTCCTTTGCGCAAGAGCTTTGGCTATATACTTTGACAATTCACCACGCGCTACCTAGATAAAGTAAGCCCAAGGGTCATTACCCATTGGCACCGAAGATCTCTCTCGAAACTTTGACTTCGATAGACCTACTATAAAAGGATGATCATCAATGAAGAACGAACTGATTAAGTACGAAAGCATCGGCGAGGTTGGCGTCATCAAATTAGATAGGCCAAAGGCAAATGCCATCTCGCCTGAACTGCTAGAAGAACTGCTAGAGGTCGCTCAAGAGTTGCGGGAAAGGCCACCCCGGGCACTTGTTATCTGGGGCGGCGAAAAGATCTTTGCCGCTGGTGCCGATATATCGCGCTTCGGAGGGCCAGTCGAAGCTCTCCATATCGGAGGTCTCTTCCATAAGGCACTAGATGCAATTGTGGCCATTCCCAGACCTACTATTGCCGCAATTAGTGGCTTTGCCCTCGGAGGCGGTTGCGAATTGGCTTTGGCTTGTGACTTTAGAGTGGCTTCACCTGAAGCTAAAATGGGCCAGCCTGAGATCCTCCTTGGAATAATTCCCGGCGGAGGCGGCACACAACGCCTTCCTCGCCTTATCGGTTCCTCCCGGGCAAAGGACCTCATCTTTAGCGGCCGGCAGGTAAATGCCCAAGAAGCTTTGTCGATTGGACTGATCGACAGGATTGCCCCATCGAGAGAAACCCTCCTTGAAACTGCCATGGAGTGGGCGCAATCTTTGGCCCAAGGCGCATCTGCCTCCATTGGTCTGGCAAAACGTGCTATTGACCTTGGCTTATCAGACTCGCTACACCATGGCCTAAGCCTCGAATTGCGACTATTCGCTGAATCCTTTACCACAAAGGATTCAGAAATTGGCGTCTCATCTTTTCTAGAAAACGGTCCAGGTAAGGCCCAATTTACCGGCGAATGATCGATTGAATTCGGCGGGGCTGACCAATGAGACTGCGAAAAGATCGATAGAAGCCCCGCCGCCATATTCTAGCTAGACAATAATTTAGCTACCGGTTACCTAATGATTATCCGCAATCAAAAAGACACCGCCGATTTGGACACCTAAGGGTAAGGATCCATTTGCAGTTCTATCGATATCCCTCTACAGCGCTTACCAAGGAGTTTTGGGACCAGCGCAATCACAAATCGTATCAAAGATTCCCTAGAGGCGCTATCTCTTGATACCTTCAGACAAAGAGGCGCTAGCGATCATGACCGATCGGCTCCTTCGGACTCCCTGGCCCTGTCTTCACCTTTATTTTTACAGAGCCCAACGGGCCAAGCCTCACATCGATGCTCATTAGCGGCTAAATAAAAAACCTGAACCGATCTAGCGATCGCCCCAAGGTGTCATCGAGGCGATAGATCGCTCCTTATTGCAGAGTTAGAAATAAGTCACAAAGAATCCGAGTCAACCTCTATGGCCATCAAGATAGACTTCGCAAGCAATCTTACGGAGCCGTCTTTTGACAATCCGAAGAATCTAACTGTGTATTCTCAGCCCCATCTCAAACTCCTTAGCCAAATTGGGATTCGATGGAAAGACTTGGATTAGATAGCCAAAGGTTCCGCCCCCCTTAGCGTCAAAGGCAGCCCTATATAGATTGACCTCAGTTGGCTGTTCATCTTTTCCATGTGAAAGTTCATGGCTTGTCATATAGGAACCAGTAAAAGTCGCCTCTAAGGTTTCGTAACGAGCAAACTCTGTACTTCCGGGAAGAACCGGACCATAAAGGACTTCGACCCGTAGATCTTGCGCAGCTAGTCCCTCAGCACTAACCTCGATATGTAATTCTCGTAGATCACTCGAGCCACCATCGTCATCATTCGATTCCTCGGCTGGCAAGCCTGGCACCACATCAAATGAGTAAATCCGAACATTCTCAAAAGCCGCTCGAATTTTGGCCTTCCATTGAGTAAGTTCCTTTATTCCAGCAAAATCATCTTCAAACAACCGCTCTGAACGTCGAGCTAGAGGTACATAAAAGTCATCAGTATAATCTTTCACCATACGAGCGCCAGATATATAGGGTACGAGGCTGGCCATCGAGTAGCGAACCATCTCATACCATGCAAGCCGGTCGCCATTTGCATTCTTGTTGAAGTAAAGGGGTATAACCTCTTCTTCAAGGGTCTCAAAGATGCTGGCAGTCTCATATGCATCTATCTCGTTGTTATCAAGGCCATCAGGGGCAGATGTCGGAGCGAAGCCGTTCTTGGCGTCATAGCATTCAGACCACCAACCATCAAGAATTGAACAGTTTAGAGTTCCATTCATAGCCGCCTTCATACCTGAGGTACCTGATGCTTCAAGTGGTCGACGAGGGGTATTGAGCCAGACATCAACGCCTTGATATAGAGATCGAGCGATCGAAATGTCATAATCGGGAACGAATATAAAGCGGTCTGAGACGCCATTATCTCTAGCAAAGCTCAAGATGCTCGCGATCATCTCCTTGCCAGGATCATCAGCGGGATGCGCTTTTCCAGCGAATACAAAGGCAACGGGCCGTTCACTATTTCGAAGCATTGCCAGCAAGCGATCTTTATCCCTCAGCAAGAGGGTTGCTCTTTTGTAGGGGGCAAAACGTCGTGCAAATCCAATGACTAAAGCGTCAGGCGTAATCGAGACGCTGTGAGTGCTTTGACCATCACGCGCAACCTTATAGTCGCTCTTTTTTAGGCGCCGTTCGATCGCATCCACTAAGACCATCTTGGCAGTGCGTTTCGCACTAGCAATTTCTAGAGGATTGACCTCCAGAAATCGATCGTACTCTTTGACGTCAGCCTCGGGCCAGGAGTCCAATAGCGTCTTTGAGAGCAGCTCGTCTATCTTTGCCAGCGTCCAACTTCTAGCATGTACCCCATTGGTCACGTGCTCGATTGGAATTTGGCTCACATCTAGCTGTGGCCAAAGGTCGCTAAACAGCTCTCTCGAGACAAAACCGTGGTCCCTCGAGACCCCATTTGCCCTACCTGATAGGCGCAGCCCCATATGAGCCATATTGAACTCGTCGCTCCCAAAGTCCCTACCCGCCGATCCAAGTGCAAGAAACTCATCGAGGTCAAGGTCCATGCTCTTTAGATACGGCCCCAAGTAGGTCTCGATCAATCCTCTATCGAACCGATCAATACCTGCCGGAACTGGAGTATGAGTGGTGAACATCGTAGTGGCACGAGTGGCCTCGATTGCCTCTTGCATGTTGAGACCGCTGGCTCTAAACTTTCGAATGCGCTCTAGCGTCAAAAAGCCTGCATGGCCCTCATTCATATGAAAGACGTCAGCGCGTACTCCAAGAGCGTCTAGTGCTCGTACTCCACCAATCCCAAGAAGAATCTCCTGAAGTAATCGGTGGGTTCTATCCCCTCCATAAAGTCGATCGCTCACATTGCGCAGAGGCACCTCATTTACCTCGAGATCAGTATCTAAAAGTAAAAGGGTAATACGGCCCACTGTAGCTATCCGGATAGCTACAGTCAGAGAGTCATTGCCTATCGGCAACTCAAATCGATGACTTGGGTCACTCGATACAAGTCGATCGGTGTCAGGATCGTGAGAATAAGTCTCGTGTTGCCAGCCATCTGATCGAAGCGACTGAGAGAAGTAACCATCACGATAATATAGACCAACCCCTACGATTGGGATTCCCAACGAAGATGCTGACTTCAAATGGTCACCCGCTAAGACGCCAAGGCCACCAGAATATTGTGGTAGAGCCTCGGTAATACCAAATTCCGGAGAAAAATAAGCCACCTGAAGATTCTCGTGTGGGTACTTAATTTGAAAATATCCACTTGAACTTCGATGACGCCTCAAATCGGCAGCTATCTTATTCAATTGCTCTACAAATCGAGGGTCTGAAGCCAACTCGGCGATGCGAGCCATTGGCACACGATCCAAGAGCGCCGCAGGATTTCTCTTGGTCGACTCCCAAAGTTCCGGGTCAATCCATCGAAACAACTCCGCCGACGGAACGTGCCACGACCACCTGAGGTTCCCAACAATTTCATTCAGGGGCAATAAAAGCTCGGGCAGTTTCGAGCCAACGTTGAAGACATGAGATGCTTTCATGCCTTACAACATAAGCTGCATAAACCAATTCCAGGTCACTTTAGAGATAGCCATGAAAGCGTTTACATCTCAAGTGCGCACAAGACTAGATTTCAATTAGGTCTCAATGATACTAAAGACCACTGAAAAGGCCCGTTATTCTACAAATCCATTATTGACCATCTCACATTCCTCAAGCGAACCAAAGCTTCCAAATAGCTGGATTCACCCCAAATCGCTTTTCGCCAACAAAACAGAGCCCACCTTACCCCTAAGAACAGCCACTAAAACAAGTACCCGAAATAGACCCTTGGTGTCGCCCATCTCAAAAACAGCCCTTAGTTGGCCTCGGGACTACTCAACACCATGTGACCGAACCACCTAAAACTTAGAAATCCCATTCCAAACATAGCAAGACCAGGTGATAATCGATCTTGACTATGGCCAAGGAGACAATTGAATAAGTGGATTTTTACTCGTTAGGGATTCTAAACTCCGCGTAATGCCAAACAAGGCATAGCAAGCGCAATCCGAGTCAAAAAATACCACACAAAATAACTTAATTTTGCATTGTGCAATTGTCTCCGTGCGACATGAGGGCGCCAAACTTAACGCTTCGAAAAAGAGGAGCTTGTCATTCAGCTGGCAAAGCCCACCGACACATGCCAGAGGAGTAATTCTCTGGTATGGAGCTGTCGGAAAAGTACCCGCGGGGAATCTCATAGGCCAAATCCGTGAGGTGAAGCCGACACTGCCAGCAACAAGGCCCTAAGGGGCCAGACAATAAGGGACCAGGCAATAAGGACCAGGCAGCATGGAGGTAGGCATAGCTGGGTATGAGCAACATATGTGAACTGCTGGTTAAAGATCGTTATTGCAAACAAGCCAAAGTTGCTGATGGGCTTAGACCAAAAGCTATCTGGAACGGTCGAATCATTGTCTTATAGATGCGCGCTGACAACAATTTCCTTCTGTGAAAAGGCAGGCCCTAACCCCAGCGTATGTTATTTCGGTGGAACATTTCTAAGTCGCTATCTCCGCCCAAGCAATTGGGCAAGCCAACTACAAGGAAGGCCGATGGGAATGCGGGCATACGGATTGGTGGAATATTCAATTGGAGGCAAAGCGAAACGCGCTCTTGTAAAGAGACAGATACACCTTGAGACATTACCTGTTGAGACATTACCAGGTGCGAAGCCAAGCAGACTTCTCTGTGGATTCAGGTTAAACCGTTTTAATTTCCTTTACAGTTGGTGCTCAAGAAACAAATACCGACACCGCTTCCGACTCCAGGGCGCCTGACATGGGGGATAAAGTTCAGGAGATGCCAGGTCGATCTTTGACCGAGAATCGCATGACCAAATTGGTCTTCGGATAGCAGGTTTTTGAGGACGTAAGTTGTTCACACAATGAAACAAGTACACTGGTGCGTCGAGGGGCAGATAACGGGTCGATCCGGATCTCAAGTGCTCCATCGACGATTTGGAGATCACCAGCGCAATTGAATGCTTCACGTAGCAATGCCCTCGCCTCGTCCATCGGACAGATGGGTGCGATCATGCGGGCTAAAGCCGACTCCGCTTTGTAGGTAGACATGCGGATTGCGTGAGTCACGAGCTTTCTCTCCTCGTCCATGAGTACCGCCTCTGGGCGAATGCTACTAAGTGGTACTCGGGTGGGGATATCATGGACCTCCTGGCCGAGGCGGTCAACTTCGCTTCGTGCCTTTTCTGTTATTGCTGTGAGTTCTGCATTTTGTGTCTTGAACTTCACCAAAGATGTCCGCTTCGACTCCTCGAGTGCGATACCTATCGCTGCTTCTGCCTGAGATAGGGCGAGACGTGCTTTGCGTAATTCAGCCTGGGCTCTCTTTTTCGCAGGATTTGGGACCATGCGAAAAGGGTCGTCTCCTACAAAACTGTAGGAATCGAGTGCATCGAGTGCGAAGTGTTCTCTTGCATAACGGAAGTAGTTCTCCTGACGCCAGCGGGCAAACATACGATGAGCTATCTCTGACGCACTGGCATCGGTGCGGGAGGTTACTATCTGGGTTTGGCGACCACCTTCCCTACGTCTGGTGATCTGACGACAGCTAAGGGTCTTTTGGCCGTCAACTTCCTTTGTGAGATTCAGACAGATACTCCGATCAGCCAGCTCATAGAGGTATGAAACGCCATCCTCAGAAAAGGACTCTTCGAAAAAGGCATCATCTGGCTCTTTCGTGCGCTTGTTTTTGACGTAGGTGACAAAGTCGATCTTGTTTCGGACCATTTCTGCGAACAGATTTGGTGACCATCCGCCACGGTCGAACACCACGGTCATCGTGTGGCCCTTTGCCAAGGCTTTGAGTGATGGGAGTAGGCGCCTGATCTCCGAGACCAATGAGGCGCTAAGTTCAGAGGTCACGACAAAAACAGGGTCACCCCTCTGATCGGTCGCCCAGGTCTCAACGGTTGCTGGTGCTGCAATCCTGGTTCTGGTCACGTGTGCTTTTTGTAGGTCTCGTTTCCCTGAATAGACTCGGACGTGGCCATCGAGATAGAGGTAACCCATTACGTCGGGATCTTGTTCTGCGTGATACTCACTAAGGGCATTTACGAATTCAGATCCTTTGTTAGGTCCTGCGATCTCGCTCAACTTTCGTCGGATGGTCTTTACCTCATGGGCACGGTCGAGTCCGAGGAGTCGACCGAGGTCTGAGGGTGGGATACGGGTTGCACCTTCTGCGAGTGGCTCTCTAAAGACCGCTAGAAAGACCATGGTGAGAATCGTTGCACTCAGGCTGTAGAAACCGTCAGACAGGCTGTGATAAGTCTTCTTTGCCGAGCTAAAGAGTCCAGTCTGTGCCAATGTCGGAAGGATCAACAGTGATCCCAGCCTCGCTAGTCCAGCACCTTGGGTGAATACAGGCGTTGCACTTTCAAGAAGACCAAAGCGGGCAAGGACTCGTTCTTTGGTGCGTGGTTCAGGCAATGGAACCGGAAGAAGTCCAGTACCAGAAGATAGCTCTGTTTCAGAAGATAGTTCAGTACCAGAAGATAGCTCAGTCTCAGAAGATAGTTCAGTTTCAGAAGATAGCTCGGCTTCTGCAAAAGAGTCATTCTCTATGTCATCTGTCGACGGATGGATTGCACGGGCAAGCTCTATCTCGTCACCTTCGGTGTCTCTTTCATCCAGATCACCTGTATCCGACGGATCGATTACCGCTGATACCTTCGATTTCGGACCAAGGCGGCCAAGTGCTTGGCGGGCCGGACAGGTAGAAATACCGAGCTCATCAGTTATCGACTGAATCGTTCTTCCGTCGAGCCGCAGTTCCTTGATGTAGGAAGAGACTTCTTCGGGTTACTAGGCGCTGTGACTTCGGACCTCTCTTCGCATCGATGAGGCCGGCTAGACCGAATTCTGCGAAGTCTCTGCGCCAACGCCACAAGGCATTGGGTTTGATCTCAAACGCACGAGAAACATCAATCGGTCGTGAAGCGCCAGTTTCTACAAGTTGCACTGCAGCAAGTCGCCGAAGGGGTTCGTCACCCGGTCCCTAGGTGTAGACGACATTGCCCCAGATAAAGACCGCACCTCCACGCTCGTCTTCGTAGATGCCAGCAGAATCACCGATTGGGAGGGTTTCTTTGGGAACCAGTGGCAATGGTGGCTGACCGATCATCAGCCCGGAATTCTGGTTGCCTGAGGTGGTTTCCATCTCATCAATTATATCATATTCAAGCTCCGAAACAGGTCACCTGCAGAATTATTTATCCAGCTCAGAGGCTAATTTACAGAAACTTGCTGGGTACCATGTCAGGAGGCCTGAATTCATAGAACCTCATAGACTAGGAAGGCAAATGAACATGGCTAACGCCACGTGTGGCCCTACTGACGAAACGGATTGGGATAAGATCGATTGGTCGAAGTGAGGTTACCCAGATTTAGTGGACACCTGTTAAGCCAACATAGATTGTTGGTAGAAAGGATGTCATCATGGGAGCAACAAGGCGTAAATTCACCCTTGAGTTCAAGATACGAAGCTCACTCATCGAGTTATAGATTCCGCCACGTTCATTCCAGAAGTTGCGAGTGAGCTATCTATTTTTCAAGAAGCACTGTATCGATGGGTAAAAGATGAACGAATACGTCTAGAGGCAGCATCTAGTGTCAGTGAAGGACCACTAAGTACTGATGAAAGAAGAGAACTCATAAAGCTTCGTCGTGAGATGGCAGAGCTCAAAAAAGATAATGAGTTCTGAGGGAAAGCCAATCGCGTACTTCGCAGCCAAGCAAGCAAACGAGGGCGATTTGCCTTGATGGAAGCGGAGTGCGCCAACTTTGAAATATCACGGATGGCGCGACTACTTGAAGTGTCTCGATCTGGCTACTATGCCTGGCTACATCGGTTAGAGAACCCAGCCGATGCCAAGGTAGCCAGAGATGACCTTGAGGTGAAGATTATCTCCATTCACAGGGAATCTAATGGAACTTATGGTTCCCCAAGAATCACCGCCGAGCTACACGACCGGGGGGAGGTAATAAGCAAAAATAGTGTTGCAACTCGGATGAGAAATCTTGGCATAGAGGGTATCTCCCCGAGGTCATTCAAGGTCAAGACCACTACCGCTGACCCTAAGGCTTGTTATCCCAGCGACCTCGTCGAACGTGACTTCGACAAGGGATATCTAAATACCGTTCTTACCTCAGATATCACTTACTTGCGAGTTGGAGAGGGCTTTGCCTACCTTTGTGCCATTCGTGATGAGCACTCCGGCAGGGTGCTTGGATATTCTGTCGATCGCCACATGAGGACAAGCCTTGTCATTGAAGCGCTCCAGCAGTCAATATCCCTCAGGGGAGACGATATCCAAGGCGCAATTTTTCATACCGATTAAGCCGAGGTTTTCATTAAGCCGAGAAATTATAGTTATACCAGCGTAGTCATGGCTTACTGAACAATTTCTCGGCTTAATGTTTCGGTTGATTATCGTTATTATCAGTCGTATCTATATGTCTTTAGAAAGGAGACGGTTATGGATACGACGGTCACAAAGATTGGCGCAGTGGTGGTTGCAGAGCTGCGCTCGGCCGGTTACATGAATTCGACGATTGGTAACTACCAAAAGACAATCAAGCGTCTGGCTGACTTCGTCGAGGAACGAGGCGGTTTCTACACCCTCTCATTAGGGGCCGAGTTTGCTTCGATGACAACTAGTCCGCGCACTGGCCACTTTAGTGCTCAACGCCGGTTCGACTTCGGTCGGATCGTAGGCGTATTTGACTCGTATGTACAGAGTGGGCATGTAGACGTATCAATGCGTACACGTGGCGGTGGTGGGCGCCAACCGGCAACTAGCGAGTTCTCTAGGCTGATCGCAGCGTGGGATGCAGATATGGCAGATCGCGCTCTGGCATTGGCGACGCGCTCTGCCTATGGTCGGATATCTCGCAGCTTTCTCGTATTCCTAGAAGACCGTGGAGTGGTCAGTCTCGAGCGAGCTGATGCCGCTAGTATTCTTGAATTCCTCGAATCTTTGCTAGATAGATGGGCGAAGTCCTCTCTGTTCTGGGTTGTATCGAACTTCCGTCCATTTTTGACTTTCATAAACCGCGGCGACTTAATCGACGCGGTGAATCTAACCGGAGTTAAGCGTTCTCATAGGATCCTTCCCGTTCTCAGCGACCACGACCAAGAACTTCTCGTGCAGGCATGCATGTCGAAGATAGTGAGTGCACGCGATAGCGCCATCACGCTACTTGCACTTACGACGGGACTAAGAGCATGTGACATCGTGGCTCTGCGACTGATAGATATCAATTGGCGGGAACGGACCATCGGCATTATTCAACAAAAGACGCATAACCCTCTGACGCTGCCGTTGACAGTAATGGTGACCTCCAAACTCGGTGCTTACATCCTTGATGAAAGGCCCGACTCAAACGATGATCACGTATTCTTGCGCTGTGTGGCGCCGCACACCAAACTGTCCGATCATTCCTCGATCTACCGTGTGACGAAGGAAACGTTTCGCAAGGCCGGAGTCACCGACATAAAGGCCGGGACCAGCTTTCTGCGCCATAACGCCGCTTCCAGGCTACTGCGCGCTTATGTCCCTCTCGCCACGATATCGGCCGTACTCGGCCATGCGAACCCGGAGTCGACCAACCTCTATATGAGTGTCGATGATGACCATCTCAGAGAGTGCGTACTTCCAGTTCCGACAGGTGCGCGATCATGACCGGGCACGGTTTCACTAGTGCGTTCGCTACAGAACTGGAGGAGTACCTTGTATTCAAGGAAAATATGGGCTGCTATGGGAACTCTCGGATATTTTACCTAAAGAAGTTTGATGCTTATTGTGTTGAACATGATTTGAGGGTCTTCGAGCGTGCCACTGTCGAAGGGTGGGTGACCGCCCAACTGGAACGATCGAGCTGTTATCGATCATGGATGTCCTACATCAGGGACTTTAGCCGATGGCTGGTGGCGCATGGAAACAAAGATGCCTACGTGCTCTCTGATAAATGGAAAGCCTCGTTCATTCCAACTCACCCCTATCTGATGGCCAGCCACGAGATCGAAGGTTTCTTCAGCTCTGCGGCTCAGCTTGAGGTGCAGTCCCCATGGCGATGGCAAGCGGTTGCGTTCTTCGCGCTTATGCACTCGTGTGGAATCAGAACCGGTGAAGCCCGCGCTCTTCTGAGTGAGCATGTCAACCTCCATGACGGCCACATCGACATCTTGTGGTCTGAGGGCAACCGCAGTCGGAGGCTCCCCTTGACCGGCGAAGTCATTGAGATTCTCGCCGCGTGCGAAGGGATATCGAAACAACACTTTGGCCCGTCCCGCCAGACATTCTTTGTCTCTAGTAATGGCATCAAGGTGACAGCTGCAACGGTCGGAACAATATTCAACCGCATCTGGGATCAGGCCGCACTGAAGAGACCGACATGTGGCCAGCAGCCTCGACCATATGACTTCCGGCATCATTTCGCCTACGCCAACATCGAAAAATGGATGGCTCAAGGAAAGGACGTCACCGCTATGTTGCCATATCTGTCGCGCTATATGGGGCATGCGACTTTCGATAGCACCTACTACTACATTCACACTTCTCCTGACTTCATGGGATCATACGCCCAGATCACTCAGAAGAGCCGGTCGCTACTGCCGGAGGTGGGATTCGAATGAAACGCTATCCAAACACCGACGCCCCGAACTTCTGGAGCTTTGCTAGGGATTACCTCCATATCTACATGTCCACGGTGAGAAAGTGCTCGCCAAAGACGATTGAAGCCTACCGGATCAGCCTGGAATGTTTTCTGAGCTATTTAGCAACCAATGAACATGTCGAACGTGAAGTGGTCAGCTTCGACCATTTCGATCGAGCTCACCTTAAAGCGTGGCTGGCCTGGATGGCGAAAGACAAAAACTACGCATCCAATACCATTGCACTGAGGCTCAGCGCGGTCAAAGCATTCCTGGCCTACTCATCCCAAGAAGAACTGACCCTCGTAGCGCTTAGCCAGGCAGCCAAGACACTTCGAACACCTGCCAGCCCCAAAAAACCAATCGAGTATCTAACCGAACCTGAGACACGGGCGATACTTTGTGCCTTCACTGGCAAGACCGCGAAAGCACGTAGAAACCGGATGCTCCTTATCCTTCTCTACGATACCGCAGCTCGTGTGAGTGAGATCACGGCCCTGACACTAGGAAACCTGTCTCTTGGGCCGCCTGGGCATGTTACTCTTACCGGAAAGGGGAACAAAACCCGAATCGTACCGCTAACAGAAAAGACAATCGATCATTTGGGGGTCTATCTCGCAGAGTTCCACACGAACTCGGCTCGACAACCTACGACACGACCGCTGTTTTATAGCCTCCACCAGGGGCTATCGATGGGGCTATCGGTCGACACCGCCGCGGCAATTTTGAAAGAATCCGCCCGAAGTGGCCGCTTGAACTGTCCCAGCATCCCCAAAACGATACATTGCCACATGCTGCGCAAGACCAAAGCTATGGACCTCTACCGCCAAGGTGTTCCGCTGCCAATTATCATGCGTCTGCTCGGTCACGAGAATACCTCCACCACCGCAGCGTTCTACGCTTTTGCAACTATGGATATGATGCGACAAGCCGTCGACGCTGCCACCCCTGTATTCGACGTTGTCGACGAGAACGTCCTCACTGAAGAAAGGCTTCAGGTCTTATATAGCCTGCGATAGCACCGAAACATTAAGCCGAGAAATTGTTCAGTAAGCCACGACTACGCTGGTATAACTATAATTTCTCGGCTAAATGAAAACCTCGGCATAATCGCTATTAAGCCGAATTCGGCATAATACCGATCGCGGGAGCCAATTCACCGATCGTCGCGTCGTGGAACTCTGTGAACAGAATGGCATTATCCGGTCAATGGATAAAACTGGATCTTGCTACGACCATGCAACCGCTGAATCGTTCTGGTCGATCTTCAAACACGAGTACTTCTACCGCCATGTATTTGAAAATATGTCCGAGTTGAAGGCTGGGATTAGGGGTTACATGGACTTTTATAACCATAAAAGGCGCTATTCGAAGATCGGTAACGTCTCACCGGTTGGTTATGAACTAACGTTATTGGAGTCCGCCAAGGCGGCCTAGTCAATGTGTCCATTATTTATGGGTAACCTCAAAGCTCAACAGTAACGTCAAGAGGCTGCAAGCCCGCATCGTAAAGGCTAGACATCCAAGGCAAATAGAACAAGGCGAGAGCCCTTCAACATCTGCTTACTCACTCATTTAGCGGCAAGGCACTTGCCATAAAGAGGGTGACAACCAATAAAGGCAATAAAACCCCGGGTGTAGACAAGATAATCTGGTCAACACCCAAATCAAAGACAGATGCCATAACACAGGTGACGCAGCGGGGCTATCAGCCTTTGGCCCTTCGACGCATCTACATAGCCAAGAAAAACCCCAAAGAAGAGTCCCTTGGGAATTCCCCTAATGGGTGATCGAGCATTCCAAGCTTTATATAAGCTGGCACTCGATCCCATCGCAGAGACATTGGAGGATCCGAACTGCTGCGGATTTCGTACCGCCCGCTCAAGGCAAGATGCGGCCGGACAGTGCTTTATCGTGCTGGCGAACTGCAACCGGGCACAGTGGATACTTGAGGGCGACATCAAAGGCTTCTTTGACAATATCAGCCACGACTGGATAATCGTCAATATCCCTATCCCATCTTTCCGAAAATCAACCTATTCTCCCAGCTAGTTGAGTATGTGGTCTTACGTTGGGACACTACAAATGCGTCGCAATGGTCTTTATCCGTTTAAGGGGATCACTAACTCCTAAGAGACGGTAGATCTCTTTGTGAACCGGCTCAGAAACACCACTAGTGCGGATGTGATAGACGACGCCTTTATCTGATGTAAGAACTATGGTGGCTCGGCGGTGACTGTTGAGTTGCTCTTTGATGGTTGACCATCTTCTCTTATCGTTATTTTGCCTCAAGGTCAGCTCAATAGCACTAAGGAGGTGATAGGCAAGTACTGAGATGAAGAGGTGAGCAGCAGTTCGGCTAGCTAGTTGATGATAGACCGGTCGAAGTCCAAGATCACTCTTGAGGGATCTAAAGGCATCTTCTACTTTAGTGAGAGTCGTATAGATATTCCAGATCTCACCTGCATCTAGCTCGCTATGGCTGGTATCTATAACGTAGGCTCCTTGGAGATTATCATCTTTGGCTTTAGTGGGTTTTTCTGTAATAGTGAGATTGATTACTTTGTCAAAGCGTCTCTTTTTGATGATCTTGCCATGGTCTTGATGATATTCAAGGGATATCTCGTATTTGGAAGCAATACTTGGGTACTTGGCCTTGATGCGTCCGATACGCTCTGAGACAACTGTGGTCTTAGATATAGAACCCTTTGTGATTGAGGTACTCAACGAAGTGATATCTACTAAGAATCTCTCATTAGCTTGACTAGAGATCGCTGATTCCTTCTTGGATCTCCCCAAAGAACGACACAACACCACGGTTGTGGTGTTGTTGTTGGTGGAAGAGGAGGAGATGGAGATGGAGGAGGAGATGGAGGAGGAGATGGAGGAGGAGATGGAGGAGGAGATGGAGGAGGAGATGGAGGAGGAGGAGATGGAGGTGGCGTTAGTATCAGTGTCGGTGCTGTCGCTGATATTGTTGCCGGTGGCACCATTACGGATATAGTCGTCAGTGTCGGTGCTGCTGTCGCTCTTGATGATACTGTTGCTAGTGTTGCCGGAGGTGGTGTAACTGTTATTGTCGTCAGTGCCGGTGTCTTCTTCTAGCGTTTGCACTTGTCCTTGTACTTGTGTTTTCACTTGTCCTTGTGGCTTTTGTGGTTCCACTTGGAGCTTTTTCACCAGTACTGGGGATCCTTGGGCATCGTAGATCTCGGTGAAGCCTTCCATCTCCATGAAATGGCTTCGATAGAGGCTCTTTTTGTTAGCTCTCTCAATTACTACGTAGTTGAGATTGCGCTTAATGAGAAGTTCTAGGTTTGCCTTGGTAGCAATTCCCCTATCCATCACAATGGTAGGAACAACATCCCCAAAGAGAGATCCATCCGATAGAGACTCCAAGGCATCAAGTACGCTAATGAGAGTTCTAGGCTCAGAGGTATTGCCCTCATGTATCTCTGAGTAGATGGGTAGTCCCCTGTGATCAACAAGTAGTGCCAGAGAAACTAATGTGCAATCAAAACGCTTCTCTTTGGAATGTCCATGTTTAGCTAGGGAGTTCCCCTTAGTAGAACCTTCGAAGTAGGTGTTAGTTAGATCAAAGAGAAAGAGCCTGGTATTCGTCCTAAAGAGATCAGAGCTAGCTCTATAGAGTGCTGGCTCTATGACGCCTTTAGCGTCATAGAGCTTATCTGCAATTGCATAGACCTTATCCTTGTGAAACTTAGAGAGATCGATACCACATATCTCAGGTAATGAAGAGTTGGAGTTGATATACGAATACGTCTTTCGATCAGATCCAGGATGAATAAGACGAGCTATTATCGTTGCCTTGGCAATGCCAAGAGATTCACCCGATAGACCTGCACTCTCTAGGATCTTATCGAAGCTAAGAGCTTCATAGAACGAGTTTCCTATGAGTTCTGGACCGATACTTCTACTATTGATAGTCTTAGCACTAGAGAGATCCACCATCTCAAGGTCAGCCTCAGTAGTTCTTGTTTCTTTAGCGGCTGCAACTTCGGAACGAATTGCATACTTAGTGATTGCTAGATCGACGTATCTGGCAATAATAGGATCTGATTCAAAGAGTGAGGTTACTCCAGAGAGTCTCTGGGCAATTGCATTGGCCAGAGCTGGCCACAATGACTTATCCAGGTCCAGTTCGGTCAAGGTCATTACTATACGTTGACGGGGACCTTTTTCACAGCGGTAGGACTCAACGAGTTGGTACTTACTGTAGCTAACGCCGGTCTTTTTATTAACTGTTGGAGTTTCACGGATAAACACAACAAGACAATAGCACCATGTCAGAGCTAATGCAAGTCATAATCAACACTACTCAAAAATTAGGACACTACATTCGCGACCCAAAAAGACCTAATACCCATCTACCAGGGAATCTATAAATCGCCCAAGTCGAAAATCGCCCAAAATCCCCTCAAAAGGGACCAATTAGGGCGATTTTTCGGGAAATCTGCGAAAGATGGGCTATGGACAAAGCGATTCTGATTGAGTGGCCAAAGGTTGGATACTCAAGAAAGAGGAAGGCTCTTTCTGAGTGACCTCGGGACACCGAAAGAGAGCCCAGTTTCAGCAGTATTGGCAAATTTGACACTAGATGGTCTTAAAACACTGCTCAAGCAGCAATTTCGAGGTCGCAAGGTCAACATGGTAAGATTCGCGGATGATTTTATCGTCACCGGCATCTCTAAAGAGCTGTTGGAATACCAGGTGAAACCTGTGATAGAAGCTTTTATGGCGGAGCGTGGTCTCATGGCCTCACCGGAAAAGACCAATATCACCAATATTGCTGATGGCTTTGACTTCCTGGGTTGGAACTTCCGAAAGTACAAGGGAAAGCTTCTGCAAAGGCCCTCTAAGGACAACATGGCTGCGGTTAAATCTAAAATATGCCAGATCATCTCCTCTAACAAGACGGCTAAGCAGGAAAGTCTCATACGGCAACTGAACCCGGTGATCTAGGGCTGGGCGAACTATCATCGCCATGCCCTTGCCAAGGAAGCCTTTTCCTCTCTAGATCACGAGATATGGATAATGCTATGGCAATGGGCAAAAAGACGCCACCCCAACAAGGGAACCAAATGGACCAGAAGAAGTACTTCATGACCATCGGCAACCGGAATTGGGTATTTAGCGTAAAGGACAAAGACGACAAGGTAATAACACTGGTAAAAGCCAGCGATAGGGCTATTGTTCGACACGTCAAGATCAAAGGCGACGCCAATCCCTTCGATCCCCAGTGGGATGCATACTTTGAGGACCGCATCGGTCGTCAAATGACCACAAACCCTGCGGAGAAAAAGAAGCTAGCCCGCCATTGGCGTGAACGAGATGGAAACTGTCAAAACAACAACGAAGCGATCACATCTCAAACGAGATGGACGCTTCGATACATAGTTCCCCGTTCACTCGGGGGACCTGACACGTTTTCTAACCGGGTCCTAGTCCACCAAAGCTGTCACGGGTATATTAACGCCAAAGAATTGGTAGCTATATGACCGGGTTCCAAAAGGGCCTTCATAAGGCTTGAGCCTAGTGCGATGAAAGTTGCCCGCTAGGTTCTTAGTAGGCACGGCTCAGCAATGAGTCGTGCCTATCCGACTAGGCTTCAACCCCCAAATAGACAATTTGGAGCACCCGAAGGGAACGTGAAGCCTTGGCAATTGCATTATGCAATTGTCTCCTAGAACGTAGCCAAACTTTCCAAAATTCAACCCATTCTCCCAGCTAGTAGCCTTAAAGGTCTAATGTTGGGACACTACTAATGCGTCGCAATCGTCTTGATTGGATAATACTCTTTGGTTAATGCCCCATGCCACAATCGCTATAGCCCTCATGGATCTCCTCTAAAAAGGAGATCCTTGAGGGCTAAGTTCCGCTATTTATCTTTAGCAGTGCAGCGAGATTGTCATCTCCTTGTAGCAGGTATACGACCTCTTTGATTTATATCACACGACGAAGTAAGGTCTGGATTCAACAAACCAAATTAGCTTTCTTGCTCAGCCAACGGTAATTGCATCTATTTGCTCATTTAACTTCTTAGGTGGCAATGAGCCATAGAATGCAGCATCACCGAAGGAGAAGACCCCTCCATCACTAGCTACCAACCAGTAGCCCTTGCCATCTGGGGTTGAAGCAATTCCTACTATTGGCTTGTTGAGTGTCTTAGGTGGCAATGAGCCATAGAAGACAGCATCACCAAAGCTAAAGACCCCTCCATCACTAGCTACCAACCAGTAGCCTTTGCCATCTGGGGTTGAAGCAATTCCTACTATTGGCTTGTTGAGTGTCTTAGGTGGCAATGAGCCATAGAAGACAGCATCACCAAAGCTAAAGACCCCTCCATCACTAGCTACCAACCAGTAGCCTTTGCCATCTGGGGTTGAAGCAATTCCTACTATTGGCTTGTTGAGTGTCTTAGGTGGCAATGAGCCATAGAAGACAGCATCACCAAAGCTAAAGACCCCTCCATCACTAGCTACCAACCAGTAGCCTTTGCCATCTGGGGTTGAAGCAATTCCTACTATTGGCTTGTTGAGTGTCTTAGGTGGCAATGAGCCATAGAAGGCGGCATCACCAAAGCTAAAGACTCCGCCATCTGCTGCAACCAACCAGTAGCCTTTGCCATCTAGGGTTGAAGCAATTCCTACTATTGGTTGATTTAGGTTTTTATTGGCTAGAGAGCCATAGAAGGTTGCACTTCCATAGCTAAATACTCCACCGTCTTTTGCAACTACGTAATATCCAGGCTTTGTGGTGGTAGATGGATTTTGAGTTGATGGACTTTGATTAGTTGTAAGTGTTGTTATAGATACCTCGTTAGAAGGTAACGAACTACCTGAGGTGTTAGTTGCTTCTATATAGAAGTAATAGGTAGTAGATGGATTGAGGTTTGTAACTGTACAGCTTGTTGAACTAGCAGTTAAAGGTGTTGTACAGCTAATAGGTGTAGTTGATTCTTTTCCACTTGTTGTTCCTTCAAAGATGTTGTAGCCAGTAGCTGGTAGATAGCTTTGGTTAGTAGATTGGCTCCAGCTAAGTGTTATAGATGTTGGTGAAATAGGTGTTGGATTGTTTAGTTGCGGGGGTGCTGGGTATGGAAAAGTAGTGGTGATTACTTGAGGAGTTTGTTGGACAGAGCCAGCATTGCAATATGGACCACTAGCACTTATACCTCTTTGGTCTGTTGTTGGACACAGGGTGATGCTAGGTCCACTAGTACCAATAGTTACAACTGTTTTAATAGGTATCAGCCCTATTGCTGGGTTGCCTGGCAAGGGCAAGATTGTTTGTGTTGGACCACCGTTGTTTTGGAGAGGACCGAGATTTTCAGACGCGATCGAAACAATACTTGTAGATTTATTAGCAGTAGGTGAGCTTGGAAAACCACAGGTGTTATCGTCTGCGACATTGTAACCGAGGTCAGTAATTTTGGTAACGTACCCGCCACACTCACCGCCAGATGGGGCACCACTGGTATTTGCTATTAGATCGGCGGCGAGGGTGAGGGTCCCGGAGTTGTAGATGCCACCGCCGCTGTTGTTGGCCCTGTTGTTTGAGATGGTGTCGTTGGTGGCGGTAAGGGTACCGGAGTTGGAGTTGTAGATGCCACCGCCGTTGTTGGCCCTGTTGTTTGAGATGGTGTCGTTGGTGGCGGTAAGGGTACCGAAGTTGTCGTTGTAGATGCCACCGCCGCCGCTGTTGGCCCTGTTGTTTGAGATGGTGTCGTTGGTGGCGGTAAGGGTACCGGAGTTGGCGTTGTAGATGCCACCGCCGTCGCTGTTGGCCCTGTTGTTTGAGATGGTGTCGTTGGTGGCGGTAAGGGTACCCTTGTTGGCGATGCCGCCGCCGCTACCTTGGGAGGATCTGTTGTTTGATATGGTGTCGTTGGTGGCGGTGAGGGTACCCTTGTTGAAGATGCCGCCGCCATAGCCGTTGCTCCCATCGCCATATTGAACAGTCATTGCAGTTATCGTGGCTGTTATGCCGGAGTCCACTGTAAAGACTGAGCCAGAGACCATGTTGTTTGTTGATGAAGTTCCACCTACGAAAGTCGATGTTGCACCTTGGCCAGTAATCGTGAGGTCTTTGCTGACAGTCACTGCCTCCCGGAAGGGACTAGTTGCAGATGATGAACCTACATTGATGGTGTCACCGTTATTTGCATTAGTAATTGCATTTGCAATTGTTAGACACGGCGTAACTTGAATACATGTGGTGTTATTTTTATCGCTACCTTTCTGTGAAACATAAAGGGTTGACGGACTCGCAACTGTTGAGATGCTGTAGGCAAGTGATGGTCCATCGCTATTGGATATCACAAGTGGAGAGTCGGTAGAAGTTATAATTCCACTTGGAACTGTCAGTGTTATAGAGGTATTTGAGTTGACGCTGTAGGTAACTACAGCTACGTTATCGATGGTGATGCCAGTTATATCTGATAAGTTCTTTGTATTGAAGAAGTTACTTCCTGTAACTGTTACAACTGATCCAGGGGCATATGTACCACTTGGACTAATCGACGTGATTATTGGTGCGTAGGTGTATTGATATGAACCTATTGAGCAAAAATTAGGGTTGCTTGATTCTGGTCTTTGGTATCCCCTTTGATCTGTTGATGGGACAGTTATACCATTTGGAACCAAGCTTTTTCCAACAGTAGCCGTAGGACCACAGAGGCCAGTATCAACTGGGATCGCGTTGTAGGCGGGCGAGTTTTGATCGATTGCAATTGTTTGAGTTGGACCACCGTTAGGTGCAAGTGGCTGAAGGGTCAAGGTTGAAGATTTGATGATTGAGCCGTTAGCTGACAATAGCTGACATGAAGAACCGTCTGTCAAGTTGTAGCCAGCGTCGGTGATGTGCGGCGAAGAGCCAGCGCAATCGGGGCCGGAAACCTGATCGGCGACTATTGAGGCGGCGAGAGTGAAGGTGGAGCCACCGTTTTCGATCGCGCCGCCGAGACCATCACTGTTATGGGAGATGGTGTCATTAGTGGCGGTTAGGCTACCGAAGTTCATGATGCCACCGCCATAGTCGGCCGAATTATTTGAGATGGTGTCGTTGGTGGCGGTAAGGGTACCGGAGTTGGAGTTGTAGATGCCACCGCCGGAACCGCCGCCAAGGGCACTGTTTTTGCTGATGGTGGAGTTGGTGGCGGTGAGGGTACCGGAGTTGTAGATGCCACCGCCTTGGCCGCCATAAGCTTTGTTATTTGAGATGGTGTCGTTGGTGGCGGTGAGAGTGCCGGAGTTGTTGATGCCGCCCCCTGCTGCTTTTCCACCCGTAATCGTTACTCCAATCAAGTTGACGTATACGTTGGTGTTGATTGTTAGGACCGTACCGCTGTTATTTCCATCAAGAGTTGGGTTTGTTACCCCAGGAGCAGGTTGTATCGTGATTGGTGCGGTCAGTGAGGTACCGTTTGTATTGAGGGTGAAGTTGCCTTCATAGGAGTTGGTGCTCCCTGGCGTTACGAGGTCGATTGTTTCACCTGCGGTTACCTTGGTTAGTGCAGTTGCAAGGTCACATGCATCGTTTGCGTCAGCACAGTTGCCTATACCAGTTGAGCTTGCCGCTGCATAAAGGATTGTATTTGAGGAAGTGGTACCAGTAGAGGCACCACTTGGTGATATCGTTGAAAATCCAATAGCACCTACTAGACAGATAAGAGATAGGGCAATTCTCTTAAATGATCTACTTACGAATGAGATGACACCGAAAGTAGATCTTGCAAAAGATACCTTCTTTGAATTTGAATAACCGCTAAATGGCTTTCTGTGCGATTTAGGAAGTTTTGACATAAAAGTTGTGACCCATCTCATTATCCTTGCGTTTACCTGTGCTTACTTGTTTGATTCAATTATGCAACATTTAAACTAACATTCTATGTGTAACTATACCGCATAATCAAACACAAAGAGTGACTTTAAAGCAGGCAATCTCAATCAACTGGGAAATTAGTTAGCAAGAAGAGATAAATAGTACCTTTGGTGACGGTAAGCGTGAGAATGGCTAAATCGTTGCTCTGTTCTTCCATTGGTGGTTTCTAGCACCAGTGTCGGCTGAATTCCCCCCCCAAGAGCCCTTTTAAGCCCCCTTTTAGCCCCTATTTGGGGGTAACCCTTATTTGGAGATGCTGGTAGATGAAGTTCGGTTTTCTCAAGTGGCCGATGTAGTGCCCTAAGTTGAGAATTAGCTGGGAATATTGATCTACAGGTAATTCATCTGGTATACTTGTTATATGTTCATTCGCGCCCTAGGTGTCAAGGGAGTTGGCATCTATTCGAATAGAATACCAACCATGCAGGGCGAGAACTTTGATCGAACACGATGAAGCCTTATCCCAAGGATCAAAATGATACGCCCCGGAAATCTTGGAGACTCCTAGTCTTTCAGTTAAGGAGTCATCATTATGGCAAGAGTAAAGAAGTATTCACCCGAAGTTCGTGATCGAGCAATACGAATGGTCACGGACCATCGAGGTGAGTATCCCCCACAGTGGGCAGCTATTCAATCTGTTGCTCAGAAGCTGTAAATGACGCCCGAGACGCTACGTACTTGGGTACGTCAGGCTTCGATAGATGTCGGTGAGACTAAAGGAACAACTACTCAATGAGAGAGAGCGCACCCGTCAACTAGAGCGAGAAGTCGTAGAGCTTCGTAGAGCTAATGAGATTTTACGTGCGGCCTCGATTTTCTTTGCGACCGAGTTGGACGGTCAAAGCGCGAAGCGAAGCAAGTAATTGCTTTTATAGATTGCAATAAGCAAAAGTGGGGAGTCCAGCCGATCTGTAGGGTCTTACAGTTCGCTTCCTCGACTTATTACTCTAATAAATCACGAGTTGCCTCAGTGAGATCTATTCGTGATAAATCTCTCAAGACGAAGATAAGTAAAATTCACAAGGACAACTACTTTCGTATATGGGCTTAGGAAGCTCTGGTGTGCGCTTAAGCGCGAAGGTATCGACATCGCGCGCTGCACAACAGAGCGTTTGATGGCTGAGCTCGGTATTTCTGGGGTGAGACGTGGTAAGACTTACGTCGTAACCACCGTCGCGAATGAGCTCGTAGAACGCCCGAAAGACCTGGCAAACAGGAACTTTACGTCTAATGAGCCAAACAACTTGTGGGTGGCGGATATCACTTACGTCAAGACAAAGATTGGCTGGGCCTACGTTGCCTTCGTTACAGACGTATTTTCAAGGACGATCCTAGGATGGAAGGTATCGCCATCGCTTAAGGCAAACTTGGCAACCGATGCCCTTGAGATGGCTATTCACCAAAGAGCGGTGTCGCCAGGCCTTGTACACCATAGCGATCGCGGAGTACAGTACCTATCTGTTAGATATTCCCAACGCCTAATTGATGTCGGCATTACCGCCTCAGTGGGTTCCAAAGGCGATTCTTATGACAATGCCCTGGCTGAGACGACAAATGGCATCTATAAGGCAGAGTTGGTGAATCCTCATGGGCCCTTCTTTGACGTCGATGAACTTGAGTGGGCGACACTTGGCTATATCGACTGGTTCAATAATCGAAGGCTCCATGGCTCAATTGGAATGATTCCACCAGTTGAGTTTGAAGATAACCACCATAGTTCCTCTTGTGATAACAAAGTGGCATAGCCAAGCTAGCTTTTTCTGCTTTTTATAACCATCAGGTCGACTCATCGAATCAATTGTTAGGCTTTGCCATGAATAACCATGACAAGGCTAACAATTGCAACCGGTTATCGACACCTGAATCCCACACCTACTAGTGGGCTGCAAGTTGCAGCCCACTAGTAGGTGTACTTCGCGTTGTCATAAAAGACCCAAGTTCTCTCTCACATCTTTTCTGCCCAATCCCAGTGGAGTCAATATGACCGAGGTTGATAACCACGGCGCTTGAAGCCTAGGAGCGTGAGTCCGAATTAGTTTCGGGTTTCGGTCTGTTTTCCTGTCTCACCCATTTATTGGCTATAGCGACGACAAACAAACCCCTAAGAACGTCTGAATGGCTCCTAGAACAGACTCATTGGGTCAGCTATGGGATTATTTCCTCTTTATGCCAGCGCTATCACTCCGTTTTGACGTGAATTAGCCAGTTTTCTCAAGTTGTGACAAATTGCATGTAGTGTCCACTCACCGGTGGCTCCAGCAACTCCGCGTAAGCGAAGATGCCCGGCTTGCTGTCTTAGTTTCATCTGGCCAAAAACTGGCTCGACTATCGCTTTTCTTCTGGCGTAATCTTTACGTCCGGACTGGGTTCGAAGACGTCTCGCCATGCGCTCTTTGTCGGTTGCGTTCTTGGGAATCCGTCCTCTTGGGGCATCGGGTACACGTTCGTTGTGTTTGAGCCTTCCGGTTGCAATAAGTGCGTTTATCCCTGCTTTGGCGATCTCTTCTAAGTTTTCTTTGGAGCAGTAGTCGGCATCTACAAGAAGAACTCTTGCTGTGTCATCGATTCCGATTGATTTGAGGTTCTCCTTGGTGGAGGCGATCATAGGAATGAGCTGGTTTACGGCGCTAGCTGCCTGGGTTATCTCTGCTGCGATGATCACCTGGGACTTTTCATCCACTACAGCCTTGCCGTTATAGGCGTAGTGGTATCCATCGTTAGTCTTCATCATTCTTGACTCTGGATCGGTGAAGTTTCGCTGGGCCTTGGGATCAGCTACTGCTGTCTCTTTGGCTTCTATGGCTGCTTCTTCGATCTCGGAGGTGTCTTTACCCTTTTTTGTAGAGTTCTTTTTTGCTTGCTCTTTAGCCTTTTGCTTTGCATCTGCTTCGATGGCCTCTTTTGCTGCACGCAGCTTGGAAAGTCTGCTTTGCCTACGTGCGAGCTCAGCTGGAACCTCGTCTCCGCGGTTATTGACTCCGAAGGTCTTATCTTCGGCTTCATCGATAGCTTCTGCTTCTCTAAGGATTTCAGCCACCTCTTTTTCTAGCTGTTCTATGCGTGGTGTTATATGGTCGTAGCTCATTGCTTTTCTCCGGGATGCGTTTGCTCTTGGTTTGGTGCCATCTAGAGCTATCCGTCCGAGCTTTATAAGACCTGCCTGACCACAGAGCCTAAGTGTACCTGCAGAAACAGATCTTTGAGAACGTCCAAGTGGCGGATGCAAGTCGTCTATGAGTGTCCCCGCTGCGAGAGTCGCTACCTCGGTATTTTAAAGATACCCAGAATGAAACCTTTTGCGTACCCGTATTGGAACGGGTGGTCCTTGTCCTCATTGTGACGAACCAGTTGCCCACGTCGATCTCGATAACTAACCTTCCATAGTTAAATCCAGAGCTCCATCAAAGTTCCCGTAGGTATTTTGATGTACCCAGCATTTCAAGTCAACTATCACCACAAATGCTTCTGTTGTGATTGTGGATTTGTTTGTTACAAAGTTGGTGGTAGTGAGAGATGTCCTAAATAGTAAAGAACCAGCCATATTTTAAAGATTTAATCTAAACAACCAGTTCGCCAGACAGCTCAAATTCCATCAAATATCGTGCTTTTAGGGGTATTGACATCCGTCTCTGCTACGCTAATGCGTACCCAAGAGAACCGATTGGTTCTGCGATAATGGAGTCTCCATTAAACCCGGGGCGTATCAAAAAATAAAGAATCTTTTGTTTAATTGGTAGTAGTGACGGGCTGTGGATCCTGTTGACCAAGAGTAACTAATGATAAATCGATGGGTGAAAGCCATAGCTTTGGGTTAGCCCGCATTCTTGGTCCACAAATCCATAGCCCCTTTGCAGCCTTTAGGCTTTGGCGATCTCAAAGTGTCATCGCTTTAGCCAAAGGCCATGCCTAGGCCATAACAATGTGGATGTGAATCGTTATGGCCAAAGCAGCCAAAGCAGCCAAAGCAGCCGGAGAGAATATCTTACTTTTGTCTCTGAGTCACCTCTAGATTATCAACTAGTGGTCCATGACCTCTAAAGATTGAGGAATACCGATCCACAACCATATTCGCCACTACCATATTCGCCACAGCGACCCTCACCTTTGAGGCTTTGGGCCAAGAGCTTCACGTAGATATCTGAGGATCTCACAATTGCGCTGGTGTCGGTCGATTCCTGAGGAATCCAAAGCTATAGGGCTAGCTATAGCACTACCGCCAGATTCCCATCGATTCTAAGGCCCATTAATGAATCAGGATTATCTCCACAAGGACTCAACTCTCAGTAGGCCCCGTAGCCCAGTCATTATCGATTATCAAGACAATGTCGACAAGTTCAGCTTTATGGAGTAGTTCAATTTCGCTTAGATGGATTGAAACTATCCAATTGGCAAGCTCAAAAGGAGCGCCAAACAACTGAATCTAACCGAAATTTAGAGATCCCAAAGGGATCTCTAAATAACCACCAAATCTCTCATGGCGCATCGTTATAATCGAAGTTGAGTGGGGTCACTAACTCAAACGTGCTGGGGCCATTGTGGTCGAGCGTTTCCATGCCCTTCAGCATTTGATGACTCCTCCGTGGTTTTGAATGTTCCACAGACCAGTCTTACTGGAGCGTGGGTCAATTTAATGTTGCTGATCCTGGGTCAATTTAATTCCTCTGTTTACAAAGACCGCATCGGGCGCCAAATGACCACAAACCCTGCGGAGAAAAAGAAGCCAGCCCGCCATTGGCGTGAACGAGATGAAAACTGTCCAAACAACAACGAAGCGATCACATCTCAAAGAAGATGGACGCTTCGATACATAACTCCCCGTTCGCTCGGGAGACCTGACACGTTTTCTAACCGGTTCTAACCGAGTCCTAGTCCACCAAAGCTATCACGGGTATATTAACTCCAAAGAATTGGTAGCTATATGATCGGGTTCCGAAAGGGGCCTTCATAAGGCTTGAGCCTAGTGCGATGAAAGTTGCCCGCTGGGTTCTTAGTAGGCACGGCTCAGCAATGAGTCGTGCCTACCGGACTCGGTGGCGTCATACCCATCCCGTTCTTGAGCCGGCCCCAAAAGCACTGCGATGAAGTGCCAAGGAGTCAGGGGCAAGTAATTGCAAAAGCTAAATAAGTAGCAGAAAGCTACTGGCAAAACTCTCGGTCAATGCGATTAACGTACTAAGCCAAGGGCGATGACTAGTCATTAAATACATAGTCAGCCCAAATTTGGTGTATCTTTTTGACATGGAAATCCAAGTTCAGTCCCTAGATAGAAACCTCGCCCTTGAATTAGTCCGAGTTACAGAATCCGCCGCAATTGCCGCCTCAAGATGGATGGGTCGCGGCGACAAAAACGGAGCCGACGGAGCAGCCGTAGAGGCTATGAGAGCGGCGCTTCGCACAATTGCCATGGATGGCGTGGTAATCATTGGTGAAGGAGAAAAAGACGAAGCTCCGATGCTTTTCAATGGCGAACACATCGGCGACGGAAGTGCTCCCAGGGTAGACATTGCAGTAGATCCAATAGAAGGCACCACACCAACCTCTTTGGGGCGAGAAAATGCACTAAGTGTAATTGCCCTCTCCGAGGAGGGGACAATGTTCGATCCAGGACCCTGCGTCTATATGGAAAAGATAGCAGTGGGGCCTGAGGCCAAAGGACGCATCAGCTTAGATCTCACAGCGACCGAAAACATTCGCGAAGTAGCTAAAGCGAAAGGGATTCCAATACGTGAAGTAACGGTGCTGATATTAGATCGACCCCGCCATCAAAACCTCATTGAAGAGATCCGAATCGCGGGCGCCAGAATTCACCTAATAAGCGACGGAGACGTCGCCGCTTCAATCTCTGCAGCCTGGGAGAACTCAGGAGCCGACATTCTAATAGGAATAGGTGGAACCCCTGAAGGAGTAGTTTCTGCGGCAGCGCTAAAGAGCATGGGCGGAGAGATCCAGGGGCGACTATGGCCACGCAATGAATTTGAAAAACAACAAGCGATAGATGCAGGTTACGTCATAAACAAGATACTGACCACAGATGACCTTGTCAGAAGTGAAAACTGCTTCTTCGCGGCCACTGGAATCACAAATGGCGAGTTGCTAAGAGGTGTTCGATTCACACCAGGTGGAGCAATCACACAATCGATAGTAATGCGCTCTAAGTCCGGTACTGTAAGACAGATTGAGAGCCATCATAAATTAGCCAAATTGAGAGAGTATGCAGCTATCCCTGACCTGTAACTTCCTAGTAAAGCTGGGTCACACTCCACACCACCGCGACCTCGAAAGATGCTAGCAACTACCTCAGCTTCGTAGTACTTACAATCAAAAAACCCCACTAGAGCTCGAGCGCCTGATTGACGACTAAATAGGATCAGTTGATCGAACAGTCCGGCGCTCAAGCCAAAACCGCGCTCGTTTTCCACCACATAGATCCCATCGACCACCATTAGCGCCCCGCTCGAATACCCAGTGATAAACCCCACCGGTCGCTCTCGACTAAAGGCCACCAGGCTATGGCCACGACCTCTATGTAGGCCACTTACAAGTAAGTCAAAGCCGTAACTTGAAAAGGTCATACCAAAGCGCCCTCCATCAAAGAGATCATCCAACCACGCCCCGCTCGAACCAAGGCGCAAGTAGGTAAGCGGTTGGCCACCTTGTGACCCTCTAGTCACACCACCAAAAGAGATGTCACAATAGCTACTCCAGGAACCCTTGGAATTTTGGACGAACAATGAGAGCATCTCAGCCATAAATAGCGACCGATATCCGCTTAGGTGAACCTTGGCAAGTTCGATCAACTCCAAAGAACAAAAGTCGTAGAGAGTTACGTGTGGGACATAGTCAAAGGATCGTGGTGACGAATCGAATCCGCTATGGACCACTTCCGCAAAGTCAAACAGAATTGGATCGGGATCGACTTCCAAGAAGAGAACATTCTTCTCGCCACGAAAACAACCACTCCCACCAATGCGAATAGCAAACGGTTCGTAATCGGAAAGCATTCGCCCCAGATCGATCAAAAGAGCCGAGATCTCGCTCTTAGAAAAAGAAGAGGGAGAGGCAATAGTGATATGGGGCTCCATGACCCCAGCTCCAGGATTACCCAATGCCCTTGAGATTCCCAAGATCTGTTCCCTTTGACTCTCTGGAATTCTAAAGACTAAGCCAATTCGCCTCCTTGCCACAACTTGCCTCCTTAAAAAAGAAAAGTGTGTGACTTGTCTTGCGATCAAATCGCAAGACAAGTCACACACATGAAACTATAATCGACCAACAAGCTAGTGCAAAAGAGCCGCCTTCGAAAAGCTAAGCGACGTAAGTGGAGTGAGCCAGCGTCGAAGAGACGGAGATCCTCACATGAGCCCGACGTAGCGAAGCCTCCAACACAGAGTCATTTGTATGACTCCCTGCCGCCTCGGCCTTCGCCAATGCCGCCTTGGCACGCTCTAAATCAATCTCGTTAGCGAGTTCCGCTACGTCGGCCAAGACACGCACCTCGTTACGAGCTACACTAACAAAGCCACCGTGAACCGCGGCATAAAGTGTAGGCTCGCCATCGCGTTCGATCTTGACAACACAGATATCTACAGTACCAATGAAAGGCGCATGATTAGCCAAAAAGGCTATATCTCCCTCGCCTGACCGCAAGGAGACCGAAGTTCCTTGCCCCTCGTAAAGGGGACGCTCAGGAGTGAGCAGATGTACCTGAAACGACGGTGCCATAATTAATTCCCTTGAAGCGTCTTGGCTTTAGCAAGGACACCTTCGACATCACCGACGTTGAGAAATGCTTGCTCTGGAATATCATCTAGCTCGCCACTGACAAGGGCCTCAAACGACTCAATCGTATCTTTAATCGGCACATATATCCCCTTGAGACCGGTGAAGACCTCACCAACAAAGAATGGCTGAGACAAAAAGCGCTGGATCTTCCTAGCTCGAGTAACTGTTATACGATCGTCTTCGGACAACTCATCCATTCCCAAAATGGCAATGATATCTTGAAGCTCCTTAGAACGTTGAAGAACCTCTTGAACTCGAGTGGCGATCTTGTAGTGACGATCCCCCACGATATGTGGCGCAAGAATGTTCGAAGTAGAAGCCAGGGGATCTACAGCTGGGTAGATACCCATCGACGCAATGCTTCGAGAAAGCTCTGTAGTGGCATCAAGGTGAGTAAATGTTGTAAACGGCGCTGGGTCGGTATAGTCGTCCGCGGGGACATAGACTGCCTGCAACGAGGTGATCGAACGACCTTTGGTCGAAGTGATCCGCTCTTGCAATTCACCCATCTCATCTGCCAAGGTTGGCTGATAACCTACCGCTGATGGCATGCGTCCCAATAGAGTCGAGACCTCGGAACCAGCTTGGACAAACCGAAAGATGTTGTCGATAAACAAAAGAACGTCCTGGTTCTTTACATCACGGAAGTATTCCGCCATCGTAAGCGCCGACAGGGCAACGCGCAGACGTACGCCCGGAGGCTCGTCCATCTGTCCATAGACAAGCGCTGCCTTTTCAATAACTCCAGATTCCTGCATCTCGATCCAAAGATCGGTGCCCTCGCGAGTTCTCTCACCGACACCAGCAAAGACCGAAACACCGCCGTGTTGTTGAGCAACTCGATTGATCATCTCCATAATCAAAACAGTCTTACCGACACCGGCTCCTCCGAAGAGGCCAATCTTACCACCCTCAACGTATGGCTCCAGAAGGTCAATGACCTTAATTCCGGTCTCAAACATCTTGGCCCTTGGCTCTAACTGATCAAAGTCAGGAGCCGAGCGGTGGATCTCCCAGCGATCCTCAATATTCTCGACATCAGCTGCATCTAAGACATCACCAATCACGTTGAAAACGTGACCCAATACACCGTCGCCAACAGGCACCGAGATACCTCGACCAGTATTTCGAACTATAGCTCCACGCTTTAGTCCATCTGTCTGCTTTAAACAGACACAACGAACTCGACCATCTCCGATCTGCTGGGCCACCTCCCCTGTAACAGTTACGGTTACGCCATCCAACACGAGGTCTACCTCGACAGCCGTATTGATCTCCGGAATTGAATCCGGTGGAAACTCAACGTCAATAACGGGACCTACAATAGCGACAACACGGCCATCTTCTAAATTTCTATGACCAGTACCGTCGTGTTCATCTTGAGCAACAATTGTCACTACATTCTCCTAAAAACCATGCCCACCGATGAGCGCCAAAATTGGAAATCCTCTAAAAAACAAATGCGATGACTCTAAGCCGCCACCGTAGAAGGGCTAATCGACATCTAAGGCTTCGCTATCAGATGACCTAAGTGCCTCGGCGCCACCGACTATCTCCATTATCTCAGTTGTGATCGCGTCCTGGCGAGCCCGGTTCATAATACGAGTGTACTTTTTAACCAGCTCCTCGGCGTTCTCTGTAGCAGACTTCATAGCTCGCTGCTTATACGCATACTCCGAAGCCGAGGCCTCTAAAAGATAAGCGAAGATCTTCTCTTCTATAAACAGCGCCATAAGGGGATCGATAATCTCCTCTGGAGCTGGTTCGACCTCAAAGGATAGAGAAGAATCCCCTCCACCTGATGCTACAAGTGTGGCTGGATCGATAGGCAGAAGCGGAATTACCTCCATCTTCTGCGATCCAGCCGAATAAAAGCGAGTAGTGACGATATCCACGCTCGTTACAGCACCAGAATCGAACAAGTCAAGAACCGCCTTTGCAACCGTACGAGCATGCTCGTAAGTTGGGCGCTCAGAGACTCCAAGCAAAGCAAGATCCAAATCGATATTGCGGTAGCCAAAGAAGTTGATTCCCTTTTTACCTACGCAAAGGATACGATATTGCTCCCCTATCCCCTTGGCGCTAAGGAGCTTTCGCTCTACAAAACGCAACGGGGCAGAGTTAAAAGAACCACAAAGTCCACGGTCAGAGGTAACAACCAAAAGACCACGGGCACCAACCTTGGGATCACCTAGGTACTTACTCTTTGGAAGACCAGCAGATGAAGCGAATTGCTCTATGACGCTACTCATTGAGACAAAATAAGGTCGCGCATCATTGATACGACCCATCGCCTTCACGATTCGCGAAGCAGCAATAAGTTCCATGGCTTTTGTAATCTTTTTAGTTGCTTGAACGCTCTTTATACGCCTGCGTAATATCCGTTCTTGTCCGCCGGCCACTGTTAAGCCTCCCCGCCTGCCATCGCGTTGGTAGCATCAAAGCCAGCCTTGAATCGATCGATCAATTCACCCATGGCTTTGGTGTCTGGAAGCGAACCCTTAGTTCGAATCTCTTCCATAAAGGCAGCACCATTGGCGTTGAAGAATTCAACCAACTCCTCGATGAACTTCGAAACCGCTTCAACAGGAACGTCATCAACCCTTCCAGAAGTACCAGCAAAGATAGCTAAGACTTGCTCTTCTACCGAAACAGGTGCATTCTGAGGTTGCTTGAGGATCTGAGTAAGACGATAACCTCGATCGAGCTGAGCTTGGGAGACCTTATCTAGTTCAGAACCAAATGCGGCAAAAGCCTCCAATTCGCGAAATTGAGCGAGATCCAACTTTAGCGTTCCCGAGACAGAGCGCATAGCTTTGATTTGAGCTGCTCCACCAACACGTGAGACCGAAATACCTACGTTGATAGCTGGACGCACGCCAGAATAAAAGAGATCGCTATCTAGATAGACCTGACCATCGGTGATGGAGATCACGTTGGTTGGAATATAGGCCGAGACGTCTCCAGCCTTGGTCTCAATGATTGGCAGCGCGGTCAAAGACCCACCTCCACGAGCATCGGAAAGCTTTGCAGCTCTCTCTAGCAATCTAGAGTGAAGATAAAAGACGTCTCCAGGATAGGCCTCACGACCTGGTGGACGACGCAGCAGAAGTGAAAGCTGACGATATGCCTCAGCTTGCTTTGAAAGATCATCATAGACAATGAGCGAATGCTCGCCATTTTCCATCCAGTGCTGGCCCATTGCGCAACCTGCATAAGGAGCCAAAAACTTATATGGAGCCCCATCAGAGGCAGAAGCGTTTACAACCACCGTGTAATCCATCGCTCCATGCTCTTCGAGGGTTGCGACTGCAGATGCTACAGTTGAATTCTTCTGGCCCACGGCGACATAAATGCACTTTACGCCTTGGCCCTTTTGGTTGATAATCGTGTCAAGCGCAACTGATGTCTTACCAGTCTTGCGGTCCCCAATAATAAGTTCTCTCTGGCCTCGCCCGATAGGCGTCATCGCGTCGATAGCCTTAATACCAGTTTGCAGAGGTTCCGTAACCGGCTGACGATCTACTATACCGGGAGCTTGGACCTCAAGACGCCTCGATGTATCACTCTCGATCTGGCCCTTACCATCAATTGGAACACCAAGTGCATTCACGACTCGACCCAGCAAACCATCGCCAACTGGGACTGAAAGAATACGTCCAGTGGCGCGTACGATCTGGCCCTCGTCGATACCTTCGCCAGTTCCTAAGATAACTGCGCCAATGGTATCTTCGTCCAAGTTAAGTGCTAAGCCCAGTGTCTGGTTCTCAAACTCCAAAAGTTCGTTAACGCCGACCTGTGGCAGCCCTGAAATTCGAGCAATACCATCAAAAATCTCAAGTATACGGCCGACCATCTCGCCGGTAGCATTGGGAGCATACCCTTGGAGACGCGCCCGCAATACCTCAGCAATCTGGTCTGCACTAATTGACAACTCCGTCATTGGTTGCCTTCCGATCCTATCTAGTGGCAGTCGCCATTTGCATGCGACCCTTAAGTTGTTCTAACCTGTGGCGAATACTTCCGTCGTAAATGGTGTCGCCAACGACAGCCACTACTCCGCCTACGACACTTTCGTCGACGACCTCGCGTACCTCAATAGCCGCGCCACTGAGTCTCGAGAGGGCCGATGTCACGAGCGAAAGCTGCTGATCATCTAGAGCTTTAGCGACTCTCACATGCGCAATCTTTGTATTTCGAAGATGCGCCGCAATCGTAATGATCTTATCCAAAACGTCCACGATATCCCGAATACGCCCTGCGGACGCACAGAATCTCATTATCTCTATGAACTTCTGTGACGTGTCATCGCTTCCATGTCCAAGTAGATCATCAACAATTCCTACCCGCTGGGACGCGTTTGTTCCAATCCCAGAGAGAGCTCGACGCAACTTCGGATTTGCTTCTACTAAATTTCTAAAGTCGAAGATCATCTCTTCGGCTGCGCCAATCGCACCTGGCCCATCCATGGACTCCAAAAGGGCCCTTCCATAAGCCCTAACCCGGCTCGTAGTAGTAAGGGCCCCAGTTGCAGCTTCTAGGGGCTCACCTAAAACTTGACCTAACATAATGAGAGCTTCGACGACCTTACCTGGCTCCTCTATTTCAAAGGAAGCCCTGGCAACCGCTATGGCGAATTCTGACAAACTATCTGAAAAGAGGTCGGCAATAATTTCGCCCCGAACTTCACTTGTGATAGATGGGTCAGAGACAATCTCTCGAAGCTCGGCATTTTCATGAACGAAGTCAGCCAGAACCACGACCTGGTGGTCGAGGTTGCTAACTCCGCCTCGCTGCGCCAGGTACTTTACGCCCTGGGCATATCCTCGAAGCTGTTCTCTCAAGACTGTGTCGCCTCAATCTCACTCAAAAACTGATCGATCAACGCACTAGCGGCGCCGCGATCGAGTTCTACTTGGATAACCTTCTCGGCGATATCAAAGGCTAAAGTTGCCATTTCAGCGCGAATTTCGCCTACGACTCGATCCCTTTCGATTCGAAGAGCCTCGTCATTTCGAAGCCGAAGCTCACGAGCCTCATCTTCGGCACGAGCCAGAAGGTCGCGACGCAAAACTTCTGCGGTCTTTCGAGCCTCCTCAATTATGCGCGTCGCCTCTTTCTTGGACTCATTCAGCTGCTCTTTGTACTCCATCAGGAGACGTTCCGCCTCGGTGCGAGTAGCAGTAGCACTGTCTAGGTCCCCTTGAATCTTGGCAGTGCGATTAGCCATCATCGCCTTTACCGGAGGATACGCGTACTTAGCCAGCAATACAAAAAGTAAGCCGAAAGAAAGTACTGAATATATGATCTCGTTTGTTGCCGGCAAAATTGGGTTGAAAGATTGCGTGGCTGCAAAGATTGTGGGGGTCATTTAGCCGGTGTACTTCAAAAGAATAAAGACAACGAAACCGATGAGGGCGAGCGCCTCTGTAAGTGCGAAACCAACGAATGCAAGGCTACGTACTGGGCCTGCGGTCTCAGGTTGACGAGAGATCGCAGAGACAGCTTGACCGAAGATCAAACCAATACCAATACCAGGTCCTAGCGCTGCAAGACCATAGGCTAAACCTGATCCGAGCTCAGCCAGACCTTTACGCAGATTTACATTCTGCGTGATGGCGGCGTTTATCGCCAAAACCATGTGAAACAACCGAATACCTCCTAAACGGGAACTTCCCGTAAATTTACGAACGAGTGTAAAGAATAGAATCTTTTAACACTATTTCCTACGTTTGACCATAGGACAACTTAGATTTTCAATAGGCAACCTATAGATATAGCATTTCCCATTGAATCTCAACACTTTGAAAAGCGACTTCATCGCTAATGTCACATTTTCTGATTCAAAGTAGAATCAAAGTTCACCTTTGGTGGATCAAATGTGTCTTGGACCCAGCCACCTCCTTACAATTTAAATTTAATTGAGCTCTCAATTTATTTCCATACACTTTCGAGCTCAACTGCGAAACAACTTCTTCCTTTTGCCTAGTGCGAACCTGCTAAAGAGTCACCAATGTAAACAGCAGTCAGGGTTGTAAAGATAAAAGCCTGTAGCAAAGCTACAAAGATCTCATAACCGGTAAGCGCAGTCAACATGGCAAATGGAAGAGGCAGAAGTATAAGGCCGATACCTTTAACAAAAAGAGCTTCTGAGAGCACTGTAAAGGTGATCAGCAAGAGGTGGCCAGCCAACATATTACCGAACAAACGAATTGCCAGAGCAAATGGTCGAACGATAAAAGTTGAAAGAATTTCAATCGGAACCAAAATTATCAAAACGCCTGCAGGAACGCCGGGAGGGACGATAGCGTCCTTGAAGTATTTTAAACCCCGCTTTTTAACTCCGACGACGATAAAGGTCGCATAGACCGCCAATGCCAGCGGTGCCGGAACTGCCATTCGTGCAGTCGCAGGCATTTGAAAAAATGGAATCACTTCAAAGACATTGCATAAAAAGATGAAGAAAAAGAGAGCAGTCAAAAAAGGAGACCAATTGAGTCCTTCTGGACCCATCGCATCTAGCGCAATCGACTTATCTATAAAGTCGACAGAGGCTTCAATTAGATTTTGGACGCCAGTTGGCACCATCTTTTTTTGGCGGCCAGCGATCCAAAAGAGCGATAGCGTAATTAGCGCCGCCAAAACCGTAATCAACCCGACCTTGTTGAATGCGAACGAGCTGCCCCCAAAGAAAAGAGGCTTCCAGTTCAACACCTCCCCAATCGGTGGGAAATTTATCGCGGAATATTGCAAGCTATTTCGTCTCCTTCTTGGATGGGAAGATTCCTGAATAGGCCATTCGACCCGAGACCCTTCGAGCCTCCAAGCCTGAAACAACCAGGTGTAGCGCAATCATGCTAATGCCAAAGATCCTAAGATTCAACCATTTTGCGTTATGCGCTAAAACAACAAACAAAGTTAGGGCTAACAAAATCACAAAGAAGCTGCCCAAAGCAACTACCATGGCGGCAATCGGTGAATTCTCAGAGGCACGACCTATAAATAGACCGGTCAGGGCAAAGTTCAATGTAACGACCCCAACGCCAATCAATGCTGAGACAAAACCGTCAAAACCACCGATCAAGGTGCCGATCACAATGACCAATACCCCAAGCGGAATCGCAATCCTAACCATGTGGCGGCTCATCATCGCCTCTATTGCATTGCTGCGCTGCCTGTTAGCCAATCTAACTTTCCGTCCTTAGATCCGTAGAGATCCCCTTTGGAACCTCTTATTTTTGATCAACGTTATTTAGGTCGCGCAAAGCTTGCCGATACCTAAAAGATAAGAAGTTGACCTAAATCACTTGCTCGTACCGTCAGAATTTGTCTTACTCAAATCAACTCCACCGTCGAGCACCTTTGCTGCGTCAAGGACATCGTCAGAGAGCGTCAAATCTGCACTCAAAAGTGATCTCCGGCTCAAATCCAACGTTGAAGAGTCGGAATCGAACCGAGAGACAATGCTAGCCGACGATGGTCGCTTTAGTCCAATTTGATTCGGAGTGATTCCTGTAAGACCGTAATAGATGCGCAAAATAACGCCGATGGACCCAAAAAGAAGGCCAAAGATAGAAAAAATTGGAAGGGTATGGAGTTCGTGATCAACAAAAAACCCTATGCCAAAGAGGATTATGGGGATAAAGGTGATCTCTATCGCCGAGGTAAAGATATCCCCCCGTTCACTTGAAGGGGCCTGCGAGATAGGCGAGTTAGACGAAGGAGTCGCTGGGTTCTTTTTTTTACCTATCAACATCTTCGCAAATCGCGATGGCAAAGGAGCCTTTTGGTCAGACACTCTATCCTATCCGTTCTAGACAAACGACCATAAAGTCTAACCGCAACAGCCGCTTTGGTAATCATTTAGTTACCTGTTTGTTTCATGAAAATCAATGCAAGGCACCTTTTAACCTCAAGAAAACGCTGAATCATTTATCGCCGAAAATGATTACCTCTAACTCGCCCCTGATTTAACCTCGAGAATCGAGATAGAAATAACTTCACACGGGGGAACGGTTTCGCCAGCGTTCGCGATCTTATAGCTGGCTGAAAGAGTGTATACAACATGATACCCAATGCAGCTAGAAGTACAGGAATGAGCGCATTACCTCTATTGGTAAAGAGCGGGATAAGGACCATTCCAGAGAGAACGACCGTCCATGCCCACAGAATCAAAACACTCCTACGATGACCATGGCCCATCTGTAAAAGGCGATGATGAAGGTGTGCCTTATCTGGAGTGGAGACGCTCATACGTTTGGCGGTTCTACGTATAATCGCAAATACCATATCCGTCATTGGAACACCAAGGATTACAAATGGTATAAATAACGGAGCGAAGAAGAAGAAGGTCTCTCCCGAGACGTCGCTGGTACGACCTCCTACGACTGAGGTTGATGCCGCCATCAACAGTCCTAAAAAAAGCGCTCCAGTGTCGCCCATAAAGATCTTGGCCGGATGAAAGTTATGAGGTAAAAAGCCGACGCACACGGCGGCAACTATAACCGCGATCAATGGTCCTATCGAATTAGATGAGAGAGATCCGAGTTGCACCAATTTATAGGCGTAGATAAAAAAGGAGAACGAGGCTATCCCCACGATACCAGAGGCCAAGCCATCGAGGCCGTCGATAAGATTGACTGCATTAGCCATAGCAACGACCCAAAGAGCTGTAAGAAGCGGGACAAACGATGGAGCTAAAACTACCACTCCAGCAAAAGGCACCCGAAAGTAAAACATCGTTGCCCCAAAGAAGGTCAACAGACTCGCGGACAGGACTTGACCTGCAACTTTAGCCGGAGCAGAGACATCCTTTAGATCGTCAATCAGCCCTACGCCAGCCATAACTAACGCCGCCAAGACTACACCCAAAGCCTCACTAGAGCCGTGAAATATTAGCGAAAATCCACCCATGAAATAGGCGACTGCCATGGCAACTATAAATCCGCCAACCATGGCCAAACCACCCACTGTGGCAGTGGGATGCTCATGGACCATTCGTGCGTCCGGAAGGACTACCGCTCCAATTCGATTTGCATAGCGCCTAACCACAAAGGTTAACAAATAAGTAGTAACCGCTGCGACCAAAAATACCACAACGTAATTACTCATCCCAAGAACGCATCAATTCTTCGATGGAGGCGCCGCACCTTCGCCACATAAGATCAGCGTCCTCTTGCACAAATCCTACCCTTTTTAAAAACCCAAATTCCTCAAGCAAAAGGAGGGGGTGGAAATTTGGAACAAAGAATTCCGACCTCTTCACGGATCGACTGTAGGTACTTCTCGTCATCGCGATGGCGTAGACTTCGTCCAATTAGAGTTGCCACCAACTTCATCTCGTCGGCTCCCATACCAGTCGTCGTCATGGCAGGAGTTCCAAATCGCAAACCACTGGTAATAAATGGCGAACGTGTATCATATGGAATCTGATTTCGATTACAGGTAATTCCCGCTAGATCCAGCGCTTCTTGTGCTTCTTTGCCGGATAGATTTGGGTCGAACCGGGTCAAGTCAACCAAGATCAAATGGGTATCAGTACCACCAGATACAATGCGAAATCCCTCTTGCTCTAAGGCACTAGCCAATACTTTCGCATTTAGCACGACATTCTGCTGATAGGTTTGGAACTGCGGGAGGGAAGCCTCCTGGAATGCCACCGCCTTAGCGGCAATCGCGTGCTCAAGTGGTCCACCTTGAAGGCCCGGGAAGACGGCCTTATCGATCGCTTGGGCAAACTGAGAGGTACAAACAATCGCACCGCCACGTGGACCCCGCAAGGTCTTATGGGTCGTGAAGGTCATCACATCAGCGCCCTTGTTCGCACCACCTTCGGAAGATCCAAGTGGATTAGGATAGACACCTCCAGCTATCAGACCTGCTACGTGGGCTGCATCAAAGAGTACTGTCGCCCCAATCGAATCGGCTATAGCTCGCACAGGTTCGACATCAATAATCCTGGGATAGGCGGTAGCCCCAACGACTATCAAACTCGGACGATGAGTTCTAGCGGCCTCTTCCATCTGTTCTAGGTCAATTCGCTCACCGCTATCACCGTCAGCCGCGCTGACCCCATAAGAGACAAATCTGTAATACTGACCAGAGAAGTTCACTGGAGAACCATGAGTCAGGTGTCCGCCTTGGTCAAGCCTCATGGCTAACACTGTGGCTCCTGGCTTTAGAAGAGCCAGATATGCTGCCGCATTAGCGTTGGCCCCGGCATGTGGTTGTACATTCGCGTGCTCGGCGCCAAAAAGCGCCTTGAGCCTATTTCGAGCTAGGTCTTCCACGCGATCGATATAGATATTGCCGCCGTAGTATCGCTTCGAAGGATATCCCTCGGCATACTTATTTGTCAGAATTGAACCGGTCGCCTCTAAGACCGCCTTCGAAGTGAAGTTCTCAGAAGCAATTAGCTGAAGCGTACCCGATTGTCGCTGCATTTCGAGGCCAAGAATTTCAGATAATTCGGGATCAGAGTCCGTGATCGTTGGGTATAGATCTTCAACACCTAAATTCATAACTCAACCGCCGATCTTAAATAGTTATAGCTCTACTCTACCCGAACCAATTGAGGTTTTAACTTCTCTAGAGGCCAAACTAAAAGTGTCAAAAGTTCAAATCAACCAAAGTCGACGTCTCAAATCCGCCTATAGAGTCGAAATAATCTCATCAAATTCTATAGAGCCCTTTCGCAATATCGCCAGCTCACCATCGATTAAAGAGACTACAGTTGAGGATATTCCACTCGATAGGCCGTCACAAACTACGATGGCATCGATGCTATTTTTTAAAGGTAAATTATCAGCGGCGAAAATCTCTTTTGACCTCACAATCGAAGGCATCCCATGCAAATTGGCAGAGGTTGCAAAGATCGGCCCCACAGCACAGGTAACTTGTCTTACTATATCATCGTCTGGCACCCTGACCCCAATAGTGCGATCATACAAATCTCCGCCTCTAAAGATAAGTTCTCTATCTCTGGGGGCAACTATCGTAAGGGACCCTGGCCAAAAGCGCTGAGCTAAAAGCTCAACTTTGCGACGAATCACCTCATCGCTCAAGTCAAAGAGGTCAATGGCTTGTTCAATGCTTCCAACTACAACCGGAAGGGCCATACTTCGCGGTCTGCATTTAATCTCATAGATCCTATCGGCGCCATCAGTATCGATTCGAGAGGTAAGACCATATACTGTATCGGTTGGCAACATAACCACTGCGCCACCCTCATAGAGGTCAAAAAGAGATTCCTTGGTCCACTGCGGGATGGCGCTCGAGAGAAATTCGCTTACGACCCCAAAATCTCCAGTGCCAACTGGCCTGATCAATAATTTAGCTGTTGAACCCTTCATCTCTTAAAATGCTAAATGCTATTGTTGACTTAGGTGGCTAAATTAAAAAGCAAACTCTTTCGAAATTTCAAATTGCTCTAAGTAGCCAAGCTCTCAGGAATCACCAGCAATTCGAGCCAATCGAGTATCTTGGCCGAGTCAATCGAGAACTAATACGCCAAAGTCCACCCTCCAGATCAGAAAAATTGCGCCCAGAGTAGTCGATAGGATAAGGGCAAAGATTCAAATTAGACTTCGAACAAATTTACTTGAAATAGACCCACCAAGCCACAACAACCCAACTGTCGCATTTCACGAAACGAGGACACTGTCATCATTTACATTAACCTCATAGAAAAGAAGATGCAAAAATCCAATGGTCAATAAAAAGAAGTAGAAAAAAGGTTAGAACAAATTGATAAGTACAACAACGCTAAAGCTACTAGATCGCGATTTTAGAGTGGTCTTTGAAGAAGGTGGAATAATATCCAGCGACTTTGTCTCTCCTAATTCCGCTTCAATCCCGGGCGGTCTAGATTTTGTATCGCCACAAGACGCTCAGAAGAGTACAGAGCTGCATGCTCTTCAAGAAAGGATACAAGAGGCGATAAATGCCTACAACAAAGGCAGTTTCTTGGAGATTGGACTGATTCCACGCTCTTTAGGGTCATCGACAACCGCCAACTTTATCGCTATAGCTCAAAATGCTATCGATTCGATCCCTCCAGGAACTGTCATATCCTATGGAAAATTGGCCGATCGATCTGGTAACCCTAAGGCTCACAGGGCTGCAGCCAGGGCATGTTCCACAAACCCCATTCCCATCTTTCGGCCATGCCACCGAGTGATCCGCTCTGACGGATCCCTCGGTGGCTATGCCTTTGGTCTAGAAATAAAGAGAGATCTCTTGGCTCACGAGAACTACTTTAGGAGTAATTAGATGCCAACAATTGCCCTAAGGCGTCTGGTGCCAACGACTAGCATCGCCAATCGATCGCTACCGGCATCTTTGTCGAATGAAGAACCAGGCTCGTCTATATAGATTGATCTCGCAAGTTCAGAGGCTCCCCGCTCTTGGTAGGCTGCCAACTTTGCCCGCCGATCGCTGGCTTTGTCAAGATTAACTATCGCCCTAAATGCCCCAATATGCACCGAATCTATCTCATCACGAATCGCAATTCGCACCTGTCGCTCCCAACTTGTGCGACGCGGAAGTGCCATTGCCGCATCAAGCAACTCTGGCACCGCAAGGGTCTCTCCAACTTCAAAAAACATGCCAGCTAAATCTGAAATTGAGTTAGTTGGGTACATGCCACAAAGATGGGTGATCTCCATAATGGAAGTGGCAAAGCTCGATAGCTGCCAAAGTCGAAATGCACCAGCACTCCCTGGAGCATATTTAAATTGAGCTGAAGTTGGGAAACGCTTTCGATACCTCTCCGTAAGCAACTCCTCAAAATTGTCGATCAGAAAAGATGAAGTAGACCTAAATCGATCAAGATCGGCTATCCGAGACTCTCCGATATCACGCAAGAGCCACCTTGTCGCCCTCTCCTGAAATCTAACCGCTCCGGTAAATCCAACTAGAGCGCTATCAAATCGAAGTTGAGTATCGCCCATCAACCTCCAAAGTTTATTAGAGGTATCAAAGATCGAATCGACCTCTAAGAATCGCGCCACAACCTCAACGACGTCCCGGCGAGACTCTTCCACTGTTCGAGTTAGATAGCTAACCCCAGCAATATTGACAACTAAATTCGCGACTTGGTTGGCAACCAACTCGGGCCAAAGGGGGTGGTCTTCGATGTCATGAGAGACCGCATCACGAATAGAATCAGGAAAATATTGCAACCCTCGCTTGGAAAATATGTCCAGCGCTTCCACGTGGGCCTGCCCTAAAAGGGACTTTATCTTCAATTTCTCGTAGGCGAGTAGCACCGACAGTTCTGGTCGAGTCAGAGAGTATCGGCTACCCAACTGCTCATTGTCGGGAATGAACTCAACTCTTCGATCCAAACCACCATCACGCTCTAACGCATCCACCGCTTCTATATAGGCGCCTCGCATCTGATCGAACTCTGAACTTGCCAGTGATAGCGCCCAGTTCTGCCAGATGTTGTCAGATAAAACTAGATCCTCAATGGCTCCTGTAAGACCAGAGAGCAAAGTATCTCGCTCATTGCCCTTCAAGCCAGAGGTGTGTTGATACAAAATCTTTAGATTTACCTCATGATCAGATGTATCCACGCCAGCAGAGTTATCGATGGCATCTGTGTTGATCAGAATCCCCTTTTGAGCCATCTCAATCCTTGCCAATTGAGACAACCCAAGATTTCCACCCTCACCTATGACCTTGGCGCAGACATTGGCTGCGCTAATTCGCACCGAATCGTTAGTCTTATCGCCGATATCACTATCTGATTCACCTGATGAACGGAAATAAGTTCCGATTCCTCCGTTCCAAAGCAGGTCCACAGGAGATGAAAGAATGACTTTGATCAGGTCGTTTGGGGCATATTTCCCGCCGACCGTTCCCAATGAGCGAGCTGCCTCCTCTGAGAGGGTAATTGACTTGAGGCTTCGAGAGAAAACGCCTCCTCCAGCGGAGATAACCGATTGATCGTACTCCTTCCATGAGGAACGGGGGACTCCAAAGAGCCGCTCTCGCTCATCAAAACTCGCTTCAGGGTTGGGATTTGGATCAAGAAATATATCTCTGTGGTCAAAAGCCGCCACTAGTCGTATGGAGCGCGATCGAAGCATGCCATTTCCAAAGACGTCGCCACTCATATCGCCGATACCAACTACAGTTATCGGGTCACGCTCTGGGTCAATCCCAATATGAGCAAAATGATGGCGGACTGACACCCATGCTCCCTTTGCGGTAATTCCCATATCCTTGTGGTCATATCCAGCCGAACCACCAGAAGCAAAGGCATCGCCTAACCAAAATTGGTTTTGCATCGCGATTTTATTTGCCCGATCCGAAAATGTTGCGGTACCCTTATCGGCTGCAACCACCAAATACGGGTCATCGCCATCGTATATCTTGCCAATTCTAGGGTGTAACACTTTCGTATCTACAATGTTGTCAGTAATTGAAAGCAACCCTGATATGAATGAGTCATAGGCCGAAGTGACAGAGTGCTCATCGCGTTTTGAACCTCGGAGGACAAATCCACCCTTGGCGCCATGGGGAACGATGACAGCATTTTTCACCGCTTGAGCCTTCATCAACCCCAAAATCTCAGTTCGGTAGTCATCTAAGCGATCCGAGTATCGAATTCCACCACGGGCCACCAAAGAAGATCGCAGATGGATCCCTTCCACCGTCGGAGAAAATACATAGCTCTCGATCATTGGAACCGGCTCAATCAAGCCAGGCACCCGCTTGGAATCAAACTTTATAACGCCAGCATCGCCTGGGTGCTCTCGAACGTGCAGATTTGTACGCAATGTCGCATCACAGATAGCCACAAGGAGCCTAAAGAAGACGTCGTGTTCGAGAATCTCAATCTGATCAATCTCAGAAAGAGCAGTCGCCCTTTTGGCTAGAGATTCATCATCGTTAGTGAAGTCCCAGAATCGACTTGCAAAGTAGTTGGCTAACCCTCGAGCAACGCCTGGATAGGAGGCAACGATAGTGACCGCATGGTCGATAGATAATCCATTCGTCGTAAAGCGTTGATAGTAAACCAAAGTCCTCAACAAGACAACTGCTGTGGCATCTAGGCCAGAACGAAGCACGAGAGAGTTCAATCGATCTGAATCAAGTCCAAAGAGAAAGACATCACCAAAGACGCGCGCAAAGAGAACTAGCCGTTCATGCACTATAGTAGAGTCATCCCCAGCTAGCTGGACCCCCAGATCATAAAGCCAAATTGGCGCGCCATTGGAAGGTGAGACCATCTGATATGGAACTTCATCCACTACCGACAAACCAAAAGTCTCTACTAAAGGAAGCAGATTCGACAGGTGTCGCCTCTCGCCAAGATGAATTATTCTAAGACGAATATCAATATTAGATCGAAGTTCTATCAAAGGATGACGATCGACCTCCGAGGTAAATCCAACCCAAATACCGTCGGTCTCAAGTGCCGACTCAATTCGATCTACATCATCAGCTCCGATGCGGGCACTATAGTCATTCCTATAAGCTCCGTCAAAGACGTTTCCGTAGCGATGTGCCAAAGTGGTTCCAAGCCGGTCACCATGACGATTGAATAACTCTTCCTCAAGCTTGTCATACCAACTTCTTGAGACACTAATGCCAACCGATTGAATTAAGTTTGAGTACTCCAAAAGGTTCGCTATTAGGTCTGTGTCGTCGAGGGCAACTACGTCGATATCCACTCGGGCCATCCGAGCATCAATTCTCGCCTCAACGCAGTGAAATTCGACGTTCTCATTATTCAAAGCATTAAGTTGAGCTGCGATTGTGGCATCCATACCGGTCTTGTATCTAATGGTAGGGACGTAAAGGTAAATCCGTAACGCTTCATCACAGCACAGACACGAAATAAAGGTTGCAATTTGATTAGTCTCACGGGCAATCAAAAGAGATGAAATTATATCTTGAAGTTGCGACTGGTCTATCAGCGCAAGTTCGATGCGCGCAATCATTGCGACAAGTTCATTTAGTTCACGATAGGAGTAGCTCTCAACTGGAATATTGAGAAGTTCGCCTAGCTTAGTTAGGCGATTTCAAGGTCCATCCCGCTAGCGAGCATAGCTTTGGAGCCAAGTCCAACGATGTAACCTGATTCGTTACCTTGACCATCATGAGCAGGACCAACTATCAATGCCTCGGTAGCCATTACGGGTGAAATCACATTGACCAGGTGTGGCCTCTTGGAGTCCTTGGAAAATGACCTTTGAATTCTAGAAGCTTCATCTGGTCCCAAACGCTCTAAAATTCCGCTATTTGAAGGCCCTATTCTTGCTCCCAATGGAACAAATCCTTCGTCATCTCCAAAAAATGCACCTTGCGTCCAAGTCTTATAAGACTGGTCCCTATAAAAGTCTGCGTTAGAAGAATTGATCAGATTCAAAAATGAAAAAGGTCCTCAAAAGCACTATTTAGCGCCTCGAGTTCCAGCTCTGTTGGGTTAGCTTTTACATCAAAGTGGATATAAGACTCAACTCGACCAGAAGCTTCTTTGGTTCCGGTTCGATATGCATCTACAATATTTAATTCGCTATCGCGCTCTAGCGTTAAAAGCGGATGTAGTGTTACTTCGGGAAAATAGCCGAACCTCCCGAGTATTGCTACGAATGAGTCGACTAGATGCGCCTGATCGATCGAGGCTACATCGATGGTCAAGAGATGCTCACCATGGTCGCTAGCCGAGGTTTGCCCCTCATCTCCCAACAAAAAAGCGTACTCATCTTGTCCTAGCCGAATCGCTAATTCCAAAGATGTTTCAAGGTAAGGAACGATGCGACCCTCACCAAACAACCTCTCGAAGCTGGCGTCAAACGAAGCGGCAAGTACATCGACAAAGCGCTCCTGTCCCTTCGTCAGCTCAACTCCTACTTGAGCAAGCCTCTTGGACCAACTCCCGTTACTATCAGTTCCGTCCCCTGAAAAGCTAACCATTCCCACCCCTTTGTGATCTATCAGTCAACCGTTAGTCAACTTACATTCATATTCTGATAAATAAGCAATTTTTTGCGATTGATTATCGAAAGTTATCCAACTTCACGTGTTGTAATTAGCGCTGTTGATGAAATCTACCAAGAAGAGCACCTTGCTATCTCCTATTCGCCGAGATATGACTCTTTCTTGAATCTATCGATTGACATCGCATAAGTTTGGCCAAAAAAGATAAGACCAATGAGGGCACATGAAATAGATCAGAGGTCCAGCTTCAAGCGTTCACCGTAGCGATTTTGAAAAAGTGCTTCTTCAAGGGGGCGGCGCCCTCTCCAGTTGAAGCGCTCCAAATCTGGAACCTCCATAAGCGTCGAAATGGGTCCAAGACAAAGCCATGCGATCGGCCGTAGCGGAGAAGGGATCCCGACCAGATCACAGAGGAAGGACTCTTGATAGAACGATACCCATCCAACGCCATATCCTTCAGCGGTAGCGGCTAGCCAAAGGTTCTCAATGGCCAAGCACACCGAATAAAGTCCTGTTTCATCAATAGTATTGCGGCCCAAAATTGCTGACCCACCCCGGCTCGGATCATAAGTCACTACGATTCCGATGGCTGACTCCATGATTCCTTCGATCTTGATAGGGTTGAAAGTCTCCTGCGCTTCTCCAATAAGCCGGTCCGAAAACTTAGAACGCTCCACCAAGACGTGATCTCGAAAGTCGATGCGGATAGCGTCGTCGTCCACAAGAATAAAGTCCCACGGTTGAGTCATTCCGACTGAAGGTGCCTGATGCGCAGCTCTCAGAATACGTTTCAGTTTGCTTTGATCCATCGGACCACCGATGAACTCATTCCTCACGTCCCGCCGCATCTGAATGATTTCGTAAAAACCATCTATGTCTATCAAATGAATACTCCGTTCTAAGATCTCTTCAACTGATAACTCATCATCACAATCAACAGGTTGAATGAAATTCAATTTTTGACGTTACAAATAAGATAAATAAAAGTAAAGGTCTACCATATGCAATACATGCGCTATGCGAGAACTAGCGGCGATGGGACAATACCAAAGACGCGATCTCCAAGGCAGCCATCCTTCGGGCCTGGTCATTTTTAGCTAAATATAAACGGATGCTGATCGTCTTTGTTCTCCTAATAGGCCTTGGGCGGCTAATCGATCTCGCACCCCCACTCATTACAAAGTCAATCATCGATACAGCGATTCCCAAAAGATCACTCTCACTGCTATATCTTCTAGTAGGAGCAGCGCTCGCCGCGACTGTCACATCCACGACAATCAGTGTCGCTTCGAGATGGATCAGCTCAAAGATGGGTGAAAGCTTAATACTTGACCTTCGCTCTGCACTCTTTGCGCATCTTCAACGACTTCCCATTGCCTTTTACACAAAGAGCCAATCTGGTTCGATAGTGTCGCGCCTCAACAATGACGTCCTCGGCTCCCAACAGGCAATATCGATTATTTCAAGTGTCTTTTCCGACGTTTTGACTTTGACATTCACACTTTTCATAATGCTAAAACTCTCACCGTCCGCTACTGCAATAGCCTTAGTAACCATGCCGCTCCTTGTGGTAGTAGATCGAAAGCTGGGGCGCCGAATCGCGCCATTGGCAAGGAATCAGATGAAAGCCAATGCTCAACTATCCAATCTAACCACCGAACGAATGAACGTCTCAGGCGCTCTTTTAGTAAAGCTTTTTGGCAATGTGACAAGAGAGACTCACAATTACGACTATCGAGCTGGAAAACTTCGAGATTCAGGGATCAAATTAGCAGTAGCTGGTCGCCTATATGGAGCAGCAGTTTCATTGATTGCGGCACTTGGCGTTACTGGTATCTACCTTATAGGTGGACGTCTCGCCTTGGACCGCCAACTAACCATCGGCACCTTGGTTGCGCTGACACAATTTGCCACCAACCTCTATACACCAATTACCGACTTGGCAACTCTCAAGGTAACCCTTTCTCAGTCTTTAGTCTCTTTCGATAGAGTTGCAGAGGTACTCGCCGTCGCACCAACCGTCACAGATCCAGAGTTTCCCAAAGCCATCAAAGAGATAGAGGGCAAAATCGCCTTCGAAAATGTCGATTTCACCTACCCTGACATTGAAACGCCCTTTTCAGAGGCGCCAGATGTGCAACCTTCAACCACGGTAGCGCTCGAGTCCATATCATTTATCGTTGAACCCGGAACAATGACGGCCATTGTCGGGCCTTCAGGTGCTGGCAAGTCAACAATTGCTTCGCTCATTTCACGCCTCTACGACCCAGATGCGGGAGAGATCTCTCTCGATGGTATCAATCTCCGTGAAATCTCACTTCAAGACCTGAGCGACCATATAGGAGTAGTATCACAAGAAACATTTCTCTTCCACGACACCGTAGCGTCAAATCTGCGTTTCGCCCGTCCTGATGCGACAAATGAAGAACTTATAGCCGCAACAAAAGGGGCACAGATCTATCAAACGATCATGGAGATGCCCGATGGGTTCGACACATTAGTCGGCGAACGTGGATATAGGCTCTCAGGAGGTGAGCGACAGAGACTTGCAATTGCTCGCGTTTTTCTAAAAAAACCTGAAATCGTAATCCTAGATGAAGCAACCTCTCATTTAGATACGGAAAATGAGGCAGCAGTTCAGAGCGCCCTCTTTAACCTACTCTCCAACCGAACCTCGATAGTGATCGCCCACAGACTCTCTACGATCGTCGCCGCAGATCAAATCGTTGTAATCAAATCCGGGAAAATCGCTGAAAAAGGACGACACGCTGAACTGCTGGAGAAAAAGGGAGTCTACCGAGACCTCTTCGAAACCCAACTCGTCCTAAAACAATAGCCACCTGAACTTTTAGCCGCCATCTGTTAGGCCAACAATAAAACCAAGCAAGTCTCATGATTGCTTTGAATCGATCAACCGCCCATATCCTTGAAGCCTCATTGGAAAATACCCATTTCTATGAATTTCAAAACCGGAATCTTTTTTTGGAGGTCAACACCTATCTGGATCTAGTGTCCCCTCTCATAAGTTCCCTGAGTTCTAGTTCCCCAGATACTTTGCCATCGATGCGAATATCTCGTCAGCTGTCTTTACCCACCTAAATGGTGTTGGGTCTTGGTTCCAGCGCTCTGCCCAGGTGTTGATCGAAGCAACGAGTTGCTTTTGTGACTTATGGGTGGATCTGTGGAGCATTTTGGTAGTCAGTTCCGAGAACCATCTCTCAACCAGGTTCATCCACGAGGAGTAGGTGGGTGTAAAATGGAAGTGGAATCTGGGGTTTTTTATGAGCCAGGCCCGTACAGCATCGGTTTTATGCGTTGCATAATTGTCCAGGATGACGTGGACTTCGAGTTCTTTTGGAACTTCTTTTTTCACCTGATCCAAAAAGGCTATGAACTCGATCGCCCGATGAGCCTTTGTGGTGTTGGTGATCACCTTGCCAGAGGCAACATCAAGTGCTGCAAAGAGATTTGTTGTGCCGTTGCGTTTGTAGTCATGTGTTTGCCGCTCTGGAACAAAAGGTCTCATGGGAAGCAGTGGCTGGGTTCTATCCAACGCCTGGATCTGTGTCTTTTCGTCAATACATAGTACCAGTGCAGCATCAGGGGGATTGAGATAGATCCCAGTTATGTCGCGGACTTTTCGGTAAAGGCCGGATCGGTACTGATGTTGAAGTATCCCAAGACATGGGGCTTGAGGCCAAAGGTTCTCCAGATACGTGAGATGCTCGCTGGTGATACCCCGATCCGCTTGGACATTGAAGACGTCGACCACTGGGTAGCAAGCGGGGGCTCTTCTTCCAAAGTGATCCTTAGAATCTCGGCGATCTTTTCGTCATCAATGCTTCTCGGTTTTCCACTTCTCGGTGCGTCATCGAGAAGTTCCACTCCGTAGTTGATAAAACGCCGCTTCCATTTGCATACCGTCTCTGTAGATATCTGAAGTCTTTGCGCGATCTCGTTGGTTCCAACCCCTTCGTTACTCCATAGGGCAATGCTGGCCCTTGCCACCTGTCCTATGGGAGCTGTGGACTTTCTTACCACTGCTTCTAATTCGCTACGTTCTTTGGGACTGAGCGGAACCACCGAAGCTTGTCGTCCAGATCTCTTCTTGGGCGGCTTGCTCTGGTTGGCATCAATGTTTGGCTCCTCTGAAACGGTGTGACTTAGCATCGTTCTCCCTTGCAAGGTTATGTCCTTACCAAGGAGAACAACCTTAGAAGGGATTAATTCCTCAGTTTCAGGGAAATTATGAGAGGGGACACTAGTAATTCGATGGAAAATTAGCACCATTAATGCGTCGTAGAAGTCCACAAAAACCTCTTCAGAGGCGGTACCACCTCCAATAGCAAAGCTGAAAAAATACAAAAGTCAAGTGGGCTCACAAAGTTGTCATGGTCTTAAAGGACGATCAACAATGGGCCGATAGCCACTATCAAGGTGATCCCAACGCTAGGGGAAACACTGGGCATCGTTATGAAAGGTACCGAATTTGATAGGGAAAATACTTTCTAAGCTTCCAAAAGGAGCCAATCTCGACGATCTGGCTTGGGCAAAACGGCATCGATTTATTGTCTATACTCTATATTTTCAGGTTCCATTTCTAATAATCGTCTCGTTACCAGAGCACTCCACCACCAAGGTACGACTGGTCGATATCGGTATACAATTTGCATTCTGCCTCGCTGCCACTCTAATTAAGGCGCGAAGGCTTGCAACGATCACAACTAGCCTCGGCCTTTTATGGGCCGGGGCCGCTCTCGTACACATCACACACGGTATGCCAGATTTCCATTTTTACTTCTTCGTTCTCCTGGCTATAGTGGCTCTCTACGAAGAGTGGACACCATATCTTCTCTCCATTGGATTCGTCTTAGTGCACCACATTCTCCTCGGCCTTTTTTGGCCCAATTCTGTCTTTTATACCTCCTATGAAAGAGCAAACCCAATTGGATGGGCCCTTATACATGCTGGATTCATCTCGGGAGCAGTAGCTGTACAAATTGTCTTCTGGAGCTTCTCAGATGCGCTACGCAGCCAGAGCTCCGCGCTCCTAGAAAAAAGCACCTTTGAAGAAAAGCAACGTTATGAGCTCCAGCTAGAAAAAGAAAAAAGTGACCGTGAAGCGATCGAAAGACGCTCTCAAGAGGTAGAGAGAGCCCGCAGAGACCAAATCGAGGTCGCTAGTCAAGCCAGCGGCCTCTTGGCAGGATCCGACCAGATTAGGGCAAACATCGATGCAGTCGCAGGTGCAATTCGAGAGATGGAGCTTACAATAACAGGGATAGCGCACGGTGCCAACCGTGCCGCAGAGGTTGCACATGATGCCGCTGGAATCGTCGGGAAGACCTCGATGACCCTTGATCGACTGGATAAAAATTCCGCCAACATTAGCCAGATCGTAGTTACCATAACTGAAATCGCAGAGCAGACGAACCTCCTTGCGCTCAATGCAGCCATTGAAGCTGCGCGCGCTGGCGAAGCCGGCAAAGGATTTGCCGTAGTGGCCAATGAAGTCAAAGCGCTTGCCGCAGCTACAGCGCGTGCTACTGCGGATATCGGCGCCATGGCAATATCGATGACTTCAGATACGAGCGCGGCGAGCGCGGCGTTCTTAGAGGTAACCGATACTGTGAGCGAGATCGGGAGACTTCAAGGCGAAATTGCCGTCTCGGTCGACTCCCAGGTTGCATCTACGAACGAGATCGCACAAACCGTAGATGATGTCGTAAAAACAACGATCGAGATCAATAACCGCATCGCATCACTTCAAAACGCTAAAGGGAAATCTTTAGCCTAAAAGTAGAGGTAATCCCGAGATCTTGGCCGGATGGAACTTCTCTTTGTTACCTTGACGATTCCTTCGACTCAATCCCGAGATCTTGGCCGGATGGAACCCTAAAAAATAAAAACTGTGCTCGGTGACAGGCAAGAAATAATAACTAAAAAGGATAAGGAGGAAGACCTATGCCAGGAATGACCTCGACACCCGGCCACCCCTTTGGCACCTTAGGTTCGCACCTATACCTAATAGTCGGCATAATCATCACAGTCGCCATGGCATTGAACCTAGCGGTATATCTATTCGCAGAATCAAAACCAAGGACAGATATCCAAAAGACAGAGGCGCAAAATATCGTCGCCACCGCGACGAGCTCCAACACAACTCTTAGCTTTCTATCCATTTCATTTGGCGCCATCTGGATCATCGACGGAATGCTCCAGCTCCGCAACGGAATGCCAAACGGCTTTGTGTCGAATATTATCAGGCCCGCATTTGTGAATGCTCCGTCTTTTTTGCGACCACTTGGGGACCTTGGTGCCTGGGCCTGGAATATCAATCCATTTCGCGTTGATTTAGCTACCGCATGGATTCAGCTCTTTATCGGCATGGCGCTCGTATCTCTCAAGCCAAGTAAAACCTGGCGTCTGGCAATCTACCTCTCGATCGTATGGGAGCTCATTGTCTTTTGCATAGGTAATGGCTTTGGACTCTTCTACAAGGAAGCGGCTTGGTACAGTGGAGCACCTTCAGCAATATTGATTTACCTCTTAGTCTCGGTAGAGCTGCTAATGGCTTCCAATGGTAAAAACAAATTCCCAACAAGCCAGCGACTGGGATGGGGATTGGGAATCTTTTTCCTTGTGGGTACCCTCCTTGGTGCGCTTCCATCCGAGGGATACTTTAAACCCAACGGATTTTTCACGATGATCACGTCGATGGCGAAAAATCGACAACCCGAGGTCTTTTCGAGCCTACTCAATGCTGCGGCAAATATTACAGAGGGCAGAGGATCCATAATCAGCCTGATTCTAATCTCACTGGGCCTTATTATTGCGACGGCCTTGATAGTAGCGCCAAGCTCAGTCGCCACCATCTATCTAACTATCATCGCCTCACTAGTAATGTGGGCAACAGTCATGGATTTTGGAGTATTTTCGCCAACTGGAACAGACTTCAACTCTGGCCTTCCAATCATCATGGTCTCAATCGCGCTGCTCATGGAGAAAAGAAAAAATCTATCCAATATAGACGAGCCCGTAAAGTCGGTATCTGACAAAGTGCTTCCGAGTTAGGGACACAACCACTTGGCTAGTATTTGTCAATATCCGACTCAAAGAGATGAGGTAAAAACTCTGTGACCTAAGCTCTGCACGGAGCTTATAGAAAAAGCAAACGGGCCCTTGGTAAGATTTTACTTTAGATGATTGCTAGTGTCCCTAGTCATAAATTCACTTAGTAAATGGTCCGAGGTACTTTTCCATGGATTTGAAGATCTCGTCAGCCGTCTTATGCCATCTAAAAGGACGAGGATTCTCATTCCAGGTTTCCGTCCATTTTGTAATAGCTGCAATAAGTTGCTTTTCTGACTTGTGTGTTGACCTCTGCAACATCTTGGTAGTTAGTTCAGAAAACCATCGCTCTACAAGATTCATCCACGATGAATAGGTGGGAGTAAAGTGAAAGTGAAAGCGTGGGTGCTCAAGGTTCCATTTACGCACTGTATCGGTCTTATGGGTGACGTAGTTATCCATAATGAGATGGACCTCTAGATCTTTTGGTACCTCTTTGTCAATGAGATCTAGAAATGAGATGAACTCAACTGCACGATGTGCAGTTGTCGTCTGTGTTATGACCTTTCCAGATGCTGTGTCAAGAGCAGCATAGAGATTGGTTGTTCCATGTCTTATGTAGTCATGTGTTTGACGCTCCGGTACAAAGGGAGTCATTGGAAGAACTGGTTGTGTCCGGTCAAGTGACAAGTATTTGTGTCTTCTCATCGACACATAGCACAAGTGCTGCTTCCGGGGGATTGAGATAGAGTCCAACTACATCTCGAACCTTTGAAGTAAAGTTAGGGTCGTTAGATATGTTGTAGTACTCAATGAGATGGGGTTTTAGTCCAAAGGTTCTCCATATACGAGAGACTTCTCGATTGAGAGACGCCAGCAACTCTTGCCATCTCAGTTGTTGACCACTGTGTAGCGTTCTTTGGCTCTGTGGTTGTAGTAAGACGAATGATCTCAGCTATCTTGTCATCGTCATGGATTCTTGGGGTTCCACTTCGTGGAGCATCAGATAGAACTGATACCCCAAAGAGAGAGAACCTCTTCCTCCACTTAGAGACAGTAAAGCTTGAGACACCGGACAATTCAACGATCTCTTCGTGGCTAAGGCCATCAGCTGCGCCAAGAGCAATCTTGGCACGAGTTACATGAGACTGTGGCGAGGTTGTAGCACGGATTACACCCTCTAGGAACTTTCTGTCGTTGTCTGAAAGAACAACCTTGTATGCCGGTCGACCGATCTTCTTTTCCATTACTCTCCTAAGTGTAGTGAAATGTACCTCTGTATAGGTAAAACACTACAAATAGGGATTAATTCCTTATTTAAATGAATTTATGACTATGGACACTAGCTAGGTGCCCAGTAACTGCACATTAAGCAATTGCGCACGTAGCGACTACCCGTCTAGCAATAGAATTCAGAATCAAAGAAGCCACGTCCAAAAGCGCCTCGAAAAGAAAGCGACGATCAACTCCGATGAGGCCACGACTAACGACAGGACCTTAAGGACAAGGGCATAGAGACCCATGGTCTCTATGCCAAAACAACAAACCCACTAAATAGAAGATGACACAAACATCCCAGCAGGCAAATCGCTCTAGAAGCTAGCTACGTAGAATAGTTCCGCAAGCTTACCGTCCTCTAGGCCAGCATACAATGCAGATCTCGACCCCCACTGACCGAGCATATCCGCGAGCTTCTCTGGAGTTGGAAGTTGGCTCTTGTGCTCATGCAGAGCCTTCAACTTGAGTTCAAACGTTCCTGTGATATCAACTGCAAAATTCGACCTTGGGCTTGCCATCATCAAAATCTGGCTCACACTGTGAGGCTCAAAACCTTCATCGATCAATTGAGGAAACGCAAATGGGTTTCTCGAATCAGGATAGATCGCCCTTAGAGCCGCCTCACCGGTAGCCAAATGGTCAGGGTGGGACGCCGGCATCCTCTCATAGTTTCTTTCAGGAGACTGGCATATAACCGTGTCGGGACGAACTCTCCGTATAGCTCGAGATATACCCTTCCTTAGCTCCAAGCTAGGCTCGACTTCGCCATCGATGAATCCAAGAAACTCTATCGAGGAGACGCCATAGACGTCACCAGCGCGCGTCTGTTCCAACTGACGAATCCCTGGAATCTCCGACCTATCAATCGTCCTATCAAAGCCACCGGCTTCGCCTGAGGTAGCAAGGCAATAGTGAATCTCGATACCGCTTTGGATCCACTTCGCTATAGTTCCACCCGCCCCAAAATCTGCGTCGTCGGGATGAGCGGCAACCACAAGAACGACCTTGGGCGCCTGAATCTCTACTGCTTTAAAACTTGAACTTTCCATGCTATATAGCCTAGGTGAATAGGCAAAAAGTTACCACACCGAGCTATTCCAAGATCGAATATCGATTTCGATCGAACCATAGGTAACTACAATTCATCCAGCTACTCCCTAGTAGCCTAGGAGACTATTGCGCAATTCATAGATCGACTCTTTCGGGTGGTATCTTTTGACTCAGAATGAAGTTGCTATGCCTTATCTAGCATTAAGTGCGGAGCTTTAAATCCAAAACAGCTAAAGATCTACTTATGCAATTGTCTCCGTGCGACATGAGGTTGCCGAATTTAACGCTTCGAAAAGGAGGAACTTGTCATTCAGCTGGCAAAGCCCACCGACACATGCCAGAGGAGTAATTCTCTGGTATGGAGCTGTCGGAAAAGTACCCACGGGGAATCTCATAGGCCAAATCCGTGAGGTGAAGCCGACACTGCCAGCAACAAGGCCCTAAGGGGCCAGACAATAAGGGACCAGACAGCATGGAGGTGGGCCTAGCTGGGTATGAGCAACATATGTGAACTGCTGGTTAAAGATCGTTATTGCAAACAAGCCAAAGTTGCTGATGGGCTTGGACCAAAAGCTACCTGCGACGGTCGCATCAGTGGAGATTGGATGCGCGCTGACAACAATTCCCTCCGGTGAAAAGGCAGGCCCTAACCCCAGCGTATATTATTTCGGTGGAACATTTCTAAGTCGCTATCTCCGCCCAAGCAATTGGGCAAGCCCCCCCAAGGAAGGCCGATGGGGATGTGAGCATAAGGATTGGATACAAAGCGAAACGCGCTCTTGTAATGCGACGGATACACCTTGAGACATTACCTAACACGGAGCCAAGCAGACTTCCCCGCCGTGCCAAGGTGTGAAATGGTCTTAGTTGCGAGATGGTCTTAGTTGCGAGATGATTCATAGAACCTCATAGGCTATGAAGGCAAATGAACATGGCTAACGCCACGTGTGGCCCTACTGACGAAACCAATTGGGATAAGATCGACTGGTCGAAGCTCAACAGTAACGTCAAGAGGCTGCAAACCTACGTCGTAAAGGCTATGCATCCAAGGCAAATTGGTAACTGTATGACCGGGTCCCAAAAGGGGCCTTCATAAGGCTTGATCCCAGTGCGATGAAAGTTGCCCGCTAGGATCTTAAGGAGGCACGGCTCAGCAATGAGTCGTGCCTACCCGACTAGAAAATCATACATTTCGATTGTTACCCGAATAGCCAAAACAAAAGACACCCACGGCCAGCGAAGTTGCCTATAACCAGTTCTCTTATGTTTGACCCAACAGCTATACCCCAAGAAGAACGAAGCTACAACATCTGCCGGTAAATCTGAAAAGAAATAGTATATTTAGCCAGAACTTTAATTCGTGGCGCTCAATGAAATGCGCTCGTAGCCCTTTAGATACCACCATTTGAGACGACCTAGCTTCAAATGGTAAAAAACAGGAATGCACCATCTGTAGTCGTAGCAGCGAAGTTTAGACTAAAAGTTACCGGTACCTCCAATTGTTTCTTTCTCATTATTGCTGGCCATCAAGAACTTTATACAGTTCAATTAATCTAGTTTTAATCAAAATCCCAAGAAGGACCCAAATGACTCCAAAATTAAGCCCTGGTGATCTCGCACCAAACTTCACGCTCAAAAATCAGTTCGACCAAGAGGTCTCTCTCAATGACTTTCGCGGCAATAGGGTGATCATATACTTTTATCCAAAAGACTTTACTCCTGGTTGCACCCAAGAAGCTTGCGACTTTAGGGACTTCGTCTTCAGCGTTGATGGTCCGAATAAAATCATTGGCATCTCTCCAGATTCAGTAGATAAACACCGGAAATTCGCAACCGAATTCTCACTCGACTTCGACCTATTGAGCGACTCCGACACTACAGTAATGGCTCAATGGGGTGCCTACGGAGAAAAACAAAACTATGGAAAGACTGTAATTGGGGTAATTAGAAGCACATTTGTCATAGATCCCTCAGGTTACATAACCGATGCCCTCTATGGCGTAAAGGCTAAGGGCCATGGAGCGCGCATCGCTAAACTACTGGGAATCTAATTCAAAGGCTAGACAATTCAAAGACGAGGTATTCGCCAAAGATGTAGCCGCATTTTCAGCGATAGGTGGGCACTACTTGTACTTTACGAAACCGCCGGTTACAAAAACTGGCGCATAACACCTTGTAGGCGATTTAGTAGGTACCATTAGAAATCCATCGGATATAGACTCCTAAACCAATGGTCCTATTCTTAGCCCAACTATCCCCATCTGTAACCATCAACCAACTACTTACAGGCTTTCAATTAGACCCGTTGTCGATACTTGCCGACGCAGCCCTGGTGGCAACAGCCATACTCTACATATTAGGAGTAAGAAGGCTCGCAAAACGAAACCGAATTTGGTCTAAATGGAGAACGCTCTCATTTATGGGGTCCCTCTTCACCATCTTTTTCGCTGTCGGATCTGGATTCGCTAGCTACGACGACTCCGTATTTTGGATGCATGTCATCCAACATCTACTTTTGATGAACGCTGCTCCAATAATGCTTGTGTTGTCAGCGCCGGTAACTCTAGCGCTACAAGCTTCTAATCGAAGCACGACTACTTCAATCCTAAAGATAATCAACTCACGATATATCAGCTTCTGGTCATTTCCGATAGTTGCGTGGCTGAGCAACTGGGTCACAATGTATGCCTACTTTTTGACCCCCCTATATAGCCTCTCAATTAGGCATCCTCTTTTTCACTACTACACCCATCTTCACTTTTTGATAGCGGGATTCTTCTTTTGGAGCGTAGTTCTCGGTCTAGATCCAGCCAAACATCGCCTTTCATTCGGAGCCAAGCTCGCCTTTTTATTGACCGGAATCCCTTTCGGTTCATTCTTGGGAATCGCCATTATGCAAAGTTCGAGATCCATTGACCCGGCGGCTAATACCCTGACCGATACTCACATGGGTGGATCAATCCTTTGGATCTTTGGCGAAATCTTCACATTTGCTGCTATCGGCATAATCTTTGTTCAGTGGTCCCGCGCTGAAGAGCGTTCAGCCAAACGCCTCGACCGAGAACTCTATCCCGATTCAATGCCGCCCTATCAACCAAATTCCTAGACAAGCGACAACGACAGTACTAAAAACCCTGGCTCCATAGCCATAAAGATAGAAGTTACCTTTCAATTCACCGAGATCGCTTTTGGATTTACCCGATTGTAAATTCACCACACCTTCAAATTGGAAAAAGCCAACATGCCCGTGGAAGGCTCCCATTTAATTGATCCGCTACCAATATCAGCTTTGTATCCATAATGTAGATGGAGGAAATTAATGTGAAGTCCAAAAGGCATACCCGTTCTCCTCAAGGTAAGCAGGGCGCAGGTGTGTAAGAAGATCGCCGAAGGGGACAAGATGCTAAATGACGGTGCAACCATAAGTGAAGTTGCCGCTTTGCCATAAAAGCCCTAAGGCGCTGCAGTTACCGAGACGACCTGGTACCGATGGAAGGGTACCTACGCTGCATTGAAGGGAACCAAAGTAAAGCTTACTCAAGGAACTTGAATCTAAAGAACCGTCGCCTAAAGAACATCGTTGTCGACCTAACTCTTGATGTCGCAATGGCCAAGGAGGCGACGATAAGAAACTTCTAACCCCGAATCGTCGTCGTATGGTAGTTCACAAACTACAGATACGATTCGGGGTTTCTAAAGAGACGAGCCTGCAAAGTAGCAGGTCAAAATCGTTCTACGCAGCGTACCGTAGCACCTGAACGCAAAAGTGCAGATCTAGACGAAGAGATCACGCAATTCCTTAGAACGTTTGTCCTAGAACACAAAGCTCAAGGTTACAAAAGAGCATATCGCTACGTCATAGACAAGGGATACCATGTCAATATCAAAAAGGTAAGGTCTCTTTGGCAACAAGCCGGCTTGAAGGTACCCTATAAAAATAAGAAGAAGTCGACCGTTGGAAATCCAAACGTTTGGATTTCCAACGGTATCGGTATCCGTCATTCATCCTTCCCGAGCTATGACATCGATTGAGCACAATTTGGTCTCCTTGGTATATAGTTATGGCAGATTGTTGGATAACAGGTTTGGTAGATGTCTTAAAGAACATATTGATTTGGGAAGAACGTGGCTGTGGGCGCGATGTGATCCTGAACCGTGTCGTCCGAATACATCCAGCTACAGATGCCTGTGGATACATTGCACTGGGCGCGCTTTATCATTGTGTAATACTGTGCGTATTCGGATCCCATTGCAATGACGCCCCACTCGCCAGGAGGGACAGTAACTTTGTAGGAGTAGCCTTCGGTTTGGCTATTGTTGATGTTGAAGCCTACCGCACTGCTGATGTCGGAGACTGATATGTTTATGGAACCGCCGATTTGCGCCGAGACCGTTACCGCGTAGTTGCATTGTTGCTGCGCAACGTTAGGTCTTGCGGTCGCGAAACCACATTGCACCCAGTCGCCTGAGTGATATCCCTGAAAGGTCTTTTGGACCTGGTAAGTCGGATAGATCTAATAGAGAGGTCTCATGTGCTCGGTTTGACTCGCTGTAGTCGCCCATGCGGCAGACCCAGTCATTCCGACCGCCACAGTCGATAACGCCAATGCCCCAATCCAACTCCGATCCAACTCCGATCCTTCCTGATATTCTTTTACTACCCACTGTGAACATCCCCCGCTCCGTTATTGGCTATCATGCTGATAGCGTTCGTCTATATGGCTCATAAAGCGAGTTCGCCTATCGTGGATAAGCCCTTGATCGATTGGTTCTGCTATAAATCATTCCATGGCAACCACATCCGTAGTCATAGAACACTGGTGGTAACGCTAACCATTTATTTTTTGCCAGACATCTGCCCAAAAGATGATTTCGAGGTCTTTTGAGCTTTAAATTCCTGGAAGATTACCCTCAAAAGACACCTAGGGTATGGTCTTTCTGGCTTGCAAAGCAAGTTGGAACAAACTGCCATACTCTAGAGTCAATGGATCTAAAAGTAGGCAAATGCAACAACTGTCCTGAAACTCACCGCCAAGACCTACAGGGATATTTGACAGGTAGAAGTCAAAGTAGTCGTAGTCAAGAACCGGAATCGGTACCGGTTTCTGAACCGGGCTAAGCGGAGCGACGGACCAAACCGGCGCACGGCCCGCTTGTGCCATATTTGTATCCAGCGCCGCTTTTACATTTTAGCCTCGCTAAAGTCCGGGCTTCCTATCTCCAATTCCAAAGGTGCGGTGCTACGCTAACTAGAAACCACACCTCAAGAAAGATTGATGTAGAAGCCAAAATAGCCCCACCAAAGACGTACAAGCGTCTCTTCGAACTGGAGTAGCTAGCGATTTTGATCTTAGCTTTTCTGTTGCGTTCCCTTCCTGCATGCAGTCGCATGAGCACCGGGAAACGATCCTCCCCATACTTGGAATGGAGGCTCCAAATAGCAAGCCCCGTATAGAAGTCCAGCAGGGGAATCGCCGTCAGAAGTATGGCCTTAGCTTTGCCTGACAGCGCTATTGCAGCATTTAACATCAGACCTTTAACCTCCTACGCACATCCATGTGAAGGCGATACCCAATAGTGCAAGCCTACCCATATATTTCTGCTGCCGCACATGGTCTGCGTCTCCCCAATGTAGCCAGCTGCTCCAAACATGGCCGCTGAGAGCGCGCCTGATACTCCAGCGATCGCGATACTGACGCCGAGAGGAACTAGTGCGGCCGTAATGACTCCATAAAGTGCTGCTCCTCCATTCAATTCGTCAACCAGGCCAGTTGCAAAGCATTGGTTCATGTACCATTGAAACCCATCCCACCCCTCAAAGCGGAAGCTCTCCCAGCCACTACACCCGCCCCCAACGAACAAATCAGGCTTAATAATTCCGCCCTTTGATGGGTATTTCGCAGAGAGTCGCACTGATGTTGAAACCCTACTGTCTTGGCGGCCATCGGTGCAGCATCGTATATCTGAATCATCTGTTTAACCGCACTGTATTCCTGCGGAGAACTCACTTTCGCGAAATCAGGCGAAAGATAAGCGAAGTAACCCCGGGTTACGACATAGGGAGAAGCCTGTGCCACCCAATCGGCGGGTAAAAGGCGACCAGAAGTGATTGAACTCGATCCAGAACCCGAACTCGCGCTTTGTGCAGATGCAGTGGTTGCACTAACGCCAATGGCGGCCGCGCTAACAGCCAATGCCCCCAAACCAACTGCGATCCTTCCTGTTATTCTTTAATACCCACTGTGAACACCCCCTCTTGCTTATTAGCTATCATGCTGATAGCGTTCGTCGATACGGCTCGTTAAACAAGTTCGCCTATCGTGGATAAGACCTTGATTTATTGATTCTGCTATAAAGCATCCCCGTGGCCACCACCACATTCGAAGCCAGCCTCCGTAGTCATAGAACACTGGTAGTAACGCTAACTATTTATTTTGCGCTCGGCATCTGCTTAAAAGATGATTTTAGGAGTTTTTCGGCCTTTATTTTTTTTGATGAAAACTTTTTAATAAATCTTGACTTACTCCAAGCTTCTGGAGAAATTATCCGATATTTCTGATGATATTGAACGATAACCTTGGCGAGTCGGAATTTTATCTCTGCGTAGATCCACAATAACTCTGGGGATCGACTGGAATTGCTTTGGTATTTGGATGCAAAGCAGTTCCCGGCGTTTGGATTAATCGATACGCCGGAACCTTTACCTACTTTCCCTTTAGTACCCGCCTTGTAAGTTGATGATCTTGGCTCCCGTAACTATCCGATTGCATATGGCATCGGCGGCGGTCGGGTCATCGATTAAACGGTGAAAGGTATCGGGAGCAAACAACAGTTGACACTTTTCTATCCAACACTTGCGATACTTAACTGTAATGGCTAATACTTACAGCATTGGTGAGTTCGCACGACGGATTGGGCGTAGTCCAAGTACAGTACGGCGATGGGAGCAAGAGGGCAAGATCACGCCCAAAAGGCTCCCTAGCGGGCATCGCTACTTCGATGAGTCTGATGTACGAGCTATGCTGGGCGGCGCTCCTGTTAGTCGAGTCACTGTCGTCTAGCGCCGAGTGAGTGGTTCAGGGCAAAAAGATGACCTGGTATCACAGGTTAAAGCTATGGAGATCTACTGTCTTAACGCTGGTATAGCTGTAGATGAGTGGACTTAGGAAATCGGCGGAGGTATGAACTTCAAACGCAAGAAGTTCCTAGCGCTTATGGATCGTATACAGCACGGAGAGATTGAACGATTAATAATCGCTCATAAAGACAGACTCGTTAGGTTTGGATTCGATCTTATCGCCCACATAGCTGAAGAATCGGGATGCGAGATAGTAGTAGTCAATCAACCATCGTGTTCACCAGAACAGGAGATGTCGGACGCGATCATTCCTAAATAATATCGACCATCCGGAATTAGATAATCAACCCAATTGAGGGATACCCATCGAAATAATTCGGCGAACTCAGCATCTTTAGGCTACTAAACATTGCCACTTTGAAGTAACCTAAATAAATAACTTCCCTAGGAGCTCAATATTTATTCATCATATAAATCAAAATATGTTAGTTCAAATCCATAAAGACAAAGAATAGCTGAAGTTTCAAAGGAGACATATCGTGCAAACCTCTAAATTACCAGCTATAAATGCATCTATCTATCTTGAGTCTTAACAAATTGGCCTAAGCTGACGCAGCCAAAATGGCCGTCATCGATAATCGCAAGAAAACTCCGCTACCTAGTGGTAACATAGGATGGCTAAGAGTTGTCAATTTGAATGTTCGGAATGGTCCGCGCTTCAAGAATTGGAATTGGTGAAAATGGAAGAAGCAGTAATTGTAGCTACGGCTAGGACGCCGATAGGACGCGCTTACAAGGGATCGCTCATCGACTACCGCGCGGATGATATGGCAGGATTCATCGTTGGCGAATTGATGAAGAAGGTGCCGAACCTTAGCCCATCGGAGATCGACGACGTTATAATTGGCTCTGCCAATCACGCTGGCGAGCAATCAATGAATCTGGGCCGAAACGTAGCAATGCTAGCTGGATTGCCCGATAGTGTTCCCGGAACAACAGTCAATCGATTTTGCGCCTCGTCCCTCCAAAGTATCAGAATGGCCTTTCATGCAATTCGGGCAGGAGAAGGGCATGCTTTCGTAGCTGGCGGAGTGGAAAGCGTTACGCGTACACTCGGAGTCGGCTTTTCCGCATCGGATATGAATCCCCGATTCACCGATACATCCCGGTCCGACTTTATAAACCTTATGTACATACCAATGGGGTTGACGGCTGAAAACGTCGCCGACCAGTATGGCGTAAGTCGAAACGAGATGGACGAATTCGCCAAGCTCTCACAAGATCGCGCAGTCGAGGCACAGAACAACGGATTCTTCGAAAGAGAGATATCTCCGGTTACGCTTCCCAATGGGACCATCGTCTCCAAGGACGACGGCCCGCGCGCTGGGACCACAGTCGAAGCACTTTCGACACTCAAACCTGTATTTAGACCAGATGGAAGAGTTACCGCTGGCAATGCATGTCCCCTAAACGACGGGGCTGCAGCAGTAATGGTGATGTCCAAGTCGCGCGCACAGGCACTTGGAATCAAGCCACTCGCTAGAATTATCGCATCTGCCGTCAGTGGCCTTGCTCCAGAGATAATGGGTGTTGGCCCGATCGAAGCGATTGCCAAGGTCCTATCTCTAGCAAACATGAAGATCTCAGATATCGACATAGTCGAATTGAATGAAGCCTTTGCTGCACAGGTAATTCCGATCGCTCGTGAGGTTGGCATTTCAATCGAAGATCAACTCAACCCTCACGGTGGTGCAATCGCCCTAGGCCATCCATTTGGAATGACAGGCGCCCGCATTATGACCACCCTTCTAAATGATCTTTCTACGCTTGACAAGACATTCGGTCTTGAAACCATGTGTATTGGCGGCGGCCAAGGAATGGCAATGATTGTCGAGCGACTCAACTAGAAGATATCGACCACATGGCAATATTAGCTTAGGAGATTCAATCTGTTAGCTATTGTCTACATCGATAGTAGGTCAAACTTCTAGGGATCTCTCGTCTCCTTGGAAGTTTGACCATTACCGCCCTCGCAATATGTCGGGGGCGGTTCTATTAAGATCGCCAATCCCTGTAGGATGTTTCCAGGTAAATTCAAAACATTTTGAGACTCTCACTAAAGATCGAGGCACCTTGGAGAACCAACATATCGAGAACCAACCCATTGTCGTTGATTCTCCCAAAGATACAGAGATCTCAAATAGCTCCGATCAAGGCGACAAAGAACCAAAAGAAACTTCAACCACGTTACTTCTCATTCGCCACGGCAAGACGCCAACCACTGGAACGACGCTTCCCGGACGGGCCCCTGGGTTGCATCTCTCAGAAGAAGGAGCCGAACAAGCAAATCAATTGATAGGTACGCTCCGCTCCATTGAGATAGACGCCGTCCTAACCTCTCCACTTGAGCGAGCCAAAGAGACAGCTCAACCACTGTGTCTCGATCGCCAAATTGAAGCAATAGTCGATCAACGAATCATAGAGTGTGACTTCGGCGATTGGACCGGACGAAGGTTAAATGAACTCTCAAGGCTTCCGGAGTGGAGAGTGGTCCAGGCTGCCCCAAGTAAATTCAGATTTCCCAATGGCGAATCTTTCAGAGAGATGTCAGAGAGAATGATCGACTTCTTGGACTTTGTGCACCAAAGATACAACGGGAAGACGGTCGCAGCCTTCACCCACGCAGATCCAGTAAAAGCTCTTATCGCACATTGCTTGGGTCTGCACCTTGACGCCTTTCAAAAGGTAATAATTTCAACAGCTGGAGTTAGCGCCATCTCCATAACCAATACGTCCAACTACGCTTTGTATGTGAATACAACAGCAAAACCCAATATGAAAGTCTCCTAAAATTGCCAATCGAACGCCACTTTAGAATGCCAATAGAAGTCGCCTTAGGTGCTATCGGAGAGCCTGGCAATAGAGTCTTCATTCTGCAAATTCGCGAGCCTGGCGAGCAACTCACTCTCAAGCTCGAAAAGACACAGGTAGCTGGGCTCATACAGTACATTGCTTTGATCTTGGGCGAGATTGATCGACTCGGTCACCTCCCTAAGGCCTTCCCTATCGAACCTCCAATCGAACCAGAATTTGCTATAGGTGAGATCGGGGTGGCCCATCTCGAAGCCGAAGATGAGGTAATCATCGAACTCTCCGAGCTCAGCCCCCAGGATGAAGAGGGTTCGTCTGTCGTATTGACAATTTCAAAAGAACTAGCCGGTACAATTGCAATTCAAGGTACCGAACTCATTGAAGCGGGTCGCCCGACTTGTCCGCTTTGTGGGTTTGCCATAGAACCAGAAGGACATCCTTGCCCGAGAACAAATGGATACAGGGCACCGACGCCCTAAATCTCCTAGGAACTGGATCGATTGAAGTTATAGGTCGAATGCCCTATAGCTCTAATGCCACGCTCTTAGTAAAGATCCAGGGAGAAGGCGACGAAATAGCGGCTATCTATAAGCCGCACCAAGGAGAACGGCCCCTGTGGGACTTTCCCGATGGCCTATACCAGCGTGAAGTAGCAGCATATCGACTCTCTGAATCTCTCGGATGGGATCTAATACCGCCCACCATAATTCGCTATGATGCTCCCTATGGAGTCGGATCCCTTCAACTTTTTATAGATGCTCGCTTTGATGAGCACTATTTCACACTTATGGATCGTCCCGAGCTTGCCTCGACCTTCATCCGCTTTTGTGTCTTTGACCTGATCGCCAACAATACGGATCGAAAATCTGGCCACATTTTAATCGATAAAAATGATCACCTATGGGGCATCGATAACGGATTAACGTTTCACGAAGATTCCAAGTTGAGAACTGTGATTTGGGAATTTGGTGGCGCTCAAATCCCAGAACAAGACCGGGAACTTCTAAGAAAAAATTCCAGTGAGATATCGGAATCATTGTCAGAATTAATCAGCGAGGTCGAACTAGAGGCACTTTCAAGGAGAATAAGGTACGTCATCTCAAAGAAAAAACTACCCGAGCTAGATCCAGAGTATCGCCCATATCCGTGGCCCCTCGTCTGATTACCTAACCGCTACCCAAGTTCATCGTCAACTTCAGGGTAAATCAGTAGATGGTGCGAGAGCCCAAAGTGTCAGAAAAACGAGCGTCAATGATTTCCGTTTCGATAGGAACGCTTATCTCTTCCAATGCAGGTGCAATGTAATAACCTTGCGCGAATGTGCAGCCAATCGAGGCTAAAAGTTCTAGCTGCATCTTGGTCTCAACACCTTCGGCGACCGTGCTTACTCCAAGCGCGTCACACATGGCCACAATTGCAGAAGCGATCTGACGCGAATCGTCCGCCTCCAATTTTGCAACAAATTGCTTATCAATCTTTACGATATCTGGTGCGAGTGAAGAGAGCTGAGCAAGCGAAGAATAGCCCGTTCCGAAATCGTCAATCGAGATCAATACGCCAATGCTTTGCAGGTCACGGAGCAAGGGAGCTATCTCAGAGGGGTAGCGCATCATCTCGCTCTCTGTAATCTCCAAGACCAGTTCGCCTTTCGAAAGATTTTTAGATGCTATCAAATCTATGAACGAACTCCGACTCCCCGTCTCCAATTGACGCATGGAAACATTAACGGCAATAAATGGACTGCGACGCGGATCAAAAGATTGAAAGGTTCTAAGCGCCGAAACTGATGCTGAAAGTGCAAAGGCACCATGGAGATGAATCAAACCTGAATCCTCAGCAATCGGTATAAACTCATCGGGGCCAATCGTGCCAAGCTTTTTACAGTTCCACCTCATCAACGACTCATATCCTACGACCAGGCCGCTATGTATATCCAAGATGGGTTGATACGCCATGTATATCTCATCTCGAGATAGGCTCTGGCGAAGGGCTGCCTCAACAACCATTCGACGCTCTGCGCTAGACCTAAAGCTCTTGTCAAAGAATGCTACCTTCGAGCTTCTACTCTCTTTAGCCTTATACATAGCAGTGTCAGCATCTCGCAAAAGTTCGTCCCACGGTGTATCAGATAATCCTGTCGCCACACCGATACTTGCCGAAGAAAAATAGTCTTCACCATCTATTACAAATGGCTTCGCGAAATTTCGGGCAATCCTAACTCCGAAAGCTTCGGCACCCGCTTGGTCTTTAAAGCCACCCGCAACGACTATGAATTCGTCACCACCAAGTCGAGCAACCACATCTTGATCGCGCCCGGCACTTATCATCCGTTTGGCTACACTCACGAGCAGACGATCACCAACGAGGTGTCCTCTGGTATCGTTTATCAATTTAAACCGATCGAGGTCTAGGAAAAATAACGCTACCAAGCGACCATCATCTAAATTAGAGACGATCTCCAAATAGCCCTTCTCGGCCCCCCGGCGATTTAACAAGCCTGTCAAGGAGTCACGTTCAAGGGCCGCTTCAAGTTCTGATTCATTCTGCTTATGACGCGAGATATCAGCAACCACAGCGAGACGAGAGATTACATTTCCGAAGCTGTCTCGAATTGGGGATATCTTAGCAAGGCCATGAACAGTCTTGCCGTCCCCTCTTAAGAGTATCAGTTCGTGCTGCATCTCTGGGAAGCTATCCCCGCTTCCCCATTCCAGAGTCGGATCGGTAGCTGACATCGGATCCAAGAAGTCCGAGACGTAGCATCCAACGATGTCACTAGCATCTCGATCAATTAGAGCCTCCATTGCCCTATTTGCATAAGTTACGCGCCCATCTAAAGAGACAACCCATATACCTTGACCAGAGGCCTCCACGATCGATCTATATCTAGATTCGCTCTCTTCGACCTCACGCTCCATCTTGCGTCTCTCTGTCACGTCACGAGCGCTGACAACCGTAGTCGCACCGGATGAGTGTCTAACAGGAAGTCGATTGGCGACGGCTTCTAAAAGGTGGAGATTTCCTCTGTGATCTTCAATTTCAAAGAGAAGTTGATCCATCGCCCCCAAAAGGTCACCATAACCCAGCTTCTCAGTCCCACCATGGTATTGGATTACCTCGCTCATGCGTCGCCCTTCTAAGAGCGAGGGGGAGAGTCCAAGCACCTCACGGTGGCTAGGTGAAGCCCAAACGATCCTTCCATCATCAGAGATAGCCCAGACCAACTCCGACATTGCCTGAACAATAGTTGCAAACAGTGCGTCATCTTCCCGCTGACGAATCATCGTGCTGGCCTCTAGTTGACTCGAGGAGATAGAGGCAACGGCTGGATTCAACTGTGCCACAGCTTGACGCAGGCCATTTCGTTCGATCTCGCTAAATTTGGAACCATCTATCTTAGCAAATCCAATCACTCCCAAAATAGAACGACCTTGAATGATAAAGTCGATCTCATCACTTACTGGGTCCTCCCCAAGCAATTGAACTATTCGAAGTGAGATGGCATCAGATGAGGCGAAGTCCACTAAATCTATGATCCGCTCACCATTACCGATAAATAAAAGCCGGTAACCGGTTATTCCTCTTGGGCGTTCGATGAATTTAGCCCCATCCAACAGGACCGCAAGCCGCAAGCCGGACGAAAGCACTCCAAGTGCACTAGTCGTCACATCCAACAAAGATCGAAGCGAGGTCTTGCCAGTGACTCCGCTGGCAAATGACCAATTCCACGCCACCATCCACTCGCGATCTAGTCGTAAAACGGCCAAGGTTACCTGCGAGGAAAAGGCACCAAGAGCCATCAAATCCAGTCTTGAAAAAGCAAAGCTGGTCGCACTGGCTATGACCGCCGACCCGATCGGCCTTTGACCAGGTAGCGAAATAGGAACTATAGCTATCGATCGGAAGTCGCCTAGGGCTCCCAGCCTATCGACGAATTCCAAGGAGAGGCTCGGAGTAGCCACCTTTTCTTGGGAGTCATAGACGATCGCCGCCTCAGATGGAACCTCTTCGGATTTCATTACTTCGCGCAAATGTGAGAGCGAATCCTCCGCCAAAGAATTACCAAGCCGGCTAAATGACCGACAATTCGAAACAGCGTCTTCGGAGTCATCCTCTATAAAAAATTCTATGTGACTGCAATCAAAAAGTTTGTTGAGCACCTTTGCAAATTCGTAGAACAGGTCACCCTTTGAGGAAACCGTCTGCATTGACAACGCACTAGCTTCAAAGATCTCAAACCTTTTCTCGAGTGCTCTGAGTTCATCCCCCGATAGGTAATCCTCGATGGCAGCGACGACGGACGTTGTGGTGGCCACAAATTCTTCATAATCCTTGCTAGAGTGAGCCAACGAATTCTGAAAAAAATCAAACCTGACGAATAACTGATCGAATGATCTACCTTGAACTTGACTTTGGACCACAATCGCACCGTCACAAAGGTCCAAAGCACATCTATCGATCGACTCTATGGAGGTAGATTTACGAATAACAAATGCGTCGCGATCGCTAAGGCTGAAGTCACCTGACGGATCAATCTCAAAGATCTCACCATCTATCTTTGAAAGCGACAAAATCAAATAGAGGTGATTGGTAGCAAGGTCGTCTATCGAACCCAGGTAGATTGAAACCCTTTTTACCTCATCAAGGTCAAAGCCACTGGCAACATCGAGCATGCAGCGAGCAAGGCCCTTGCTCAGTCGCAACTGCGATAGGTTCAATGTTGCCCTCTTTTCAACTCGGCTGACCCTGACAGTAGCCTACTTTTAGTCTCTTGGATTACATTCATCCTTATACTTGAACTCTCAATTAAAAGCTCATAGTTACATCGACATTTGGGGGCATTAATATTATCGATTCCTAAAACATCAAAATTGAATAGATCCGGATCAACTTCGATCCTACAACCAAAAACCACAATCAGTTGTTATTCGCTACTGATCAAAGAGTCTTCGCCCTCGCTAATCTACCTCTTTAGCAAAAGCATCGCCAAGGAGCATATGCGAAAGACGACAAACGATCGACTCTGGTAGCTTTCTTCAAAATCACATTTAGATGGCCAAAGCAAGTGTCGATCTTGCCTACGCAAGTACCATCCCAAGCGGTCAACCATTGCCCAAAGAGCAGCGCTCGCAGTGATAACCAGACGAGTCAAATCAATGCGCGATAAGCTCCGGGATTACATTCGACGTTCCCATGAAAAGTAAACCTTGTTGCCATCGTCAACTAACATTGCCCATCAAAATTATCTTCCAAAAAAATCAAACTCAATCACTACCTCCAAAGCCATTCGCACTTTTCAACTGGTCAATTAGATGACTGCGCACATAGATACTTTGCTCGTTGAATAAAAATCCATCAACCCTATAAAGCAACGAGCGAAATAAAAAGCAGACCTTCAGAAGCAAAAATCCTGGTAGAAAGTGATAAATGCTATTCAAATTGAAAATCGATGCCATATTCAAAAGACGTATCCACTCCCCCATCTCTTGAGCTGGGTAGTGGAAGATAGCATAATTATTGGAGATTGAGCGCACGCGAAAGAGCCTCCGTGAATATCTTCTTTCGGCGCGATTGAGATGATGAATCAAATTCGCAAAGCCACGTTAACAACTTTGGCTCAGGAGTCAACCCCTGAGCCAAAAAAATAGATCTAACACACCAATTACCCAAAGGCCGAGGCCACTGCTATCGTTGCGCAGTTCGCGCGGTGCCTACATTTCATAGGGTTGCAAACCTAGAGGCACTCTAGATCAAGGTCCAGTTGCTTAGAACTTGGCACAACCGCATAAAAAAAGCGCAATAAACTCCTATACAAAAAATGAGGAGTTAATTCGACCTGATAGCAATCATCCGATGAAAGAAGACTCTCTGGTCGACTATCTGGCTCGGAGGGCCTCGATCAATGCAGGAAGAACCTTATGAACGTCGCCAACGATTCCCAGATCGGAGATAGAAAAGATTGGAGCCTCTTGGTCCTTATTGACCGCGATTATATTCTTCGCACCCTTCATTCCAACCATGTGCTGTGTTGCACCAGAGATACCACAGGCTATGTAGACAGTTGGCTTAACCGTCTTTCCGGTCTGACCAACCTGATAGGAATATGGCACCCATCCGGCATCTACAATCGCCCTAGATGCACCAGGGGCACCGTTGAGCAAAGAGGCGAGCTCTTCAACCATCGTATAGCTCTCTGCTTTGCCAAGTCCTCGGCCGCCTGAGACAACGATCGCCGCCTCGTCCAACTTGGGACCAGTTCTCTCTTCAACGTGGCTTTCCAGTAATTTGGCGCGACCCGCGGCACCGATATCACCAGCCTCTCGAGTGATCAAAGTCGGAGTCTTTGGATTCTGCTCAGCCACAAAGGACTTTGCTCTGATCACAAAAATACCTGGCACCTCAGAGGTGAAACGAGCGGAAACGATCTCTGATCCACCAAAGATTGCATGCTCTGAGAGCAAGTCACTGCCCTCGAGAAGAAGGTTCACAACATTAGTCAGAACTGGCGCATCGATCTTGGCAGAAAGTCGACCTGCTGCATCTCTTCCCTCATATGAAGCAGCGAAAAAGATCGCCGATGGAGCTGCTCCACCTTGAATCTCTGAGGCCATAACCGCACCAACTGTAGTTCCGGCAAGACGATTTCCGGTATCAGAGATTCCCACCACCGAATCAGCACCATATTTTGACGCCATGTCTACGAATTCGCTGCTAGGAACAGACCATGTATAGGCTACAACTTCACCAGCTAGCCTTGCTGCTGTGCTTATTAGTTCTAGCGATGCCGCCGATATGGTTGATCCAGCTGGCTCAGCCAAAACCCAGATCTTTGCTAGTGTCATTTTCAAACTCTTTCGTATCAATTCAACCTTCGAGCAACTCCCCAAAGGCAATTAAGTTAGCTAACTGATATAATTCCGTGCGCACAAAGGTGCGACTTGAGGCGGTTTATTTATTAATTCAATGCCGATTGGCGCACGAACCTAGATGACTTTAAGGCTCTCGAGGTACTCGATAATCTTGGCAAAGCCATCGCCCTCGTCCACTACCACCGTACCGGCGCCTCTAGATTCAGCCGGGCGAATCGAAGTTATAGTCTCACGGGCACCGCTTGCTCCCACGCTATCGGGAGAAAATGCTAGATCATCGATCGACAGCTTCTCAACTGGCTTAGATTTGGCGGCCATTATGCCTTTAAAGTTCGGATACCGTGGCTCAACCACCCCAGCAGTTACAGTAACTAAAGCTGGTGTTGGAACCTCAATCTCATCGAAGCCAGCCTCGGTCTGTCGAGCTACTATCAAGGATTCGCCTTTAACCTCGATCCCCTTGGCAAAGGTTACGCTAGGTAGATCCAGAAGCTCAGCAATTTGAACAGGAGTAGTTCCGGTATAGCCGTCACTCGATTCAGTCGCCGCTAAAACGAGGTCGAAAGACTCTCGACCAATCGCCTTAGCCAGTACTTTGGCTGTAGAAAGAGCATCGGAACCGGCCAGACGCGGGTCACTGATAAGGACCGCACGATGAGCCCCCATGGCTAGGGCATTTCTAAGACCCGATACCTCTTCTCCAGGGGCCATCGAAAATAATACGACCTCTCCAGCGCCGGCTTTGTCGACAAGCTGAAGGGCCATCTCCACTCCATAGGAGTCTGATTCATCCATTATCAACTTGGTATCACGTGCCAGGTTGTAATTAGCGTCCATCTTTGCGGGCGCAGCTGGATCTGGAATCTGTTTTACACAGACAGCAATTTTCATATCTCTATAATCCCTTTAATCCTCTAGTAATTGCAAATGTGCTAGGCAGCGCCTGATAGCACAGCGACAGCTGCCTCAACCTTATTTGTAATAATCCCGTCGATCCCTAACTTAGCGAGCGTAGAGACACGCTCATTTAGGTCAACAGTCCAAGCTATCACACCCAAACCGAGTTCGTGGGCGTCTTTCAAAACCTGCCCATCCAAGGAAGAATGATGTGGCAAAATATAGTTCGCCCCCATCTCAGTAGCCGCGTGACAGAGTGCGACGGCATCTGAACCAATGGATGTCAGCAGCCCAATTGCAAAATCAGGCGCTAAATTGGAAAATACCTCAAGGGCTCGAATCGAAAAGCTAGAGACCATCAAACGCGACGAACCGCCGTAATTCGATAACTCCTTGGCCAAAAGACGAGAAGTTAGCTCCGATGGGACCCAACCTACTTCCTTGGGGTCGCTTTTGATTTCAATATCCACAAACTGTCCATTTAGAATCTCGAGTGCATCGCTTAGACGAAGCAACCCGCCACCCATCGCTTTGGAGATCTCTTCAAAACTATGCTCGGCAACCGCTCCATAGCCTCGAATAACGGGGTCATGTATAACGGCCAATACGCCATCCGAAGTGGCACGCACATCTAGTTCTGCCCCATCTCCACCCTCTGGAGCTATTGACTCGAAAGCTTCCCTGGAGTTGTCAACTCTTCCAAAAGAAGCTCCCCTGTGACCAAGAATCATTGGTCTTTTCTGGTTAGTCACTTTTTCCTTCCTAAACGACGTACTTCAAAGGCTAATCCGATCAGGAACCGGAACCCTGACCCGAATATGGGCACCCTGTTGGGAACCGTAAGATATCTCTCCACAAAGCTGCGACGTCACCAAGCTATCCACTATCGAAAGGCCAAGCGACGTTATCTCCTTGGGGTTAAAACCCTCTTTAAAACCGACACCACTATCGCTTATCTCAATAACTAAAGATGCTAGCCGCCTTGAAAAAGTCAACTTTATATGGCCTGAACGCTCGCCGGCGCTTTCATCCCTTGACGAAAAGGCATGTTCGATGGAATTTTGGATCAACTCGGTCAAAATAAGAGCTAGCGGCGTTGCAACCGTAGCATCCAATTCGCCTGGGCTACCTGAAATAGTTATCTCCAAATGAAGATCTGGTGGAACTGACTCATGGGCTAAATCAACGATTGCCGAGATCACCTCCCCGAAATCGACAACATCCCCGACGTCACGGGACAAGATCTCATGGACGACAGCTATGGAGCGAATTCTCCTCTCAGCCTCTCGAAGGGCCTCTTTGCCATCTTCAGAGGTAAGTCGGCGAATCTGCAACCTAAGCAGGGAGGAAATAGTCTGGAGGTTGTTCTTTACACGATGGTGAACCTCTCGAATCGTGGCATCCTTAGATAAGAGCAACCTATCACGTCTTCGCAGTTCACTCACATCCCGCAGAAGAACTAAGGAGCCAGAATATTCACCTAGATTCAAAAGAGGAAGCGCCTGAAACATTACAGTCGTGACTGGCTTTTTCTCAATCTCTTCAACGACTGGCTCAAGATTTAGCCTCGCTCTAGCGATAACCCCAAGGTCCAACCCCAGAGAGGCAAAGGTATCTCCTACTCGCGCCACATGACTGCCAAGTCGATGCAGGGCCGAGGCTCCATTGGGCGACATGAAGGTAATTACATCATCCTCATCTACAACCATGGCACCATCGCCAACTCTCGGCGCCTCAGCTAGATCATCCGAGCTAAAAGGAAACTCACCTCGGGTAATCATATTTGCAAAGCGCTCAAACAGAGAGACATAGATCCGTTCAAGCTCACCACGAACAAGTTTTGCATTGAGTTCGTATTCACGAACCATTGCTGCCACAACGACGCCGTCATGTCTTACTGGAATACAAAAGGAGACCCGGTGCTCATCGCTATGAGGGACCCGGCTCTCTTTAAAAGCAATATGGCCAGAAGAAAGACACTGAGTAATTCCCGGAGCAGATGAGGCTGTAATTACACTTGAGACCAGGTCCTTTGGGTAAAGCGTTCGCGAGGTGGCAGGTCGAACTTGAGCGACCACCATATAGTTGAGCTCGCCCGAAGGCTGGGCTGGGTTACTCAGATCAAAGTAGGTCGGAACATAGAGAATTAAGTCCGAAAAACACAAGTCTGCCAAAAGGCCCCAAGCTGAGGTCAACTTTTGAAGATGAGCAACAACTTCCGGCGCAATTCCTGCTCGGTGCGCTAAGCCTGCGAGAGTTGTCACTACTTATTTTCCCCGCTAGTAACGCAGGTCATTGACTTATCCATAGATTTCCTACATTCCATCGTTATACCCGTCAGTCAAATGCCACAGCGATCAATCAATTAACGTTGATGGATATCTGCCTTTTTTGCCTTGCAGAAAAGGCTGTTACGCTGTCGTAACCGGCACCTTTGACCATTGATGCGACATCGTTGAATCTAAATGAGACATCTCCCAGAGAGTGAGCATCAGAAGCTGTGGTTATCTCAACGCCATTACTTGCGAATTTCGACAAAAGATAGGGTGAAGGATAGGCTTCGCCCACGGGTTTACGCCATCCAGCGCTCGACACCTCTGCCACCATCTTGCAATCACGAGCAGCTTCGGCTATTCGATCGTAGAATTCATTAGGCGTATTTGGAAACATTCCTGTTACCTTTATCAAATCAGGGTGAGCCAAAACATCCACGACCGAGGTGGCTGCCAGTTCCTCAAGGGCACGGGTATATCCCTCCCAAGCATTTTCGACCCCTAGTTCTGCCCAGTACCCCTGGACAAATGGGTCGGTGGTGTGGTCAAATGGCCAATCCCCAACCCAATGTATAGAACCAAGCAAGACGTCGAATGGATAGTCCGCCAACAATTGGGTAACCTTATCCATCGATCCTTCGTAATAATCCACCTCAAGACCCATTACGATAGGAAGACCTGCAGCTTTAGCAGCTAGACAGACCTCGACGTAACGATCAAGATCGGCTCGTGCATGGTCTTTCCAGTAGTCCTGCATCAAAGTTCGCATCGGAGTATCAGGGTAGCGCTTGAAGAAATCCCCTAGAACCTTATCCGTCTGAGAAAAACGAAAGAGATGTTCAGTTACAGCGATCTCAACGACGCCATTAGCTTGAGCTTTTTCTAAATATTGGGCTAGATACTCAACGGTGGGGTCAACATCGCGCTGTCCGTGCGGCCATAGATGGAGATGGTAATCTATCACGACAATTCCTAAATCTGCTTTAAAATTTTACGAAGTCGAGATTAGATCCTATTCGCTCGAGAGAAGTTAAGTCTGCGACATCCGTCTCAAGATACGGCGTCGCAAGGACCTTGGCCTTATCCACAAGCAAAGTTGCCAAAAGATTGTGCTGTTGTCCATAGAGATTGGAAAAATCCAAATAAGTTGAACCTATCTCAGACAAGACGCCACGCATGATACGTGGGTCCACCCCTAAAAATCTGTCCTTAACCAAGATTTCTGAATCAGCGATTAGCCTTTGGGCGATCTGGATCGCATTCTGATCACCAAGGTAATAAGGAAGACTTCTATTCACGATCAAAGCACCAAGATTGAGGTGGCGCTCCCGAAGAGCTCCCAGAAAAAATTCAGCCTCTCGCATCGGAAGGTATTCCGGCGACGTTACTACCAAAAATGACGTCACATCGCTCCTCAACAATGCACTTACCGACTTACCTCTTTCGATAAAGCCATCGTACATCGATTGAAAAAGTATGAAAAACTCCGCCACCTGCTCCAGAAAGTCTGAACCTATAATGCGATCAGCTACTTGATAAAATGGTTTGAATGCAGTGGCCACCAGGCGAGAACGATATGGCGCAGTGATCCACCGCAGGAGTTTAGAGGAGAAAAAGTCAGCCATCCTCTCGGGGGCATCTAAGAAGTCCATTGCATTTCTGCTCGGAGGAGTATCAACTATCAGAAGGTCAAAGTCACCCTTATTGTATAGGTCATAAAGTGACTCCATGGCGATATAGTCGTGGCTTTGGACAAAGCGCGATGAGATATTTCTATAGATCGGATTCGCCAAGATCTCACCCCGAACCCTCATATTTGGAGCGTATCGAATCACAAGGTCATCCCAGGAAGCTTTAGTGTCAAGCATCGCGGCGTACAATTCACCCTTGGGGGATCTTTCTCCAAAGCCTGAGAGGTCTACCTTGGTTACGACGTTTCCGAACTTAGCCAACCCCATAGCATCAGCTAGACGTTTGGCGGGATCCACTGTCAGAACCAATACTTTACGATCGGTTTCAAGAGCTGCGATTGTACCCAAAGCCGCAGCCGTGGTTGTCTTGCCAACGCCTCCAGCGCCGCCTGTAATCAGAATCGACTTCTGTGTAACAAGTGAATTTACTAGCTGGTTCACGATCCGCTCAATTCGCCATCGAGCGCTTCGGCAATCTCTCTGGAAAGACGTATGCCATCCTCTGCACCCATGAAATATGGGATAAAGATAGTGGCAATACCTACGGGTAGTTTTGAGATGAACTCTCTGGAATGGCTGCTTCGTGACTCCCTTAGGCCAGTAGCTAACGACGAGGTTGCCAAAAATGCATCGCTGGAGTCACCCGCGATCGCTAAGAAATCGTCGTGAAGATCGCCAGTCATAATCGAGCGAAAGATCTCTCCCTGGCTATTTGAAAATGGTTCGGCCATAACTTTGTTGATCACGGCTCCAATTACATTCATTGAAGTCTCATTAGCCAAACGATCTATTAGCTCCAACGACTCGACTACCGGTGTCTCTTCTGGAGTTACCACCAAGATCAACGCGGTAGTTGATGGATTGCTCAGAATCTCCTGCATCCAGGCGGTCTGCTCTTTCACTAAACCAATTTGGAAGAGCTCTGATATCCCCGCTGGAGATGCTAATTGTGAGACGATGTGACCACTTGCTGATGCATCCACAAAGACGATATCGTAATTGCGCTCTCTTACTTCGTAGCAGATCTTACCCATAACTAAAATCTCTTTTACCCCCGGAGCAGCATTGGCCACAAAGTCAAATGCCTTGGCTAGAGGACCTAGCTTGGTGATAATCGGAATTCTAAGGTTTAGGCGCAAATATTCAGCTAGCGCATCCTCAGTATTCATGGCCATTACATAGAGGTTCGGAGCTACCGCCTTGGGCTTGAACTCAACGTTCTCTATGCCAAAAGCGGCGCTCACGTCACCCCGAGCGTCAACCTCACAGACTAAAGTTCGCAATCCTGCTTTGCTGGACAGGCGGGCTAGTCCGGCAGTTATGGTGGACTTTCCAACTCCACCTTTTCCGGTGACAATCACCAAGCGCTTGGACAGAATTGCATCGCCTAAGTCGCTATGTCCTTCGAGGTTGTTCATCAATTTTGGACCCTCAAATCACCACTTAGGCGCCAAAGCCTACCCGACGCTCTTCTTGCTGAGAACCGACAACGATATAAGCGATTTTCCCTGGAGCAACGCCGATCTTGCGCCCTTTTTTGTCCTCAATCCAATGAAGAGCGTCTTGACTCTTCGTGAGCGCATTCAGCGTCTCAACGAATTCATTCTGATCCTTATCGTCACCTACCTCAAACGCAAGCTCACGACTCGAATCCAAAAATCCAATTTTTATGTCCACTTGTAACTCCTTAATTCGACTTCGCAAAAGACCTTGCCGGCAAAGACTTCACCGAAATAGCACCAAACAATTGCAAACTATTACGCTTGACTAGAGTGATTGCCTATAACAACACTAGAGGATAGCCAATCACTTCTGTTATATTTCGTCTGGGTTTGAAAGCCAAAGCTCAGTCAAAGACGCTATCGCCTCCAGAAAAGCTACGAAATCGAGACCTTAGTCTGAGCGGACGTTGACAGATATAAGTGGAACCGCCAGAGCCAAGGACCCCGAAAGTCATTCCTTGTTGGGTCCTCTATTGAACTTGTCGACCACCACAAAATAGAGGTGACCAACGACAACCGCCATTATTAGATAGAAAAAAACCGTATGGGCTATAGTGGAACCCACCCGAAAGGAGTAGGGGAAATACCTAAAGAACCTCAGAATCAACCCTGAAATGATCAGCACGACCATCGAAGCAGCAATTATGGCAGTCGCAATCTTCTGTCCGCCATTAGGAGTTCTTCTACTATAGGTTGGCCTGCGACCGCTTGAAATCCACCCTCGAACAAATCTGGAGTCTGCTATCGTCCAAGAAGTCAAGACATTCCATGCCTTAGCAATGGGTCGATCGCGCAGAGGAAAGTAGCCAACTGCCATTACGGCTATACATGCTATGCCTGTGATTACGTGGACTTCCCTAAAAAATTCTCTATTTCCAAAGATGGCTTGCAAGCCACCTACGTAAAAGGTAAGCGCCGAGAGCAAGGATATAAAAAAGAGCACCGACGCCAAGTTGTGCAAAAAGGCAGGTTTACGCCCAAGATCACGATACCATCTCAAATCCCCCTTAGTTTCTCCGAGATGCGCCTTCAACTCTGGGGAATCCTTGCATCTGCGGGGTAACCGTAGTTCTCCCAGTATCCCGTAATTGGTGAATTGGATAGCTCGACGTCCTTTAGCCACTTGATCGATTTGTATCCATAGCTTTTATTGACAAACAACCTCAGCGGCCCCCCATGTTCTAGCGGCAAGGGCACACCATCTAAATGAGTGACTAGCATCGTTCCATTGCTCATCGCCTGATTCAAAGGAAGACTCTCCGTATAGACACCATCGAAAGAGCGAAAGTTAACGTACTTCGCACTACTAGCGGGCTGAGCCATCTCTATAACCTTAGAGAGTGTCACGCCGCCAAAGCGTTGATTCGGGACGCTCCAACCGGTAACACAGTGAAAGGTGGCGACTAGGTCCGGAGTATGCATAATCGCTAAGTTCTCCAAAGACAGAGTCAAGTTATTTGCGACCTGGCCCCTTACTTCCAATCTAAAGGAGGAATTGTTCGTCGTCGGGAATCCATTGGTAACCGTATAGATCTGATATCCAGATATACCGGCAATACCAGCCAAAGCAGAACCTCCGAGAAGATTCTTTAGCCCAGAGCCAGCAACGACTAATCCCACCCCACCGACACTTAATCCAACAAAGACCCTGCGCGGCACCGAAGCACCATTGGAGCTAGGAGTTTTGGTTTTCATATCCATAAACTATGAAAACCAAATCGTCCATTCAATGTTCCATAATTTCAAACTTCTCATACAAATCTCAGGTTCACTAAATCGCTATCTATTAGCTAGAAGATTAGAGAATGTGATCCTCGTTGCAAAGTCGTCGCACTAACGGACCTTCAGCTCACTTTTATAGATCCTGGCAGGTCCCATCGCTTCAATCACTTGGGCTATTCGCATAAACTCAACCGAAACCTCAGACTCCGGCGACGCAAAGACAATTGGATTACCCACATCGCCACCTTCTCTAAGAGCGATCTCGATAGGTATAGTTCCAATCAAAGGTAACTCAAGTGACTGCGCCAAACTCTCTCCGCCGCCCTTGCCAAAGATGTCATATCGCTTCTTATCGTCGCCGCGGAAGTAGCTCATATTCTCGATGACCCCACGAAGAGGCAACTTCAACTTTCGAGCAGCTAGAGCTGATCGCTGTGCAACCCTCTCAGCGGCGTCTTGAGGGGTAGTGACCACAAAGGTCTCGATCTTTGGCAGATATTCAGCCAACGAAAGCGTCACGTCGCCCGTCCCCGGTGGTAGGTCCACGCAGAGGTAATCGATCTCCCCCCAAAAGACATCCAGAAGAAACTGCTCAAGGCCTTATGCAACATTGGTCCACGCCAAATAACCGGAGTATCATCTGCCACGAAGTAACCGACGCTCATAGTTTTTATCCCAAAGCGCACAGGCGGTATCATTACCTTTCCAATCAAAGATGGTGGGCGAACTGCTCCAAGCATCCTAGGTATCGAAAAGCCATAGACATCAGCGTCCAAGATGCCAACACTGTGGCCACGGCGTGCAAGCGCACTTGCCACACCCACTGTGACGGAAGATTTCCCAACGCCACCCTTTCCTGAAGAAAATCCCAGGACTCGGGTGCGCGATCCTGGCGCCATCAAGCGATTCACTCGATTCTCGCCATCTTTAATCAAAGTCTTATCAAGAAGATGTGACTCGAGCTTTTTTATCTCAGCGTCAGTCATCGCTCGAGCTTTTATTTCAAGCGGCACACCATATTCTTGTGCGATTTGCTCCATTTGGTCGGCAATTGGGTCAAAGTATCCACCATTTGCCGGATATGTTAGAAGTTCGACGCTATAACCGCCCAACTTCTTAGTCACCTGTGAGATCATCTCCAAATCGGCTAGCGACTCCAAAATATCTGGTTCCACCACCTTGCCAAGGTGTGAATAGAGTTCCTGTGTGTTCATCCTGGCACTTTTTCTTTCTTATTTGAATCAAGGTCCGATATCGAGGATAGATTTCTCCTATCTAGATAGAATAATTTATAGTCATTATTAGATTGCTAAGTAGGTTCAATGAGCACGATAGAAAAAGTCGCTGATCTTGGAGCGCCACATTCTGTAGATGACCCAGAGTTTCAAGCAACGGTCAGCGCCGTGGTGGCAGCTTTTGGTGACCCAACTCGTCGCGAGATCTACCTCTTCGCGCGCGACAACGAAGGTGTTACAGCTAACCAAGTCGCTGATAAGTTTTCACTTCACCCAAACGTTGCCCGCCACCACCTAGATAAATTGGTATCAGGAGGCTACCTCGACGTAACTCTCGAACGTCCGATCTGCGGTGGCGCAGGACGACCATCAAAGCGTTATAAGGGCGCACCGGGTGTTACCTCATCAAACAGGGTCGCATCCAAACGTGATGAACTTCTCTCAATGCTGCTCAGCGCAGCCTTAGAACTACTCGATCCGACCACTGCTGAACTCATGGCTGAAAGTGTCGGTGAACGCTATGGTTCACAATTGGCCCAGACGATGCACCCTCACCTTGAAAATCGTTCTATAAAATACGCTATCAGGACGATCGCAGATGCACTTAGTGCCCATGGCTTTGCGGCAAAACCCAACCAAATTCGAGGCTCGCTATCTGTTGTAAATGAAAACTGTCCATTCGGCGATGCTTCGCTTACCAATCCCGTAATCTGTGCTCTTGATCGTGGTCTAGTCCGAGGAATGTTAGGTGCGCTAATCAAAGAAAAGGTACCCATAACTCTAACTTCTAGAGCCAAAGGCGACTCCTCCTGCTCAGTAAGTCTATAAATCAGTAAGTCTACAAAAAGTTACCTTCGTGAATTTCGAAGATCCAACTTGGGCCAAAGCAAGAAAAAACCGATACCCACTTTTGTCTCACCTAACTTGATGAATTGAATTTGCCTCAACGATGCTTAAAACAACGAAACGCCATCCAATTTCGATATAGAAGTTTCGATTCACAAGACGGTTACGATTGCACCGTAGATAAGTTGTCTAACCATCGTGTTGGCGGCAAAGATCCACGGATGACTATGAGATGCACCCATTTGGAAGGCGCTGAAGTTCTTTATCGTAATGAGGTATTTGATTCGCTCACACTCACAACTTCAATTAGGAAGCACGGGAGCACCCAGTCGGTCAGAGGCGAATATTTTTTCTATCAGGAGTCTATTTTACCAAAACAAGAACACTCCTCAAAATATACAAATAGACCAGACTGCACTCGACGAACCTACTCCGAACCAAGCGCCTACCAATGGCCATCAACGAGCCTCCAGCTCTTGGGGTTCCACGCAACCAACAGCGTTTGGGGTGGAGATTTGAAAAAGGGAATTACGGCGAGGCGAAGATCATTAATTAGCCACTTCTACAATTAGCTACTTCTACAAAGCGCCTATTACATGTCTGCATAGACTCCAAGAAAGGCAGGCGCCGCCAAGTAGATCAAAGGCAAATTAGCAAGAAAACAGATCGCTACCCTTAGAGACTCGCAGCTATTATGGGTCGAAATGGCGTCAGGCGTCCGAACTGTCGGCGTGATGGGCAGGTCGGAAATTAACATTCAGTACGACCGAGTAAAGCCACCTAAGTATTGCACGTGTTGCACCTACAAATATCCGAAAAGGTCCAAAGAACCAAAGCACCACATACTCATAGACTTGGCATTTGACCACTCCGTCTTAAACCCTACAGTGGTCAGAGCGGCATCCATGATAGGTCTCGACAAACCAGAGCGCTAGCCCTATTTAACAACGTAACTCGATATGAATGCGATCTTATGTCCACCTATTGAAAAACGAGTGTTCAATGGCCAATTCGACAAACAATGCAACGATAATTTCACCTTCACCAACTTGCTTGAAAAAGCTGGATAGCAAGGCAGCCACATCGATCCAGGTTGACGTTGGTCAATTCCGGCTGAACCAAAAAAAGATCCACCGGAAGAAATCACTCGCACTTGTCGATCTTATTTCTGTCGTGCCAACCTCTAATGATTCAATGGAAACGACTCTACTGATATCATGCTAAGTAGCCAAAAGATACAACGCCGCGAGTAAACCAAAGGCTCCACTTCAAAAGAGGTAGACCAAGTGCCATCAGTCCATGAAGACCATCCTAAGATACTTCCTTTACGCCAATTCATTCATCTAACTGGTCATCAAGGAAACGGATCGAAAGGGATCGATGACTGAAGAATCTCCCTTCCTAGATATACCAAGTTCGGAGTGGATTGCATCTAACCGGTCTGCGTTTGCAATCTTCGACTCTTTCCCGGTCGCTAAGGGTCACTGCCTTATTATCAGTCGTCGCTTCATACGAGACTGGTGGGAGGCACTTCCAAGCGAACAAGCCGATATTTTTGCTTTGGTTTCCGAAGTAAAAGAACTACTCGACAAGCAATATTCTCCAGCCGGATACAACATCGGTACAAACGCTGGATCAGCCGCCGGTCAGACTATCTTCCATCTACATCTTCACCTAATCCCGCGCTACATCGGTGACAGTGAACATCCACAAGGAGGAGTGCGAAATGTCTTCCCTGAAAAGGCTAGCTATCTTAGACCCCCTCTCCGACCAATAGACAACGCTAACGCACCCTTTTAGAAGAAAAGATCTAGATTGCCACTTCGTGCAAAATTAAGTTTGAACTATCAGCAATTGACCATACGGCTTGTAAATCCTAAGATTTGCAACCATAGAGCAATCCGATAATCCGATATGTTAAACCTTCTGGGAGCCCTTTGAGCAAAACACAATGCCAATCTCACAAAAGATCCCTTATGGAAGCTTCATGATGCTCTCAAATCCATTTAGTCACAGGCGTACAAATCAGCTCGATCTGTGTGACAGTAAATGTGGGAGCAAAAAAGATTGCGCCAAGCAAAGTCGAGCGAGGAAACGACTCAACTTTTCTCCAGCTCAATCACCCCAATAGCGCTGCTCCTGGAATGGATCTCCATACATGTGATAGCCATTAGCTTCCCAAAATCCAGCTTTATCTGCCGACATGAATTCAATTCCACGTAACCATTTAGCTGACTTCCAAAAATATAACTTCGGAAATAAAAATCTCAGCGGGTAGCCATGTTCAGGTTCGAGTTCCTTCCCATCAAATTGGAACGCTAAAAGAGCAATCGCCCCATCACTCAAAATATCAGTCAACGGGACGTTGGCACTAAATCCAAATTCCGAGTGAAGCATCACATGCGTAGCCTCATCTTTTACTTGGGCCATCTCGATGATGGTCGTCAGTGGCACTCCCCGCCAAGATGTATCGAACTTTGACCACTTGGTAACACAATGGATATCAGTAACGACATCAACGGCATCAAGAGCCATGAACTCCGCCCAAGAGATCACCAACGGATTGGCTACAGCCCCAACAACCCTTAAGTCCCAGGATGAAAGATCCTTATATACCGGTACGCTTCCCGCGTGCAATACCGGAAACCGATCAGTAGAATACTGTCCGGGAGGCAACCGCGAAGGATCGACACCCTTAGCAGCCAAATCTTTTCGATTGCGCTCAAAAAAACCCATTTGGTCTTCTAACCCTTTTCTATCAAATAAAGCTAGCCACAAAAAGTACCCGAGCTAAAAGCTTTCACAGTTCATAACCATTGGAGATACAAAATAGTTTCTAATTTCTTCACAAAATCAATCTTTTTAAGAGAGCCTTCCATCATCAAAAAAATAAATCAATATAAATGAGGGCACAAATACCGTAAAAATTCAATAAATTTTTACAACCTACGAAGGTACGAGAAGATGGGCTGCCTTATAAGCGCTCGCAATATCAGAATGAACCTGCTTTAACAACGCCGCAGACGGAGAGAGTTTGAAGAATGCGTCAAACTGCCTCACCGCCGCATTAGGGTTTCCCTGATCTGTAAAGAGAGCTATTCCATAAAATAACCTTCCGTATATATAGGAAGGATCAACCTGAACGGATCGACTAAGTTGTGCTAAGCCTTGGACTCGAAGAGCATTCGACTTATCCTTGTTTCCTGCCTGCAGTAGGAGCCAACCGTTCCAAGCAAGCGCCACAGGCTGACTTGGTTCACTATGCAAAACCGCGCTAAAGAGCGAAAGTGCGGCAGTATCAGAGCCAACACTAGCCAGATCTTGTCCATTTTGAATATCTAGGGCAACTTGCGAGACTGAAAGGCCTCCCGCGGCAGCGCTAGAAGTGGTAAGACTAAAAAGCAAAAGCCCCGCCCCGCTCAGAACCAGCACCACCCCTACAACAGCTACAATCCTCTGGGGCCATGTAGCCCGACGGATTATCTCAAATGATCGGCGACTAACAACCGGACGACTTATTGGCGCAGTCGAATCATCTACTAAATTCAGATCAGAGACGCCTAGATAATCGACCCTAACGGCTGAGTCCACCTCTTGGCCGTCATGGCTCTCTAGGGAGCTCTCCATTTTGGTACTTCGGCGTCGTCGATAGTACAAAAAACCACCTATGGGACCTGCGATGGCGACCAAACCACCAAAGACCGCCAAATAAAGACCGCCATTTGAATTAGGAGGGGTCAGAAGAATCGACGGGCCATATGTCGCAACCAATTGATTGATAATCTCCGAGTCGCTAGCGCCAGAATGAACCATTTGAGAGATAAAGGCACGTAGTGCATAAGCTGACGAAGTATTTGCATCCTTGGTCGAGACCGAAATACAGGTAGGACACTTTATAACTGCTTCAAGATGGCTAATACGACTTGCCATCGTCACTTTGTGAGGAGACAAAAAGAGATAGCCAAAGATGGTAACGACAAAGATCACCATAAGAATACTTAGGCGCCATGTTGTCTTAGAGTAGGCGAACCTCTTTGGTCGAGGTTGCCCATTTTCACTAATTTCGGGATCCAATTTGATAGCTTCCAACCGCTAAAAGTATCTCTTTCGCATTAATTCCTCTAACCGTAGGTCGAGTAGGCAAGGCTAAGTACTGAAGAGAGTGTAGCGGTTGTGACCTGTCCTACAATCCGAGTGACCACCTTCCCATTGGGTGCAACTATAAAGGTCTGGGGCGGGTTCACCACTCCCCAATTCAAAGAGATCACGCCATTACCGTCGTAAATGACCGGCCAAAACATTCCCGTCTGTCGAACAAACGCTGTTGCCGAAGACCGTCGATCGTTTACGGTTACGCTCAAAATCGCCAACCTAGAGCCATAAGGTCGACTCTTAGCAGATCTCACAAATGACTCGATCGCTCCAGTTTCGCTACGACATGGTATACACCAGCTAGCAAAGAAGTTCACGATCAAGTAATCGCCACGATACGGATGTGGCGCGATAGCCAAATGAGAGAGCGTAGTACCCGCCAATTCTGGTGCGTTCTGACCGATCAGATTAGAGGCAGCTACGGTCGAGGTTGAAGTCGGCGTGAGAAATGCCACTGAGACCGAAAAAGCCACCACAAGAATGGCGACCAAAGCCAAAACCCATCTAAGTCTTCTTCCCCCTCTCCTTTGCTCAGAAGGCTGACCCGTAACAAGAGGTTCAGCGTCATCATGTGTCAAATCGTTAGACACCTACTGCTTCACCCTTTAGCTGGTTTATTTGGGGAACCTTAGATTTGAACCGAAGCGAGCCTAAAAGAGCAAGGCCACCACCAAGTCCCATAAGTACCCCACCGATCCAAAGCCAAGACACCAGTGGCTCGACCACTACACCGATGATTACCTGCGACTTAGCGCTCTGTGGTGGTGAATCAAGTGTGACGGAGACATCTCTTAAAATACCGGCACTCACACTTGGGGTACCCACAACTTGGGAATTCGTTCCAAACTGAGAGATGGCTGGATAAAAGGGCCCCCGACCATCGATCATAATTGCAGCTCGAAGTGAGGTTTTAGCTGGCGTCACCAGGGTCGATACGCCCTCATATGTGAGTTTGTGACCTTGAAAATATGCGCTTTGAAATGGAGAGATCTTCACCTCTCCCCGGACACCAAAGGCGGTAGACGTGGCTAGAGCTATAGCCACGACAGCAACACCAATATGGGCAATCAAACCCCCCATAAGGTGTGCTCGAACCGAAAACGACTGCTTTAGGCCTCGTCGGGAGAGAAGTACCCCAATCATCTTCTTGAGCGAACCCGTCAAGGCAAAGGTACCAAAACCATAGGCTGCTATCAAGCCCTTATCCCTAGAACCCAAAAATACCGCTATCGCCATCGCTAGAAGACCCATCATCAATGGCACAAAGAGCTCATTGAAGAGAGACTTGATCGAAATATTGGTATAAGGGACAAAGGGTGAAACCGTCATAAAAAACAAAAGGGCCAACCCTAGTGGTGCTGTAAAGGCATTGAAGAACGGTGGTCCCACCGATACGATCGAGTTGTTGATAGCTTGAGCCAAAAGTGGAAACGTCGTTCCTAAAAGGACGATGCCGGCAAAGGCGCTAAATAAGAGGTTGTTCACAAGATAGGTGCCATCTCTATTTATACCAGTCGCAGAGAACGACGACGCACGCATCGACGAGGCGCGCCAGGCGATAAGGCCGAACGAAACTACAGTTACAAAGGCAAAAAAGATTATAAGGATAGGACCTAGCGTCGATCCCGAAAAGGCATGCACCGACTGCAGTACGCCACTGCGGGTAAAGAAGGTGCCCAAAATTGTCATTGAAAATGTAGCCACCAAAAGGCCAATATTCCAGATCTTCATATTTCCGCCCCGAGAGCCGGACATGGAAGAATGAAGATAAGCGGTTCCAAAAAGCCAAGGTAAAAAGGCGGAATTTTCAACTGGATCCCAAGCCCAATAGCCACCCCAACCAAGAACTTGATATGACCACCAAGCCCCAAGGAAGATACCAAGTGTCAAAAATATCCAGGCAACCAACGCCCAGTACCTAGTCTCTCGAGCAAATGTTGTATCGGAACGATTGGAGATGAGCGACGCTATTCCGAATGCAAATGGAACAGTAAAACCAACATAGCCCATATAGAGCATTGGTGGATGAAAGGCCACCAAGGGATAGTTCTGAAGAAGCGGATTAGGCCCGCTTCCGTCAATCGGCGGATGGGCAAGAGTCAGAAATGGGTTAGCAGAGGTGGCCATCATTATAAAGAAGAAGCCAGCTACAACCAACCCCACTACCATCGCCCATCCAAAGGCAACATCTAACTCGCGCTTTCGATATTTAAAAAGGACTAAAACCAGATAGAGAGCCAAGATTGTCGCCCATAGCAAGATGGATCCAGCAAGAGATGACCACATACCGGTAATTTGATAGAGAAGCGGTGTCTCCCGTGAAGAGTTCGAGGCAACGTAGCTAAGGGAAAAGTCATGAGTCAAAAGGCCATGCTGCATGGCACCGGTGCTAATTAGCGCACCAGCAAAGACCAGTACCACAAATCCCCCACTGCGCCGAATAGATTTAGCATCCTTAGCACGAATGCCAAACAGGTACGAGATAATCCCCGAGATTGAACCAACGATCGACACGACTAGACCTGCGGTGCCAATTATCGCGTTCATAGTTTCTTTCCGCCAAGTGACGCAACTCGAGAGGGGTGCGCCGCTATGTAACTCGATGAGTGCTTGACCATGATCTGATTAGAGTAAAAAGTTCCATGAGAAAGGTAACCCACCAGCACAACTGGAAGATTCGCTTGAAAAAGCTGAGGAGGATTAGCGCTGTCAATTACAGAAATCCTTCGCCCATCCACACCTGAAACTTGAAAATCAACGCCCCCCTGATTGTTAGTGGTAACACTGTGAGGCACAACAACTCCTTCCAGGCGAAAAGTAGAAGTCCCCAAGGTTGCCTCCATGGAGAGTGTCTCATCTACCGTCCTGAAATAAACTAAGGCGTTGCCGAGGCCCCGAACTAAAAGAAATCCCAGTGCTAGGGCTAAAACTACAAATGGAGACCATATCTTTAAGGCTCGGCGCCGTTTAGCCCTTTTTGGGAGTGGCGGTTCAAAGATTGCCCGATCATTGAGGAGGTCCGATACCTCTTGTTGCTCCGACAAACTATCTCTCTCCCTGTCTTGGGTTAGAGGAGTTCGGTCGCCTTCTTTCATTTTCAACTGGAATTGGAATCAAAGCCTTTTTTACTCTAGAATTTCGACTAGCTAACCAAGCCCAATACGCCCCAAGTCCACCTAGGACAAATCCATAACCTGCTTCTACGTAACCATTCATCTTTAAATCTATCCGATCCTGCTCAAACCATTTTAACGTTGCTTTTAGAATTAGCGTTATCTAGCAGTTCGCTAACGCGATCTGCATCACTTTGTGATTGAGCCAATCTTTCGCTTTGCCATTGAGAAATTTGTCTCTCTCGCAGAGAATCTTCGCCTTGAGCAATCCTGTATCTAAAGACAACCAATGCACAATACGCGAGAGTAAAAGCAACAAACCCTAGCAACATAGTCCAGGCCATAATCCCGTGAATCTTGGCATTCATCCCCAACGATGCAACAGTTGCGCCTTGGTGAAGGGTTCGCCACCAAACAACGGACTCATGAACGATTGGAACGTCAATGAAGGCAAATAAAGCCGCTATTGCGGATCGCTTAGCGCGTTTATCTGCCGGCATTGGAACAGCACGTAGCGCGAGATATCCTAGGTAGAGAACTAACAATATCGCAGTGGTGGTGAGCCGTGCATCCCAGGTCCACCAGACACCCCATGCGGGACGACCCCAAATCGATCCCGTAATGAGCGTCAGTGCTGTAAAGACAACTCCCACCTCCGCCGAGGAAGATGCGAGGCGATCCCACCTAAGCGAGCGCGTTGGCCTCCAAAGGTATAGAGACGAGGCCAAAGTGGTGACTCCGTAAGCTAAATATGCAACCCAAGCCACCGCCGGATGGACGTAAACCAACCTGGCTAAATTTCCCTGAACCGCATCTGGCGGAGTTATAAACAGGCCTAACACCACAGTTGCCGCGATGGCAACAAGGGCACTCGCGGCCAAATATCTCTGTGCAATCTTCAATTTCAAGAGTTCAGTCCTCCAAAATGGCGCCAAAGGAGACCGCGCCGCCAACTATAAATACAACAGCAAAGACCAATAAAAGTTTCAACCATGGATCAAAAATCGAACCATGGCCATTCAATGCATCGCTCCACGCCTTTGTCGCCGAAATTACAACTGGTGCTAATATCGGCAAGACAAGCATGGGAACCAAGCTCTCCGAAGAATTAGCTCCACGAACTAGGGCGCCAAAAACCAGACCTACAGATCCTATACCAGCAGTAGCCAATAGTGTCGACAGGGACAGTAGCAAAAAGCTATGAATTGGGACCGAAAATAGGACTACAACCCCAATTCCAACCAAGATATCCAGGATCAGCAGAATCAAAAAGAGAGCTAGAAACTTACCTACAAAAATTGAGATACCATCGAACCCAAGCAGCAGTAGACCGTCCACAGCATCATTTTCGGACTCCACTCGCATTGAACGTGATACCAACAAGATCGAAGAGAATGTAATCAAAACCCAAAATAGACCCGGCGAGATACTGACCATAAGCGGCCCTTGGGTATCGAAGGCGAAGCCAAATAGTAAAAGCACAATCAAGGCAAAGGGCAACACCTGACCAAGGCCGCTCTTGGAACGACTTTCAATCAAAAGATCTTTTTTAAAGATCGTCATCGCTCTCATGCCGAGGGATCCCAAGTCGAATCGATCGATGAGCCCTCTTTGTCAAAAGCAGCTTTATCGTCCCTTGGACTAGGGAGAAACCTTCCACCCACCAAAGTCAAAGAGCGACCACTACCTAGAAGCGGACCATGGCCTTCATGACTTGATACCAAAACAGCAGTACCTCGCTTTTTGGCTTCGAGAATTAACATATCGACAACACTGCGACCATTTGAATCCAACGAGGCATGAGGCTCATCCAGCAACCAAATAGGGGGGTTTTTTATCACCAAGTTAGCCAAGGTAACTCTTTTTTTCTGACCTGCTGAAAGTTGAGAAACCGATGTTTGACAGAGGCGTCGATCGAGACCAAGTAGCTCTTTTGCGCTATCTACTCTTTGAGGCGACAAACCAAGACTCTTAGTCGTAATCTTCAAGTTCTGATCCACGCTCAAATCCTCATAGAGGTAGCTGGTGTGGCTAATAAGTCCTATTCGAGACCTCAGACCTCTATCTGGGTAATACAAGTCGAAACCAAGAACTGAACCTCGACCCGAGTTGATCCTAGCTAGACCAGCTATAGCACGAAAAAGAGTAGTCTTTCCAGCACCATTAGGACCAGAAATCAAAAGCAAATCTCCCGGTTCAACCCTCAAAGTTAGACCGTACACAGCAGGAAAACCGCCGACTTGGATACCAATGTGATCCAGTTCTATTAGATATGCAGCCTCTGTCTCTGAGGCGAGCGACATTTCATTGGACTTCTTCTTAGCAAACGTGACGCTTCGCCTCCTTTGAGGAAAGATATATTCAAAAACTGATGTCGAAGGGTTTCAACGATGCAGCGAACTCTTTTATTGCAATCATCCTTATGGAGATCGTCAAACGGAATAATCAAGGCGACAGGGCGCTCATCCACTACGAAAATAAAATACCTAACCAATGACGCCGAGCACTTAAGCTTTATAGAGACCCAACTACACCTTTGAAAATTACACAGTCAACAAAAAAGCGACCAGGCCATCAAAACCAAAGACCATGGTGCATTCAAGGTATTTACGACCGGGATTGGTTCGCCATCGCCTCGGATTAGTCACTTTAAAATCTTCGACTTCTCCCACTAGCCGCACTCAAGCCAAGACAAAAACAAGTACAAAGCAACTAGCAAGCGGTCACTAAGAGAATCTCATCCGGTACAAGTGCGACCTTTGTCGAAAATCTTGCTACTTATCCGATCTGGCGTTTGAGAATCTCTAAATCGCTTTCGACCATCATTCGGATAAGCTCAGGAAAATCGACTTCGCGCTTCCATCCAAGCTTTGCCTCTCCATGAGAACTGTCGCCGACCAACAGATCAACCTCTGCGGGCCTCACAAAACGCTCGTCCAGGACCACATAATCTCGATAGTCAAGGTCCACTACCTCGAAGGCGAGCTTTGCGAACTCCCTTACTTCATGAGTCTCCCCAGTCGAAACGACAAAGTCACCGGGCTCATCTTGTTGAAGCATGAGCCACATCGCTCGAACGTAGTCTTTGGCGTATCCCCAATCTCTCTGTGCATCCAAATTACCGAGGCGAAGTTCGTTAGTGAGACCTAACTTGATCGATGCAACAGAATTTGTAATCTTACGGGTCACAAATTCAAGACCACGTCGTGGAGATTCATGGTTGAATAAAATACCAGAGTTAGTATGCATTCCATAGCTCTCTCTGTAGTTCACCGTGAGCCAATGGCCATACAATTTGGCAACCCCGTAGGGTGACCGAGGATAGAAAGGTGTCGATTCACGCTGTGGAACCTCTTGAACCTTACCAAACATCTCCGAAGAAGATGCTTGGTAAAACCGAGCGGATGGAACCACGGTTCTGACCGCATCTAGCAGTCTTGTAACACCAAGAGCGGTAGTTTCTCCCGTTAGAACGGCCTGACTAAAAGAGGTCTGAACGAAAGACTGAGCTGCCAGGTTGTAAATCTCATCCGGCTTGGACTCACTCAATACGGTCTGCAGCGAAGTTTGGTCCAGTAAGTCTCCAGATACGAGTTCTATTGAATCTTGGATATGGGCGATTCGCTCAAAGTTTAGAGTCGAAGATCTTCGCGTCATACCTATCACTCGATACCCCATCGACAAAAGAAACTCTGCCAAATAGGAACCGTCTTGACCGGTGATACCAGTCACTAGTGCTACTTTGCCCAACTACTGCTCCAAGTCTATGACATCGATGAATGAAAACAGAGGTCGAAATTTAGTGACCTCCAATTGCAACAGATACGAATCTAATCGTAATATCGCTAGCACCACTCTCAGAACCAGAGTCCGTCTATCTAGTTATCATTCCAAGAGGCTGCTCGCTTTTCAACAAAGGCCATAATCCCCTCTTTGGAATCCTGTGTTTGGGTCACAATTGAAAGCATGGACTGAAGGTAGGAAAGGGCTTGCTCGGAAGTCATATCCATAGCCTTGTAAAACGAACTCTTACCGAGTGCCGTAATAGATCCAGACTTTGAATTAAGAGTTGCAAGAACTTTAAAGAGTTCTCCATCGAACTTTTCTTCTGAAACTACCTTGTTGATCACGCCAAGCTCCAAAGCGCGATTGGCGTCAATACGCTCACCTGTTATCATCAATTCAAACAGTGCCCTAGGCGCAATATATCGAAGCAATGGCACCGTAATCACGAATGGCCAAACTCCAACGTTGATCTCAGGTGCTCCAAACTTTGACCGTGAGGTTGCTAAGACCATATCACAAGCAGCCATAAGGCCAAAACCTCCGGCCAGCGCGTAGCCATCTACGGCAGCCACTATAACCTTTGGATAGCTCCACATATATTGAAAGAGGCCACCAAGTGCCGCTCTGGCACGATGCAATTCGTAAAAGGTTGCGCCTTCGGCCATAGTCGAAAGATCAACGCCAGTCGAAAAGGCCTTATTACCACTCCCGCGAATAACCACCGAGCGCACGTAGTGTTCATTTTCAAAACGCTTCAACTCTTGATGAATCGCATCTAAGACCTCCATAGTGATGGAGTTCATCTTTGAAGGACGATTAATAATTAGAAAAAGTGTCGAATCTTTGACTTCTACGATTAATTCTGGACTAGACATAACCAAAATGTACTCCTATAAATCAATCCAAATATCTAATTTAACAAAAAAGAATCTCTAAGAATGATTCACATCAACACGAAAATCAGATTGCCTCAAATTCGGAACTTGAAAACGAGTTCCATCGAGGGCGCAGGTTGGATTACGAACTCTCGACAATCGGAGAAAATTGCCCTATCGCCGAAACGAAATTGCAACTCTCACCAACGACGCTGAAAATCTCCCAGTAAAGCTCCATATGACAATTCGAAACACCCTAGAGCTAAGTGAAATTGATCTTCCCAACGAATCTATCTTTGGTCAGCGTTAAATATCTGTCCTCATTCACCCCTTGGCTGCTAACTAGCATCTACTGCAAAGCAAATTGTCAAACTGTAGCTAAATGAAAATCTCCGATCGGAAGCGAAGACTTTGGAGATCCACTCCAGTGTTGTCCAATAATTAGAGCTCGCGATTTCAGGATTGATGTGATGGGATGCCCCTTTTCCGAGCCGATATCTCAATCTTTAGTGAAAGATATTTGGACTTAAAGATATTTGGGCAAAAACACCATTATCCAGATCGCCAGACTCTATATGCAACACATCCAATCAGAATCTAAAACTGCCGCGACGAAAAAACTTTGAGATTTAGATACCCTGAATCAGCTCCCATTACCTGTCCGAATACCTTGCTTGCAATAGCAACTATCGCCTTGAGACTGTCACCTTGCGCATGCCGCCCATAGACATAAGTGGCCTATCAACCTTTAAGGTTAAATCCGAAATCACTGAGGTTACCCAGAATCAGTAGACACCTAACAATTACCCATACGATGTTGCAATGTTAGGTGCCACTATGGCAATCAATAGGAGGAACTTCGCCTCGGAGTTCAAAAGCAGCCCATAGAGCAATTGATTACGGCCGTAGCGTAAAAGAGTAGCTATAGAGCTCATCCTTAAAGAGGATTCACTTAGAAGGTGGATCCGCGACGAACGTCGATGCATCCAAGCTAGCGAAATCACAAGCAAAGAGCCTCTGAGCGCTGCTGAACGCCAAGATCTCGTACGACTTCGCCGTGAGATGGCAGGATTACAGAAGGACAATGCCTTCCTGAGCAAAGCAGCCGCGTACAACGCATGAGAATCCACCAAGCAAGAGAGATTTGAACTAATGAAAGCGGAGTCATTCTGAAGGTAACTCTCCGATCTTATCGATCCCACCGTTCGTGATGGGAATTGCGCTAACTGCTAATTGTCCGATCGGTGGCTTAATTGCACAGTGACTGCGCACTTTATCAGGCGGATATCAATTGGTCGTGCTAAATCATCTGCACTTAGATAATGCTTCTTGGTATAACCGCCATGCCATGGCACCTTATGATGTATTGATCGCGATTTCATTTGCAATCTTCGATTATTTGGTTGCAAAGGCGAGGCTCGAGGCATCGAGGAATTCGTAACCCTAAAACTAAATCACCTCAGAAGGATAAACGATAGACAACTTGCCTTTGGAGTCGTCGGGGCGATCTATTTGAAGTTGTGTATCATAATGTTCGCGATATCGGCTTTTGAGTTGCTATCCGCACCGATGCCCAAAGCTTTATGTCGTCAACGACATTTCCCGTTATAACGACTTCAATACGGTAAAACGACCAGATCCAAATCGGTTCAAACGGGACGAAGAGCTAATTTAGCACATAAAGTGGATGCGTCATCCCCCGGAGCCTATCGGGAATGTCTATCCCAAAAATCTACTCTGATTGGGATTAGTTCGGGGAATGAGAAGATCGATTACAACTTCTAGACGATCAAGATGGAACTGATACGCCTGTGATATGCAGCGCCCTTTCACCTTGATTCCATGGAATTATGTGTATGAATTGACATTGTTTCCATGGAATTTTGTGCGACGAAGTATAATGGTTATATGGAACGGCATTGTTTAAAATCGCTGGAGAACTGGAAAAACAATAAGTTTCGCAAACCCCTTGTCATCCTCGGACCACGACAAGTCGGAAAGACTTGGCTTATACAAGAATTTGGTAAGCGCAATTACGAAAAGGTAGTGTACGTCAACTGTCAGCGTAACCCAGACGTGAATCAACTGTTCGAGGGCGACCTCGATCCAAACAGGTTATTACAAGGCCTTCAAATTATTGCCAAGGCTACTATCGATCCCGCTAGAACTCTTCTCGTGATCGATGAGATCCAGGATGTTCCAAGAGCGCTTACCTCTCTCAAGTACTTTCAAGAGCTACGCCCTGATATCCATTTAGCAACCGCCGGCTCACTCCTTGGGGTTGCGCTTCATAAAGATAACTCTTTTCCAGTAGGCAAGGTAAACATTCTTAACCTTCACGCCCTGGACTTTGATGAGTTCCTTAGAGGACTTGGAGAAGAGCATCTAGCCGACCTCTTGCTGGAACAAGATTACGGTCTAATGTCTACGTTCCATAATCATTTGGTTGAACTACTAAATGAATACATCTTCGTGGGCGGGATGCCGGAGGCGGTATCAATTTATCGAGAAGAGAGGTCGGTTGCGGCTGCTCGAAAAGTTCAACTAGAGATTGTCCGAGGATATGAGAATGACTTTGCCAAATATGCGACCCCCTCAATAAGTCGCCAAATCGCCCAAGTTTGGGAATCGATGCCCGCCCAACTTGCCCGCGAAAATAGACGCTTTGTCTTTGGCCACGTACGAGAAGGAGCTAGATCTCGAGATTTCGAGGATGCGATTAGCTGGCTACAAGGAGCGGGGCTAGTCCACAAGGTAACCCGGTTTACAAAACCTGCTCACCCAGCACGGAGCTATGAGGATCCCAAGATATTCAAGCTCTTCCTTCATGACGTTGGAATACTTGGCGCACTCACTAAATTGGACCCCACTGTCTTGGTCAACCGATCGAGGACGTTTGTCGAATTCCATGGTGCTCTCACGGAACAATACGTTCTACAACAGATAGTCGCTACGAGAAATGAAGTTCCAATGTATTGGACCCCCGAGAAGCCAACTGCTGAAGTTGACTTTGCCATCGAAAGACCTTCAGGACTAGTTCCGATTGAGGTAAAAGCATCTGAGAACCTGAAATCTAAGAGCCTTCGCAGTTATATTGATCGCTTTCAGCCACCAGAAGCTGCTCGCTTTTCATTGTCGAATTATCGCGTACAAGAGGATTTAGTAAACGTACCACTCTATGCCATCGGTTCCTGGCTGCGTCGTTAACGTGTAAAATCGCCGCACTGCGATGAAGATACGATCAAGGATCAACGATCACGATATCAATCAGTTCACTTCCTATAGAAAAGTGAGAGTAACTGTTCAGGTCGCCAATATTGCCAGCAACATTTAATTGACCCAACAGAACAGGCTGGTGAAGGAGAATCCACCCGAGTTGTTGTAAAGACTCCGCCAAAAGGAATATCGACTCGAAAACGACCTAACCCCAGTTTCGGCTGAATTCCCCCCAAGACCCCGTTTAAGCCCCCTTTTAGCCCCTATTTAGGGGTAACCCCTATTTGGAGATGCTGGTAGATGAAGTTCGGTTTTCTCAAGTGGCGAATGTAGTGCCCTAAGCTGAGAGTTAGCTGGGAATATTGGCCTACAAGGTAATTCATCTGGTATACTTGTTATATGTTCATTCGCGAGAAGACCACTAAGAATAAGGCAACTGGAACTAAATATATAAAGCATCAGTTAGTTAGGTCTTATCGCGAAGGAGACAAAGTACGCCAAGAGATAGTTATGGATCTAGGACGACTTGAGATTGATCCTAAGGACTACAAGAAGCTAGCTCAGATATTGACGATGAGACTAGCTGGCTCTGAGTCTTTGTTTGAAGGTGATCTAGAACTAAAGTCAATCGCCGATAAAGTTCTATCTAGCTTTTCTGTTACTCAAACACTTCGCTCTGATCGTGAAGTAATCACAAAAGATGCCGAGTTCCTAAATGTCAATACATCATCTCTAGAGGCATCTGATATTAGGCGCTTAGGTCCTGAACTAATAGCTAGTAGCTTCTATGACAGATTGAAGATCAAAGAGCAGCTACTACGTTGTGGCCTTAGTGAAAAAGAGACAGCAATTGCTAAAGCTGTAATATGTGCTCGTTTGGTTGCTCCTTCTTCTGATCTTGAAACACATCGCTTCCTAAAAGAGGACTCTGCACTCTATGAATTGGTAGACCAAGACCTTAGCAATATCGGTAAAGATGCTATTTATGAGATAGCTGATGCTATCTACGAAGCCAAAGACTCAATCGAGATGGCACTTATCAAAGCCGAGAATGAGCTTTACCCAACTAATAAGCGTCTCTTTTTATTTGATCTTACCAATGCCTATTTTGAGGGACGAACACTTGGTAATGATCTAGCCCAATATGGCCACTCCAAAGAGAAGCGCTTCGACTGTACTTTAGTAAGTCTTGCCCTTTTGGTGGATGATCGTGGACTACCGATCTATAGCCACATATATCCCGGTAATCAGTCAGAGCCTGAAACCCTTGGTGATGTCTTATCTAGTATCTCTAGTCACCTAAGACAGGGACTCTTTAGCGAAGATCTCCCAACGGTTATCATGGATAGAGGGATAGCAACTTATGACAACATCGCACTGATTGAGTCCTATGGTCTTAGCTATCTGGTAATTACACGCGCTAATGCAGCTAGACACTATCTAGCTGAACTACGCCAAGGAAAAGATACCTTCTTAGAGATCAAGAACTCCTCCAATGAGAGCATCTACATCAAAGAACTGGGTGATGACCTGGGTGTTGAGCTGGATGACAAGGGAGAAGCTGCCGAGGCGGGTGCCGAGATGGATGGCAAGGTGGGAGTTGCCGAGGGAGAAGTTGCTGAGGTAGAAGTTGCCGAATCGGGTGCCGAGGGAGAAGTTGCTGAGTCGGGTGGCCACCTGGGTGCTGAGGTGGATTCTGAGCAAATAGTTGTTCATCTACAAGGCATCGAGTCGATGGGCATCGAGTCGATGGGCATCGAGTCGATGGGCATCGAGTCGATGGGCATCGAGTCGATGCGTGTTGATTTCATCGATGCTGGATCACTCAGCGCTCATCCACAAGCTAACCATTCACTTGGCGGCGAGTCCCTCGGTATCGATTCGATGGATACTGCTCCACAAGTTGGCGGTCCACAGGCCAAGCACTCCCAGAGCAATGAACCCCAAGCCAACCATTCCAATAGAGCTCAACCATACGCAAGTGACTCAATGGACAACAAGATAAAGCAGATCCTATGTATCTCAGAGCGTCGCAGGGATAAAGAAGAGGCAATTGCTAGAGGTATGCAAACTAAGTTCCAGAGTGCATTTGACAAACTAGCTGACTCAGTTAAGCGTGGTCAATATTCCAATGCCACAACTGTGGCTTCAAGAATAGGAAAGCTAAAGCAAGAGCATCGCTCTATTGCACGTCGCTATGAGATAGATACCATAACTGGCGATGATCAAAAAGTCAAAGAGCTGGTTTTGACTGAGAAACCAAAAGTAAAAGAAGCAGCTGAGACTCTCTATGGTGCATATGTGATTGAGACCAATAGGAACGATCTAGAACCAGAAGAGATCTGGAAGCTCTATATGACCCTAACAAAGGTAGAGGATGCATTCAAAGCCCTAAAGAGCAATCTAGGGATGAGACCGATCTATCACCAACTAGCTAGTCGTACCGCTGCTCATCTATTTATCTCAGTAGTTGCTTATCACCTCTATGGAGCAATTGCACTTAGCTTATCTCAAGCCGGTGACAAAAGAAGTGTTCACAGCATTCTTGCTCAAGTGTCTACCCATAGCCGCTTGAACGTAACGATGTTAGATGATAACAAACGTCTACATAACCTTCGTATCTCCTCTACTCCAAACTCTACCCAAAAAGAGATCTACTCTATTCTTGGAGTAGTAGATACCCTAGCTCGAACCAAGAAGGTGATTGCTCAACTGTAGTGCCCAAATCCAGACACCAATATGGTCATGACCTGGGCTTTCATGGGGTGGTTGTCGAGTGGCGGGGAGGAACTTCCCCTCCCCGCTCTCACAGAACCGTGCGTGAACCTCTCAATTCACACGGCTCCTAGCGAACCGACTTTTGGTATTACCCCAAATGACCAGTGAGCCCAAAGATTGGGTTCACGTTCGGCTATTTGAGATAGGTATTTCCAAGCATTTGCTCGTATGCTAAGTCGCCTGTACTTTTTGCGTGCCCATCTAATCAAATAGATATTGATACGTCGGAGGAGTTGGCCTAATCTGGATTTGTAGAAGCGTCCATAGTAGTTGATCCAGCCTAAGATCACCGGGTTGTAAAGCCTGGCGAGTTCGGCTATGGTTTGGCCTGTTTGGAGGTGAATACGAAACCGCCTAAGTTCTCTGCCCATTTCTTCTACCGCTTTATCTGAAGCCGCTGGCAGGAAGTTGTTAAACTGCTGCTTGAACTTATTGCGGGCGTAGCGTGGTGCAAAGGTAAATCCTAGAAAGTCAAAGCGTATTTGTTCGAACTCTCCTTTACGGTTGGAGTCCTTACAATAGACGATTTTGGTCTTTTGTGGATGTAACTCCAACTTGACCTGCGTCATTCTCTGACCTATAGCCTCTAGGATCTCTTCGGCTCGTTTCTTTGTTTCCACATGTACCAAAAGGTCATCCGCGTATCGTTCAAACGGGGCATAGGGTAAGTTCTTTACCATCCATTTGTCAAAAGCGTAATGTAAGAACAGATTCGCCAAAATCGGAGAAATCACCCCGCCTTGGGGTAATCCTTGCTCTCGATCTATTAGTTGTCCATCTTTGTTTTGCATTGGAGCTTTCAACCAACGTTTGATGTAGAGAATTATCCATGGCTCTGATACGTGCATAGAGACAGCTTTTAGCAGCAGTTCATGATCTATTGTGTCCAAGAAGGCCTTGATATCTAGATCAATGACCCAATCGTACTTCCAACATCTCTTGCGTGCTTTTTCAATGGCATCATGGGCTGAGCGATTCGGCCTGTAACCATAGGAGTCTTCGTGGAAGACCTCTTCCAATCTTGGCTCTATGTAGGCTTTAGCTACCCCTTGGGCGATGCGATCTTTGACGGTTGGAATACCTAGGATTCTTTTACCGCCATCTGACTTGTCTATCTCGACATATCTAGTTGCCGCTGGAAAATAACTTCCAGAAGCCATTCGATTCCAGAGTTGGTAGAGATTGTTCTTTAGATCCATCTCAAAGACTGAGATGGACTGCTTATCAATCCCTGGTGCTCCTCGATTGGCTTTTGCCTCTTTGTATGCTTTAACCTGGATCCACCGAAAATTTAGCCGCTCAACTTTGATTTTGGTATAGAAAAGGTGCTCTGAACTGGTAGAATGATGTTTGAAGACACTTCAAATCCATCAGTTCAAGGAGCACCTTTTAGATGCGAGCATCTGCTAGTGCTTTAGAGTGTTTGATAGTCACCTTTGACGATTCGAACGCAGTTTCCAACAGTGGGTTAATACTCCCTATCACCCTTGCTGAGAGACTTGGCCTTAGGGATCTCTTTGATTTACACATTGACCTAGAGGATCGTCCTGGACGAGCAAATGTTGGCAGAAAAGCTATGGCTATCGTGGCCTCCATTTTGGCCGGTGGTGATTGCATTGATGACACTGCAATCCTTGAAAGCCCAAATGCACAAGTTATCCTTGGTCAGATAATGCCAGCACCATCCACTCTTGGTGTCTTCTTGCGTAGTTTTGAGACCAGTGACATCGCAGATGTTGAACGAGTTGCAGCTTTGTTGCTAGAACGAGCCTGGCTAGCTGGAGCAGGTCCAGGTGATGAGCCGCTCACCATTGATGTTGATTCCACGATATGTCAGGTATATGGAAACAAAAAAGAAGGAGCTGGATTTGGTTATACCAAAGTAAGGGGGTATCACCCACACCTAGCAGCTGTTGGCAAGACAGGTGACATTCTTGGAATAGTGACTCGTGAAGGCAATGCCAATACCGCCCGTGGTGCCGGGGAGTTTGTAACCCAGGTAATCAACAATGCCAGAGCCGCTGGAGCAACTGGTGAAATAACCATGCGTTTTGACTCTGGGTTCTACTCAAGAGCCGTTAGAGACGCAGCTAGTGCGGGTGATGTTCGCATTTGCATTACAACACGGATGTCCAAGAGACTAAAAGGTATCATCTCCGATATCCAAGAGGATGCCTGGACTTCAATTCCCTACTGGCTTGAAGGTGGAGCTGATGTAGCAGAAGTGAAATATCGCGCATTTGCAAGAGATAGACAAGACGTTCGTCTTATCGTACGAAGGGTCAAGCCTACTCCAGGGTCTCAGCTGGCACTATTTAGAGACTATGACTATCACGCATTTATTACCGATCGACAAGGCGAAACGCTCTTTCTTGAGGCTGATCACCGAGTACATGCCCAGATCGAACTAGTCATCAAGGATCTCAAAGGAGGTTCTAGATGGAATCATGTTCCATCCAGATACATGAACGCTAATGCCGTTTGGTTGGCTCTGGTCTGGTTAGCTCTGGTCTGGTTAGCCATTGGTGCAATTGCAGTGCAATTGCACACAACCTGGCACGGTTCACTGCACGAATAGGTGCTATTACAGAAACTGTTATCACCACACCAAAGCTTCGACGGTGTTACTTTCAGATCGCAGGACATATCACTCGTTCAGCTAGAAAAGTAATACTGCATCTTGAAGAACACTGGCACTATAAGGATAAGTTCTTAGAGGCTCTTGATCGGATCAGAAAGTTTGAGATCGCCATCACCTGAACATCTGGTTACCTAACACACTGAATATTACTTGAAGGAACTGCTCTAGAAGACAAGGGATTAGGTCACTATACCCAAAATGAGATTTCACAATCTCAAAAATGACCAAAAAGGCTCAATCACAAAGCGAATAGGTCATATTTGGCACTCTGAAACCAGATTTAAGCCATAGACCCTCCGTCAAACCTAAATCAGTTCCGAAAAACCGACTCAGAGTCACACCGAGGGGCTCAAGCTGGTCCATTTCTGTGGATTCAGGTTTAAGTACGACGTACTTGTCGATATCAAAAGCTTTTTCTTGTCGTGGTCTTGTCATTTGATCCCTCCCCCTCAACTTTTACCTTGAGAAGTTGTTCATTTGCATTTCCTGTTCACTCCATCCCCTTGGCTCCATCCTCATTACAAGGACTTCGTAGCTACTACGGGATGGTCCGCCCCCAATCCATAGGCATTTGGTACTTTCCCTCTTGTTGATCTGCAACTTGTAGGTTTTTCCTCATCTATGGGCTTAGCCCATGTGGGCTTAGCCAAGAACGTCTAGGACTGGGTTCTCATGTTCCACATAAACGCCTGATGTTAAGCTCACGCCACCTACACGCCGGATGCCCAAGGAGCACTAATTGGGTTAGTCTCCAAGTTGTCCCGAAAGTTCGACGTCCCTCGGTTTCGACATCATCCATACCAATTTCGAACGCTTCGTCAGTGGTTTGTTTTCACTCGTCTTCTTAACTCATACCTGAAAGAGTCATTGCTCTAACTTTTCCGTACCGCTTTGGACAACGCTCTTTGAACAACGCTCTTTAGCTAATGCCCCGTGCCATTATCGATAAGGTGGTTTGGAATCTCCTCCCAAAAGGCGATCCCGGAGGGCCTACCTCCATCATCTATGTAGCATTGCAGTGTGATTGTTATCAGCTTGTAGGTGATTTACAACCTCTTTCATTCATGACGCACGTCGAAAGTAGGGATAACTTTCTAGCTGTACTGCCAACACCACTATTGCCCAGCCCTCCTGAATAGTTACAAGTGAGAAAGATTCTCGCTAAGAAGTTCCAAGGCGAACCGGAAGTCCGTAGTATCCAAGTGGATACTACGGCTACAATCCACAGAAGATCTCAAAGTAAACCACGACAGCGCAAGATGTCCATGGGAGATGGGCAACCATCGATTCGTCTTTGTTCGGCATCTATGGATAAGACGCAAAGTACTAGACCGGCCAGAGCGAAAAGAAAAAGAGTACATACGCATGCGTAGGGATTTTGGAGCGGCGCAACGAATGGTTCATCGAGGTCGGGTACTCCACACGGAGGAAGACCCTGATGAAACGCCTTTCCTGCAAGGTCCGTGACGGACTTTGCAGTTACTCAAGGGTGGCGCTTTGGCCTTATCTGCGGACAAATAGACATACGGATATGTCGATGCGACTCATTTATGGAAAAAATTTGTTCGAAGTGAAGGAAAATCACTGCTCACAGGTGAGACTAGAGGTCATGGTTGCTCAACATATCTTTACTACTCGCAATCTCGGTCGCTTCTACCAACCCGATCGCGAGGTCCTCAAGGACATCAATCTATCGTTCTACCCAGGAGCAAAGATTGGCGTAATCGGAGCGAACGGATCAGGCAAGTCCTCACTCCTTCGAATAATGGCTGGACTAGACGACGGTTACAGCGGTGAGGCCCGACTCACTCCCGGGTTCACCGTAGGCTACCTCCCCCAAGAACCGCTCCTTGACCCAACAAAGGACGTCGCGGGCAATGTCGCAGAAGTCCTAAAAGAGCAGCTGGATCTCTTGGCCAGATTCAATGATGTATGTGAAGCATTTTCTGATCCAGAGGCGGATTTCGATTCTCTGCTGGCCGAACAGGGTGATCTTCAGACCAGAATTGACGCATTACAAGGCTGGGATCTTGAGCGCACTCTCGAAGTCGCCATGGATGCACTCCGTCTCCCGCCACCGGATGCCGACGTAACAACCCTCTCTGGAGGAGAGCGACGTCGAGTTGCCCTTTGCCGATTACTTCTGGCAAAGCCTGACCTCCTCCTTTTAGACGAGCCAACGAACCATCTCGATGCTGAGTCAGTAGCATGGTTGGAGCGGACGCTGCAGGACTATAGCGGCACAGTGATCGCCATCACGCACGACCGATACTTTCTCGACAACGTTGCTTCTTGGATCCTTGAACTCGATCGTGGTCGAGGCATCCCCTGGGAAGGAAATTACTCCTCATGGCTTGAGCAAAAACAGGCGCGCCTCGCCTCTGAGGAAAAAACAGATCGGGCACGTCAAGCAGCGCTCGCTCGTGAACTCGAGTGGATTCGAATGTCACCTCGAGCCCGCCAGAGCAAGGGTAAAGCTAGAGTCAACGCCTTTAATGAGCTGGTGGCAGAGGCCGAAGCAGCAGATCGACGAGGCGATGTCTTGGAGATCGCAATTCCACCAGGACCCCGCTTGGGCGACAACGTGGTCAACGCAAGCGGGCTCACCAAAGGATTCGGCGACCGCTTGCTCATCGAAGACCTTGAGTTTCGCCTCCCACCAGGGGGAATTGTTGGTGTCATAGGTCCGAATGGTGCAGGGAAGACGACACTGTTCAAATTGGTGGTTGGCCTAGAACAACCTGACAGCGGTACAATCGAAGTTGGCGCAACAGTGGCTCTTGCCTATCTCGACCAATCAAGGGACACGCTTAACCCGGCGGCAACCGTCTTTGACGAAATCACGGGCGGCATCGAGCGAATCATAGTGGGAAGCAGAGAGATCCATGCACGGGCCTACGTGGCGAGCTTTGGCTTCAAAGGAAGTTCACAGCAAAAGCGTGTCGGGGAGATCTCTGGTGGAGAACGAAACCGGGTACAACTCGCCAAGGTCCTGCGAACTGGTGGAAATTTACTCCTTTTAGACGAACCAACGAATGATCTCGACGTCGACACGCTCCGGGCACTTGAAGATGGCCTACTGACTTTTCCTGGCTGTGCAGTGGTGATCAGTCACGATCGATGGTTCTTGGATCGGGTTGCGACACACATACTTGCCTTTGAGGGAGAAGCAGAGGTCCGCTGGTTTGAAGGAAACTTCTCGGACTATGAAGCCGATCACCACCGACGCCTTGGCATCGACGCGGATCGACCTCATCGGATGAAGTACAAAAAGCTCACTCGATAAGCCATCGATAACTCACCAAGGCGGTTTCTAGGGCGATGTCGATGATTGTAAGTGCTCGCGCGAGGATCTCCCTAGGGCAACGTCGCAAATATCATTCGCCCTGAGGCACGTAACTGCTCGCTGGGATGTATGCAAAGATAGTCAAGGTAAAGCATTGAGCCGATACTGCGACTTTCGTCCCAATCGCATTAGCCTCGCGAGATGGGCGTGAACCTAAACGCCATAGTCCATTACTAGCACTATGCTAACCCTGTCCTAGACCTTATGGGCAACTGATAAATCTAGCGGTTATTTAATCATTGTCTTGGCTATCCCTTTGTGATATCCAAGACAATGAATAGCGTCTGGCGATGGCAATTCAATCTCCACAACTCTACACTCCCAAGGTGGTATCGAAAGAGCACAAAGAAGAATGCTTGATGAGACAAACAGGAGTTGGAACTCCCCGAGGACAATCATCCTGGATTTCAACGCTAGCAAGATCTCCGACCGCTAAGAGAAAAGAAACCTAGAAACTTTGGCATAAAAATGACTGGTCTTGCCATACCCGCCATTTCAAGCGGTGCAGAAAATCGACTGTTTCCAAACTATATAACTAATCAAGCGACAAATAACGCCAAACTACAAACAATACCTACCGAGATCTAAGCAAGTCGCATTTGCCAGGTCGTCTCCCACTAAGGGAGCTCGCAAAAAAAACGTCGCTCTTGGACCACGGAATCGACCGTCATCATCATTTCTCTAGCTCCAGTAGTCCCATGTCATTTGTGGATTAAAATAGTAGTCAACCGCCGGAATATCCCAAGCAATTGTTCATCAAGCAACAAAAGCAAGCTTTAAATCAACTAATCACAGTGACGTTTATTTCAGACATCTTACAATTTATCAAAAGCACGATCTCAGCCCAAGGATCCTTGACTCAAATTGAAGGCGCTAAGCTACCGCATGGTAATTTATATAGAAGGTATGTATTTTCAATCATCCCCAACCAACTAGAAGGTCCATTTGGAATCTAAGATCCATGAAGTTGTAGATCAGAATTCAGAGCGACAATTAAGGTTGCCTGGAGACCAAAGAAAGCGACTGCTTCTAAAACACGCCCTATGGCACTTTTCGCAAAAGGGCTTTCATGCGACATCGATGCAAGAGATCGCAACCTCAGCTGGAATAACGAAACCCGTTATCTACCAACACTTTGCCTCAAAACGCGCACTATATCTTGAGCTTTTAAATCTTGTCGGCATAGAACTCTGCAATGTTATTAGAGACGCTACCACCGGCGCTAAGACGGTACACGAGCGAGTGTCGCGTGGGTATATGAGTTACTTTCAGTTCGCTCATGATAACAGAGCCGGATACGAGCTACTCTTCGGCTCAGGCCAGCGTCTAGATGTCGAATTTCAAATGGAAATATCTAGAATTGAAAATGAAATATCAGACCTCGTCACCAGCCAGATAGATGCAGACATCTCTGAGGCTCACCGTCGCTTCCTAGCGCTTGGAGTTATCTCGCTAGCCGAAGGAACAGTGCGGCGATGGCTTCGTGAGATTGAGACAAGTGACCCCGGCGTAACTTCATTTACTGATACCAATGGACCAATGTGGGCTACGCGAGTGGCAGAACTTGCCTGGGCTGGACTAAGGGGTATCCAGCGAGAGCCAGGGAATGACAGCTAAAAGCACTCAATAGTTAAATTTCCCCACCAAAGATCACGGTCGCCATATGGTAAACCTTAAATATTACGCGCCGCTCATAACTACAAAGAGCCAAGATGAGCGGCGCGAATTATCGATTATTTTTCCTAATTGCAAAGACAAAGAAAAAAGCAGTCCTAGCGCGAAAGAAACCTCAGGTTCACACCTAAAATCTCCACAACAGCGGAGCCATTGCAGATACTCTAGAAGAGCGAGGCCTAGCGGATGGTTACACCCGAAATTGCTCTTGAAATTATCAGCCGCTGAATCTCACTTGTACCCTCAAAGATCGTATAGATCTTCGAATCTCGGTGCCAGCGCTCAACTGGGTACTCTCTAACGTAACCATAACCGCCTAAGATTTGAATAGCCTGTTCAGTAACCCAAACGGCTGTCTCACCCGCATAGAGTTTGGACATTGATCCCTCACCTTTAGTAAAGGGAACATGTGTCGCTGCCATATTTGCAGCTCTCCAAACCAATAGACGAGAGGCCTCCACTCGCATAGCCATATCTGCGAGCTTAAAGGCGATACCTTGATTCTCAATGATCGCCTTACCAAATTGCTTGCGTTCCTTGGCGTAATCGAGCGAGTACTCATAGGCAGCTCGGGCAATTCCCACCGCTTGTGCACCCACCATTGGCCTGGATGCCTCAAAAGTAGCCATTGCCGCCTGGGAAGAAGATCTCTTACCTTCACGTGCTCGAGCGAGACGCTCGTCAAGTTTCTCTTTTCCTCCAAGTAGCATCGACGAGGGAATCGTGACATTATCGAGGATAACTTCAGCCGTATGTGAAGCTCGAATTCCCATCTTTTTAAATTTCTGACCCATCGAAAGACCTGGAGTTTTCGGTGGTATTACAAAAGAAGCCTGGCCTCGAGAGCCAAGAGTTGGATCTACAGTAGCCACAACTACATGAATATCAGCTATGCCTCCGTTGGTAATCCAAGTCTTGGTACCGTTTACGGTCCAGGTGTCGTTGGCTTCGTTGTAGGTTGCACGTGTTCGAAGCGACGATACATCAGAACCTGCGTCTGGCTCGGTAACCGCAAAAGCGGCCAGTTGTGGCTTTTCCGGAGTCCCAAAACACTGCGGAACCCATTCGCCTATCTGTTCTGGCGTGCCATTGGCCATGATCCCAGCCACACCCAATGTAGACCCAAAGATCGCTAGAGCAATTCCGGCATCACCCCAGGACATCTCCTCGTTTACCAACGCAAGCATCAGCCCCGTCTTGTCTCCATAACATGTCGCCAAAAAATCAAAAGAGTACAATCCAGCATTAGCCGCCTCTTGAATGATGGGCCACGGAGTCTCCTCGCGCTCATCCCACTCCTGGGCAGCCGGTCGAATAACATTTTCGGCAAAATCATGGACCCATTTCTGAATCGAAATCTGGTCTTCATTTAGTTTTAGGGAAAAATCGCCCATTTAGACCTCACAACATAAAGTATCTATAAATCCACTTACTATGTTACCACTAAGTAACATCGTCAAGCCACTCGAAGAATAAAAATCTCCGATTGTCAACAGCGCAGCTTTTAAAACGAAAAAATCTACGATCATCCAAGCAAATAAAGCGGACTCCAAAACCAACAATTCACCACAGAGAAGCCGATTCAAATTATTGTCCACTAAAGATTGGCTAAAAAGCAGTCAAATTGACGCATCGAAAATCTCCAAAAAAAAGATCTGACGAACTGCATCCATCATTCGAATCTTGCTTTGCCCACCAGTTTTGGATTGAGCGCATTTGTCGCTTAGGACCCATCACCAAACGATCACCCATACATAAAGGCCAGCGCCACACCCCCTTATTTTAAGAATACCTAAAAAAGGGCCCACAGAAAGTTCCCACGTGATGGTCGTTGTTATCTGTCTGCGCCGTATTGCCCCAGAGCTGAGGCTTGGATCGAACCATAGTCGCGAAGGTAGATTTGAATCCGCGACTATCGCGAGTCAGCTGTTAAAGATCAGAATAGGAGTCATATTTATCACGTTGAGCCCTCTTCTGAAAATAATTATTCAAATCTCGAAAATATCTATAATAAAATGCCGTCGAATTGACGAAATGATACAAAGTAGATTTGCCTAACCAAAATTATTTTGCTCGAAGAAAGCTCAAGAGAAATGCTTATTTTTGGTCTAAAAATAAATACTATCGAGCTTCAAAACGAGCTGGCATCTTTACATTAGGAAAATTCGAGAGGAGACGGGGTGTCTTTAACTGAAGTCCCCACGAGGGAACCTTTTCTGCAAAGTAAAGGCGGCGCCACTTCTAGTTCGCTAGGAAGTGTATTTAGTCCCGAGGTGGCTCTCGCGGCGTTGGAAAAACATATGGCCATGATCGCCTTTGATACGAGAGGCAATGTTCTATGGGTAAATCGACTATTCGCCAATGCTGTCAATTATGAGATATCAGACCTAATCGGCCGTCATCATAGTGAACTATGCACGCGACATTTCGCCTCTTCAAGTGACTACAAGGAACTGTGGCGGCGCCTAAATGATGGAATTTTCTTCTCTGACAAGATCGAACGGGTAACTAAATCTGGATCAACCATCTACCTCGAAGCTACCTACATGCCCGTTGTTGATCTAGATGGCACAATAATTGGCGTCATAAAAGTAGCAACAGACATTACCCAACGAGAATTAGAGACCAAAAGGGCACTCTCAGTTCTGCAAGATATGGCAATAAATCTATCGCAACGAGCCACTGAAGGTATCACCTGTGCTGAAGAGGTATCTGGCGGAGCTGAGAAGCTGGTAGTTGATGCAGCCACTAATACGGCCCTGGTAGATCAACTTGTTGTCCAGACAGACCAAATCGACAAAGTTGTGGGGACTATCAGGGAGATATCTAGCCAAACAAAACTTCTATCTCTAAATGCATCGATCGAGGCCGCTCGAGCTGGCGATCAAGGATTGGGCTTTGCGGTCGTAGCGAATGAAGTTAGAACTTTGGCATCAAAGGTTGATAATGCGACTCATGAAATTCAAACACAGCTAAAGACGATAAGCGAGACTGCATCGCGGCTATCGCTTAGCAACAACGACACCACCGAGATTGTGATCTCATCTCAAGCCTCGACCCAACAAGTCCTATCGGAGTTTCAAGGTGTAGGCGTTGCAGCTAGCGAACTAGAAAATTACGTCCGAGTGACCTCAGAAGCCAACTAAAAAAACATTCCGCGGCACCCCGATCACTAGTTACCTCTCCTTGTGATCGGGGTGCCTTCTCATTGAAGGCTCTAAACACCCAGTGGAACCTTATGACAAAACATTACTGACAAAAGCTCAACAAAACCGACCAAACGAGAGACCTCGTGGCGCTGCAAATCTATAAAGCACCTATGGCTTCAAAAGTAGTTACCATTTCAATGGCGCAACTACCAAAAAATGGACTCATAGATTTTATTGCACGTACACTTAGCACCACGAACCCGCGACTGTCACCATTGGGGTTTTACTTGGGTTAAGGAGCTAGAAGGGTTGTGACTTCTAACGGCCAAGGAACCGCTATTTAGAAGTAGAATCAACCAACTTGGCCCACGACCTAAAGCTTTCGTATCTGGCCACCTTCCTTGGTATCTTCGATCCCATAACCCAATTCCAAAAGGCGATCACGCAATCGATCCGAAGCCGCGAAATCTTTCCTTTGCCTAGCCCCCTCGCGCTCCAGAAAGAGCTCAACCACAGCATCAGGAAGAACAAGCTCACTCCTGGTTACCCCAAGTCCAAAGACCCTAACGACGATCTCTATCGCCTTTGCGATTGCTATGGCCTTTGTCAGGTCACCATTGTCAAAGGAAACATTCATCGAGGTAATTCCCTGGAAGAGAATCGAGATGGCTAGCGGCGTATCCATATCGTTATCCATAGCTTGCCCAAAAGATTCAAGAATCTCCGAATCTGCTTGCACATGCGAAATAGATGCGTCGTAATGGCGATCAAATCGCACTAGCGCATTGTCAATTCGCTCTAAGGCCCGGGCAGCATCGCCAATCAAGGTGGAGTTCACCTCCAAAGGAGAACGATAGTGTGACTGAAGGACCAAAAGACGAAAGGCTCGAGGATCGTCCTCACCAATCAACTCGGGTAAGCTTACAAAATTTGAAAGCGACTTTGACATCTTCTCATCGCCAACCACAATAAACCCGTTGTGAACCCACTTGTCTGCAAAAGAACTACCTAAAGCCAAAGCTTGTGCGCGTTCGTTTTCATGGTGTGGAAAGGCTAGGTCAGCTCCCCCACCATGAATATCAAAGGATGAACCAAGCAGATCCTGTGCCATTACGACACATTCAGTATGCCAACCCGGCCTTCCTCTGCCAAAGGGCGACTCCCAAGCCCACTCGGCATTTGGAGTATTCTTCCACAGTGCAAAGTCGATTGGCGACCGCTTGTTCGGATTGGGCTCCACTCGAGCACCTGAACGCATGGACTCCAAAGATTGATGGGCCAAAAGTCCATAGCTCTCAATACGCGACACCTCAAAGTAAACTCCATCGCCACCTATGTATGCCGCACCTATCTCTATCAACTCAGATATAAAGGTGATCATCTCTTGGATGTAAGCGGTAGCATGCGGAACGTGGGTAGGTCTTAGGACATTTAGGTCATCCAAGACCTTCCACCAAACCTTCTCGTACTCGCCAGCTACCTGAGATGGCTGGCGATTCTCAGAGTCGGCTCGCGCGAGAATCTTATCGTCGACGTCAGTTATATTGGAAACGTGTATTACGCCGTGGCCTTGATACTCAAGGTAACGGCGTAGAATATCATAAACGAGCACAAAACGACCGTGTCCCAAATGGGGCACATCGTAGACTGTCGGCCCGCAAACATACATCTTAATGATGCCGTCGACGGCCGGTCGTAGCTCTTCAATTTGACCTGTTGCACTATTGTGTAAGTGAATCACAAAGGTATGGTAAAGGCAGCGATGACGTTTTCAGTCCCCGAAAAGCCAACTCTCGATGGCATTGAGGAAAAATGGAGCAAAAATTGGGAAAAAAGCGGAGTTTTCACCTTTAGAGAAGATGATACAACCTCTCCAATCTTCTCGATCGATACTCCGCCACCCACGGTCTCAGGTTCATTACACGCCGGACATGTTCTCTCGTATACCCATACTGACATCATTGCAAGGTTTAAAAGAATGACCGGCCATAACGTCTTCTACCCAATGGGTTGGGATGACAATGGCCTACCCACCGAGAGAAGAGTCCAAAACTACTATGGGATAGCATGTGACCCTTCCATCTCCTATGTCCCGACATTCGTACCGACACCGCCCACTGATGCGAATGCAAAACCTCTCCCAATTTCACGCACAAACTTTGTAAATGCCTGTCAAAAACTCACCCAAGAGGACGAGCAGGCCTTTGAAAAGCTGTGGCGCACTCTCGGGCTTTCGGTAGATTGGTCCAAGACCTACACCACCATCGGCCAACGTGCGCAAAGGGTATCCCAACTCAGCTTTATTCGCCTCTTCAAAGAAGGGGCTCTCTACCATGGAGAATCCCCAACCCTCTGGGACGTTGACTTCCAAAGTGCAGTCTCCCAAGCAGAGCTTGAGGACAAGGAAGAAGATGGGCTCTTTTACTCGATCAACTTCTCGTTGGCTGGAACCAGCGACCAAGTGGAGATACAAACTACACGACCCGAGCTTTTAGCTTCCTGTGTCGCCCTAGTAGCCAATCCTAAGGATCCTAGATACCAGAGCTTGTTTGGAAAATTCGCCATCACCCCACTATTCGAAGTCGAAGTTCCAATTCTGGCGCACCCCCTTGCTGAGATCGATAAGGGATCAGGGATCGCAATGATCTGCACTTTTGGAGATTTGACAGATGTACTCTGGTGGAAAGAGCTGAATCTAGCACTACGGCCGACCATTGACCGCAGGGGTCGCCTAGCCTCGATCGACTTCAGCGACGAACGCTTCCCGAGCAAAAATCCAAACAGTGCCAACGCCTTTTATAGCGAGATTGAAGGAAAGACCACTAAAACAGCGCGAACCACGATAGCCAAAACCCTAGAAGTACATGGGTTCTTTCATGATCAGCCAAAAAAGGTCCGACACAGCGTTAAATACTTTGAGAAAGGTGACAAACCTCTCGAAGTTGTAACCTCATGGCAGTGGTATATACGTACCCTTGCCCATAAAGAGCGATTGCTCGAACTCGGCAAAGAACTACATTGGAATCCGCCGTACATGAAGGTTCGCTATGACAACTGGGTGAATGGCCTAGCCTCGGATTGGAACATCTCTCGGCAGCGCTATTTCGGGATTCCGATCCCGGTATGGTACCCAATTGACGACGAGGGCCAAATTGATCGCCTTTCGCCCATTCTCCCAGAAGAAGATGAACTCCCTATCGATCCATTTCAAGATACACCTTCTGGATACGACCCGGGACAACGTGGGGAAAAAGGTGGCTTTATTGGGGACTATGACGTAATGGATACGTGGGCAACCTCTTCGTTGACCCCACAGATAGCAAGTGGCTGGGAAGAAAATAGCGACCTTTTCAAAAGACTGTTTCCCATGGATCTTCGGCCCCAGGGGCAAGATATCATCCGAACCTGGCTCTTTTATACAATTCTTCGCTCTTATCTCAGCGAAGATCGTCTACCGTGGAAAAATACAGTAATCTCTGGATTTGTTCTCGACCCCGACCGCAAAAAGATGTCGAAATCAAAGGGCAATGTTGTAACACCTATGCCTTTGATCGAAAAGCACGGAGCTGATGCGCTTAGGTACTGGGCTGCAAATGGGCGACCTGGTGTCGATACTGCAGCAGATGAAAATTCAATGAAGATCGGTCGTCGCTTGGCGATAAAGGTTCTCAACGCCTCAAAATTCGCACTCGCTATCGCAGCTAGTGAATTAGACGTTCAAGGTGTTAGCGAAGTTGAGCTATCCCCGATTGACGAAGCAGTTATCAGAGATCTAGAAGGCGTTGTCGCAAATGCGACAAAGTCTCTAGATTCCCTGAACCACACTCGCGGCCTTGAAGCAACCGAGACTTTCTTTTGGTCGTTCTGTGACAATTATTTGGAGCTGATAAAGATACGAGCATATGGCACATCCGAACAAGGGGTTACCTTTACAACTTCGCAGACTCTATCCGCACGAATAACTGCGCTCGCCGTAATCAATACCTCACTTCGCCTTTTGGCGCCTTATCTACCATTTGCAACAGAGGAAGTTTGGTCTTGGTTTGAGTCGGGATCAGTCCATAGCCAAGATTGGCCGAACGATCTCACAATAATGGACACAGCTAAGGCCTACCTAGGGAAGCTGACCTCTCCTGAAGCAACTCTAAAGACCGGCGAAGCCAATCAAATTGAGACCTCGGCGATTTACCAAGTACTATCCAAGGTTAGAAGAGCCAAAAGCGAAGCTAAGACCTCAATGAAATCTCCAGTTTCAAAACTCAAGATAGTTGGAAGCTCTAGCATCATTAGAAATTTCGAATTAGCCAAAAATGACCTCATGGTGGCATTGGTAACGAATCAAATCAACCTTGTCAACAACGAAGACCAGGCAGACCTCGAAGTTGAGATAGAGCTAGCTCCACGCTAGATAAAGTTCTTCCTTCTGTGGATTGATAAAAAACATAGACAAAAAAAACAACATAGACAAAAGGGAGAGGACCGGTTAAGTAGTACCCGTCGTCCATCTCCCTTTTGTAACTTCCTTTTTCACCTGGTCGACTGTTACCTGTTAGATCTCCTATCTGATCCGTTGAACTCATCAACTCCTATCACTCGCATTAAACCCCTGAGCGTATCGACCAGGTATGAAGCAATATAGATGCGAAAATAGCTTGGTGGATAGACTCACCCATTTGAGGCATGTACCGAGGGATACCTATCCATCCACTGAATCGCTTCCTCAAATTGACCACACAGACGAAGGAGCGTTCCTTCTCTTCCATATGCGCCCACAAGTTGAACACCGATCGGCAATCCAGAAGTTGAAGTGGCAAACGGAATCGAAGCTGCTGGATTTCCAGCAACGTTAAACTGCCCAGTAAATTGGATATATTCAAGTACCCGGGATTGGCTGACCCCTGGCTCGCAAAGGTATCCAATCTCTGGCGGAAGCTTCGGCAACGTCGGAGTAATCAAAATATCAAAACCCTCAACCTCCCAGAAACTGGCGATCCGTCGTCTATAGTCACTCAGCCATGCAATGGCATTGAGATATTGTGGCGCCGTCGTAGACATACCCACCTGACAAAAGAGTGCATTGTCCGCTTCCAACTCAGATGGATCGATGGTCCGACCCAAAAGATTCGACCACGCAAGAACGTCGCTTGCCACCCATGAAGCTACCATGGTGACAAAGGTAAACGAATACGCCGGGTCTTCTAGTGCTTTGGGGTAAGCCGAAACCACTTCATGACCGAGCGATTCACAGAGTTTCGCTGCATCCAAAACGCTTTGAACACATTCCAAATCACTGAAGTAACCCTCCATAAGAGGCTGTGTTACAAAGCCTATACGTAACCGACCAGGATCTTTGTTAACCTGATCTGCAAAACTCGATTCATGGACCGGAGCCACATAAGGATCACCTAGCCGGTAACCCGAGATAAGATCGAGAATGGAAGCTGAGTCTCGCACCGACCGGGTGAGAACGTGATCTATGGCCGCACCCGCCCAGGAGTCGGAGGCCTCGGGACCTTGTGAAACACGGCCGCGGCTGGGTTTAAATCCGAAGAGCCCACAAGCACTCGACGGGATTCTAATCGATCCTCCACCGTCATTACCGTGCGCCACGGAAACTATGCCAGCAGCAACCGCCGCCGCAGACCCACCTGAAGAACCGCCGGTGGAGTGATTCAAATTCCAAGGATTGCGACTGGGGCCATATGAGAGTGGCTCAGTCGTAATCGTGGTCCCCATCTCGGGACAGTTGGTCCGACCTATTACGTTAAAGCCTGCATCTAAAAATGACTGGGTGAGATAAGAATTACTCGTTGGGCGAAAGTCAATCACCTTCAAAAATGTCGTACCACCATAGTACGGCTCCCCCGCCATCGGTGCTCCTAGATCTTTCAGTACAATCGGAACACCTCTAAATGGACCGTCCGCCAATTGCCCTTTGGCCTCGGCTCTAGCCTTTTCATACCTTGGATGGATGATGGCATTCAACTTAGGATTCAGTTCCTCTGCCGCCTCGATAGCGGAATCAACGGCCTCAAGAGGAGAGACCTTCTTGAGTCGAATGAGTTCGGCCAAACCACAAGCATCCAACTTTGACAAATCTCGATCGATCACTTCATAGTCCAATCTTTTCTATCCCTAGGAATTAGGTTAACGCTAAAACCATGGCCAAGTATGACATAAACCACTAACTGACAAAAGGCCAAAAACTCTTGGACCCAAAGTCGGATGGAAAATCTGGACCTACGGTAACCACGGTCATTTAAAAGATTAAAGACTCAAATAAAGCGACATTGCCCAGATCAAACTCAATAACAATAAACGCCCATGGTGCCAAATCTGATCATTTATCACAAGCAAAATCCCATCCGCTCGCGCGGCCCTTTTGATAACATTGCAATTAATAATGAAAACCTTCACTCGAAGGATTCGAGGTTGCAAATTTGACTGAGAATCAAGGACGACTGTCGCCTCACAAAAAGATTACAGGCGCTACAATAGCACCTTGGATCGGTAGGCAATGCGTAACTCGCACTACAACACAACATTGAGATGCGAATATAAGAATTGACATTTTTCCTAGAGTTCTAGCAATTTTGAAAATATCAACAAATATCGAGTTGGCAATTGAAACAAAATGACAATTTAGACCTCTGGTTGATGGTGTATTCTTTGAAGGGAGGGCTTGGTGACGAACACTCAGAGTTCAATCTCCTATAGCTCACTAGAACTCTTCGACCTTGCAGATCGAAAATTAAGTTGGTCAGCGTGAACCATAAAGTCATGTAATGATCGGAAGGACAAAAATGGTTAAAACCCCAATCAAACCGCTTGATCTATTCAATATAGATTCGATGCTCTCAGCCGAAGAGATCGCGATACGTGACACCGTCCGAAAATACGTCGAAAAACGAATCAAACCAGAAGTCGCTGATTGGTATGAATCCGGAGAGCTTCCAGTCGCCGAGTTAGCAAAAGAACTCGGCGAACTCGGCGTTCTCGGGATGCATCTCGACGGATGGGGTTGCGCTGGAACTAGCGCGGTTTCATACGGTCTTGCCTGCACTGAATTAGAGGCAGGCGATTCGGGCCTTAGATCGTTAGTCAGCGTTCAAGGCTCGCTCGCCATGAAAGCCATACACGCCTTTGGATCGACCGAACAAAAGGATCAATGGCTTCCGGGCATGGCTGCCGGCGATATCATCGGTTGCTTTGGTCTGACCGAAGCCGACTTTGGATCAAACCCATCTGGAATGCGAACTAATGCCAAAAGAGACGGCGGAGATTGGATCCTCAATGGATCGAAGATGTGGATCACCAATGGATCGGTTGCTAAAGTTGCTGTCGTATGGGCACGCACGGATGATGGCGTGCGAGGATTTGTAGTCCCAACAGACACACCTGGATTTAGCGCAAATCTTATCCACAAAAAACTCTCATTAAGGGCTTCCGTCACCTCTGAATTGGTATTCGACAATCTGCGCCTTCCAGCAAGCGCGGTATTACCGGAGGTATCCAGTCTGAGAGGCCCCCTAACGTGTTTGAATGAAGCCCGCTTTGGAATCCTCTTTGGTGCATTAGGAGCGGCTCGCGACTGCCTAGAGAGTGCCATAACCTACGGTTTAGAGCGAGATCAATTCGACAAACCGATAGCAGGCTTCCAACTCACACAGAAGAAGTATGCCGACATGACACTAGAACTCGGCAAAGGAATGCTCCTTGCCATCCATGTCGGTAGATTAAAAGATCAGGGACTTGCCACTAGCGAACAAGTTAGCCTAGGAAAGCTAAACAATGCTCGGGAAGCTCTTGCTATCGCACGAGATTGCCGCAGCATACTTGGCGCAAACGGGATTACCTTAGAGTATCCAGTTATGCGCCACTTATGCAATCTCGAATCGGTCTTTACCTATGAAGGTACCAACGAAATGCATACTCTAGTTGTGGGTGAAGCCCTAACTGGACTAGGTGCATTTAGGTAAAATACAACACTACGGAGATAGCCGCAAACCCTAGGGGACAATAGAGTTGGCACCTAGGGGTATAGAATATTAATCAAGTTTACGGGGCAAGAATCAGAGGAACACGAGGCCGGCTTATCCCAAGGATCGGTTCACCACAGCCACCTAAAAGGGTCAAGTCGGCCTCAATTACCTCCGTGGAGGCTATATCTGTCCTACTATAGCCATATCCTGCCTTAATACCGCGAAATGGTAAAGCTAAAGCGGAAATCGAAACCCGTGCACCTACACATCGAGAACCTCGGCGAACGGGAAATAGGGCTAAGAACCACCTTCAAAATGGCCAAAAGAAACGATTTGTGTTCCTGTGGAAGTGGCAAGAAGTTCAAGGGGTGCTGCGCCTCTAGGAGAATTAACTAGCCAAGAACTAGTGAATACTGCGATCAACGACAGCTAACGAACCAAGGTCCATAGCGGACAAAGAAAATCGTCTCGTTATCCGAATCGCAATCGGCGACTTCGCCCTCATGCTTCGCAAGAGTTTGAATGAAAACCTGCGTTCAAAGTTAAAAGCCGCTCATAAGATGCAAATTCCAGAACAAAAACAGCACGGGCTATCGCAAACTTCGCCCAATCCTATCCGGTCCCCAATTGTTCGCCTTTCAAAGCTTCAATCATTTCACCGAGGTCGATCTATTCGTTAATGTCTATCGACTCCAAAATAGAATCCGTAACAGCGACAGTTCAATGACATTCAAATCTCGAAATAGCGCAATTTAAAGGCGTCATCTCTTAGACCATTCAATATTGAATACTTCCTCCAAGTCGCAAAGTAATCTCCCTTGAAGCCACAAGAAGGGGCTCAAGTATCTTATCAAGCAACTTCTTGCGAGTATATTCTGCAGTGGGAACCGCTACATTGATCGCAGCAACTATACCCTTTCCGCTCTGACGTATCGGCGCTGCAATAGAAGACAATCCCGGAATTGCCGACTCTTGCTGGAGAAGGTAGCCATCGCTTCGAGCCGATGAAAGCTGCTCAAGAAGCTCGTCCATCGTTCTAACAGCATTGGGTCCCCAACGACCAGCAAAAGAGGTCTGCGAGATGGTTCTATGAAGTTCATCCTCTGACATGCCGGCCAAAATAACTTTGCCAATTGAACTAAAGACCGCAGGCACCGTCGAACCAACCCGAATGGCATCCGAAAGAACCCCGTCACGCCGTGGTATCCGCGCAACAAAGAGCACCTGATCACTATATAACACCCCGAGATTGACCGTTTCAGCAGTCCTAGCGTGTAAATCTCGCATGTTGGGATCGGAAGTCTGCACAAGGTCCATACCCTGCACCGCTGCGAAACCGAGCGCCAGGACACTAGTCCCTGGCCGGACCTGACCATCTATCGTTCGTTCAAGGTAACCCTCTTCTTCTAGGGTCGCAACAAGCCGAAATGTGGTGGGCATGGGAATCCCGCTTAATTCCACTAGTTCCTTGACACGAAGGGTCGGTGTCTCCGCAGTAAAAAACGAAAGGAGTCGCAACCCCTTAGCAAGGGCTTCAACGCGATAGGAACGTGGCTGTGACTTGGTGCCATCAACTTTAGAATCATCGATCTTATATTTGTCATTTTCTTCTGGTATCGTCGAGTGCTCCATTACTGCGCTTTACTGCTTGGGGAATCAGAAATCGATTCCTAGAATACGATTACGATTCTCGAGTTTGCCATCATAATCAAATTGATATTGAACCAATAAGATCCACCATATCTATTTCGTTCGAATAAATGCTACCTCATCCCTTAGAAATTAATTTTTAGCCTCCGGCTTAACTCAAACCTACCCTTAAAGCATCTAGTTCACAGATTGCCATCTATCTTTGGTCAATCCAAAAGGACCGATCACAAGATGGGGGTCACAGTCATACTCTGAAAATTCGAAGTTGAAGCGCGAGAGTCTGATAATAACCAATCAGACTCGAAAGTTCAAAGATTGCCCTCTCACCGAGGTCAATTAGGCATTGCTCAAAGTCATCATCGTCCAAATCGCCTTCGCCCACGAGTAAAGCACCGATTCTAAAGGCTGTAGCCTCCGCCTGTGTCTCAGCCGCAGGAAGGCCACCTGAAAAGATCGCGGCAATATCTTCCGAGGTGAGACCAACATCAACAGCAATGGGCTCATGCGAACGGCGCTCAAAGTCACAGTCCCACCTGGCTGCCACCATCAAAATTGCTGCCTCACGAACTCTATCTGAGAGGCTAGTAGAGTAACGAATCGCTGAGCCAACCTGCGAAAGGGCAGCTCCTACCTTAGGTGCCAATAGCATCGCATTAAAGGGCCCCTCTAGTGCTCCATCTATATCTAAAAGAGGAAAACGCTGAATCCCCTTGGATCGCACCCCAAATGCTATCTCGTCGTAAAGTGCTTGCTGATCTGGATCTAAAACCTCTCGCGTAAATTTAGCAATACGACTACCGCCTCGTTGGCTCATCCAGCTCCCTCCCTAGCTTCGGTGGGTTCCACAAAGTCTGACACGATCTCACCTAAATCACCTATCGTGCTCGAAAGCCTATCTCCTGCCTTTAGATACCTAGGTGGGTCCATGCGGTTTCCCACCCCTGATGGTGTACCTGTGAAAATCAAGTCACCGGCTCTTAATTCACAGACGCTCGAAAGACGGCCGATCAACTCTGATACCGACCAAATCATCTCCGAACTTCTTGCCCGCTGAACTAGTACTTGGTTCAATCGACCTTCGAGAATGAGATCATCGCGATTTAGTAGCTTTGACGCTAAGGTAATAGATGGCCCCACTGGACCGAAATGTTCAAATGACTTTCCCAAACTCCACTGTGGAGAAGAACCACTGAGTTGCACATCTCTAGCCGATAGATCTTGGCCAACCATCAACCCCGCGACATAAGACCAGGCGTCCTCCTCTTTGATCCGCCGTCCATTGCGTGCCATCACAACCACAAGTTCTATCTCCCAATCGAGACGAGGAGTGACCACTTGCACTTTGGTATATGGTCCAGCTATGGAGCTAGGGAACTTCGTAAAGACTTGCGGAAGACCACTTCGGTCGTAACCCGCCTCATTAGCATGACTTCGATAATTTAGGCCAATAGCAAAGATCTGGCCAGGACGTGGCGTGGGCGTTCCCAGAAGGGAGATTTCCGGCGAGCCATCTTTCTGAGGTTGAGCTTGATCCATCCATTCTTCAAAGTCCCGCCAAACCTCAAACAAGTTCTGAGGATCGGAGCTAAAGCGACCCTTGCTCAACGTTGCTACATCGCTGTAGCCCTGATCAAAAAGCAAAGTTGCTCTACCTGAAAGATTTGCTAATCTGACATGTCGACCCATCTCCAACTATGCCCCAATCATCGAATAGCCGCCATCGCACATAATAAAGTTGCCCGTCATGTGACTCGCGTCGTCGGTGGCGAGCCATAAAGCTGCCGCAGCCAGCTCCTCAGGCAGTGGAACTCTACCCATAGGGGTCTGAGATAGCACCCTCTCACGCCGCCCGTTATTCCAATCTTCCCTAGTAATGGTCGATTCAGTCTCCATAAATCCCGGTCCAAATGCATTTACACGCACCGTTGGTGCAAAGGCAGCCGCATAAGACTTTGTAAGACCGATGATGCCATACTTTCCGGCAGCATATTGAGGCGCCCGAGGGCTTCCACGGACCACCACAGTTGAAGCGATATTGACGATAGAGCCTCGACCTCGCTCTAGCATTCTTTGCCCATTTTCCGAAATCATCAGTAACGTGCCTTTAATGTCAACCGCCAACACCCGATCTACGACGTCTTCGGTAATATCTCTCCAAGACATCTGATCAGTCGCAATGTCACCAACATTGTTGACTAGGACATCCAAGCCACCGGTCCGCTCCCAAACTTCGGCACACATCTCCTTAGTCTGATTCCAATTTCGGAGATCTGACTGAATCAGAAACGCTTTTCTTCCATATTTCTCTACCGCCTCTAGTGTCCTCTTTGCGCCTGCGCCAGAGGAGTTAAAGTGAATAACTACATTTGCACCCTCGGCGGCTGCTCGCTGAGCTAACGTTGCTCCAAAGCCCGTTCCAGCCCCTGTCACCATCACCCACTTTTTACTAAAACGAGGGTAGATCGCTTGTGGGAAGCTGAGACTTTGCGCCCGTTGATCAATATTCATCAAAACTCCTTGTAAATCTCCAGTTCACTAAAATCTCTCCACCCGGGACGCTGGAGTGGAAACTCTAGTGAAAATAATGCCGCGTCTAGTCGCAAAAGACGACTACTCATACCAGTGTCCTTCCACCATCCACATAAAGTACGTGACCCGTAATAAACGACGAGTGTGGCGACGCTAAAAAGAGTGCTGGTCCAGTTAGCTCCTGAGTCGTCCCCAACCTTCCAGCTGGAACCATCTTTTGGAGCTTGGCCCTATTACCATCTCGCTCAAGATAATCCATGGTAAGATCCGTCTCTGTGTAACCCGGTGCAATCGCATTTACAGTCACCCCAAATGGAGCCCATTCCCGCGCCATTACCCTCATCATCTGGTTTATCGCCCCTTTGCTTGCTGCATAGGGAGCATGGTCGGGGTGTGCTAGAAGTCCCGAAACCGATGAAAGAATGATGATTCTCCCGAAACCCCGCTCCACCATCGACCTACCAACAGACTGTGCAAGCCAAAAAGCGCTATCTAAATTGATCCTTAGGACTTTGGTCCAATCATCCTCGCTAACATCCAAAACCGGCTTTCTTTGGTTAATTCCTACGCAATGAATGAATATATCGATCTCGCCCAAAACTTCAGTGGCCTGTTTGACTGCCATTCGAGCACTAGTAGCCACCGATAAATCAGCGACGATCGCCTTACAGGGACCATGGATCTCCTTCGTCGTCGCCTCCAGTCTGGCTTGGTCTTGATCCACTAAAACAATCCTTGCGCCGCCACCTATGAACGCCTTAGCACAGGCCGACCCAATACCTCCGGCCCCAGCAATCAATACTCCTCGACCATCCAGTCCAAGCCAAGATGACGAAGTCTCTGGCTCGATTTCACCGTTCATAGAGGATCCTCTTTCGTTCTGAGTTTCATATAGTAAAAGTGACTTTCATTATTACACGTTCGATCGAAGTTGTCAACTAAAGTCGGGATGATTAAGAATTAAAATTTTCCCGACGAGCAAACCGGAGAATTAGCCAGAGGCTTGAATTGTAAGCATTGATAAACACCGAGCGCTCCGAACGCAAAGGCCATAGTTCCAAATACCAATAGTTGCTAGGAAAACTACTTGACAGCCAAAAGTATGACTGGTATTGTTTGAATAAGTAAAAGTGACTTTCACTGTATAAAACTATCAAGGAGGGGCGGAATGAAACTAGTTACATTTGATTCCGGGAGAGTCGGTAAGTTAGATGGGGAGACCGTTGTAGAGTTGGACTGTTCATCCATGCGTGAATATTTCGAACGCGACAGCGCCGTTCGAGAGACCGGAGAAAGACTCCCACTTTCGAGCGTGCGCCTCCGCGCACCAATCGTACCAAAAAAATTCTTTCACACCGCCGGAAACTTCATAGAGCATCATCAGGACCTAGAGCGTGTTAACTGGTCCCATCCTGTCAATAAAGGAATCGTCTTCTTCCAGAATGTAGACGCAATTATTGGTCCCGACGAGCCAGTGGTCTACCCAAGTCAACTGACAAACGAACTCGATTACGAACTAGAGATGGTGATGGTCATTGGCAAGGGTGGCAAGTTCTTCTCAGCCGAACAGGCCCTAGACCACATTGCCGGTTACATGATCTTCAACGACATCACAGCAAGAGATATTCAACGGCGCGAAATGAAATCTGGCGTCTTTTCATTCTCAAAGGCAATCGATACTTTTTGCCCGATTGGTCCATGGATCGTCACCCCAGACGAGGTAGGCGATCCTCACGACCTTGATATGGAGCTTCGAGTCAACGGTCAAGTTAGACAAAAGTCAAACACTTCTCATATGTCGGTCTCAATCGCTCAGTTGGTCGCATACCACTCACCACAGATCTATAGTCCGGGGGATCTAATCTCTACTGGAACAATCGCCGGTGTGGCCGCTAGTACCGACGATCCCTTCTCAAACTATCTACAACCCGGCGATATAGTCGAAGCGGAGATCGAAAAACTCGGAGTTCTTCGATCTCCGATCATCTCGTGGATGCAAAAATATGGCCAAGAACCGCCACCAGCGGATATATGGATGTAGCCCACCACCCGAGCGCCTCAAAAACGCACCGTATTTTTATATTTTATTGAACCATCGAATCACCAGCATCGCTTGGTCCAATAAAAGAAATCACCGCTACTTCGTACTACCTAATGTATAGCTGTCAAAACAATCAATGGGGGATCTAGAAAGTGAAAATATTCAAAAACATCAACCGCCGCTCTATAACAGCTGCTTCCTCGCTCGCAACCTTTGGCCTAATTGCGGCTGCTTGTGGAAGTTCAACGTCATCTACAAATACCACAAGCGCATCCGCGAAGACAAGCACAACCATTGCACCGGCAACCATTAATGTGGGAGTCCTCCCTATAGCAGACGTGGCACCCCTATATATCGGAATCAAGGAAGGATTCTTTGCCAAACAAAAACTAACTGTGGTCCCTCATGCTTTACAAGGCGGAGCCGCTGTAGCCTCAGCCGTAGTAGGTGGATCACTGCAATTTGGATACGGCGCTACGGCGAATCTAATTCTCGCAAACGCACACGGAATAGCGTTAAGGTTCGTGGCTGCCGGAGACTTCGCGGCTTCCAACTCCACCAATGCATGGTCTGGCATCTTGGTAAATGCAAATAGTGGCATTACTTCAATAGCCGGTCTGGCGGGCAAAACAATAGCGTCAAATGCTCTACAGGGTGAAAATGAACTAGCCCTAGATAGCGTCCTCCTCAAAAATGGTGTAAATCCATCCTCAGTACATGTCGTAGTCCTGTCATTTCCGACAATGGTATCAGCGCTGGCCGCTGGGCAAGTCCAAGCGGTAACCGAGGTAGAGCCCTTCGTGGCATCGATAGCCGCCCATGGAGGAAAACTACTTTCACCGCTATTCGAAGGCGAGCAACCGGGGATGCTCGTCTCGGGTTACTTCACAAGTGCGGCAGAGATATCTTCAAATCCAGGAGTAGTAAAGCGATTCGTAACCGCGATAAACCAGTCGCTCAACTATGCGGCCGAGAACCCAAGCGCCGCTCGCGCTATAATTCCAACCTATTCGAGCATCCCAAGCACGGTTGCCAATAATATGAAGCTGCCGGTTTGGAGTTCGACCATCACTTCAAGCAGCGTTCAAGGGCAAGAGCAACTGATGAAAAAGCTTGGTTGGATTACATCGAACGTCTCCAATAGCCAACTGGTCTGGTCGGGAGCAAACAAATGACGCTGAATAGGGATTGGACTTGGAGGACAGTGTGAATCAAGTGCGGTTTGCGCCTGATCAAAGCGAAAGGCCTCTTGAGCTTCCTCGAGCGCGCCTTACGCCTCGTCAGCGTCGCACAGTTCGTCAAATTGGCGGCATCTTGGTCGCGCTGGCGCTTTGGGAGTTATCAAGTGCAACTGGAGCCGTAAATAGTAACGCGCTAGTTACACCACTGGCAACTTTGGGTGGCATTACATCTCATATGACAGCCCTTGCCACAGCATTGGTTGCAACACTAGAAGCTTGGGCTCTAGGTATATCAGTTGCCGTAGTTGCCGGGATCCTAATAGGCACTTTGGTTGGACGTTCGCAAATCGCCGATGCCGCCACGGAGACGATCGTGAGAATGATGCGACCGCTGCCCTCACTCGCGCTCATTCCAATCGCAATTCTAATTGCAGGACTCGGAGTTAGAATGACCGCAGGATTGGTCTCCTTCGCGGCTTTTTGGCCTGTATTCATAAACACGAGAGTGGGTGTTCGTCAGGTAGATAACACCGTCCTCGAAACAGCGGCGGTATTAGGACTAAAAAAACTCAACCTCCTCTATCGAGTGGTTCTGCCATCAGCTAGCCCGATGATCGCAAGTGGTATCCAAGTAGCAATCAGCCTCGCCTTAGTGGTCACGGTGTCAGTCGAACTCGTCGGAGGAACCGGAGGGCTGGGCGAGTTCATTCTCCTAGCTCAACAAGGTAATGAACCCTCGGTGATGTTTGGGGGAATCATCATGGGAGGTCTACTCGGTTGGGGAATTAGCAGACTCTTCGCCTGGATAATCGATCGATTTATCCCCTGGAGAACTCAAGGAATTAGAACCAACGCATGATATCTAGAAAGCAAAACCAAACAAGACAGAGAAAACTCTCTCGTCTAGCGGTGGGATGGCTCGGTTTGGTCATTGTGGCTGCCCTCTGGCAATTGCTGGCCGTGACCCTTCACACCAGCGTGTTTCCAACCTTTATTGCATCATTGGTCGCTGCTTGGAAAGTTGTAACTAGTTCAGCCCTGAGGGTGGACATAATTCCTTCGCTAGAACGTACCGCGGTCGGCTTTCTAATCAGTGTAATCATAGGCATAACAGCAGGAATGATCATAGGCCATTATGAGGTGGTCAGAGACTGGACCTCTGCAGTAGTGGATTTTATGCGGTCTCTACCCACTCCTCTTTTGGTGCCTATCGCAATTGTAATCTTCGGGATCAACGGTCGGATGGTAGTGGCTACTATCGTCTCTGCGGCTATTTGGCCGATCTTGATCAATACGGCCAATGGGACCTCAACGATAGAACCCACCATGATCGATACAGCCACGACTTACGGACTCCGAGGTAGAACTCTATTTTGGAGGGTTGTTCTTCCCGCGGCTAGCCCACAAATATTCGCCGGCCTTCGTATAGCCCTAAGCGTCTCACTTGCCGTAATGGTCGTTGCCGAAATGCTAGGAGGTGGATCCGGAATCGGTTATTTCATTGCCAACGCGCAACAGTCTTTCAACATCAAAGGATCCTACGGTGGAGTGATCGTACTGGGGTGCCTCGGGTGGATCTTCGACACACTATTTTTATCATTTGAACGCCGATTACTGTCATGGCAAAGAGGCACCTTAGGAGGCTCGTTCGATGTCTAATTCAATTTTAAGTATTCGAAACCTTCGAGTATCGATTCAAAGTCGCGATGGATCCTTGAACGAGATTACCCGCGATGTAAGTCTAGAACTAGCTCCACACGAGTTTGTGAGTATCGTTGGGCCATCCGGCAGCGGCAAAACTACACTTTTACGTGCGGCATCTGGTCTACGCCCGCCAAATGGCGGCACGGTGGTATTTAATCAAATGCCAGTTACCGAGGTTCCCAAAGGCCTCGCGATCGTCTTTCAAGAGTACAACAAAAGTCTATTTCCGTGGCTTAGCATTTTTAAAAATGTGGCAATGGGAGCCCGTGATTGTTCGAGTCATGAGCGGTCGGAGCGAGTCACAAAAGCCCTAGCGCAAGTGGGATTGAGTGGCTTTGAAACTCGCTATCCATGGGAACTATCTGGCGGCATGCAACAAAGGGCGGCACTAGCTCGTGCTATGGTTTCAGATCCACAGATATTAATGATGGACGAGCCCTTTGCCTCGGTGGATGCGTTGACCCGAAACCACTTAGAGGATGTGGTTCAAAAGCTATGGGATAGTTCGACCTTCTCAGCCCTCATGGTCACCCACGATGTCGGAGAGGCGGTTTACTTGAGCGATCGAGTATTGGTGCTTTCAGCAAGACCGTCAACCGTTTTGGCTGAGATCAAAATAGATCTAGAACGTCCTCGCTCACATTTCGAGACAAAACAGAGCAAACGCTTCGTAGAACTGGCTGCCGAAGTCCTCGAAAAAGTGGAAGAAGCTGGGCGTCAAAGCGTCCAGGGCAAAGAGCTAATCTGAAGTGAGATTCCTTAGGAGAACTCATAACAACGTACTTCACCGAGGGAATCAGTCATACCTGTCATAAGGGTCGTTCAAACATCTTTATCAAATTTATAACACCGCAGATTCTATCATTTCTTTAACACGGATCGCTTCGACCATATTTATCGCACCTCGATGGTTTAATTTTCGGCTCTAAAAAATGGCTACAGCCAACGAACCGTTAGCCCCATTGGGGGCAGAGCGACACTTCGGAATTAACTGTCACTCGAAGTCACAAGCTGTGGAATACTCAAAGTTCATTTTATGAAGTCGCTTTGTAGGCGATTCGGAGTTCAGCCAGAATACAACTTGGCAAAACCCTCATCCGAGAACAGCTCTGAAAACAGCTTACAAAGCAACTGCAAAGGTCTCAATTGCCTCAAGGTGATATCAAATTACGCGGTATCCAGGATGACCACACTGAACCGTTGCACTAGCTACCATGTGAGTTGTCCGTAATCAAAGAAACGACGATAACTATCTAGATCGATAATACGGGGTATATCTACAAATAATTCCGAAGAAAACAAGACATCTAGTATCGAATCGCAGGAACATTAATAGTGGCCGTAGGCTGTAAATAGTCAGACACTCAATGAGAATGTCAAAGAAGACGACAAAGATGGTACCAAAAAGGAAGCAGTAACTCCTAACCAGAGAGTCAACTGGTGTGCCACTATGACTAAAAGAAAGCTTTATCTATCGATTGCCAAAGGCTAGACTGACATTAGTCTAAATGTTGACTCAGGAGGTATCCGTCCCTCGGTTTCGACGTTATCCAATTCGCTTTCGAGATACTTGTCGTGGTTGATGAAGATGGTTCGTTCTCACTCGTCTAGCCAACCCATATTTGACTTAGTCTTTGCTCTAACTACCCTTGGCCGCAAGTGCCAATAAATTACAGATATCTTTCATATCCACCGTCCATTTCTTTGAACTCATTTATGTTCTTTCCTCCTTTGGTATCCGCTTTTTTAAGACGCCGAAGCGAATTAATCAGGTAAAGAATCAGGTGGTCCAAAGATCCCGGCGAGATGGTCCAAAGATAAAAGAAAAGTCACTGACTTGAGCTTCTTTATATTGACCTTCTCACTTGCTAGTGCCGATCTGTATTTGGATACCGCTTCACCAGTCTTGTCATTCGCCTTTGAACAGGAGATTCTCCAGTCGTTCAGCTCCTTCATCAAGAGACCTTTTGTGCGAAGGTATTCTCCAAGTTGTAAGTCAGACATTGTTGCAGTTGCGAGTACGGACTTGTTACTTAGCCTCTGAGCTCCATAAGTAGCCGCGAACGAAATAGATGACGCCTTAGAACGACTTTATCAAAATGACTTTCCGCATCAAAAAGACGTATCGAGTAGCTTTACAAATGGTCTGGGACCCAGATACTCAAAAGATGCCTTGTCTATAATTTCTTTAACACGGGATCGTATCAGCCATATTTATAGCAGCTCGATAGCAAGGCCTCGGATCTAAAAAAATGGCTGAGGCCAACGAACCTATAGCCCCATTTGGGGGCAAGGTGACACTTCGGAGTTAACAGTCACTCGAAGTCGCAAGTCGCGGAATAGTCCCGCACTCAATGAGAAGGTCAAAGAAGACTACAAGATGGTGGAAAGGAGGATTGCGGTAACTCCCAACCCGAGCGTTTATTGCTGTAACAGTATAGCTAAGAGGTGGCTTTATCTATCGACCGTCAAAGGCTCGACTGAAATTAGTCTAAAAGTTGGCTCAGGGGGTGTCCAGCGCTCGGTTTCGACATAATCCAATTCGCTTTCGAGATACTTGTCGTGGTTAATGAAGATGGTTCGTTCTCGCTCGTCTAGCCAACCCATGCTTGAAATAGTCTTTGCGCTAGCTTCTTTAGTACCACTTTAGAGAACGCTCTTTGGCTACCTCACCGTACCGCAATTGCTATAGCCCTGCGAGGTCCGCTCCAAAGAGGAGACCTCGCAGGGCTAAGTTCTATAACTCATCTTTAGCGTTCCAGTATGATTGCTATCGCCTTTTAGAAGAACTAGAACCTATTTGAATTATGACAAACGACGAAAGTTCGGTCTAGATTCAATAAACCAAATCAGCTTACCTACTTAACCAATAGTGATCCCATCTACTAGCTCATTTAGCTTTCCAGGCGGCATTGAAAAAAGAGGATGCGTCACCAAAGCTAAAGACCCTCCTACATCTACAAAAACAGCCGGTGGTGAAAACTAGTTTTCACCACCGGCTTGTAGATCAGAGACCTAGACAAAGAGTTTTAATTTTTTCATCAAGAACCATCCCTCGAGGTTGATGGTAGTCAAAATTAATCCTGGGCAGCAGCACCACATACGGTTTCAACGATCAACCGCGAAACAACATAGGGGTCGGCATTGGCATTTGGACGACGATCTTCGATATATCCCTTCTTAGCCTTTACTACGTGCCATGGGATACGAATCGAGGCTCCACGATCGGATGGTCCGTAGCTAAAGACGTCATAGCGGGCTGTTTCATGCGCACCGGTCAAACGACGTTCGATTCCATCACCGTAGTTGGAAATGTGCTCATCTACATTCTTCCCAAGAGCTTCACATGCTGCGATGATCGCATCGTAATTTTCACGGGTTGCCTTGGTCGAGAAGTTGGTGTGGGCTCCAGCCCCATTCCAATCTCCGTCCATCGGCTTTGCGTCAAAACTAACTACTACACCATGATCTTCAGCAATTCTGGCCAACAACCAACGCGCCATCCAGATTTGATCACCAATTACAGGAGGAGCTAAGACGCCAATCTGAAACTCCCATTGACCCATCATTACCTCAGCATTTGTACCCTCAATCGCCAATCCAGCATCGATACAAGCGGCTGTGTGCTCTTCTACGATCTCGCGACCGACAATTTTCTCTCCGCCAGTACCACAGTAGTAAGGACCTTGTGGTGCTGGGAATCCATTTTCTGGCCATCCAAGAGGGCGTCCATACTGAAAGAAGGTGTACTCTTGCTCAATACCAAACATTGGCTCTTGGTCGGCATAGAGCTCGGCCGCAGCCAAACAAGCGGCTCTAGTGTTGGATGGATGTGGCTCAAAGTCCGTCGTAAGAACTTCACAGAGCACCAAAAGGTTCTCACCACCGCGAATTGGATCTGGACAAACCAATACGGGTTGCAACACGCAGTCCGAGTTGCTACCAGGAGCCTGATTGGTGCTCGACCCATCAAATCCCCAAATCCCTGGCTCGACGCCATCAGCAATAATTCGGGTCTTGTTGCGCATCAAAGGTGATGGCTTGGTACCATCAATCCAAATGTACTCCGCCTGATAACTCATTTTAAGCATGCCTTCCATCTCTCAAAGGGGCGCGGAATGATCTTACGCCCCAGCGACCAAATACTTGAAACAGGAAGACAGCTCTGTTTTCCTGCATCTAACCATCTTCAACGCCGTTTGTTTCGAACATTTTTCTAAAATATGAACGGAGTGTAAACGCAAAAAATGACGTCTTCACCGCATAAAAACCAGATACATCAGGGAATGGTACTCGCTATTGCCTAGGCCATTGCGACTTCGAAACCCATACATATCCAGTAGTGGCAAAAGAATTGGTCACAACCATAGTAAAAGGAGGAAAACAGAGATTTTCGTCTATAAATTTCCAAAATGTTAATTCTTTTGTTTCTCTAAACTTTGACTAGATCGGAAGCTAGATCGTAAATCGAATCATCGCTCTAGAGAATCCGAGTTGGCACGCTTTAGCAACATCGCGTCCCCGAAGGATAAAAACCGATATCTCTCTTGTTTTGCATGCTCGTAGATCTCCCTCCATCGCGGTCCCACAAAAGCATCTACGAGGAGCAGAAGTGACGACCTTGGAATGTGAAAGTTCGTCAGCAGTACATCGGTAACAAGAAATTGATAGCCCTGGTGGATAAAGATCGACGTGCGCCCACTGAGTTGGCCAGTCGTACCAACAGTCTCAATCGTTCGTACAACCGTGGTCCCAATTGCTATGACCCTAGGTGCCGATCGTATTTGATCCCAAGCCTCGCTGCTAACCGAATAGCTCTCGGTGTGGATTTTATGATCTCGAATTCGCTCTGTCTTGATTGGAAGAAAAGTGTCCAGTCCAACGGATAGCTCTACCTTAACCAAAGAGGCGCCAGCCCTTGAAATAGCTTCAAGCAAATCGTTATCAAAGTGCAATCCAGCAGTAGGAGCAGCCGCTGAAGAGCCTCGATTGGCATAGACGGTTTGATATCTCTCCGGAGTTTTCAATGGCTCCTTGATATAAGGCGGCAACGGAACTTCGCCACTTTTCTCGATCAATTCCGGCTCTAAGACCTCTACAATCAATCGAACTGGGGCATCACCTTCGCGCTCACGTCTTTCTTTTACGACAGCCACAACAACACCTTGCCTGTCGCAAAGGGGGACCCCAAAAAGGAGTTTCCTGCTTGGATTGGCCAGGGTCAACCAGAATCTTGGCGCCACCTCCTCTAAAAAGAGAAGCTCAACCGCCCCACCAGATTCTTTGAAAAGCGTTACCCGAGCTGGAAGGACTTTAGTGTCATTGACCACAACGACGTCGCCTTCTTTCAAAAGCAGGGGGAAGTCATAGACATGGCGATCTACGAATTTCTCACCAGAAGCATCGAGCAGCCGGGCAGAGGATCGAGGTTCAATAGGGCTCTGGGCAATAAGAGATTGCGGCAAATCATAGTCGAAGAGGGCCATTTCGTCGACAGCCGCAGTCGGATCTACATTCTTTGAATCATTATTCATAAACACCTGAAAAAAGTCTATGAGACCCACCCTCTAAAAACGACACCATCTTAGGTATTGGAATCTCGTCGAATTGAAAGTGAATTACAAATTCATAATCCAAAAGCAATTAGCGAAGAAGAAGTCAAACCCGAGATACGTCTCGCTAGAAGCCTCAAATCGACAATATTTGCATCGACATTATATGAATCGAAATATTTGCGGCGCTCAAACACGAATGTATTGGAACTCCATCCAATAGTCACACGGTGATCACACTGTGATCACAACGAGATCAAAGTGGTTTCTTTGGTCTCGATCCCTAGAGGCAACCCCAAAAATCTCAAATGCATAGTCACCTTGGAGCTAAAGCGCTGAATCGTTCAGAACTACCTCGTTGGGCGGACAATAATGATCAAAGAAGTATCTAAGTCTGTCAATAAAATTTTCAAATTCAAAGATCTAAGCCACCTCCATCGCTACTCCGCCCTCTTGGAAGGGCCATTCGAGTTAAGTGACAACCGTATCGACAACCTAATTGACAGAGAAAGCTTTCGATGAGGTTCCTCAGCAAAACACAGAGGCAGGATTACTCGCAATCCCCGCGAGATCCGATCAAGGCGCCTGGGTAATCCATTGCATTTTTACCGCTGTGAAAGCTGAAGGTCACAGGGAATAATTATCGATTCGCCCTGCCCCATCTTGGTCACGGAATAAACACTGAATTGACCAAATATGATAAGGCGCAATGGCTATTATGCATATTAAATATTGTCTGTTTCGACCATTCAACCCTATTAAAATCACAATCTAAGCAAAGCACTCAGGTTAGAGATAGAGCGCTTTTGGGCCAATTTGGTAAGCAATGATCGGCCTGGCAAATCGACAACACAAATCTGCCGGAGCTCTAACGACAAACCACTCAATCAAATGGCGAGGGAAAAAGTGGCGAGGGAAAAAGTGGCGCTGATGGTTGCAGTCGATGATTAAGATGGCTAGTTGCAGACAAAGATGCGAAGGTGCAATCAAGGTTGAGCGGGCTTAACCCATCGCATCTTTTCTTACTCTGCATCAATTCCTCTGCATCAATTCCTCTGCATCAATTCCTCTGCATCAATTCCTCTGCATCAATTCCTCTGCATCAATTCCTCTGCATCAATTCCTCTAGCACCTTATTGGCCCCCTAGCGATAGCTTATGTGCAAAGCTCGCTCGATTCACAATCAAATTTACCCTTTGCAATGCCATAGATCAAAGAGTTCCCTTGATATTGCCATAAATTTAGATGAATTGCTCAGAAATCAGTTACCAAATAGGCTGATGATTCCAGTGACTCCTTGTTAAAATACCTGCGTCAATTGAAGATAAACGTGCATGTAACAACGTCAACAAAACCATGAGATCCCATATCAAATCAGCGATATAGTGATCACTTGGTCATAGCGGTGGGTACTGGTGGCTTAGGCAAGCTACCAGTACCCAGCCTGATTGAAACCAAACGAACTGAGACCCAAGTACTATAGTTCGATCTTTATCTCAATTGTAGACCTACTGCGTCCTAGGTCTGTCTTAGGTTTGTGGGAATCCGAAGTCGACACCCCGTCGCGACTCATGGACCCAGCGCTGCGTGACCACTTTGCCTCTGGTGTAGAACTTCACGCCTTCTTCACCATGGACATGGGTATCGCCAAAGAGCGAGTCCTTGTATCCACCAAATGAGTAATAAGCCACCGGAACTGGAATTGGAACATTTATTCCGACCATGCCAGCTGATACTTCACTCTGGAAATAACGAGCTGCGCTTCCAGAACGAGTAAATATCGAGGCCCCATTGGCAAATTGATTTGAATTGATGAGTTCGAGAGCTGCGTTGGAATCTGCTACCCTTGTACAACTAAGTACTGGTCCAAAGATCTCGTTGTCATAGACGGCCATACCAGGGGTTACATTGTCAATCAGTGATGCGCCAAGATAAAATCCAGCCTCACTCGCTACCTTATGGTCACGGCCATCGACAACCACCCGAGCGCCGTCCTTTCTTGCCGTCTCGATAAATGATGCTACCCTATCACGATGCTCGGCTGTGACCAGCGGTCCCATATCTACGCCTTCGTCAATACCGTATCCAATATGTAGTTTTGCGATACGATCTGAGATCAGGTCGATCATTTTATCTGCGATATCCCCGACCAACACCAAAGCCGAAATCGCCATACAGCGCTCCCCTGCAGAGCCATAAGCCGCAGAAACAACAGCATCAGCAGCAGCTTCCAAATCTGCATCAGGCAACACAACCATATGATTCTTAGCGCCACCAAGAGCTTGGACGCGCTTGCCATTTGCGCTAGCTCGACCATAGATATACCTAGCTATTGGTGTCGATCCTACAAAGCTGACGGCTCTAACCAGGCTATGGTCCAAGAGGGCGTCGACGACGGTCTTATCGCCTTGCACAACATTAAAGACACCATCTGGTCCACCCGCTTCGCTAAAGAGAGAGGCCAACAATAATGAAGTACTGGGGTCCTTCTCAGAAGGCTTCAGAATGAATGTATTTCCTGTTGCAATTGCAACAGGAATCATCCAAAGCGGAACCATCGCTGGAAAGTTAAAGGGGGTGATTCCAGCCACCACTCCAAGAGGCTGGCGAATTGAAAAAGTATCAACCTCACGAGAGACACCCTCGGAATACTGGCTCTTTTGGAGTTGTGGAATACCACAGGCAAACTCCACCACCTCAAGACCCCGTCGCACCTCTCCAATTGCATCTGGGAGAGTCTTTCCATGTTCATTGGAGATAACCCGTGCAATATTTGTCACATTTCGCTCAAGCACCTCTCGGTATGCGAACATGACTCTCGCCCTTTGGCTAAGTGGAGTCTTACCCCATGTTGCGAAGGCTTGATGAGCACTAGCAACTGCGCTATCCACATCCAAAGAGGTTCCTAAGACAACGCTTCTTGTTACCTGTGCGGTACCAGGGTCATAGACGTTGGACGAACGATCCGACTCCCCTAGATTCTCTTTGCCGTCAATATAATGTGCTACTACATTTTCCATAGCGAACTCCTCACTGTAAGCAAAAATAAAAATAAATCAAGATCTCAATTTAAAGAGATTTACTAGCCGCAGCGATGGCCTCGACCAATGCGTCAATCCCGTGATCGGCTTCTTCCAACGTGATCGAGAGCGGTGGAGCAATTCGAAGTACATTTCCAGCGATTCCACCTTTGCCCACAAGCAGACCGCGACTCTTAGCCTCTTCAAGGACTAGGGAAGCGATCGCCGGAGATGGCACGACTGAACCAGCTTCGCACAACTCAATTCCAATCATTAGCCCCTTACCACGCACGTCAGCTACCGTATCTATAGCTTTGGTCTCGTTCAAAAAGCGCGTGATCATATGGGCACCTACTTTTGCTGAATTAGCCTGGAGGTCATTCGATAACAGATATTCGAGATTTGCTAGCGCACCACGAGCCACCAAAGGCGTACCTCCAAACGTCGAGATCGAGGTACCTGGGATCGCGTCAATCACCTCTGATCGACCTACTATTCCAGCCATCGCAAGGCCGTTTCCCAGTCCCTTAGCAAATGTAATGAGGTCAGGAGCGACACCGTGGCTTTCGTATCCCCAAAAATTCTCGCCAGTTCTTCCCCACCCAGTCTGAACCTCATCTGATATATAAAGAATTCCGTGCCGGTCGAGAACCTCTTTGATCGCTCCAAAATATCCATCGGGAGCCAGTGAAAATCCACCAACACCCTGTATTGGCTCGGCGATCAGGGCGGCAACTTGGCCTGATGTAGCAGTAGAGAGCAAGTCTTCCAAGTCTGCCACTCCACGCTTGATGTACTCAGAATCGCTCAAACCTGCCAATGGCCCCCTGATTCTAGAGCCACCGAGGATATAGAAGACTTGAAATGGTGAGAGATTCGTCGCGGCATACCCTGGATTAGCGGTAACTGCCAATGAAGAGAACGAACGACCATGATATGAGTTCCGTACCGCCAAAATCTGATTGGAACTTCGAAATGCTGTAGCGAACAATAGAGCGGCATCGTTTGCCTCTGAGCCAGAAGTCGTAAAAAATACCTTGGCGTCATCGATATTGGACAACTTAGCAATTCGCTCTGCCAACTCGATCATTGGTTCGATTAGATACAGAGTCGAGGTGTGGATCATCTTTTTGGCTTGGTCGACTATGGCATCGACAACCTCCGGAACCGAGTAGCCAGTCATTGTCGTCAGAATCCCACCAAAGAAGTCCAGATAGCGGTTACCGTCAGCATCCACCACATAGCGTCCATCGCCAGAGACGATACTTATCGGCTCGTTATAAAAAAGAGACAGCCACTTAGGCATTACTGCTTTATGGCGCATTAGTAAATCATGCTGAGACATGGTGAGGCTCCTTGACCTTAAATGGGCATCTGATCCTGAGGTAAAAACCCATACTCTACAAAATATCTTAAAAGATTGCACTTTGTACTAATTATAATGCTATTTTTGTATTAGTACAAAGATTGGTTTAGCGTTGATCCTAAAAATTGATTCGTCCCGCTTCCTCGGTGTCAAAAATGCTAAAGAGATCGCCGAGCAATTGGAGGAGATAGTCATCACCGAACAGGTCTCCTCCGACACAAAACTACCCCCCATTAGAGCGCTAGCTCGAACGCTTAGTGTCTCTCCATCCACGATCGCAAGTGCCTACTCTGAACTTGAGCGACGGGGGCTAGCCAAAGGTTTAGGGCGTGCTGGAACTGTGGTGACTCGAAGAAATCGTGACCTTGGACGTGCTCGGGTATTTAGCATGGTGCCTACTCGTAACGAAGGATTAGCGCTCGATCTTTCAACCGGCTTTCCAGACCCTATACTGCTCGATGATCTACATCGCCGGGCAAAGGTAGAGCTAGCAACTACGACATCGTCAAATTTCCTACATCGCACTGTCTGTGATGAACTTCTAATTCAACTTATGGTGCTACACGAGGTGAAATCCAACGAGATAACAGTTGTCAATGGATCTCTAGATGCACTTGATCGCATCCTTGAGCAGACAACAACTCCCAGTGACCGTATTGTCGTCGAAGAACCCAGTTATCCACCGATCTTCGATCTCTTAGAGGTGCATAAATTGATCCCTATCCCTGTCAAACTAGACAGCGAAGGAGTCGAGCCTGACTCTTTAGCCGCAGCCCTAACGCGATCTCCGACAGCGATAATAGTGCAACCTCGATCACAAAACCCAACTGGTATCTCAATGAGTGCAACTCGCTACCAAGAACTAGCTTCAATCTTCGCCAAATCTGAAAAAGTAACAATCATAGAAGACGACCACTCCGGAGCCATTTCAACTTCAACGATAAGATCCTTCAGGGGCAAGGTCCCTAATCGTGTTATAAATATTCACGGATTTTCGAAGTCTCATGGACCCGATCTACGAATCTCTTCAATTGCGTCAGATTTTGAGACTATCAGCGCCCTCAATAGTCGTCGACGTCTCGGGCCATCTTGGACCTCTGAGATAATTCAAAGGATCCTAGCCAATCTCCTGAGCGATTCAATTGCAAACGAATCTGTCAATAATGCCCGAAAGACCTACGCTAAGCGCCTCAGCGACCTAGCCGAGGCGCTTAGGCAAGATGGAATCGAGATCTCATCCAACGATGGATTAAATGCATGGATCCCAGTGACATCCGAAGTAGGGGCCATCACAGACCTCGCACGCCAAGGAATCGTAGTTGCACCGGGGAGCGCATTTCATTTAGATCCGAACCATTTACCTCATCTAAGGGTAACCACGGCGGCCCTTACCGATCCCCCACTTAGCCTTCATATGGCTCTAAATGCATGGAAGGTGTAGACCCCTAAAACAAAAAGTTAGACCTTTATGCCTATGGCGACCCAACAATAAAGGTCACGAACCTTGGAAGAAGATCTTGGCAAAGAAAGAGTGACATCGATATCTATATTTGCATCTAATGGCTCGTGATCATTATCGCAAGCCAAACAAATAGTCCCTTTTATTTAAAGTGGCTCTTGTCAAGGCCACCATTTGCGCAAAGCACTTGCGGTCTGGCTTTTTTAATCCGCTTGGCCAAAGATGGCCAAAGTTAATCCAAGATCTACTCCAAGACTCTCCAACTAGAAGCTTTGGACGGAGTCACTAACCAAAGAGATCTCCGCTATCGGCAGGCCTATCTAGCCCTATATGTTGATACGCCAGAGCAGTAGGAACGCGGCCTCGCGGGGTCCTTGAAATTAGTCCACTCTGGAGTAAGAATGGCTCATAGACGTCCTCGATCGTCTCAGCGTCTTCACCTATCGTCGCTGCGATAGTCGTAATTCCAATCGGTCTTCCACCGTATCGGATACACATGGTCTCAAGAATAGTTCGATCGATCTTGTCGAGACCCATCTCATCGGCTCCAAAAAAGCTAAGAGCACGCCGGGCAGTTTCCATATCTATCATCTCTGCTTCGTTCACCTGGGCAAAGTCACGCACACGCCGAAGAAGACGATTAGCCAATCGGGGCGTGCCACGGGAACGTCTTGCTATCTCAATCGATGCATCTCCAGTAATCTTTAGATTCATAACGCCAGATGAACGTTGCACGATCTTAGTAAGCTCGGGAACTTCGTAGTAGCCCAGGCGCGCCACAAAGCCAAAGCGGTCCCTCAGAGGACCAGTTAGCATTCCGGTTCGCGTCGTAGCACCAATAAGAGTAAATGGTGCTAGGTCCAACCGGATAGAACGAGCCGTCGGTCCCTCTCCAATGAGGATATCTAACTTGAAATCTTCCATCGCTGGATAAAGCACTTCACCTGCAGATTTAGACATCCTATGGATCTCATCGATAAAGAGGACGTCACCCTTGTTGAGGGAATTTAAGATCGCGGCCAAATCTCCTCCGCGAACCAGTGTTGGACCAGAGGCGACACGAAATCCTGCGCCCATCTCATTTGCAACTATCTGGGCTAGCGAAGTTTTGCCGAGACCGGGCGGCCCCGCAAAGAGAATATGGTCTACGCTTTCGCCACGCTGAATCGCAGCCTGGATAACAACATCCAGGTGACCTTTAAGGTCTGGCTGACCAATAAATTCCTCAAGACTTCGAGGTCTAATCGCAGATTCAAGTGCCGAATCGCCAACTATTGCAGCTGGATTGGTTGCTTCGATGCGATGACCACGATCACCACCGCCAACGTCACTAGCGCCGACGACCTCTTTTCTCGGACTCATTTCGTGAGCTCCTTCAGTGCAAATCTCAGGGCCTGCTCGGAATCGAGATCTCCATCGATCCTCGAGAGCGCCCCTCTAATCTCCTTGGAGTCAAAACCAAGTGCCGATAGAGCCCCTTCAACCTCGTTTCGCACCCCAGCCGAGATGCTCAAACGCCGCACATTGCCTATCGAATCATCTCCAACTGCAGTTCGAATGAGGCCAACTTTAGAAGAAAGCTCTACCAATATCCGACTCGCTGTCTTTTCCCCGACTCCTGGAACCCTAGTCAGCATCGCGGTCTGTTTAGTCTCTATAGCCTCAATCAAATCGTCGACCCGCAAGGTGGAAACTATCATGGAAGCCATAGATGGACCAATCAGGCGAACATTAATTAGCGCTTCGAACAGATTTCGATCCGCCATTGACCCGAAGCCGAAGATCGTAATGGCATCTTCACGTACGACCGTTACACAATATAGTTCAACGTCCTTATCGACCGAGACCGAGACAAAGAGCTCCGCCGAAACCGAAACGAGATACCCAACCCCACCAACATCTACAACTATTGATCGGTCTCCAGCCTTTCCTCTAACCTTGCCACGTAATAGCGCTATCAACGAAGATCTCTACTTTCCTAGAATTAAAACTAACAGATGAAAATCGAGCTTCTGATTTGAACCCAACTAAGAGAGTACCAGAGCTCCGCCACCAGAGACATTTGCTAGATGACACATTCCAAGAGCTAATGCATCAGCGACATCTGGAGGATTTGGCATCTCATCTAGGTTAGCTAAAAGTTGTATCATTCGTTGAACTTGATACTTCGAGGCGCTACCGTGACCAGCTACAGCCAACTTTACTTCAGCGGCGCTATATTCAACGACTGGAACCCCTCTTTGGTAACAACACATATGCACTAACCCAACGGCCTGGCCAACGCCAAAGGCAGTCTTGGCATTCTTGCGAAAAAGGATCCTCTCGATGGCTACGACATCTGGAGAAAAATCATCCAAAAGAGAGACAAAATCCCCATGAAAGACTGAAAGGCGATGGCCCAAGATATCCTTGTGATCCGTAACAATAACCCCACCGCTGATCATATCGACTCCAGGTTGGATGGAAGAAGCTGGATTATTCTGAACAACACCATAACCACATCGCGAGAGGCCAGGGTCAATTCCAAGTACACGCATCCGCGCCCCCATCTGGGTTTTAGTCGGCAATTGGGATCGTAATCTACGAAAATAGGAGACCTAAAATTAACGTCCCGAAGATTTGGCTTCAGCCTCTTGAATAGCCTCCAAAAGAGCGCTGGTGGGCTTATACGTCAAGCCAGCCGTAGTTCGATGACAATATGAAATAATACCGAACCTGTCGATCACAAAGATGCTTCGCCGATAAAAGCCAAGTGGCCCTAGCACCTCATATGCCTTTGCGACCGCCTTATCGCCATCACTGAGAAGTGGAAAATTAATCCCATATTTCTCAGCAAAGTCGCTATGAACTTGAGGATCTTGAGGGGATACCCCCCAAACCATCGCTCCCAATCTCGAAAAGTCAGCCATTCCATCTGAATAGGCCCTAAGCTGAATAGAACATACTGGTGAGTGGTCTTCGGGGTAGAAGGCAAGCACCAATGGGGTGCCAATCATCTCAGATACACGATAACTCGCTCTAGGGCTCCCGTCTAGCGTAAAGTCAGGAGCCCTATCGCCAACACCAAGTGGCACTACGCCTCCACCAATTCAAGAATCGAATCTGGAATATCAAAATTTGCATAGACATTCTGCACATCATCGAGATCTTCTAGTGCATCGACGAGCTTTAGCACCTTGCGTGCATCCAACTCATCATTTAGCTCAATCGTAGCATTGGGAACCAGATCTAATTCGCTCGATGAAACTTTGAATCCTGCTGCCTCGATCGATTCACGAACCTCTTGAAGAAGATGCGGAGGACATAGCACCTGCCAGGAATCACCTAGATCAACTAGATCTTCAGCACCTGCATCAGCAGCTGCGAGCATCAGCTCATCTTCGTCTATGTCACGTGAGGTTAAGATTACGCCCTTACGCTCAAATTGCCAAGCAACCGCACCCGGCTCTGCCATGGATCCGCCGTTTTTGGAAAAGATTGTCCTGACATCAGGACCGGTTCGATTGCGGTTATCGGTAAGACACTCGATGATCATTGCAATTCCGCCTGGGGCATAACCCTCATAGGAGACAGCTTCGTACTTTACGCCTTCAAGTTCTCCGGTTCCGCGCTTTATAGCACGCTCGATAGTATCGAGTGGGACTGAGGCTTCGCGGGCTTTAGCAAACATCGTGCGAAGCGTTGCGTTCGAGCTAACATCACCACCGCCTTCGCGGGCTGCGACTTCAACTTGACGAATCAATTTTGCAAAGAGCTTGCCTCTTGCCTTATCTTGAGCACCTTTTTTGTGCTTTATGGTTGCCCATTTAGAGTGACCTGACATTTATTTCCACCTAGAGCCAAAACAACTAAACTCGAAAGTCATCCACGAATAGCTTATGCAGCCTTGAGTCGTTGGTAACCTCGGGATGAAATGAAGATACCAATACATTAGCGTTACGACACACAGCAGGGACGCTCTCAATACGATTTGGTCCAAAGTCATATGTTACACTCGCCAACACCTCGACTCCAGCTCCAACTCGAGTGACTACCGGAGCGCGAATGAATGCTCCACGCATTGGCGTATCAAGCCCTTTGACTTGAAGATCCGCCTCAAAGGAATCGACTTGGCGTCCAAAGCCATTTCTTCGAACCGAGATGTCAATACCACCAAAGGCAATTTGATCCGCCCGGCCATCATGGATCTCCTTAGAAAGCAAGATCATTCCGGCGCAAGTCCCAAAACAGGCACCTTGGTTTGCCAAAAATTCACCAATGGCCCCGAAGAGTCCTGAGGATTCCAAGAGCATCGATATCGCCGTAGACTCCCCACCTGGAAAAACCAAATGCGTAATGCCAACCATATCTTTGGGGAGTCTTACAAGCTTGGACGAGACATCGATTCGGGCAAAAGCCTCTTGGTGCTCACGGAAATCTCCCTGCAGCGCCAAAACACCTACATTCACCGCCAAGGAACTAGTTACCAACCTCGTTCGGCGAGGTGAACATCTACTTCGTCCATCTCAATACCCACCATGGCTGGGCCTAGATTTCTAGAGACCTTGGTCAATATTTGAGGATCCATATAGTGTGTTGTTGCCTCAACGATCGCGCGAGCGCGCTTAGATGGGTCACCACTCTTGAAGATACCAGAGCCCACGAAGACCGCTTGTGCACCCAATTGCATTACAAGTGCCGCATCTGCTGGGGTGGCAATTCCACCGGCACAAAATAGCGGAACCGGAAGTTCGCCTCGACGGGCCACCTCTTGCACGAGTTCGATTGGAGCACGCAACTCCTTAGCCCAAGCGTACAACTCGGAAGAGTCAGCTTGGCCAATCTTTCTTACGTCCCCCAGAATGGAACGCAGGTGACGAACGGCTTCGATTACATTACCAGTGCCAGCTTCGCCTTTGGATCGAATCAGAGCGGCACCCTCGGAGATACGACGAAGAGCCTCTCCAAGATTTGTAGCACCACAGACAAAGGGAACATTAAACTTCCACTTATCTATGTGGTGAGCCTCATCCGCTGGCGTCAAAACTTCAGACTCATCGATATAGTCAAGCGCCATCGACTGCAAAATCTGTGCTTCAACGAAATGGCCGATCCTTGCCTTTGCCATCACTGGAATCCCCACCGACTCCTGAATCTCAGCAATTAGTGCCGGGTCGCTCATTCGAGCAACACCGCCATCGCGGCGAATATCAGCAGGTACTCGCTCAAGAGCCATAACGGCTATCGCTCCGGCGTCTTCAGCGATCTTGGCCTGATCGGCGTTGACTACGTCCATAATTACGCCACCACGGAGCATCTCCGCCAAACCGGTTTTTACGCGTACTGTAGCCTTCTCCAACGATTCTTTTACGATCTCACTGTTGTCGTTTGACACTTTTATCCACACCTAAGCTCTTATCCAATGTAGACACGCCTACATTGGAGCACCACACTATGGATACTCATTCTAGTCCTAAAATAATAAGTTAGGATTAGCGACCACGGCTCTCAAACCAAATCGTCCGGACAATTTCACAAGAAAACCATCGAAGATGGAAATTTAATACAACGCCTATTGTGTCGTTGTAAAAGATGCACCAATAGGCGCAAAGATTACCCAGGTCCTACCGGGACGAAGTTTGACCGGTGTGCCACTGCTATAGGAGTAGTTTGTCGGTGAAACATTTGAAGATTTGGCCCATGTTGCAGCTCCTACATATCCACCTATTGCAATCTCAGCGTTACCATTTCCTACAATCATCCCTTCTGGAACTGGATTGCCAGCCGGATCCACAAATCCTGTATTGGCGTAGGGAATAAACTCAATTATCAAATTCGTCGCCGAGATGGGAGCACCCGTCGTATCCACTACGTTGGTGCCATTGATGGACTTGGTCCAATCGGACCCTGAGCGATGGTAGGTCCAAGTGTCAGTGGTGACGCCTGACATCGCGATAGTAATGCTTTTATTACGTATTGTTGCACCAGGTATTTTCAAGTGGGCCGAGCCATATTGAAACAACGGCTTAGCTGGAACACCGCGCCCATTTGCTGCACCATAGAGCGCCTTAGTGCTAGAGTAAAGATTGTGTGGCTCTGCTCGAGAGTAGTCACGCGTGTAGGCGCTACCTGCTACCATCGCACCAACGTCAACGATGCCGGTTGCTCGAACTTCCGAGACAAAAGTAGGTATTCCCCCGGAATAGGCAAGTAAACCCGTCGTCTGGGCGGCTAGAGCAACGTCGGTTCCACGCACAGATCGAATTGGCCCAACCGAAGGTGCATTTTGGCTTTGAAAGACTGCCATATACCGAGTGATTCCACCCTCAACGACCTCTTCATAGACGAGATCGGCTTGGTTGATTCCAGACTGGGGCCAAGCCTGGGGAGCATTGTCAATCTTGACCATTAGCGCCGGTCTATTCAACTTCGAGGCATCGGCTTTTGTTGCCGGCAATCCCGTCAAAGGAAAGGTGCCAATCGTAGCCGAAGTGGTGGATGTGGTCGACGTCGGTACCGCATTTGTAGTGGATGAGGAAGCAACGGAACTACCCGAAGATCCACATGCTGCCAATAACATTCCTGTGGTTAAGGCAATACCAACTAATATAGAACCACTTTTTGGCAAAGTCTTCTCCAATTCATCGACGTCATAATTAGCGTAATATCAAGTACGTCAAATCTGATTCAAAATCCCGACAGCTCAGCTATGCGTTGGTCCATCTCGATATCATCGAACTCTGGGATAAACCAAAATTGTGCAAACAATCGTCTCTCGGTATCCTTTGACGGTCTGACACTTATCTCTTCGGCACGTTCCATAGCTGAGATGAGGGCAGGTGGAAATCGGGTTATGGTAATACCACCAATGTCATTGGCGATATCGCGGCCCAACATCTCGTGACTATGAGCCGATGGAACAAAGCGTTGGGAGTATTTGCCCATCGTTCTTTGGAAGGCTCGTAATCGAGCTTCGTATTGAACTTGACCTGTTCGAATCTTGACCAATTCGCGAGCTATAATCGCCTCTAATTCCATGCGAGTCAGCAGTTCCAATGCACCAGAGGTGACCACAAAGGCACCTTGACGTCCGGGACCCACTATAGCAACTGTATTGATCTGAGGTTCATCGAGCAGATAGGCCCCAGGCATATCTATTCCGACTGTCGCCGACAATCCCTCCAGCAGCGATACAACACGAGGATGAAGATCGCCAGAGAGCTCGGTCAACCCGAGAAATCTTGTCTCGTCAGCACCTCCCTGACTGAATGAGACAGATCCAAAGACAAGAGAGCCCGCGACGATGATTACGCCGATCAAAAGGCCAATCTTGTCGGGAACGCCTACTATTGCGACCAGAGATCCAATAACAATGCCAAGGACTGCTCCCACAATCCCTGAAACAACCATGAAGTAGGTCAACAACTCCGCGGCCGCTGCCTTGGTGTCAAAACCCTTTACTCCACCCCAAAATTTGAATGCGCCCTGTTTAGACAACGCTAAAAACCTCACCTAGCATCAAGAAGCTTCGGAAATCGATTCTTCAAAGGCTTTGAGATACCTTAAAGCAAGATTATCAATTGAGTGCTCTGATGCTCTCTGTAAACCGCTAGATACTAGCCGCTCTTTCAACTTATCATCCTGTAAGACCCGATCAATTGATAACGCTAGAGCCTCTGGATCACCAGGAGCCACAAGCAGAGCCTCTCTATCCTTCCTGGCGACCTCTCTATATCCCCTGATATCCGATGCCACCACAGCACCAGAAGCTGCCATAGCTTCAAGAAGAACGACACCAAATGATTCACCAAAAAGACTTGGTGCAACAAATACATCGGCCGCCCGCATACGTGATGCGGCCTCTGCATCTGAAATTCTACCAAGCCAATCCACATTCGACAAATGAGAGAACTTTTTATGCAATACCGGAGTCTCAGGACCATCACCGGCAATCCAAAAGGTGGCGGGTGATCGGACTAATTCCACGCTACGCAAAAGAACCTCTAAGCCTTTACGATTCTCATGGCGTCCCAAAAAAAGTACCACCGGGGATTCTTTTGGCCAAATGGGGCCTGTTGAATATCGACCCAAATCAACGCCATTACCCAAGATCTCATAACTTCCGCCTATGACACGAGATGCTGTTTTAGCAGCCTCAGCTGAGACTGCGAAGCGCCGGGTAATCCTACGCGCCAGCGGAGACATCGCCCTGCCAAAGGCGAGATAAGCTAGTGACACTCCTTGGCGGTGGAAGGTGCCAACGATGGGAATCTCTACCGAAGCCAACGTAACCAAACTAGGACCAGGCGCAAGGGGCTCATGTAGGTGGACGACGTCATATGAGTAACTCCTCAATTCGTGACGCAACTTAGCCATTGTCGAGGGGCGCAGGCCAGTAGGCGCAATCGAGCCATTTGCACGAAGTCTTAGCGAAGGACCCAAACAGACCATATCGTATGGAGGAATCAAATCGTCACAGGGGGCGAATAGTTCCACCTCGTGACCGTGTGCACGCATCGCCAACGTTAGGCCTACCACCTGAGATTGAACACCCCCAGGAAAACCAAGGCTATATGGACAAACTACTGCAACTTTCACTCAAAATAGGTTAGGCCACACTCTGGCTAATAGCTACCCTCAATTCCTGGCAATTACGCTGCCCAGTTATTCATCCCTCAATTGCTCAGATAACGCAATCTCAGCCAAAACCTTCCTTAGCGCTATAGCTCCAACAAAAATATCAATTGGTGGCTTCTGATCTACCAGAGCGGACTCAAAGTACCAATGTGGGTGCGCTTTGGCGACTCAACAAGAACTTCAGATCGTGGCATTCATGGGCCGTCGCCCCAATCGAGATCGAAATAGTCATCAAAAAGGCTATGGAGAACCATCGAGCACCCCTCTTCAAGGAGATACCTTCCCGAGGGGTAAATCGACGAACTCGAGGCAATTATTAGTCTCACACAAATCGCCGATTTGAAAAATACCCTAATCTCATCTTCCGCAAGCATTTTCCAATAGAAGATAGGCTGCAACGGCGAGATCAAGCTTCTCGAAGCACCAATAATGACCTAATTTCCCCAGAGTTACAGCCAATCGAGCCATCTAACAACTTCAAAAAGACACCTAGATAAGAGTGAAAATAGACCTTATCAATAAGAACGCGGAGTATAAACCTCCCAAAGGCTACGACATCGCTAAATTGGCCAACCATTTCAGGAGAACATTACGGAATTAGCTCTTTAACAATTTTAGATTTTTAGCGCTATATGGCTTGGTCGTCTAAGGGTAAAAACCTCTAACTGAATCAAAATAGACGACCATTAATAATTGACTTTTAAACTACTATGGCCACTGCTAAACAACCATCAATACAGGATCATTTGTAATTAAATCTCAAAAAATCAAGGGTGAAATATAACCCATAGTTGACCTACTATCTAATTTGGATTCTCAAGTCATATTATCGCCAGTGCTATCGCTTTAAAAATAGATCCAACGCTAACAGATAGCAATAAGAAACCGCATCGATCGACAACAGCATAACACCTAAAAATATCCCAATCGTAAAAAGCAGGGTGCAGAAAGGCTAAGCGTGGAGACGGATGTTAGGAGCCTGCGCTAGAAGTTTTCTCTACGATACAATCTTACCGCTAGGTCAGGCATCTTATGAAACCATAGCCCAGAACTTCGCTCCTGCTAGACACATCAAGCCACTTAGAATCACATTTCAGTGCGCAAAAATCACCGTTAGAACCTGATATCCTACGAGTACATTAGCACTGTTATACAATCAAGTAGCGAAAACCAAACCATGTTTTGGTAGGCCCGTATCCAAATAAAGTATCCCAATATCCGTGTTATCTATGGCTTCGAATAACCATGCTATTCATCTCTAGTAATATCGAAACATTACAAACAATAGCTATTATACAATCGAAGTGATCAGCAAAATTAAAATAATGAGCTTACTTTGTAAAGCCCATTATTTGAGATTTAAATTGTCAAAGAGGGGTTGAAAAACGTGCCACTGCTCTGGTGCTTGGCTAATCAAGGTCTCAAAAGCATATGCAATCTCTTGAGTTAAACGTTTTGCATCGCTTCGGAGATTGGTGCGCTCGCCCACCTTTATTTCAGGCAACATTCGCATGCAATGGCCTCCATTGGCCTCCATAAAGACGGCAGTTGGAAGTAGCGGCGCTCCCGTGCGAAGCGCCATTATTGCAGGCCCCAGTGGCATTGAGATCTTTCTAGAAAAAAAATCAACCTCAACACTTGAAGCGTCCAAAGAGCGGTCGGCCACGATCGCTACCACCTCATTTGCGCGAAGAGCGGCAACTATCTTTGGCATCGGATTGTCATCGTGGCGAATTGGTTTCACGCCAAATCGAGTCCGAAGTTCTAAAAACCACTCATATAACTCTTGAGGCTCAAGGCCCTCAACAACTGCATTGACGCCAATGCGATCCGTATCGAACCAAGCCGCGCCAAAGTCCCAATTGCCAAGGTGCGGAGCAACTACAATTGCTCCTCTTCCTTGTGCGATGGCTTCGTACAGGCTCTCCATTCCCTCAGACCGGCCGTGAGACAATATCATAGATCGTGATGCTGTGCCCATCTTGAATGATTCAAACCAATACTGGGCATAAGATACAAAAGACCTAGCAACAAAGGCTTCCAAGTACACGCCCTGTGTCCCCACGACAGGTGCAAGGTTATTTCTCACCACCAAGCGTCGCTTTGGATTGGCTAAATATGCTAGCGACCCGCCAAAAACTCCAATTTTAGAGCCCAATTCAAATGGAATCACTTCAGCTATGGCGTTGGCAATCTTATAGCCAAGCAAAAGCCCTCTGTCTTTGAAAAACTTCTGAATTTCCATCAACCTTCGATCAACAATGGAGAGTTCTCATCCAAAGATCCCTATCACCACTGGCCGCCAAAGCCAGCACTACCAACGGAAATTTCGGATCCACAAACAAAGCTCCAGCTTAAGCTCATCTTTGATGAAAACGAAAGACCCTGCTCTTTTGATCTATCAACGGTCAGCCAAAGTGGATTGTCGTGGAACTAACGAGCAAAAGGCTAAAAGGAGTTAGTCGTGGAACTTTGAAGTAAACCATCGTGAACGATCTGCATTTGCCTGGCTAACTCTAACCCTATGGCTTCTGCGGTTATCAGCACGATGACCACGACCACTACGAAAACGCTCTTTCAAAGACGTCTCCGAGAGACGCTTACGAGATTGATACGATTGTCGGATACGTAGCTTAACCCTGTTATCTCTATTGGATGCTTGAGCCCAAACCTTGATAAATCTTTGAAAGACAGTAACCACAGAAAGAACAAGAACAAGCCACAATATAGGAATCAACAAAGGTGGAATCAAAATCCCCACCATCAATAAAACGAGGCGCTCAGCGCGTTCCATGATCCCGCCCTTGGCATTGAATCCAAGAGATTCGGCTTTGGCTCGCTGATAAGAGATCAAAGATGCGCTCCCGTATACCCCAAATGGCAAGATGACAAGATAGGTATGATGGCTAGCGATAAAGTAAAAAGAAAGGCCAACTGTTATCATCAAATCGCTGAATCGATCCGATACCGAGTCGAAGAAGGCACCGCGGGCTGAAGAGGTTCCTCTGGCTTTAGCAACAGGTCCGTCCAAAAGATCAGGTACCGATGAGGCCACCAATGCTATGAAAGCTATGAAAAGATGCGACGTTGCTAAAAGAGCACCCGTCACGACTGACATTACCACACCTGTTAGCGTCAAAATATCAGCCGTAATACCGATACTAGCTAGCGCAATTCCAACAGGTTGGGTTCTCCGATCAACTTGTGACCTCAGATTCCCATCAAACACTTTAGAATTCTCCAATTTTGAGATAATTTAGTGCGATCTTATCTCAAGAAACCTAAGACCCACCAACCATTGCTTTCATCTTAGGCCATTTCGAAGTAAATTAGCACCCTATGTGGCAGATGTCTTAGTTACAAAAGTCACCTCCAATTCTTGGAATCGAGGTTCGCTTTCTGATAAGTTCTCAGGTACGGAGGTGTTAGGCGCTTGAAGTTTATGGATCAAAGAGTTGGAAAGAGACCGAAAAAAAAACCAGCCATCCACTTCCGCAGATAATCAGTAACTCTCAAAACGCTCCCAATAAGACGCTTTGAAAATGAGGCCATGGGGCATATATCCTCATGGACCAAGGAGGTGGTTGGATTGAACCCGACAAACTCGGAGAAGATCCGAAATGTTGCAGTCGTCGGCCAGACAGGTTCAGGCAAGACTAGTCTCGTAGAAGCTATCTACCATCACATAGAAAAGACCTCACGCAAAGGGCGTATCGAAGATGGTAACACAATTAGCGACTTCGAAGCCGAAGAGATCAAGCATAAGCACTCTATAAGCCTCTCTTTGGTAACCCTCAACTATGGCGGATACAAGATAAATCTCCTGGACACCCCTGGAGTGGTCGACTTTATTGGAGAGGTGCATAGTGGCCTTGGCGGCTGTGATATGGCACTCTTTGTCGTCTCCGCAAGTGAAGAGATCACATACGACACAAGACGAATATGGAATATCGCTGCAGCAAACTCCATCCCGAGGATGATCTTCATAAATAAGATGGACAAGGATCGCGCCAATTTTGAAGATACGATAGATGCATTGTCCCTGGCATTTGGGGCCGGGATCGCTCCAATCGAACTCCCAATAGGAAATGGCCCCAATTTCGCGGGTATCATTGACCTATTCGACGAGACTTCTACCTCATATTCTGCTGGGTTACCTACCATCTCTGAGATCCCAGCAGATATAGCCATTACCGAACACCGAGCTCATGATCTCCTCGTCGAGGGAATCGTAATTGCAGACGACTCTGCAATGGCTGCATATCTAGAGGGTGAAGTACCGCCAAAAGCCGAATTAGAAGAGCTGATGGCCCAAGGAGTGGCCAAGGCACAAGTCTTTCCTGTAGTTGTGGGCTCCGCCACATCCCAAATTGGAATAGACCGACTAGTCACCTTCCTCTGTGAGATCGCGCCACCACCAAACCCCAATACAAGCGACGCCCTTGGCCTTCAAACCTTTAAGACCTATTCGGATCCTTTTCTTGGCCACCTCAGTCTTACTAAGATCATCTCAGGAACGCTCAAGGTCGATAGTGAGTGCTTCAATCACAGATCAAACGCCACTGAAAAAATCCATTCCTTCTTCAGCCTGGTAGGTAAAGAACATCTAAATTTAGCTACGGCTTCAAGTGGCGACATAGTCGCTATAGCAAAGCTGGGATCGCTAAGGACCGGCGACTTTTTAGGAACACCAAACTCCTCGGCCCCTAGACAGCTACTTGAATTTCCAAAACCTACCCTTTCATACAAGGTAACACCGGCTGCTAAAGCTGACGAAGAAAAACTCTCGCTGGCCCTATCTAAGATTATCGAAGAGGACTCAACTTTAGATATCCATCGAGATACACGATCTCATGCCCTAATTCTCTCTGGAATCGGTGAGTTGCAACTCACAACGGCACTTGAAAAAGCACAACGAAGATACGGCGTCAAAGCAACATTGAGTCCTTGTGACGTAGCGTACCTGGAATCTCTGGCGGGAAACTGCGAGGTGGAGGGAAAGTACAAGAAACAAAGCGGAGGTCACGGGCAATTCGGAGTCGCTCGCCTTCGATTTGGCACCAAGGAGATCGGTGGTGGCTTTAGCTTTCACGACGAAATCGTTGGAGGTTCTATTCCTCGCCAATTCATCCCAGCGGTAGAAAAGGGTATTGTTGATGGTGCAAACACCGGAGGTAAATACGGGTTTCCTGTAGTAGATTTCGAAGCACACCTATACGATGGCGCCTATCACAGCGTGGACAGCTCGGAGATGGCCTTCAAAATGGCTGGTTCGATCGCCCTTCGTGAGGCGATCGAACGCTTAGGAACTGTTGTCCTCGAACCTATATCGCAGATAAAAGTTTCAATTCCTCCACAGCTCCAAGGCGAGGTCCTTGGAAATCTAAACTCCCATCGAGCAAAGGTTCTAGGTAGCGACCATGACCAAGCAACTGGAAGATTCATTATAAGTGCAGTTGTGCCCACCAACGAACTGATGACCTATTCAAATGAATTGCGTTCGATAACAGCAGGACAAGGTGAGTTCGATGCGACCTTTGACCACTACGAACCACTTCCCAAGGCTCTCTACGGGAAGTATCTTACCTAAAGATATCGGTCTTTTGCCAAGGAAGCGGTGACGCTCAAAGTCGCTCATCGATAACGGCATCTACAAAGAACTAATTCACACAGAACCCTGACAAACAATAAGGTCCCAAGGCTCATCTACACTATAACTCTTGGGACCTTTTCAATAGGAACCGAGCTTGCTTTTGTTATTTGCGACACAACATCTGAAGTGGATCTGATTAATCAATTGAAGAACAGAAAACGAATGCCTCCGACTTATTTTCTGGACCAATCTGTTATTGTTTGCCGCCCTAGTGATGCTACATCCAAATAATTGCTGGATTGCCAACCAATCAATCGAAAGATTCGAAAGAGGCTCGGTCTACTGCCTAGCGACCCCCAAACGACTCAATCGACAAGACCACTACATGCAATCAAGAAAGTTCGTTACCACATAGCAGGAGGAGCCAAAAAGAAGGGACCTACCCAATACACGCGTAGGCTCCATGAAATCAACTTTGATCCCTCTTTTCCCATGCATCCTTCAATCGCCCGTAGGTAGAATCCAACGACTCTGGGAGAACCCTAATATTGGCTATCGTGGTCGCAAAGTTAGTATCGCCAATCCAACGAGGCACTAGATGAAAGTGTACGTGGTCATCGATCGCTGCTCCCCCGGCCTTTGAAATGTTCGCACCCACATTGAAGCCATCAGGATTATAGACGTCCCTAACGATGCCAATAGCTCTTCGCAACAATAGCGTATTTTCGATCGCCTCCTCTTGGGAAAGATCCAATATGTCGTTGTGATGAAGATAGGGAATAACCATGAGATGTGCAGGTGCATATGGATAGGCATTCAGAACCACGTAGTTTCCCTCACCGTAGTGCAAAACCAAGTTCGACTCTACTGTGTTTGGTTCTCCCAATTTACAGAGAATACATCCAAGCATCTCTTGTTTGGTGCTAACCCCTTCAACAAAGGTGCGTCGCCAACCAGCCCAGAGGATGTCGATCATTCGGTGACCACCAGTGGCGTTGGGACAAGTTCGCCGGAGATCTCATCCAAGAAGGCACTAAATAAGACATCGGTCTCTGGCTTATCGGATCCTCTTCTATTGACACCTACAGTCTGGGCAGCAACATCCCGGTCACCTACAACCAAGATGTATGGCGTCTTGTCCAACTTAGAGCGCCTGATTCGAGCCCCTAGTGGCTCATTAGCCCCATGGACAACCACCCGTGCTCCAATTTGAGTCAAGGCACGAGCAATAGACTCCGCATATTCATGGTTCGACTCTTTCACTGGAACAACCGTTATCTGGGTTGGAGAGAGCCAGGTTGGAAGAGCACCTGCATAGTGTTCGAGCAAAATTGCAAAGAAACGCTCCACAGAGCCAAAGAGGGCTCTATGGATCATATAGGGCCTCTTGCGAGTATTATCCGAATCGACAAACTCCATATCAAATCTCTGTGGTAGTTGCAGATCAACCTGCAATGTAGAGACTTGCCAACGTCGCCCAATCGCATCCTTTAGATGAATATCGATCTTAGGAGCATAAAAGGCGCCCTCGCCCTCTGCTCTAACATAGGGTATTTCCGACTGCGATAGAGCATACTCAAGTGCGTTAGTTGCCTCTTCCCATTCATAGTCCTCTCCAACGGACTTGGCGGGCCTAGTGGCAAGTTCGGCCTCGAAATCCTCTAGACCAAAGGCTTTAAGGAGTTCTATAATGAACTTCAAAAGACGAGAAAGCTCACCGCCAAGCTGCGAAGGTGCGCAAAATATATGTGAATCGTCCTGTGTCAATCCTCGGACACGTGCAAGGCCATGCAACACGCCGGATCTCTCAAATCGATAGACAGTACCAAATTCAAAGAGGCGCAGTGGAAGCTCTCTGTATGATCTCTGATGGGCCTTGTAGATCAGGATGTGCATTGGACAGTTCATCGGCTTGGGGTAGTAGGTAGCTCCCTCCATCTCCATTGGAGGATACATGCCGTCCTTGTACCACTCGAGATGGCCCGAGACCTCAAATAAGGTCGACTTAGCAATATGGGGAGTCCATGCAAACTGATACCCCCCAAGAAGATGCGATTTCTTGGAGAAGTCCTCCATCAAGTGTCGAATCAGCGCACCCTTAGGGTGAAAAACGGGAAGTCCGCCACCAATTTCCGGCGGAAAGTGAAAGAGATCTAACTCCATTCCAAGTTTACGATGGTCTCTTCGTTCAGCTTCGTCCAGACGAACTAGGTATGCCTCTAGTGCATCCTTTGACTCCCATGCAGTTCCATAGATGCGTTGTAGCTGATCTCGCTTTTCATCGCCCCTCCAGTATGCCCCTGCCACTCTCATTAGCTTGAATGAGCCCAAATATGAGGTAGACGGGACGTGTGGACCCCGACAGAGATCCACAAATGTCTCACTATTTCGATAGATAGAAACACCCTTATCACTCACGCCTTCGTTGGCGTCTTCGGAATCATCCAAATGAGCTACACCTTCGATGATCTCTCGTTTGAACGGTTGGTTTCCAAAGAGATCGAGGCCCTCTTGTATCGAGAGTTCCTCACGCACGAAACGCTGATTTGCCTTTATGATGGAGCGCATCTTTGCTTCGATGCGTTTCATATCCTCGTCGTTAAAGCGACCATTATCAACAAGAGCAAAGTCGTAATAGAAACCATCCTGAATAAATGGACCTATGGCGAACTTCGAGCCTGGCCACAGTTCTAATACGGCTTGAGCCAAAACGTGAGCTGTGGAGTGGCGTAAAATCTCCCGACCGGAATCCGAGTCGCCCGCGACTAAAACCACCTCATCGCCAAAGGGAGTCCGCGACAGATCGACCAATTCGCCATTGCACTCCATCGCCAGAATAGATCTTTTGTTCTTGATTTCCACGGCATTCACGACTTCGAAACCGCTAAGAGCCGAATCTATCTCTCTTGAGGTGCCGTCGGGGAGCAATACTTTCATAGTCTCTTTACTCTCTGTCTTCCCAATTATTTACAGACAAGTCTATCGCTCCATAGGCCCATGGCCAATAAGCGTCTCTCATAATGACTACCTGTAGAGAAATTCACGTTTTGGGGCAACTATCAAGAGGGTGTCTAAGCCAACGACACCAAAGATCGATATGCCCCAAATTCAAGTTCCCAATTTTGGCTTAAAGTACAATTCCTAAGAGTGCTGCGGCTCTAGTAACATCAAAGTTGGCCCTTGCGGCATCGTCGATGATCGCTAAAGCAGATGGGGCGTCCAGGTCATTTGCTAAAGCAGTACATACTTCTATAGATACGCCATTATCTACCTTGGCAGAGGTGACAGATCTCCAAAGGTTGATACGCTCAGTCGCGTGCTTGAGCATCTCCTCGTTCCACTCCCAATGGCTCCGATAGTGGTTTTCCATGAGCGACGCCCTCACGATGCCAGCGTCATAATCGGCTAGGAGATCACCAATAAAGACAAGATTTCCAAGAGACTTAGACATCTTCTCGCCGCCCAAGTAGACCATACCCACGTGCATCCAAACATCAACGAAGTCGTGACCTGTTACTACCTTGGATTGAGCAGCTTCACATTCGTGATGTGGGAACAAAAGATCGTACCCACCACCATGAATATCGATCTTATCTACACCCAATTCGCGCATAGCCAAAGCCGAACACTCAATATGCCACCCTGGACGTCCTGGGCCGAATCGTGAGTCCCAGAATGGTTCATCCTCGAGCGAAGGCTGCCATAGCACAAAGTCAAGTGGATCCTTCTTGTTCGGATCTTCAACGTTTCCGCCCCGTTCGGAAGCTATAGCGAGCATCTCTTTGCGATCAAGATGCGAAATCTCGCCGAAATCTGCATACTTAGATTGGTCAAAATAGACCGCTCCACCGCTTTGATACCCATAGCCAGCATCAATAATGCGTTGGATCATCAAGAGAATATCTGAGATCGCAGAAGTTGCTCGAGGCTCAACTTGGGGTGCCAAAAGGCCCAATGCGGTCATATCTCGATCAAATCTAGCGATCTCAGATGCCGCCAAATCTAGATAATGAACTCCTAAGCTTCGTGCTTTACCAAGAATCGAATCGTCGACATCAGTGATATTTCGAACCCATTTGACCTTATAACCCTCTTGCATCAAAGCCCGCGACAGAAGGTCAAAGCTCAAAAAGACAGCTGCATGGCCAAGATGTGACGCGTCATATGGGGTAATACCGCAACTATACATCGTCACCTGATCTCCACTGGGTGAAATCGTCTTCATTTTCTGCGTAGCGCTGTCGAAAAGTTTCATTTATTACCTGCCTCAATCCCTGAAAGTGAAAGTGAAGTCCGAGTCTTATACCGAATGTTCACATTTATCAGCACTGCCGTCATTGCCTCAATCGCCAATGCGGCAGATATATTCCCAGCATTGATCCCCCGACAACCTGGAATCTCATTCACAAGTTCGATAACGCTGGCAATGGCATCGCTGTCATCGGAGCAAACCAAAATATCCGAGTGCAGCGAGGAACCCAAATCGCCCAATTCCTTCGCAGGCGCATGGTGAAAGGCTCCAACGATACGAGCTCCAGGTACACAAGAAGCCAGATGTTGCGCTACTGAACCTCTTGGTAGCGTCAAAGCGTGCATATTGCGGCCATGCTTATAGAGGGCGTTCGCCATTGAAATGACGATCTTTCCCTGGACTTGCTGGGCCACACTCGTAAGAGTCGCCTCTGCGCCATCCCAAGGTGTTGCTACGACAACGATCTCAGATTGGGCTGCACTCAAGTTGTCACCGCCAACTAGTGTTCCAGTCAAGGCGCTCAAATCTAAGGTGTTGACGAACTCCTTAGCTCGTTCGGGATCTCTCGACCCCAAGGTCACATTATGGCCCAAAGACGCATATCTAAGGCCCAAAGAAGATCCTGCGGGGCCTGTCCCGCCTAGGACGCCAATCGATGGTTTCATACAATACCTCCAAATTCAATTCGCTACCTTATCAAAAGGCGCGACTCTGTGCCTTCAGTCCTACTAGCGTGCATGTTGGAACTTTTTAGGTTTTGCTTGCAAGGCTATAAGGATTGGAGAGACAAATGGGCATTCTCGACGGAAAGAAGATACTCATCACTGGAGTATTGAACGACCAATCGCTGGCTTTTTCAGCCGCTCAGGAAGTTCAATCCCAGGGTGGAGATGTAATTTTGACCGGCTTTGGCCGCGGGATGTCGATTACCGCACGAGTTGCTAGAAAACTAGCCGCAACGCCTGAGGTCTTAGAGCTCGATGCGTCCAATCCTGAGCACTATGTAGCACTAGCAAGTGCAATTGAAGCGCGATTTGGCCATCTAGATGGAATACTCCACGCCATCGGCTTTGCGCCGGCCCCGTGCCTAGATCCCGATATGTTTGTGGCCGAGTGGTCTGATGTGGCTACTGCGGTCCAAGTATCTGCTTATTCACTAGCACCACTAATCAAGCACCTCTTACCACTCCTGAAAAAGGGAAGCGATCCTTCAGTGGTTGCACTTGACTTTGACGCAACTCAAGCCTGGCCCGGCTACAACTGGATGGGCGTCGCCAAGGCGGCTCTTGAGTCCCTGACTCGTTATATGGCCCGTGAAGCAGGACGCGACGGTGTTCGAGTAAACCTGATCTCAGCTGGACCAATTAGAACCATTGCCGCGAAATCTGTCGGCGGATTCTCCGATTTCGAAACGATATGGGCCGATCGTGCACCCCTTGGATGGAGCGTTACCGACGCAAAGCCGGTGGCAAAGGCCATAGCTGCACTCCTATCCGACCTCTTCCCAGCCACGACTGGTGAGATAATCCACGTCGATGGTGGATTTCATGCCGTGGGAGCCTAAACAATAAGCGTTCCCTTTGAGAAATTAATGGAGTCTCGATGAAATCTCGTCTGAGACTCCAGTCAAAAACGAGCGAACCGTTGACTCGGCCATACGATGCATAATCAATTTGTCGATCTTTTCGCCAAAAGCACCTAGAGGAACTCGATAGCTTCCACGAAGCGCCAAACGAACATGTGTCTCGTCCACCCTAGAGAATTCCAAGTCACCTTCAAGACGAGGAAAGAGAAACTTAGCCGAATGGGACTCCCATGCAATAGGCAACAAAACGCAACCAAAGGCTTGTCGACTTTCGCCCATATAAACTTCGACTTGTTTTGAGATCAATCCACTGGGCCCAACACGAGTTACGAAGGATTGATCCTCTAAGATCTCGCGACTGGCGACCCCTAGCCATTTAGCTTGGTCAACTTCAAGTAGTGATACCACCTCTTCATATTTGGCTTCAAAATGGACGAAGTCAAAGATGAAGGTAGCTGAACCTTCTTCAATGTCACCAGACAAATCCTCGATAGCCATAGATCTCACCTACTCTCTCTAATTAGTAATACTCAATTGGCAACGCTTCAATTGATAACGTCGTCGCCGCGCAAAACCTAAATGTAGATCTCGTCGCTCTCTCGCAACTAAATCCCTTATTTCAACGATTTTTCAAACTCAATATACCCACCTGGGATTGCCGTACTATCAAACAACGGGAGAAACCAATGGGATTTTAGGGTCAAACTCTTTCGAAACTTCTAATTCGTACCCTATGATTTTGGATCAAATCCTCACTTTTGTATTAGGGGAAAAGGTCACAAAGATCATACGACAGCCTCTTGATAAGCACTTAAACCAGTTCAAAGGCTATATAACACAGCTCGCACTCACCGCAATCGACCAGGTAATCTCTCAGCTAAAATTCAGATTCACCAAAAATATCAACTTTTGAGAGCTTACAAAGAAAGCTTCAAATAAGATAATGGTGGTAATTTCAATCCAAATCGCCTTCCTCCTCGCCATTGTGGCCTCCCGCGCTAACAGTCTAAGGAGTCGTCTAGGTGTTTGAAAGAAAGAATTACTGTGGTCCTAACGCTACAAGCAAGCCAGCAGCCGGCCAATTATTTTACAGAACGTTAATCTTTGTAACCATCTGTTTTACCAGCCTTCTTGGTCCTCTCCCAGCAAGCGCATCTGCTAAGGCAACTTCGGGCAATGGGTCGTACACTATTACGCTCTATGCGCCCTCTCAGGTCGGCACGCCAGCGCTCCCTGGAAAGACGATTGTAGGCACAGGCGGAAAGCCGATCTACCCCGTACTTTTTCCAACCCTCACAACGGACTCCAAACAATTTCAAATCACGCCCTGCGTTGCGGTCTTTTTCAAATATTATTCGACCAAAGCCCAAGCCGCCTACGCCTACAACTTAAATCCACAGCTCTGGTTTACCTTGAATCGTCACTATGGACCATGTAAATCTCGCCAAACCAACTATCAAACCAGCCCGACACCACCAAAGGTCTCACAAAGTACCATTGTTGCCGAGGTTTCGCGGCTTCTGCCATCGCCAGCTCCGTTCATGACGCCATATTTTGGAATATTCGGTCTAGACAGTTACCTCAGCAGCGGCGCCAAATTCGTTGATCAAATATCGGTGTCTACAATTGCCGGAAAGGTCGTCGCGGTGGCTAGCGGGCAGTTGACGATCGACTACGGCGATGGAAGCACTCCATTTGGGCCAACTTCAAACTCTGGCGGTAAATATCCTCTTGGGGATCTAATACACCTCTACAAAAATACCGGTTGCTATAGGATCACAATCGTTGAAAATTGGAGTGTCAACTATTCAGGAGGAGGGAGTTCTGGTACCATTGGGGGAATCACCACCCAGGGCTCATTGAACAATTACTGCGTCTATCAAATGAACGCGCTTATGGTTCGATAAGGCGGTTATCTACTGGGCCACACGCTTTTGAGATACTACGCCCTCTTAGGGTTCTTCATTCGGTATATTTGGCTTTCGATCCAATTCAAAATCATTTTGATACAAACAATATCCAGACCAAAATGACTCTCAGCCAAGAGGTAGCGATCTCCCTGAGTGCTCAGTGACATTGGCTCTGGGTTGCATTGACACGCAACTCTGTGTTTGATCGAATTCTCAACTAGACCCAAGTGATCATACGAACCTAGACTTAATCCAAATCTAGGTTCGTAGGATCCAAGGAAATGGCCATATCCAAGAGCTCATCCTCTCCAATTTGAGGAGCTTCTACCTCACGGTATCCGTCTTTTGTCAAAAAGATAAATCTAACATCGTCAACTACAACCCCCAAATTGCAGCTTTGGGCCAACGCTTTGTAGAGAAAACCCTGGCCCTTATATCGATCAAGCGCCTCATTTACAAAGTCATCCTCTAGAGTCGATACCACTTTATAATCGAACAGTCTCAGGTGACCATCGATCACATATCCCAAATCAATGACACCGTGAACTTGACCAATACCCTCCAAGGTCGCCACTATTGGAAACTCTCGCATAGAATCTTTGGCGTTTCGAATGGAGGGGACCTCTAGCGCCACTTCAAGTATCGAACAGACCAAACCTATAGTGAGGGGATCTACCCCTAGATTCGAGAGAAGCAATTTAGAGCGATCCATCGTCTGGGCCGGATCATCAAAGATCGCTTCCGCCAAACATAAATGTACATAAGAGCCAACTTCGCTCCTAGAACTAGGTAAGGCAGACGTCGGGGTGCTCCCTTTAGATCTCGAATGCCGATAAGGTTTATCGACTTCAAGTTGCGAAGCGTTGATCCAAGTTCCACGTCGAATTGATCGCTCGATCTCTAAGCGGGCTTGGACCATCTCCTTGGTAGAGGCCATGGAGTGTGATCTAGTCATCGTGGTAGAAACCACTGGCCGTGCCAGATCGGTCTCGACAAAGTTAACCGCTTCTTTGGATAGAGCGACTAACAGCTCCCAAGTAAACCTTATGTTGGAGATATCGCTCGATCCCCAAAGCGTCTTAGCGGCGGCGATCTCATCTCCTGTGGCTGGGATGGTAACAAAAAGACGATCTTTGGCGCGGGTGGTGGCAACATAACAAAGTCGTACGCTCTCTGCCAAGTCCAACTCCTTTTCTGCGTTCGCTGCTTGTTCGTATCCATCGCTGTATGCCTCTTTATGGAACCTATAAGCGAGCGGAACCACCCCTTGCCCAAATCGATCCGAAATTACCTTTGCACCGCCTCCATAAACGAGGTGAGTTGAGCGATGCGAACGAGTAAGCGAACTCGCAGTGGAGGTCAATATGACCACCGGAAATTCCAACCCTTTAGATGCATGAATCGTCATGATCCGAACGTTAGAAGTGCCCAGATCACCGCCCTCACTCTCGTTGGTCTTTAGGTTATCGGCCATCTTCTTGGTCACGAAACTGACATACGAGCCAAGCTCGCCAGCACCCGTTGAACTCCATGAAAATGCCTCCTCCTTGACGTAGTCAAGACGCCGCCAAAGCTCCGGCGGATTACTGGTCGCAGATCCACGGACAACGAGCGAAAAGGAATCGATCACATGCAATAGACATTCATAGGCTGATCGAGTGCGGGCCCTATCATTTAGATCATCAAGAAAGGAGATAGCACCTTTCAATCTCTCAACTTTTTGGTCGAGCTCTGGGGTATGGGCTGCATAGAATCCCCTTCGGATTGCCTCAACCGCTCGTCCTAGGCTTCCATGTGGCAAAGATAGGTCGACCAAATCCTGATCGCTAAAGCCCATCAAAGAGGACCTAAGGGCATGAAATAGACAAAGTCCATCATATGGGCGGACTCCAGCTCGCAAAAGCATAAAGAGCTCTGAGATCAGTGGATCTGAATAGATTGAGGTTGACTTAGAAGATAGAAAATCAATACCTTGACCTCTCAAAGCCCAGAACAACTCATCCAAAATGGCTCGATCCGGAACCAAAATTGCAATGTCACCATATTCAACGGGCCTCAAGCCATCCTCACCCTGAATTAAATGCCCCTCATCTATCAATTTGTTGATCGTGGCGATTACTAGCTCCACTTCGACCTGGCGTCTTTGATCAGCAGAGATTCGAAACCCCTCATCAACGACTTGGTACTTTGAACTTGCTAGTAAGCTAACGGGCTCATATCGGTCGCTTCGCTGTCGCACAGATGCAAGGGGGGAGGCCGGCAATCCACTCGTTATTGCAAAGTAGTCCTCAAATGAGTCATTGACCCAATTGACTATCTCCTCATTCGATCGAAAATTGACATTGAGGTCGACTCGACTTTCCGCAGAAGTCGACCGAGCAACCAAAAGATAGCCATCTAGATCTGCACCACGAAATCTATAGATACTCTGTCTGGGATCCCCTACGAAAAATAGCGGCGCCAAAGGAGTTTTTTCCTGGGCGTCTATCGATCTCTCAAAAGTCCCAGAGAGTCGTTTGACAATCTCCAACTGAACAGGGTCAGTGTCTTGAAACTCATCAACCATAATCACCGAGTACGAATTGCGGATCTCGCAAACAAGTTGCGGTGGTGCGTCTCGCAAAAGCTCCAAACAAAGATTTAATTGATCTCCAAATGTGATCTTTCCCCCTCGTCGCCTCGCAAGGCGAAGCTCAATTACAAACCCACAAAGCACCGAAAAGACATTTTCACAAAGCGCCTCAGTAATTTTTTCCACCACACCCTGACGGCGATCTTGAATCTCGCGGATCATCTCAACGACAGCGTTCTTTTGGGGAGCACCTCCCCAATTGGCAGCCTTGCCCTTATTACCTGGTTTGGCCGTCGGAAAATAGGGTGCAACCCTTGAGGAGAGGTATAAAAAAGCTAACGACGGCTCAGAAGAAGAGAGAGCCTCTCTTAGACGTGCACCCGCATCAACCAAAGAAGAGACAAGTTGGGCCAAAGCATCTTGATCCGCAAGGGCATATTGGTATTGTGGGTTGGCGCCAAGGGCGTCAATTTCCTCAATGATCCCGTGGATTTCATCAAAAACATCGACGACCTCCTCCTGATAGTTAGTATCAGGTGCGCTTAAAGTCTCCTTTTTGTGTCGGTAATCGCCGGGGTCAAGCACTTTGTTATCGATCGACCGCGCCATCTCAAAGAGGTCGCTTGGCTTTATGCCAAGTTCGACCAAGAGGCTTATGGAGGTAGCAGCGACCGGATCACCAAAGACATCTACAAAGAAAGAGTCCCATTCCCTTTGAAAAAATAAAGCCTCTTCCACCTCATCCATCGTTGAAAAGACAAGTGGAAGGCCGACCTCGAGAGGGTTTGAAGAAAGAATTGAATTTGCTAACGAATGAATCGTTCCAATTGGAGCACTCCCCAGGAGATCAAGGGCTCTCTTGGCGAGACCGAAACTCTCGCCTTCTTGGGCAACCTTATCTAGGAGGCGCATCCTAATCCGATGGGCTAGTTCGGTAGCAGCGGCATCGGTAAAGGTAATAGCGGCGATCTTGGTTATATCCACACCCGACTCTACGATCGAAATAATGCGAGAGACCATTGAGGTGGTCTTGCCGGTCCCAGCACCGGCTCGCACGAATAGGGTCGAATCAATCTCACTGGAGATTCGAGAACGCGAATGACTATCTATTAATGGCTCTACCATCTATCAACACCTATCATCAAAGATCTGATCTCACCAATGAGATAATCGATTGCCAAACCTGGAGGTCCCAAGGCACGTCATCGCCAAGGTTGACTCCGACAGAAAGAAGGCGAGCTTTGAGTTTTGCGCGCGTTCGAAGGGCATCTAATCCATCGGGATTACAGTATGAGCATCCCCCTTGGAAAGCTGTATAATCATGCAAACCTGCCAGAAAGAGTCCATCTCGGATCAGAGCTATAGCAATAGCACTGGTTTGTAGACCAAGATCTATAGCCTCTGCGGGTACTTCAAAGCGAGAAATTCCACGGCGCTCAGAGACAAACCAATATTCTAACTTTACCTGATCAACCACCTGATCAAAAGAGGTCATCAGATACCTCTCAAGTAGTTGCCGATAGAGAACAAGCTGGACCTTCTGAGGCTTTAGGTTTTTGCCAGATAGATAGCCCAGGGAAGAGCCGGTCTTATAGTCAATCACAATATAGGATCGATCACTCAGCTTTATGACCCTGTCCATCTTCCCCACCAAATTGACCGAGAGGTCCTTCAAAAAGGGGCTCTGCATTGTTAGAGTTGTAGGTTCAATGCCAAGCTCGCGAAAGTCGTCCTCGATAACAAGGCCAACGAGAGATTTATTCATGAGGTTGACAAACTCTCTCGCCTCTCTTTGGATCGTCCTGTAGTCCAGCTTCCTCCAAAACTTATAGATCGAAGTGGCCCAGGGCCTCTCTGGTTCAAAGTGCTGCCAGGCTTCATCTACAATCTTTGACAAGTCAGAGTCATCGATCTTCAAGATACCTCCCGAAGACAAGGTCCGCCCTTGAAAGTATCTATCGCCTAATCTCTCAAAGATCTCATGGAGGATCCCTCCTCGAACAAGTGGATCGAGCCTAAGTACAGTCTCCGGTTCGGTGATCTCTCGTATCCTTAGGATACGCATCGCAAAGAAGGCAAAGGGGCATGAAAGCCAGTCCTCAACATAAGTAGTTGCCAATGGTCGAGTCACCCCAAGATCCAACTTTGAAATATCTACCAATGAGAACAAAGGCGTTGATGGCTCTGGGGCCCTAGGGTAAATTGATAGCTGATCACGGGACCTCTCGGGCAATTCACCAGGGGTAAGGTCTTGGATAATCGCAGTCATAGAATCATTGATAGGCACCCGAATCTTCTCTAAAAGGTCAAACCGAGAGCGAATAGTCTCAACCCCTGTATTTGCAAGGGGTCGATCACTTCTTCTATTTGACCCCTTGAGTATCTCGATAAATGCCGAGGGAAACTGTCCCTTTGCTTTTGCTACATCAACACGAGGATACGTTAGCGTCACCGATTGACTCATGCCTATCGATAGCGCCAAAGCTCTATTTCCGATAGCGACCCGGTCACCTTGACGTTGGAGCTTAAGGATATTGCGGGTACGCTCCTCCAAAAGAGTAGCCGGAGGTGAAATCGGAAAAAAGCGTTCAGTCATACCTAGGACGAATGTATTTGAAGCACTCAATCCGCTAAATGACGACGCCAGTTCAAGGCGCAATCCAGCCTTATCGATCTCAAAGTTGCTGGGCGTACTTGGCGTTGCGTGACCCAAGGAGATCCAAAATCCAAGTTCATTCGGCCTCTCATCTAGATCGTCGCCATCCAAGCCAACTACTTGCGCCAAACCCGCGACTATCTCTTGCACCCCTTCTCGTGGTATCTCATTTCTATCGAGGGGCGAAGCTTCAAATAAAAGAGGAAGCTTCTCATAGACAACTGCAAGAAGTTTCCAGGTAGCAAATGCCAAATCTCGCCACGATCGACCACTTAGAGCTGCGGTCCAAACGGAAAAGCTCTGATCGAGACGAATCAAAAAATCACTAAGGATCTCTTTGGTAATCTCATCCTTGGAGGCAGAATTCTCACCCCTTGTTTCAAGTCGATTCTTCCAATCGTGAGCCCAGCCAAAGACGTCACCATCTATCTTGGCCGAAATCGTCACTCCAACTAGATCCCCAAGCGCCAGATTGTCACTTTGGGCCTCTAAGTTGGCATCTAAAAGTACCGAGACAAGGTCGCTACGTCGTTTATTTCTACACAGTTCCACAAGCTTAAAGGCCATAACTAAAGCCGGCTTAGTTCCTAGGTTGGATGCATCACTAAGAAAAGATGGTACCCTTGCTGCACTAAATCTCTCCAAAAGACGATGAAGGTAGGTTGGCTCGTTAGTATATCGAACCACAATGTCGGAAATCGATATACCGCTAGCCAAAAGCTCCAAGACCTTGGTCACTACGTAGTCAACTTCGTCGGCTACATCAGCCAGGGACACCTCTTGGAAGTCGGAGGCCGAAAGAGCTATCTCCCTTGGCAATTCCTCTGAATTCAAGCCATCGCCAACCGACCCTAAAAGGTCAAATACCTCACTAAATCGGCTATCCACCTCGGCAATTCCGCTTCTGAGGTGAATGATATTTAAAGGAGTCTTTTCATAGAGTGCAATTAGCATCTTAAAGGCCGATGCCAAAAGGCCATGGGGGGCATACAAAACCACCGAGCCGAAGGCCGCTTCGATTGTAATTGGAGCACTCGATCCAATTACATCGGCAGCTACCCCAAAGATACTTGACTCAAGTATTAAGTTAGCCTTTCGTAACTTTCTAGAGATCGAGCCATAGACATCCAAACAAAACCTAGTAGATACCGAGACACCCAAGCCGCTCTCGATAAAACCGAGATCTGAGCCACCCAACTCGACAATGGCTCGCTCTAGAGCACTCAAGGTCTCAGGGTCTGGAGTAATTCTGTCATAGAGGCTTGGATTTGAGGCCTTTACCTCAAAAAATGCGCTTCGCAGCATCGATTTGGCCGTCAAGGCTGAGGCGATTCGAGGCACTCCATCCAATTGCAATTGTGCTACCGATCGCTTAGCGAAGGCCAAAATGGACAAAAACTCGACATTAAAGAGATTTCTAGTAGTCGCCAACTTGCTCGAAATTAAAGTCGGACTAAGGCCACCTGGGACAATTACAGTTACGCCACGCATGGGAGAGTTTCCCTTTATACGATCGATCTCCCATATAAGACGTTCTAGCGCCTCTCCGAGATAAATCTCTTGGGCCATATTGTTTTCACCATTCCATTATCTGCGCAATAGAACTGGCCATCAACCAACTCCACCATCACCCAAGAAGGCCAAAGCCTCAAAGCGTTGCATATTAATGCGCAATACTTTTCAAGGTGCAATATAGCAAAGGTATGCGACCATTAAAAAAACAGAGCCTTCTTCGACCATTAATAAAGCAGAGCTTTCATAGCCACGAGCCGTCACCTAGAAAGCACCCAGTCGGTCATCTATTGACCTGTAAAATCAATGTAACTTGCTTTGGCTAATCGCGCTAACTCTCGACAAAGGCCAATCTTTGGATGGTCCATCTCCAAATCCACAAAGACTGCCTCGATCTTCTCAAATGCAATCGATTCAGCAGCCGCCATTGCTAAAACCCGAGCATCGCCTTGCACAGAGGTCGGGCGATGGTCGCTCAGCACAATTAGAAGCGGATTCAAACCGCCATTGCTAGTACTTTTACACAGCTTGATACCCTCTTGGATTCCGAGGTGCAATGGTGAAGTGCCTCCCGATCTAAGCTGGCCCAGCCGACGCTCGACCAACTCGATACTTCTAGTAGCTTTGAGAATCGTGGATGCACTCTCTCTAGCAAATGCCACCAAAGCAACTTTATCTCTTCTTTGGTATGACTTCTCCAAGACTCCAGAGAGTATCTCCCTTGCCAGGGTCACCCTACGATCGAGTCCCATCGAGGAAGAGGTATCTAAGACAACGATGACCAGCCGGGCTTGATTCTCTAAGAAAAGCGTGCTTCTCAAATCGTCGCTCGAAAGATCACTTTGTTCGGAGTTACTCATCGATATACGCACGATATTTGCCACAACACTGGCGGTGTATGCGATTTTATTTGAATCATAAGTGCTCAAAGCCACGCTAGCCACCGCAACACCTCGGCTTTGTGAAGGGGCCAGCGGGTTTGGTCGTCGCGAGGGGTCTACAAAATCTGAGTTTCTGGCTCCAAATGGTCGCGACTTATCGAAGAGCAACGGCCGAGCCGAAGCTTTCGATAGATCAAAGTCGGCCACATTGTAGCTTCCGCGGCCACGATTATCACCAAAGGCCGATGGATCATTACGAGACGGGCCGCCCTCAGTTTCAGTCTCAGTCTTGGCTAGGTTCTTGGCCCTAGCCTCACCAAGTGCGTTGTATGAACTTCCAACTTCGCTCATAGGACTAGGCGTATCGTCCATGGAATCGTTCTCATCTGTCTTGGTAGGCATATCAGCGTTAAGGTCTTGGCCAGGGGCTTTACTAGAGCCTTGGCTTACTCTATCTTGGGTTTCACCTTTTATCTTGGGTTTTGGGTCTTCTCGGCTATTGCGCTCATCCATCGATTTAGCGCCTTCAGCTTGGGAATTCGATCTACCTTTTGAAGAGGATCTGTTACCATCTCCTTCTTGGCGATCATTTTCGGTGGCTAATGTGGCATCACTTCTGTGGCCAAAGACCATTGGAGCCACTCTTTTTAGATGATAAGGCTTCACTACCTCCTCATTACACCAAGCTGCATAGGCCGCAGAACTTCGGATCAATACCAAATCTCCTCTGAGCGATGGTGCACCAAAGTGCGAAATGATCTTTCCAAACTCCTCCCATGAACCCTCATCAAAGGAGGCCGCCAAGCCAAGGTCTCCCTTTTGGGCTGAGAACTTTGCTCTTTGGATTGCCTCCCGAAGCTCTAATTGACTCTCTAGATAGGCCAGGCAAAAACGCTCTGGATCTCTGTCGAAATCCAATCTTCGCCTTACAGCATCGATGCGTTCACTTGGATCAACCAAGGGCTGGGCCCTAACATAAAGACCAAAACGATCAAGCAGCTGTGGACGCAACCAACCCTCTTCACGATTCATGGAACCAATCAGCACAAACCGCGACTCTTCGACAACCGACACATTGTCGCGCTCCACTCTGTTGATACCCGTTGCCGCAGCATCCAATACCAGATCCACCAAGTGATCCCCGAGGAGATTTACCTCATCCACATATAAGATGCCACGATTTGCCTTGCCGATAAGGCCCTGAGAGATAACCACTTCCTTGTCGCCAAGGAGGCGGGCAAGGTCTATCGATCCCTTGAGTCGGTCTTCTGTAGCACCTAGGGGAAGTTCCACGAATGGAGAGTTGAGATCTATCAATTCGCTCAAGCTGCGAGCCAAGGTGCTCTTAGCGGTCCCCTTGTCCCCTTCCACCAAAACCCCACCAATTGCTGGATCGATTGCAGCGATAATAAGGGCTAGCTTTAGGTCTTCGTTACCAACTACTGCGCTAAATGGAAAGATCTTACTCATTGGCCTCTCGCCTACCTTCTTCCGCCAATATTTCACCGGCAAGGAGCTCTTTGGCCTCGCGAGATGGCTCCTCCCAAAGTCCTCGTGATATGGCTTCCATCAATCGATTGGCAATGGATACCACGGCATGAGGATTGACCTCATGGAGAAAGCCTCTCACCTTCGGATCCCCTAGATAGGCTTGGGTGACTCGCTCGTACATCCAATCTTCAACCACATTTGCAGTGGCATCATAACCATAGAGATAGTCAACTGTAGAGGCGAGTTCAAAGGCACCCTTGTAACCATGATTTTGCATAGCAGAGATCCATTTTGGGTTGATAACCCGCGATCGGACCACCCTAGCTGCCTCTTCTGCTAGGGAGCGAACCTTTGGCGAGGTCGGATTAGAGGAATCTCCAAAGTAGCCCTTGGCATCTACCCCTGTAATGGACCTAATGGCCGCAAGCATTCCCCCATGGTCTTGGAGGTAGTCGTCGGAGTCAAAGATGTCATGTTCACGATTGTCTTGATTTTTGATCGCTATATTTGCAGCACCAAGTCTCTTTACCAGGGCCTCTTGGGCTGGAATCCCAAATCCACTGCTCGAATAAGAATAGCCAGACCATGCCAGATAGACCCGAGCCAAATCTTGGTCATCACGCCAATTCCCAGCATCCAAAAGAGGAAGTATCCCCGATCCATAGCCACCAGGAGCAGGTCCAAAGACTCGGGCTATCTCGCCCGAAGAACCTAAATTTGACTCTGGGAAGGACCTAGCAACCTCCATTGCAGCTTGGTCAAACAATCTTATGGCACCCGGAAAAGCATCCCTAAAGAATCCAGAGACACGCAAGGTCACATCCACCCTAGGCCGCTTTAGTTCTTCATCTGGAATAACGCTGAAGCCAACTACCTTTTGCGTTGACGGATCCCACTTGGGCCTCACGCCCATTAGCCACAGTGCTTCAGCTATATCATCACCGCCAGTACGCATAGCCGCGGTCCCCCAAACGACGATGGCAACCGATGTTGGATAGGATCCCGTCTCAAGCAGATAGCGATCACAGACCGCTTGGCCTAGCAGTGCACCGGTCTCATAGGAAGCGATGGTTGGAAGCGAACTAGGATCGATCGAATAAAAGTTTCGCCCGGTTGGTAGAACTTGAACCGCACCGCGAGATGGTGAGCCCGAAGGACCTGGCTCAATAAATTCTCCAGCCAAGGCTCGTTCTATGGCAGTTATCTCGTCAATTGTCGCATCCAGACGAGGCAGCAACTCCATGCGAAGGGCTTCAAGACAGCTTCTAACTTGACTATTTTCCCTAAGGTCTCGATGCAACTCTGAATCGCACTCAACCTCTTGGGCCAATATATATTCACTGATAAGTTTGGATGCTACATCGGCTATCGCATCGCTTTGGTTTCGATCTTGTGGGTCCAAGTGGGCAACCTCGGCAATTGTTTCATGCAGAGACGGGTATGAGAAGGCAGGAATTCGACTCAGCGCAAAGATCAAATCGACAAGGGGTTGCCCATCATGGCAACGACCCAGCACGTGCAAACCACCTCGAATGGTTGCATCCTTTATCTCACAAAGATACCCATCCAACTCGAGCAATATCTCATCAAAGTCATCGTCTTCAAAGTCAAATGAAGCACCGTCTAGATTTAGGTCCTTATGCATCTGGACCTCTTGCATAAGCTCCCAGATGGACGCCCGAATCGATGGCAGCTTTGAGGGATCTAAAACAAGATAGCGCGCATGGTTATCGAGCAATGTCTCAAGCTCAAGGAGCTCCGAATAACTCTCGGCTCTCGTGAGAGGGGGAATCATATGGTCAATAATCACTCCATGGCTACGCCTCTTAGCTTGGGTCCCCTCTCCCGGATCGTTTACTACAAATGGGTAGATAAGCGGAATCGAACCCAAGGTGAGATCTGGAAAACAGTGTCTTGATTGACCAGTTGCCTTACCCGGAAGCCACTCAAGGGTACCGTGTTTGCCGAGATGGACGACTGCATTAACGCCTATGATCTCTTCCAACCACCGATAGAAAGCAACATAGTGGTGCGTTGGCGCCAACTTTGGAGAGTGATAGATCGCGATCGGGTTCTCTCCAAATCCGCGCGGAGGCTGTATCGTTAAAAAGATATTTCCGAACCAAATTCCAGGAAAGAAGAATTCGCCATCTTCATGATACCAATCACCAGGTGGATCACCCCAGGACTTAATCATCGTTTCTTGGACCGAAGAAGAAAATGACCCAAAGATGCCAAGATAGTCCTTGACCTTCATGCGATTGGTGACTGCGGCCCCCTGCTTGATCCCTAGGGCAAACTCCTCATATTCATAGGTATCAGAGAGCCTCTCCATCAACTCGACGCCGGAGTTAGGGATATCTTCAATGTGATATCCAATCTCTTTAAGGTGATTCATGAGAACTATCACCGACTCTGGTGTGTCGAGGCCAACCGCATTTCCCAATCTGGACTTCTTGGTTGGATATGCAGAAAGCACTATCGCCACCTTCTTCTTAGCCGGAGCGAGGTTCGCCAGTTGAACATAGCCTCTGACCAACTGCGCCATTCGAGATATTCGCTCTGGGTCACATCGATAGGCATAGATGGCGGCAGTTTGAGAAAGATCCGACTCTATCTCCTCTTTGTATGAGACAGGAACCGTTATAATCCGTCCATCAAACTCTGGGATTGCGACCTGCCAGCTCGCATCGAGTGGCCCAAGGCCGACCTCAGACTCTAGGAACTCCTTGTTCGAAGCCGATGAGATAATTGCCTGAAAGACAGGAACACCCAGATCACTTGTGGCGCTAGCATCCCAACTCATCGTCTCTTCGTCGAAACTTCCAGCGGCTAACATGGTGACGATTGCGGCTTTTGGTCGGAATTTCCGCGCAAATGCCACGACATCATCGCCTTGGGCGACATTGTCGATTCGCCTAAGTGAATAGGCATAGATCGGCACTCCATGAAGGCCCTCTTTGGCCAGCCCTTGACAGATCTCATCTATGAATTTTGTATTTCCCGAGATAGCATGTGCCCGATAGAAAAAGACTATGACATTGTTATTATCATCCTCATCAGGAAGATAACCACCTAGAACGCCAACTTGTGGAATTGCAAGCGCCTTTGTGTACCCGATAGTTGTCATCAACAAGGTATCAGACAAGTAGTAAAAGAAGTTCGCGAAGTTATCGGGGCCACCCTCAATTAGATAAGAGGCTGCGCTTACCAAAATAGGTTCAGGGACGTTGGACAAAGTCGCAAGCTCGGGATCAAAGTCGGCCTCTCCACTAAATAGACAGACGAAGATCCCGCGCTCCATCGCACCTCTAAGTTGCTCCATTATTTGATCGCTCAAACCTCTTCGTCCGCCAAGGACTCGAAGTGCAATCAGCGACGCCGAGGCGATCTCACTTGGAGTCACCTCATCAATACGTCTTGCGCTAATTCGACCAAGCTCCCCAGAAAGTTCATCGCCGACCAAGGCGATCGAGAGGATCTCGGTGTCAGCGTTCGAGATATAAAGAATCATTCCATCTTTCCAATTCTCAATTAATTACTTGATAAAGCTCATACAAAAAAAAGCCAGAGACATGTCATCAAAAGACACAGGCCCCGAGTCCATCATCGTCAAGAGTCGCTCACTAAAACCGTAACTTTCTCAAAGGCGACTTGGGGTGCTCAGATACCGATCATCGAATAGATTGCACTCATCGAGAGATTTTCTTGGATCAACGACGCGGCACTTTCAAAGTACGCCTCGCGAATCAGACCATAGGAAAAGTCATCCCTATAGTGCTTATTGACTCTCTGGGCAAAATAGTCGAGAATTCCATTACGGGCTTGGTCGTTCTCAAAGAGTCCATGAAGGGTCGTTCCGCCAATAGCGCCCTGACAATAACCTTCTTCAAGATAGTCACTCTCATCAAGCGAGCTTTGTGAAGGGCCACCTGCATCAGATATCTGAGCTTTTTGGGTCGAATCTGGCGCCTTTAGATAAAAGAGAGGATTGCCCGGAGAACGATCTACAATGCCGTGGTGAATTTGATAGCCCTCGACGTATACCTCAGTGCTTTTCGCAATCGCCAACTTTCCATTACGTCGAGCTAGGGTCTTTTCGCCTTGAAAATTGACTGTTCCGGATATGAGATCCAATCCCTTGTAACCCATATATTCCGACTCCACGCCATCGTTGATAAGGCTCATCAACATCTGATAACCACCGCATATACCAAAAAGACCACCGCCATTGGCCACAAAGCCTTCGATCGCAGCTTCGAAACCCGCCGCTCGAAGCGCCATCAAATCCGAGACGGTGCTCTTGCTCCCAGGTATGATCAATAGATCTATCCCTCTCAGGGCTCGGGGATCACTCACCAACCGTAAGTCAACAAGAGGCGACTTCGCCAGTGGCTCAAAATCATTAAAGTTAGAGAGGTAAGCCAGGTTCAAGATACCAACGACAAGGCGTGAATCTACCCTTTTGCCATTCTCATCACCGCAGGGAACTCCCCCTTGAAAATTACCGTTAATCGAACGACTCCGTGGCGAAAAAAGCTCCAAGAGACCCAATGAATCCTCGGCGTCCACGCCCATATCTGGAAGATAGGGAATTACCCCTATTGTAGGAGTAGATGTGAGGCGCAACAGTTCTGTTAGTCCCGGCTCTAAAAGGCTAGGATCCCCACGAAACTTATTGATAACAAACGCACGAATTCTGCTGCTCAGCTCAGGGGCGAGGATGGTCTTGGTACCAAAGAGGCTAGCAAAGACACCTCCTCTATCGATATCACCGACCAGAATCGAAGAAATTCCGACTCGATCTGCAAATCCTAGATTCACAAGGTCATTAGAGGCTAAATTGATCTCCGCTGGAGAACCCGCTCCTTCACATATAACTACGTCATAACTCCGTGTCAAAGCTTTGAAGGCGCCATCTACAATCCCCGTCAACTCCATTTTCCTACTCTGAAAGGCGCTCGCAGATAAGGTTTCAGACTCCCTGCCCATGACTATAACTGAAGAGGCCATTGCAGAAGTTGGTTTGAGCAAAACCGGATTCATCTCAGCTGTCGCTTCAATTCTAGCTGCGGCAGCTTGAGACGCCTGGGCACGCCCAATCTCTTTACCATCGAGCGTCACATAGGAGTTCAACGCCATATTCTGGCCCTTAAATGGCGCGACTGAAACTCCATCATTGGCCAAGGCTCTAATGATGGCCGTGACCACGAATGACTTACCGGCATTGGAGCCAGTTCCAGTAACTAACAGTCCTTTATTAGACATTCCAAGCACCATACCTTTGACAGATCTCTTCGAGTGAGCCTTCTAGGCGATCCAATCCATGCTCGTCACAAACGGCTATTCGAACTCCGTCGATATAGCCAAATGATCCACCACTGCGCAATAAAATCCCCTTTTCTAGGAGCCTATGTAATAGCCTCGGTGCGTCTTTGATGAAAAGGTAATTTGCATCAGAGCGACAAGGAACCAACCCAGCCCTTGTCAAGATCTCGACAAGGCGGCGTCGCCCTCTAGCGGTTTCAAAAGCAACTTGGCTCAGATCGATTCGCTCTAAGATCAAAGGCACCATCGCCAAGGCGAGGCCAGAAACCGACCACTGCGTCTTAGCTCTACGAATTGAATTTGCAGTCTCATGGTTAGGAGCGATCAAAAAACCAAGCCTCAAACCCGGTAGTCCAGACAATTTGGTCAGCGAACCCAATGAAAATGCACCCGTCTCAAAGTCGCGTCGCGTCCAAGTGCCAGTTGCGATAGGGTAAAAAGCTTCGTCGTAGACGATCACATCATCAACATCACCTATCAATTGGCCACTTGGATTATTTGGATTAGAGACTATCATTTGCCCGCCACTACTATCGGCAAGGTATCGGCTATAAAGTCCAAAGTCAAAACGAGAGACCTTTGCACTCTTGATGTACCCACAGACTAATGAGATCGCCTCGGCGCCGCCATTGGTCAAAACCAAGAGGTTTGGATCGACGTTGAGTGCCTTCGCTAGAAGATTAGTGCTTGAAGATTCATTGGGATATCGGCTAAGGGAGTCTAAAGATGCGATCAAATCCTCGCGAAAATCCGGGGCAGCAAAATTAATGGATGCAGAAAGATCCAAAAGTGACCCGGCCTCCATCAAAAGAGCCTCTTCGATCATCCCACCATTGCCTCCATGGGGGGAGTTGGCGAGACCTAGTGCCATCTCAGCGACCTTATCATGATCGCATTTCGATATAGGCGTGCCAACGGGTATCTTCAACACGGAGATCCATCGGCTGCCAAAGGGCCAGAGTCATAGGAGTTGTTAGAGTTCGTAGTCACCTTTATCCCAGGTGAAAGAGCAATTGCCACACCGATTGCGACCATCCAAAGTGAAGCTCGATCTACAACCTCAATCGCACGCCTTACATCCGCCGGTGTTGCGCCCCTTGATCCGCCCAATTTGGGTCGATCAGATAAGACCCCGTCATATGTGATTGGACCGCCCAAGGCTACATCGAGCATATTTGCTAGGGTCGCCTCCATTAAGCCAGCATTGGGAGAAGGGTGAGCTCTAGATTGAGAGTGACTCAGACGAACTATCTTGATCACTTGTGCAAGGGTTGCTCCTCCCCCTCCCAAAATCAGGGCCAGTGATCCAAGTCGTGCCGGGAGATACCCCAAGGCGTCGTCAGTCTTAGCCGAGACAAATCCAAAGTTAACATAACGCTTATTCAAATGCCCCACCATGGCATCTGCTGTATTTGCCACCCTGTGTAAGAGTGAAAAGCGGTTACCGCCGACGCCCTCCCAAAAGATCGTCGCCGCCACAGCATCGTTGAAATTTTCAGCTAACGTTTCAACCAGAGCACTAGCGATAGCTTCGAAAGTTAGTTCGGCGGTATCCCTCCCAACGACCATCGAGAGAGCCCGTCGCGCAGGAGCGATATCACCGGCCTCCAAATGAGTCAGAACCTCCTCCACGTGCTGAACTAGAGAACGGCGCCCAAGTGCTAAGTATGTTGCAAAGGTCTCCCTCTTCCATCCCCTTGGAACCAACCCGAACAAGGCTATCGGAGCGGCTAGAGCAGCCAAATAACGAAGGCCCCCCGCCTTGGTGTCGCTCCAAAAGATCTCTTGCGCAAAATTGGCGTATCTACCATAGTGCACCAAAGGATGAATTGGGGATGGCAATTCACCAATTGTGGAATCTAAAAGGTAACCACCCACTATTCCCATTGCCCTTGAAACACTAGAGTTTGCTCCAACCCTAATGCGTAGGCCCTTGGCCATTTTCTTCTTCTGTCTCGCATAAAAAACCATCGTAAATCCCAACTCAAACCCCTAGGCCACGACTAAACGGCGCAACCTGATTCAAACAATCAACAAATCCTCAAAAAATTAAGCGACAAACGAACAGCGAGGAGCCACTAACGACGCCAATCTACCGAATAGCGCTTAGGAAAAATCCAACCTCAAAGGCGACCCCGGCAGCCCCAAGAACATCACCGGTGACTCCACCTAGGCAAGACCGCGCACGCCAAACAACCAAAATAGCCAACAGCGAGCCAAAAACAATGCCAACAAGCGGCCTTGCTCCTTCCAAAAGAGTCATAACGGCGACAATTGCAACGACCTCTACAATCAAAACAGCCATTATCGATTTAGTTTCTGACTCCTTGGTCAGACCAAAGACCCCAATCATCGAATTAGATCGAGCTGGCTTTTGGGAGATGACCAAAAGAGCCATTATTGCCCTAGAGAGGCCATAACCGCCAATGATCAACGCGCCAAAGCCAAAAGATGAACTCAGATATGAAAATCTAAGCAAAAGTACGGTTCCGACCGTGATCGCACCAAAGGCACCGATTTGAGGCTCTGCCATCACCAAGAGGCGTTTTTCTCGTGACAACGGCGCGATCAGACCATCGCCACAATCGGCCACCCCATCCAAATGAAGCCCACCGGTTATAACTACATCTACCCCAACCAAGACGCCACCAAATGGTATGACACCCAAAAATGGGTGGACCAAAAGAGAAACGATCACAATAACCAAACCAAGCAGCATCCCTACTATCGGAAACACAGCAAGTGATCCCCGGGAGAGGCGACCTCGAGTGGGAAAGATCGATAAAAAACTAAGTGATGCAAAAAAACTTCTCATCGTCAACTATCACGACCGATGGTCAGCTCCACCATGGAAGCTCAAGAGACATCAGACGATTAGCGACAACTAAGAATGCTTGATCAGCTATGTTGGAGATCTCACCGGACAAAAGACCAACCTTGTCAACAAAGTCAAATGTTGTAGTTGATTCAGGATGAACGCCCGCACCGACGACCTCCCCAACTACGACGATTGGAACATGTCTATTTCCAAGAGCGCTACAAAGTCTCTCAATCGGAGCGCAAAAGTCCTGGTATCGCACTAACCAGGTACCTATTGAATCAATTAAAAGTGGTTTAGTGGCATTGACGATTAGATCGACGAGTTGATCTCCCGACTCCAATTCAATAGTTGACATCCAATAGGCGCGCCGAGATTGGTGCCTGGCAATACGATCATTGATGTCATTGGATTGGCCCAGTGTTGCGACATAGGTGCAGCGCTGACCGTAGCGCTCCATCCACTTCTGGGCTATATCACTCTTACCTGATCGCGTTCCTCCAAAGAATACAACCAGTTCCTTATCTACTTTCAAGATGTCCTCGCATCTCGCGACCCCATGGGCGCGAACTATTTTTTAGGTCAAATCAGGTATCCTGGCTCCGTTTCATCACCTTCGCACAACCTTCCAGATGAGATTTTCATCCGTGGCATTGCTGTGCGATGCTCCACGTTACAGTTGCGGGACAGCGCGGGCATTTCACCCAACTTCCCTGAAATTCCAATTTCATACTACCGTTTAGAAGTATGGGAATTGCAGATTCAATCGTATTACTAAACACAGGTCACGGAAAAGGAAAGTCTTCGGCGGCTTTTGGAGTCATGTCACGTGGATGGGCGCGTGGATGGCGAGTAGTTGTCGTTCAATTTATCAAGTCAGGCAAATACAAAACCGGTGAAAAAAAACTTGCTGACACACTGGGAATTGAGTGGCACACCCTAGGGGATGGCTTCACGTGGGAATCGACCGATCTTGATGAAACCGCCGCTAAAGGACGCCACGCCTTTGGCGTCGCTAGAGACCTCCTTATCAGCGGCGACTACGACCTGATAATTCTCGACGAGCTTACCTACGCCATAAAGTACGATTGGGTGCGTGAAGATGAGGTTATCTCAGCGATAACAAACCGCGCGAAAAAGACAAATGTTGTCATCACCGGACGCGATGCAACAGATGGGTTGATAGAAATAGCCGACACTGTTACCGAAATGCGCAAGATCAAACACGCATACGACCAGGGAATCAGGGCAAAGAAAGGCATTGAGTTTTGATGGTGACCCGAAATTACTGCGGCCAATTTAATTCTTCATCAAAATGACCCAGGAGACAAAAATCCCAGACAATGACTTTAGATCATTCCTTATCGCTGGTTCGGCATCAGGAGTTGGCAAGACATCTATCTCAATTGGAATAATGGCTTTACTAAAAAAAGCTGGCTATCGAGTCGGAGCTGCAAAAGTTGGACCAGATTTCATAGACCCCTCTTATCATCAAATCGCAACGGGACGCCCAAGCTACAACTTGGATTCGTTTATGACGGGGAGAGATGGCGTATCGACCTCCTTTTATCGCGCATGCGAAGACAACGACGTCGTTGTCGTAGAGGGTGTAATGGGACTCTTCGACGGCTCTGACAAGCTAGGAATCGACGAAAAAACAATCAAAGGAGATCCCCCCAGGTTAGGATCACACCACTCAACCTACGAGATATCTAAAATCTTGAACTTACCGATAGTCTTAGTCCTAGACGGCAGGGGTCAGTCTCAATCCATTGGGGCCCAAGCATCTGGATTTATCGAGCATGCAAGAAAGGCCAGTGGCGACTCCAATATAATTGGGGTGATAGTCAATAAGACCAAGAGTTCCCGCCATCAACAGCTGATGGATGGTGCCTTTAGCAACCTGGGAATCAGATGCTTTGGGCATATTCCCTATGGTTCGCTCCCGAATCTAGAATCGCGCCACCTAGGTCTTATACCAGCCCTCGAGCGCTTAGAAATGGTTGCGACCCAAATCGACCAAATAGCCGATCGCCTCAGCCAATCCATCAACATCGAAGAGATCTTAGAGAAATCAACGTCAGTGGCTCGACCGAGCCAACTTCGGCTCAAGGATAAAGCACTTGGTGCTCATTTAGCGGCGCCAAGGAATTTGGCCCCAAGGTCAAAACCCTTACCGATTGCCATGACCATAGGAGCGGCATTTTCCTTTATGTACCAAGAAAATATCGACCTGATCAATGAAGCTGGCGGCCAAATCGTTCCATTTGATCCCTCAAGAGAGGCCTTCCCTAAAGATGCAGTTGGACTCATAGCCTCTGGAGGATTTCCTCAACTTTACCCAAGAGAGATCACAAACAGCGCTGGCCTATCTTTGGAACTTCAAAGACGACATCTCGATGGAATGCCGATATGGGCTGAATGCGGTGGTTTGATGTGGCTCACCCAAGCAATCGACGAGATCCCGTCAATCGGACTCCTAGATTGCAAATGCGCGATGACAAAAAAACTAACCCTAGGCTACAAAAAAGCGACGGCCACCGTCGAGAACCTACTCTTTGAGGCTGGATCAACGATCTACGGCCATGAATTTCACTACTCTAGGATCGATGTCGAGACTCAATCGCTCATTTCAGACGACTCGCCGATCTCCTGTTTCGCATCCCCAACCTTGTACGCTAGCTATCTTCATCTCCACCTTGGAAGATACCCAGTTGCTGCGAGCCGCTTCATTGAGGCTGCAAGAAGCTTCCAGAACAAAAGCACCATCTAAAAGCAATAGCTGCTAAAAGCTTTTGGCGCCGAGACCATTGGTTTCCCGAATCCATATTTATCCCGAATCCAAATGATCCTTATCTAACTAAAAATACTCACCGAAGTTCTTTAGTGGCAAAAAGCTTCGGCTTTATTGCTTTGTTTCTCCTAGAGTCGGTATTTCTCCTAGCATTGGGCGCATCTCTGAGATGGAAAAAACTATCCTAATATTTGCAAAAAGATCAATTGATTTAGACCCCAAGTAAGGCCTTTAGTTGATACCCTTGCGCTCTAGAGTTAGATCAAGATCGAAACTAAAAAAGATTTTGAAGATCTTGCTCCTACCCAAAGTCGGACCTTACCGCAGGGGAAATTACGGTGGCAAAATAACTTAAATAGTCTTCGGACACCAAGGAGGCTTCTACGATTCTCTCAATCTGAGTTCCCAATTGTTCGCCAACTAGCGCTTGGCTCAAACGATCGGTTTTGGCGAGTGCCTCTCTGACCTTGCCAAAACGACGCCCACACTTGTAAATTACCACAGTTGCCTGCCTGTCAGCCAAGAGGTCGCAAAGGCGATCGAGATCTTCGTCTTGGACTACCGCTACGACATATAGCCGCTCGCTATTATCCAAAAGGTCCATATTGACGCGGCAAGCCAAGTAAGTAAAGGCTGGTATCCCAGGAACCATCGAGATCTCAACGCCATTATCCAATTGCGAGACCGCCCTAGCCAACGGATAAAACGTGGAATATAGTGATGGATCCCCTAGGGTCACAAAGGCTACATCTTCATCTGGAGCACATCTCTCAAATAGCTCTCGTGCAGCCGCCTTTGCACTACTTTCACGCAAAGTTTGGCCAGAAGTTCCCCGAGTCATTTGAAAGACGATCCGTTCAATCTCACGATTTGGCAAGATCGCTCTCACAACCTCTTCTGCGCGACCAGAACTATCCATCGATACCGTGGGCGCTAAAACAATCGAGGCGGACTCAAGGATCTCCTTGGCCAAGATAGTCATCATCTTCGGATCACCAGGGCCTACCCCAACACCATACAACCGCCGCAGTTTACTTCTCCTCGTTAAATCGCCAACAAGGGACCATATCTTACAGGGATTTTAGATTCAACTAACCCGTCGCTCCCAGGAAGTGATTCTAACGGAAAACAGCTAAGAAAATTTTCACTTACCGCTTAAAAAACGCCCCTTGTGTCGATATGTATGATTGCGAATACAAACAACACTATAAGTGGTATTTTGTGATAATATTAAAAAATACAGTTCGATAAAAGAAATATAAATAGGATTGAAGAGATGCACTTTTAATTGCGATATAGTTAGCGTCTTGTGCGCTCAAATAGTGATTCAGCAGACTAGTGACGAGAGATAAGAAATGATGTGCCCCGACGGACCAAGATGCGATTACAAGCCACTTGGGCATAAAACCTTCAGAACGACTAAGTAGACCTTCGACATGCCAAAACAGAGCGAGCCGGGCAAGTTTGCTAGCGCAATTGAAAAAACACAACTAAACCATTGGCTAAAAGACGCACCTACTTCACTTCCCCTCACCACAGGTTCAAGGGGCAAATGGATCAGTGCATTGGTGATTGCTGGAAGCTTCATGGGTATCGTCATAACCTACGCGCTCGGGTCTCCAGCTTTCTTTCTAATTGACTACATCCTAAATGGTGCATTTATGATCGTCGGATTTGCAGTATACGCAATGGCTGAAAGAATCGGCCGGGTTGGCATCAACCTAGTGGTTATCGCGTCCACCTCGGTAATAACCCTAGAGATAGCAACAGGATACGGAAAAGATCCATCAATCCTGGCAGTTGTCTTTTATGTATGGGTTGCACTCTATGTCTTTTCATTTCTTTCCACCGCTGAATCACTTGGTCATGTTGGATATATCATTGTCGCCTACACCATTGCAATTGTTTATGGCGACAAACCAAGCGCGCCGCTAGCGGACTGGCTTTTAACTGTGTCAACCGTGATCGTAGCGTCAATAAGCTCTGGGTATTTGAATTACACGATTCGCCAAATTGCAATTACGGATTCAATGACATCCCTATCAAATCGCAAGGGATGGGATCTAGCTGCGCCCCGTGAACTCAATAGAGTTCGAAGAAATGGCGCCTTTGTGGTTTTGGCGATGATCGATATGGATGGCTTCAAAGAGATCAACGATACTCATGGCCACCCAATGGGAGACGAAATCCTAATAGGTGCAGCCAAGGCAATCAGAGCGAGCGTTCGTCCATTTGATGTAGTCGCTCGATGGGGTGGCGATGAGTTCATCTTTTTAAGTTTGGTCGCAACGCGAGACGACGCCAATGCATTTATTGATCGAGTTGTCACTAACATACAAAGCGTTAGCCCGATCTCCTGTGGCGCTGTTGTAGCTTCACCAGATCGTGAGATACAGGAGATGATTGACGCTGCAGACGCTGCGCTCTATCGCTCGAAAAGAAATCTAGAAACGTCCTACCAATTGCTAGACATTTGATTGATAAATTTCTTACAAGAGCAATCAAAAGCCAAAAACACCGTTGAGCCTTCGTGATAATCGAAAAAAGTAGCATCATTTTAAATTGCGACCATAAACCTCTTCGATTTTTGCCATATCCCAGATTGGAACCACAAACTTGGAACTACCCGTGGAAGGTAATATTCAACTCTAACACCATATGACATGAGCAATGGCCCATCTTTTCCACAGCTAGAGTGCAATGCCACCCCGTTGCAAACAGGACAATGCAACCAGGGCAAAATATTGGTGAGTTTTGACAAGAATTGATAGGCCATAATTTGACCTCATCTGGCCTACGCTCGTAAAATACTATCGATCGAGCCTTCATCTCTAGCAAATTGTTACTGGCCATTGAGAACTGCAAGTTGGTGGACACGAAGAATGCATACAAGTGGCCATCACTTTTGCACATTTTACCACAGCTCGCGTTTACCTGAGGCCGCTTTTTTTACTATTACAGTAGCTATTTCATTCGGTCCTTCTATGGGCATTTCTTGTCGAGGAGGTGAAATAATGTAACCTTTGGTCGCAAAGGTCTATTAACTACTCCAACTTGCATCCAAGAGCAGTTAATTGTCGATTAGATGAAAGTGCTCCATCGAGGCGCAGTGTGATTTTTAGATAGGGTTGAGATTTCGTTGAGGGCGACTTGGAAAAGATCTCTTTATTATTCTTTTTTATGGGTAGTAGCTACAGGTTGAAAGAGCCTCGTGGGCGAAGATCGTTGGATTGTGCGTAAACGCGAAGCGTTTTCCACATTTCAACTTTCGTTTGCGTAGCAATCGTTCACAACTCAATAACCCCCATTACGTTCCTGGATAGGTGGAGGTTCTAGGTTCTAGATTCTAGAGAACTAGCGAGTAGTGACGGCACCGCAAGTTACCCAACCCAACCAAGAGGCCCCATCGTGAACCCCAATGGCCCGTTACGCGACGATAGAGCGACGATAGGTTTGCTTGCAATCGAACAAATTGGCCCCATCAGCTCTTGGGCATGAAGTTGACATGGCGAATCAGTTGACATGGCGAATCAATGAGATCGTGGAACATTCGCGACAAGGGTTGGATCCCGTGGGCTTTGTCTATATGGTGACGATTCGCTATCCTTGTTGGTTCTCTTTGGTCAAGAGCTAAGACATATCGTCATTAGTTCTCTAAAGTGTGGGGTCTAAAGCGTGAGATCCATGTGTGGTCATTTGATTCATGAGGAACGGAGATTTCTCCGAGTCTGGTGACAGTAGGGCACCAGCAGCTATCAATCGAGAAACCGAATGGATGTATCAATCGTCCTGATAGTCGCCGATATAGATAGAGCACTACACGGATAGAGTCCTATATAGATAGAGCCCAACCAAGGACTATGTTAGGCCTTGGTTGGGCTCTTATTTGATTATTACTGGGTTTCTAAGAGTGTTATCTCTATATCTCTCCCATGAGTTCGCCTACTGCGAGAGGCTCGTCGCAGTGAGGGCACAGCCCGCCAATGCCAACGCGAGTCATGAAGACTCCACAATCGCTACAGCGTTGTATGCCGAGTTCGTGCACTCCACAAGAAGGACACTCATAGATACTGATATTTCGACGAGGTTTACTTATTCCAACTATGGCATTGCTCACCAATCCTTGATGGCGTCTTCGATAGGCTCTATGTTTACAAGTTGCCGAACAATAGATGCGTCGACCGATTGAGACAAATTGACCTCCACAGATAGGACAGGACTTCTTTAGAGAGGGATCATCTAACGCCTCTCTATCGTTGTGATAGGAGGGATCATCTAACGCTGGTCTCTGGCTCATAGTGGCACCACACCTTTACCCGAAAGAGCTTGGCTAAGGCGAATAGAGTCTCCTTTGGTTTCTATGAGATGGCCATGATGAGCCAGACGATCAACAAGTGCTGCAGCGAGAGATCTAGGCGTGATGATCTCGTCGAAGGACGCTATAGGGTAATTCGAGGTCACAATCATTGAAGTCTTCTCATAACAAGCATCGACCGCCCGATAGAGAGACTCTGATTCCATAGAGTTCATAGGAAGTATTCCTAGGTCGTCAATGACAATCAAATCCATTCTCATCAATTTGAGCATCATCTTCGCCAAGGTGTCAGTGGCCTTAGCTATATCCATATAACGACACAGAGTTTCAGGGGTGTACCAAGCTACCCTGAAACCTGCTTCGATTCCAGCACTTGCAAGTGCCTCCGCCAGAAAGCTCTTACCCGTTCCAGGAGGACCAAGAACCAGTAAGTTCTCTTTAGTCTTACCCACTCCAAGTTGGACAATCCCATAATGGTTCTATTTGGAATCGATGATATGGATGAGTCAAACCCCTCTAGGGTTCGATTGGAGGGGAGATTCGCTGCTATGCGGCGAATCTCTAACGTAGAAGCATTTCTGCCTTTTAGCTCGATTTCCAATAGCAGCCGGATCATCTCCATGGGATCCCATCGCTGTGCTCGGGCCGAAAGAGCTAAATCATAGTAGCTCCGCCTAATATGAGGAAGCCTAAGACGCTTGGTCATAGCTTCGATCTCGTCTTGGATTATATTATCGGCCATTATGACACCGCCGCAAGTTTGGACCAGGCGTCAGTAGATGCACCATAGGGACCCTGTGGTGAGCTAGATGCACCATTAGAACTCTGTGGTTTGGAACTCTGTGGTGAAGTGGCCTTAGTTCCACTACGAGCTGACCTTTTGTGAATTACCAAGAGATCAGCTATTACCGAGTGATTGAAGGCTCCAAGACGAAGTGACTCCTCAATTATTGAAGAGGAGACTTCATTATTGGCGTAGCCCACTAGATCTGCTATCGAGGTTTCAATACCGCTGGCTCCACTATTACAAGCCCTAATGAGCCATTGGCTAGCATCAGGTGTAATTGAAAGAAACTTAGCCTGAGTTTCATTGGTCGGAATCGGCATCCTCACAAGTGGGCCATTGGGATGATCTGGTTCCTTATGAGAATCGTCAATGACATAGCTGAAAGCTTCTCCTCTTGCATGGCGAGCTATTTCGTTAACATATCCACCAGCTTCTTCCTGGGCTACGATGACCACTTCTTCCCCAACGCTGCGAACATAGACTACTCCGCGACGATATTTCGCTGGTACCGAGTAACCACAGTGGTTGAACCTAACGATGGGCATCTTTGGCTCTACCTTGCGCATCACTCCATAAGCACCGAGATAAGGCACTTTAGGAAGGCTATGAAATGTCATAGCCTCAGATTGAAGTACCACTGATGGGATCTTGCCTGAGGTTGAGTGGACAACGGAGTTGATAGAAGTGGTATAGGCGGCACATGCAGCTTCAAGTTCAGCGATGTTCCTGTAGTTTTGAACGAGGTTGGTGTCTTTTGGGCAGATATCTTCTTTTGCCACCCTAACTGCAGCTTCTACTCCACCTTTTGATGCTGGATCATAGACAACGCAAGTTTGGATACTAAAGCCATACGCACTAGCGAAGGAGACCATCTTGGGGTTAATGACAGCCACCCCTGCGATATGCTTCACCGCAGCAGTCTTAGCGTTGTCGGTGAGTACATAAGCCGGAATACCCCCTATGTACCTAAAGCAGTAATCTAAGGCCATAATCACATTGGGCAGTGACTGATCCGGGATCCATTTAACGATCCTCACCTTAGAGAAAGGGAGATAGAAGTGAAAGAGTGTGGTCTTTTTCCCATCGATCACAGGACCATGAAGAAAAGTCATACTGTGCCCATTTCCCCATCTCGGCAATCCAAGGCCAAAAGATTCTTTGCGTAGATTTCCTCCAGGCGACCTTGGCTGTAGCTACAGCTCTTCTAGTGCTTCGAATTGAACCGTTATAACCTAGCGCCACCAGCCTGACATGGATCGCCTTAGCCCGGACCTTAGCCTTAGACTTGTCAACGGCTTCCTCAATTACGCCAGCGAACTTATCGGTGGCCTTAGGACGCCTCTCATATTGACCCTGTCGTATCAGTTGTCCGGCATTTCTTGCTTGAACATACTTCTTTAGGGGTATTAGGAGAACAGCCAACGAACTGCGCTGCTCCGTTATACGATCCAAAAAGATCGTAAGCCTCAATAATTTCCATGGATTCTTTGCTATCCTTCACTTTGGGCCCTTTCTCGGCATTAGGAACTGGATAAATCCATAATGCCCCAAGATAAGGGCCCTCATTCTTCTTTTTTCTCAAAAAGTGATAGCCAGACCGCCTTTGCGTGCCCACTCTCGGGTCCAGGGGACCCGAGAGTGGGCCGTCACGCTAGGCGGTCATCCTGTATGCAATTTTCGTGGCTATATTCATTCATGCCAAATGGCCATATTCATGCATTTTCAAATGGCCGTTGACACAAATCAATGCATCTAAAAGACCAAAGTCGATCAATAGTCACAATTACCTATATCAGTAGCTACATGAGAATCTCAAATCGGGATACCCCTTTCGGCAAAACAAATACAAAAAAGACTAAAAGAAGATGACTTTAATTGCGATATAGCAATCATCTTGTTCAGCCAGCAAAGGATATGGCGACAGGTGATTATCAATTGTCAAAGATACAAGATCACAGCATGGCCATTCCTTGAATCACACACGTAGTTCCAAGAAGAACATCATAAGGTCCAAGAAGAATATAAAGAGAGTCGTCGAGTGCCAGCCCTAACCAGACCAAGCAGTATTTCAAAGATAGCTCAAGATACGCAACTCTACCATTGGCTAACCGACGCACCAAGAGCGCTTCCACTCACTACTGGTTCGAGAGGAAAGTGGCTCGGCCTCTTTGTGATAATCGCGAGCATAATGGGTCTTTCGGTCTCGTTGATAACCGACCCGTCGCCCCAAACTCAGATCATTGACATCTTAGATGTTGTCTCATTGCTCTTAGGTGTTGGCATATACATAATTGCGGAAAAAATCCCCCGCGTTGGGATCAATGTTATTGTTCTTGGATGCACCACCACAATTACCATTGAGGTATCCATTGGATACAGCGCCCGTCCGGCCAATCTGGCAATCGTCTTTTATGTATGGGTTGCACTCTATGTATTTTCATTTCTTTCCACCGCCGAATCACTTGGTCATGTCGGATATATCATCGTCGCATATACCGTGGCGCTCATCCTTGGGGCGAGACCACACGAACCTCTGGCGGACTGGATCCTTATCATATCAACTGTGGTAATCGCCTCCATCAGCTCTGGGTATTTAAATTACACGATTCGACAACTTGCAATTACCGATTCGATGACCTCCGCGTCAAATCGCAAGGGATGGGATCTAGTTGCGCCCCGTGAGATCAATAGAGCCCGAAGAAATGGCGGTTTTGTAGTTGTGGCAATGATCGATATGGACGGCTTTAAAGAGATCAACGATACTCATGGCCATCCGATGGGAGATCAAATCCTAATAGATACAGCCAAGGCAATCAGACAAAGCGTTCGCCCATTTGACGTCGTAGCACGTTGGGGCGGAGATGAATTCGCATTTATGGGGCTAGTCTCAAATCGCGACGAAGCCAAAGCCTTTATCGAACGAGTGGTCACCAATGTCCAAAAGGTGAGCCCGCTCTCCTGCGGAGCGGTGGTAGCAACTCCCGATCACGATATTGATAACCTGATTTCAGCTGCCGACGATGCCCTATATCGATCTAAGGGAAACAGTAATAAGCGATTTCACATGGTGTACATTTAATTTATCGGATGATCCGTCAGATAATAGGCCAGTCATGCGGTCTAAACTAAGTTATTCGTTCAATGCTATAAATTTGACGAACAACTCTTTAGGAGATCTAATTGATAAGTTTCGTAGGGGCCGGGCCGGGAGATCCCGAGCTCATTACCATCGCCGGAGCCAAGGCGTTGGCCGTTGCTGACATCGTCATCTGGGCCTCATCACTGGTGCCAGAAACCATTCTCGACCACTGTAGCGCTTCTCCTAGAATCTATGACTCGGCATCGATGACCTTAGAAGACGTGATCGAGGTATATAAAACCGAAAAAGAATCAAATATCGTCCGTCTGCATTCAGGAGACCCTTCTGTCTATGGGGCCATTCAAGAGCAAATAGATATATGCATAGCCCACGGCCTCGACTACAAGATAATCCCCGGCGTTACATCACTAGCTGCAACAGCGGCACGAATCGGCCGGGAACTTACGATACCGAAGGTTTCACAATCGGTCGTCTTCACTCGAATTGCATCTCGAACCTCCGCGTCGATGCCAGAGCGGGAAAAGCTCTCATCCTACGCTAAAATCGGTGGCTCGATTGGAATCTTTTTGTCAATAGCCGATCCCCAGGGAATGCAAGAAGCTCTACTTTGTGAAGATAGCGCCTTTACTATCGAGACTCCAGTCGTAATTGCGATCCGCGTTAGCTGGCCCGACGAAAAAATTATTGAGACCACCTTGGGGAACCTCGCATCTTCCCTAAGAGCAACGGGGGCAAAGAGAACGGTACTTGTCCTAGTCGGCGAAGCCCTTGGGGGTCAGGCGGAACGCTCTCACCTCTATAGGCCAGATTTCGCCCACGTCTTTAGAAAGCGATCGCTTCCTGGTACCACGATTGGTAGAAGAGCAAAAAAGTCGACTTCGGCTCATCTGTGACCAGCCAAAAAGCTTAAGGGGAGATAGTTGTCACCCACTCCAGTCAAGAATTTAAAGAGCGGTTGGACTACTGGAACCTGTGCCAGCGCAGCCGCTAAAGCCTCAGCGATAGCTTTCTGCACCGCCCAAAAGCCCAATGAGATCGAGGTTCCTCTCCCTGATGGTTCAAGGGTATCGTTCATGGTGGGGTGGAACAACGATCAAGCCTTTGTAATAAAAGATGCTGGAGATGACCCTGATTGTACACATGGGGCGATGATATGTGCCTCCTTGACCCAAAGAGCTGACGAAGAAATTTCCTTTCTGGCTGGCGATGGCGTGGGGGTCATCACCAAGGAGGGGCTAGGGCTTCCTCTAGGTGACCCAGCGATCAATCCGGTTCCCCGAAGAATGATAGCCCAGGCAATACGTGAAGTGAGCAATCTCGGTTTCATAGTAACGATTAGTGTCCCCGGTGGCCAGGAGATGGCTAAAAAAACTACAAATGATCGCCTTGGAATCGTCGGCGGGATCTCCATCTTAGGAACTACCGGCATCGTACGACCATTTTCCACAGCTGCCTACCGGGCTTCAGTGGTCCAACAGATCGACGTTGCTGCAGCTCAAGGGGCTAACGAGCTATGCCTGGCGACAGGGTCTCGCAGTGAAGCCTTTGCAATATCGAAACGGCCCGACCTTGACTTGGTCTCTTTCGTTGAAATTGGAGACTTTACTAAAATTGCCCTCAAGCGCGCCAACCACTACGCCTTCGAGAAGGTTACCTGGGTCGGAATGGTCGGCAAGGTCACCAAGATTGCAAGTGGTTTTTTGATGACACATTTTCATCGAAGTGCATTAGACACCACCATCTTGGACGAGGTCTCTAAGATGACTACTACAAACAGTAAAATTCTCACTGCAGCAACAGCCACTGAGACCGCCCGACACTTCTATGAAGTCTGTATCGGCGAAGGCGAGATCGCCCCTTTGGACGAACTAACTCGACGCGCATACCAAAATTGCAAGCTAGAACTTCCAAAAATAAGCGACTTCCAGATGGTGATGTGCGACTTTGACGGATCAATGGAGATTTGCCGTGCCCACTGAGATCTTTATTCTCGGAATTGAGGGCGATCTAACCCAGAGAATTCCTCCTCATTGGCTCGGACAACTAAGAGGAGAGATAGTCATCCTGTCTCGATCGAGCTATCTGAAAAATCTCCAGCTTCCCCCTTCGATTCAGATCGCTTCAACCCATCTCTTTGACGAAGGCTACACCAAAGCACTGATGCAGGCTGTAACATTTGATGGTCCGATCCTAGTTCTAGCTTCAGGAGATCCAGCCTTCTTCGGGCCAATCCCCAGCCTTAGACGGATCTTTCCGGAGGTGCCTCTCCATATCTGCCCTAAGCCATCGTCAATATCTAGGGCCTTTGGACTTTTAGGGATGAATTGGGAAGATGCAGCTGTCATCTCTGGGGTAGGACGCGATCTCGACCTATTCGAAAGAGAACTTGGCGGCCACCTTCGCCTTGGTGTCCACAAGATAGCAGTGTTGACCTCTAAGACGACACCCCCATCCTATGTCGTCCAAAAGATCTATGAATTTTCCCGCACTGACTACGAGATCGAAATCGCAACCGATCTCAACCACTCCAGCCAAGCTATCTATGGTGCTCCATTCGAAATGGATGAGATCGATAAAAAAGCACTCGCAATAGTAATTGCATACCAAAAAGATGCCAAGACTCGAGACTCTCCAGCCGTTTCAACTTCTAAACTTGCCGACGCATTCAATCCAAAATCAAAAAGATTTTCTCAATTTGAATTTGACTCATTTGGATCAATGATCACAAAAAAAGAGATACGCGAATTGGTGGTAGGCAAGATAGCGCCTTGGAGATTGCCATTTGGCACCTTAGTCCTAGATATTGGTGCAGGTTCAGGCTCTGTTGGCCTTGAGGTGGCTAGACAGCGTCCCGACCTTCAATTAGTGGCAATCGAGCGACGGCACGAATCCATTGAAATAATAAAAGAAAATGCATCGCGCCTAGAACTTGCAATCAAGGTCATAGAGGGTGACGCGATCGATTATTTAGATAAGATCTCGACACCAAGCTCAATATTTGTAGGCGGAGGTGGTACCGAAATCCTCGAAGAAGTAGTTAGGCTCTTTGGAACCAAATCGATAATAGTGGCCACTTCAGCGACTCTAGAGAATGCGCAAAGGACCCACGATCTCCTTGGAAATCAGGTAATGGCTCAAATCTATCGAACAACCCCTCTTGGAAAATCCGGCAACCGAATAGATGGATACAATCCAGTCTTTATTTCATGGAATGAGAAAGCGCAACTATGAGCCGCTTTGTATTCACTTTGAAGGATGCAGATCTTGATTTAATTGCGCGACGAATCCCAAATTCACGGCTACTAACTTTCAATCACGAATCACTAGCCGAAAATTGGGAGTCGAAAAACGAACTTATATTGATTATGGCTCTTGGCGCCGCTATACGAATCATAGCCCCGCTTATAACAACCAAATATAAAGACCCAAAAGTAATAGTGATCGATTCAAATGGCGAGAATGTAATTCCGATCCTTGGAGCACACCTAGGAGCTAACCAGAGCGCACAAGAGATTGCCCAGCTTCTAGCGGCTCGCCCAATTATCACCACGAGCTCAGATCTAAGCCAATCCCTAGCAATTGACGCCTTTAGAGGATTTAGAGCCATCGGTCAAGTCGCAGGGTTCATCACAAGCACGAGCCGAGGAGAGAGATTTAAAGTTCTCAATCCAGCTAATCATTGGTTACCCCCAATGCTTAGATCCAAAGCAATGGATGACTCACGATCTCAGTTAAATGAAGTTCTAATATCAAACAAAAAAAGCCAAATAGAGCAGTTTTTACATCAAGACGACTCAACCTTGCGAGTCGTCTTGATTCCAAAAAATTTGGTCTTAGGAGTTGGCGCCTCCAGCGACGCAAGTAGTGGCGATTCTCGCCTTCTGCTAGATGAGGTCCTTGGCATCTTTGACATAACCCCCGAGGCTCTAGCTCTCGTCGCCACCATCGATAAACGAGCCAACCACCCAGCTATCTGCGGATTAGATCTTCCAATTGCCAGCTTTAGCCCAAGCGAGCTAGACAAGATAACGACTCCAAATGGCAACGAATTGGTTCGATCTTTTGTGGGCACCACCTCGGTAGCCGAAGCGTCCGCACTGCTTAGCTCCAAGGCCAATCAACTGCTAATTGAAAAACAAAAGGGGCCAAAGGTCACAATTGCAATTGCCGAAGCGCTCCGAGAGGGACACCTAAGCATCTGCGGATTGGGGCCTGGCTCTATGGATCTCGTGACGCCCAAGACGATAAGGGCTCTATTGGATGCCGATGTTGTAATTGGCTTTGATGGCTACATCAACCAAATCGAACATCTCCTCAATCCTTCTCAACTGATCCTCTCTTCACCGATTGGCCAGGAGACAAAACGCGCACAAGAGAGCCTTTCTCATCTAAGAATGGGAGACAATGTAGCTTTGGTTGCTTCAGGGGATCCCGGAATCTACGCCCTTGCAACATTAGTTCTTGAGCTAAAAAACGAGCTCCCACTTGAAGATCGCCAAAGCAGTTCGATCTCAGTCTTACCAGGAGTGACAGCTGGTCTTTCAGCAGCATCGCTATTGGGCGCCCCTCTCGGCCACGACCACTGCTATATCTCCCTGAGCGACCTCATGACGCCATGGAAAATAATTCGAAAGCGGATTGAAGCTGCCGCTGAGGCAGACTTTGGAATCGTCTTTTATAATCCAAGATCCAAAGAACGCAATTGGCAACTCAACGAGGCGCTAACTATAATTGCCGCTTCACGCCCGGGCACTACCCCGATCGGGATAGTAAAAGATGCCTATAGGCCAAACCAAGAGGTAATAGTTACCACCCTAGATGAGATCGACACCGACATAGTTACGATGACTACTACAGTGGTCGTGGGCTCCTCAACAACCTTTATTGTCGATGGATTGATGACCACTCCAAGAGGATACCTCTCAAAATGATGCAGCGGATACCTCTCAAAATTACCCAGGCGCTACCTCTCAAAATTACCCAGGCGCTACCTCTCAAAATTACCCAGGCGCTACCTCTCACAGACAAAAGACAATTAAAAGCAGAGGTCATCGCTGAGTCAAACTCGATTCAAAAAATCGCATTTGACCTTGACACCTGTTCAGGATGCGGCGCCTGTATTAGAACTTGTCCCCAAAGAGCAATTCATGGATCAACCATTGGCATCTTCATCGATGAGGATCTTTGTAATAGTTGTGGCGAATGCGTCGAAATCTGTCCCAAGGGATCTTTAGTCTTTTGTTCACCACCTGGTCAAACCTAATCTGACTTTTCAAATCCGTTGACAAGCCCCAAGATTAATGAAGAGTTCACTCGATCTAACCCTCTTCAAAGAATTAGATCGGTGTCATCGAAACAGCCTATCGATTTCACCAAAAGCCAAAATAAAGGTAACAAATAATGCCCAATCCCCCAGTAATATCGTCATTGAAGTGAAGAGCATCAACCGGTACCTCCAGCAAATGGCTGGTAACGACATTGAAGATAAAAGCATGGCAATTATCGCTCAAAGTGTAAACCTTAACGGCTTTGATCGATATGAGCGCGAAGTTGCTGCAAGGGTTATCCATGCCTGCGCGGATCCAACGATTTTAGAGACGCTCTCATTTTCAGATGGCTCAGTCGCCAAGGCTGTCAATTGCCTCGCTAACTCTAGAGCTAAGGTAATTACCGATGTTGAAATGACACGGCGAGCCCTCTATTGGAGAGAGACGATATGTGGCCTCGACCAAGTGGAAACTCCCGATCAAAACAAGACTCGGACACAGACAGGTATAGAGAATGCCCTACTAGAGTCGCCCTCTGATCCAATAGTCGTCATCGGATGTGCCCCAACAGCACTCTATTCAGTAATTGAACTGTGGGAAAAAGAAAGAATTGATCCGACTTTAGTCGTCGCACTTCCCGTCGGCTTTGTAGGTGCAGCAGATGCGAAAAAACTCTTGCAAGAAAGCGAGATCCCCCAAATCTCCAACATAGGGCCCCGTGGAGGCTCAGCTATGACAGCGGCGGCCTTCAACGCCATTGCGAGAATGGCAAAAGGCTCCTTCGTGCTAGAAGAAGCCTTAAATCGAATTACCCCAAAGGCCAACGAAACGAGAAGACCCAAATGACAAACGAGCTAAGCGACATCTTTATTGTCGGCCATGGAACAAAATCTGCAATGGGACAAGAACAACTAAGGACCCTAGTGGAAATGTGTAGTAAGCACTTCCAGGGACGCAAGGTTGGATATGGCTATTTAGAACTGGCAGATCCACATCTTGAAACCGCACTTAGGGGCTTCATTACCAAAGATACAAAAGAAATCACAGTGATACCTTTGGTGCTCTTAGGTGCTGGCCACGCCAAAAGTGACATAGCTGGAGCAGTCGAGGCTGCCCGAGGCGAATTTACTACCATTGAATTTCGCTATGGTCGAGATCTCTCGATAAGTATCGAGTTGATCGATGCATTCATGGAGCGCTACCGCCCTATCGACCCCAGCCAAGAAAAAGACGAGGAGGCGATCCTCCTTGTAGGACGAGGTTCAAGTGATCCTGATGCAAATTCAGAGGTCGCAAAGATAGCCAGGATGATCACCGAGATACACCAGATCTCTATTGTGGAAAGTGCATTTATATCCCTAACCACTCCCAGCGTCCCCCAAGGTCTAGAGCGCGCCTATCGCCTTGGCGCGAAAAGAATTACAGTACTACCATATTTTCTCTTTGCTGGCGCATTGATCGATCGAATTTCCCAACAGGCAAAAGAATGGAGTGTTACACACCAAGATGTCACCTTGGGCATCCATGGTGAACTTGGACCTCACGAAGTGCTGGTGGAGTTAATCGCCCAGCGCATAGCCGAAGCCGATGGGGACAGGGTCCAAATGAGTTGTGATCGTTGCATCTACAGAATTCGAACAAAAAACTTCGAGTCAAACTTTGGACAGCCACTGGTGGTGGCATATCCGAACGACAATCATCACCACCACCATTAATGGTGGTCATATCGCCACTTTCACGACAAGCCTATACTTTTGGCGCGGTTACCTTTAGCCTCCTTGGCACTAAAAGTTATGGGCCTCCCACAAAGCCTCCATTGGAATATAGGAGCTGACCATTTATCCAACCGCCTCGTGGCGAGCAGAGAAAAGAGACAAGATTTGCAACATCTTCTGGCTCCCCAACACGCCCCAGTGCAGTTTTACTCTTAATCAAATCAATAAGCTCAGGAGACATCCAGCCCGTATCGGTAGCTCCAGGATTTATCACATTCGATCGAATTCCCAATTCAGAAAGTTCATGGGCAGCAGCTAAAACAATTCGATCGAGCCCGCCTTTGGTAGCGCCGTAGGGGAGATTGAAGGCTGTGTGGTCGCTGGTAAGTGCGACAATGCGGCCTTGATCTGGCGCTAAGCTCCAACGAGTTGCAAACTCTCGAATCAAAAGCCAGCTTGCACGCATATTTACCTGAAAATGACGATCGAAGCTCTCAAGTGTCGTATCCATAATCGATGAATCCACAGACTCACAATGCGAAAGAACCAACACAGCCACAGGACCCAATTTCGAGTTGACCATATCAAAGATCATCGATGGAACAGAGAGCTCCGAAAGGTCGGCTTCTATGCCAATACTTAGTCCTCCCAAGTTGGCGATATAGTTGCTAAGTTCGCTGTTATGCTCAGGATCGGCTCCCCAAGGCATCGATTCGTCATATCGGCTCCAGTAGGTGTAGGCGATATCAAAACCATCCCGAGCTAGAGCCTTAGCAATCGCGCTTCCAATGCCTATTCTTCTGCCGACTCCCGTTATTAGCGCCACTTGCCTTGGTGCCATCGCATGCGCCCTCCTACCCTTTTGTAATGGCCAACTTCGAAATCATCACCGCTATTTATCGCAATCCATAAGATCGCCTCAGCTAAAGGGAAATCCCAAATCCCAACAGATACCGTCACGCCTAACAATCCTCATCTACCAAGTTATCTCTACATATGGCAACGGCCATTAGAAAATGCATGAATGTGGCAACGAAAATTACTACGGAATGACCACCTAGCGTGACGGCCCACTCTCGGTCTCTGGAACCTTCGAGGCAACTATCCCAAACCCATCGGAGACTGTCGCATTCGGCCTGCAACTACGACTCTGCGTCTCTGACGACGCGCAACCGGTAGTTATAACCAACTGTGGACCAACTCATCTTTGTCTTCTAGCACATGGCTACATACTTGCCTAAATGAAGATCAAATCCATAACAACCTAATCCAAATAACAACATCGTCTAGCATTGTAGCTATCACGTCGTGTGGTCTCCTTGGTACGCAAGATCAGTTATCACCAACAATACACCACAGTACCGCCAACATTGAAAAGAGCATTCCTACAATCAGCTAAAGGAGATCATTACCCAGGCTCCCTTTCGAGAAAGGGGTCGAATTGACTGAATTCAAGACCACCTCTGATCGCCTACATCCTCTCGTAGGCGTCGATCTGAAGCACGAAATTGGTAATCTCGTCGCGGAATCAGGGGTCGTTCTCTCGACTTATAGCGCGATAAGTCTCCACGTCTTAGTTACAGAGTCGCCAACGCTGTGGACAAACTCATACTGATCGCTAAAGGCCGACGACGCCCCGCTAGAAATCATCGAGCAGTACATGGCTAATCAGCGCAACGTTTGAGCACAGTTCTTTAGGGCTTCGCCCCAGTGGGGCTCTACATCTCCATGGCTAGTGCCATGGAGATTCTGCCCCACACCCATTGCGCTAACCCACAACTATGCAAGTTACACGTCAGAGGCGGCAATCATCGACTCGTATCGGTTCCGTCTCTATGGGATATGATGCAAGGCGCTGAAGTGGCGAGGTTACCACGACAAAAGGAGTGCCTATAGATCCGTAGACATTTCAGAACATCAGGATTATCCCAAATGGATAAAAACCTCTTCACTTTAAAGCACTCCACATTTGAAGCCGAAATTGGATTATGCCTAATCAAACCCAACGTCCGTGATAGGCACTATCGCCATAATCTCAAACAAAGAGGCCGAAGAAAATCAGTTATATCCAATTGCGATAATCAAACCCCGGGAAAAACGAGCTTAAGGGAATCGTCATAGCTCAAAACCTATAAGTGCAAAGATTGAATCCTGTTCACCTACCGAGTTGAATGTTCACCCACCGAGTTAACTGGTCATAATAAATTAATAAAAACACGACTTAAAATGGCGGAACACAGCTTAAAAATATAATTTACTCGATTGGACCAACCGAGTCAAAGGCGCAAATAGTAGCTGCCATGTCGACTAGTGACGTTCCAGCGACATATTAAAATAGCTACAAGTATGCAACTTGGGCTTCGATTGAGCGCGCCACTAGCCCCTGTGGGAATCAGCTCACCATCGCACACAGGACATGGCTCATCAATCAATCACCCACTGCGCATAAAAACATCGAATCTTCCCTTATTGTTACAGACCTGGATCCAATTGGATTAAATGGATTATTTCATAAAATCACTAGCGCTAAAGTAAAACTTTTGAATAGTTAATGTTGATACGATATGGCATCATCTAATAATAATTATCCCGGTAAATCAACTAACGAACAATCATAGATCCAAGCAGGTGAAGCAAAATCAGGTTAAATCCAAAAATAATCAGGTATGTCAACACAGTCGACATAGAGTCGACTGCTGGAGGAGACATTGTCACTGATAAAGTCCACGTGATTCAAAAATAAGAAAGTAACGGCCTAGGACTTGTTTAAAAATCACATTTTACTATTTCAAATATGGCCCATTCTCCGTCTTTGGATAATTCTCATGGTTCAAAATAACTGTAGCTAAGGCTACAGATAAAATTCTAGGAGAGGGTCCGGACCAAAACAATCCCTCACCATACCATGGCCATACAAAGCAGGCCAAATGCCAAAGCCGTAGCTGCACGATTAAACGAACTAGAGATAAACACGGCTAAGACAAGCATGCAATTGAATAGATAGATAGATCAAGAGCAGGGTAGAAATTTTTGAGGCAGCAGTGGTGAAGTTAGCCCTGATCTAGTCCCATCCCAAAAACTAATAAGCCTCATCATCTTCGCAGGTAGAAAAGTTTTTAAAAATATTTTCCGCAATTGACTTGAAAGTGCCATTACTAGTGAATAATATTACTTCTAGTGGAAGCGCTTCCACGGCTCGAATTACCTTGGGGAAGGTAGAGCCAGTGAACGCACAAAGGGGGAAACCACGTGCTAAAACATTCGAGAGTTAACATATTTGATGTTGCTAACCATGCTGGCGTCGCCGTTTCCACCGTTTCCAGAGTGCTAAATGGAAGCACTAAAGTTTCAGATGCAACACGTACAAAAGTACTTCTTGCGATCGAGACACTTGATTTTAAACCAAGTCGCCTCGCCAGCAGCCTATCTAAAGGAAGATTCGACAACGTCGCTATCGTGGCGCCGTTTCTCACTCGACCCTCAGTCGTAACTAGAATCGATGGCGCACTTGATTTCTTAGACCAAACGGGTCACAGCACAGTGCTCTACAGCGTCTCCAAAACATCTCAGCGCGACCACTACTTCGAAGCACTAATGGATCAACATGAAGCAACCGGTGTGATTGTGATATCTGTTCCGATGATGCCCGAGCATATACGAAAGTTCCAATCCGCTGGAGTCGCGTTGTCCCTTGTCGACACGATTGGCGAAGGAACCGCTCAGGTCACAATAGATGATCAATTGGGTGGACGCCTAGCTACTAACCACCTCATTGAAGAAGGACATAGCCGTATCGGTTTCATCGGCGATCTAATCAAAGGGGAAAGCCTCAAATTCTCGTCTTCTCGCGAACGACTCATTGGAATGGTCCAAGCACTAACGGCCAATGGATTGACCCACGATGAATCCTTGGTCAAGTTAGGTGATCATAGCGCTGAGGCAGCTCGAGTATGCGCCCAGCAACTCTTGGAATCAGCCAATCCACCGAGCGCAATATTCGCCGCATCAGATACACAGGCTATAGGAGCACTGGTGGCGGCTGAATCTTTGGGACGCAAAGTTCCTCAAGATTTGGCCATAATTGGCTTTGACGACCTAGAAGTCACCAGCCTTTTGGATCTCTCAACCGTGCGCCAACACTTACATGAGAGCGGAAGGCTCGGGGCCCAGCGACTAACCACTCTCATGGAGGGCAAAAAAATCGACGAACCAACACTCCTGATGGACATCGAGGTGGTCGTTCGCTCTAGCACTAAAGGAGAACGGGGGTCAAGCCTGAGTCGAATTATCTCGTAATTCAAATTCTTAAAAGGTAAAAAAACGATCGAGGTTATGGTCTTGGGCCACTTGGTAATTCGCGCCCAATACCTAACGCTCGATCGATGCTTATAGCTTCGCAGAAGCACGAAAGGAAGTCTAGATGAAAATCCATAGCAAATCTACGGTGAAGAGGAACCCTCGTAAAAGGGCGGGCAAATATGCAATAACCATCGCTACATCTGCTTTAGTATTAAGCGCTTGTGGCTCATCGTCAACATCTTCATCATCGGCCTCGACCTCAGCATCTGGGACCTCAGGCGGCATAACCACTATCAATTGGTGGGCGAGCCCCCTTGGTGGCGCAGGCGATCGCCAAAAGCTAATCACTGCCTTTGAAGCGGCAAATCCAAACATAAAGATCAAACTGATCTCCGCTCCAACGAACACAGATACAAATCGAGCCCAACTTATCACCCAGATCTCTGGGGGTGCCACAACACCTGACGTCTTTATGGGGGATGTGATTTGGCCGGCTCAATTCGGAGCCCATGGCCTTGCGCTACCGTTGAGCAAATACCTACCGGCGAGCTATTTTGCTAAATTTGCACCTGGACTAGTATCTGGAGCATCCTATAAGGGTCAGGTATATGGATCACCACTCTTTTCAGACCAAGGCTTTCTCTACTATCGCAAAGATCTTTTAGCCAAAGCGAATCTACCAGTTCCAACGACATGGCCACAACTCGAATCTGAAGCGGTAACCCTCGTCAAAGATGGTTTAGTTCAAAACGGCTTCGTTTGGGAGGGGAACTCCTACGAGGGCCTGACTTGTAACTTTATGGAATATCTCGCTTCGGCAGGTGGAACCGTTGTCAACTCAGGATATAGCGCGTCGACTATCAATTCCGCAGCCGGGCTAAAGGCACTCACCTTCATGCGAAGCCTAATTACCAGTGGCGCCAGCCCTGCCTCTGTCACTACAATGCAAGAACCACAAGCCGAATCAACGTTCGTAGCCGGCAATTCCGCCTTCTTGAGAAACTGGACATATGCATGGGCTGACTCCCAAAACCCCGCCACTTCAAAGGTGGTCGGCAAAGTTGGAGTGGCCCCTCTCCCAACCTTCCCAGGTCAAAGTGGACCTGGTTATTCAAACATTGGTGGGTGGAACTTGTATGTCAACCCTCATACCAAGCACCTTCAGGCCGACCTAACCTTTTTGAAGTGGATGTCAGGAACTGCAGCCCAGACCACTTTAGGAAACCTGTCCTTTATTCCTACAGTGGAATCCGTTCGTCAAGCCTTTGCTTCGTCGACGACGGCTCCTCCTCCGCTTCAGATAGCTGCAAAGACCAAACTGGTACCTCGTCCTTCGGGTACGCCAAACTATGCTGCGGTTAGCCAAGCAATCTACGCCAATGTAAATGCCGCTCTTTCGGGTTCCACCTCGGTAGCTTCAGCGCTTTCAACCGCTTCATCTCAGATGAACTCAGCGTTGGGTGGCGGCCTCTAACCCCCCCATAGCGATGTGCCCCTTGGAGTTTTCAACTCATGCATGCTTAGCCATGTATGAGTTGAAAACGACTGCCACCCCCAGGTCAAGGGGCACAAACAATTGACAACGGGTTCAGCCGTATCAATATAGAAGCAATCTATCTAAAACAGCGAGGTGAAAGATACCCATGGTTGCAACAGAAACGAAAGTCACAGAAGCCACGCCTACTTCAAAAGCCGCTTCGAAAAAGCTCCGAGATCGAAATCAAATCCTACTGGCGCGCCTCGGATGGCGCTTCACCACACCTTCACTGCTAATAGTTGGCCTTGTTACAATCTTCCCAATCTCTTTCTCAGTAATCCTAAGTCTCTCAAACGTAACCCTTTCAGGAAACGGCTTTTCGCTTGGGGGCTTTACCTTCAACAACTTCTCGATCTTGATTCACTCATCTGAGTGGCGTTACGCTTTAGCCTTTACAATCTTCTATACCATTGTTTCGGTCCTAGTGGAGGTAATACTAGGAACAATGATCGCGCTTTTGATGGAACGCCTTTCCGGAGGACGCGGTCCCATGATGGCCCTGCTACTCCTGCCTTGGTCGATAATCACCGTAATATCGGCCGAGCTTTGGCAATATATATTTCAGGGTTCCTACGGCGTCATGCAACAGATCTTTAGCGCCGTCGGCCTCGGCAAACCGGTCTTTCTCGGAAGTCCCACGCCAGCCATCATCTCAATGATGATTGCCGACATCTGGAAGACAACACCCTTTGTGGCGGTAATCGTCCTAGCGGGTCTCGTGATGCTACCCGGCGATGTCTTTGAAGCAGCCGCAGTGGACGGATGCTCTGGATGGGTTATGTTCTGGAAGATAACCTTCCCTCTGCTGCGACCAACAATTGCCATCGCGGTCCTATTTAGGATCTTACAAGCGTTTGGAATCTTCGACCTCCCATTCGTTTTGACTGGTGGAGGGCCCGGGACTTCTACTACCTCCTTGGCAATCCTGGGGTACAAAGCCATGTTTCAAAACCTACAATTCGGACCTGGTTCTGCAGTTGCGGTCAGTGCTACGGGCCTGGTTTTAATCGGTTGCCTTTCATTTCTAAAGGTCTTCAAGAGCCAAGTGAACAACGGGGAGTAGCCAAAGATGGAACGTAAGAAAAAAACCGGTTTCGCTCGATATATCAACTTGGTAAATCTCGGAGTCTTCGTAGTCGTCACATCGGTGAGTTTGCCGATCTACTGGCTAGTTATCTCAAGCCTCAAACAACCAGTGGCAATAGGTGCATCGCCACCTCAATATATCCCCTCTCCGTTTAGCTTTGCAAACTATCAGCAGGCATTCAGTCAATACGGCTTCAGTCAATACTTCATCAACTCAATGATCGTGACCGTAGCTGCTACCATTTTGGTATTGGGACTGGGATCTCTAGCGGGCTACGGCTTGGCACGACTTCCAATGCGAGGCAAAACCACGATCATGTTGACGCTTTTGGTCATTTCGCTATTTCCAGGAATTGCAGTAATTCCGCCCCTATATCTAATGATGCGCACTATTGGATGGTTAAACAGCTATCAGGCGCTCATAGTTCCCTACACCGCTTTCAATCTACCCTTTGCCATTTGGATCCTGAGAAACTACTTCCTGGGACTACCAAAAGAGATGGAGGAGACGGGACGAATAGATGGCGCATCCCCACTTCGCATCTACTGGTCGATCATCTTGCCACAAGCGTTGCCGGGCCTCTTCACAGCTGGAGTCTTCACCTTTACAGCGTGTTGGACGGAATTTCTCATGGCACTAACCCTCAACAACTCGAACAGTTTTAGAACCATACCTGTAGGAATCGCACTCTTTGGCACACCATTCAATATTCCCTATGGAACAATATTTGCAGCTAGCGTTGTAGCAGTTGTACCGATTGGAATTCTCGTATTTGTCTTCCGCAAGTCGGTGGTCTCCGGTTTGACCTCCGGGGCGGTAAAGGGCTGAGGAAAACGCCACAATTTTTATAAGGAAAGCTGAATTAATTGACAGATATTGACCTTAAGGCACAAAGACACTGGTGGGATGGATCACTGATCTATCACATCTATATTCGATCCTTTAAGGATGGCAACGGAGACGGGCTAGGAGATATAATCGGTGCCCACGAAATGCTACCGTATCTAAACTGGCTCGGCGTAGGCGGCATCTGGCTTTCACCGAGTATGCCCTCTCCAGATCGAGATTGGGGATACGACGTAGCCGACTACAAAGGCGTCCACCCCTCTATAGGTACAATGGAGGAGCTAGAGCGCTTCATATCAACAGCAGCAGAGTTAGGAATCCACGTACTTCTAGACCTTGTCCCTAACCACACGAGCGACCAACATGCCTGGTTCATTGAGTCTAAGGGTAACCCAAAGTCAAAATATCGAGACTACTACGTTTGGGCAAAGGGCAAGGGGCCGAACCAGCCACCTAATAATTGGATCGATGCAACTGGTTCGAGCGCATGGACCTTTGACGAAGCTTCCGGGGAATATTATCTCCACAACTTCTTAAAGAGTCAACCGGATCTGAACTGGTGGAATCCACAAATTCATCGAGAGATGGATGAGATCGTTCAATTCTGGTTCGCGAAGGGTGTGGCGGGATTTCGAATCGATGTAGCGCACGGCCTCTACAAGGACAAAGACCTAAGAGACGACCCAATTGCACCTCCTGAAGATACGGTGAATGAACGGTTCAACTTGATAGAAAAATATTCGAAAAATCAACCCGAGGTCCACGATGTCTATCGGAGATGGAGAAACTTAGCAGAGTCGTACTCTCCACCGCGTCTACTACTGGGTGAAACCTGGGTGGATGGCTTAGAAGGGTTGGCGAAGTTTTACGGAAAAAACGATGAACTTCAAATGGCCTTCAACTTCCTCTTTACCTTCTCGAAGTTCGATGCCAGCTCTCTTAGGAAGTCCATCGCCGAGACACTAAGACATCTCCCTGAGGGATCTACTCCCGTCTGGACTGCTTCGAACCACGATATCTCCCGCTTCCCAACACGATGGGCCAAAGGTGATGCGAAAAAGATCCGAGTTGCACTTACAATCCTTGCCACCCTTCCGGGCACGTTAGTCATTTACTATGGTGACGAACTTGGGTTTGGTGACGAAGCGGTACCACCAAAGATGATGCGGGACGAAATGACAGCGGGCATACCAGGTACTCGATTTGAAAGAGATAGCGCAAGACTACCAATGTCGTGGAACTCTAGTGCAAATCGTGGCTTCAGTGATGGCGACAGCGCTCCGTGGTTACCATATAGAGCAAATGACTATCAAGATGTGGCCTCGCAAATGGCCAATAGGAATTCGATCCTTCACTACGCTCGAGAACTATTTGCATTGCGCAAGACGGCCTATGACTTTCGACGAGAACATTTTGCCCTCTTGGAGAGTCCACCCGATGTACTCTATTACCGAACCGGGCGTTCTTATGTTGCCTCAAACCTTTCAGATGCAACGATAATTGCACACTGCGACCCAAATTCAATCGTCCTACACAGCCTAGATAACACAAGCTGGGAGGTCCAAAGTGATACAATTCAACTAGCGGGATGGGAGTCCGTGATTTCGACTCAAGAGCTACGTTTTACTTTTTAAGACAAAATCATTAGTCAAAGACCAAAGAAACCGCTGGTCTTAGCCATTTAAACAAATGGTGGCCACCAGCGGTAAAGACCGAAAAATTGCGAGAAACTACTACCTAACTGGGGGACGCAACCGTGGCAACTATCAATCTAGAAAATATTAAAAAGATCTATCCAAACGGTTACGAAGCGGTACATGACATCTCTTTATCGATCGCCGAGGGAGAATTTATGGTCCTAGTTGGCCCGTCAGGATGTGGGAAGACCACGCTACTCCGCATGGTTGCCGGACTCGAAGATATCTCACACGGATCTTTAAAGATCGGCGAGAAAGTAGTCAACGAAGTATCACCCAAAGACAGAGACATCGCGATGGTATTTCAAAACTATGCCCTTTATCCCCACATGACGGTAGCTGAAAATATCGGCTTTGCCCTGAAACTCAAGAAGCTGCCCAAGGAAGAGATCGGCAATAAGGTACGTGCCGCCGCAGAACTTCTTGGTCTGACCGAATGGTTGGACCGTAAGCCTCGGGAACTCTCTGGGGGCCAACGCCAACGTGTAGCCATGGGCCGAGCAATAGTAAGGGAGCCTTCGGTTTTTTTGATGGACGAACCTCTTTCAAACCTCGATGCCAAGCTTCGAGTGAAGATGCGTTCTGAAGTCCTAAAGATTCAGCGCCAGCTTGGCGTAGCAACCATGTACGTTACCCACGATCAGACCGAGGCTATGACCATGGGAGACCGCGTGGCGGTTCTAAATAGCGGCAATCTCCTCCAATGCGATACCCCGCAAAACCTATACGACTATCCCATCGACCAATTCGTCGCTTCATTTATCGGATCGCCCGCAATAAACCTCTACCAGGCAGAATTGACTCAGGGCGCCAAGGGACTTATTCTCGCTGGGGAACTCATCGATCTACCTGACAGCGTTCTCGTATCACATCCAATCCTCGAAAGTTACGCAAGCAAGCAAATTACCGTTGGTATTCGCCCCGAGGACCTATCGTTGGCTGACGAATTAGAGACTAATGCGGTAGGTGCTGTAGTGGAAATCGTGGAAGCGCTAGGCTCTGAACTCATCGTTCACTTCACGATAAAAGCTAATTCGATCACCGTTGAGGGTGCGATTGAAGAGGCAGAAACCATAATGGAAAGCAAAGGGGCAGGAGTTGCTCGGATCGAACCACGCGCAATTGTAAAGGCTGGAGATAACGTTCGCCTAAAGCCAAATTCTACCGCTTTTCACTTCTTCGATTCCGTCACCGGGATAGCAATCTACTAACGACTCGACTTTGCCGATTTAACCCTTTCGGCGCTTATATCGCTTCAGGGCTCTAAATGTCTATTGGCACCTTCGTAAAAGATTTTGAAGGTGCCAATCTCCAAAAGACGATGGGCCACAATTTAGTGCCACCGTCCATTGCCACTAGAGATTTCGCCACATAACATTCGTTATCAAGATAATCCAATTAGGCCGAGCTTATGTGATGTCAAAATCATCTCATCGCTAGATCTCTTAATCGGTTAGACCGTAGCAACAATCGAAATAGAAATTCACGATTTAAAGGTTGGCCCAAGGAAGACCAAAACACTTTATGAGCTATGCCTCTTCAATCGCCGACAAAGCCTTTAATTGCTCCACAAAAGCTTCTACATCGATGAGTCGACTAAAAAATTCCTCGTCACATCGCTCTACGGCAACTATGGCCTGATTCGCCAGTTCAGTTCCAGCTTCGGTAGCCGAAAGAAGCCACGCTCTCTTGTCGAGTGGGTCCTGACTTCGAACAATTAGATTCTTTGCCTCAAGGCTCCTCAAGACCTGAGAGGTCATCATCGGATCGATAGATGCAAAGCTTGCTAAATCTCGTTGGTTGATTACCCGCTTGTTCTTAAGCCAAACCAATGAAGCTAGAGCCACAAATTGAACATGGGTCAATCCAAATGGTCGAAGTGCAGCCCTTTGAGATGCCTGCCAACGATTCGTGGTATACCAAAGTAAAAAGCCAGGACTCGCCTGTGGCGTATCGAATTCACTATCTAAGTTTTGCCGAGGAGCTATCGCCATATCTTGAATCCTTCCCAAATCGAAATAAGCATAGTCAAAATCTAACAATGGCATAGCTAAAGTAATCTTGGTGGCCACTGAAGGTTAAATAGCTCTTGCGATCCGGCAACCAAAGCGGCCCTTATAATCACTGCGAAGTTCTAAAACCTAATTTTCAACCATCTCTACCAGGCGATCTAAACTGGCTTTGGTATTTGAGCGAATACCTGGAGCCAAAATACGTCGCCACATCCAGGTCATTGGCCCTGAAAGTGAAACCGCTACCTCGATGTCGCTTCCACCATCTTCGCGGGCCAAGAGAAAATGACCAAATATCAATTTGGCACCGACCAACCGTGAGCTATTGACAAAAGAGCTACCTAACTCCAATGACTCAATTTTGATAGAAACCTTCGGTCCCCTTTTTGGCTTCATCTCTCCAACGCCACCTTGAATCATAGGTCCCACAAGAGTGGCCCACTCGACATCTAAATCCCAATCACTCCAACTCCCAAGGTCCAGCCAGCGATCGTAGAAAGTCGATGGAGCTACCTTTGAGGACGCTCGAGCTACAGCAATCACTTTTTCCATAAATATATAGTATACGCGCTTATTATATTTTCGTCCCTTGGATCCAAGACCTCGCTCCACGATTCAGCCCTCAAGGTGCTAGGTTACAAATCCGGATATGGAAGTTACCCAACTCTCCAATGGGTAATCAAATCTCTTATGCAAATCTCCAATTCGCTTCTATCATGATTTAAGCAAGATGAAAGTCACGCGTGACAGGTGAGATATGCCCCAAAGCCAAAACGAGATAGCCATCGAAGATTCGACCGGCAATGCGAGAGACGACCAAACCTTAGAATCCAAACCGGCTGCTGTAATCTTGGGAGAAAACCTCGTAGACCTCTTTGTAAGCGAAGATAGCGCTATTAGGGCAATTCCTGGCGGTGGACCGCTAAACGTCGCTAGAACGATCTCTAGATTAAAGGGCCACTCATATCTCTTTAGTCGACTTTCCTGGGACGTCTTCGGGCGCAAGATTCGAGTCGGACTCCAAAAAGACGGAGTAATCCTTGGGCTACCCGATGAAATTCAACTACCCACTCCCCTAGCGGTGGTAAACCAAGACCAAGGTAAGACAACTTATGGCTTCCATCTAGATAGAACCTCCGCTTTTCAAATCAACACGGACGAAGTTAGCGCATTCATGGATCAATGCAAAAGGCCTATCGGCGCAATTTATGCCGGTACTTTAGGACTAGTAGTAGAACCCATGGCTTCTGTAGCAGAGGTAATTTTATCCAGCGCTGCGGAAGATACCCTTGTCGTCATAGATCCAAATTGCAGGCCCACTGCAATCGCCGACAAGGATCTATATATCGCAAGACTCACAAGACTATACAAACGCTGTGATGTCATAAAAGTCAGTGATGAAGATCTGGATTACCTATTCCCCGGGCTAGAGATTGCAAATGCCGCTAAATCGCTTCTTGCTCAAGGGCCACGATGTATCCTCGTAACCCGTGGTGGGGCACCTATAGAGATCTACATTGGGGATCAAACCGCATTCGTAGAGATACCTATTGTTAGGATCGCTGACACCGTAGGTGCTGGAGACGCATTTGTCGGAGGATTCATTGCCTGGTGGTTAAAGTCCAAACTAAGCCGAAATGAAATCAACGACATAGGCCAAGTCACTAAAGCCGCTAAAGCCGCTGCTCTAATAGCTGCTCTAAACTGCACCAAGCAAGGAGCCGAACCCCCGTGGGCCCCTGAGGTATCCTCCATAGAAGGCTGGTCCGATCTGTAGTTTCGAAGGAATGTGAACTTATAAAAGTTAACGCCATTTAAGCTCTCACGATCTAATCGGTATAGTGATTTTTACCAGCCCTAGAGGTGCTGGAAGACGAAGGTGAGCCGCCCTCATAAATCACCCAATTATTGCAATTTCAATCGACGATCGAGAGTTCTCAAAAACAAGCATCCCCGAGTAGGTCCCATCTGGGTCAATTACCAGAACGCTTTGGGTCCAACGAACCCTAATCACCAACCCCAATCTTCAATCGCACAAATCGCTGTATTGGTATTTCTCTGAAAAGTTCCCATCAGGGCGCTAAGTTAGGATCATAGGAAAGTTTTGCTGTCGCAATTTACCATCGATCGCAATTTAACGATTCCGAAGGTAGCAAGTATCGATCAATAGGAGATCAAAGTTGGCCCAAATTACACTTCAAGACCACGAGATCAACGACTTTGTCAAGTCCCTTTCATTACCAGGAATAATCGACATCCATATCCACTTCATGCCAGACAATGTGATGGCGAAGGTTTGGCAATACTTCGAAGATGCCGGCCCTTTAATTGGTCGACACTGGCCCATACAGTACAAAATCAGCCAGTCAGAACGTCTTTCGTTTCTAGATAAAATCGGAGTAATTGCACATAGCGCATTGAACTACCCCCACAAGGCCGATATGGCACAGTGGCTAAATCAATGGAGCGCAGACTTTGCCAAATCACAGAAGTCGGTCATCCATTCAGCCACCTTCTACCCAGAAGAATCCGCACCTCAATATGTAACTTCTGCAATCCAAGAAGGAGCCAGGGTCTTTAAATCCCATGTCCAGGTGGGAAACTACGATCCTAGGGACCCAAATCTAAACGAGGTATGGTCGATCTTAGAAAAATCACAGATACCCATCGTGATACATGCAGGCTCAGGACCAACATCAGGAAGATTTACAGGAGTTGACCCCATCTCATCTGTCTTGGAAAGATTTCCCGAACTGTATCTGATAATCGCGCATATGGGAATGCCTGACTATCTTCAATTCATCGAACTCGCCCAGCGATACCCTAACATTTATCTCGATACCACCATGGCCTTTACCCCCTTCACCCAGGAACAGTCTCCATTTCCTATCTCCTTATTACCCATCTTGCAAAAACTCCAAGATAAAATTCTCTTGGGCAGTGACTTCCCCAATATCCCATATCAATATGCCCTCCAACTTTCATCACTAGCCAACTTAGGTCTTGGCGATGAATGGTTGCGGGCCATCCTCTATGAAAACGCCAAACGTCTCTTTCACGTCGGCGCCTAAAGTAAAACCAACCAGAGACCAATAGATCGCACCGACAGATCTCATCGTACAAACGGACCCAAACCGTGATCTCAACTTGCTTTGCGATATCTAAAATTGCTCAAAAACAAATTAAGGTTCATCACTCTAACATGGATCCGGATCAGCGCTAGGTTCCCATACCTCAAAAATTATCTCGACCAAAAGGTTATGTTTCAAGTGGGTCAATCGCATTTTGAATGGCAGATTCCACTTAAACCCAAGCGATGATACAAGATGTGGGGCCTAGCTTAGCGAGAACTCTAGGAAACGATTCCCGACTAAAAAAGATACATTCCGCATAGATATTACCAAATTTGAAGCGCACAGCCACAACTTATAAAACGGTAACAATCGTCTTCCTTAGGGTCAATCCAAAGCATCGATCTGCTAATCTTATGACAAATTTGCCTTAGAATAATCCCTACAAAACAGGAGTACGGTTTGAATCGCAAAAGTCCGCTGCCACTTTGGTCACAGCTCCTAGAAGACTTACGCAGAAGAATATCTTCTGGCGAATTCACTGAAAGATTTCCAACGGACAAGGAGATGATCGAGCACTATCAAGTCTCACGTCAAACCGTTCGTGAAGCCGTGCGTCACTTGGAACAAGATGGCCTCGTGGTTCGCCATCGCGGGCGAGGAACCATTCTGTCACACTCTCGCTTTGAACAGCGTCTCGGCTCGATCTATTCGCTCTTTCGCGAATTAGAGCGGTGCGGATATCAGCAGAACTCTAAAGTTCTTTTTCAGGGTAGCGTCATCGACGAAGCTTTAGCGTGTCAGTTCCAATTGACCGACGACAACTTCTTCTACCTAGAACGTCTTAGATATGCGGGCGCCTTAGAAGTGGCTCATGACAAGGTGCACATACCAATGAGTTATGCAAAGCCTCTCCTAAATGTAGCCTTTGAGCACACATTCCTTTACGACGAACTTGAACTGCGTTGTCACATCTCGCCCACCAGTGGCGAAGAAAGATTCTCGCCAATCGTCCTACCACCATCAGAATCAGAACTACTCGGTTGTAAATCACCGAGTGCCGCTCTCTCAATCCGAAGAGTCACATATTTCGGCGCGGCTCAACTCGAAGTACGCGACACGATCGTTCGAGGAGACCGATATTGGTTCGTCTCCTCGTTCGACTCCGCCAAAACCTCCAATTCAACGCAATTGAGCCAAACGTTCTATAGTTGACATCCTCGAGAAATATGACTTGGAAGTAACTACACGATAATCAAAAGACAAGGGTGACACAAAGAAAAATTAAATCAATCCTTTATTCAGCCCCTTCGCACCTGTCCCTGCAGAATACTCTGCAATCGAGGGAGGGGAAACAACTCTCGAATTAAAGCGTTATGTCACGAAATTAAAGCAACATTCCTATAGGTCCAAAATTGTCCAACGTCCACATATTGGATCAACCAACTAACGATTTGTCCATTCGAAAATAAAAGTCCCAAGATCATTCGATACTAAAGATCACAATGCAAAATAGCAAGGCATAGATGCAAGGTGTCTTCCAAAAAGTCATTTACGAGGTCCACCATCTACCATTGTTTACCAAATCGTTCCATCTAAAAGGGCAAAGTACCAAACAGAAACTCCTAAGAGCAAGTGCCAAGCGACGGTCCAAAAAACCCAATGAAACCACCTCATCGTTTCGCCCAGTCCAAAAAACTCATGGTCATTTAAATAATTCGGGAGAAATATACCACTCGTCCTTGTGTGGTAGGGTATCATCTGTGATAATTCATAGATGCATTAGGGATACAAGAGGATCCTAAGCGTCGAAGGCGTTAGCAATTGAGATCATCGAAGATATCCAAAACGATGAAGAGAATTAAGATTTTAAATTCGGAGTGATAAAAAATGGACCTTGGCCTCAAAGGCAAAGTTGCGCTTATTTCAGGAGGAACCAAAGGAATTGGTCGTGCTATTGCTGTGGGATTTGCAAAGGAGGGTGCCAACGTGGCATTCTGCGCCCGTAACCCCTCAGAAGTGGCTGAAACTCAAACACTCTTAAATTCACTTGGCGTTCGAGCGATGGGGACAACGCTTGACATAGGAAATGCACAAGGTGTTGCTGATTGGGTGGAAGCCAGCGCATCGGAACTTGGCGGCCTCGATATCGTAATTAATAACGTCAGTGCACTTGCCATACCTGACAGCGAAGAAAATTGGAAGCTCTCACTAGAGGTCGATCTAATGGGTACAGTTAGAATCTGCAAGGCCTCGCTACCCCATCTAATTGCTCGTGGCGAAGGATCGATAGTGAATATCTCAAGCGTGTCGGGGCGCGAAGCCGACTTTGCAGGTGGGCCATACGGAACTGTCAAATCTGCAATTATCGCCTATTCAGCCCACCTAGCCTTCACCTATGCTGACAAAAATATCCGTGCAAATACGGTTTCACCTGGTAATACTTACTTTCCGGGTGGAGTGTGGGAAAATATTGAAAATGGAAATCCGCAACTCTTCGATATGGCGATGGCGCTAAATCCAACGGGAAGAATGGGAACACCGCAAGAGAGCGCCAATGCTGTAATATTTTTATCAAGCCCCGCAGCGAGCAGAATCTCTGGTACCAACCTCGTCGTCGATGGGGCGCTAACCCGAGGAATTCAGTTCTAGCCGTAGAAACAAAGCGAGCAGTTTAATTGAAAAACCCCTTGATAATTAGCTACTTGATCCAATGAGAGCAATCATGAAAAGACCGCGGCTAAGAAATGTTGGAAATTATTTGAACTTCTCCGACGACTTCTTCAATCTAGAAAGATCAAGATTGACCCGCGTGGCCGATATCGCCGACATGCGAGAGCTTGCGCGACGTAGAGTCCCTAAGGGCGTCTTTGATTACGTCGATGGTGCTGCGGGAACCGAGGAGGCGCTAAGGCGTCAAAAAGACTATTACCTAAGGGCCGAGTTCACTCCCCGCCTACTAGTCGACATCTCTAAGATAGATACCTCTACCTCAATTTTAGGGGTGAAGAGTCCAATGCCCTTCGCGCTAGCTCCAACTGGATTCACCCGGCTGATGCACCATAGTGGAGAGGTGGGCGTCGCCCGAGGTATTAAGGATTCAGGCCTTCATTATGCCTTGTCAACGCTGGGAACAACCTCGATCGAAGAGCTAGCTAAAGCTGCGCCTTCCACGCGCAAGATCTTTCAACTTTACCTTTGGAAGGATAGATTATTCAACATTGAACTGCTCGAGCGGGCAGCAAGAGAGGGATATGACAGTGTCGCATTGACCTTAGATACGCCAATTGCTGGACTTAGAAATCGCGACGTTAGAAATGGTTTTACAATTCCACCGACGCTCTCTCTATCTTCATTGATAGATATTTCAATGCATCCGAGATGGTGGTTCAATCTTTTGGCTTCACCCCCTATTGAATTTGCAAACCTCAAATCCACTTCGGGCTCTGTAGCTGACCTAGTTGGGCAAGTCTTTGATCCCGCGATTACAGCCAAGGATATTCATTGGCTCAGAGAGCATTGGCAAGGAAAGATAATCGCAAAAGGGGTAACTACAACCGAGGATGCCCTCACCTTAGTAGACCTTGGGGTCGATGCCATCTGGATCTCCAATCACGGAGGACGCCAGCTAGAGATGGCACCAATACCACTGGAGGTACTCCCGAAGATTCGTGCTGGGTTACCTGCTGAATACGAAATCTATATTGATGGCGGAGTCACCACTGGAGCAGATATCATAGCCGCCATTGCCCTAGGTGCAAATGCCGTATTTATTGGTCGCGCTTATCTCTATGGACTCATGGCAGGTGGACAAGATGGCGTTGCAAGAGCACTTGAAATCCTCTCCAAGGAGGTCCGCACCCAAATGGGATTGATGGGTGTTACATCTATCGATCAACTTTCAGAGAAAAACGTCAAAATCAGACCTCGAGAGGGTCGATAAGGGAACTACAAAGGCTGACAGGCAGATGGAAAAAATAGAATTTAGACCAGAACGAGAGCAATTCAACTATACCTTCGGGGGAGCAAAGCCGCTATTTAAGGTCCGTCCAGGAACGATCATGGAACTCTGGTCGGAAGACGCTTTCAACTATGCCCTTCAAACACCAGCAGATCTCTCCAGTCAAAAGGTAGATCTGCGCTATGTCAACCCTCAAACAGGTCCTTTCTACGTGGAAGGCGCAGAGCCCGGCGATACCTTGGTGCTTCATTTCATCTCAATGAAGCCAGCACGCGACTGGGGGGTCTCTGCGGTAATGCCATTTTTTGGCGGCCTCACTTCAACAGATCGAACCGCAACCCTTCAGGATCCCCTCGAAGATACCACATGGATATACCATATCAATCGGTCAAAGAATACGCTTGAATATGATGCTCGCTTTAGTGAATTTAAAGTTGACCTTCCTATCGAGCCGATGCTGGGAACCGTTGGAGTTGCTCCCGGCGCTTCCGAAGTAAGAACTTCCCTTGTCCCGGAGCGCTTTGGCGGGAACATGGATACACCTGAGATGAGACCAGGGGTTACTTGCTTTTTAGGGGTAAATGTAGAGGGAGCGCTCTTTTCACTTGGAGACGGCCACTACCGCCAAGGAGAGGGCGAAGCATGCGGAACCGCAGTTGAAGGAGCCATGACCACCACTTTGATAGTAGAGCTGATCAAAGGTAATGCACCCCTTTGGCCAAGAATCGAAAGCGACGACCAGCTAATGGTAGTGGGGTCATCGAGGCCAATGGAAGACTCTTGGCGAATTGCACAAGTAGAGATGGTTCATTGGTTTCAAGAACTATTCGAGCTGCACCATATGGACGCCTACCAACTGCTATCGCAGATCTCAAAGGCGCCAATTGCCAATGTGGTAGATGCAAACTATAGCGTTGTAGTCAAAGTCGCTAAAAACCTTCTTCCAAGGGTATCCATCTACAATGATATTCACAACGAACTGAGAGCAATTGCCTCAAAGCTTGGGATTTGATCACCGGCGATTGATCTCTAACCCGCAATAAATATGGTCCGTACCTCAATCGCCAAAAACACTGCGATGGTAGCACTTCCGTCCTTCCCTTCGCCTAATCTGGACCAAAACATAATCTAGACCAAAACTCAGAACCTAAAAGTCAATCCCCAATGCGCCGCTAAGGTGAAAAACCCTAGATCCCATATCTGCCAGCTCGCGCAAGATCACTCGAAGGAACCGCGTGAGGATTGAAACACCAGAACCCGGCCACCGCCACAAATAACGCACCTGGGTTCTGACGATCTCACTCCAACGCGCCACGTGCCACAGATGACAATATCGACAACACTGGGTCGCTTGAGTGTCGCTTGAGGGTCGCTTAAGCGCCAATAGAGGCCGGAAGCTCAAAGTAAGATTGAGCCAAAGACGCCAAATAACCCAGATCAATCATAGCGCTCCAAGTAGCGTCCTCTATCTTTTGGATCTTAGTGCCTGGATCCAAAAGATAGGATTGGGAAGGATTCGCCCGTATAAAACCAACTTACATGGAATCTCCGATCACGCATAAGTTGGCAAAAACCATCGCATCCACTATTGCGATAGATCCCATATCGAGATCCTAGTCTTGATATGACTAGTAACGATATCTGACTGCAGCGGTCGCATCTAGGTCACCAATGCCCTGTAGGTAATTTGACTCTGCAACTCGCAACGAAGCAAATGTTTCGATGAATACCTGTCCAAAGGCGTCCATCAAAACTTGACTCCCTTTTAATGCCTCAACTGCTTGATCGACAGAGGTTGGAAAAGACGGTGAATCCTCAAATTCCCCTAAGTCAACTAACGTCCCACTTGTATCGCTACCGATCGAACGCAACTTTTCAATGGCCGCTGTCGCAACTGCAGCCATTGAAGCGCCCACTAGGTATGGCGAAGCACTTTGATCAAAGACTCCGATACGCCCAAAGGCGCCAACCTCCCCAGAGATCTCATTCGCAGGAACCAAAGAGATTGAAGAACTCGGATTAATGAGACCAGCCACTCTCTTTGACTTAGATCGTTGCTCTTTGGCGAATCTCAAATATGAGCCATAACTCGGTGCACCAATCGCGACAAGCGCATTCAATTCCGAGATCAATTCACGAAAAATTGCCTCGCCCTCTGGTGTTAGTCCTGCGAATTCGCTACCGGCTCCAAATAGATTCTTCCCAGAGCTTTGAAAGACAAATCTAACCTGACCACAATTATAAGGACCATCAATACTGACTGTCGGCGAGAAGGATGCTCTCAAGTCATGGTGCCGAGAGGCAATTCGAATGACGTGACGAACCAAACTTGCCACATCGCCAGCTCGAACGATATCGTACGAATCCGTTGAAACCTTAAACTGGCCAGAAGCAAAACCAGGAAAGATCTCGTTTACTCCAACGCCGGCTGCTTCCAAGTCTTCTAAGATCTCAAGACAATACGCGCCAACGTCCACCAAACGAGCCAACCCAAAAGAGGAACCCTCCAGAACGTTTGGAGTATCTTTTCCCTCTTTCGAGGCCTTGGAAGTAATCGGTTCAACAGACCATTCGACTTCAAAACTAATGCGTGCTACAAGGCCAATTTTGGAAAGTTCACCTTGTAGTCGGCCAGCAATGTTTCGATGACAGAGTTCATAGGCCGAACCGTCAAAGTTGAATCGCGACCCAGCTACCCAGGCCCATCCCGGATCGCCCTCTACCAAGGATAGGGATTCAATGTCTGGGAAGAGAAGAATTTCGTGTTCTTTTGAATATGCATTGGGAGCAGGGACGTCATTTACCATATGGGTGTCCAAAACGGGTGAGATCAATAAACCTTTAGACAGAACCGTATCTAGACGTTGAAAAGGAATCGCCTTGGCTCTTGCAATGCCAGAGTTATCGATAAACGAAATAGCAATAGCTCGGACATCGCTCTTTTCTAGATTGCGATGGACCCCATTTACTAACGATGAATTTTTTTGTCTCAGATCGTGGAGAAGATCGTTCACTTCAATCCTTTCTTAGGCTGAATTCGAACTCGATATTCAATCCAAATACCATCTACACCTTAGGCAATAGTATCGCCTTTGATCCGCTATCTCGAGATCTCCCTGCTATGACGACAAAGGATCTTACACGATGTTGCTCTTTGGTTCATAAAATACAAAAAGAAACCAACGCACTCTCCGCGGCCAAATCACCGACTCGTGCTTATAAGATTGACGAAATCGATAACCCGTACTAGTCAATTTAGGACTGTGGCGACCGTAGATCAAGGGGAAGAGTTGAAGAGAATAGGCATAACCTTTGGCAGGCAAAATGACCATAGGTACGGGATACATGTTGGCTACAGCGATGCTTTGAGCAAACTCAATGCGCTTTCAATTCTCGTTTCGGCGGCGCCAACCAATCTTTTGGAATCCCCCGAATCTGAAATAACGCTCTCGGAGTACGCCCGCTCCACAATGGACCAATTGGATGGACTGATAATTTCGGGTGGTTGGGATGTCGATCCCGCGTTATATGGCCAAGACCCTCATCCCAAACTAGAAACCATTGATCCACAAAGAGATCGCTTTGAGATGGCGATGATAGAAGCAGCTCTTTCGTCATCCAAGAAAATACTCGCGATCTGTCGTGGGATGCAAATATTGAATGTCTTCCTGGGCGGTTCGCTTTATCAAGATCTGGTCAGTGCTGGCTTTCATGACCACTCCAAGCCAAAACAAGAATACGACCTAGCCCATGCCATTCGATTCGAAAGTAATAGCGAACTTGGATCACAGATGAAAGGTGCCGAAATGGTAAACACACTTCACCATCAAGCGGTAAAAGACGTCGGTAAAGATGTTCATCCTGTCGCCTATAGTCCCGACGGCGTCATTGAGGCCATCGAAGGCAACAATCTGATGGGAATTCAATGGCATCCAGAGCGGCTATTCCAGAGGGACGATAGACATCTAGCTGGTTTCGAATGGGTTGTTTCCTAAACCTTAGATCCCTCAACAAAGATGGATACCTCCACATTTCAACCTCCAGATCGACAGAACAAGCCCTGTCGATAAATTTCTCCCATCTAAATATATCGATAACCATTCAAACCAAAAATGTCGATAGATTTAGGCTAACTTTATAGGGGATAAGAATAAATTTTCAGGGGGAAACAATATGTCAATGATGGACGTCGATCTAAATACATGGCGCCTTCTCGCCCATGCAGACACGCACTTTAGTGACGTTGAGATCGTCACGCAAACTTCTCCAACGACGACCCACCGCTATAGCTTTGGTGACTTCACAAAGAGAAGCAAAAAGCTGATGAACGTCTTAGACGGCCTTGGTCTTACAGAAAACGCAAAGGTCGCCACTTTAAGTTGGAACAACTATCGCCATCTAGAGTGCTATTTCGCAATTCCATGCACTGGTCGCATACTTCATACTTTAAATGCTCGGCTATCTTCAGAGGACCTAATCTTCATAATCAACGACGCAAAAGACGAAGCCATCTTCACGACACCAGATCTCGTCCCAGTTCTAGAAGCCATTGCAGAACAAATTCCCACCGTAAAAAAGATCATCGTGATGGACGACGTAATTCCTCAAAGCTCAATTGAGGGCCTTGAGTCATACGAAGAACTACTCTCGAACGCACTCGATGAGTACGACGAAAAACCTATTCCAGAACGACAGGCGGCTGGCCTATGCTACACATCAGGCACGACTGGACGGCCCAAGGGAGCGCTTTACACGCACCGCTCCACCTTTCTCCATGCATTAAATACAGCATCGCCCGCTGGCATGTGTTTTGGAATCTCAGATTGCATCCTTCCTGTAGTGCCGATGTTTCACGCATCAGCATGGGGAATGGTTCATGCGGCAATTGCCACAGGCGCAAAGATTGCATTTGCTTATCCTCATCTACACCCCAGTTCATTTGTGGATCTTCTGATAAACGAGGAGGTAACACTTGCTGCAGGTGTTCCTACTGTATGGATAGGTCTAGAAGAAGAATTACGATCGAGAGGCGAACTAAAACTAAGCCTCAGAGAGATAGTTTGTGGTGGATCGCAACCGCCGAAAGCACTCATTGCTAGATATAGAGACAACTTTAACATCCCAATCGTCCAAGCTTGGGGTATGACCGAAACCTCACCATTAGCGACAGTCGCCAGGCCAAAGCACTCCATGCGCCACCTTGGCGCAGATGAACTTCTAGAGCGGGTTGGAGGCCAAGCTGGGATTCCAGCACCAGGAATTGACGTAGCCCTTAGAGATGACGAATGGAGCCAAGTTGACTGGGACGGGACGTCAATGGGAAATCTCTACGTACGCGGACCTTGGGTAATCAGCGCATATCTACACGAACGTGGCGCCGACTCCTTCACAGAGGATGGATGGTTCAAGACAGGCGACGTAGCAATTGGATCTCCAGATGGCTATTTCGTCATAGCCGATCGCACTAAAGACCTAATCAAATCGGGCGGCGAATGGATCTCCTCCGTCGATCTAGAAGGCGCCCTAATGGCAATGCCAGGAGTTGTCGAAGCAGCTGTGATTGCTATGCCCGATGATAAGTGGCAAGAGAGACCCCTCGCATGTGTCGTTCTGGACAAAGATGCAACTATTGACATTGAATCAATAAAAGCTCATCTTGAAACTCAAGGATTTGCAAAATGGCAACTCCCCGACAAGGTCGAATTCATCGATCAGGTTCCTCGAACCAGCGTCGGAAAATTCGATAAAAAAACACTAAGGGCTAAATTCACGAGCCAAGACGAACCCGGCAGCTACAACAAGAACTAAGGGTACAAACAATTAGAGTCGATTTCGAAGCAATTATCTCTACTAAAACAACAGGAGTTTCCTAGTGTCCCTGTGGGATTCGAGGGATTACATGTGTGCACACTATTGCCAGATCATCGACATCATACTCGCGCTAGCGATCTTTAGACTGCTAAGCGCGATCTTTCTAGAGATCTTTCTAGATGAGATATGCCGTGACTTGGGTGGTTACCACCGTCGCGAATGAACTCGTAAAAGTTCAGTGACTTAGCATATGCGAACTTTATACCTGATGAGCTCAACCACTTATACTTTTGCCAAACCACTCACCAAAAGACAAAGATAGAAAGAAGCTATGACGCCTTCGTCACAGCCATATCCCCAATTGAGGACAGTTTTGATGAAAACTACAGAGAAACCCTAAATTAATCCTGCCACTCGATGCCCACCTTGGATATCAATGACAAAGTATTTACCAGGAAATACCCAATAATTATGCCACAAGGCATCTTCCGCGCCAAGTTGCAAAATAAAACATGATCCAATAGTTTCAAGGGCCAAAAGCGGAGTTGTCTCCGCCTTTGGCCCCATTTGATAGTACTTCGGGTGGGAAGTTTTGCTAGGCCATATCTACTATTGGCTTGTTTAGCTTCATTGCACCTGTTGAGCCATAGAAGGCTGCATCACCAAAGCTGAAGACTCCACCGTCGCTTGCGACTAACCAGTAGCCCTTACCATCTGGGGTTCCAAGAGCACAACGAGAGATCAAATCGTGCACGAACTAACCGGCTACGAGCAACCTAGCGAAATTTCGGCCTCGATGGAATTTCTGTTTCTAGAAAATCTTCTTAAAGCAAATACTCGCCTTGGAACGCCCTATCCAACTTGATCTATCTATATTTCGTTTATGCGCAAATATCGTCAAGAAATCATAGTTAGACTTCCCCGTTCACCTTGGTGAGATAAATAATCGGAGATACTAAAACCATTCTGAGGCTTTTGGGGAACTCTTAAACTGCTGCGATGGGATTTCGAGCAACATTCCAATCAAGCGTCTAACTTTAACTATCTCTCATAGGGTCGCAAGTTTTCCTGCGTGACCTCAAAGGGATAAACTTTGCGTAGTTATGGTGAATAACCATATGAATGCCAAGCTCCCTAAGTCTGAACCACCATAACAATTGCGCAATCCCGCTACGAGGAACGAGCGGTTACCGAATGTGGGTGTATTTGACCAATTGCACCCGAAAAGATCAACTCACTAGTCACCACCGAGCCACCATAGTTCTTGCATCAGATAAAGGCGTTGTCTATCACATCCGCACCAGTGGTGTTTCTGAGCCGGTTCACAAAGAGATCTACCGTCTCTTAGGAGTTAGTGATCCCCTTAAACGGATAAAGACGATTGCGACGCATTTGTAGTGTCCCAACGTAAGACCACATACTCAACTAGCTGGGAGAATAGGTTGATTTTAGGAAAGATGGGTTGGTGCAATTGAACACAACCTGGCACGATTCACTGCACGAATACGTGCTATTACAGAAACTGTTATCACCACACCAAAGCTTCGACGGTGTTACTTTCAGATCGCAGGACATATCACTCGTTCAGCTAGAAAAGTAATACTCCATCTTGAAGAACACTGGCACTATATGAATAAGTTCTTAGAGGCTCTTGATCGGATCAGAAAGTTTGAGATCGCCATCACCTGAACATCTGGTTACCTAACACACTGAATATTACTTGAAGGAACTGCTCTAGAAGACAAGGGATTAGGTCACTATGGCCAAAATGAGATTTCACAATCTCAAAAATAACCAAACAGGCTCAACCACAAAGGGAATAGCTCATATTTGGCACTCTGAAACCAGATTTAAGCCATAGACCCTCCGTCAAACCTAAATCAGTTCCGAAAAACCGACTTGGATTCACACCGAAGGGCTCAAGCTGGTCCATTTCTGTGGATTCAGGCTAAATAAGCTACGAAAAGCAATGGCTGATCGTAATGGTTTATACAAACTTGGAGGAAACGTCCAGGTAGATGAGTTCTTTTTGGGTGGTGAGAGCCATGGCGAAGGCTAAAGAGCAAAAGGAACGACACAAACGAATGTCCTAATTGGCGTATCGCTTAGCAATGGAGCTCCGATCCATTGCTTTATGGAAGTAATCAAAGACACCACCGCCAAATCATTCAAAGATGTTTTTGTAAAGCGTTTAGATTCTGACACGAAGCCGATAAGCGACGGTAATCCAAGTTATGGGGCATGTGCTCGAGAGCTTGGATTACCAAATTCGGTTACTTTATCCAAAGACGAACAGGCACATGCAACATTTAAATGGTTCAATACCCTGATTGGAAACTGCAAAAAATTTATCGACGGAACCTATCACGGACGTGAGGAACGTAAGCAACTTTACCTCGAGGAATTCGTTTACCGATTTAACCGAAGGAGGTTTGGAATGTCATTGGTCGAGCGACTTCTCAATACATGTGTGTTTGCGTCGCCACATCCGCTACTCCGGAATGGCTCTTGCTTGCGAAAGTTTATAAGTACGTATACGAATACAGCCAGGCGAGATCAGTGATTACAGCCCCGTAAAATGCACACAAAATCTCCTCCCCGGTGACGGCCTAGCATGGCTGTCCGCCCTTGGGGCCAAGATACCTGAGAACTGCCAACATAAAAGTGGTTCGGAATCACTTTTTGAGAAAAGACTCCGACGAAGAACGATCTCTGACGCCACGTTAGACTCATGCTACTCATAATGTTAAGATACATAATGCAAAGATCGGGCTCAAATTGAAGGAAGCCAAGCGATCAAATGCAAATCATGAACATTTAGGCTCTCATTAGATCGTACACCTGCAACATTGATGCTTTAACCAATTCGAAGAACCTTGCTCGTTCTAATTTGCCTTTATGACCGTTCGTAATACTTGATATGGGCTCCTTCTCCTTGGCAATTCTCGATGGTCGCTTTGATGCAAGAAATCGCTCAGCAGTCAAACCCTATGCGGATAAGTCGAACTTCTAAAATAGCTTTAGAAACACCATAGACACCATTTGATCGGGTATCGAACTAAGTTATCCATGCAATGAATCACCGAATAGCTCAACTAGAAACAAACATAAGTAAATCGCCATTAACCCTGATTGAGATCCCCAAATCCGGTCGGGTCTTCACGTCGCAGCGGCGCTTAGGACTTGGCGATTGTGACACAATGGGGCGCCTTCGCATTGATTCTGCGGTCCGCATAGCCCAGGATATCGCTGCTAGCGATCTAATCGACTCTGGCCTCTCCCAAGAGGGTATTTGGGTTGTCCGTCGAACCGCAATAGAGTTCTTAGGTGACGCTCGCTACCAGGACCTAATCAATGTCAGCACATTCTGTGCCGGAGTAGGAAGAGCATGGGCTCAAAGAAGAACAACTATTCAAGTTGAAGAAAAACCAGTCGTGGAGATATCTTCTCTTTGGATTCAGACCGACCCGATAACCCGCACCCCAAAGAGCACTTCAGACTCCTTCCTAGCCATCTTTGGTCCGTCAGCATTTGACAGGCAGGTTACTCACCGATTAGCACTTGATCCTCACACGACAGGCAAGAAACTCGATTGGACACCACGCTTCACCGACTATGACCTGCTGGGACACATAAACAATTCGACCTATTTCGAAGCCGCTGAAGAACTAATCAACCGATACGACCCACCGAAAAATGACCGTCAACACTTCACCGTAGTTGGAGAGTATCGTGCAGGAATTGAAATAGGACGACCTCTATCGATCGCTATCAACGACCTGGAAAGTGAGGTCGCTCAAATCGACTTCGTCTGTAATCAAAAAAGTGAATGTTCAATCTGGTTGGCTCAGAACTAATTCTGTTCTGCTTGAACCATGCTTTGCACCAAATCGACGTCAGATCTTCTGGGACCATCGCCAGCACCAGGCGTCTCTAGGATCAAATCCACATTTCGAAACCACTCGCTATTTACGAATTGACCCAAAGCGACCAAACCGATGTGTCCATCGCCCAAATTCTCATGACGGTCGAGGTTGGAACCACATGTTGACTTGGAGTCATTGAGATGTACCGCTCCAATTACATCTTTTTTGAACTTCTCCGCAAGCGACGAGCTAAAACGCTCCATCTCTTGGGATACGGTATAGTCACAACCGCTCGCAAAGAGGTGTTGGGTATCGACGCACAGCCCAACACGTACGCTCTGCGAGGTCGACACCAATAGTGCGAGCTCGCTTAGGCTCGATCCAACTGAGTCACCGGCTCCAGCACTATTTTCAAGAAGTAATCGCACTCGCTTGGTTCCCTCGAGTGCTTGATCAATGGCGTCAACGATCTGGTTCAAAGCACTGTCAAAGCCGGCGCCCTTATGGCTACCCACATGAAGCACGACACTCTCGACGCCTATCTCATCGCAATAGTTGACAGTCTCTTTCAGCAGTGCTTTGGACTTCAAATAGAGTTCGGGGTCAGGTGATGCTAGATTGATCAGATAACTCGCGTGGCTGACGATCTTAGATACGACTCCTGATGTTGCCGCCATCGCCACAGCAACATCACTAAACCCATTTAAAGAGATCCGCTGGGCCTTCCAGCCCCGAGGTGAATTCGAAAAGATTTGAATTACACCAGCGCCTATCTCCTCACCACGTGTAATGGCCTTGGCTACGCCGCCAGCACCAGATACGTGTCCACCTATCAGCCTTGTCATGTCGTTCCTCCGAAGTTAACAACCTAACCAAAATCTCTATAAACAGCTACCAACTAAAGAGATATATAGTCACTTTCAAATCAGGTGCTAAAAAAATGAGCTAAGTGAGCCAAGCAACTGAGCCAAGGAAGGTTAACTCGAACTTGCGACAAGGAAGCCAACTATCGGTGAAGGTTCGAGGCCACTATCGTGAACCAACTCTGCCTGATTTAGCTATCTCTGGGCTACCTCAGGGGTATTGTGCAAATCAATTGTGCAAATCAGTCTTCGGCTAATTCGTACCTAGCTGGTCCGAAAAGCTCCATTCGCACACTTCGATTTAGAGCCACCACGCTAGTTGGCGTACCTGCACTAACCCAAACAACATCAAAGTCCTCTAAGGCGCTATCAACGAATAATGTGACCTCATCGGGAAGCGACAATGGGCTAACAGCGCCCACGGAGTAATTGGTCCTCTGGTGGACTAGAGCTGGACTACCAATCCTAAGTTTCAAGTCGCCATGAACGAGTCGAACCTTATCGCGTGATACTCTTTTGATCGCAGATATCAACACAACAACTGTTGACGAATCAGAGACAAATACAATCGACTTGCCGATTGCACCGATCTCAACGCCTAGGGCTCGCGACGCATCCAAGGAAGTTGCCGTCGAATCGCTAAAGTCCACTACCTCCAAGTTATGCTTGGCTATATCAAAATTAACTTGATCTGGTTGCGACATCTTGAGCCTTAGTAGATGAAAATAGTTAATTCCTAGAGTACTCATTACAAGCACAATCCATCAAATGCACCTATTACCGCTAATTTGCTTTATGCTACTCTAAGGCGTTAAAAACCTAAAACACCAAAGTTCACTACGGCACGGCACTTTGCGACCTGCCTAGCAGATTAATAAAACTGGAGTACGTTAAAGACAATGTCGTCCCGATTGGAACTAGAGCTAACCAGTAAGAGGCCAGATGAAACCTGGACCTGGAGAAAAGCCGGGGCTAAAGAGCCTAAGGGAGTACTTTCAGGGTCATTACTTTACGAAGGAGCCAAAGTTGGCGATGTCGTAAAGGCTGAAGTAAATTTCGAAATCGATGGTATATACGTTGAGTCCGTGCATGCGCCCCAAAAGCGCGAGGAATCACGTAATAATATTATCGAGATCGTGCCCAAGCCCATTAGCACCTTCACCACGATCGAGCGAGCAAAACAATCTCGCTCTAAGGATAAGCCCCGCGGCCGAAAAGAAGAAGGTGGAGCTAGTACGGGCGAAGCTAAACCTAGAGGCGAGAGGCGAGAACGTCGTGATGGCGCGGACTCTAAGCCGCGAGAAAAGCGAGAATTCAAACCACGTTCCAACGACGACCGTCGTCCTGCCACAGAGGGCGCAGATGATGCCCAAAAGACAGGAAGTCGGCAACCACGTGGCGATGGCGCGAATCGCAAGCGCAACGAATCACCTAGGACCCCGAACAATCGACCGGCCCCAGTTCGCTTTGCGCGATTGACTCCCCAGAGTCACCACAGAAACGCTTTCCTTGCAGAGGTGCCTGAGGAGCAAAAGTCAATTGCAGAACAGCTAATGGCCGGCGGATTACCTGCTGTTAGAACAGCTATAGCAACCCAAAACCAAGAGCTTGCCAAAGAGTCTAAGCCTCCTATGCCATCGGATCCAATTCTCGCAATCGCAGAATCGCTTCTACCTGCATATGAGCGAGCATCTTGGCGAGATCGTGCTGAAGCCGCTCTAGCAATCGCCGACAATATCTCCATTCGCGATATCAAGACAGTAGTTTCATTCGGCGAACGAGTGGCTAAAGCCGAAGAGCTCGTCGAATTGCTCGGTCGACTAAAGGTACTACTTAAAGCTCGAACTGAAAAGCTTGAGTCAGAATGGGTAGCCCAAATAGAAGAAGCACTTACAGAGAACAAGAGCATCAAGGCTGTACGTGCCTCAACAAGAGCCCCTGACGTTAACTCTAAATTGCCAGAGGAACTCCTAAACCGCCTCTCTGAGGCCGCAAGCCAGACCTTGAGCCCGGCTTCATCACCGGACCACTGGAGCGCCATGCTAAGCGCCCTTGAGACGTCGCCGATTAGAAAGCTCGTTGTTCCAAGTGGCCTTCCGGAAAACTCACCAGTTGAACTACAGGCCCTCGCACAGCAGATGAGTGGCCGCATACCTCACCTAGCTGAACTCCTTGGAATAAAGATGCCTCCGCCTCCACGTCCCCGACGCAAAATTGGAGACCCAGTTGAAGCGCAAGCTCCAGTTGAAGCGCAAGCTCCAGTTGAAGCGCAAGCTCCAGTTGAAGCGCAAGCTCCAGTTGAAGCGCAAGCTCCAGTTGAAGCGCAAGCTCCAGTTGAAGCGCAAGCTCCAGTTGAAGCGCAAGCTCCAGTTGAAGCGCAAGCTCCAGTTGAAGCGCAAGCTCCAGTTGAAGCGCAAGCTCCAGTTGAAGCGCAAGCTCCAGTTGAAGCGCAAGCTCCAGTTGAGTAACTTACAAGTCTGACTAGAACAAGCAAAAGTACCCCCGTTCAAACGAAAGTTAGGATGGGGGTACTTTTTTATTTCAAAGATCCCGAACCACGGAGATACGACACTGAACGACGGAGTACGTCGCCCGCGCCCTAACAATCAGGGAAACAGTGTCAATCTGGCGAAAAATCACAAACAAAGTCGCACAACTGAGATTTGGCCAAAGTATAAAGGGCAAAAAAGATAGGATCGAGTTGTTGATCATATCGAAGATCACTGACTAAGAATGTGAGAATAAATGGCGACCGGTACATCATCAACGGCTGTCGAGCAAATGATGCTTGACGAACACATTATGGCAATTGCAATAAATAGACCAGAAGCTCGAAACGCCATAAACGGAGCAGTTGCCCAAGGAATAGAGGCTGCGATAGACAACTACGAAGCCAACGAAGATGCATGGGTGGCAATTCTCTATGGCAATGGAACCAACTTCTCGGCTGGGGCCGACCTCAAAGAGATTGCGAGCGGCAATGCTAGTGCTCTAGCAACATCTCGTGGCGGATTCGCCGGCATCGTCCGTCGGGATCGAAAAAAGCCTCTCATAGCGGCTGTGCACGGCTCTGCCCTAGCGGGAGGATGCGAGATCGCACTAAGCGCCGATCTAATAGTTGCCACAAAATCAGCCAAATTTGGGGTACCAGAGGTAAAGCGATCCCTAGCAGCGGCAGCTGGGGGACTTTTTAGATTGCCAAAGGTCCTACCTAGAAACCTAGCATTAGAGATGATACTCACAGGGGATCCCATCTCTGCAATCGACGCTCACCTGCACGGAATGGTCAATGTGATCACCGAAGACGACCAACTGCTTATAGATGCCACTGCCTTAGCCAAGCGAATTGCAACAAATGCCCCACTTGCGGTTAGAGAGTCGCTCCATATCGCAAAGAGAGCTCTAAGCCTGTCTGAAGATGAGCTATTTTCATTGAGCGCCATGGCTATGAGCACCCTATCACAGACAAATGACTTTCGAGAAGGGCCCAGAGCGTTCATTGAAAAGAGAGAACCCAAATGGACTGGCTCATAAGTCCACTTTAGGCTCAGATAATTTATGCCTCTCGTGTCATCCTCAGGCCATCCGCTTTGAACCCAGCTCGTTCTAAAGCACTCTTAGAGGAACGAGCTCCGGGAGAGACAAAGCTGTGAATCGATAAAGTTCCGCAACCCAATGCCACTGCAACGATCTCATTGAGAAGTTTGGATCCATAACCTTGGTTGCGGAACTTGCTATCGACAAAGACTATAAACTCTCCACTTTGACCATCAATAATCAACGAAGCAAACCCAACTAAATCAATCCCACATCGTCCAATCAGAAGCTTCCGATCGTCAGATCTACTCAAATCTGGAAAAAACGAAGGGTAAAATCGATCAAAAGCTTGCCTTGCCAGTTCTTGACCACCGCGATATTTCGAAACCTCATGGACCAGAGCACTAATACAAGTGAGGCCAAAATCCCGCTCTCTTGGTGAAAATGGCTCGACCGAAAGGCTTTTTCCTATGACCAAAACTCCTTGCGACAACAAATTAGCTGACGACTGCAAAATCCGTTTTCGTTACGGCTGTTCTCCTAGCAGCTTTTGAGCCCTAGCTACTATGGTCTTTCGCCCTCGATGTTCTGTCTCAAAACGAACCACCAGATCCAGCTCAGAAGGGCTCAGCAGGTCAAATCTTGCGACTATTTGATTCGCCGATAAAGTCTGATAGTTAGGAATTATGACATCGATCTCGCCATTGGAGACGTCAGCAACATTGACATCATTTACCGATGCTAAAGGTCGTGACTTAGCATCTAGGTCACCAGCACCACTCTCATCTGATTCTGTCAAATCCGCCAAAACCGTTGTCTTCTCGCTGGCCTCCGCCTCGACTGTCGTTGTTCTATCAGGCTCAGAAGAAGGAACATCTGAATAAAAACCACCATCGTTAGAAGTCGACGATGAACCACCCGGAGTGGAATCATTACCCAGTATGAACCTCGCTAGATCGCCCCAAGGTTCAGGCAGCACCGAAGTAATTCCATCCGTCACAGAACGTCGGATATCTTCAACTTGGGTCTTTACCTTATTGCCCGTATAGTCGACGGCCATCTTTCCCATGAATTTGGCTACCATAGTACGCGACTCTACGATAGAGCGACCATTTTCAACGGCCTTTGGCAATGATTCCGCCACTGATGTTATTATTCCAACTGGGGCATATACGAGGTAGTCGAGAACCTTAGCAATATCTTCTTCTTGCACCGTGACATCAATTCCTTATTTCTTGGTAGAAAACCACCAATAATCATTACAAAATCTTACACACAGTCGCGGCAATAAGTATGTTCCTTATCAGCTAGCTGGGTAAGTTTCTTCACCAAAAAACAACTTTGGCATACAAACTCGTCGGGTTGCCTCGGTAAAACCGTGAGCGCGATATCTGATCTATCGTCGGAATCATCGTCGTCATAGTCCTCGTCGTCTGAATCAACGACCACGAGACGTTCTTTTAGAATGTCATCGAGACTAGCCTCTACCTCTTCTTCAATCTCTTCATCGTCATCGGATTCATCATCTACATCTGAATCCGGGAGGTCAGCATCGTCGTCGTCATCGACCAAAATATCGTCTGGTTCGAGTTCTTCCTCTTCCAACTCATCGACATCAAGCTCTTCTAGATCTTCCAAATCGTCAGGATCGTCGAGAATCTCTTCATCGTCGAACTCCACATCGTCTAGTCCCTCGTCAAATTCGTCGTCTAATTCGTCATCTAATTCAAGATCGTCGCTCAAACCCGCATCATCGTCGGGCTCTTCAAATTCGACTGCCTTCTTCCGAGCCATAAATTGTCCTTTCAATAACTTTATAAAATGTCACAGAGATCATCAACGTCATCCCTATGACCAAAAAAATACCCAAACCGGCCTGAATCGCTTGCAAATATAAATACTTCGCATAGTGGATCAAGATTAATACAGATTTTGTTCCCGAAAGAATCTAGTAACTTGGAAGCGGTTATTATGCCTGTTATGTCGATTAGTGACTATATCGATCTTTCCGCCTTGTCAATCTCACGCTTTATCGAATCCCTACGACCCAAAGAACCATCGCTCAAATCAACATGTAACATAGATGATGATATTCGTTGATGGCGCGCTACTTTCGAAATTGCCTTAAAAAGAAGTTGAGCAACCTCTCTATAGCTCTCATGTCCCTGTGGTTGGGATCGCAATTCAATCAAATGCATCAATTCGCGAGCATTTGCCTCAATTTGAAAGCGCACTCGATATGCCATCGGCACAAGATACGCACTTATGTCACTCCCATATCTTTCATCAATCCTGGCATGTAGCTCCAAAGGCGCTTCAAGCGCCTTTTGGTACCTAACCTTCTCTTTTGTCTTGAGTCGGCTAGAAGCATAGCTGCCAAGATCCATTGTCAAGGTTTGCCAGGAGATGTTGAGCATCCGGTGACGCTGAAGGTCGCGAAAGGCACCGTAATCGGTCTCTATCTCAAATAGATAACGACTACGCTCAAAGGCTCTCGAAGGGCGATGGCGTCGGTTCAATCGTTCACCTATGTACCCTTCAAACAAGTGGTCTAGCTCTATTGCTGTAATCGAATCGAGATAGCGATCTATTTGAGCGGCTGACAACTGAGTCATCTCAAAGAGTATTCCACTGGCAACTCGGCGCTCCCCGTCTGTGTCAAAAGAGATAAGGCGGACGCGACATCCCAACTCTCCCGTCAAACAATCATCATCTTCTAGAGGATCGCTGTTGGTCGCTCCTTTAAGTTCCCTTCTGGTGGAGATGTGGCGTGTATCTGAAAGATACTTTACCCACGGATCCCGCCGATCATTGCGATCAAGTCGAGAGACCAAAGAAGGAATCTGCGAATATAGCTGTCTTTGAAGCGACGCTCCAAGTCTTTGTATCTCCATTAGCGGATGCGCCAATAGGTGAAGGGTCAACGCCTCAAACGCCTGCGCAGAGCCGTAGACGCCAACGTTTGACTTGGTTGAAGCAGGTAAAAGACCTCGCGTAGCATCCAGTGCCGCAGCTCTTAGTGTAGCCCTTTGCAATGGCGAGTCCTCACTAGAGGTTGCGCCATCTTGAAGCAACCTAGCCATGACCTCCTTGGACAATGCGGCATACTCCACAAAAAGCTCATCCATGGCATTTGAAAAGGCCAAGGGGTCGTCGCCTTGTAACTCGGGTGGGGTGTAGTAGCGAAATTTCCCATTGGAATCGAGGAGGTCGTATGGTATGTAGCGAGTCGATTGTTCAAGATATGACATCAACCTGGGGCGCTCAAGCACCTTAGTGGCAATGTTAGATATGTTCTCAAAGGAAAAATGAATCGATCCAAGTTGAGCCACCGAATCATCCCCATAGTCGGCCAAAACTCGAGAAAAAAGGCCCTGGGCCCTAGCTACCCCCTGTCTGGATTGGTCGCTAACCATTTCATTATCATAAAACTCATCCAAAAACAGGCGGCGAATCGACTTTGGAGAACGAGAATATCTGGCAAACAAAGCTGCCTTGGTAACTTCGGGGAGGTTCGTTATCGAAAAGACGTCCTCTTCGATACTGGAAAAGTAACCGCTGAGGATCTCTTTTTCAATTTCAGTAAATTCTTCGGTCATTGCCCAATACATTAGGAGCACTTGAGGGAAATGGCTTCAATAATGTCTATCCAATAGCGGTATTTTAAGATCCCAAAGGAAAATTCATCCGCTCTGGCAGTGTTTGGCAAACCCTATTCGTCAATTGGTATAACTCTTTAGCTGGGGCCGAAAAGGCAAATTGGCCAAAAAAAGCGCTAGCGTGCAACCTTAGTACAATGTCACCGCTGAACTCTGATGGAAGCCTCCACGACACCTCGACACAAAAGGCGATTCAATGACGACAGGTTCAAAGCTACCTGCGGATCGTCCACCACCGAGGCTAACTGGCGCGCTAAATCGATAATCTGCTTCATGAATCGAACGAAGTCTCCACCAGGGACTCCATGATCGCCTATGACGCTGGCGAGGTCTCTGCCTCGAGCCCAAGCGCCGGCGTAAACCATAAATCCGGACTCGACTGATTTGGTTGGAGGAATTCTAAGGCGGGACTCCTCGCGATTTAGTTCCGCCCTAATATCGCACACCAAATTAAATCTCTTTTCAAGTTCACGAGACGGGAAACGATCCGACCCTGGAGCTGAAGTACGCGGCTCATAGACAAAGACCGACAGAAGAGATGCAAGCTCAACTGAATCTAACCCCGCAAAGACTCCATTATCATAGGCAAGAGCGATCAACAGATCAGATTCATGAAAGAGACCAGCTAGACGCTCGCCCTTTGTTGTAAGTTCCCAGTCAACAACAAAATTGTGAGTCGTGAGCACCTCAAGGACTCGATCAAACTGCCTAGCCAAGGACTCTGTATTGGACTTAACGCTCTGTCTGAGCTCCCCAGTTGTGAGTTGAATCCGCCGGAGCCGCTTTATCGCGGCTATATGTCTCGTAAAGTCTGGACAACGTCGAAGCTTATCCCGAAGTTCGTTCATCTCATCTTCATTTGCCTCCTCGAGCTCTCTTTGACCAGTGCGACGCTGGAGCAATGGCTCTACCAACAAACAGTCGGCTATTGGCATATCCCTTAAATGGTCAGCTACAAGATGAAGATAGTCATGGTCCTTGGGATCGTACTGGACCTCTACCTCGATGCGACCAACGACCTTAGGAATAAAATCGATCGTATTGGGCCGCAGAAGGTACTTCTGACCACTTGTACTGATCGCCCACGCGCTAATTCGCCCGCCCTTTTTCTTCGAGCTAGAGACGATAGCCAATCGTGTTGGAAAATGAGACTCTCCCTCGCTGGGTGCTATGATGACATCTCCCGGTCTTAACCTAGAGAGATGGAGGTGGATCAAGCGCTCTGGAGGAGGCGCAACGCCAACCTTTGGAGCCCGATCCTTCTTCTTCACCGAATCATATATAGCCTCAACGTCACCCAATTCACACGACGCCGCCTCTAGCAACTCATCTTCTTGGCTTCTAAGCTTGGCCAATCGCGCCTCTAAACGCACTATCTCTGCGTTAGATCTAAATTGTGCAAATGAAAGATTCAACAAGTTGTGCGCAATCTCGGGCTCGAAACTCTTCACCAAATTAGCGGCCATATTGTAAGTGGGTCGAAAAGATGAAGTAAGGGGATAGCTGCTTGTCAGCATCAAATGAGAGACTTGATCGAAGCTTACAAATGGAGACCAAAGCGAAAGGCAATAACCTATCTCGTCGATTCCGCGACGTCCTGCTCGCCCTGAAAGCTGTGTATATTCACCCGGAGTAAGAAGCTCATGAGTCTCGCCGTTGAACTTGTTTAACTTTTCAATCACAACGGTCCGAGCTGGCATATTGATCCCCAAGGAAAGGGTCTCGGTCGCAAAGACAACTTTCACTAGCGCTCTTGAAAAGCACTCTTCAACTGCCTCTTTTAGTGGCGGGACCATCCCCGCATGGTGCGCCGCTATACCGGACTCTAAACCAGCCATAAAGGTCGAAAACCCTAAAGCTTCCAGATCTTCCGATGAAAGATTAGTAATAGACCTATCGACGATTGCACGAATCTCGCTTCGCTCTGCCGGGGTCGTCAAACGTACCGAAGCACGCACCAACTGCTCAACGGCTGCTTCACAGCCTTGTCGTGAAAAGATGAAGAAGACAGCGGGAACCATCGATTCATCCTTCAAGAACTCGACCACCTCAAGGCGTCGTGGAACGCCGCTTCGTCTCAGCGGCCTCTTTCGAACGATAAGCCCTTGAGAGCGAGGATCGTCATAGCGTGAGCAATCTGGGTTAGGGCGACCATCTACTATTGCCTCCATAATGTTTAGGCCATTGAATCGATCTTCGGCAACTCCGTAGAGATGCACCAACTCAACGGGACGCTTCGTCTCAACCACCACATCTGTAGGGCCTCGAACGGTTCTAATCCAATCACCAAACTCCTCGGAGTTGGAGACTGTTGCCGATAGACAAACCAAAGAGACCGACTCAGGGAGGTGAATAATCACCTCTTCCCAAACCGCACCGCGATAAGGGTTCTGCAGATAATGGACTTCGTCCATAACCACATATGCCAATCGGCCCAGATCGGCATTACCCTCATAGAGCATGTTCCTAAGTACTTCCGTCGTCATAACCACAACTTCAGCATCTGGATTTACAACGTTATCCCCCGTTAGAAGGCCGACCCGATCGGGACCATAGAGAGTTATGAACTCATAAAACTTTTGATTTGACAGTGCCTTTAGAGGAGTCGTATAAAAGACTCTCAGACCCAGCGAGAGAGAGCGATCAACGGCATATTGAGCCACCAGCGTCTTTCCACTTCCCGTAGGAGCAGCAACCAGTATCGAACGATCCATGTCGATCGCTGCAAAAGCCTTCAGCTGGAAAGGATCCGGCATCAATCCTGTTCGTTCGATAAACGATTTGTAACTAGGAGTAGTGAGCAATGGGGGCTATTTCGTCAGTTGATTAAAGCTTTGATACAACTGATCTTATGGCAAATTCTAAAAAGAAAACCACCTTAGCTAGGTATTTCACAATTAGCTAGCCTTGATCTCTTTTTTCTCGCGAACCAAAACTCTTCCAATCAGGATCGCCACCTCATAAAAGACCACCAAAGGGATCGCTAGAGCAAACAGTGAAAACGGATCAGAGCTAGGAATCACAACAGCTGCCACTGTAACGATTATTACAATTGCCCATCGTCTAACCGAGGCTAGCTTCTTTGGGGTAACAACTCGAGCAAGTTCAAGAGCCACAAGTAATACCGGAAACTCAAATGAAGCCCCAAAGGCCGCCATGAGCAAGAATATCAGGTTCAAATAGCTTGAAGGCGTGTAGATCTGCTTGAGCTGTTTCCCACCGGCTGCCTGCAGAAAGGCTAAGGCGTGCGGAAAGATAAAGTAAGCAACATATGCACCGCTAACAAAGAGAATCAAAGACGCTAGGACAAATGGAACCGCATATTGCTTTTCCTTTTTTCGAAGGCCCGGCGTAATGAAACGCCATAGTTGCCACAAAATTACCGGCAATGCAAGAAAGACTCCGCCATATCCTGCAATCTTAATTCTCAGCGCAAAGCCATCCAAGGGACCCGTCACATAAAGCGAACATGAGGATACTCCTGATACGTGACAGTAAGGCTGGGTAAAGAAATTTAACGTTTGGTTATAGAAGATATAAGAGATCACCGATCCAACCAATATCGCAAGTGCAATCTTGGTCATTCGCGATCTAAGCTCCGCCAAATGCTCAAAGATGCTCATCGAGCCATCTTTATCACCTTTGTGTTTGAGCGATATTCTAGGTACCTTTATATTCTTCAAATTCGAGACCAACTGCTAGTTTAGGAAACTTCTTAGTTCCAATAGGGATCTGCGTTGAATCCTAGATGATCCACGCCTTCAATTGGGCTCCATGGACGTAAAGTCGCATCGGCACTCCAGCTTAACGACAAATTAGCCCCACCAGACGTATTAGCGCCTTGGGGGTCGACGTTAGATTCCTCTTGGGTGATCGAGTTGGTCCCAAACATAGATGCTGCATGCGCTTGTGAAGGCGCCACTGCGGACGTAGTCAATAGTGAAGCTGCAGCACCTAGAGGTCCTTTGAGAGACATGGCTGAACCTAGCGGTCCTTTGATTGAACCAATAGAGGAGTCCACAAAGGATGAGATAGGGCCTACACTCTCGGTAATGGTACTTAGAGCACCATTCATCTCGGTCTGAATGCGCCCACGAACCTTCTGAAACTCATTCCAGTACTTTCCAATTTGGCGCATTGCGACAGGAAGTTTGTCGGGTCCAAGGACTATCAAAGCAACAGTTGCAATAATCAACAACTTTGTCGGATCTAAGTTGAACATATCAACCAAGATACTCTGTTATTGGTGACAACGTTGAGCGTATTCTAAAGATAAGTGATGATAGGTCACATTAAGAACTCCCACCTTAGAATACTCACCTGGAACCGACAAGAAACTACTCTTCTTTAGTAGACCCCTTCTCTATAAGTCGATCCAGCCAACCATCATTTGAAATCTGATAGTGAAAGTCCATCAGCTCGTCATAAGAGATTGGTTCGCCTTGATGGTCCTCTTCGAGTTCCATCGGCATTCTCCAAAAACTCATGGTCACACCCGACGACAATAAAATATCTACAACAGCCTTCTCAGCAGGCTTGGAAACCCTATAGCGGCAACTAGGACACCTAAAATTGTAGGAGGCCTGCCCATCTGTTGAACAAACCATAACTTTGATGTCTGCTAGCGTCAATTCGACATCACCACAGGTCGGACAGCTAGCCTTAATTAAAGGCATCGCGACTCCCTTCGCAAATTTGCATCCATACAAATAACCTAACAACGTGACTAATTTTTTTACGTTGCTAACCTTGGTTATCGACCGCGAAGATTAAAAAGTTGAGGAGAACGTTAGGTGAACCGCTCAAGCTAAAAGCATGTCAATTGAGACTCAGTCATCGACTACAGAATTGCGATTCGGTTAAAGGGATAGTATCTCAAAACTACCTGCCCCACGAATAGCGAACCGGGAACTGGACCAAAAAATCGAGAGTCGTACGAATTTCCACGGTTATCTCCCATCATGAAATAGTCACCGGGCGGAATTTTAGTCGGCGGAAGATTGTAAGTGAAATCCCCCTTGGGTAGATAAGGTTCACTGAGCCTCGTGCCATTTATATAAACGTGTCCATGTGAGGCAGAGATCGTCTCACCCGGCAAGCCAACTACCCTTTTCACCAGATCTTTGATCGTCGGGTCGACCTTGTCTGCAGCTGGACGAACGAAGACGACCATGTCGCCTCTCTTGACGCCAAACAAGGCAAAATTTACCTTTGACACAACAATTCGATCATTTATCATAAGAGTTGGTATCATCGACCCAGATGGAATATAGAAAGATTGAAAGACAAATAACCGAATTAAAATCGCAAAAGTGATCGAAAGTCCAAATGCTATTAAATTCGGGCGTAACCATCGTCTTGGCTTATCCGAACGAGCTAATTTAGCAGCATTCTTACCGGCTTCATTTGGATCAGACAAAGTTTCTCCTCGGACCTCGGAATTCGGCAAAAATACACCAACAATTCCGATTTAGCTTACAAATCGAACAAAAGAGCTTACAAACTCTCAATCAGCTTATCTACCCTATCGTCTTCAGATCGAAATGGGTCTTTAAGCAGTACCGTCCGTTGCGCTTGATCGTTCAATTTAAGGTGAACCCAGTCGACAGTAAAGTCGCGGCGCTTCTCATTTGCACGCTTTATGAATTCCCCACGAAGCTTGGCACGCGTCGTTGAAGGAGGGGTCTCCACCGCTGCTTCAATAGCCTCATCGCTAACCATTCGCTCGACAAAACCACGCTTTTGCAGCTTGTAAAAGACTCCACGATCTCTTGATACGTCGTGGTACTGAAGGTCGATAAGTGAGATCTGCGGATGGCCCAGCGTCACATCATTACGGGCCATAAACGCCTCAAGTAGATTGTATTTAATAACCCAATCACATTCGCGGCCAAGCCTAAATGGGTCGATGGCTATATTCTCTAACACATAGATCCACATATCGAGGGCTTTGGACTCCTGATCGGGCAATCCTTGCAGATCACGATATTTGACTGCGCGTTCACAATATTCATTCTGAATCTCAAGTGCGCTTAGCTCGCGCCCATTGACTAGACGGATCTTCCTGGTGCAGGTGAGGTCGTGCGAGATCTCACGAATGGCACGAATTGGATTTTCAATTGACAGATCACGCAACACCACGCCGGAATCCTCAAGCATTCTCAACAAAACCGTAGTCGTTCCGACTTTGAGAAAGTTTGTATATTCACTCATATTGGAGTCGCCGACGATTACATGCAGGCGTCGATACTTCTCGGCATCCGCATGTGGCTCATCTCGAGAGTTGATTATCGGTCGCGAACGGGTCGTTGCAGAAGATACGCCCTCCCAAATATGCTCAGCCCTCTGTGAAATCGAATAAACCGGCCCTCGAGCGGTTTGGAGGACCTTACCCGAACCAGCAAAGATCTGACGAGTCACAAAAAATGGAATGAGGATATCCGAATATTTTGAAAAATCATCGGTCCTAGTGGTCAAATAGTTCTCATGACAACCATATGAGTTTCCGGCCGAGTCGGTATTATTTTTGAATAAATAGACGACGCCCCGAATGCCCTCTTCTCGCATTCGAGCCTCAGCCGAAAAAACCAATCCTTCTAAGATCTTTTCGCCTGCTTTGTCGTGTGCCACCAAGTCATAGAGCGAATCACACTCAGGCGTGGCATATTCAGGGTGTGAGCCTACATCGAGGTAGAGTCTGGCGCCATTTCCTAAAAATACATTCGAGCTTCTGCCCCAAGAGACGACCCTTCTAAAGAGATATCGGGCCACCTCGTCCGGACTGAGGCGGCGCTGACCACGCAACGTGCAGGTAACCCCGTATTCATTTTCAAGGCCAAAGATTCTCTTTTCAAGTGTCAAAGCATTCTCTCCATATACATCTTTGACCCAAAACGCCGTTCGAACCAAGATCTCCAATAATTTTAAATTCGCCATGGTCGTTTCTGGCCAGTGAAGCGTCGATAGGGTCACCTAGCCGCCTAGACCTAGAGGGAAAAGTATTTCCCTCTAGGTCCCTATCATACCTTCATCGAAAAATTCACTCCTCGAGCAATTCACTCAATTCGCTTCCAATGATGCGCCTAAAAGTACGGCGACCATTCTTGTCCTGTAATACTGCAACCTCAAGATCATGGGCCCCAAGCTTTCGTTCTGGACCACCTAAGGCTAAGATGGCCGAGGCTAGGGTACCTTTTAGGGAGTCCGAGGCGTCGTAAGTCTCGCCAAAGCGAGTCGCAATTGCATCCGATTCGCCTCCTAGAACCGTAAAACGATCTTCGTCCATTACCGTACCGTCGTAGAGAATATGGAACAATTGCGACCGAAAGTTCTTCCTTCCGAGTTCAGCGACGAGTATCTCAACTTCAAGGGGTTTCATCTCATGGGTAAAGACTTGACCTAGATAAGAGGCATAAAGATTGGCAAGCGACCGAGCATCTACATCATCCCTCGAATAGGCATAGCCTTTGGTATCAGCGTGACGAATCCCTGCGACTCTAAGTTGGTCAAATTCATTGTATTTACCAACGCCGGCGAAAGCTATGCGATCATAGATCTCCGAGACCTTGTGCAAGGACTTAGATGGGTTCTCAGCACAAAGAAGTATCTCATTTTGAAAGATCGCACAAATAAGTGAGCGGCCACGAGCAATTCCCTTTCGAGCGTAGTCTGCTCGATCCTTCATTACCTGTTCAGGTGCTACGTAATACGGCATACTCATTATTGGCCGCCTCCAATCCCTCTACGATTTCCAAATACTTCTACCGCGATTGCACCGATCTCTTCATCACTAGCGGCTTCAAAGCCCGCACTAGTGATAGTTGCAACAACTGGGAAGATCTTCCTTGCCAGGTCGGGACCGCCAGTTGCTGAATCCTCTTCGGCTGCTTCAGTCAAAGCCGAGATAGCAAGTTCGAGCGCACCTTGGCGAGAGAGTGGAACGTCTTCCCTCAGACCGGCCTTGATAGTGCCCTTTGCGTCCCTACCACCCGAACCGGTCGTCTGAAATGCAACTTCTTCATAACGCCCACCTGTAATGTCGTAGGCAAAGATTCTCCCGATCCCACGGATCTGATCCCATCCAGCAAAGAGTGGGACAACGGCGAGACCCTGCATTGCCATGGGCAAATTAGCTCGGATCATCTGTCCTAACTGGTTTGCCTTACCCTCAAGGGAGAGCACGACACCCTCGACCTTTTCGTAATGTTCCAGCTGGGTTTGAAAAAGTCGGACCATTTCAATAGCCGGACCCGCTGCACCTGCTATGGCCACTCCTGAGTAGCGATCAGCCGCAAATACCTTCTCGATCCTACGATGTGCAATAAAATTACCCTCAGTGGCTCTACGGTCTCCCGCCATTACCACCCCATCGGAAAACTTAAATGCAACAATTGTTGTGCCGTGAGGAACGCTAAGTTGACCATTGGAAGTGCTCAAAGAAGAAGCAATGCCTCCACTGTCAAATGGAGACAGACCTGCTCTATCGAGCGTCATCAAAAAATTCGGACCTGGGTCCTCTGTTGGACGAAAAATCGGCAAACTCACCGTAACTCTCTCCTATCCACTTCTACCTGAAACGGACTCTAACCATTACCTTATTACCCTACGGCAGTGATCAACAATTCCGAACACTTCCAAGGCAGCTCTTAGGCCGTTCAAGCAAATTCACTTTGGTGCAATTTCCCTATTGAATTGCTAAAACTTCATTGGAATTCTACAACCCTCCAGTCGCCCGAAGTGGATCAAAATTCGCCTGCACTTTTTCATTTAGGCCATTTAGGTCATTTAGGTCAATGGCACTAAAGCGTCAAAGCACAACCAGGCAATGCGCTGGTGCAACGAAAGATTGCATCTAAAAGAACTAGCAGCTCCATAAATTTAAACCAATGGGAGCGCAATCCCCTCCGTAAGGGAGGGGTCAAGCGACCCCATCCTTTCTTGGTCTCCCTGATTTACCTCTTGGGAGTTTCTGCTTTTCTATGTACTTCTTTACTTTCTCTAATGGGGCTCCACCACAAGACACTATCGACCATGAGGGTGACCAGAAGTGGTTCCCCCACAAAGCATCTCGGACTTCCGGCCAGTTCTTTGGCTTGCTCTCATGGCTGCGAGCGTCTTCATCAACATCACCAGCCTTGATAAAGCAACTTTAGCTGCGTTGGTTATCGACAGGTGAGCATGATCACCGTCTATCTCAAAAGCATCGGAGATGGAATCAAAACGAGTACACACTTCAATGAGAGCGGATTTGATCTCGTTACTTACTCTGTTCGTCATCACATAACGGCGATATTTAGGAACCAGTACAATGTGGGCATGAAATTGATATAGACCACATGCCTCGGGTTACGCTAATCATCGATCACGAACTTCGGGTGAGCACTTCTTTACTCTTGCCATAATGATGACTCCTTAACCCAAGACTTGGAGTCTCCAAGATTTCCGGGGCGTATCAAAAAGATAGCTCCGCCACCCACCGTCATATATAGCAATCCAAAGACACCGACAAACCAGCCATAGGCCGATCCGCCCAAGCGCGAGCTCCACTGGCATGCATATCCAACTAGTGGAATCCGAATGCCCAGTTCAGCCACCACTCCTGCAACTAAAAGTTGTCCGACTCCAACCACCAACCACTCCCAAATGCTTGCTGGTCCAAAGTTATTTAGGGCGTCGCCATAGGCGAGAAAAATTCCCGTCCTAATCGAAATAATCGAAGACGAGACTCCAAAAAGAGTAAAAAAACGAAGAGACCGACTCAAATCCTGGACATAGCCAAATCTAGCCATTTCATCGCTTGTATCGCTTTTCGTGGTCGGCTTGATCCGACGCCGATCTCGACTAACAATCAAAACGCACCCGGTGAGTGTCAAGATAGTTGGCACATTTGCTTAGTTGGATCTTGGCGATCTATCTGGTCCTTTAATTCACGATTCCAGATGTAGATAGTTGTCTTTGGTATCTGGACTTGTTTAGCCAAATCGGCGATTGCACCTCTGGGTGCATTGGGATCTGACAACAGCTCCCTCAGCCTCTTGACAACAGCTTCTTTTTGATCCTTTGGATAAGGCTTCATCGTGTTCGATCAAAGTTCTCGCCCTGCATGGTTGGTATTCTATTCGAATAGATGCCAACTCCCTTGACACCTAGGGCTATGGAGCAATTGCACTTAGCTTATCTCAAGCCGGTGACAAAAGAAGTGTTCACAGCATTCTTGCTCAAGTGTCTACCCATAGCCGCTTGAACGTAACGATGTTAGATGATAACAAACGTCTACATAACCTTCGTATCTCCTCTACTCCAAACTCTACCCAAAAAGAGATCTACTCTATTCTTGGAGTAGTAGATACCCTAGCTCGAACCAAGAAGGTGATTGCTCAACTGTAGTGCCCAAATCCAGACACCAATATGGTCATGACCTGGGCTTTCATGGGGTGGTTGTCGAGTGGCGGGGAGGAACTTCCCCTCCCCGCTCTCACAGAACCGTGCGTGAACCTCTCAATTCACACGGCTCCTAGCGAACCGACTTTTGGTATTACCCCAAATGACCAGTGAGCCCAAAGATTGGGTTCACGTTCGGCTATTTGAGATAGGTATTTCCAAGCATTTGCTCGTATGCTAAGTCGCCTGTACTTTTTGCGTGCCCATCTAATCAAATAGATATTGATACGTCGGAGGAGTTGGCCTAATCTGGATTTGTAGAAGCGTCCATAGTAGTTGATCCAGCCTAAGATCACCGGGTTGTAAAGCCTGGCGAGTTCGGCTATGGTTTGGCCTGTTTGGAGGTGAATACGAAACCGCCTAAGTTCTCTGCCCATTTCTTCTACCGCTTTATCTGAAGCCGCTGGCAGGAAGTTGTTAAACTGCTGCTTGAACTTATTGCGGGCGTAGCGTGGTGCAAAGGTAAATCCTAGAAAGTCAAAGCGTATTTGTTCGAACTCTCCTTTACGGTTGGAGTCCTTACAATAGACGATTTTGGTCTTTTGTGGATGTAACTCCAACTTGACCTGCGTCATTCTCTGACCTATAGCCTCTAGGATCTCTTCGGCTCGTTTCTTTGTTTCCACATGTACCAAAAGGTCATCCGCGTATCGTTCAAACGGGGCATAGGGTAAGTTCTTTACCATCCATTTGTCAAAAGCGTAATGTAAGAACAGATTCGCCAAAATCGGAGAAATCACCCCGCCTTGGGGTAATCCTTGCTCTCGATCTATTAGTTGTCCATCTTTGTTTTGCATTGGAGCTTTCAACCAACGTTTGATGTAGAGAATTATCCATGGCTCTGATACGTGCATAGAGACAGCTTTTAGCAGCAGTTCATGATCTATTGTGTCCAAGAAGGCCTTGATATCTAGATCAATGACCCAATCGTACTTCCAACATCTCTTGCGTGCTTTTTCAATGGCATCATGGGCTGAGCGATTCGGCCTGTAACCATAGGAGTCTTCGTGGAAGACCTCTTCCAATCTTGGCTCTATGTAGGCTTTAGCTACCCCTTGGGCGATGCGATCTTTGACGGTTGGAATACCTAGGATTCTTTTACCGCCATCTGACTTGTCTATCTCGACATATCTAGTTGCCGCTGGAAAATAACTTCCAGAAGCCATTCGATTCCAGAGTTGGTAGAGATTGTTCTTTAGATCCATCTCAAAGACTGAGATGGACTGCTTATCAATCCCTGGTGCTCCTCGATTGGCTTTTGCCTCTTTGTATGCTTTAAGTACGACGTACTTGTCTTTTGTCAAAAGCTTTTTCTTGTCGTGGTCTTGACATTTGATCCCTCCCCCTCAACTTTTACCTTGAGAAGTTGTTCATTTGCATTTCCTGTTCACTCCATCCCCTTGGCTCCATCCTCATTACAAGGACTTCGTAGCTACTACGGGATGGTCCGCCCCCAATCCATAGGCATTTGGTACTTTCCCTCTTGTTGATCTGCAACTTGTAGGTTTTTCCTCATCTTTGGGCTTAGCCCATGTGGGCTTAGCCAAGAACGTCTAGGACTGGGTTCTCATGTTCCACATAAACGCCTGATGTTAAGCTCACGCCACCTACACGCCGGATGCCCAAGGAGCACTAATTGGGTTAGTCTCCAAGTTGTCCCGAAAGTTCGACGTCCCTCGGTTTCGACATCATCCATACCAATTTCGAACGCTTCGTCAGTGGTTTGTTTTCACTCGTCTTCTTAACTCATACCTGAAAGAGTCATTGCTCTAACTTTTTTAGTACCGCTTTGGACAACAGTCTTTAGCTAATGCCCCGTGCCATTATCGATAAGGTGGTTTGGAATCTCCTCCCAAAAGGCGATCCCGGAGGGCCTACCTCCATCATCTATGTAGCATTGCAGTGTGATTGTTATCAGCTTCTACATGATTTACAACCTCTTTCATTCATGACGCACGCCGAAAGTAGGGATAGGCCAAGTTCAAATTGTTCCCAAATGGTGATGAATCGATAGCCTCTAGGGTAATGTGACAGTGAAGGGTAGCTTCTGCTGCAAGTAGAGTCTCGGCACCAAAACAAAAACCGATATCAAAATCGACTATAGGCTCTTCAATTTTCTTAATCGTCCAAAGAGATTGCCAGCTAGCAGGCCCAAATCAGATAAACCGAACCTGCTAAATCCGCCATAATTATGCCCAGAGAGAGATAGCGTCATCCAGTTGATCTAGATCGAACTAGAGATCTTATTATCACCCAAAAGTTGAGCCACTACATCAAGATGATCTTGCGTCTCTGTTCTTTGGGTATTAGCCCCACAAGAAGTTATTGTCCACCTTTTTGAACGTAGTTGCGGACAAACTCCTCCGCATTGTCTTCTAGAACTTCATCAATTTCATCGAGCAAATCATCAAGCTCAGCCTTAAGCTTGTCTGACTTATCAGCCGTGCCTGGCGTGACCTCCTCTTCTACCGTCTCTTCTGTTCGAGTCGACGCAGTTTTTCGAATCATCTCACGTTCAGCCATCGTTAACTCCCGTTCTAAGAACCCAACCGTTTTATCAGCTCAGCAGCTGTGGCGCATTCTCTAATTAATTCATCGACGTGCTCAGCACTACCTCTTAGCGGATCCATCATAGGAACCCTACGCAAAGGATCCTCACCAAGATCAAAAATCATAGAATCCCAGTTAGCAGCCGCCACCGAAGGTCCATATTTTTCTAAACATTTACCTCGAAAATATGCCCTAGTTCGTTTTGGTGGCTCATATACCGCATCCGCTATTTCAGTTGGACTAACCACATTTTCCATATTCAATCTATAGAACAAAGATTTTGCCGGTCTTATGTCATGATATTGCAAATCAATCGCTGCAAGCTTTGGGTCATCCCATAGAAGGCCATGTCGTTGCTGATAGCCCTGGACCAACCTATATTTGGCAACCCAATCGAGACGATCAGCGGCCAGCATAGGGTCCCGCTCTAGAAGTCCAAGAGTCTCTTCCCAAGCGCCAAGGAGTTGCTTGGCCTCAACCTCGTCACCCAAAGCCAAAAGGCCGTGGCTCTGAGAATATCGTTTAGCTCGCTCTAGGTATCTATGTTGAAGATCCAAGGCGGTAATCGTCTTACCAGAGGCAAGCCTTAGAACCTTTTTGAGAGTGACGTCATAGGATATCGTTCTAAGCGTTGTAACAGGGTGCTCCAACGATGCTTCTATCCCATCCAAGGCTCCATCTTCTATCATCGCCAAGATAAGGGCCGTTACGCCCACCTTCAACCACGTTGAGAATTCAGACATATTTGCATCCCCAAGAATTACATGCAACCTACGATATCTCGTAGCATCGGCATGAGGTTCATCTCGGGTATTTACAATGGGCCGCTTGAGAGTCGTTTCGAGACCGACCTCTTCTTCAAAAAAATCAGCTCGCTGTGAGATCTGAAATGGAACCTGCTCCTTCGGAACGTAGCTCATCTCAGTACCGACTTTTCCAGCACCTGCGAAGATTTGTCGCGTTACAAAATAAGGGGTAACTTGCTCTACGATCTTGGCGAATGGAACGTTGCGATCCATCATGTAATTCTCATGAGTCCCATAAGAATTACCCTTTCGATCAGAATTGTTCTTATAGACCACTATGGATTGGCCCTGAGGCAAGACCTTGGAAGCCGCAATCATTGAGCGTCGAAGGATCTCCTCGCCTGCCTTATCAAAGACAACAGCTTCGCGCGGCGTCAAGCACTCAGGAGAGGAGTATTCAGGGTGGGCGTGATCTACGTAATATCTAGCACCATTTGTCAAAACCGTGTTGACCAAATGAGTTTCGACCTCGGGGCCCAACAAGAACTCCCGCTGAAAGCCCCGAGCATCTACCATTGGAGACTCGTCGTCAAAGTCCCATCCAACGCGTTTTGAGATCTGCGTTACGTAAGAGTTGACAAGCATCGATGAAGAGGTTATTGGATTGGCATCCGCCACACCAACTGTTTGAATTCCATACTCAGTCTCAACTCCACACACTTTTGCAACTGCCATACTTAGCACATATCCTTAATAAACATCATCTTCGGGAAGTGACCTAGTGATCGTAACCAATAATTTATAGATATTGGCCAGTTCCCACCTTCTCAATCGCTCGACCACCCTTTGCCTCTTTACCTTCAGCAACTAGGGTTCGCACATAGACGATACGCTCGCCCTTCTTGCCCGAGATCTTGGCCCAATCATCAGGATTGGTAGTATTGGGCAAGTCTTCGTGCTCTTTGTATTCCTTGGCGATCGACCAAATCAAATCCTGAGTACAAATTCCGCCATCCGACCCAGCAATTGCTCGCTTGATCGCTAATTTCTTAGCTCGACGCACGATATTCTCAATCATGGCACCAGAAGAAAAATCCTTGTAATAGAGGATCTCCTTGTCTCCATTTTGATAAGTCACCTCGAGGAAACGATTCTCTTCGTCTGTACGATACATCTCTTCGACAGTTCGCTCAATTATCGAACGAACTGTCTTTTCTCGATCTCCGCCGCCGAGGTTTTTCACCTCTGACGGATCAAGCGGAAGGTCAGAGGTGAAATATCGACCAAAGATCTGTGTCGCTGCTGTCTCATTAGGACGCTCAATTTTAATTTTCACGTCAAGGCGTCCTGGGCGCAAAATTGCTGGATCTATCAGATCTTCTCGGTTAGAGGCGCCGATAACAATAACGTTCCTAAGCGTCTCTACACCGTCAATTTCGGCCAAGAGTTGTGGGACTATGGTTGACTCCATATCTGAGCTGATACCGGTACCTCTGGTTCTAAAGAGTGAATCCATCTCATCAAAGAAGATTATGACTGGATTGCCCTCTTCAGACTTTTCACGAGCTCGCTGAAAGATCAGTCGAATTTGACGCTCCGTCTCTCCAACGTACTTATTTAGAAGTTCCGGCCCTTTGATATTCATAAAGTAACTACGCCCAGTAGCTTCGCCTTTTATCGCCGCTACCTTCTTAGCCAACGAATTGGCTACCGCTTTTGCAATTAATGTCTTTCCGCAACCTGGAGGACCATATAACAATATTCCTTTTGGAGCCGGAAGTCGATAATCCAAAAAGAGTGCTCGGTGCAAGAATGGTAATTCGACTGCATCGGTAATCTCTTCGATTTGAGTGTCGAGACCACCCACATCCTCATAGGAGACGTCTGGGACTTCTTCTAGGACCAACTCATCCACCTCAGGCCTTGGGAGCTTTTCTAGGATCAGATTCGTCCGGGTGTCCAATAGAACCGAATCCCCCGAGCGCAGCTTTTCATAGCGTGCATCTCCAGCGACTTCTACCACTCGTTCCTCATCCGCTCGAGCCGAGACTAAGAGCCTCTTACCAGGCTCTAACACATCCTTGACAGTTACAACCTCGCCGACCCGCTCTGGGGATCGTGCAAAAATTACAGCAAAAGAATCATTAAGTGCGACCTCTTGTCCAATCGTTATCTCTTCATCCAGTAGATCTGGATGCATAGAGACGCGCATCTTCCGCCCCGATGTGATGATATCGGCACTGCCATCATCATTCAACGATAAAAAAATGCCATAGGCGCTTGGTGGCTGAGTTAGCTTCTCAACCTCTTCCCTCAGTGTGGCGATATGCTCTCTTGCCTGCTGAAGGGTAACAGTTAGCTTCTCATTACGTGTAACTGTCTGAGATAGCTGTCCATTAACCTCAAGAAGTTTCTCTTCGAGGGCCCGCATCCTAAGTGGCGAATCCTGCAAACGCTGTCTAAGCTCTGCCACCTGCTCAGTAAGCACGGCCACCAACTCTTCCGGCGTTGCATTTCCATTCAATGATTCACTGTTAAAATCGTCATTGCTAGTCGTAGAGACCACCTCCCTAAGCCATACGCTACACCCTATGTCGACACTTTTGACACAGACAAAAGGCGTTTTGATGAACTAGTTACCTCGATTGCATCGTAATTGTCAAAATGTGCCCAATAAAGGACGCTGTCCTTCTAAATTTATATCTTGCGTAATCAACGTTGAATTAAAAAGTAAGTCAAAACGAGCCAAACGAATCACGTGATATAAGAAGGACCAAAGAATGAAAGTCTGGATTGACCAAGATCTATGTACTGGGGATGGACTCTGTGAAGAGATCTGCCCTTCCGTATTTACCCTTCAAGACGATGGCCTTGCATACGTAAAGGATGAGACCACAGTCTTCAACTCTCCCGGCGGAGCCCAGCAGATGGCGCTGGTTCCATCATCCAAAGAGAGCGAAGTTATCGAAGCTTCCGAAGAATGCCCGGGTGAATGTATATTTGTGGAGATGGAAGCTTAGATATCGCACCAGGTTGTAAAGACCCTAGGGCCATGGACATCTAAATTTAAAAACAGTTCCAAAAGACTCCAATTAACTCCTTAGCGCTAAATATGGAAAGATCTTTTAGCAGGTGGCTACAGCACAGAGTCACCTGCTACTTGCTTTCGAGGATAGTTTCAATCCCAGAGCCATCGGAATCGCATGGCCGCAGAAGAATTTGCAATGTCTAATAATTCACATTTACCCAGGAGCCTATCGCTAGAAGGTTTTGGACCTTGATTCATGGCAGGTCTTGGTCTTTTTATTTGCCCCGCACTTTCAGAAGAAGACAAGCAGATAGGCACGCTCATCCTAAAACCAGCAAAAACTTAGTCATCGTTTTTTGGGAGGAGGCTGGGCCATTGCCAAGAAGTGCCCTGGGCCGACACTTTGGCTTAGACACTTTGGCTTAGAGTAGAAATATACGCGATTCAAAGGGGTGCATCTTTGGTGTAATCAATGATTTGATGGTATTCGTATCGATAATCAGACTACCTATAGAGCTCACACTCTGACTTGCTCCTTGAAATCAAGCAAAGAGTATGAGAATGTCGTCGTGTTGAGATAGTCGACTAATTCCTTTGTGACTGGTTCAATCTTGGGAATGAAGCGATTGTGGGTTACAGCAGAGCGCCCTTGCTTCCAAACGTGTTCCTGGGGATTGAGTTGCGGAGAATACGGAGGGAAATGGACTGCTTCGATGTGATGCTCCCTAATTGCCTCTTGAGCGACGCTCCCTCTGTGCCATCCTGCCCCATCCCATATAAGCAGAATCTTCTCTCTTGGGTAGATCTTGCGGAGCTTCAGCAGTATGGCCGCTGTTTCATGCATAGTCTGGCGCTCTGTTGCAAATGCATGCTCCTTGCCTGTCTTGAGGTTCAAAAACCCATAGATGCTCCGGTTCATTCTGGTTCCATTGGTCTCAATTACAGCTGGTGTGGTTCCTTTCGGTATCCACACTTTCTGAGTAGTTGTCGCCTGAGTGAGAACCATCTCGTCTTCACAGAGAATCACCGTATCTGGATCAGAGAATGCCTCTTTCAGACGTTCTTGCTGCTCGTCTTTCCATTCAGCTACCGCTTGTGGATCAGCCTTCTCGTACTGTTTGCCCGGCAGATGGAAGCTGAACTTACTTTCCCGAAACAGAACGTAATAGCTAGTGCTAGAGGCATAGAGAACACCGTATCTGCGCTTGAGTACTGTAGCCAGGATCCGTGTTGACCAAAACGGGGAACTGCTATAGCCGTGGTCATTGGGAGTTGTAGTCGTGAGCATGATTGCCACTTCATCTCTTTGAGACTTTGAGAGAAGTACCGGAGCGTTGTTATGGCGCTTGTCCTTGAATGCCTCAGTGCCAACGCTGCGGAATGACCGTCGAATTCGCTGTACATGCTTGACAGAGAGGGCTGTCCTGTTGAGGGGACTCCCATCTTCAAGGGTGAGAACTGCCAGCGCCCGCTTATATTCGTCGATGTTTTCAGTCTTCGCCATGAATGCTTCAATAGTGGCGAGTTCCTCGGGTGTAAGCATGTCATGAGAAGATTAACACACTTTACAAGAAATTAAAAGGGCTCATTGGAGCATTTCAGAGTGTTATGCGAATAGTCGTTTCCTAGGCGAAGATTAAGCGTGGCCTTAACAATCCAGCAATATTGAGTTTTGATAAGTTATCGAGAGTCAGCGCTGAGAGTTACCAAAGTGCCGATGCTGAACAAAATGCCACTAGCACGACCACTAGCAACGCGACCTTCGTCGAAAGGAGTCTTGCTCAAATGATCAGCGGTTCCCTATAGCAGACAACCCAAGATCACCGGCTAGCCCCCACTTCTATTGATCGCACGATCTGCCTTGTCTTAAAAGTTGCAGTATGCACTAGCAACCCAAAGCATAAAACCAGCGTCTTTTTGTCGTTGACCATGGCAAACCTACAAGCCTTGCTTGGAATGTGGGTCCTCAGAGACGATGTCCATGGAAATCGTGGCAATGGGGTCTTTACTGATCAAAACTTACATACCACAGCAGTTAAATTAAATAAGAATACTGGCGCAATCACCAGGCGTGCGTCTAAATTCTCTGGCCCATAACCACCGGTCTTGGATCGAATTTGCGACCCATCCTGAAAATACGACGGAGCGTCCTCGGCCTCCTTGGACCTTACTTTAGATCCATGGGTTTCCCACAACGAAATCGTGGGTGTCTCGACTTCAAATTCATTTCACCAATCAAGTTGCCTCTAGTATTCCTTTCTGATAGTGTGCAAGTTTATGGACTGGCGATGGAGTTCGCCATAACTGCCACAATGGCTAATGACTCCTACATAGCGTAAGTATCAATACCGTATCGACTTACTTATGGAGGAAATTTTGGTCGTCAGCCCAGTTCTAATTCAAGTATGTCAAGTTCTAACCGTCATACTTGGAGCACCCCTTTTACATGGTTTTATCGTGAAGCTGGAAGAGAAAATTCAGAGAGGCCAAGGACCATCGGTGTTCCAGCCTTATCGTGACTTGATAAAACTTCTGAATAAGGAACTAGTGATACCAGAAACCGCATCATGGGTATTTTGGGTCGCGCCAGTGGTCGCATTCACCTGCATGTTGATTGTACCGATTCTTATTCCAGTGCTGACAAATTATCCTCTCCCGCTGTCCAATATGGGTGACATTTTGGGAGGCGGATTAATTTTAACATTGGGGAGTTTCGCAATCCTCTTAGCCGGACTAGATTCAGGACAACCATTCGGGGGGTTAGGTTCTTCTCGAGCTGTAATGCTGACCATACTGGCTGAACCTACCTTGATTCTCATCTTTGTTGGCGTATCCTTTTTGGACCATTCAATGCTCCCCTTCGTCGCAAACCATTTACTAGTCAGAAACCCCTCCACCTACTGGAGCCCCGCCCATCTATTTTTAGTCTTCGGGTTCTTGATACTTTTAACAGTTGAGACTGATCGACTACCTATCCATTCGTCAATACATTACGAAATCTATATGATTGACGATGCCAGGATTCTTGAATATTCAGGACCATTATTGGCGGTCATCAAATGGTCTACATGGATGAAGCAGTTCATTTTGTACACCATTTTCCTAAATGTATTTTTCTTTCCGTGGGGACTTTCCACGAGCGGATCCATTCCATCATTGCTTTTAGCAATGGGCTTTATTGTCCTAAAATATGGGGCAATTGCCGCGGTTATGTCAGTTACAGACACGATTCAGTCTCGACTACGGTTTTATCGATATCAAGAACCGTTGGCGTTATCATTTTTGTTCGCCGTGGTCGCCTTGATCGCAAATCAGATCTAGAGGTAATGGTATGTTAATAGCTCATTTAAGCTCTCTTGCGACTTCAATTTTCAGCTTTCTGATAACCATTGCATTAGTTTTATCCTTTGTAATGATTGGATCACATTGGCTGAGAAACCACATCTTGGCATTTGCGGCCGAATCTTGGGTCATTGCAATTTTGTCAGCCTCGGTAGCATATTACGGACACTACAAAGAGCTGTATTTAATTGCTATCCTAACGGCGCTATTCAGAGGCAGTTTACTACCCTATCTCCTATTGCGATTGGCAAAAAGGCTTGATATAAAGAGAGAATTTACGCCCATATTTCGGCCGGCCTCTGGCATGGTAATCGGCTCTGTTTTGGTAGTTTTCGCCTTCGTAATAAGTAGATCCCTTGGAGGAACATTAGGTTTAGCGAACAACATCGCACTAACGGCGCTGACAGCAATGTTCGGGCTAAAGCTCATTGGGTTTTTGCTAATGATTCTTCGATCAGAAGCAATTAGCCATATTCTTGGACTTTTAGTAATCGAAAACGGTATTTTCCTAGGATCTCAAATTTTAGTACCTGGACTTCCGCTCCTCTTGGAGCTAGTGATCTTGTTCGATCTGCTAATCATCGTTATGACTTTTGGAATCCTAGTCCGATACCTCAAGCTTGACGTAGGAACAACGTCATCTCGGGATCTCCAAAAGTTGGTTGGTTGAGACGATGAACCTGATATGGATATTATGGACAATTCCCATGGTGGCAATTTTGCTAGGCTTCCTGAGAGGGAAAAGTCTTAGGGACGAGTATGTAAATCTCATATCTTCCCTTGGTGTTTTTGTCGTGTCACTTGTCTTGCTGATTGCAGACGGTAGCAGCCAGAAGGTATACCTATCTGGGTACGTCCTCGTCTCGCCACTTGGAAATTGGGTAACATTCTGCGTAGGAATTGTATATCTCCTCGCATCTATCTATTCAGTTGGCTATATGAAACTCTTAAACGTATCGCCTAGACAGTTGTCGAAGTTCTACAGTTTAATGGAAGGATTTGCCCTTTCGATGCTAGTAGCGGCCTTTATGAACAACCCTGGACTCTATTGGATTGTTATAGATGTCACCACAATAATAAGCGCCTTTTTAGTTGGGTTTGAGCGGGGACCTGAGAGCATCGAGGCTTCTTGGAAGTACCTAATCATTGTTTCCTCAGGTCTATCACTAGCACTATTGGGAATTGTTCTATTCTATTGGGGAGGCACCTTCCACCTGGGCCAGGTATATTCAATGAGCTGGGAAACTTTGCATTCCGTTGCAGAACAGGTCCCGACGCCCCTCTTGTTGACGTCTTTCTTTTTAGTGCTAGTTGGCTTCGGGACAAAAGCTGGATTAGCACCAATGCACACTTGGCTTCCTGACGCTCATAGCGAGGGGCCTGCTCCTGTTTCAGCCATGCTATCTGGTGCCCTTCTCAATACAGCGATCTTGGGAATTGTACGTTTTCTTGCCATCTTAAAGGGCACTAAGTCCTCGGGTCCAGCTCATTTAGCAGTAATAATTCTCGGAGTGTTTTCTCTATTTGTTGCAGCTACTTTCATAGTACGTCAACAAGGCATCAAACGACTAATGGCCTATTCGAGTATTGAACATATTGGCATCATCGCGATTGGCTTTGGCTTTGGAGGGGCCCTGGGTGTCGCAGGGGCTATGTACAACATGCTCAACCACTCCCTAAATAAATCGCTAATGTTTTTCGGTTCCGGGAATGCAATGCGAAATTACAGATCTAAAGAAATCGATAAGATTCGGCGAGTGCTCACCTATTTCCCCGTGACAGGCTCCCTGTGGCTATTGGGCGCCATTGCAATTACGGGCGCTCCTCCGTTCGGATTATTCCAAGGTGAGGTATCTATCCTTCGCGCTGGGATGCAAAGCAAAAATGTTTGGGCGGTTTGGGTGGTGGCAATTCTTCTAATTGTTATCTTTATTGGTTTCCTAAATCACTTCCGAGCAATGTATTTCGGTTTAGATGTTGAACCAGGAAATGCACCAACAATAACAATGAACACTTGGCTGTCACTCCCAATGTGGTTGAGTTTACTAGCGATTGTAGTGTTAGGGCTCTGGTGGCCATCAGGGTTAGTGCATTTCTTCATAAACGCAGGGAAGTCACTTTAATGAGTAAATCAGTTCGAAGATACGTGCAGCCAACGGAACTAATCGATGTAGCGAGGGAACTTCTCGCCCTCGGATGTCGATTTCAGATGGCCTATCACCGCCACAGCGGACGATCCCTAGAGATTGTTTACTTGGTTGATCAAGGCCCCAACCTTGAATTCTTGGAGATAATCGTGCGCTCAGAAGGGGAACTACCTTCCCTTTCTGAGGTCGCCCCGTTACTTAGCTGGTACGAACGAGAGATCATGGATCTCTCGGAAATTACATTCATAGGTAATCCAGAATCTTTTCCACTGGTTGTGCTAAACGGAATGACGCTAGATGGCTCACCATTTGACCCCAACTGCGACGTTCAACCCCTTTTATCAGGAACTCCAGCGTCGCCAAGCCTTCCTGAAATTGAAGCAAGTCAGGTCCAAGACCTTTTTTGGGGTCCAATTCGCGCAGACATCGTTGAAACGGGCGAGTTCCATTTTGCATATATCGGTGAGGAAATCTTGCACCTCACTCCGCGATTATTTTACAAGCACCGTGGAATTGAACACGGCCTTCAAAATCGTGATCCCGCAGCTGGACTCATATTAGCAGAGCGAGTGTCTGGAGTTGGAACAATCAGTCACGGCTTGGCATACTGCCTTGCCGTCGAAAATGCGTTTGGGTTTGAAGTTCCCCAACGTGCACAATTATTGAGAATAGTATTGGCGGAGCTTGAGCGTATCTACAACAATCTTCACTTCTTTGCAATGTTAGCCAAAACGACGACCTTGAAAGTTGGTGAAGCCTTCGGACTACTGCTGGAGGAAGAGGCAAAGCAGATCAATGCCAAGTTGAGTGGTCACCGTCTACTTAGAAATCTTCTGTCCACCGGAGGTTTGCGCAGAGATCTCAACGTTGGGTTTCTCGCCTTTGAGCTTCGGTCCCTCAAAGCAAAGGTTCAAGACTATTTAGATTCGCTTGCCAACACGCAAAGCTACCTAGATCGTCTTATGGAAACCGGCATTCTTTCAGCTGATGCTGCATTCGATTTCGGCGCAACAGGTCCCATCGCGAATGCCTCAGGGCTTCAAAGAGACTTACGTGTCCATCATCCATATTCAGGATATGACGCACTTTCTATGAAAATTCCGCTTCGAACAAAAGGGGATGCCCTTGCCAGAGCCGAAGTTCGTGCCGAATCGCTCATTGGGGCATTTGATTTGATCGATCAAGCTATTGAGACCTTAGAACCAGGTGATATAAACCTATACAAACCAATCGTCCCTGTCGGGACTGTAGATGGACTCGGCTGGACTGAAGGGCCGAGAGGCTCATGTTTTTATGCAGTTCGTTTGAATGATGGAATCTTTGAACGGGTGAAGATAAAGTCACCTTCCTTTTCAAACTGGAAGGCGTTTCCCCTTACGGTTCACTCCTCCAACATGATGGATTACGCGATCAACGAGGCAAGTTTTGGGCTAACAATTGCTGGCGCAGACAGGTAGACAATAATGAAAAATTGGACCCTAAAAGGATTAGTCGCTGGTAAGGCGACAACGAACTGGCCGAACTCAGGTGACAACGATGGTCAAGATGGAGTAGCTGGAATGCCAATCTTTGACCCCAAACAATGCTCCTTGGGGTGCCAAACGTGCGTACAAGTATGTCCCACTAAGGCTTTTAGTGTAGAAAAAAATAATCTAGATGAGGTATCTGTCTCACTCGATTACGGACGATGTATCAACTGTCAAATATGCGTGGAGACTTGCCCAAGCGAAGCCTTGAAAAGTTCTCCCCAACGGGCCATGGTTTCAAGATCGAAAAGTGACCTTGTATCTTCAGACCTGGAGGGCGAACCGGAGGTCAATCGACTTCAAAGTCGAATAAGTTCTATCTTTAGGGGTAGCCTTCGCCTCCGGCATGTCGATGCCGGATCGTGCAACGGTTGTGAATCTGAGCTCGGCGCCCTGAACAGCCCATTTTACAATCTTCATCGCCTCGGAATATTCTTTACGCCGTCACCTCGATTCGCCGATGTCCTGCTTGTTACAGGCCCAGTAGTTCCCCAAATGAAAGAGCCGCTTCTGCGAACTTGGGAGGCAATGCCCAGACCACGTTTCGTAGTTGCCGCTGGGACATGCGCAATTTCGGGTGCACCTTTCGATTTTGGATATTCAGGCGGATATGGCTTAAGCGATCTTCTGCCCGTAGATATTTTTATACCAGGTTGTCCGCCCACTCCCGCAGAACTAATCCATGGTCTGCTTCTACTCACAGATCGAATCGACCAAAAAATACACGGTGGTAGAAATGAGCCTTGAACTAATTTCAATTGGCGCCGTATTATTGGCTGCCACCGTGGTGGCGGCTGGCCTCAAGCAATCCTTTTTCATTACCAGATCTTTTTTCTCCCTAGGAGTGCTATTCCTCCTAATAGGAAGCATGTTTGCATTGCCTCACGGTACCAGAGGCGTCGAACTCTTCCCAAGTGGAGGTCTTGCCGTTACCTTCTCACTTGATGCTTCAGCTAGCTGGCTTGTGGCGTGGGGATTGGCCCCAGCCCTCTTTGCAGGGATTACCATCTCCCGTAGCCGTATCTCCCAGGGCTGGTATGGGGGCGCCGCTCTTACCATTCTCGGAGCAATTGGAGTCGCTGGCTTACAAGACGGGATCTCATTTCTAATCGCCTGGGAAGTAATGAGCTTGGGCGGGGCATTCCTGTTGCTAAACGATCGGCGCGCTCCTACCGCTGATGCGGGTCAATCGAACCTATTCATGCTCTCATTACTTGAAGTAGGCAGCGTCTCATTGCTAATTGGCATGCTGGTGCTTGGATCGCGGGATCCTAGCTTTTCAGTCTGGCACGGCTTATGGCTTGGACTGTCACCACTAGAGACCTTCGGCATCGGAGTGCTGTTCCTGATTGGTTTCGGAGCAAAACTCGGGGTTTTGCCTTTCTATGAGTGGTATCCGTCTGCCTATTCAAGTGGCAGTGGTGCAACCGGGGCAATACTCTCGGGTGTGGTATTAAATGTCGCATGGTATTCTCTAGGTCGTGCACTTCTTCATTGGATGCCAGCCTCAAAAACGCCTCTGCTTTTTGGGGTGTTGGTTCTAGCCGCTGGCGTCATCTCGGCTATTCTAAGCATTTTGTACGGCTTCCAGCAAGGTGATTGGAGAAAACTACTTTCATTTTCGACAGCTGAAAATGGGGGCCTTGCCACAGCAGCACTTGGCGCTGCAATTATGTTCAGAGTTGCCGGACTCCCTGACCTTTCAACCCTGGCTTGGGTTGTTGGCCTTTTGCATCTGGGAGGACACTCACTTGCTAAGGGTTCGCTTATGATCACGGCGGATCAGATTTACGAGACAGGCGGAACCTACGAAATCAGTCAGCATGACGCCTTATCTAGAGCGCCTTGGACCCTAGGCGTTGGCGCCGTAATGGGTGGAATGAGCCTTTCCGCCATGCCTCCTATGGCTGGATTTGTAAGCGAATGGTTTCTTTTCCAAACTCTATTTCAGGCCTTTAGATTCACAAGCTCGACCGGTAGGGTTGCGCTGGCGTTAGCGGGTGCAGGTATAGCGCTAACCGCTGCACTCTCGCTCGCTACCATGATGAAGGTTTTAGGTGTCGGGATGCTAGGAAAAAACCAAAATAGAACGCCACAGCGCCAGACATTGCCCGTTGACCAAAAAAGCCGTTCTCTTGCAGTACTAAGTCTTGGAACATTGGCCCTTGTTTATTCGGTAGGAATGATCTGGTGGATCCGTGAACTTACATATGCATCTTGGATAGGACCATCACAAACCGTAAACCACATGGTTGACGGTTTGCTCCTAGTGCCGCTCTCATCTGGTTTCGCATTTATTTCACCATTTCTCTTAGTTGTAGTAGGTGGATTGCTCTCTCTTATTCCACTGGCACTAATTCGACTTAGACGTCATGGGATCAACGGTTATAGAAAAGTTCCAATATGGGCACAAGGTCTGGAAAAGGTACCCGAATCAAGCGCTACCACCGCTTTAGTATTCTCCAATGCTCTGCGCCAATTTTATAGCTTCATATACCGACCCAAGACTGTTGCCAAGTCTGACGGAAACGAGAAGGGCTACTTCGTAAAACAGGTAAGTTTCGAATACTCGGTGGCTCCAATTTTTGGGCCATTTCTTTTCTCACCAATTGTACGATTAGTTAGGTGGACCTCAGAAAAAACCTCAAAAATGCAAATGGGGTCGATGAACGTTTACATCCTCTACATAGGCTTGATGCTAATTCTGATCCTTGCAATAGCTATTTTTATATAGCCTTAGGTTCGGCCGCCACCGAACTATGCTAGACGCCGACCATGGTAGCCACCATGTCGTAGCACGATGGGTCAATGGCGACTGAAACGTGTAAGTTTGCGCCCATGAAACATGCATACTGTAGCCACTCGATCATTATGCATAACAACAAAAGCCCACAAAGGATGTGCCGAGCCCACCCAATTTCGGCCAATTATGGATTTCTTACCACGAGGTACTGCGCCTCGATAACATTAACCAACAAATGGCCAGATCAAAACCATATTGGTCCATCCACTTAGGGCCCTTTTTGTCAGGGTTCCACAGCCAAAGAGTCAACTCCTCAACAAAACTTCCACTGTCGTAGTTGGCCGGGAAGCATCTACTGCGTAAAAGTTAGAAGACCGACTCAACAAGACATCACCAACTCATCTTTACGTCCGGTGAAGAACGTCCTCGGTCCTATAGCACCTGCACCTTTGGGCCGGAAGACGATAGAAATCAAAAAGACAGAGCAGCTACCAAGAGTGGGGGTAAAATTATTCCTGCGGGCTCGGGACGAAATGGTCTTCCAAGAGGACAGCGCCATCTATTTCTATGGGTTTTACAAAATCGCCAAGGATTCTCGCTTTAGTCAAAAATCCCGTATGAGCGACCATCCTGTGATCGGGTCGAAGAGCACTAGAGGAGTGGTACCACTCCCTCACAAAGACCTCAAGGGTCTCGCCTAAAAAGAAGCCATTGACGTTCAAGCTTGAGCGAAATTTCTCCAACTGGCCAACACTGGTTTGGTAGGCAAGTACAATTCCCCCCGGAACAAGCTTTCCATGGAGGTGTTCTAAGACGCGCCATGGTTCAGGAAGGTCCAAGACCACTCGATCAAACGGGCCATCCTCAATGGCGGTATATGCATCTGCTATCTTTACGGTGTATCTCGATAGCGCACTTGGTCCTAAGTAACTTTGAACATTATTCCAAGCCCTGTTGGCAAAGTCCTGTCGAATCTCATATCCAGTGACTATCGCGCCTGCATTCAACAGGGCCATCGATAAAGCACCAGAGCCCACGCCGCTCTCTAACACTCTTGAGCCTTGGCCGATGTCAGCCATCATCAAAATCTGCCCGAGATCCTTAGGATAGATAACTTGGGCACCTCTAGGCATTCCCGTAATAGCCTCAGCCATGGTGGGGCGAACGGCCCTAAAGGCTTTGCCCTTGGAGCTAAATAGGCGAAAGCCCGGTAGTTGACCGATAAGTTCATCATGAACGATTGAGCCATGATGCGTGCTCGACTTTTTGCCCTGACCCAAATCGATGAATTGGCTTCGCCGCCGCTCATCGATCAGAAGAACTCGCTCACCATCTCTAAATCTATATTCGTCGTTTTCTGGATTCACTGGAAATCAATTCTGCTAATTAAATTAAAAACTTGTCCGCTGAAGGCAATGGTTGGGATTAGAGGCTCGTGCACACCAAAGTCGTAACTCCTCAATCCAGTTGTCTCCGTAGTCTCCACCAAAAAGCTAACGGGATCAAGATCCCACTCAAAGGGCCACGAGAACGGAATCTAAAAAATTGACTGTTGAGGATTTGGTCTAGCGAGTTTTACTCTTATCGTCAGGCTAACGGGCCAACAATTGAGTAACGTCGTAAATCTATTTGACTTTGTAGCTTGTGATTTTGAGATTCTCACCGTCTTTAAGAACGATTCGAGCGTTGCCGCCACGTCCTCTTTTTTTAAGGCGATTATAAACCCATGCACCAATTACGAAATAGCGAACCAGTGGGGAATAACGCGCTAATCGGCCCTTTAAAAGACGATTGATTACGCGGGCGAGAGTTGCGCCTAAACCTTTTTTGACTACCTTAGATGCGGGTGATTTCAACGATTGTATTCCTCTTACGTCCTAAACGATAGCCTAGATAAAGTGCCACCACAAAGACACCAACACCAATTGCAGTCCCAATCGCAGGTAGTGCGGGCAATGCAGTCTTGCCTGCCTTCGTCAAACCCGACTCGAGTTCTTCGAACTTCGCTTTGATGTCTTCTCTAGTAATCTTGTCTTGTGCCACTCAATTCCCTTCGTAAGTTATTATCAACATAAGGTCATCAAACCAAACCTTGAATTCAAGAAATTTATTTAAGCAGTTCTTTGGCTGACGCCTTTCGCCGGGCCGCCTTCAGCGAAACCAGCGTAAGAGCAATACCAACTACAGCGATGATCAGATATGGGATCCAACTTAGATCACCTGTAAATGTTGAACCAGTTTGACTCTGGAGAAGTCGTAAAAATCCAAGTAGCAGTAGGATTACTCCGAGCACCAAAAGAAGCGATCCAGCCAATCCGAAGATTAGATAACGCCCTAGCTTTTTCGCGGGCCCTAAAGTCTCTTGCTTGACATATGCCAAAAGGGTCGCCCTCAAGTCCTCGAAGGGACTCTTGGTCTCAAAGATCTCTTTCAACGTCATTTATCGACCTATCTCTTCAAAAACTACCAACGTCTAATGACTCTCTTTGATCGAAGCTAGTTAGGGTCACAAGCCTATCGGATTCCCAGCATCTTCTCATAAAACTCAATCTGTTCGGCAACGAAGCCGCCTAATGTCTCTAGCCTATTTGATCCAAAGGGTTCCACAAGCAACTCATGGCGTTGGTCTTTATGTAATGGTGTCTTAGCGCACAAAGCCCATAGGCGCATCGTTGGATCAGTTGGCAACTCACTAGAGTCAAAGATATTTACCTTAGCACCCATCTCAATCGCTAATCGGATCGCATGCTTTAGATAATTCTCTAATTCCCCTAGTCGCACTAGGTCAGGCAAGTCCATATCATTGGCACTTCTAATCAAGGCAACCGGATACGGATCGTCAGGCAACCAGTTCTTAACGGAGATTCGCTCGTCTCCCACCACCTCTACAATTCGGTCTCCAGTTGTTAGGAGTCCTGACGAAACGATACGGACCCTCGTTGCATAAAAAGGAGACTCCTCCTGAAGCGGAATAGTAACCTTGTCATTGTCGGTGTCAGCTATCACAAAGCAGCCATCATTACGATCACAGTCTCGAATCAGTTGGTGGTACCGGGGTTCAAAGACCCTAATAGTCAAGCTTTCACCTGGAAATAAGATCAGTGGAATTATAAAGACACCGCTTGGAGTATCGAAAATCATCTATGAGCCCTTCGAGAGATCGACGCCTTTATCAAGTCCATCAACGAAGCCTACGCTCTATCCCTCTCGAGGACGCAAGAAATAAGTAGAGCGAGCAGTCGCAACGAATCGATCAGCGTCGTCATAAACATCCGCGCTTACAAATAGTACTCGCTCACCGCCGGAAATCACTTTCGCGGTGCAGATCAAACGACTGCCGACCTTTGCAGGACGCAAAAACGAAACACTCAAATCGGTATTTGAGGTATAGACCTTTCGCCCAGCAAAGGTGACTGTGGCTGCGCCCATGGCCGAATCGATAAATGCAGCTATGAAACCGCCCTGAATTACGCCCGCCGGATTCGAAAATCTCTCATGTGCAATCATCTGCCAAATGGAGACTCCAGGTGTCGCCTTATCGAGGCACTCCATCCCTAGAGTAAGATCACAGGGAGGAGGGATCTGTATCTTTGGACGCTCTTGGCGTTGCACCACTCAAAACCCCTTAAAACTCGATGAGATAACTCAAACCATTCATAACCTTAGCGGAAGTTGAGGATCAAAAAGATGCAATTATCCTCGAGGAAAAAGGTTCGCGCGCCACTAAAAGATCAAAAATAGCCAGAATCTAACGACGTCGAAAAATAGTTGAAATCTTTTTTGAAAAAAGTCAAGGTTATTTTGAAGAATTGTTCCCTGACTGGAAATAATTTCAATAACATTTTGTTTAGTAATCATCGTTATAAATTCAATGACAACTAATCTGGCCTAATGCACCTTTTCCTGAAATCACTTTTAGTGGCCTTTTTGGTAACCCAAGTCGCTATCTTCTGCACCACCGTCTTTTTGCATCGCGCTGCGTCTCATAGAGCCCTTAAGCTTTCCAAGCCACTCACCTACATCTTTCGAACCATAATATGGCTGACAACTGGAATCAAGCCACGTCAATGGGTCGCCGTCCACCGGGTTCATCACGCCTACACCGACGTTCCGGGAGATCCACATTCACCAATTGTCGAAGGCTTCGCAGCAATTCAATTTGGTAACGTCTACTTTTATCGCAGGACTATTCGAATTCCTGGGTTAGTGGAACGTTACGCCAAGGACCTAGCGCCAGACAAGATGGACAAGATCGTCTACGATCGATCGCTCCTAGGACTCGGTATAGGCATAGTCATTTTGTGGTTAACCTTCGGTTGGGAACTAGCCCTCATAACGTCGGTACTGCATACAGCGATGTATCTACTTCTATCCGGCGCTATAAACGCAATTGGTCACACCTATGGCCGTAGACCATACGACAATTTGGCAACAAACAACAACTGGCTTGCGCTTTTGACAGCAGGCGAAGGTCTCCATAACAACCATCACGCTGCGCCAACGTCTGCGAAGCTAGCTCTTGGCAAACGCCAAATCGATCCATCCTGGCCCTTTATCAAAGTTATGGTTGCATTGGGACAAGCCACAATACGCCATAGCGAGCCGAAATTTGTAAATCCCAAGCGAATTACCAAGGAAACCATCGCCTAGGCAACCTGTAACCGCCTGCTTTTTTGGCAGTGGCTAAAATATGACAAACCCGAACTTTACAATCTCCCAATGCAAATGGCTGCACTGGGAGATTTTGATTGATATTGATTACCTAAATATAGGCACTGCGACCTAAGATTTTCACTATCATCTATCGATTGTGCAAAATGCAACATATCTGTGAGGAGCCGAATAAGTGATGACAGAGATCGCCCCAGAACGTAATCCCCACCTAGCTAAAATTCTAGAATTTGGCACATCTCCGTGGATCGACAACATTACAAGAGATTGGTTTGTAAATGGAAAACTTTCCGAGCTAATAGCTCTTGGGGTCGTCGGTCTCACCTCAAACCCTTCCATCTTTTCCAATGCGATCTCCTCCACTGATATCTACGATAAGGACATTGCAGCTTTTGCATCAAAGGGTCTCAACTCCTCTCAGATCGCCTTCGAACTAGCAAAATATGATGTATCGGCCGCAGCACGACTTATGGCACAAATCTACGAATCCTCCAACAAACAAGACGGTTGGGTCTCCCTAGAGGTCGATCCAGACCTCGCATTCGATTCACCAGGAACTCTCGCCGCAGCAAAGGCGCTTCATCAAGAACTCCATATTGATAATGCAATAAAGAACATCATGATCAAAATTCCAGCCACCAAAGAGGGGCTTGGGCCCATCGAAGATGCCCTTGCATCTGGAATTAGCGTGAATGTTACTCTAATATTTTCCCTAGAACGATATCGCGAGGTCTATCGCGCCTTCCTTCGAGGCGCCTCTCGTTTTGCACAAGATGGTGGCGACCTAACTACCCTAAAGAGCGTCGCATCATTTTTTGTGTCGCGCTTGGACTCAGCAATCGACCCGCTGCTGGTTCAAAGGGGTCGCCCAGATCTAGTTGGAACCGTTGCCTTAGCTCAATCCAAGATGGCCTATCAAGCGTTCTTAGAGTTTCAAAACGAAAGCGAATCCCAAGAGCTACTTGCCAAGGGGCTGTCGCCACAACGTCCTCTTTTCGCCTCGACATCAACTAAGAATCCCGACTTTCCTGACTTGTTGTATGTTGAAAACCTCATTGGCCCTAACTCTGTCAACACAATGCCACTGGGAACCCTGGAAGCACTTGTAGATCATGGCAATCCTAGGAAAGAGTCCGTGCTCGAAGATATTGAAGGTGCAATAGAACTACTTTCATCAACACTATCTTCTTTAGACATTGACCTTGTCGAGGTCACTCAAGAGTTAGAACGCCAAGGTGTATCCTCATTTTCCAAAGCTTGGCATGCACTTCTTGAAGAGATTGAAAAAAAGATAGCAAACTTCTAACAAAATCAATCATCTCTGCAAAATTTACTACATGACACCTAGAGAGGCATCACTTGACGGAAATATATACCAAGTGATGCCTTTGCGTTGAGGCTTATGCCAACCTCACCAAAAATAAATTCACACCGGAGCAAAAAGCTATATGTCCTAGCCAAACTTTCCAAAATTCAACCCATTCTCCCAGCTAGTAGCCTTAAGGTCTAATGTTGGGACACTACTAATGCGTCGCAATCGTCTTGATTGGATAATACTCTTTGGTTAATGCCCCATGCCACAATCGCTATAGCCCTCAAGGATCTCCTCTAAAAAGGAGATCCTTGAGGGCTAAGTTCCGCTATTTATCTTTAGCAGTGCAGCGAGATTGTCATCTCCTTGTAGCAGGTATACGACCTCTTTGATTTATATCACACGACGAAGTAAGGTCTGGATTCAACAAACCAAATTAGCTTTCTTGCTCAGCCAACGGTAATTGCATCTATTGGCTCATTTAACTTCTTAGGTGGCAATGAGCCATAGAATGCAGCATCACCGAAGGAGAAGACCCCTCCATCACTAGCTACCAACCAGTAGCCCTTGCCATCTGGGGTTGAAGCAATTCCTACTATTGGCTTGTTGAGTGTCTTAGGTGGCAATGAGCCATAGAAGACAGCATCACCAAAGCTAAAGACCCCTCCATCACTAGCTACCAACCAGTAGCCCTTGCCATCTGGGGTTGAAGCAATTCCTACTATTGGCTTGTTGAGTGTCTTAGGTGGCAATGAGCCATAGAAGACAGCATCACCAAAGCTAAAGACCCCTCCATCACTAGCTACCAACCAGTAGCCCTTGCCATCTGGGGTTGAAGCAATTCCTACTATTGGCTTGTTGAGTGTCTTAGGTGGCAATGAGCCATAGAAGACAGCATCACCAAAGCTAAAGACCCCTCCATCACTAGCTACCAACCAGTAGCCTTTGCCATCTGGGGTTGAAGCAATTCCTACTATTGGTTGATTTAGGTTTTTATTGGCTAGAGATCCATAGAAGGTTGCACTTCCATAGCTAAATACTCCACCATCACTAGCTACCAACCAGTAGCCCTTGCCATCTAGGGTTGAAGCAATTCCTACTATTGGTTGATTTAGGTTTTTATTGGCTAGAGAGCCATAGAAGGTTGCACTTCCATAGCTAAATACTCCACCGTCTTTTGCAACTACGTAATATCCAGGCTTTGTGGTGGTAGATGGATTTTGAGTTGATGGACTTTGATTAGTTGTAAGTGTTGTTATAGATACCTCGTTAGAAGGTAACGAACTACCTGAGGTGTTAGTTGCTTCTATATAGAAATAATAGGTAGTAGATGGATTGAGGTTTGTAACTGTACAGCTTGTTGAACTAGCAGTTAAAGGTGTTGTACAGCTAATAGGTGTAGTTGATTCTTTTCCACTTGTTGTTCCTTCAAAGATGTTGTAGCCAGTAGCTGGTAGATAGCTTTGGTTAGTAGATTGGCTCCAGCTAAGTGTTATAGATGTTGGTGAAATAGGTGTTGGATTGTTTAGTTGTGGGGGTGCTGGGTATGGAAAAGTAGTGGTGATTACTCGAGGAGTTTGTTGGACAGAGCCAGCATTGCAATATGGACCAGTAGCGCTTATACCTCTTTGGTCTGTTGTTGGACAAAGGGTGATGCTCGGTCCATTAGTACCAATAGTTACAGCTGTTTTAGTAGGTATCAGCCCTATTGCTGGGTTGCCTGGCTCAGGCAGGATTGTTTGTGTTGGACCACCGTTGTTTTGAAGGGGACCGAGATTTTCAGACGCGATCGAAACAATACTTGTAGATTTATTAGCAGTAGGTGAGCTTGGAAAACCACAGGTGTTATCGTCTGCGACGATGTAGCCAAGGTCAGTAATGGTGGTACCGTACCCGCCACACTCACCGCCAGATGGGGCACCACCTTTAGTTGCGAGTAGGTCGGCGGCGAGGTATGTCGCGGCATCGCCGCTAAAGATTGCAGCGGCGTCCGCAGAAATGTTGTTGAAAAAGGTGGAGTTGGTAACGGTGAGCGTACCACCATTACCGTAGATGCCCCCGCCTTGGTCGCCTTGGCCGCCCGCAATGTTGTTGAAAAAGGTGGAGTTGGCAACGGTGAGCGTCCCACTATAGAAGATGCCTCCGCCTTGGCCTCCGTTTTGGCCGCCCGCAGTGTTGTTGAAAAAGGTGGAGTTGGTAACGGTGAGAGCGCCATCGTTGGCGATGGCTCCGCCTTGGCCGCCATAGCCACTAATGGCGCTGTTGTTAAAAAAAGTGGAGTTGGTAACGGTGAGCGTCCCACTGCTGAAGATGCCTCCGCCTTGGCCGCCTTGGCCGCCTTGGCCGCCCGTAACCGTTACTCCATTTAGGTTCACGAAGTTGCTGTTAATAGTTAGGACTGTACCTTTGCCTTGTCCATCAAGAGTTGGGTTTGTTACCCCAGGGGCAGGTTGTATCGTGACTGGTGTCGTCGCTGAGGTATTTGCTGTATTGAGGGTGAAGTTGCCTTCATAGGAGTTGGTGCTTGTTATTGAGCTACTTCCAGATGTTACGAGGTCAATTGTTCCACCAGCTCCAACATCACCAAGAGCTGTTGTAAGGTTGCATGCATCAGTTGCATCAGCACAGGTAGCTGAACCAATTGGCGTTGCTGCTGCATAGAGAACGCTTGCCAACTGTAGAGAACCAGCATCACAGTAGACCCCAGATACGGTTGCAAAACCACGCTGATCTGTTGTTGGACATAAGGATAACTTAGTATTATCAATAGTTACAGTTGCAGTAGGCGGTATCAGGCCGATCGCTGGGTTGGTGTGCCCGGGCAAGATTGTTAGTGTTGATCCGCCGTTATTTTGGAGGGAACTTAAGAGTCCTGGCGAAGAGGCTTTGTTAGTACTTGGTGGAAAATAGTCACTGGATTTATGTAGGCCACAGGTGTTATCGTCTGCGACGTTATAACCATAATCGATAAATCCACCCCCTGAGCACTCACCGCCAGTCGAGGGGGCCGAGGGAGTTGCCAGAAGATCAGCGGCGAGGTTTACCGTGCCAGATGCGTTGTAAATTCCGCTGCCGAGGCCAGAAGCGCCGCCGCCAAGGACACTGTTTCCACTGATGGTCGAATTGGAAATAGTGGTCGTGCCACCATTGTTGTAGATACCCCCACCGTCGCCGGAGAGACCGGGAGTGGTATTGGTACCAGCGTTGCCCGCCCCATTACCCGTAATCGTGGCATTCGAGATCGTGAAAGAACCGGAACTATGATAGTAAATACCACCGCCGTTACCGCCAGTGCCCGCAGAGGCGAAAGTGCCGTTACCACCAGTGCCAGCAGAGTTACCAGAAATAGTCGAGTCAGTAATTGTGAGAGAACCAGTACCGACATAGCTAATACCACCACCGTTACCGCCAGCGCCGCCAGAACTAAGTCCATTGCCACCATTGCCAGCAGAGTTACCAGAAATAGTCGAGTCAGTAATTGTGAGAGAACCGGAACCAGAATAATTAATACCACCACCGTTACCGCCACGGCCGCCGGGACCCTGAGTGCCATAGCTGCCGCTTGCTGCTTGTCCACCCGTAATCGTTACTCCAATCAAGTTGACGTATACGTTGGTGTTGATTGTTAGGACCGTACCGCTGTTATTTCCATAAAGTGTTGGGTTTGTTACCCCAGGAGCAGGTTGTATCGTGATTGGTGCGGTCAGTGAGGTACCGTTTGTATTGAGGGTGAAGTTGCCTTCATAGGAGTTGGTGCTCCCTGGCGTTACGAGGTCGATTGTTTCACCTGCGGTTACCTTGGTTAGTGCAGTTGCAAGGTCACATGCATCGTTTGCGTCAGCACAGTTGCCTATACCAGTTGAGCTTGCCGCTGCATAAAGGATTGTATTTGAGGAAGTGGTACCAGTAGAGGCACCACTTGGTGATATCGTTGAAAATCCAATAGCACCTACTAGACAGATAAGAGATAGGGCAATTCTCTTAAATGATCTACTTACGAATGAGATGACACCGAAAGTAGATCTTGCAAAAGATACCTTCTTTGAATTTGAATAACCGCTAAATGGCTTTCTGTGCGATTTAGGAAGTTTTGACATAAAAGTTGTGACCCATCTCATTATCCTTGCGTTTACCTGTGCTTACTTGTTTGATTCAATTATGCAACATTTAAACTAACATTCTATGTGTAACTATACCGCATAATCAAACACAAAGAGTGACTTTAAAGCAAGCAATCTCAATCAACTGGGAAATTAGTTAGCAAGAAGAGATAAATAGTACCTTTGGTGACGGTAAGCGTGAGAATGGCTAAATCGTTGCTCTGTTCTTCCATTGGTGGTTTCTAGCACCAGTGTCGCCTAAATCTAATTAATTTCGATTTCTCGTGGATCGACTTACCTGGTTGAAAATTTCTTTTAGTTGGTGATCACAAGTCAGCAACTTGGAAACGCTAGACCCCACTTAGCTCCAACGACAGCTACTGAGCCCTTCACCAATAGCCTTTTCTTGATCTTTAGAATGAAGCCCCTCATCGTCCGTTCAAGGTTTTCGTTCTACAGGGTTGATATTCCGTACAAAGCGATGCTAACTTCCTTGACGCTTGCGGTGTCAATGGCCGCTGAGAAATGCAAGTTAATTGCCGCGAACAATGCATACAGGGGGCCGTCGCTTTTGAATGTTTTACCACAGCTCGCGTTAAGCTAAAGCCCTCCTTTTTGGCCATTACGAGTAGATATTTCATACGGTTCTGCAATGGGCATTTCTTGGAGGGGAGAAACCATACAACTCGTTGGGCGCTCTAGCCGAATTCGCACCTTACAGGCCTCGGAGAGCTATGTAGAGTCGATCAGATGAAAGTTGTCGATGGCAGTTTGATTTTTAGCTAGGGTTGACATTTCGATGTGAGGGAATTGGAAAAAGATCTCTTTATTATTCCTCTTTAATTGGTAGAAATGATACTTGAGAGCATTGCGGCCACAGTTGGTGAAGCCGATCGTTTGGCAATTGCCCGGGTACTCAATCAGACGACTGCTAAACCTGCCATGTTCGCTTCACTCTACCGAGCGTTCAACCCATCCTGACGCAGTATCGATCGGTGCGCCTCCATTGGTGGGACGTCTGGTTATGGCTTTGAGAGAGGCAGGTATAGCAATTGGCGAACCCACATGTGTGGGATGTGGACGAACAAATCACAAGGCGACCTCGTCGCAGGAAGGCGGGGTGTGTGGTAATTATCGGCGTCGACAGCTGGCTACAACGTGTGTTTCGTGTGGGAAGATAAAGATCGTCCACAAACCTAATCAGCACGAACGGAACATTGCTCATCACCACTAGCAATGCTCCACAACTCAATAGCCCCAATGGCGGCGCTAAAGAGCTAGAAGTCTATCCAACCAAACAGGAGGCAGCTATTTGCGAACTCCACTGGCCCGCTACGTGACGATAGCGCGACGATTCTGTTATACATCTTCGATCTCCTAAGCCAAAAGCAATGAGAGATCGTCAATTAGTTGTCTGAATTGGCAGAGTTAAGTGTGGTCATTTGATTTAGTTGCCGACTTATCGTCGGCAACTAAATCAAATGACCACCACGGGTAAGTCGATCCACGGGAAACCTAAATTAACTAAATTTTGGCGGCACCAAGGTGCCAGAAAACCATTAATCTGGAACTGAGCAAATGTGCCAACTATTCTGACACTCACCGCTACCCAAAAAGATATCTACTCAATTCTTGGGATAGTAGACACCTCAGGTCGAACCAAGACGGTGATTGCTCAACTGTAGTGCCCAAATCTTGACACCAATATGGTCATAACCTGGGCTTTCATGGGGCGGTGCCCGAAACTAGAGCTAGCGATATCAGGTCTATCCAAGCGCGACGTCTCCAGCCATCAAACTTTCATTTAATTCCAGGATAAAACTTACATAAGGTCATCTTAAGGCCGATAACCAAAGGGATGAAGTGGTCCTAGTTGTTCTGAGTCTCAACAATAAAATCAGCTGAAAGGTCGGCATACAATATGTCTATCGACATAAATCACGGTCAAGCTTTCGATACTACTGAGCCAACCGTGGCAAATCAATCTTCGATTTCGCGATATGAACTAATGGATTCAATCGACCTTGCAGATCGCATAATTGACCTTATTGAAGGATCTTCTCATATCGCGATTGTAGCTCGCAACTTCGCCGATCGCCTTGATGTCACCTCGCATGATACCACGACTATAGCCACCTCGATAGAGGAGATGTCAGCCACTGCCAGGGAGATCTCACAGAACGCTCAGATCGCATCAGATGTAGCCGAAGCGTCCAAACAGCGCGCCGAAAACGGCTCGCAAGCGCTAACTCGCCTCTCTGGCCAGCTTCAAAATATGGAGAGCGCGGCCTCAGCAATCTTCCATTCGGTCGAAGAGTTCGTTTCCGAGACAAGAATAATTACTACGCTGACCGAAAGTGTCACCGATATTGCCGACCAAACCAACCTCTTGGCCCTAAATGCGGCTATCGAATCTGCTCGAGCGGGGGTGCATGGCAAAGGATTTGCTGTAGTGGCGGAACAGGTTCGCTCCCTCGCAGATCGCACGCGAGAGATGGCTCGTCAAATCGCCGAAAGCGCAACAGTTATAAACTCGAAGTCAGAGGCGGTTCGAAGTCTATCCTTACAAGGACAGGAACTTGCAAGCACGAGCTCCGCTTACATCAATGAAGCCATTGGAGTTCTCGCAGAGGCAGAAAATGCCTCAATCGAGGCCAAAGAGAGAATCTTGCAGATTGCCATTGGAGCGGAAGAACAAAGCGTAACATCCTCAGAGATGGCACACAACGTATCAAATGTCGATAGCGAACTTCTAAATATAAAGTCGAACTTCTCTACGATTACCGATGGCGTTATGAGGCTCACTGAATCCGGCCATAAAGCGGTTTCAGACGTTACATCAAATGGCCACAGCGCGCAGCTAATTTCAGCGACCAAAGCTGACCATCTACTTCTAATACAATCAGTCATCTCGGCAGCCTACAGTAGTGATCTTCGAACGCGCTCGGAGTTCAAACTCGCAGACGAACACCATTGCCGCTTAGGTATATGGATCGATAATGTCGGCTTCGAAGAGTTCTTCGACAGCGTCGCATTTGCCCAATTGCTTCAAGTACACCCAGAGATTCACAACAGTGCCAAGAAGCTCTTGGCAAGCGCGGTCGATAACGATCGCGATCGAATGGCCAGATACACAGTTGAACTACTCTCACACGTGCCAATAACACTTTCAAGTTTAGATGACATGAGATTTGAAATCCTAAAACTCGAATTCTAACGAGACCACCCGGAAAACAAAACGAGCTCGAGAATTGGACGACTCGAGCTCGAAGAGCCTTTGGTCACGCTAAAAAATTGACCATTTAATCGATAAAAAAGGTCCGTCTTTTTTCGTGTTTATATCTATTTAAAGGCAACTTAGCCATTGAAGCAAAGATCAACGACGGATAGTTACGACTTTGATAAATCGGTATCCATGAATGTTGCGCCAATGCCATTAGGGTATAAAAAGTCTTGAACGTTGGGGGCATTGCTCCCATCCCAAACAACGAAACGAGAGATTAATATGGCATTCGACCTCGCAACTCGTATCCTTGAAGGAGACAACACTATTTGGGGACCCAATAGTGTCGCCCCAAATCGCCTTGGTTGGATACATCTAATTGAACGCACACAGGAGTTCCTGGACGACTTACGCTCATGGAGCGAAAGTATCGATCAATCCAAAATTGTAGTACTAGGTATGGGTGGGTCTAGCCTTGGACCGCGCGTCTTCTACGACTTTACAAAGCGGACTAATAGTGCGATCCGAGAGATAGTGGTAATTGATTCAACAGACCCACGTGGCTTTGCTGACCTAGACATTACCGACGCAGCCTTCATCGTCTCATCTAAATCTGGAACGACAGTTGAATCAGAGGCTCTATTTCGTTTCTTTCGAGGTCGCCAGTCGAATCCAAAAAGATTTATCGCCATTACCGATCCGGGGTCACCACTAGAGGCAATGGCAACCGAACTAGGCTTTAGCAGAGTCTTTTCAACTCCACAAAACGTTGGCGGTCGATTCTCGGTCTTCAGCGAATTCGGCCTCGTGCCTGGCATATTGGCAGGCATCGATATAGTTGAACTCCTCAGCGCTGCCCAAAAGACTGACAGTGGCAAATATGTCGAACTCGGAGAGACTCTCGGTGCCAACGCTAATTCTGGAATACCATTCGTCTCTATCGAATATGAAAGCGACGACAAGCGCTCAATCGGTATGTGGACCGAACAGATCTTGGCCGAGAGCACTGGCAAGGAGGATAAGGGGCTAGTTCCTGTACCACACCGGTCAAAAGAAGGAACTTATCCAACCTCTAACTTGATAGTGGAGTGCAATAACGTACAAGAGTTGGGCCAACACCTATATGGAATGCAACTCGCTACCGCAGCAGCAGGATACAGCCTAGGTATCGATCCATTCAACGAACCAGACGTCGGCGTATCAAAAGAGATAACTCGCCGAGTTTTGGCTGGCGAAAAGTTCAACCCGACCCTAGAGGATCTCGAGTGTGACCAGGTGGAGAGCTATATCTCCGACCGTAGTGACGAGGGTAAATACTTCGCACTATCAGCCTATCAACCACTTGGGTTCGAGGACGAACTATACGCCTGGCGAGATGACCTAGCCAAAGCTATAGCTACCTCACCAATCACAGCAGGACTCGCACCTCGACATCTTCACTCCACTGGACAACTGCACAAAGGTGGGCCAAAGACGCTTGAACTGATCCAAGTCGTCTCAAAGGACTATGGGCCTAAGGTTACAATCCCAGATATGGATACCGACTTTGGAACTCTGATTAGAGCTCAGGCAGATGGCGATGCGATAGCTTGTCAAAATCGCGGTCAAAAGGTATCGCGACTCTATCTTTGAAGAACTTAACGACTGAAGCTCCAAGTCTTCTCGTAGAAGCCTGGAGCTTCAGTTCGATCTATGGTTTCCAATTGATAACTTACAAGATCGGAAAGCCATAACAGCCTGAACCAAATGCCGCACAAATAAGTCTCAATTGATCATTTGCACCTATAAAAGCTAATGACAAAACTAATACCAAGATAAAGATCCCAAAGGCGAAAATAAAATGGATAACTACCGATTCGAGGTCTCACCAGACGTTGGGGCCTCGCTCTCCAATCTCCTAGCACGACACATTGAAACTTCACCTGACCATCGAACCTCATTCTTTGCCACAGGTGGATCCCAGGCTACAATGTGGTACCCAACGATAGCATCGAAGTGGAATTCTATCATTTCGAAAAATGGCGCTCTTGATCTTTTCTTAGGTGATGAACGATTGGTTCCCCTAGAAAGCCCAGACTCAAACACTCGACTCATCAATGACCTCTTGATGGAAAAGGCTTCTGGCGCGGATATCACCTATTTCACACCTACCCTTGGCCAAGACACAGCTTCATTAATTGCGATCGAGCAACTTTGTGGGTCGTCAACACTGCTCGCAAATGAAGAGATCGAGCCATACCGAAAGTTTCTAGCTTCCCTAATAAATCGATATGACGAGCTTCTGGAAAAAACAGTTTCAAATCGATTCCTCCATCTTGGTCTAGGGCCAGATGGTCACATAGCCTCGATTTTTCCAAATAGAACTGACTTCAACATCAAAGGCAAGTTCTGCGAGATCGGTTATGACTTAGCTCAAGTCAACAAAAACCTACGCCTAAGCGTAACCATGGACTTTATCAACTCTTCAAAAACTGTTGTGCTATCTGTAACTGGCCGTGAAAAAGCTAAAGTTCTACGTAAGGTACTTGAAAATCCAAGCGACTACCCCGCAGGGAGCCTTGGGGCTTTGGATCTGATAATCCTAGTTGACGAGGATGCAGCTAGCGAATTCGATCTCTAGAGGGCGAATTTATCTTTCCCTTTGATCGCCAATACCCACTCACAAAGAGTAAAAGCAATCACCTTCGAGATCAATCGAAGTAGATCAATCGAAGTAGTAGTCCCCCCCCCAATCCCAATAATCTTCCATCTCTCGAACTATCAATGAGTTTTGGTCTCTCAGCCATCAAAGCGCATGGGGACCAAAACTCGATGACCAAATACGACGTCGCAAAATAAAAGAGGCGCTAACACCAAGCCAAAAACCAAACAAAACTCGCGCTCGCCGCCATAGTTTTGCTGAAATACGAACAACAAGACACCAAGTATTACAGGTCCGACCCCAGTCCCATCTCCCAGTCCCATCTTGGCGGTGCAAAAGTCGAGTGAACCTTCGAGGTCGCTACTAACAAAGATTCGGCTCTCCCAGTAGTATTCGGGTCAAGCAAATGAACTTTGGAGATATCAAATGTGGCGCAGTCTCCCAAGAATGACCCAGAACCAATTAATTTGACCTATTGTTAGAAATATGGGATCACAACTTTCTAATTTATCCACCACCCAACTGCTGGAGCGAGCAAAAAAGATACGAGATGAAACCTTTGGTGATTGCATAACATTCTCGCCAAAGGTCTTCATTCCGCTAACCCAACTTTGCAACGATAGTTGTGGATACTGCACCTTTGTAAAACGCCCGTCTCAATTAGAAAGCCCTTTTTTATCACCGGCTCAAGTAGAAGAGATCGTCCGCCAAGGCGTACAAGCAAACTGTCATGAAGCACTTTTCACCCTGGGAGAGCGACCTGAAGATAGGTGGATTCAAGCTCGTCAATGGCTAAATGACAATGGATACTCCTCGACCGTTGATTACATTCGGGATATCTCAAAAAAGACAATGACGACCTTCGGCCTCCTTCCACATGTAAACGCAGGTGCACTCTCCAAGAAAGAGCTAGAAGAGGTGGCCCCCTATTCTGCATCAGTTGGAATGATGCTCGAATCGATCCGAGGGGATTTAGATTGCCACAAGGGCGCCCCTGACAAGACGCCACAGCGTCGATTAGAGACCATAAAAAGTGCAGGCGAACTGGCGATTCCATTCACAACAGGACTGCTAGTTGGAATTGGCGACGATGAATCCGATCGCATCGAAGCCCTAGAGGCAATCGCCAAGCTCAACGACGAATACGGCCATATCCAAGAGGTAATAATTCAAAACTTTCTGCCCAAGGATCAGACCCGCCTATTTGCTATGGAAAAATGCGACGATGAAACCTTTCTGCGCAGCATCGCGCTGGCAAGAATAATCCTTCCTACCTCGATCCATCTCCAAGCACCTCCCAATCTTAGCGATAACATAAGAGCACTCATTGGCGCTGGGATAGACGACTTTGGTGGAATATCGCCAGTCACAATCGACCATGTGAATCCCGAACGTCCTTGGCCACACCTCGAAGTGCTTGCCAAAGAGGTCAGAAACGAAGGTTATGATCTAATTCCGCGCCTTCCAATATATCCTGAATTTGCCCGCGATGAAGAAAAGTGGCTACGGCCTGAGTCGCGCTTTTATGTAATGGACCACAGCGACTCGCTTGGTTATGGACGAGAAGACGACTGGGTCTCAGGCGGTGATACTCCCCCACCAGAGATCTTGGAGCCCATCTTGAAAAAGAGTGGACTCGCCCTATTTTCGCCAGATCCACATAACTCAAACCGAAACGAGATCGACGAGATAATTGATGGTATCTTGATTGGCCATGAGATAAATGAACATGAGATAGAGGTTCTATTTGGAGCTAGAGGCTCAAAAGTTCGTAAAATCGCAGCAGTCGCAGACGAACTTCGCGCTAAAAGCGTTGGCGACACTGTAACCTTCGTGAGAAATCGCAACATAAACTACACAAACATCTGCACCTTCAAATGTCGCTTTTGCGCCTTTTCCAAGGGCCCTCTCTCATTAAACCTAAGAGGAACGCCATATCTGTTGGACATGGATCAACTTGCCCAAAGGGTAGTAGAAGCAAGCGAGCTAGGAGCAACCGAGGTATGTCTCCAAGGCGGTATCCACCCTTCTTTTGATGGTAACTATTACATTGAGGTAGCCAAAACGGTTCGAAGTGCCGTTCCGGAGATGCATATTCACGGTTTTAGCGCCTTAGAGGTCCATGAAGGTGCACGTCGCCTTGGGATCGAACTCAGCGAATATCTTCAAATGTTAAAAGATGCCGGACTCAAGACACTACCTGGAACTGCTGCTGAGATCCTAGACGACGATATCAGAGCTAGGTTATGCCCGGACAAGATAAATACCCGCCAGTGGCTTGACGTGCATCGAGCAGCTCATGGTGTTGGTCTGCGCTCGAATATAACCATCATGTTTGGAACCTTCGAAAGACCAAAGTCATGGGCAAAACACTTTGTACTGACACGTGACCTTCAAAAAGAGACAGGCGGCTTTACCGAATTCGTACCTCTTCCATTCGTCCATATGGCGTCACCAATCTACCTTCAGCAAAAGGCGAGGCGTGGCCCAACTTTTAGGGAATCGCTGTTAATGCATAGTGTTGCTCGATTGGCATATCACGGCTGGATCGATAACATTCAGGCATCATGGGTAAAGATGGGTATCGAAGGGGCAAGGACACTCCTTCGATCAGGAGCCAATGACCTTGGCGGCACTCTGATGGAAGAAAACATCTCCAGAGCAGCCGGGGCTTCTCATGGACAACTCCTCGACCTTGAAGGCTTCAAAGAGATCGTCAACCCACTGGGGCGAAGATTAGCACAGCGAAGCACACTCTATAAGGAAATAGCGCAATTTAGCTAGGTTGGATTCGCATAGACTTATTGGCTAAGAACTTCCAAAAAACTTTTACGAGACGATTGAATACGACATTGACGCAAGATTCGCGATTTAAAAACTCCATGCACCAATCGACACTGCTCCACGATGAAATCGTGGCCCTTATTGATAAGTTAGGACCCAAAAAAAATCGCGATCTTATCTTTCAGCTTCTCAGCGTCTGTGTTAACTTCGCTGACGAAGAGACTGATCGTCTGGATATTAAGATTGCCTCAAGTGCTCTTGCAGAATTGAGTAATGCATTTTCAACCTTTAGGGCCTATCGCAATCAGCACAAATTGACGATCTTCGGTTCGGCTCGAACCACAAAGGACGACGCCGATTATCGCGCAGCCCATGATCTAGCTCAAGCAATGGTCGAAAATGGTTGGATGATAATTACCGGTGCTGGCCCCGGTATCATGGAAGCTGGAATCGAAGGAGCAGGACGTGAAAACTCCTTTGGAGTAAATATCAAGCTGCCCTTTGAGGGCGGGGCGAACCTATTTATCGCTCAAGACCCAAAACTCGTAGAGATGAAGTACTTCTTCACCCGAAAACTTATCTTCATGAAAGAGTCGCATGCCTTTTTAATCCTTCCAGGAGGATTTGGGACTCTAGACGAAGCATTCGAGCTTCTCACTCTCGTTCAAACGGGCAAGTCGCCTCTGGCACCGATTGTCTTTTATGAAGCCAAAGGCGGAAACTACTGGAACCATTGGCTCGACTACGTAAATAAGCAGCTCTTTGAGCGAGGAATGGTCTCGCCCCAAGATTCAGCCCTCTATCTCATCACCGACTCACACGAAAAGGCCGTTGATGAGATAGTCAGCTTTTATCGCAACTATCATTCGATGCGCTGGGTGGGAAACTTGCTTATTTTACGGATGAGGTCTGCCCCATCCAAGAGTGAAATGAAGGCCATTAATCGTGACTTTGGGCACATCTGCCAATCTGGGACCATAGAATCCATACCAATCACTGGAACGGAAAAAGGCGAAAAAGACGGCCTTGATCTGGCAAGAGTGGCACTTCGTTTTGACAAAAGCTCCCATGGCGAGTTGCGAAACTTAGTCAATGCTCTCAACGGTCTGTCAAGCCTAGAGATAAATCTTCCGATACAGACTAGGTGAAATCTTGTGTTGCTTGTGGGATGCCAGCTCCCGACGGATCATCTAGCTGTGCATACTGTGGGCAGTTCTATGACTCACCGAGTGCCTATGAACTTTCGCCATCACCTACGACCTTCCTTTGGAGAACAGCGACCACAACCCTCGCTGAGGCAAGGATAGAAGATGGCATATGGAGGATATCAGCCGGACCTGGTGCGAAACCTCAGATCTCGATGCTGGCCATTAGACGTGATAGCAAATATACAGTAGCACTTCTAGATAAGGATCTACAGCGGGTCTCAACCGTAATTGTTAGAATACCCGATCCATCGACAGGTGAATCATCTCGATTCCTAGCGGTTGTAAACGACGATGTAAAGACCTGCCTGGTAATTCATGGCGATGGTCCTACCGGATTCCATATAGTAAATCGCCAAGGTGACGTTGTAGGGCTGGCATCTCCCCGCCCGGGATTTCCTCTTTCGGGAATGGATGCGCTCCTAACTGGAACCCATTACGACTGGAAGCCCCTTGAATTCTTCGCCATCGTCTTTAGTCTGATGCTCGCCAAGATCTCAGCCAAAAAGTGTGACTTGACGGATATAGATCACCTTTGCCTTGACTCAGATGAGAACCTTGAGGGATCAGCCTCCGACGACAACTAGCAATGAACTTGAAATCTTTGCACATCTCCACCAAAATGTTTCGTGCCTAACGATTCCCTGTGATATCTTAATTATTAGGCATCAGGGGGAGCAAAAATGACTACTAAACGCTATGTCCTTCCAGTCGAATTGACAGGCTGGAAGACCAAAGACGACACCGGAGAAGTTCATTTCAGTTGGGACTATGACAGCGGGCGCGAAAAGATGCTCAACTTATACGACAAGGGTAAGCGACGCCAGTGGGACGCCCAAATTAGAATTGACTGGTCAGAGACGATCGACATAGACAATCCCTTGGGCACAGAGGACCACTTCGTACCCATTTGGGGTTCGCCAATGTTTGACAAACTAGATGCAAAAGGTCTAGGCGAGCTGAAGTTGCACCTGGCATCATGGCAATTCTCACAATTTCTCCACGGCGAACAAGGGGCTCTCATATGCGCTTCTAAGATCGTTCAAAATGTGCCGGACATGGATTCGAAATACTACGCAGCTACCCAGGTGATGGATGAGGCACGCCACGTTGAGGTCTATTCAACCTACCTAAATAAATTAGGAATTGCCTATCCAATCAACCCTAACCTTCGCTCCATCCTTGATGATGTTTTAAACGACTCTCGCTGGGATATGACCTACCTAGGCATGCAGGTTCTAATCGAGGGCCTTGCCCTTGCAGCTTTTGGCATGATACGTAATATGACAGGTAATAAACTTGCTCGAGACCTGACTGCCTATGTTATGCAAGATGAGGCACGCCACGTAGCCTTTGGGAGAAATGCACTCCGCGACTACTACCCAAACCTAACAGAGGCCGAACGTCAAGAGCGCGAAGAATTTTGCGCCGAGGCATGTATAGCCATGCGCGACCGATTCTTAGCCAATGAGGTCTGGTCAAACCTAGGTCTGGATACCAAAGAATGTGTCCAATGGGTAAATGAATCCGAGTCGCAAATTGCATTTAGAAGTTTGCTCTTTACAAGAATCGTACCCATCCTAAAAGATATTGGACTCTTCGGTAAAACGATGCGCGACACCTTTGAAAAGATGGGGTTCTAGGCTTCGCCGAAGTTGACATCGACCAAATTATGGACGAAGACGATCAAATAGCTAGCGAAATCGATAAGGCAAGGGTCGCCGACGTCGACAAGACCGTTGCCCTTGGCGCACTGGAAGACCTATAATTCAAGGCAATAACCAATTGTAACCATGAGCCTTATGGCTCCCATAAGGCTCATGGTCTAGATGAGAAACCACCGATACGGCCTACATTAGCGCCATAAAGTCGACGAACTGTCAACGAACTTAGGGCCACTAAGAGAACGAGTTAGCCTTGTAGTTCTAGCGCCGCTGTCAGCTATGAATAATCTTTGGAGTCCCGATAAACTCTTGCACGGTCTATTCCCGGAACAAAAGCTCTAAAGATCTACCAGATGCGAGATTCATTGCCACCTCGAAGATGGCGGCAGAAACCTATATCCCGCACCTCGCACTGTCTGAATCAAAGAATCATGGTGAGGTATATTGATCTTCTTGCGCAAATACCCGACATAGACGTCCACTATATTTGACCCAGGATCAAATGAATAGTCCCAAACATGATTGAGAATCTGAATTCGAGAGAGCACTTGACTGGGATTTCGCATGAATAGCTCGAGTAACGCCCATTCGCGTTGAGCCAATTCAATGCGACGTCCGCCTCTAAATGCAACTTTGGAGACTAGGTCAAAGCTGACATCGGCCACCTCCAGAGTTGTAAGAGAGGTCGTCTCAAAGTTTCTTAGAGCTGCGCGAATTCTAGCCAAAAGTTCATCGAAGGAGAACGGTTTGGTTACGTAATCAGTCGCGCCAGCATTTAGGCCTTTCACCTTCTCGGAAATCTCATCTCGAGCAGTAAGAATAATTACCGGCTTTGAAAACTTCTCCGACCGCCAATGCGCCAATACAGCCTTGCCATCCTTGCCCGGCAAACCAAGATCGAGCAGTACCAGATCGATGTCGTCGCGCATCAGTGGAACCACGGACATCGCCGAATCACCATCTTGAATCAATGTCGTTGCGTAACCTTCAGCACGAAGCCCTCTGGAGATAAAACTCGCAATCTTTGGATCGTCTTCTACAATGACAATATTCACGCTTGCATCCTCACATCTCGAAATTCGCTCATTAAAACCGCCTATAGCTCATAGTCGTCATCTGGTATTTCAGCCATTACCAACGGAAGGAGCATGGAAAAACGTGCTCCACCATAGGGGGAGACCTCAAGAACCACACACCCCTTATGTGCCTTCGCAACCGCATCGACAATTGACAGCCCTAACCCTGCTCCCTTTTTATAGGGTTGAGAGCCCCGAGCAAAGCGAGCAAAGATCGCATCTTCCATTCCAGTTGGAACCCCTGGTCCGCTATCAGAAACTGATATCTCCAAAACCGAACCCCGAGTGGTTGCACTAATTTCTATTACATCATTCATTTGGGTCACTTTGACTGCATTTTCCACCAAATTCAAAAGAGCGCCACGAACTTTTGCAGCATCAAACTCAACTACTAGATCAGGAGGCTCTTGATATTGCCAATTACGGTCAGCAATCACAACTGACGACGAGTAAAGATCCGCCATAAATGATCTAAAGTCAACTGGCCCTCGAAGAATAAAATCTCGCTCCATAGTGCGTCCCAAAAGCAGAAGCTGATCAATTAGATGGCTCATAAAGGTTATCTCTTCCTTAGCCGCCTCAAAGCTCTCAATATTGTCCTGCGATAAAACTTGACCAGAGCGCGCTATGAGCTCCAAGTTCCCGTTGATTATGGTAAGCGGGGTCTTGAGTTGATGTGAGACATCCGAGAGAAGTCTCTTCTGTCCCTCCATCATCTCATCCAGTCGATTCAGCATCTCATCAAAGGTCTTGGCCAAAGTACCAACTTCGTCCGTTGCCCCGCTGTAATCGATTCGCCGGCTTAAGTCTCCATCTGCGATTCCGATTGCTGCATTTGTGATTCCGCCCACGGTCTTCATCACACGTCGCAAAAGAAGGTATCCACTGCCCATAGTAAACAAAAGTGCTATCGCCGCCTCGAAGAGCACCAAAACCAACATCTGATGCATCTGAGTTATCTCTTGAGATAGGTCCGCAGTTGCAATGAAAACCCCAAAAGGTCGTCCGCTAATCAATATCGGAGTGGCCACAACCAAATATGGTACGCCAAGCGCGCTGAACGTCAACACCTTGGTAGTCGTAGGGAAATGATAGACGAGATTCTTTATAGGGCCGTCGGGAAGGACTCCTTGAGATCCCGTAGAACCCAAAATAGGGTGACCAACAATTGCTATAACTATACTTTTTTGACTATTGAGCTGATGCTCAATCAGGTATGTTTTAGAGTAGATAAAGACATTGCTTGACGTAGAGGTACCAATCGCCCTTTCATATTCAGCGACCTCGTCAACCAAGTTTTGTCGAACAAGGGCGACCGAACGCTGTCCAAAAGTCTGAGAGACCTGAAGCACTACCAGACCTAAGACACCAGAGGTCACGATAAATAGGGCAAGAACAAGACGTGGGACCGTGCCGATTCTTCTCTTTATACGCCGTGTCTTAGGTGAACTATTTTCCATTGCACAACCACAAAGACTCAATGCATTGATTTGAGGAATCAACAGCGCCAGTATTCTTTAGAGGTTGGCACAGGTAGAAGTGAATCATATTTACTCGCATGACATACCAGGCTTCAATCATCTAATAAAAAGGTAAGAGACTCTGGCTATCAAGAGTCAGACTTCTTCGTTGAGGTGGAAGGCGATGACGATATCGAACTCGAAGACGAGCTCAAATCACCACCCGACGAACTCTTGGAATCCCCTGTAGCAGAGGTAGTTGTTGTCGATTTATTAGAATCAGCTGAGTCACTCGATGCTTGAGTTGTGATGGTTGCGATTGATGTCGAAGGCGCAGTGGCTGTTGCCAGTGTAGTCTGAGGTGCCGGCGTGGAGACAACAGGGGCGACAGGCTTTGAATCCTCCACCGATGATGGCTTCGAATCAGCCGAATCATAGGAGTAAACCTTGACAGTGGGGGTGACAACCTCTAGGTTCTGGGAGTTAGCCATCAACGATGTAGTCGTTGTGGGAGTTGTCGTTGAAGACGATCCAACCAAAACGGTGCCCGAGGTAACCGAGGGCGAGGTAGTAACTAGCGATGTTGAAGAGGTGGTTGTTATTGTCATTGTGCTTGGAGCTATCAAAACTGCACTCGGCAGCGCTCCAGGTCCGCTACCCAAGATTCCAAAGTGCATATAGGCCGCTATGATGCTGGCACCCAATATCATAGGCGCGACAAACCCGGCAATTCGAAGTGACTTCGAGGCTCGAAACCCCATTGGCCATGAATTACCCTTTTGTGGCCTATTGTGACTAAAGTCTGGCCTATCATCGCTGACCATTTAGATCATTTCTCAATTCTACAAATATCTCAAAGGTACAAAATCCACGCGCCTTAGCCAACCACAGCCAAGACGGGATCTGTGAATATTAAAAAGCACTAACCTCATAACAATTATGGTGGGACTATCCCCGGCAAAAGATTAATAGCTCATGAAAATTCTCTAATCAACTACCCGCCACCTAAAGCGATCGAGACTCACACGGCTTTTGGATCAGCATGAACATGACTATAGTGCACTACGGCTTTCCTGGACAATCTTAGCCCAAGGAGCTCAAAGAGTAAGAGCAAAGACAGCGGCAATCGGTCCGCTTTCATATCGATGCGCTGGACCTTCCGCTTCGCCAAGGAGAGATTAACAACCCAATTCATCCACAAAGGGCCCTGAGCTCATTCGTATAAGCGATTTCGCATCTGGTGGCAAAACATAAAACACTTTTTAAGTTAAAAGTCCCTCAGTCATTTTGACCAAAGAGCTATTTCGCCCAACACGAAAACCCATTTTACGATCATGACACCAATCGAATTAGAAGATTCTTGCTGTCATGACAAGCGGTGAAGGAATACTCCCTAGGAAACAGTGGCGCAATCGGATTATTTACCACCCTCGATGACATCAACACACCTACTTTTAGATTTCTAACGCCGCATCAAAGGTCGAACATGGCACGACAAAGAGCATCTGAATCTACCTTCGCCAAATGTAATAACTGACTCTGGATTTGTCCAGTTGTCTCATGCGTCAGAGATTACCCCAAGTCAGAAGGAATGCCATTTGTCACAAATGAACCACATGGACATAGGCAATCGATGAACCAAGATTCAAGGCTCCCGAGGCAAGATCCACTTAAAACTCTTTGAGGTACCAAAAGAGCTAACCTTATTCAAAGATATGACCATCAAAGGCGATGGTCATCCAGCCAATCCAGATCGGCTACCTTCGGCTACCTTCAGCTTTCTTCGGCTCTGAAGTACCCCCATAATTTGTCGCGACATACAACACCACGACTCCAAAACTACAATTTAGAAAATGTGTCTAAAAATTCCGCGCCTATGAGCCAAGCGAGCGCCCTAATAAAGCTATAAAAGCACCCCTAAATATGGCGGCCAATCGACTCCGCCTATCAAGAGCAAGATCTTGCGAACACACCAGCGACTCTGTTAATCTCGACAGTCCCTCATTGCTTTGGGGTTGGGTTATGAAGCGATGCAAGATGGCGCTCAACGTGGCGCTCAAGCCAAAAACTCCTAGGAGCTACAGGTCTGACCTGCCCTAGTGAGATTTACCTTTTGCTAACAGCTCTAATATGAATCGCCCAGCCCATCAAGTCGCAATAAGGTAAAGATTTACGCAAATATCGCCGATAACACTCCGGTGAGCACAAGGATGGCAATCAAAACTTCCTCGACACGCTACAAAAAAAGCGACGATGGACTGAGCATAATAGGGATAGTTATCGCTGTCACTATTTTGCTACTCACGTTAATTCCAGCCACCAAACTATTAGAGGCCACCATTGGAGTCTCTGGGAACAACAGAGATCGTGTAGCAGCTGCTGGATTAGCCAACTCGTCACTAGAAACAATCAGACTTCTAGCGAATTCGAACTTCACGGGTTTCGTCAATGCCAATCTAGGGACCAAGATCACCACACAAAAAGTTGGTCCTACAACTTTTACAATTCAAACAGAGCTAGCCTGGTCGACTGGAACACTTACCGAGCAAGGATGCGCCGTCCAAGGTACCTCCAAAACATACAATCAACCGATAGTTGAAGCCACAGTATCCATCTCTTGGGTCGCCACACCACCAACCCCGCCTGAAATTGCAAACGAAATTATCATTCCACCTCCTCAGGCCTATGGTGGACCATCCCAATCAGGTTCATCCACCACGACTAGTCCATATTCGCCTTCGAGCGGTAATCTTTCCATCGACATATCCAATGCGGCCAATGGACCAAGCTCGGGAGTTTGGGTCCAAGTTTCGAACTCCACACAAACTCAAACCGTCGCAACTGACGCCAATGGGTGTGCCTTTTTCCCATTTCTCACGGCAGGCGCTTATACCGTTAGCCTTCCATCCAGTCTCAACCCTGGTTATGTCGACAACTCAAACAACCCGAATCCCTCTGTCTCTGCCACCGTTACCTTAGGAAATACTACGTCGGTACAGTTTGCCTACGATAAGGGTGCATATCTCTCCTTGGGCGATCCCAACAGCGAGCAACTAGCAGTTGCATCTGGACTAACCGCTGCAAATTCACAACTGCCCGTAGGTGGCTCGTCGAATGTCACGCAATCAAACAACCCCTCAAACAACCTCCTATGGGGTCCTCTCTTTCCCTTTTCCTCAGGCTATCAAATTTGGCTGGGAAGTTGCTACACTCTAAATGCAGTTCCACGTTACCCTGCGCTTTCAAGCACACCGATAATATCAGTTACCCCAGGTGGAACCACCGCCATATCACCGACATATGCAACCGTGACAATAACCGCGACCATCAACGGTTCACCTGCCACAGGTGATACAATTCAAGCAATTCCGGTGGCAGATACAAGCGGTACGCCTTGTGGAACTTCGACGCCAATCTCACTGGGGCAGATAGGAACTTCACCTAGTACAGCTTCAAGCGTAACTTCATATCTTCCTCTTGGCTATTTCGACCTCCAGGCGGTCGATTCTAACAATACTGTGGTCATTCCACCCTCATCTCCCGTTTCGATATTGGGTGGTGGTCCAATTGCTTTCACAATCGGAAACTAAAAAACGAAGTCAATGGCGAACCAAGAAAATAACAACCACACAAAAAGGAGGTGTGGGCTTTGACGACGCGGGCCTTGGTTTGGTAGAAATCCTTATTGCTACATTTCTCTTTGGGATTGTATCGGTTATGACTTTCCAAATCATAAACACCTTTGCGTCAACCCAAGCTTCGATCACCAACAGTTCAAAGTCAAGCGCGACCGCGATGACCGCGATGAATCAAGTTACCCGTAGCATCAGGAACGCGCAGACCCCAAGTAACCAAAGCAGTCCGTTTGTCTCGGCATCCGCCAATTCTATCGATTTCTATACATACGATTCAGCAACTAATTCCGACGTCGAAATGATAATAAGCGCTAATCCCATAACCGGAACTTCGTGTCCATGCACTTTAACCCAGGAGACCATCAATCCTGGCTCATCCAATACGACTTTAGTGTTGGCAACGCACCTAGCTAATGACTCCATCTTTTCATTTGGGACGATTACCTCTCCAACCTCGATCTCAATCTCATCTCTTGCGATCTCCGGATCAACAACTAGCGCCAGTACGCTCGCTCAGATAGCTTCAGTCTCGATAACTTTGGTGGAAGCGGTCGGCACCACAGCACAATCATCCACCATTACCAGCACTATTGGAGTTTTTGGCTATGGATCAAATCAATCGATCGACACTACAACAACTACGAGTGGATCAGAAAGCGAATCTACTACAACAACTAGTGGATCCTCGGATAACTGATGACGAAAGAGAACGCAAACCGAAAGTTACTAACACCACGAATAAACGGCCCCAAACCTCGCTCTTTTTACCAAATTTATTGACCCAGTATCCCAAATGAAACGATAAAACATCTGCGGATCAGCCACATAAGTTTAAAAAAGAGAATTAAGAAACTTGAAGCCACGATCCGTCATAAAAAAAGGGAAAGAATAATGAAGGTCACTTCCAGAAAAGATCGGATGACGAAGCAGGCCTACCGCGGGAGATACTTATCCAAAAATAATCGTCACATTCCCAATAGCGAACGAGGAGATTTGGCCATCATTGTGGCGATATTGGCGGTACTCCTACTGAGTGCAATTCCGCTGGCCACTTATGCTGCTACCGTAAATCAATTACCCCTTACGCGAGGATCACAAGACTACCAAAGCGCTCTAGGAGCGGCAGAATCTGGCGTTACTGACTACCTCAACAGGATGAACCAGATAGCACTAAATCAAGCTGGAAACTACTGGAAGTACTCTGCATCTAATCTACCGCCTGATGGAAATGGCGCATTTACCGGGTGGGTCGCGGTACCCGGGTCAACAAATGAGTACTTTCACTACACTCCAGATGCCTCTAATACGGCTTCAACAGGTATCGTCTATCTTACGTCTACAGGCATTGCCCTTCACGGAGCCCAAACACAAACAAGAACAATTAAAGTAGCTCTGCGGACGAACGGCTTCTTAGACTACCTCCTTATGACGGACACTATGATGGTAGATCCCTCGCTAGCTCCTAATTTCGATAGTGCATTTAACAGCGCTAAAGCTGCCACCACTGAATGTGGATACAAATTCTCACAACCCAATGATAACGCCGCCGGATCGCCGGCTGATTCCGACTCTGACAGTTATTCCTATGATCAAAATACCACCGGACCAGAGCGGTATACATGCTATGGACTCATCAATTACTACGGTACCGGACAAATCTTCAATGGGCCGTTGATGACAAATGACATGTACTACCTATACGGCACCCCGCAATTCAACGCTCGGGTTTATTCTGGATCAACAACAACTAGTGGATACTCTTCCCACCCATACTGGATCGATCCACAAAATGCATATTTCGATATGAACTCTAGCGACAACCCCACCTTCATCCATCCTGGAGATCCCAGTCACCAACCAGCACTTGTCTTTCCTACCAACAACAGTTCATTAGCGAACGCAGCAAAAGCTGGCGGTTGCATCTACTATGGACCAACTTCGATTGTCTTTTTAGGATCATCAATGAGCGTCTATAGCCCTGAGACATCATCCTCAGCAACAAACGCTGGATGCACCGGCAGCGGCAATTTGCCATTACCAGCTAATGGCGCCATTTACGTAAATTCGCTACCATCCGGTCAAAGTTGTCCAGTAAATACCCAAATCACCGTTGGAGGAAATTCATTCGACTGCAGCCAGGGAGAAGTTGCAGTACAAGGTACAATCACCGGAGGGATCACAGTTGGCTCTTACAACAATATCTATATCGATGGAAACCTCGAATATACCAACTGCGGGAGTTCTTCATCGAATGACGTCCTCGGTCTAGTTGCGCAAAGCTTCGTCAAAGTCTCCTCGAATTTTGCAAACGACAACATTACGCCCGACAATTGCTTTTCTCAACCAAGCACAAACCCTGTGATAATGGCCGCGATCCTAACGTTGAACGATTCTTTCGAGGTCCAACACTTTTGGGACACATCTAGAGGGGTGCTCGGGACAATATATCTTGACGGATCTCTGGCTGGCAAATACGCAGATATCGAAGGTTCGTTTAATAATGGCGCAACGGTTTCAGGCTACAACACGACCTATACCTATGATCCTCGTTTGGCGTATCTCACCCCGCCCTTCTTTTTGTCACCAGTAAATTCTGCCTGGAAGACGGTCTCCTCGGTGGAGACCGTCAACCCAAGCGGACTTCCAGCAATACCCTAGACATAAAAGTATGAAATTGTCATCTCGGACTATCTAGAGGCGAACTACCATCTTGCCGGTATTCAAACCAGAAAACAGGCCCATAAAGGCCTCAGGAGCATTTTCTAGTCCATCCACAAAGGTCTCATCGTAGGTGAGCTTGCCATCGCTAATCCAGCTAGAGACATCTTTCAAAAATTCATCTCTGCGACTGCCGTGATCACTAACTATGAAGCCGGTAATGGTCAATCGACGCTGGATTGCCCGAAATAGATTTCCAGGTCCAGGCTGATAGGTCTCGTTGTTGTACTGTGAGATAGCGCCGCAAAGTACCAGTCTCGCAAAATCATTGGTTGCTTCAAGAGCAGCAACTAGGTGATCTCCTCCTACGTTATCGAAATAGACATCGACGCCATCGGTAGCGGCCTCCATAAGTTGGTTCATGATCGGTGCTTCCTTATAGTCGATAGCTACGTCGAAGCCCATTTCAATCAGACGCGCGCACTTCTTGGAACCACCGGCACTTCCTATGACTTTGGCCCCAGCAATCTTAGCCATCTGACCCACAGCCGATCCGACAGCGCCACCAGCACCTGAAACAAAGACGGTCTCACCTTTCTTAGGCTTGCCTAAGTCAAACAATCCCACATACGCAGTCATGCCAGGCATTCCCAAAATGCCTAAATAGGCACTTGCCGGGATACTCGAGGTTGGAATCTTTAGCAGGTGCTTAGCCTCGGCAACGTCATAGTCACGCCAGGCAAGCATTCCGGTAACCAAGTCTCCGACTGCAAAGCCTGGTGTATTTGACTCTATGACCTCACCAACTCCTCCTCCGGCTAGTGGAGCATCGATAGCAAATGGAGGTACATAACTCTTAGCATCATTCATACGACCGCGCATGTAGGGATCAACCGACAAAAAGAGGGATTTTACCAACACTTCACCCTCACCAAGTGAAGGCAATTCAACGTCGCTACGGCCAAAATTATCCAGAGTTGGATGACCTTTAGGGCGCGAACTAAGTATTATCTGATGTGCTTTCATAATCTCAACTAACTTTCCTTATCGGGTAATTTCAGGTCCTGCCGAAGCTTTGGAGCTAACGCAGTTTCTTCAATCACTCAACCACAACTTTTCCAATACAACGATAGTCCTTAAATTGTCCCCAAATTGCTCAGATTGAAATCCCGAAAACTTTTAGAGATCGAAATCTCCATTACGAAGTTTGAACCTTGCTCATCTTTTCAAATGCAAGGTTTCGATAAAATCAAAGACGTAGCGGCAAAGACATCATGTGATTTCTTAAATACCCAAGCGAAAATTAGATGACATCCGCGTATTTGGATGCAAACCCGAAGTTGTAAAGCCATCTTACCTAGATATCTCCGAGTGAGTAAGAAGTACTAATTTGACAATCAGTTGCTAACAATAGAACCCAGATAGATTTCACCATGCCAAAGAGGCAAAAGCGACAGAGGCAAAAGCGACAGAGGCAAAAGCGACAGAGGCAAAAGCGACAGAGGCAAAAGCGACAGAGGCAAAAGCGACAGAGGCAAAAGCGACAGAGATGAGGGAGATGAGGGACTAAATCCACCCTATGCTCGAATTACTCAAACCATTAAAACCAAGTTTGCATAATACTCTCTCTGCTAAAAGAGGTAGCAGACCTTATTGCGCTGGGAGAATGTAGTCAAATCTCAACATAAGATGGACCATAGCTGTCGCTCTCGGCATCAAACTAAACCATGCCTTGGGGCTCATAGCGCGCCAGTTCGTTGGAATATTCAATAAATAAATTGGAAAACCTACAATACCTACCACCCTTATCTGTCAAGATTTACCAAGAAGCCACTCGTAGCATTCTGACATCTGACACCTAAAGCCGCTCCGAAGGGACATAGAATCGCGCTTAGGAGATATTAGGTGTCCACCTTCTGTAGATTTTCACTAGTGACAAGACGAAAAGGATCACACAATGCCAAAGAGAGAGCTCAAACCAGGAATGGCCTCCCAGCTCGATACCGCGTCTTACCAGGGTATTGCCACCTTTGCCCAGAGACCGCTGCTGACAGAACCCTCAGAGCTCGATGAGTGGGAGCCAGATATCGCCATAGTGGGTGCACCTTGGGACGACTCAACTACAAATCGCCCAGGCGCACGATTTGGCCCACGATCACTGCGTGCTGCTGCATATGGGCCCGGAACATATCACATGGACTATGGGATCGAGATCTTTGAAGAGCTCGAAGTGGTCGACTTCGGCGATGCTATCTGCTCGCATGGAATGTGGGAGGCATCTAGAAGTGCTATCGAAGAACGCGTCTATGAAGTTGCATCTCGAGGAATAATACCTATAGTTATCGGAGGCGATCACGCTATCACGTGGCCCAGCGCGACGGCCGTCGCACGAGCTCACGGATGGGGAGAGATCGGGATAATCCACTTCGATGCCCATGCCGATACTGCCCTTGAGATAGATGGCAACTATGCGAGCCATGGCACTCCCATGAGACGCCTAATAGAATCAGGTGCTGTCCAAGGACGCCACTTTGTCCAAGTTGGCCTTCGAGGCTATTGGCCACCAGCAGAGACCTTCGAATGGATGGGCGAACAAGGTATGCGATGGCATACCATGAATGAAGTCTTTGAGCGCGGCCACCATGCTGTGATCACAGATGCAATCGAGGAGGCAAGCGCTTCGCCCAAAGGAATATACCTCTCAATCGACATAGATGTCCTTGACCCTGGATTCGCTCCCGGAACTGGAACCCCTGAGCCAGGAGGAATGGCCCCAGTTGATCTATTGCGAATAATTCGACGCATCACCAGGGAAGTCAACGTGGTCGCTATCGATATCGTGGAGGTCTCGCCCCCATTTGACTGGGCCGAACTCACAATAAACAACGCTCACCGATGCGCACTTGAATCGATCGCTGGTATCGCTATGCGCCGTAAGGATCTAAGATCCACCCAAAAATAGGTAGATTCGCCTTATAAATTGGCGCTCCTTATCTTCCTGGAATGTTCTTGGAGCACAATGTTCTTGGAGCGCCAAACCAACGAACCACAGCCCAAACCAAAAAGAAGCGCCCAATCAGAGATCTATCAGCACGACTACCCAACCCCAAATTCTAAGGTCGTCTAAAACCCAAAAGATCTATAGCCATGCCAAAGAGCGACTTATCCTCGAACAGACCGTATGGCCAGCTCCAAGGTCGATCAACCACGTAGCAATCAACCACATAGCCGACTGATCTCACCTGCCTCATCTGACAATTGCCTCGTTGACCAATTCCGAAAAGTTAGCGGCAATATAAGCCGGCTTGGACTCTCCATCTGGAACACCTTTAGATACGCCCGAAAGCACCAATCCAAAGCCGCAGGCAAGCTCATTGGCAAAGGCGCCATCGGTCTCAAAGCGATCTCCCACCATGAGGGTAGGCTGACCAACTAAATCCCTTATAAGTTTCGCCATGGGCGCGCTTGGCTTTCCAGCAACCAGTGGAGCCTTTCCTCCAACTGTGGCTACAGCTGCGACCATCGATCCGGCACCTGGCAAAAGACCACCAGTGATTGGAAATGTAGCGTCGGTGTTAGTAGCTATAAAGGTTGCACCATTTCGAATTGCATTTCCAGCCCGGCTCAACTTAGCATATGAGATCTCTCGATCTAAGCCAACAACTACCACATCGACATCATCGTCATCTACAACCTCTACGCCCCTATTGGCCAATGCGTCGTTGATTCCAAATGCTCCAACCACATAAGCCCGACTCCCTGGGGCCACCATAGACGCAGCAGCCATTGCGGAGGTAACAAGATTTGTCGCTTGAATGTCAATTCCGAGACGTTCAAGCTTTTGAGAGTATTGTTCCTTGGTCAGGGTTGAATTATTTGTAGCAAAGGTAACGGTTATACCGGCCCTTACCAGCTGAGCGACCGCCTCGATCGATCCTGGAATTGGATCATTCAATAGCCAAATCACTCCATCAAGATCTATTACCCAATTCTCTTCCGTCACCGCTTAGAGCCTTTCTAAAGTTGCTATCCGTTACGTCCACTAGGTCTAGCTCAACAAAATTCAATAAAAGTTGCAGGCGATCCATTCCGAGCAAATGGCCCTTGGAGACCAACAACCACTCCAACCACTCCAACAAGTGCAACTAGAAGCTATAGAGTCTATAGTTACCATGACACCAAAGCCAAGCAAATGGCCCTTTTAAAGAGTGGAGCTACACTATTGCATAACTTTCGCGACTTTCGTGCCATCCGCGCCAACACAGAGGAACTCTCCTTTGCACGGCTAAGTTCAAATGAAGCCTTCGAACCAGATGATCTTGTCGAAGATGAAGAGTCAAGTTATTACCTCTATGAGATCTCCAAATGGTCACAAACCTGTGAGCCACTAAGGGTTATGGGGGTAGTTGGAATACTCAGGATGACAAATCTCCCAGATCAAAAGGGTTACGAAACCGAAATAATCACAGATGAAGCTCTCTATTCATCAACAGATCCATTTTCAGAGATCCTCACCCACGAACAAACTCTAGATGAGGCGACAGCTAACTTTACTATCGCTCCTTCTCTAGCTAAAGAAGGAGTTGGGCCTATCTGGGCCTTAATAGACAGCGAGATAATCCAAGAGGTAGCGCCCATGAAAATCGGTCCAATCTCTCGAACCCAAGATGACGATTCATACGCTCATAGAATCTTCGTTCTACCTCAGCCAAGTGCTAAAGCACTCATCAAAGAGGCGATCGAATCCTCCCAAATAATCCTAGCCGATGGCCATCACCGCATCCAAAGAGCAAAGGTCGAACTAGCCAGTCAACCAGCCGGATCCGCTATTGAAATGATTGCCTTTGTCTGTGCGATAGACCAAGCCTCCCACCTCATCCGGCCAATTCATCGGATATTCTCAGTATCTTGGAGTAACGATGAGATCGAATCAGCACTTTTGGAGCTAAAAGAGCACTTCACTGGGGCCTCCATCGATCTACCTGGGCCATACGTCACACTGATAACTTCAAATACAAAAATGAAACTTCCAATTTCATCGTCAATATCGACTGCACTTAGCCTTGTCGAAGAACGCCTTGGCGCAGACGAAAGCGCAAAAATAGAATATTCAAGCGACAAAGACTATGCGATCTCAAAGGCAACGGCACCTGGGGTGATAGCGATGATCTGTCCTAAAACTCCAATTGAAGAGATCGTAGATAGTGCAATCAACCACAGGCCACTCAGAGCGAAATCGACTCTCTTTTACCCCAAACCACTTCCGGCTCTCATACTCAAAGAGGCAGATAATCAATAGTCAAAATAGCTAGTTCCAAGGAGGAGACAACCACTTCCTAGACGAAGGAGATCCTCGGTGCCTTCTCCGGGTCGATCCCATCTAAAAGGCCTGTCCCCTCTATAAGGTCAGTCTCCTCTAAAAGGCCAGTTTCTTCTCATAGATCAGTGCCTTCTCATAGGTAGGTCTGGTAGAACAAGATAGAACTGACGCAAACACCAAAAATAACAATAGAGATACGCAAAACTCTCGCGCTGAGACGACTAGCGATCTTAGCGCCTAAGAATCCACCCAAAATGAAGCCGATCGCCATCACACCAGCGTCCAAGAATGCAACGTGGGTGACTAAAACATAGATCAGATCGCCCACTGAAGCTATCACTACCGAGAGCGTGATCTTTAGAGCATTATTGTTCTGCAACGTCTCATCCGAAAAGATGGAGAGAATGGCTAGAAGGATGATACCTAACCCTGCGCCAAAATAGGATCCATAGATCGCCGAGATACCAATGGCCAAGGGCATGACCCATTTGCTCTTTGAACTCACCTTTGAGAAAGAGACGAACAAAGAGATACGCTCTTGAAAGACTAACAGCGCACACGCGCCTAAAATCAAAAATGGAACCACAGCGCGAAAGTATGATACCGGCGTTGTGAGCAGTATCACAGTACCAACGACAGATCCAAAGACACATGCAATCGAAGCTTGAATCAAACGATGCCGTTGATGAGGCAGGGCCCGGCGATATCCAATGGTCCCACTTATATATCCAGGAAGCGAGGCCAAAGAATTTGTTACATTGGCCACTATCGGACCCAGGCCGACGAAAAGCAGTGCTGGAAAGGAGATCAGCGATCCACCACCGGCAATCGAATTAACGGTACCCGCAACCAAACCAGCAGCGACCAAGAATAGAAGGTGTGCGATATTCAATTAAATTTCCTGGAGTTCACCAAATAGCATTCGAAAATTACCGCTCTTTACAAAAAGAAGACCCAAGCATCTCACTTGGCATCGAAAATGGAAGTTCCAAATTAACGACAAAGATCGAGATAGATAGGGTCTGCTAATAAAAGTCGGCGCCCTCAGCATTAGGGGGCGCCGACGTAAGCGTGAGAAAAGACTCTACTTTGAGGGCTTATGCAACATCGATAGATGTGTCTAGATAGACATCTTGGATTGCATTCAAGAGCTCAACACCTTGGTTTCTCGGACGTTGAAAAGCCTTTCGGCCAACTATCAAGCCACTACCACCTGCGCGCTTGTTGATAACAGCCGTTCTAACTGCCTCGGCTAGATCGGTAGCACCTTTGGATTCCCCACCGGAATTGATCAAGCCAATTCGACCATTGTAACAATTGACTACTTGCCAACGCGTTAAATCGATTGGGTGATCGGTAGTGAGGTCACTGTAGACCAACGGGTCCGTCTTCCCAAAGCCGACCTTGATGTATCCGCCATTGTTTTCCGGTAACTTTTGCTTGATGATATCAGCCTCGATAGTCACACCCAGGTGATTCGCCTGCCCAGAAAGGTCAGCAGATAGGTGATAGTCAACCCCGTCCACCTTGAAGGCATTATTTCGAAGATAGCACCACAAAACAGTAAACATCCCCAAACGATGAGCCTCCGCAAAGGCGTGGGAGACCTCCTGGATCTGACGAGTAGATTGCTCTGAGCCAAAGTAGATAGTGGCACCAATGCCAGCCGCTCCTAGATCCCACGCTTGGCGAACTTGTCCAAACATCACTTGATCAGGATTGGCTGGATAGGTTAGAAGCTCATTGTGGTTGATCTTGACGATCATTGGGATTCGATGCGAATAACGACGAGCAACAATTCCCAATCCACCCAAGGTTGTGGTCACTGCGGAGCACCCTGCTTCGATAGCAAGGTCACATATGGCTGCTGGGTCAAAATATTGTGGTGCCTTAGCAAATGAGGCGGCACCCGAGTGCTCAATCCCCTGGTCAACAGGAAGGATAGAGATGTAGCCGGTGTTGGCCAGACGACCATTCCCATAGAGAGAAGCGAGCGAACGCAATACCTGGGGAGATCTATCTGAGAGCGCGAAGATCTCATCAAGAACATTTGCTCCAGGAAGAGTCAAACTCTCCTTAGGAATTCCCACACATCGATGCGAAAGGAGATCTTTCGCATCGTCACCCAACAATGATTCAACGTCTATCGTCAACGTCAATTCCTCCTCAACAGCTCTTGGCATCCTCGCCAATATCCTAGCGAATCAAATAAATGCGACTACAGGCTAGCGCAGGTCAGCCAGTCTCTCCGCGACGTCATATATTCCTGGCTCCCATGTTGTAATCTTACGAAACAGATTACGGGCATGCTCTAGATCTCCGACCTTTTCATACAGATCAGCCAGCACATACCACTGGCGAATATCGATCAGTCGTGGCTTTACCCGCCGAACGGTCTCAAATCGAGAAAGCAGAGCTATACCTTCGGTATATTTCTTTTGATCCGACAAAGATCCTGCCAAAACAATCCTAGCTTCAGCCATAACCTCAGCCGAAGGAGAGACAAGGCCGACTTCCTCATAGATCTCGCGCACCTTATTGTGGCGACCCATTGCTCGATAGCAGTCCGCTATCACAGGTCCTTGATCGACAGAGCCAGTCGTTGAAGCAGATGCCTCAAGCTGCTCAATCGCAAGCTTCCACTTGCCCTGGCGATAATAGGTTAGACCTAGCACCTCTCTTATGCTCTGAGATACAGGAAGATGCTCTAGAACAGCTACTAGGTTTCGCTCAGCGTCTTTGTATCGATCTGCTTGATAGGCTCGGATACCCTCTGCGAGATCACGTCGAATTTGATTAACCTTGAAGGTAGAGAGCCCCTTTGGAGACTCGCGCAGAATAATCTCATCGACGTTGTATCCAACAATCCCACCAACAATGCGCCTCTGACTCTTTTGAGCCGGAACCTCAACTTCAGGCTCTTGTGCCACCTGAGGTTCCCACTTTTGCAGTGGTTGCGGCTGAGTGTATTGGCTCTCGTCGATTTGATCTCGAGTTGAATGAAGCTTTTCATCTTCTCGAGGCGCTACATGGGCAGCTCCCTTTTCGGCTACTCCGCCCCAGGATTTACCTTTAGTCTCGTTATCTCTAAAGGATCGATCTCCGCCTGGACGATCTCCGCCACGACCTTGGTAACCGCCACCTGAGCCGCCACCAAATCCACCTCGGGATCCGCCACGGTCGTCGCGTTCACGGAAGGAACCACCACGGTCTCCCCGGTCTCCCCGGTCTCCACGGTCTCCAAATGGCTTGTCTCTACCTGGTCGATCTTCACGGGATCTAAACGGACGATCTCCGCCGCGACCTTGGTAACCGCCACCTGAGCCGCCACCAAATCCACCTCGGGATCCGCCACGGTCGTCGCGTTCACGGAAGGAACCACCACGGTCTCCAAATGGCTTGTCTCTACCTGGTCGATCTTCACGGGATCTAAATGGACGATCTCCGCCTGGACGATCTCCGCCGCGACCTTGGTAACCGCCACCTGAGCCGCCACCAAATCCACCTCGGGATCCGCCACGGTCGTCGCGTTCACGGAAGGAACCACCACGGTCTCCCCGGTCTCCACGGTCTCCAAATGGCTTGTCTCTACCTGGTCGATCTTCACGGGATCTAAATGGACGATCTCCGCCTGGACGATCTCCGCCGCGACCTTGGTAACCGCCACCTGAGCCGCCACCTGAGCCGCCACCAAATCCACCTCGGGATCCGCCACGGTCGTCGCGTTCACGGAAGGAACCACCACGGTCTCCCCGGTCTCCACGGTCTCCAAATGGCTTGTCTCTACCTGGTCGATCTTCACGGGATCTAAATGGACGATCTCCGCCTGGACGATCTCCGCCGCGACCTTGGTAACCGCCACCTGAGCCGCCACCAAATCCACCTCGGGATCCGCCACGGTCGTCGCGTTCACGGAAGGAACCACCACGGTCTCCCCGGTCTCCACGGTCTCCAAATGGCTTGTCTCTACCTGGTCGATCTTCACGGGATCTAAATGGACGATCTCCGCCTGGACGATCTCCGCCGCGACCTTGGTAACCGCCACCTGAGCCGCCACCTGAGCCGCCACCAAATCCACCTCGGGATCCGCCACGGTCGTCGCGTTCACGGAAGGAACCACCACGGTCTCCCCGGTCTCCAAATGGCTTGTCTCTACCTGGTCGATCTTCACGGGATCTAAATGGACGATCTCCGCCTGGACGATCTCCGCCACGACCTTGGTAACCGCCCCGGCCCTCTCTGTCTGATGTGGTGTTAGCACCTGGGACATATGGGGCTCTAGGCTTACGTTCAAAGGAGCCTCTCCCCGAGTCGCCTTCACCCTCGGAAGAACTTGATCGAAAGATCCGCTTTGTTCCTGGATCGCTCGATCCCCCTTCGCCGTCAGGTCCGCTTCGCTTACTAGCTCGACCATCGCCCTTGTCATTTTCAAAATCTTTATTACTACTCACACTGATTCTCCGTTATACGACTTTCAAGGGACGATGGGACAGATTTACGGTCGATGTTTGACGACCTAGTGGCTCTGACCATGCCAAGTTGGCAAAGTTAAAGATTCTACCATCAAAAAGCCAAGTCCCCTACCACAACGCATCGACAAGCAATCCGATCGAAGGAAATTACACCGCAAGGGGGCCTTCGGCCCTGGCATCTAAGTAACAATTTAAAGCTACGAGTGCTTATACAAAAGTGAACTATTCAAGTAGGATCGACCAGCAAGAAGGCTCTAGCGGCCAGCGCAATTGAGCTGTGTAATTGAGCTGTGTAATTGAGCTGTGTAATTGAGCTGTGTAAGTGAGCTGTGTAAGTGAGCTGTGTAATTGACTAGCGCAACCAGCCAGCGCAATTGGCCAACCGGTAGATAAGTAGCTCTAGTGCGCCGCCAAAGCGGACAATCAGTCAGCTTCCAAAGTGATAAAAGATATCTTATGGTAGATCTTGAGGTTGAGCAAGTTTGAGATTTCACCTCCGAGAAATCTCAAAGCTACACCGCTGACACCTTCCCTCAATCTCGATGGTGTGAGAGATATCGGTGAATCCAGCCTGTTTTGCAACCTCATTAGTCCAGCTCTCAACTAAAGCAGCTTCGATCTCAATTGCATCTCCACAATCTCGACAGATTAGATGGTGGTGATGAGAGGAGAGGGAACAAAGTCTATAAAGCGTCTCGCCTGAGGGAGTGAGGACAGAGTCAATGTTCCCCGCCTCCGCAAGAACTCGAAGCTGCGAATAGACCGTAGTCAGCCCAACTCGATAACCTCGCTCACGCAATTTGGAGTGCAATTCTTGGGCACTTGAGAAGTTTGAAGCCTCTTCCAAGACCTCCGAGAGCGCCTTTTTTTGACGGGTCGCACGCCCCCTTGCCTGAGTAACCTGACCGCTAGTTAAATTTGCATCTGCCCCAAGGTCATCACCTGAATTTTGAACTTCCATCACCCCATCCAATCATCAAATAGGGTCTGTTGGACCCAGCTCGCTACCCAATAATGCAACAATACGGCAAAATCAACTAGAGCGCTCGGACAATCCTAGAACGATCATGACGAAACCATGAAAATCCTCGGACACCTAGGTAGACCAAGAAACCTATAGCAGTTATAAAAAAGCTGACAGGATATGGCGAATAAAAGGCCAAAAATAGGCCAATCCAAGTGATCAATAATCCAATAGCTATCGAGTAGACGAGACCCAACAGGGGACGACCAGTCAGTCGCACTCCTGCAGCCGCAGGCGTTACCAAAAGCGCAAAGATCAAAAGTACGCCAATTACCTGAACCGCAATCGAGACGGTAAAGGCAACCAAAATCATAAAACCAAGCGAAATAAGAGTCACATTCGCACCAGATGCACTTGCGACTTCTTCATCGACAGAGGCAAAGAGCAAAGGATGGTAGATAATGATCACTACCGCCAATACCGCCACACCTGAAATAACAGTAAAAATTACATCTGAAGAAGATATCCCTAAAATCTGTCCGAAAAGAATGGAGTAGGCCTCTGAAGAGTAACCCTGGTAGAGAGAGATGAATAAAATTCCAAGTCCCAGCATGAATGCCAAGACTATCCCGATCTGAGTATCTCTAGATGCTGCCTTCTTGCCTAATGCTCCCATGAAGACCGCCCCACCCATGGTGAAGGAGAGCAGACCCACAATAGGACTCAAACCCAGATAGACAGCGCCGGCTGCTCCAGCAAATCCCACGTGAGAGAGTGCATGGGCTGCAAAGGCAGACTTACGGATAATGACAAAATAACCGACTACTCCTGCCACAATGGCTACAATCGTTCCGGTTTCAAATGCATTTCTCATGAACGAAAAGGTCCACATAAATGAGAAATCAGAGAACAAGTTGATACCAAAAGTTGAGCCACTCGTAATAGAACCAAAGATATTAATGGTGGTTACCTCCTTCTAGCTCGCTAAAGATCGCAATTCTGCCCCGATCGTCCCTAAAGACCTCGACCGACATTCCATATAGCCTCGAGAGGTTCTCCGAGGTAAAGACTTCATCTGGAGTTCCCGTAGCGACCTTATGGTTGGCGATGTAAATAACCCGATCCAGATAGGGCAAAAGAGGGTTCAAATCATGTGCGACTAAAAGCGCAGTAACGTTATGACTCTTCACCAAATCCGATATGGCTTGGGCTAAATTGGCCCCGGCTCTCATGTCGAGATTTGCCAAGGGCTCATCGAGCAAGAGCATCGAAGGCGATCGAGCCATCGCTTGAGCCATAAAGACCCGTTGAAGTTGACCCCCAGAGAGTTCGTGAATCCGTTTGCCTATGAACTCCTCAGCGCCTACCAGCCGTAAGGATTCCTCTACCAGTTGTCTTGCTCGAGCCTTCTTCGCGCGAGAGACGGGACCAAAGTTACCTCCAAGTAGCGCCAACATAGCAAACTCTCTAACGTCAATCTGAATCTCAGAATCTATGAATCGCCTCTGGGGCACATAGCCAATTTGACTTCGCGCATTGGATGGAGCTCCTCCAAAGACTTTAAGATCACCCTCCAATATTTGAATATTCCCAAGCAAAGCACGAAATAATGTTGTCTTTCCGGCACCATTTGGGCCAAGTATCGCCACAAACTCCCCTTGGCCAACGCAGATATTGGCACCGGACCACAATAGGTCTTGGCCGTATCCGACTCCTAGGTTCTTGGCCTCTACAACCATCTTTGAATCGTTTGACGTCACATTAGACATATCGATCTATCAACCCTTCTGGCCTTGGTTTTTAGTAGTTATCGATCGACCAAGTGCACTTGAGATACGATCGATCTGAGATCCCATCCACGCTTCAAATGTCGCACCTACGGGCTCGATGATCTCAGAAATCCCCACAACACCGATTCCTTTCCTGATGGCCATGGCCCTGATTGAACTGGTAAGTGGAGTGATTGTTTGGGTATTGTAGATCAAAAGGCGTGCGCTATGGCTACGTAGCTGCTCCTCAAAGGTGACAACAGACGAAATTGGAGGATCGTTTCCATTGGCTATCGCAGCCATAAAGCTCAAAGGTGAGATCAGATTGAGGCCCGAAGCCCGCGCAAAGTAGACAAAAATATCCTCCGTGGATGCAACAGCCATGGAGTGATAGCGCCGAGATAAATTAGCTAGGCTTTGATAGAGCACGTCCAATCGCTTTGAGACCAGGCGAAAATTCGCCTCAAAATACGCCCTATGCGTAGGCATGGCCTTTATCAAGTCGCCTTCCATAACAGCCACGATTCGACGCACGTAAGTTGGGCTGTACCAGAAATGTGGATTCGCTCCAACACCTTGTTTTAGCACTGCAGCCACATTTAACTCCTGTCGAGTCTTCGACGGTGTGGCGCCTAAGACCTTGGCAGCCCAATCATCGTATCCAGCCCCATTGATCACAACTATCGAAGCGGAAGAAAAGGCTCTAGCTACAGAGTTCGAAACTTCATAGGCGTGAGGGTCGGCATTTGGATCTGTGATGACACTGAGAACATGCAGATATCTGCCGCCAAGCTGCGACAGGAGACTTCCCCACGTATCCTCAGCAGCTACAGCAGTAATGTAATTACCCTTGGACTGCGTCAAAGCTGATGTCGAGGTGGTTCCACAGCTAGCAACCATCAAAACAGCCAGCATTATAACGATCGCCCTAATTAACTGGAGCCGGAACGTCTTCACCATTACTTAGCACTCTTATCCGAAATCATTACGATTAACACTATCCATAATGATAACGGTTACCGATAAAAAAAAAGTCCCGCACGGACAAGCTTAAAGATCAATTCCGGGCCAAATTAACCACTCCATGAGACAACGAATCCAACGAGGCAGACAAATTGCCTGCTAGTAACGTATTCGATGGGGTTCCATGGTGCTACGAAGCCTTGATCGTCTGCAGCCGACGATGCTTGATCTATAGATCGAGGGAGTTACTAATCAACCAGTTCGCCCTAGCTCGTGGTCTCGATGCCAAGATGATCGCTGAAAAATCAATTATCTGCTTGATAGTCTCGGCTCCTAAAGTCACATCCATCGATAAATTGGACAAAAAACCATCAAGTTGGCTCCCCTGTTGGCTTGTGATCATTAATTATTGGCAAGACAAAATAATATGACATAACTGCCATTTTCCAACTAAAATAAAAATTGCCAAGATCTCTCAGATCAAAGCGCCAGCTAACCCAAAATCCATGGACCGCCCAACTATCACAAAGCGAGCTAATTTGTCTGAGTTGAACAATAATCAAAGTAGCGCACTCAAAACAATCGTGAAGAATCCAACTCGGGTAGATGAAGTCATAGCGTATTTTCTCACACCGAGTCTGGCCGGAACTGCCCAAAGAGCGGCCGCTAAAGAGCTAGAGTTGAAAAAAGAGCCATCTCTAGCAGCGCAAGCATCAACAGCTCGCGCGATTCGTCGAGCACGGATCGACGGTGCAATCTCAGGCACCTCGCTCTATGCGGCACTCCCTGGGGCGTTTGTATCGGCAATTTGCGCACAAGTTACGCTCGTGCTCGAGATAGCCCAAATCTATGGCCACGACCCAAACGATCCCGCCCGTGTCGGAGAACTTCTATATTTTCTCGGGAAATATAAGGACATAGACAGTGCACATTCCGGGGTGGAACTCGCCTTGAATCCACCCGAAAAAGAAAAAACAACTCGCAGCATCTACGGCCTCCTTGCCACAATCAAGCAACTACCCGAACTAGCTGGGGTCACCTTCAAATCGTTCAAAAGCGCGACCAGGGCGCAAAAGATCAAAATGATCCTCACCTATAGTTGCATGGTATTGCCACTTGTAGGAATTCCCTTTTGGAGCTACAGCTACTCACGCCAAACAAGAATGCTCTCTGACGCCGCCCAAAACTACTATGGCAACCCAAATTCATCTTCACAAAAAGTAAAAGTCAACTACGACTCGCAAACCTTTAGCCTCTCTGATCGTATAAAAGTTGGCTTGGCATTGGCGAGCATTACTATCATTCTGATTGCGGCCACCATCGCGATAGCCCTCAGTGGTCTGGGACTAAACCATCGAACGCTACTTAAACTATTTGTTGGAGAAGCACTTCTAGTGGTCTTTTCGATACGCCTATTCTGGTTGACCAAAACAATTGAATTTCAGAGAAAACCAATTCACTAAATCTCTATAAACCAAGCTCCACCTCGAAGGAATCGATTCACATTTGAGGGTCCCAAGAATTATCCCCCACTTCTATACAAAATCTCAATCAAAAAAACCGAAACCTAGAGATGACTCGGTCGAAAAATTGCAGAGAACAAGATGAGACAGAGACTGAGTCCAACTAAACCAAGTCACATCCAGCTGTAATCGGCCCTAGACACCAAGCAGGGCCACGGTAAAGACAAAGCTAAATCTCAGGCTACCCTCCCCATAAGTATTGAAATAAAACCAACCAAACATAATTCAAGCGTCATCTAAGCCCAATACCTAAGCCCAATACCTCAGCTGTAAACCTAATAATTATAAACAACTCTCATGATGCAACCCGTCGATAGATCACTCGATAAAAAAACCAAAATCGAATTGATACACCACTATGATAAACTTTGCACTGATTTCAAAGATAACGAGACAAAGCTGATTTTTACTTTGTAAGAGATGGTCCAAAAGGAGATAAATTGCTTTTAGCAGCTGCTTCAAATCCACTGGCCGCTCAACTTATAGCGTGGCTAATACTCTTATCCATTTACATGTCGCCATCAATAGTCGGTCACTTTCGCCACTACAAAAAGATGCCAAAACTCATAATTGCTAATATCGTCTTAGGAATGACCCTTATCGCGCTGCCAATTCTTTTGGTATACGTAATAGTTAAAACTAGAGTTACCTCTACACAAACTTCATTTGGTCAAATCGCCCAACCAACTGGAGATTCAACCGCTCTAGGATCACCAGCTAAATCTAAAGCAGGCAGACAACCCAAGACAAGCCAAACCTCATTTAGTCAAATTGCCCACCGTATCAGTGATATCCGTGACCAAAAGATCTTCGCACGCGCTCTAAATCGATACAACGCAGAGCTCAACATCTGGCAGGAAGAGCGCCAAGACCTACTAGATACGATCGAGATGGCTAAGACTGGAAAAGGAATACGACCCGATGATCTGAACCTCCTCCCTGGGGAAACAGTCTTCTTGGTAATAACTAGCGTCAGCCTCATAGAGATAAAAAAAGGACCAAGTACATACGTAGGAAAATCGAGCGGAATCTCAGTACCAGTTGCCAAGATCGGGGGTCGAACCATACGGTATCGCGTCGGGAAGACGAAGGGTCACGTGGTCTCGGGCACTCCTTACCCAGAAGCCACAGATAAGGGAGACTTTTATATTACTTCACAACGCCTCATCTATATAGGGGCCCAAAAAACCGCCACTACTGAACTCTCAAAGATGATTGCAGCAACTATAGAGGCAGGAACCATCACAATCTCATCTACAAGCAGAGTCAAACCAACGACAATCGCTTACGGAGCGCATCTAGACAACAGAGTGCGACAAAGTATCATCATTGCACAGGGTTGGCACCACAACGATCCAACAAGTGCAGTCGAAGAACTCAACCAAGAGCTACTAACACTAGAGAAGCGAAAGCCACAGATACCACCGACCCCCAAGTAGAAAACGCCATCATAACCATGGCAACCAACCAAAATGTACCAAAAATAAAGGCGCCTAAGCCCTACCCCATCACAACCAGGGAATGCTGCCTTGGCTCCTAGGTGGGAGTCCTAATCACCTAATAGGAATTTCCAACTCAAAATCCATGATTCATCCCACGAGAACATCTTGGCCATAACGGACCCATCCTTCATCGACAACAATTAAGTCCCATCAACAAGGAGCCTCAAATCCAACGATCTTCAATCCTTCGACCGCTAAATAACAAATAAAGCGAGCACTGGGAATCAAACCTTACGACCAGCTAATTTTTCTGAGTAAAAGTCGCCACTGACCCTAGCGCTACCGTCTGGTCGAATCAACAAATCACGAATCCCCTGTTGTGGAAGTCACACCTAGATTTCAAGAGTCGAACTACCAGAATTGCGATAATCACCATAAAAAAACTATCACAAAGGCTGACGGTACCACTACGCCAACGCATCAAGGAGGCCAACCGCAACCTCTGGGTTAGCAACAGCGCATTTAGGACAAGACGGGCCCTGCCCCGGAACATTCAGCCAATAACCTAAGACAAAGGAGTGTGTAGCCGCCACATCACGCACCAACTGGGAACTTGACACAACTTGACCATTTGGCCCCGTCGAAAGACCGGCATAGATCGAAATGGTCGGATTCACACTCCGGGCCAGCTCAGCGGCCTGTTTTACGAACCTTGAATAGACCGCAACGGAGGTCTCCATGGATTGGCTCTGAATCACTATTCCGAAGGCCACCTTAGAGATAGATTGAATCAATCCAGAGGCCAAAAAGGCACTTGCACGATTCTCGCCCGGCGACGAAAGTGCCATGAGATCCAAACCCGGAGCGACAATAACAGAAAGATTCGACGGCTGAGCCAATCGCACAAGACTCTCAGTCGCTAACGAAACATTCTCTTGCTCAGAAATCGGAGTAAAGCTCCAATGCTCAGGATCATAAAGAACAGAACCAAAGCCGGCATTCTTCGAAGAACTCAGCTGCGAAGCGTTAACCCCAAGAACAGACCGAAGATCGAAAGTAAATGTAGATCCCCAATTAGCAAGTGGTCGGGGCAGAACATTACCATTCAGCAATATATTGGTATTCGAATTATCAAAGGCTCGCCGCGCCAAAGCATTACTACCGTTCTTGTCCAAGAGGCCAATTACATTCGCCGCTATGATCCAATGCAGCCCACCAAGCAAACCACTAACCCCATGAGAAAAAGAAGGCGAAGTCGAAGTAGTACCTCCACCACCTTGACCAGGGAGCGACCCAGAAATTGAAAGCGCGGTAGAAGACGACGCACTACCAGGCCTAGGCGCTGTTGAAACCTTCGCTAAGGTCGTAGCAGTATTACCGCAGGCACCAGCCAACACAGCTAATCCGACTAACCAACTTTGATAGAAGAACCGACGCGATCGCGCTCTCAAACGTCACCCCAAAATATAGATATACAAATCACCATCAAGGATATACCGAGTGGAAGTGAAAACTAAAAGCACCACCACTGCCAAAACGAATTAAACCATAATGAGCGAAGCTACCAATGTAGCTTCGCTCATTTATCAAATATATATCCGGCGGCGTCCTACTCTCCCAGGGAGTTGCCCCCCAAGTACCATCGGCGCTGGCAGTCTTTACTTCCGTGTTCGGAATGGGAACGGGTGTTTCCCCGCCGCTATGGCCACCGGAATATCTTGGTTGCTCGAATCATCGAGCTACCTATAGCGAGCACGAGCTTTATATTTAGCTCCAAGCCCTCGGCCGATTAGTACCGGTCAGCTGAATGTGTTGCCACACTTACACTTCCGGCCTATCAACGTGGTAGTCTGCCACGGGCCTTACCAGGTTAACCCTGTGGGAGACCTCATCTTGGAAAGAGCTTCGCGCTTATATGCTTTCAGCGCTTATCCCTTCCGTAGGTTGCTAACCAGCCATGCCCCTGGCGGGACAACTGGCACACAAGAGCTACGTCCGTCCCGGTCCTCTCGTACTAGGGACAGCCTTCCTCAGGTCTCCTGCGGCTGCATCGGATAGGGACCGAACTGTCTCACGACGTTCTAAACCCAGCTCGCGTACCGCTTTAATGGGCGAACAGCCCAACCCTTGGGACCTACTACAGCCCCAGGATGCGACGAGCCGACATCGAGGTGCCAAACCTTCCCGTCGATATGGACTCTTGGGGAAGATGAGCCTGTTATCCCCGGGGTACCTTTTATCCGTTGAGCGACGGCGCTTCCACACGCTACCGCCGGATCACTATGCCCTGCTTTCGCATCTGCTCGACTTGTAAGTCTCGCAGTCAAGCTCCCTTTTGCCATTGCACTCAACGACTGATTGCCAACCAGTCTGAGGGAACCTTTGGGCGCCTCCGTTACACTTTAGGAGGCGACCGCCCCAGTCAAACTGCCTACCTGACGCTGTTCCCGATCCGGATAACGGATCTAGGTTAGAACCTCAATACAAACAGGGTGGTATTTCAAGGATGCCTCCACAAAAGCTAGCGCTTTCGCTTCATAGGCTCCCACCTATCCTACACAATCTGTACCAAAGATCAACATCAAGCTACAGTAAAGGTCCACGGGGTCTTTCCGTCCTTATGCAGCTAACGAGCATCTTTACTCGTAGTTCAATTTCGCCGGGTCTGTGGTTGAGACAGTAGGGAAGTCGTTACGCCATTCGTGCAGGTCGGAACTTACCCGACAAGGAATTTCGCTACCTTAGGACCGTTATAGTTACGGCCGCCGTTTACCGGGGCTTAGGTTCAGAGCTTCGCTTTTTAGGGCTAACCCTTCCCCGTAACCTTCCGGCACCGGGCAGGCGTCACAGCGTATACGTCGTCTTTTGACTTTGCACGCTGCTGTGTTTTTAGTAAACAGTCGCTTCCCCCGATTCTCTGCGGCCCACTTGAGCTACGGAGAGTAAATCTCCTCACCTAATGGGCCCTCCTTCTCCCGAAGTTACGGAGGTATTTTGCCGAGTTCCTTAACCACAGTTCTCCCGATCGCCTTAGTATTTTCTACCTACCCACCTGTGTCGGTTTGGGGTACGGGCACCACAGATACTCACTAGAAGCTTTTCTTGGCAGCTTGGAATCAATGACTTCGCCTGAATCGGCTCGGAATCACGCCTTGGAGTTTTATAGGGACCGGATTTGCCTGGGCCCTCTCCTACACGCTTTCCCCGGGATAACCAACACCCGGGATCACCTATCCTCCTGCGTCCCTCCATCGCTGAATAACGCATCTGTCGTGGTACTGGAATATAAACCAGTTGTGCATCGGCTACGCCTCTCGGCCTCGTCTTAGCTCCCGACTCACCCTGGGCGGATTAGCCTTGCCCAGGAACCCTTGGGTTTTCGGCGGAGGAGTTTCTCACTCCTCTCTCGCTACTTATGCCAGCATTCTCACTCGAATCAGCTCCACAGAATGGTTTCCACCTCTGCTTCACAGCTTGATTCGACGCTCCCCTACCACTCCCTATAAATAGGAAGTCCGTAGCTTCGGCTCTTGGCTTGAGCCCCGTTAAATTGTCCGCGCGGGATCACTCGACCAGTGAGCTATTACGCACTCTTTGAAGGGTGGCTGCTTCTAAGCCAACCTCCTGGTTGTTTTCGCGATCCCACATCGTTTACCACTTAGCCAAGAATTAGGGGCCTTAGCTGACGGTCTGGGTTGTTTCCCTTTCGACCAACGAAGCTCATCCCTCGTGGTCTCACTGCCAGACTGTTGAAGCGTTGGCATTCGGAGTTTGGTTGAGGTCAGTAGGCGGTGAAGCCCCATCGCCCATCCAGTGCTCTACCTCCAACGCTGATCATCTGACGCTGCACCTAAATGCATTTCGGGGAGAACCAGCTATCACCGAGTTTGATTGGCCTTTCACCCCTATCCACAGGTCATCCCCCATATTTTCAACTATGGTGGGTTCGGCCCTTCACGGGGTCTTACTCCCGCTTCAGCCTGCCCATGGATAGATCACTCGGCTTCGGGTCTACAGCGTGCGACTAAATTGCCCCATTCAGACTCGCTTTCGCTCCGGCTACCCATCACTGGTTAACCTCGCCACACACCGTAACTCGCTGGCTCATTCTTCAAAAGGCACGCCATCGCTAGTTGCCTAGCTTTGACTGATTGTAAACCAACGGTTTCAGGATCTATTTCACTCCCCTCCCGGGGTGCTTTTCACCTTTCCCTCACGGTACTAGTTCACTATCGGTCGCCTGATATGTACTTAGCCTTACGAGGTGGTCCTCGCAGATTCACGCCGGCTTTCCCGGATCCGGCGCTACTTGGGAGACTAAACAAAAGAGGTCGAATACCTTTAACATACGGGGCTATTACCCTCTGTGGCTAAGATTTCCATAACGATTCTGCTAGGTATCGACTTTGTAACTCTTTCTTAGCTTCTGACATAGCTAAACGTCATAGTTCCCACGACCCCACAACTGGCAACGCTGTCAGGCTATCACACCAGTTGGGTTTAGGCTTGGTCCCTTTTCGCTCGCCGCTACTAAGGGAGTCACATGTTGTTTTTTCTTCCTCGGGGTACTTAGATGTTTCAATTCCCCCGGTTCCCTCTACTGACCCTATATATTCAGGCCAGAGTGCCATGACTACTCATGGCGGGTTTCCCCATTCGGATATCCACGGATCAAAGCTAGATAGGCAGCTACCCGTGGCTTTTCGCAGCCATCCACGTCCTTCATCGGCATCAGGCGCCAAGGCATCCACCGTTGGCTCTTTATAACTTGGAGAATAAAGTTGCTCGTGCTCGCTATAGGTTTCTCAATGAGCGAATTGGTCGCTCCTTGGTAACGAAATAGGATGGTCCACATAATTTGACTCATATGGCATGCATTTTCATATACAGTCAGTTCTTCGACATATCTAAGGAACCCATGACCGTTGTACTTGGCGTAATTGCCGTTTTCGAACGTTTTATCTACTATTGCTAGTTGATATGTCATGGACCTAGCTATGACAGCTCCTTAGAAAGGAGGTGATCCAGCCGCACCTTCCGGTACGGCTACCTTGTTACGACTTCACCCCAATCACCGACCCCACCTTCGACGGCTCCCTCCATTACTGGTTGGGCCACCGGCTTCGGGTGTTGCCGACTTTCGTGGTGTGACGGGCGGTGTGTACAAGGCCCGGGAACGTATTCACCCCGACAATGCTGATTCGGGATTACTAGCGACTCCGGCTTCACGCAGTCGAGTTGCAGACTGCGATCCGAACTGAGACCGGCTTTGTGGGATTAGCTCCCCCTCGCGGGATTGCGACCCTCTGTACCGGCCATTGTAGCATGTGTGCAGCCCTGGACATAAGGGGCATGATGACTTGACGTCATCCCCACCTTCCTCCGAGTTGACCCCGGCAGTCTCTCATGAGTCCCCGACATTACTCGCTGGTAACATAAGACAAGGGTTGCGCTCGTTGCGGGACTTAACTCAACATCTCACGACACGAGCTGACGACAGCCATGCACCACCTGTGAAGGGCCCTAATGGACACCGTATCTCTACGGCTTTTCCCAACATGTCAAGCCCAGGTGAGGTTCTTCGCGTTGCATCGAATTAAGCCACATGCTCCGCCGCTTGTGCGGGCCCCCGTCAATTCCTTTGAGTTTTAGCCTTGCGGCCGTACTCCCCAGGCGGGGCACTTAATGCGTTAGCTACGGCACGGAACCCGTCGAAGTAGGTCCCACACCTAGTGCCCAACGTTTAGGGCGTGGACTACCAGGGTATCTAATCCTGTTTGCTCCCCACGCTTTCGCTCCTCAGCGTCAGTGTCGGCCCAGATTGCTGCCTTCGCCATTGGTGTTCCTCCCGATATCTGCGCATTTCACCGCTACACCGGGAATTCCACAATCCCCTACCGAACTCAAGCCATAGCAGTATCGAATGGCGGCCCCAGGTTAAGCCTGGGGGTTTCACATCCGACTTGCCAAGCCGCCTACGAGCTCTTTACGCCCAATAAATCCGGACAACGCTTGCTCCCTACGTATTACCGCGGCTGCTGGCACGTAGTTGGCCGGAGCTTCTTCTGCAGGTACCGTCATTTTCGTTCCTGCTGAAAGGAGTTTACGACCCTAAGGCCTTCATCCTCCACGCGGCGTTGCTGCGTCAGGCTTTCGCCCATTGCGCAATATTCCCCACTGCTGCCTCCCGTAGGAGTCTGGGCCGTGTCTCAGTCCCAGTGTGGCTGATCGTCCTCTCAGACCAGCTACCCGTCGATGCCTTGGTGAGCCGTTACCTCACCAACAAGCTGATAGGCCGCGAGCCCCTCCCAAAGCGAAAAACTTTCCTCACTCTATCTTGTGATAGTGTGAGCATATTTGGTATTAGCATCGGTTTCCCGGTGTTATTCCAAACTTTGGGGCAGGTTGCTCACGTGTTACGCACCCGTTCGCCACTATCTATAAGGGCAAGCCCTTATAAACCGTTCGACTTGCATGTGTTAAGCACGCCGCCAGCGTTCGTCCTGAGCCAGGATCAAACTCTCCATCGAAATTGATGAAAAAGCTTAATTCAAGCTAATTACTGTTTTTTTGAGTTTCTCAAAATTTTTGAATTGATTAGGTCTGTACTTGTTTAGAAGTTGTTGATCGAATTCATAAGAACAGGTGTCTTCGTTTCTCTAAGAGGTGATATGTGTCTTTGGCTTTGGCTAGTAAGTACCTAAGTTATTTGATACTTATCAGTTAGTTGTCATTGACTCACCTAGTGAGTCGTTACGACTCTGTAGATATGAAAGTCGTTCAACAGACCAAAACTGGCTGTAATTCGAATGCACGCTATATGAATCTCATTTAGCTATGCTTCTCATCCTATTTCGTTGTCAAGGAGCGGCCCTTATATAGCTAGGTGTTAGCTTTTAGAAGTTAGCTTGTCCTTTTGATAGATAAATCATATCTAAGGCCTTAGCTAACTACTAGCTTTCACTTTCGCTACAAAAGTGTTTCCGTTGGATCATCTCTTATGCCTTAGTTCAAGGAGCCCAAGAGCTCTTTTCCCTTGTGGAATAAGAAATGATCTCAGAATTCCTTCGCATTTGTGTTTCACGAATGTTTCGTGGCTTTCAAAGCGGACTTATAAATCTATAAGGGTTGATGGTGAGTTGCTGCAATTTTGTTTGGATTTTTTGAAAAATGTTTGTGGGGGGTGAGGGGGGGGTCAGCAAGGCCTGACGGAGACTTTGGCTTGGGATGGTCTGCAACCCACAGCCCGAGCACCAACTCAAAGCTAATGTCCCCCTCTTAGGCCATCTACTAGTTCTCCTTCACATCCTCTAGCGGTAATCGGTCTACAGCGCTTTACTTGCACCGCGGACGCAGCACGAAGACCTAAAGTCTGAGATCCTGATTTGGAAAGATCACGCCAATCACCTTGATGGGACTAGATTTTTATAGACAAAAGCGCTGATGCCAAGGAATCGATTACAAAATTTTACATTCACGAAGAACCCCAATTGATAGAGGCTGGACAGCCATTGAACGATGGATCAATAGCGAACCCACAGAGATAGGACTGCTGCAATCCGGCGCGCTTTCAATTTCGAGCACTGTACCATTCGTTGGAGTTATCGTAACATTGTCCCTACTGGTAGCAGCTGCGGGCATATCTACCCTTTATTACATCCTCGCCGGAGCTCTAATTAGTGCCCTGCAGGCAAACAGCATCTCGGAGTTCGCGCGAGTAGCGCCCAGTTCCGGATCGCTAATAGCTTGGGCTCAAATGACCTTCGGGGAAGTGGTATCAACACCGCTCGCCTATCTTCTAACGACCTCTTATTTTGCCATTATCTCGGGGCTGATCGTTGCAAGTGGATGGTGGCTCCAAGAAACATTAATATCATTCAGCGCACCTTCGATACCTTGGCAGGTCTATTCGATTTTCATCGCGCTGATCGTCTTGACTTTCATCGTCGGAAAGGCAAGAAGCCTCCTAAACATCAACCTTGGACTTGTTGTAATCCAGATAGTTGGCCTAGCGGCCCTTGCTGCAATCATAATTGCGCGATATTACAAAAACTGGAACAGCTCCTATGTCGCACTACCAATCCATGGCCAACTAGGGACATCTTGGACGAGTGCAGTCCCAATCGCCTTTTTCATCTTCCTGGGTTGGGAAAATATCTCGGCACTTGCTCCACAATTTAAAGGTGGGTCTAAGTCAGTAGCAACCAAAATATACTTAGCAATTGGTGCAACCGCACTAATTGCAATAGTCATCTCTTTTACTACCACACTTGGTCTAGCATCTGATCTTTCCAAAATCATAGCAAGCCCCACTCCACTGGTTGAAGCAGCAAAATCAACAGCGCCATACCTGGTAAAAGTTACCTATTTTCTGGGACTGCTGTCGCTAATAAGCGCACTGTTTTCGCTTGTAACAAGCCAAGCTAACATTATCAATTACTGTGGATTACAAAGCTATTTTACCAAAAGAATCACCTCTAAAAACTCTCAACCCATTCCACACAAATCTGGCGTCATCCTAATAGTTGGTGCAACTGTGATAGGGGTTATTCTGGGATCTGGTCGTGATCCATTGCTGTACTTCTCCGAAGCTGCAACGCTATCTGCCCTGCTTACCATCATTGCTTATCTCACGATCAATCTCGCCGTACCAATCTATTTTCGAATTTATAGGCCCGAGGTCTACTCTAAAGTCAAACATCTTGTAATCCCAATAATCGCCTCAATCACCTTGGTCTATCCGATCTATCTACTGGTCTCACCGAACCAATCTGCACCATTTGGCTATTTTGGGGACATTCTAGGGCTCTTGCTTATCGTCGGCCTTGGAGTTGGCCTCTATAGACGAACTCACCTACAAAACCTTAAAAATACAAAGCTGCAAGAGTCAAGATTGCGATGACTAAATGGCAATACAATTGTCTCTAGTTCATTTAGAGCCTTCCATTTCAAACTATCTCTTATCAACTAGATCTTCATCAAATTAAAGATCAAAAATCTATATATAACCCACATTCACCATTTTTTTGCATCTCACAGCAGCTATATCGTCTCAATCAAATGTGCTTCAACAGGCTCGATGACCCATGCGAAACAGCGCAGCACTAGCGATGGCCAAACACTCTCGTGATCATCCCATCTCATTCTCACCTAGCCAACGCGCTGATGCTTAGGGCAGATCCATGATCCCATAGATTGGTTAGGCGTAGCCATTGCCACATGAAGGCCGCATGAAGTTGGGATTCTCCTATAAAATACCAAAAGAGGTGTAGGAGAGCTTTTCTTAGAAAGACTGCCTGTGTTTTCTGTGCAACTTTCCAAAGCAGCTAAACCACACCCCCATTTAATACGATTAAATAAATAGACAAAAAGAGCCGCCAACTCAAAGCAAAGAAGATGGTCCATAATCTAAAGCCAAAAACCAGAAGGCGAGAGATGATCTCGCTCTTTTTATCGCTCGCGTCAATAGGGCTACTTCTTAGTGCCTGTACTCTTCCAAAAGTCGTTTCGACCAACCCAGATACCTTCGCTCAGATCTCTTCTATTTACGCTTCGAATGGCACACTCATAACCCAAGTACCCACCAACATCGTACGTATCCCAATTCCACTCAGTCAGATGGGAAGCGAAATTCCAAAAGCCGTCGTCGCAATAGAGGACAGGCGCTACTGGAAGCGGGGTCCCATAGACATAAAATCGACAATTCGTGCAGCGCTTGCTGATCTTTCGGCTGGAGCGGTAGTACAGGGTGGTTCTACCATCGAAGAACAACTAGTGAAACTAGAACTTGGAACTCCTAAGCGAACCCTGGCCGAAAAGACACACGAGATACTACTGTCCCTCGGCTCTCTAGCCGGAACCACCAAAAGCATAGTTTTGGACAAATATCTAAACGATGTCTACCTAGGTGAAGGGACATTTGGAATCCAAGCCGCCTCACTTAGATATTTCTCCCTTAACGCAAATCAGTTAAATCTAGTGCAGGCAGCATTATTGGCCGGATTGATCAATGCCCCATCTGCCTATGATCCAATTCTTCATCCAGCACTTGCCCTATATAGGCGCAACCAAGTCCTGAACGCTCTATATGTGAATAAGCAGATCACCAAACAACAGCTAAGTTCTTCGCTATCGGCTCCAATTCAATTGAATCCTTCGAATACCGTAGTAAATCCAAAACTAGGGTATTTCTCAGAGACCGTTCTAAACGAAGCCGCAACCCTACCTGCGCTTGGATCGACCCCTACCCAGCGCCTAAATCTTATCGAGCACGGGGGACTGAAGATTGTAACTACAGAGGTCCAATCCCAACAAAAACAAGCACAAAAAGCTGTCTTAGATGGCATTCCGAACTCTGCCAACATGCCAAGCGGAGCACTGGTCTCGATCAATCCGGCCAATGGCGCCATTGAGGCATTGGTGGGCGGCCCAGGGTACAATTCGGGTAAGGCCTATTCTCAATTCAACATGGCAACCCAAGCACAACGTCCATCGGGATCGACCTTCAAGGTGATAGCACTAGCAGAGGCACTTACACAAGGCTTTACCGCTAAAAGTGTCTTTTATGCACCAAAAGTCCTTTACGTTGCACCTGCAAATCATCAGTCAGCTTGGGTTGTCCATAATTACGAGGGGGAACCCACTGGCTATATGACCCTTCTTACAGCCACTGCCCTTTCGGTGAATACCGTATATGCACAATTGATCACCAAAATTGGCCCAGCTAATGTAGTCTCTATGGCTCATGCTATGGGAATCAAGAGCCCACTGCTACCCTATAACTCGATCGTACTAGGTGCCCAGCCTGTCACACCGCTTGACATGGCTAGTGTAAATGCAACCTTGGCGGATTACGGAACCTACAACGCTCCCTATAGCATCTCGGCGATCTACGACTCCTCTGGAAAATTAATCTACTCCCATGCGCTTCACCCCAAGCAAGTGCTCTCGCCAACCATAGCGGCAACAGAGATCCAGATACTAACGCACGTAATGACAGAAGGAACAGGCGTCAACGCCTCCCTCTATCGCCCGGCTGCTGGAAAGACTGGAACAGGAGAAAACTGGGCAGACGCTTGGTTTGCAGGTTTTGTACCACAATTAGCTACCGTTGTATGGGTTGGATATCCAAGCGGCGAGGTACCAATGATTCCGCCAACTACGCCGATTTACGTAACTGGAGGAAGCTGGCCAGCAAGGATCTTTGCGCAGTATATGACCTCAGCACTTGCGGCATCTCCAATTGAGCAATTTAGGACTCCCACATCATTTGCAGTCGCGCCACCGGTGCCAACCACGACTTCCCCGCCAAAGGTATCGACAACGGTTACCACACCATCCACAGCCCTTACCAATGTCATCGGGATGCCAGTCAGTCTGGCTGAGTCAACGTTGTCAGGGCAAGGCTTTAAAGTTTCACTATCTTTTGCCCCATCTAGCGAATACCCGCCTGGATATGCAATTTCACAGAGTCCATCCCCTGGGGTTGCATTAGTTAAGGATGCGACAATCGATCTAACGGTAGCAAAGGGGACCTTGACCTATCCCTCGATAGTGGTGGTGCCCAACCTACTAGGCCTAACCGCTAGTCAAGCAAATGAAACCATATCAAGTGTCTCCCTGTCGGGAAGCTGCACCACCAACCAACAGACAGGTACTTCAGGCGCCAACCAAACTCCCCAAGCAGTTTGGGAGCAGTCGCCGATACCAGGCACCCAAGTGCCCTTAGGCTCCACCATTACCTGCTATAACAATCCCTAAAATCAATACAAACAAGTCAATACAGCCAGGTCAACACAACTGGGGACTCCCTCGGCAAAGCCACCATCACAGAGGTCAAAGCCACCAATAGAGGTGCCGGAGTCACCCGCTAAATTCTCAAACGATCATACCATAGCTACTATTTTCCAATTCTTATGATCTATACGAGATGGGCATCGAGATAAAAGCAGCGCCGCCACCGGATTGACAAAAAGCTAGAGCATCGAAACTATCTTCGGCCCCTAGATCATCTTCGCAGACGCTGAAGCGATCAAGGATCGATACTGTATTGCTGGTAGCTAAAACATATACCACCCTATTTTAGACTTCAGGGAGATCTATTCTTGCGAGGTGCATAGCTCAAAAGATACAGACAAGGTAACTATCGACTCTCAAGTTAAAGAACCGCATCACTTACGCTCGACCAAATTAGATAAAGGCCCATATTGGAGCCCGCGCCCATCCACAGGGCTGCGCCAAGCAATAAGACAAAGCCCATTTTGAAATCGCACCCATTTGGATCATCTCATCGGTAAGAGGCCGACAGTTAAAGCTCTGGACTTTTAGATTCCAAATCGGATCCTAAAAAAATAACGACGAATCCTAAAAAACAAGACTCTCAGTCCAAGCAAAAGGGCATCTCAAAAAAGTTTTACATCTTTCGGAATAGTGTAGTAACTACTACAGTTAGAGGTATTAGGAAAAATACGCGATGAAACGGAATGCCAATGTCTAACACACTATCAAATACACAGATCAAAGATGAGATTGTAAAAGCTACAGAGCACCTATTTAGAAGTGGAGTGATGTCTCACAGCGGTCACGCAAATATCTCTGCGAGAAGCGAAGATAACGAAATGCTTCTAAGCATCGAGGGACAGGTCCGCAATCTCACCGCTAGCGGAATCGCTCGCGTAACCTTAGAGGGAGTGGATGTCGACCATCTATTGGACCCAACAAATACCGAGATCGTAAGGATGCACTCTGAAATCTATAAGCTCCGACCCAACGTTGGTGCGATCATTCATACCCACTCCCCATCCCTACTTGCATTCGCACTTGCGGCAAAGGAACTACCAATCAGATACGAAGCCCTTTTGCGATTTGGCCAAGCATCGAACGTACCAGTTGCGCCATGGGCTCCTCGTGGTTCAGATGAGTCAATCACATCGATTATAAATTGTGTCATCGAAAACGAACAAACCAATGCGGTACTTTTGGCTAACCATGGAGTTTTAGTGTTTTCAACCACGCCATGGGCAACGGCAGCTTTACTTGTCGCCCTTGAAGAGGCAGCTCAAGGCGAACTAGCCGCGATTGCATTAGGTGGAGCAATACCGTTTCCTCAAGGTGCACTCAAAAAAGTACTTGAATCGATAGCCCGCGTCCACTAACTCCATCCAAAATCACTCCCGGAGACTAACAAGAAGAAAAACAATGGAAGAAGAAAAACTAAAAGAGATTCAAGATCGCTATATCGATCTTACGGGAGCACTCCCAAGTTCAATCGAACTTCGAATCGCACTTTGTAAAGCAACCAACCGAATCAATACCGTCCTAGCGATCGAAGACCTTCGTCAAGTGGTTATCAACGAAAATCCACTCGGCCACAAAATTAGCCAATTGGTTCAGTTTGGTCAGCTCGTCGTGCTAGGAGAGCGAGATCCCGCCAAAATTCACGCGCGTGCCGCAATCAAGGCCGGAGCCTCGACGACAGAACTTCTTGGAGTGGTTGAATTAGCTTTAATAACCTCCGGCATGCCCGCCTATAGCCTAGGCGTAGAGATCATCTCGGAGGAAACCCAACCAAGGCAATAGAATATCCTACAAAAGAGGGATACGACCTCTCGGAGGTTAAATACATTGGTAGAGGCAGAGCCGAAAACTAAAATTGAATCTGGCATCGGCTTTCGTATTAGTCGACTAGCTCGCAATATGCGCTCGCAATGGGCTCAAAACTTATCCGAACTCGATATTTCACCTCCCCAAGCAGCGATTCTACGAACCGTTGTCGAGGAAGATGAAGTCGGGATCGGAATCAGGGAAATTGCAAGACGTCTTGGCGCAGATCCAATGAATGTGAAACGCACGACCGACACCCTTGAGGATCGCGGGCTAATATCAGCCGCCACTGCTTCAAAGGGCCAGAGAAAGCGGATCTTGCTCACACAATCGGGAATTGCACTAGCACGTCAAGTTGAAGAAAAGGTGCAAGCTCAAGAGGAGGAGTTCAGAAGAGTCCTGACTCTAGAGCAAAGGAAAATTCTGATCGATTCAATAATCGCACTGGAAGAACACTTCGGAATAAGCAACGAATAGAAGTATCCAATTACAAACTCAGTGTTCGATCCCACCTTAGAAATCAGCGCGGGATCGAACACCTTTTGGTTAGCGCCCCTTAGAGAGGTAGGTCGAATCACTATCCACGAAACGCCACTCTAATTCTGTCCCTTTAGTGATGCCAATTCGGGGTGTGGCTTTAATAACTTTCGACGCAGCTTCTAAGACCGCAAATAACGATATTCCTTGGTCATTTCGGCAAATATTGATTCCGTCATCACTGAGTTTGACGTTCAGGTAGCGTCCGAGGCGCCCAGGTCCAACACTGGACAAAGGCTCGCGCTCTTTGGAGGGGCCAATGACGCGAACTTTAGATCCTGCCTTGTCATATTCCAAGGGCTCACCAGCACGGACCAAGATTCCAGAGGGCGACCCAGCCGTCTCAGCGACGATATTTAGACAATGATGAATGCCGTAACTGAGATAGACGTAGATGTGACCTGGCGGTCCAAACATAGTTTTATTGCGAGGTGAAATACCGCCAAAGCCATGCGAAGCAGGGTCATCTTTACCGCGATATGCCTCAACCTCGCTCACGCGAATAGCCCGACCTCGATAGAGTATCACCATCCCAATCAGGCTTTTAGCGACTTCCAATGTGTCTCTTTGAAAAAACTCTTCGTCGCAAATTTGCCTCAACGAATAGATCTCATTCATGACTATCGTGGGTCTCCATCTGCCAGCTAGAAACAAAGAAAGCCAATAAAGGCACATCAATCTCGATTTTATAGTCAATCAGAGATACTTGATTTGAACGATCTACAACCCAATCAAATCGCTGGATCTTATCTCACCGCAAAGGCCAGCCCCTGCGACAAAAATCATCGAGATCCTTATCCAAGATATCTAGCAAAGAAAGGCACAAGGGCGCCTCGACAAAGCAAATTACAAACCATTTAGATCAATCATCTGAGTTTGCTGATGTGACAAGAATTAAAATAAAGACTACCAATGTCAAGGCCTAAAAAAATCTAGGCCCTCACTTGTTAGCATTCACCATTATTTGCCGTGCCACAGGCGATCCCATCATTGGGCAAATCACATCTGGTCCCTGACGCTATAACTCGCGCATGTTTAGATGCGACAATTCATCCAAGCGCTTCGCATCGATAGTCAAACGCTCGGAAAAGATGGACCGCTGAAGTGCAACAGCCTCGGTACCAGATCCTCCTCGAGTGATCCTTCGCTTAACGCTTTCACCTGGCAGAAGCAGTACCGCAGCTTCATCACCAAGAGAAGGATGCGCCGAAACCAACTCCTCCAAAGGAACGTGGCGCTCAAGGGAATCCCGCACCAATCCGCCAACTATTGAGTGAGCCTTGCGAAATGGAATACCCTTTTTTACCAGAAACTCTGCTAAATCAATAGCACATAGATAAGGTGAATCGGCAGCCTTTTTCATCCGAGCAAAGTCAAACAAAGCGGTCGATAGCATCCCATTTACCGCCAACAGAGCTCGCCCAACTTGGATCAAAGAGTCAAAGAGAGGCTCTTTATCTTCTTGAAGATCACGATTATACGAGAGTGGCAGCCCCTTGAGAGTTGCGAGAAAACCACTTAGATGACCAATCAGTCGGCCAGCTTTACCTCGTGCCAACTCAGCAATGTCTGGGTTCTTCTTCTGGGGCAACATGGAGGAGCCTGTCGAATAAGAGTCATCTAGTCGCACAAATCCAAACTCTTCAGTTGACCAAAGTACTATCTCTTCACCAATCCTGGAAAGGTGTACGCCAATCAGAGAGAGGTCGAACAGTGCTTCGGCGACGAAATCTCTATCTGATACTGCATCTAGGGAGTTTTCAAACGGTCCTGCGAAGTTCAAGACCGCCGCGGTGTAGGAGGGGTCGATTGGCAAAGTAGAGCCACCAAGGGCTCCGGCACCCAACGGGCTCACATCCATTCGTCCCAGTGTGGCAATAATGCGATCGAAGTCTCTCGATAGTGCCCACCCATGGGCCAAAAGGTGGTGCCCAAAGAGAACTGGTTGCGCCTTTTGTAGATGGGTATAACCCGGAAGATAGGCATCCTTTGCGTCATCAGCTAGTTCCGCCAAGACGATTTGGAGATCTAAGATGCGCTCGGCAACTATCGTCAACTCTCGACGAGTAAAAAGGCGAAGATCGGTAGCCACTTGATCATTGCGAGAACGCCCAGTGTGCAACTTGGCACCAACGTCACCGGCAATCTCTGTAATTCGCCTCTCGATTGCGGTATGGATATCTTCATCCCGGTCTGAAAATGAAAATGAACCGCCGGCGAACTCAGACTCTATTAGGACCAATGCATCATATAGAGTTGCGGCCTCTGTGGCAGTTAGAATTCCAACCTTCTCTAGTCCTGCTAGATGCGCCTTTGAACCCACTATGTCATCTAGCGCAAGGGTGCGATCAAACGACAACGATTCGGTATAATCCCAAAGCAGCGCCGACGGTTCGGAGCTAAATCTCCCGTGCCATAAGGTCATACGTCTTCCACTTCTCCTTGCATGTCACAGCTCATTTGAGATATTCCATGACTAAAACCTTTGGTCCCCAATGGCGCACCATCGGGGCACAATCCAACAAACGATTGCGGACTCAAACCTAATCGTGATTTACTTGCTTTCTAGACCAAGTTTCGACACCTAAGCCCCAAATCCTTACAAATCCTTCCGCATCACTATGTCTAAATGCATCTTCTTTTTCATAAGTAGCTAATTCGTAGTCGTAAAGCGAATACTCCGAGCGACGTCCACTGACAAAGACTCGATTCGGTTCGAGTCCTAGTCTTACCTCACCGCTTACATATTGCTGTGTATATTCCATGAAGTTGCTTAGACCTTCGCGCAATGGGGAGTACCAGAGTCCGTCGTAGAGAAGCTCAGAAAAGCGATGTGACAATTTAGCCTTTTCATGGCTAGGTCTCTCTCAAGAGTTATGTCCTCTAGAGCATCATGTGCCATTATCAATCCAAGGGCCGCCGGGGCCTCATAGACCTCTCGACTTTTAATTCCCACGCGGCGGTTTTCGACCATATCGATCCGTCCAAAGCCATAGGAGCCAAAGGTGACATTCAACTCATCGATGATATCCACCAAATCCATTGGCTTATGATCGATCGCAGTTGGCTTTCCCTTGTCGAAGGTGATGACAACTTCGCTTGGCTCACTCTTTGTACGAACGGTCATCTCATAGACATCACTTGGAGGTGGGGCCCATGGGTCCTCCATCTCTCCACATTCGATCGCTCGCCCCAAAGGTTTTGATCGATCGAATAGGGCTTATCCTTCGTAGCAACGATGGGTATCGAATTCGCCTCTGCATAATCGATCGAATCAGCACGTGAAAATCCCCAGACTCGAACGGGAGCCACGATCTCTAGCTTTGGATTTAGTGCGCGTATTCCAACTTCGAATCTGACCTGATCGTTTCCTTTGCCAGTACAACCATGGGCTACCGCTACCGCATCGTACTTCTTTGCTGTTTCCACGAGATGGTGCGCAATCACAGGTCGCGACAACGAAGAGACGAGTGGGTATTTATTCTCATACATTCCATTTGCAAATAGAGTAGGCAGAACAAAATCATTTGCAAATTGACTTCGAGCATCTATAACCTCGACGGCGATTGCACCAGCAGCAATTGCTCGATGGCGGATAACTTCAAAGTCACCGCCTTGGCCGACGTCCACCGCCATAGCTACTACTTCATAGTCGTGTTCCTTGGCTAACCATTTAACTGCGACAGAGGTATCGAGACCTCCAGAATAGGCAAGAACAATACGCTTTTTCATATCTAGTTACCATCTCCTTATATTTACTTATCAACTATCACCGATGTGAAAGTTAGATTACTGACTAAAAAACAATTGAACAAATGAAAGCTAGAGAGATCACCTTTTGGTTCTCGAGGTCACTCCGTTGCCTCAGGCGATCATACAACTTATTTGGGGCTGGCCCAATTGACAAATCTGACATCTCCTAGCTAAAGCCTACCTAGCTCATGCCAACCCCATAAAAAAGACCACTAACCAAAGGCCTAGAAAAGCCACCTTTTTGATAGCCCTTCCTAGCTGCAACCTTCCTAGCTGAAATCAAGGAGCTGAAATAAACAAGCAAGTACAACCGGTAAGAGCTTTTATCGCCGATTTTCATCTTTGTGTGCTCCTATTCGAGTCACGGTCAACCCATCTATATGTAGCATGATCGGACCGTTTAGTGCGATCGGACCATATAGCGTGATCGCACTCGCAAAATCTACGAGCAAATATCTGGTCAAATCATCTCTCTCAGAGGCCAGCCAGTCCGCTAAGGCGTCGATGAAGCTCACTGGCGCCACCCTCGGCAGTAACCAGCAAAATAGTATCATCACCAGCAACCGTTCCCAGTAGCCCCTCCACTGTCGTTCGATCCAATGCAGATGCGACAACGTGCGCAGAACCCGGGGGCGTCTTGATGAGGACCAAGTTACCCGAGACAATCATATCCACAACCCACTCTGAAAGGACCCTGCGAAGATGGTCAGTGTCTAAGCCATTGTCACGCAACCCCGACGGAATCGCATAGACAAGTTCTCCGCCAGGAACCTTCACTTTGATCGCCCCGAGCTCTTCCAGATCTCGCGAGACCGTCGCTTGAGTGGCATCTAAACCAGAGCGAGCCAAGATTGCAACCAATTGCGCTTGCGATGAGACGTACTCATTTTCTAGGATCTTTGCAATCTGATATTGTCGTCTATTCTTAGTCACCTAAAACTCCATCTCAAAAAAGCACTCACTGCGATCGCGATAGGTCTCTTCGAAATGGTAAGTCGCTGCAAAAAAGCCATCGACGACAAAAACCCAGTTACCATTACCGTGGTCGTTCAATTTCACGACTACCTACTCAGGGTCATGCTAAGGACCCCTTTGAAGGCAGCCATCCGATTGGCTGCTTGTTTAAAGATTACCTTCGCGTAGCGCTCCATTACTTCGTTGGTGACCTCTTCGCCTCTATGTGCAGGCAGACAGTGCATATAAACCGCATCGGAATCCGCTTTGGCCATCATTGCACCATCAACCTTAAAACGCGGCTCAAAGGCTGCCCTGATCTCTTGGGCCCTTGCTTCATCTCCCATCGAAACCCAGGTGTCACCATAGACCACATGGGATCCGCTCACCGCATCAATTGGGTCGTCGTAAAAGGTTATCGGACCCAGTTCGATTAGGGAACGCTTGGTTTGCTCGTCAAAGTCGTACCCATCTGGAGATGCGATTGAGATCGAGGCGCCGATTTTGAGGGCAGCCTGGGCCAAAGAAAGTGCAACATTATTTGAATCACCCACATAAGCGATGCGAAGTAGCTCACGGTTGAACTTGGAATCAAATAAATCAGTGATGGTCAATAGATCTGCTACTGCTTGGCATGGATGAGCCTTATCAGATAGAAGATTTATTACGGGAACCGAAGAACCCAGATCAGAGATCGATCGAGCCATCCGTTGGAGCACCCGATGATCAAAGACGCGTGCCGCTATAACACTATGATATCCAATCAATGTCCTAGCGATATCTTCGGCCGACTCACGAACATCTATCCCTACCTCGGCGGCTTGGATGTAGACCGGATGGCCCCCTAGGGCAACGGTGGCCATCTCGGCGGAGTTTCGAGTACGTAGAGATGGCTTTTCAAAGATCAAAGCTACTCCTTTGCCTCGCAGGAGATTTGCATCTTCCTTCTTCGCCATCTCTAAGATCTCTTTTATTTGGTCTCCATCAAAAGAGTCAAAGTCTAAAAAATTCACTTTTCATCGCCTTTATAAAAAATCCACAAAACTCATCTAAATCCACTACGCCGACCCAATGCAAAAGCTTCAAAGACGGCCCACATACAACCAAATCATCCACAGACTCACTAACGCCACAGCTAAAGCCCTAAGCACTAAAACCCAGAGCACTAAAACCCAAAGCATCAAAGTCTCCAACCACGCCATCTGGAGCCTTGAAAGATAAGCGTCTTAGCGCCAGTAATTCACAGCAGCCATTAAGAGCGATGAGGGCCCTTTGATACCTTAGAGAAAGTCGATCGCGCTAGCAATTATCCCTAGTGCAATATCTATCTCTTGAGCTGTGACCAAAAGAGAAGGAGCAAGTCGAATGATGCTATCTCCAATTGGATTCACAATCAACCCAAGTTCCAAGCACCTCTTGGCCATCTTGGAGGCGTTTTGATCTCTAAGGCCAAACCCAATCAAAAGACCTTCACCTCGTACTAAAGAGATTCCTTCGATACGACTCAAACCCTTCTTTAGGTAGCTTCCCATCTCAATTGCACGCCTCACAACATCTTCTTCGATCATGGTGGTAATAGTCGCTAGGGCGCCAGCCATTGCTAATGGCGACCCACCAAATGTTGTCCCATGATCTCCAGGGGCGAAAGACTCCCAAATACCGTTCCTCGCCCAAAGGGCACCTACTGCAACGCCCGAGGCCATCGCCTTTGCCATGGTTACCATGTCAGGGGAAATTCCGCCTCGATGGTGATCAAACCAGTTTCCGCAACGCCCAAAGCCGCTTTGAACCTCATCGATAATCAATAGAACTCCATATTGACTAGTAAGTTCACGACAGAGCGCCAAATAGTCACGATGGAGTGGGATCACCCCTGCTTCGCCTTGAATCGTCTCGATAATCAGCGCCGCCACGGTAGGCCTGGAAAGAGCCTCCCTGAGTTGTTCGACGTCACCGGGTTCGATATGGGAAAAACCAGGGACTAGGGGCATAAAGGGAATCTGTTTGGAGACTTGACCCGTTGCGCTAAGTGCCCCATATGTCCGACCATGAAAGCTACCATTTAGGGCCACAATATCAGTTCTTTGTGGGCCACCATATCGCCGAGCCAACTTTAGTGCTGCCTCGTTGGCCTCAGCCCCTGAATTAGAAAAGATTACACGACCACCTTGGGCGTCATCTCCGGTAATTAGACGATCGATAAGATAGGCAGCCTTAGGACCGTTTTCATTTGCGAAGAAGTTCGAGGTGTGAATCAACTTGTGTGCTTGCGTTGCAATTGCATCGCTAACGCTCCTAGGACAGTGACCTAGCGAACAGACTGCAATTCCACCTAGAAAGTCCAGAACTGCGCTCTCGTCACTACGATAGAGCCAAGAACCCTCACCTCGAACAAAGGCATCGCGCGGTTCGCCGTAGTTTGCCATCAAATAGCTCTTAGTCCCCTCCATCGCATCGATGGTCTGAGAAAAGGCCAAAAGCTCTTCATAATCACTCAATTAAATCTCTTTTCTGTCCATGTCTAACCAATCGCTAATTTGGTCTCGACAATCTCTAAATGACGGCTTCACCTGCGACTTTCCCGCAGGATTATTTCACCACCATTGTTCCAATTCCATAGTCGGTGAAGATCTCAAGCAGCAGTGAATGTTCAAGGCGACCATCTAAGATATGGGCTGATCCAACTCCTACCTCAAGCGCCCCTAAACAGCTCTTTAGCTTTGGGATCATTCCATCGGCAATCGATGGACTTCCCAGAAGCTTGGCCAACTCAACTGAGTCGGTACGCCTGATCAGCGAAGATAGATCGGGGTAGTTGGAATATATCCCCTCAACGTTGGTCAGATAGATCAGCTTTTCTGCTCTAAGAGCTCCAGCAATGGCACCAGCTACAGTATCTGCATTGATGTTGTAGGCTTGGCCACTGTCATCTAGCGCAACTGTTGCTACCACCGGTATCAGCCCCTCATTTAGGAGCTTCAATAGGAGCTGTGGATCGACACTTTCAACTTGTCCCACAAAACCCAAGTCACCTCCAGCCGCGCTCACATTGATCAGACCGGCATCTCCACCGCTTAGGCCCACCGCAACCGGGGCCAGTTGATTGATTGCACCCACGATCTCTGGATTGATCTTTCCCAAAAGCACCATTCTGGCAACTTCGAGGGTCGCTAAATCTGTAACCCGAAGTCCCCCTACGAATTGGCTCGCAATTCCCAATCGACCTAACATCTCACCGATCTGTGGTCCTCCGCCATGGACGACAACAACTCTGATGCCAACTGACGATAGGGTGACGACGTCCTTGGCGAAGGAGACCAGGGCATCCTTTTCATCTGAGTCTGAGATCGCATTTCCGCCGTATTTGATTACAAAAGTAGCACCATGAAACCTTCTTATATAGGTCAGAGCCTCAATCAAAACACCAGATTTTAAAAGTGCATCATTAAATTCAACCAAGAGAACTCATTTCAAAACCACCCAACAATAAAAGAACTAGTAGGAAAGACGCTTCCTTCACCACCGAGACCAACTACCTCAAATAATCATCTTTGAACCAAAGTCGACCTGGCCATCCGCCTTGTTTTATGTACCAAGCATCGCAACTAACTAAATAAAAGAGCACTGGCCAAATTGCATCTAGTCAAGCCAGTCAAAATTGAAGTTAGGCGTTCACGTCCACCGGTGGGCGTTAGGAGGTCCTCATGTTTTCAGCTATGTATGCTGGCGATAGGTCAGCTGTGATGATTGAAGCTGACTCGATGCCACATGAGAGGTCCACTTCAAGATGAATCTCGCGCAAGGCCATCACCGCTGCCGTAGTAGAAGGATCAACCAGAATCTCTTCACCGTCGCTATAGAGCATTATCCCGCCGTATCTTATTGTGACTCGATCGATATCAAGGTCCACGCCAGCAGTGCCAACCTCGCTAATAATACGTCCCCAATAAGGATCCTCGCCAAAAAACGAACACTTGACCAAAGACGATTCCGCTATCTTGCGAGCAACAGCTAAGGCATCGTCGACGCTAGCTGCCTTAGTTACAGCCACCTCAATAAGTTTGGTTGCACCTTCGGCATCAAAGACGATTTGGCGAGCTAGGTCATAGCAGATCGAATATAACCCTTGGTAAAGCTCTCCTGCGCTTAGTGATCTTCCGCTTTTTCCTGAGGCCATTACAAAGACGGAATCATTCGTAGAGGTACAACCATCTATGGTGATTCGGTTGAAAGTAGCATCAACAGCCCGAAAGAGACCTTCGGCAAGGTCATCGCGATTTACTTGCGCATCAGTCGTAACCATGGCAAGCATCGTCGCCATATTAGGGGCGATCATCGCCGCACCTTTAGCGATCCCTCCGAATTTAACTCCATTTATCTCATAAGTCGAGGTCTTAGCGAAGGTGTCTGTGGTCATCATTGCCTCAGCCGCTAGGGTTCCGTCTTGAAGGGTAGCACCAAGGCTGTCTACCGCTCCTTCGAGACCGCCAATTAGCTTTTCCACCGGCATTTGAATTCCGATCAATCCGGTAGAAGCCACCATCAAAGAAGTCGGATCAACCCCCAAGAGTTCACCCAGGCGCTCGAGCGACCGCTTAGCCGCTTCATCTCCCCGCTTGCCGGTTGCAGCATTGGCATTTCCGCTGGTTAGCAAGACGCCAACCATCTCGCCTTTGCTCAGAGCTAAATTTGCCTTCGACAATTTGACCGGTGCCGCAGCAGATAAGTTTGTCGTGAAGGTGCCAGCGGAAACATATGGACGGCAGTCTTCGCTTACGACAAGAGCCATGTCAGCCTTATTGGACTCTTTTATGCCAGCAGAGACCCCTGATGCCCTAAAGCCACCTGGAAATGTAACACTCATGGATAAAAACTCACTTTCGATAAACCGGCATCCTCGGCTAGACCAAAGGCGATATTTGCCGCCTGTATAGCCTGACCAGCGGCGCCCTTAACCATATTGTCGATCGCAGCTAGAACTATGACCTTATTTGTCTGAGCGTCGTAACTGACCGAGACTAAGGCATTGTTAGTACCTAATGTGGATTTAGTTCGTGGGGAGACTCCTGGTGCCAATACCTCGACAAATTGATCTCCACTATAGAAGTCACTAAGGAGACCATTGAGATATCGACTTAGAAGAGATGACTTAGCAGTAATGTCGCTGACGTGGGAAAGGCCAAGCTCGCCCGCAACTTCGCCCGATAAATCGCCAAAACAAGTCGCCAATATTCCCCTTGTCATTGGGACCAGATGGGGTATGAACAAAACACTAGATCCTAAGTTTTGCTCAATCTCAGGGCGATGGCGATGGCCAAAAAGACCATAGGCCATCACATTTGAGTCAATCTCACTAAATAGATTCGCAACCGATGAGCCTCGCCCCGCCCCCGAGACGCCACTCACCGCTGAGATCACGACGTTGTTCGAATCGATGATCGACTGATCCAAAAATGGAAAGAGGGCTAAAGTCGAGGCAGTTACATAACATCCCGGCGCCGCTATCAACTTAGCCCCTATCAGCTGGGATCTATTTAATTCACAAAGGCCATAGACAGCTTCTTCAAGTAGCTTAGGCTCCGGGTGGACATAGCCATAGTAACTCTCATAAAGCGAGGGATCTTTGAGGCGAAAGTCAGCTGATAGGTCGATGACGCAGGAGACCTTATCGATAATTCGAGGCACGATCTTGGTTGCAGTATTATTTGGTAGTGCCAAAAAGGCGAGGTCGACTTGGTTGTGTTCGATAAAGTCACACAAACCATCGGTATCGAAGAGCACCATCTCACCAAAGCTTGAGGTCTCAAGGTGAGGATAGATCTCGCCTAGGGTAGCACCGGCATTTGCGCCACCCGATAGACCAACCACTTCAAAGCTGGGGTGCACCCCCAAGGATCTAATGAGTTCTGCACCACCATATCCTGATGCTCCAAAAATAACTGCTTTCACAAGAGTTAAATATACATCGCTATGAATTATTCACTGCGATGTATCATAACTAATCTCGCAATTTACCAAGTCCTGCACGCTCTACCTGGTCAATTAGGCCATTTCGCACAGCTCTGATCTCAGCATCGGTCAAAGTATGGTCAAAAGAAGCAACATTTATGCGATAGGTAAGAGATCGCGCATAGTCACGAAGAGCAGGGCCTTCATAAGCGTCAATCAGCTCGATGGTACTCGCGTAGCTCTTTAGCCCCTTTTGAATCTCTTTAGCCAGCATGTCTGCCAAGACCGCTCGCTCCACTCCAAAGGAGAGGTCAAACTCGGCCGAAGGAAATTGTGAAGGAGCTGGAACTACTTGGGTTGCAACCTCACCAAAGATCGTCTTATCTAAGTCCATCTCCATGTAGACAACCGGACTAGGCAAAGCCTCGCCAAGGATATCTTCAACCACAAAGGGGTTTATCTCGCCACAGACCCCAACCATCTCACCATCTCGCAAGATCGCTAGGGTATTGTTTGGGTGCATCCCGAAGTAACCAGCCTCCAACTGGCGAGCCACCTCTATCTCGCTGAGACGAACAACGCTCAGATTTTCTTCCACTCCGAAATGACTGATCAAATCAAGGTATAGATCATATCCCCAAATGCCCAAACCACTCTGTCGATAAAAGAGCCACGCTCCATGTTCACTTTCATCGGGCAGAGCTTGGTCATATTTGGGGTAAGAAAAGACCTTGCCTACTTCAAAGAGAGCTACAGTCTCCTCGCGACGTCGAACATTGGCTATTAGACCACGGAGCAAGCCTGCAAGCATAGAGCGTCTAAGAATTGACTCTTCTGCGACCATCGGGTTGGAGACAGAGAGTTCACGGCCGTAATCGCCCAGGCGGCGCTGTTCGTCCGGGCCAAGAAGGGTTGAACTCCATGCTTCATAAAATCCCTTTGCCACGCAAAATCCAACCAGCTCCCGCCTCTTTCTTTGCACCAGACTGAGTCCCCCAACATTTGGGACCAACAACTGGTGGCGTTGAATATTTGAATATCCAAAGTGGCGAGCAAACTCCTCAATCACATCTGCTTCAATGCGGACATCTGGTCGATTCGACGGCGGGGTTACCATAAGGGTCGCCTCGTTAGCCTCATCGATCTCAAAGCCCATTATCCCGAGCTTCTTTGCGACGATCGAGATAGGAATATCACTTCCAAGGAGAGCCACGATCCTCGATGGTCGCACCTCAATAACAGGAGCCACAAACTCGCCCCTAGCAATTGCAATTGAGGTAGGACTAGTACCTAATAGGAAGGAGAATCTCCCAAGTGCCAATTGACCAATGAGTGGATCCACGCCTCTTTCAAAGCGCGCCGAAGCCTCACTTCTAAGACCCAGGCGCTTGGATGTCTTAGCAATCAAGTCGCTCCTAAAGTGAGCAATCTCTAAGATCACCTCATCGGTAGTGCTGGCAATCTCACTTGAGTGACCACCCATGATTCCAGCGATTCCAACGACGCTGTCATTTGAGTCGGCAATCACTAGGTCAAGCGGCTCCTCTGAGCCTCGTCTTGGTTCAGCTAAAGTCCGCACCACTCCGTCAAGGGTCACAATCTCTTCTTTTGGCTTGGCTGAACGAACCACTAAAGACGACGATGGCAAAAGAGTCAAATCATATGGGTGCGTGGGTTGTCCAACTTCCAACATCACATAGTTGGAGACGTCGACTACGGGCGAGATCGAACGCATCCCAGCAAGCTCAAGGCGACGAGCTACATATGGTGGTGCCTCCAAAAGTGAAGTCCCCTCGAAGTTCGCAATAATCAACGAGGTAGCGCCTTCTCCAAGTACCCCATCATCAAGGGGTTTGACCTCAACCGAGCTAAGGTCGGCCACCTCAGGCCCACTAAAGTCAAGGCCAAAATAACAAGCTAGCTCTCGGGCTACCCCAATGTGAGAATTAGCGTCTGGCCTATTGGCTTCGATCGCCAAATCAAAGACCACCTCTGGGGTGATTCCCAAGGCTTGAGTGACTTCTAATCCAGGTGCCAATGAAGGATCTAAGATCATCAACCCATCTAGATCGAGACCAAGGCCAAGCTCCTTGGCCGAGCAAAGCATCCCGTTAGAGGCTACGCCCTTCATCTTACGTGGCGAAATTGCAAAGTCACCAGGAAGCACAACGCCCGGACGAGCTAGAGGAACTTGATCACCAACGCCAAAGTTAAAAGCTCCACAGACGATCTGTTCGGTTTCGCTTCGACCGGCGTCCACTACAATTCGCCGGATCCTATCAGCACCCTCTATCGAATGAACCTCAAGAACTCTGGCAACGACAACGCCATCTAAATTAAATCCGCTACGCTCTACGCCCTCTACCACCAGGCCAAGGGAGTTCATCGCCTCCACCATGATCGAAACGACGTCACCTTGCTCGCTAGAATTCGAAAGCGAGTTGAAGTCTGCGAATTCATTCAACCACGAAAGTACTACACGCATCTAAGTTGATCTTTCACTAATTATTGAAGAGATATGGCCAACGTCGATTCGAATGAGAAATTCTAAATCTCAGTTGGCATCAAAAGGGCTAGAAAAATATGGAATGGGGTAAATTTACGCCCTTTTAGGGGCAGTGGCTTATAAAAATTTCGCGATAGCGTCCTTTATGGCGGCCATGCAAACGCCAATCAAGCACGCGAGAGGTAGCGAAGGTCATTCTCAGTAAGGATTCTCATATCTGGAATCTCATATCGCATCTGGGTTAAGCGATCAATCCCAAAGCCAAAGGCAAAACCTGAATAGACCTCCGAATCGATCCCTACTGCTGAAAACACATTCGGATGAACCATTCCACAGCCCCCGAGCTCAATCCAGCCAGTTGACGAGCATGTGCGACAGCCACTTCCGCGACAGATCGTACAAGTAACCTCAAATTCAGCAGATGGTTCTGTAAAGGGAAAGTAAGCCGGACGAAGGCGAGATTTTATGTCAGGTCCAAAATACGATTGTGTAAAGGCTTCAATCGTGCCTGCGAGATGGCCAAAGTTTATACCCCTGTCAACAACCAGTCCCTCGATCTGGTGGAAACCAACAGTATGTCGCGCATCAGCGGTGTCACGTCGAAAGACCCTGCCTGGCATAATCGCATAGATCGGAAGTGATTGGTTCTGCATCACCCGTATCTGAACTGGCGAAGTGTGGGTTCGTAGCAGTACCGAATTATCTGCTCCATAATTTAGGTAAAAGCTATCTTGACCATCACGAGCTGGATGGAACTTAGGTATATTGAGTGCCTCAAAGTTATACCACTCTGATTCAACCTCTGGTCCTTCTTCAACGCTAAAGCCCATGCCAATAAAGGTATCTTCAAGCTGCATCCGAGTACGAGTCACCAAGTGACTACGGGCTGAGGAGATACGGTCTCGTCCTGGCCGCGCCGTTGGGTCACTAAAAGATGACGCTAAGACCATTGAGCGCTCTCGATTGACGAGATCGGGTCGCGCCTCTGCCACGACACGGTCGATTCGATCTCGAAGTTCGTTTATTATCTCGCCAGCCTTTGGCCGAAGAGAGGCCTCAAGACCCCCGAGTTGTCGGTATATGCCCGCAACCTTACCCTTTTTACCGGTAAAGTCCGAGGCGAGAAGGTCTAGGTCACCGACAGATTCAACCTTAATAAAACGTGAATCAAATTCTGTGGAAAGCTGCTTTACCAAATCTTGAAGTTGATCAATATCCATATAATCCTAATTCCACGACGCCTAAAACTCTAGAAAGATAGCCTAACCGGGCACGGATCCAAAATTTGACATTCAAATCGGTAGATACAACATTGCTAAAAGATTGCCAAAATTGACCACCACGAGAGATCCAGTCACCGCCTAATGGGTTAGTCATCTGACGGGTTGATCATCGCCAGGATAATTGCCAAAGTAAAAGTGAGCCACCTAAAGCAAATCGATACTCTTTTTTCAACAGAGCGTTTTTGGGTCGTATCATTTTTCGACGTGGCATCTTTTGACGTGGCATCTTTTGAGGTGGCATCTTTTGAGGTGGCACAACATAGCCAAGCAACAAGTTAGCACTCAGGTCCAGTTGACTTGCCTTCGATCAGCTAACCTTATGGTAAGGGCCACATTTTGAATTAAGGACGGCGTCGCAATTCGTGATCACCCCGCTAAATCGATGAAAACTTCAACGCTATAGAACCTACCTGTTTAAAAACGAGATATTCACCTTCGTGTACAACCACAAAGCTTCATGGGTCATATAAATGAGATCCCTAGGATTGCTTGGCACCTTTGATAATCAGCTAATAGCAGCAATCATCTACTTCAAAATCCACATCGACTAGGGTGGTTTGAAACTGACTCCAAGCAAAGAAACTTTCGTGAAAATCTCCTCTTTAATCCCATCGCTTGTCAAGCTAATCGATTCCATCCAACGAAAAAACAAAGTCGCTTCATTTATGGTTGCGGTGTATATAAAATCCTCGAGAGATCGAGTCTCTTCGATGGCTGCGCTCTTTGCCTATTATGCCCTCTTTGCGATTATCCCACTATTAATCCTTCTTGTGGGCCTCTTGGGGATCTTTACGACCCACAACAGTTCCCTCAAAGAAACGGTCCTAAATTCAGCTTTAGCGAACTTCCCAATCATTGGCGCCCAGATTAAATCCAACATTCACGTACTGGTGATTGGAACTATCAGCTCGATCGTCTCGGTCGTAACATTAGCCTCAGCTACGAAAGGGCTATCCTCCATCGCCATGCGATCAATGCAGGACATCTGGTACGTGGTACCAGCCGAGCGCGGAGGCTTTGCACCCCAACTTGGCAGAAAGATCCTATGGAGCTTAGTGATTGGAATTGGATCAATAGCATCGACAACCCTAGCTGCTTATTCATCAAGATTCTTGATAATTTCAATCCTCATCGCCGCCCTAATCAACATAGCAATGTTCATCTTGGCTACAAATATCTGCTTACCTAAGTCGATTGGCATTCGTAAGATCTGGCGCGGTGCTGTTGCAGGAGCAATCGTCTGGCAGATCCTTCAGTTCTTTGGCTCTTCGATCGTCTCTCATCAACTCTCAAAGGCAAGCGCTCTATATGGCTTCTTTGGGATCGTAATCGGGCTTTTAACATGGGTTTATCTGATCAGCTACGTCACGTTAATCACTGCACAGATCGACGTCGTATTTGAGCTCAAACTTTGGCCAAGATCGTTGGATCGATCTAACCCAACCACAGCCGACCTAGCTGCTCAAAAGCTACAAAACAAGGCAAATGTCATCTACACAAACCAAACCCTAGAGTCGACACCCGCACCAAAATCTATAAATGGGAGATGAAAAACCAACGGCCCTACCATGCGCCCGTTACAAACTTTCAATTCACCCAACCGTTCAGAGTCGAACCCGGAACTACTACAAATCCACATACGACAACAGAGCTATCTCCTGCCACCCAGATCAAAGAAGGTTACCACTTCGATAACCACGACAACCTCGACAGTTCGCCGCTCACCAAAGTTTAAACCCAATTAGTCAAAATCCAATTAATCGTGCCCTCGGTTGGCACTTCGTCACCCAGGGCATCGCCTTGAATGAAACGGCGCTCACGAGCGTACCGTGGGCCTCGCCACGACACCATCACAGACAGGCAACACCTCTGCTAAAGCAACACTTGGGTCTATAAAAGAATCCAATAAGGTACTGACGTAGAGAGGTACCTGCCTAGATTTTCGAAAATCAAATGACATCGACCGACGTGTTAGTCCCACACGGCAATAAAAGCACACTTATGGTCGAACTAGGACTGGAGGTTCTTGAGGGAATACGAGCGCTACAGATGGCTTTCGCTGCGCTTCTTCTGGATTACTAGCAACCTGAATCGCCACGCGGGTTGCGAAGTCAACTTTCAAATCATAAACTTAAGGATACGTTTCTTGGTACTGTTCTAAGAGAAAGTCGCGAGTCCCAGAGGGCCAGCCCGAGGATGCCAAGTGGTATCGTCTAGGACGGGAGCCGGGACCCGCGCATTTATTGAATCAAATTCGCGCCAAAGTAAATAGCTTTCCCTGCCACTCCTCCTTATTGGAGTCGGTCGAAATAGCCCTTAAGTACTCAGAAAAAACTCGTACAATCCCACAAACTGCTCCAACCAACCGAAATAATGGATCCTTCTTTGCGTGTCAGCCATAGGTAAGCTATCCAGAATCGTAAAGATTGTTTAGCCCATCAAGAATCGTTACCCCGTCGCGTCCATCCTCTCCTTGGCCTCGACTCTCCTTCCACAGCTTCGCAATCCTTCATGGAAGATTGCCGGAGCAATCGTGGTAAATCCGCTGGATCGCGCCACAATAAGAGGACGCCGTCCATTAGCGATTCCAGGAGTTCAAAACCGGGGCAGGTGATCTATATCAACGATGCACCAAGGCAACTGAATCTAACCAAAATTGAGAGTTGCATTTGGCATCTCTCAATTTCCACCAAATCTACCTTAGTACTTCGTTACAATTAAAAGCTGAGTGGAGCCACTGGCTCAGACGTGTTAGGGCCATTGTGGTCAAGCGTATCCAAATAAGCCTCGAAAGAAATTGCAAGTGATCAAGTCCATCTGCGCCTGGTAGTGGTAGCGGTAATAGCATCGCCCACAAGAAACCTCACGACTTCAAGAAAACTTGCCGAACAGTACCTGCTAGCTGGCTAAACGGCAGATTCTCATTTGTTATCACAAATTGACGCTGTCGTTTGGACCGGCCATCGCATCGCAGAAAAGGGAGTTAATCACACTATTACCAGGAATAAAAAGTAGTTAGAATCAGCAGGCAGAAGTCCGCTATCAGGGTATGTCAATTCAGAAAAGATCAATCATCATATATAGTTCGCTATATCAAACCGACAAAACCACGTTGTCTGGCTGACTCAAAGAGTAATAGCGTTGCTGCCATCGAAGCATTCAGAGACTCGAGACTAGGGGCGGTTGGAATTCGAACCATCTTATCGCAGCGGTCCTCAACCTCTTTGGTAATTCCAAAGGCCTCGTTGCCAATTACAATCGCTACATTTGCAGAGAGTTGTGCATCAACATATGAAAGTTGCGAGCCAAGGCTAGTCCCGTAGATCTCATATCCTCGATTGGAAATCTCCGCCAAAGTGTCGTCTTTATCAACGGCAACGGTGACGTCCACAAAAAATATGGAACCAACAGAAGAACGAACAACCTTGGGGTTATAAGGGTCGACACAACCTGGGAGAAAGACGATCTCACGGATACCCGAGGCATGCGCTGATCTAATTATGGTACCTGCGTTGCCAGGGTCTCGAATCTCATCTAACACAAGTATTGGCAATGTGGTACTAGATGATGGAGTTCGCCTGGTCTCCATTGGAGCCACCGCAACGACAGGTTGGGCATTCGAGAGATCCAATATCGCCTCTAGGAGACCGCTCTCAACTTCAAAGACGGAGATCCCTCGCTCAAAAGAGTCGGTAATCAAAGGAAAATGGCTCTGATTTAGATCGCAGGAGTAATAGACACCCTCTAGATCGATTCCCGATCGAAGTGCTGCCTCAAGGCAATTAGGGCCCTCAAGGACAAATGCTCTCTCAGAAAGACGGAAGCTGGCCTTGGAGACCAGCTTCCTCAATCTCTTTATACGTTCGCTTCGCCCGCTCAAACGCATGGCTTACCCAAACGACCTAGTCGTCAGAGAAACCAAAACGAAATAAGACGAAAGGCAATAGTAAAGCAACTGTCTCTAAGCTTCTTTAGCGGCTAAGGCTTCTTTGGCTACACTAGCGATCTGGGCAAAGGTGTCGCCATCGGTGACAGCTAGCTCTGCGAGCACTCGCCTATCCAAATCAATCTCCGCTAACTTTAGCCCTGCGATCAACTGAGAGTAGCTGATGCCATTCAAACGCGCTGCTGCATTGATCCTTTGAATCCACAAGCGACGAAAATCACCCTTTCGCGCGCGACGGTCGCGATATGAGTACTGCAAAGCGTGCATGACTGCTTCGTTTGCTGACCTAAAACTCTTTGACCGATTACCGTAGTAACCTTTAGCGGACTCTAATACTGCTTTATGGTTTTTCTTGGCGTGAACGCCACGTTTTACTCGAGCCACTTGTCCTACCTTTCCTCAAAACTAATCGCACCTAACCATCAATGAAAGATGCACAAACCAAAATACGATCTATCGCATTCTCCTGTAAGACCTATAAAACCAAGATCTATAAATCCGCGACCGATAACCGGCTCTGTTAGAGACCTAGCATTCGACGGATTTGTCGAGCCTGGCCGCCAGTAACTTCAGCATCTTGTGCCAAGCGCCTTGTCCTTGTTGAGGACTTCTTCTCGAGCAAATGCGCTCGATAAGACTTGCGCCTTGTAATCTTTCCGGTAGAAGTCACTTTAAAGCGCTTCTTCGCACCGGTATCAGTCTTCATCTTTGGCATAACTATGCTCCCATCTCATTTATCTAAAAACTTCTCGTACCCTAGGCATTCGTCCACGGCAATCAAGTATCCAAAACTAAAAGTACCCCAACTGGTGCCAAGGCGAAACAGCGGCCGGTCAAAAAGAAAACACGACCTCTAGCAAAACACCAAAAGTAACTGCATCAACTTTAGCGCACCAAACAATAAACTTTTTTGGGCTTTAGGGACACAAATAACCATCGACCCGAGTCAAAGAATCAGGCAAGTATCAGCTTTTCAACATAGTCTTACCAGTAACCTTGGGACTGTCAGAATAGACAGTGCCTCTCGGCAATCCTAACTAAATATCACCATCGGCGATAATGTTAGGATGATCATCCCCGCTGTCGCTACGAGTAGCTACAGGTTTTACTGGTGACTTACGCTCGGGTGCTAAAACCAAAATCATGTTCTTCCCGTCAAGCTTCGCCGCAGCCTCAACCTTGGCGATTCCGGCGGTCTTCACTTCGATCTTATCGAGAATCGACTTACCGAGCTCTGGATGAAATACTTCTCGTCCTCTAAACATCACAGTAATTTTGACTTTATGGCCCTCACCTAGAAACTTGATAACCTGTCGGGTCTTAGTGTCAAAATCTCCGATGCCAATCTTTGGACGGTACTTCATCTCTTTTAGCTGCGAGCTTACCGACTTGCGCCTTGAATCTCTAGCCTTTTGAGCGCTATCAAACTTGAATTTGCCATAGTCCATTATTCGACAAACTGGAGGCATTGCATTAGGTGCCACCTCCACCAAGTCAAGGTCCATGGTCTTGGCAAGATCTATAGCCTCGGCCACAGATTTAATGCCTAGCTGATTTCCTTCTTGATCGACGAGTCGAACTTCTCGCGCGCGAATCCTCTCGTTTGTACGAGGTTCACCTGGTGTTGCAGTTGCTATCTAACATCACTCCCTAAGTATGAAAAATTCAAACCAAAATCGACATCACTAAAAAAGAGACACTCGATCGGTACTAAATTAAAAATTACAACAAATTGGCTCAATAAATCAAGCGAACTCTATGCCGAACTGAGTCGAGCCCGATGAAATAAGATTCATCAAGGCGGCAGCCGAAGCTAGCACTTGCAAAGAATAGTGCTATTAGTCTATCGGTAATGAGTACGCTTTGGACACCTGATGGTGAATACACCCCGAAAACAGAACAAAATGAAACCCCGGCGCCACAGCAAATGGGAGATTTGAAGAATGCCGAGGAAAAAAAGGACGAAACACAGGAGCTGGCAGATCAAATTAGAAAAGCCGATCCAGCGGTAATCGTGGCAAATCACTGCTATGGCCTCTTCGAACTTGCCGCAATACACCTTTCAGATCAGCCACCAAATCTAATTGGCGCATCTCTTGCCATTGACGCACTAGCTGGTATTGTAACCTCACTTGAAGGTAGACTTGGAGAATACGAGCCAGAACTAACTGATGCCCTAGCACAGCTTCGCCTAGCATTTATCCAGATGTCTTCGCTCCAGTAGCGATTCCACGGAGCTGCTAATACCTAATAGATCTGAGTTTCAGCAAAGCAATATGCTCACCTGAGACTCAGATCAAGACCATAGCCAAAATGACAAATTCGCCGATCCATAACAAATCCTGCCCTACAAACATTGGCCGAACCATAGATAGCACACTTGCATCCATTCACATAACATATAGAGAAAAAACAATCGGAATCCGCGCCTAAAAACTCTCGATAAATGGACATCAAAATTGGTATCAAGATAACCATGGCCGACCCCTGATTTCGCACAAGTACTCCACCACTAGAGATGGCCGCAAGAAATCGATGGCGTAGCCTAAGTTATAGCCAAAGTTACAGCCAAAAGACGAGCTGAAGCTTAAATCAAGTCGGCTTCGCCACTATGTCTACACGTCCAAGGATTGCACGCCACAGAACAATGGATGCCGTTGCAAATCTCCCATCCCCACAGGGGAACTTATCGTGAATTTAACGCCACACGGCTACAAGACGAGAGTTGTACCCCGCCCAAAATCAAAAAGCACCCATATAGGTAAATTCAGCCCAACAATGGAGCTAGGGATGAGGCGGCGACCGAAACCTTACCTTATCGTCAATCAAAAGAAGCACTACGGGATAATTTTAGAGAGCGGAAGCTCCAAGATGCCGGTAGCACCTGCGTCTACCAACATTGGAATCAAGGTGTTAATCCCCTTGCGCGGCACGACCGTCTCGACCGCAAAACCAGCGTGACCAAAGAGTTCTGCCACCGTAGGCGCCTTCATGGATGGAATTAGAGAAATTACCTTCTCGAGATCCGATCCACCCACATTCAGCTTGAGTAAGACTTGACCCCTTGCAGCAAGCGTTCCCGACAAGAGGGTATAGAGCTGATTCATCGCGTGCCTTTTAGCCGGATCAGCAGCAGCAATTGGATTAGCCAAAAGTTCAGTGTACGAGACCAAAACTGTATCGATAATACGCAGTCCTGCCGCGCGGATAGCCCTTCCGGTCTCAGTGATTTCTACCACAGCATCGGCTATATCTGGAATTTTAGCTTCAGTCGCTCCATAAGAAAGAAATACGTCTGCATCAATCCCTTTGTCCTCGAAATATCGTCGAGTCAAATTCGGGTACTCGGTAGTCACCCTGACGCCGTCTTTGAGATCTGAGACCGACTTGACTCCTGAAGATTCCGAAACTGCCAGCACAACTCGAATTGGATTAGTAGTGACCTTTGAGTATCTCAGCTCTCCAATACTCACCAACGTGCTCGAGGTCTCTTCAACCCAATCTCGACCGGTAATTCCTATGTCAAAGAGGCCATCGGCAACATAGGTTGGAATCTCCTGTGGTCGCAAGATTCGAACCTCATCGATCCTTGGGTCGTCGACGCTAGCTCGATAGTCCACCTCCGATGAACGCTCAACAACTAGATCAGCATCTCCAAATAGCTCCAGAGTCGCCTTCTCCAACGATCCCTTTGGAAGCACAACCTTTAGCATTCAAACCTCTACTTTATTCAAACTCATCGATAATAACCCTAGCCGTCAAGGATCTGACCAAGAGTAACCTTGAGCAATTGATTTGTGGATGTTTCGCCAATATCCAAAGAACTCAACCAAACCAACGATTCACCCTCTTTGAATGCAAACAAATACAAAGGTGATGGTCCATCAGGTAAGCCTCAAATGACTTTCACTTTATGACTTTGAACCAATGCCAGCCACAAAAGCAAGTCCCATGGCGATTCCTCTTCTCACCTCAGCACTTCGCATCGTTCTAAACAATTCCATAAATGTTGGAGGACGCTTAGATCCAAGGATCTCCGAAGTAGCCGAAAGACCACTTTGGAGGCCCCGGAGCAACTTCGGATCGAGTTGTCCTGCCAATCCTAAAAAACGAGCCAAATTTTCAATTCCTTGTCGAGTCGATGGATTATTCATCTTCTCCACAATCACACTTGTCGACTGCGGTCCATTCTCTAAAAGGGCATTCAACAACTCAGTGACCTTTGAGGTTGAGAGGTTCTCCACAAGACGTGCCAGCTCATCTTGAATCAATAGCTTTTCATCAAATTCTGGTTTGTAATTTTCAATCGCCTTGGCCATTGGATTATAACCCTCCATCTTTTCTGGGTTGCGAAGGCTCTACGTAGTCGCTTCGCTCCCATTTGCTTTCTACCAAAACTCCCATTTGGGGGTTCCTCACACCATTGCGAAAGTTATTTTTAGGAAGTGGAGACTTACCTTTAGCCGACAAAACCTCCATCTTGACCGCTAGCTCTTTGTATGCAGGGGTATGAGTAGCTCGATCTGTATGAGACGAGGTAAGTGCATTGATAGCGCTCTCATTACTTTGAGAATTCATGGGCAGGTAAACTTCGCGCCCATGAACCCGGTCACTAATCAAAACCGACACCTTTACCGCTCCACGGCGAGAGGTAAGTCGAACAACACTCCCATCGCTAAGATTTCGTTCTTTAGCCAGCTCGGGAGATACTTCCAAGAAAGTACCTGGAGTTCTAGATGAAATTCCCTGAGACTTATATGTCATATTCCCCTCATGAAAATGCTCCAGGAGGCGGCCATTGTTGACGTGTAAGTCGAATTCATCGTCAGTCACTTCGCTTGGTTCAATGAACTCGAGTGGATAGAGTTGAGCTTTTCCAGATGGAAAGGCAAAACCATCCAAAAACAAGACGGGGGTATCGCTTCCATCTGGTTTTACCGGCCACTGAAGCGATGAAAATCCCTCCAGCGCCCCATAGGTAACACCGACAAAGATTTCGGCACACCTAGATGCCTCGTCCATGATCTCCTCGGGCGAGCCATAGCTCCAATTGGCACCAAGCGCATTCCCAATTGAAGTTATAATCTTCCAGTCAGGGCGTGACTCACCCAATGGCTCTAACGCTTGATAAAGTCGCTGAATGCGACGCTCGGTATTTGTGAACGTTCCCTCTTTCTCTAGACTCGGACTCGCTGGCAGAATTACATCTGCAAATTGCGCAGTCTTAGAAAAGAAGATATCTTGCACAACAAAGAGCTCCAACTTCTCAAAGGCGCTCTGGACGTGGTTAATGTTAGCATCGACAAGACCCATATCTTCGCCGATCAAATATAGGGCCTTTAGGGAACCGCCATGGATGGCGTCCACCATCTCATGGTTATCGAGACCAGCCGTCTTTGGTAGACCGACGCCCCACTGTCGCTCCCACTTGGCCACTACAACAGGATCAGATAGTTTTTCATAGCCTGGCATCATCGCTGGCATCGATCCAAAATCAGAGGCACCTTGAACGTTGTTATGTCCACGCAATGGATAGGAACCACACCCTGGTTTTCCATAGTTTCCAGTGATCAAAAGTAAGTTAGAGATCGCCGTAGAGGTATCTGAGCCCCCATTATGTTGGGTAACGCCCATTGCCCAACAGATTACGACGCCCTTGGCGCTGACGATCTCATTAGCCACTTCTATGAGTGTCTCTTTTGAGATTCCAGTAATATTTGAGGTTGTCTCTAGATCAAAAGGCTCAAGGCTAGCGATATAGTTCTCTAGGTTTTCAACCTTTGACGTAAGGAACTCCTGATCAGCTAAGTTATTTTCATAAATATACCTAGTGACCCCACTGAGCCAAACCAAATCGGTTCCTGGTTTTGGATGAAGGAAGATATCTGCACGCTCGGCCATCTCATGACGACGAAGATCCGCGACTATCAACCGCTGACCCTTGAGCTTATGTGAACGTTTTATTCGCGTCGCGATCACCGGGTGGCTCTCTGCTGTATTTGAACCAATGATTATCACCAGCCCCGCGGCCTCTATATCGGTCACCGAACCAGAGTCGCCTCCGATTCCAACCGTTCTCCAGAGTCCCATCGTCGCTGGACTCTGGCAGTATCTAGAGCAATTGTCAATGTTATTGGTCCCAACAACCGCACGAGCCAACTTTTGCATGAGGTAACTCTCTTCGTTGGTGCACTTTGAAGATGAGATGAAGCCCAATGCGTCGGCTCCGGCTTCACCTTTTATCTCTCTCATGCGTCGGGCTATATAGGATATAGCCTCATCCCAACTCGTTTCACGAAAACCCTCGCCATCTCGAATCAACGGAGTAGTAAGTCGTTCCTTGGAATTTATGTAGTCCCATCCAAATTTACCTTTTACGCAGGTAGATACGGCATTTGTCGGACCATCGCTCGGTTCCACTTTTAGGATCTTGCGACCTTTGGTCCATACCTCAAAGCTACAGCCGACTCCACAATAGGTACATACGGTCTTGGTCTTTTTGATCTGCGACCCTCGAAGCCGAGATTCCATCTCCGAGATAGCCATAACCGACTGAATTCCAGTAGCTGGTTCGGCTGCTTTTGTAAGTGCGATCATTGGGGTAGTCAACGAAGAAGGTAGGCCAGAAAGAAACCCGGCTTCACCAAGCATCGACTTTTCTATCAATGCATTACATGGACAAACCGTAACGCAGTGACCACATCCTACGCAGCTAGATTCACCGGCCAATACACCATCGTCCCATATGACACGTGGCCGTTCCAAACTCCAATCGATCGAGAGGGTCTCGTTGACCTGGAGATCCTGACAAGCCTCTACGCAGCGACCACAGAGGATACACTGGCTTGGATCATATCGATAAAAGGGATGAGAAGCGTCAATCTCATATGGCTTAGCTTCAAATTCATACTTTGGGTGCTTAATCCCAGAAGCCGATATCGTGTTATGGATTACGCAATTGCCGTTATTGTTCTCACATAAGGTGCATGCGAGGTCGTGATTATGCAAAACACGAGAGATTGCTTCTATTTGAGCCGCCTTAGCACTTGGAGAATCACTCAACACGGCCATGGCGTGGCTAACTCGGGTATCGCATGCTCGTACAAGCTTTGAATCAACCTCAACAAAACATGTATCACATGTCCGAATTGGACCCAACACTTCGTTGTAACAGATCTGAGGCAACGTCTGCTTGTAACGATTGACTACATCTATTAGCAACTCACCAACTCGACAGGTCGCCTCAATACCATTTATCGTAATCGAAATCTCTTGACCATATTCCATAGTAGCCAAGCCTACATCTATAAATTTACGATTACTGAGTCAATAGGGAGCCAAAATTCCAGATGGGCACCAAAAATCATTTCGGCTAATGGCGATAACTGGCCGGCTATCTGACAATCCATACAGTCCAGTGACCCAAAGGTCGCCAAAGCCAAATCTCACGACCTCTTCAGAGACCAAATTACCGTCTAGAGCTACCGAAGGTTGCTTAGAAATAGGTAGCTTTGACCCGAAATGACGTATCACCTAATTGCGAAGCGTTGCTCGGCACCACAATACTAAATCTATATCTATCTCAGCTAAACGACACCCTGGTCACATCTTGTACAAGGGGTGCGACAGAAATTGCCATACAACTGGGCAATCTAATCGCAGGGCAACGAGATGTTTCGACGCCCACCTCTTTGCGCCCACAAGCGACAACAACGGCGGACCGAAACCCACCTGATACAAGTTGTCGAGTCAAGTGAGCTGCGATCGTCCTATATTCAACTAACAACTAAGTCAAGAAATCTGACCAAACAGTGGCGTCTTTGGTATCTATAGTTAGAAGGTTATTTCGTCGATCCATCCGTCTGGCCACACCGAACACCTCCATTTACTAGGGTGTAGCCAAGGAGGTTTTAATAAATGCAAGAAGCGAAGATTCTCACTGTATCAGATGGAGTAGCGAGCGGAGCCAGACAAGATCTATCGGGGCTAGCAATTGAAGAACTCCTAATCAATAACGACTTCGTAGTTATCGAGCGACGCGTCTGTGAAGATGGAAGAGACGTTGTAGCTTCGAACCTGTTGGAGCTAGCAAAAGACTTTCATGGCCTCATTGTAACCACCGGTGGCACAGGATTTAGCAAACGAGACCAGACTCCCGAGGGTACGGCTCTCGTAATCGAACGGGAAGCACCAGGCTTTAGCGAATATATGCGCGCAGCTAACCCCTTGGGGATGCTCTCACGAGGAAAATCAGGTATTTATCGATCGAGCCTCATTTTAAATACACCGGGCTCCCCAAAGGGTGCGACCGAAAACCTTCAAGCCGTGATCGATCATCTAGGACATGCTCTAGCACTTTTGGAGGACCCTGCGAATCCTCACCCAACTAAACCATGAGCCAAGACGACACTAACAGCTGGAGCGACAAAGACGACCAAATGATGCGTCTTGCCATCGCAGCCTCTTGCGATTCTCGAATCATTGCCCGACCAAATCCATGGGTGGGAGCGATAATACAAACTTACGACAATGAAATTGTAAGCGGGTCGACTCAAGCACCTGGCGATCGCCATGGCGAGATTGTGGCGCTGGACAAACTGGGTGATAGAGCCCGATCTGGAACCCTTTGGGTAACACTAGAGCCATGCTCACACCATGGTAAGACTCCCCCGTGCGTCGAGCGAATCATCTCATCAGGAATAGAACGAGTCGTGGTCGGAATAATCGACCCTGATCCAAGAGTTGCTGGAAGTGGAATAAAGATCCTTCGTGAAGCCGGGATTGAAGTTTGCGTCGGTGTCCGCGCTAAAGAGGTCGCAATGGATCTAGTTGGATATCTAATCTCTAGGAAGTTGGGACGCCCAATGACATTGGTCAAGTTGGCATCTACCTTAGATGGATACATCGCCGCAAGTGACGGAACCTCCAAATGGATCACCAACGAGGAATCCCGTCTGGCAGTGCAAGAACTTCGGGCCGACAGCGACGTGATAATCGCTGGATCTGGAACCCTTAAAATCGACGACCCATCTCTCACAGTTCGATTAGAAAATCGACGCTCGCCCCTACGAGTAGTACTCGGAGCGATCCCACCAAATGCGAAAGTCCATCCCGCTAGGTCATTTAGTGGTGATATCAAAGATCTACTTAGCGAACTAGGCAAAGAAGGCAACCTCATGGCAATGATAGAGGGAGGCGCACACGTAGCAAATCAATTTCTCAATCAGCACCTGATCGACAGATTACACATCTTCTATGCCCCTAAAGTTTTAGGAGGTGGGCAAGGTCTGCGACTCTTCGAGGGCCAAGGTGCGCTAACGATGGCCATGGCCTATGAGTTTGATCACCTCGATACTAGAACTCATAGGGGTGACATAGAGGTAATTGTCCAATCAAAAGAGACCACGAAGCTCATCCAAGAAGTCGTAACAGCTTCAACGAACCACTAAGACAGTAATCCGCTTTGATTCGTCAATCACTATGGGAAAATCCAGAAATTAAATTTCGCCGATCAGAAAGTCTTAAAGCCCACTAAATGATAACCAAGCCAGTGCAACTTATATCTGTCCAAGTCTCTCACCACAACAATCAAGCCTTAGATTTCTTGGTTGACTCCTAAAGTTGCCTTGGTGAGACTATTGCCAAAGAATGCAACGACACCTTGATTTGTCGTTGAGCCAAAAAGCGCTTTCCTCAGTCCCTGGCAACTAGTCTCTTGCAGCTGTTCTCGATCTCTTGCAGCTGTTCTCAATCTCTTGCTAAAGACTCTTACAAAAAATAGAAGTCCATCAGCGTCAGCTTTGGATCTGGTCCATCACCGAGCGCATCTCAAGAGCCGCCATCGCTGCATCAAATCCCTTATTTCCGGCCTTAGTTCCCGCCCGCTCAAGAGCTTGTTCAATACTATCCGTTGTAAGAACACCCATAATCACTGGGACTTCACTCTCAAGCGAGGCGTTCAATATACCTGAGGCCATGGAGGAGACGACAACGTCGTAGTGGCTCGTAGCTCCACGAATCACTGCACCAAGGCAGATAATTGCTCCGTAGCGACCGCTCTTAGCCCCCACCTTTGCCAGCAAAGGCAACTCCGCTGCTCCGGGTGCATAGGCCAGGTCAATATTGGCTTCATCCATTCCATGACGAACCAAGCAACGCTTGGCGCCCTCAACCAATGGATCCACAACCAGCTCGTTGAAGCGAGACGCCACAATCAACACTCGCCACTTCGGAGGTTCATATGTACCTAAATAAACAGCTCCCATTCGAGCTTCCTTTCACCTTGTGGACTATTCATCCAAATTATGACAGATGACCGCAGTTATGGAGTCATCGAAATTCATTGTGCTGTCAATTTTGCTCGATTAATTTTGCTCCATCAAGGGTCAAAGTCAACTGTCAAAGCGCTCAAAAAACCATTTTGCACAGGCTAGCTTTGACCCAAAACGCTTTGGCCTAAAACGTCACGACCCAAAAATGCTGCGACCACTCTCGCAGAATTGAGTCGATCATATACCTTCGATCAGGTGACCCATGCGACTCTTCTTAGTCCGAAGATATTCAATATTTGACGGATTAGGAGAGGTCGTTAGTGCAACTCTATCGACGATGTCAAGGCCAAAACCGGCCAAACCTCCGTATTTGGCGGGATTATTAGTGAGCAGCCGCATCTTTCCGACGCCAAGATCCACCAATATCTGAGCTCCAATGCCATATTCTCGCGAATCAACTGGAAGTCCAAGCTCCAGATTGGCATCAACGGTATCGAAGCCCTCATCTTGTAGAGAATAAGCACGAATCTTATGCGCGATTCCAATTCCGCGCCCCTCGTGGCCCCTCAAGTAAACAATTACCCCTGATCCCGCCTTTGCGACCATCTCAAGAGCACTATCGAGCTGCGGACCACAGTCGCATCTCATCGAGCCAAAGACATCCCCTGTGAGACATTCCGAATGAACACGCACGAGAGTTGCTACATCTGGATCGATCTCACCCATCGTAAGGGCAAAGTGGCTTTCGCCATCGAGCAGTGATTCAAAGACATATCCGACAAAATCACCGTATTTTGTCGGGATCTTAGCCGACGCACCATCGACCCGACGAACTAATTTTTCGTTTTTTCGCCTATACCGAACAAGATCTGCAATAGAGATCATTACAAGGCCGTGCTTTGTCGAAAAGGACTCCAGCTCATCAAAACGTGCCATTGCCGATTTATCACTGGTGACAATTTCACAGAGAATACCAGAAGGAGCAAGTCCTGCCAAAATCGCCAAATCGACAGCCGCCTCAGTGTGACCTTGACGCTTGAGAACCCCACCTTGGCGATATCGTAGCGGCAGCACATGGCCAGGTCGAGCCAGGTCCCTCGGCTTTGTTAGAGGATTTACCAACGCCTGAATAGTTGCTGCTCGATCAGAAGAAGATATGCCAGTTGTGGTTCCGTGCACCGCATCCACGGTAACGGTAAAGGCAGTTCTTTGAGATTCCGTGTTCTCATGAACCATCAGAGGAAGGTCTAGCTCGTCGAGGCGCTTACCGATCATCGAGGCACAGATTAGACCTGAGGTATGTTCTAGGTAAAAGCTTATCGCTTCGCTGGTAACGAATTGGGAGGCCATAATGAGGTCGCCCTCATTCTCACGATCCTCATCGTCGACCACCACCACCATCTCTCCACGTGCGATGGCTTTAATAGCCTCTTCAATTGCAGCTAACGGCACAACAAAACCTCAATTACGAAAAAATAAACTTGGCACAAGCCAAATACAATCGGCAAAGCTATCTAACTGCCGAAAACTGCGCGCTGGCAATTCGAGATACGTGCTTAGCCAAAACATCAAATTCTATGTTGACAAGATCGCCCGGCGCTCGATCTCCAAGAGTTGTGACTAAAAGAGTGTGAGGGATCAAAGCTACCTCAACCCAATCCTCGCCATTTCCAGCAACGGTCAAAGATACCCCGTCGATAGCGATAGACCCCTTTTCGACGACGTAGAGGGCGTCGCTTGGTGAGATTTCAATGCGAAATCTCTCGCCAGCGCTTAGCACCTTGGCGGTTGAATCAATGTGACCTAAAACAAAGTGGCCACCAATTGAATCGCTGGCGAGCATGGCAGCTTCTAGGTTTACCCTTGTCTCCAAGGTGTAGGTCAGTACCTTTGTCCTAGATTGAGTCTCGCAAACAACATCGGTGCTAAAGGTCTCATCACTGAAATCCACCACAGTCAAACAACAACCATCCACCGAAATCGATTCACCAATTTCAAAGCCTTTGCCTCGGTTGAGCCATTGAAAGATATATCTTGAAGAATCTATTCCAACCACAGAGCCAATACTTTGGACTAAACCGGTAAACATTAAATCATCAACTCCAATGATTGATAGCTGCTACTGAAATGATAACTTCTTAGAGCCGACTCTAACTCCACGCAACCAATCAGACGCAGTCATCACCCTTCGCCCCTCAGGCTGCACCTCTAACAAAAGTAGGCCACCTGGATTACAGATTACGATATCATCAACTATCGTTCCCGGATCATCATCATCGAGCGCATCGATCTCTATAGGCCGCGCTGAAATGATCTTGACGCGCTTATCCTTTAGCGTCGTCCAGGCCTCACCCAATCTAACGATCTTGAAATTAGCCTCAGAATCCAAGTTGAAGTCGCAATGGAGGTCGTCAGAGGTAATCTTCTTAGCGTAAGTCACTTCACCATTCTGCGTAACTCTTTGTGAGAAACCCTCGCTACCCTTAGAAAGATGATCGACCAATAGCTCGGCGCCTATCTCGGTAAGTGTCTCTCTTAGCTCTTGAGAGGTCTCATCACCCGATAGAATCAACTCCGACTGGGCAAAGATATCACCTTCATCAAGGCCAGGGCCGATCTCCATTAGGCACACCCCTACCTTTTCATCTCCGGCAAGAATTGCCCGCTCGATCGGAGCGGCACCTCTCCACCTTGGTAGCAGCGAAAAATGTATGTTGACAAAAGGAGCAAGCTCCAGAATCTCATCACTAAGGATCTTTCCAAAGGCAACCACCACTCCAAGGTCGAAGTCAAAATCAACCAACTCCACCGGATCATAAAGAACTTTGATGCCATGGACAAGTGCAACTTCTTCAACGAGCGTGGGCGAGATCGCCTTTCCTCTGCCGCGTCGAGCTGGTGGATTAGTGACTACACAAACCGGCGTCATATTCGATTCGATAAGGTGCTCTAAGACGCTTGCGGCCTCTTGGGGTGAACCCATAAAGACAATCTTTGGATTACTAGAAAGGCTACTGAACTCATTTTTATTTGCCACTATTTCATACTTTCGAGTGCGAGCTTACGAAGTTCCTTCTTCGAAGCCTTTAATTGATCAGGATCTAACCGTTCAACAAGCAATACACCGTTTAGGTGATCAAGTTCGTGTTGAAATACGCGACCTAATAAGTTGTCCCCTTCTATAGATACGGGATCTCCGTTTAGGTCGATCCCTTCCAAATGAACCACTTTGGGACGAGTAATCGGCCAGAACAACCCGGGCACACTAAGGCACCCTTCCTCGTAGGTCCATTCGCCGGAGGTCTCGGTGATTACGGGATTTAGAACAACCCTAGAACCATCGCCAATGTCATAGACAAAGATGCTTTTGGATATACCTATTTGGTTCGCAGCCAACCCTACACCGGGTGCGATGCGCATTACCTCGATCATCTCTTCGCAAAGGCGTGCAATCGAACCGTCGATAGTGTCGACCGCCTTAGTTCGTTGACGTAAAACTGGATCACCATAGGTACGAATCGGAAGTTTAGACACAACTTACATCCTAGTCCGCTTCGTGTCGCTATTGAAACCAACCGACCTTCGCGTTCTTCAAAGTTCAACGATTATAACCGAGCTGATGCTTTCAAAAGGTTACAAACATCTCCTTTGAAGCTCACGGCCAATGCTATTGTACAAAACACCCCACAAAGTGAGGTTTGAGAAACGCTCGATTAAACACTGCCTCTTGGACTTACCGACTAGTCAAACCAAAGTAAGGCAGCTGCCCCATTTCGCTAAATTAGGGCCACTTTAACTTCAGCCAATATAGACCATCGGCAAAGAGTAAGATCATGGAGGAAGTTGAGTTCTCGTTTTGTATATAACCGAGAAAACTAATGACACGCACCTAAACACAAACCTAAACAAGACAAACCCCAAGAACGATAATCCACTGACCATCCAAACCAAAGATAGGAATCTTCTATTTGAGGCGAACTATTCAAAAAGGATGAAAAAAATGATGAAAGGAGCCAACGGAATTGGAAAACTTGGCAAATGCACGTCGCTTTTATAAGGCATATGAGTTAGCGCATGCTGGCATATACTTCTATGACCCGGCCCACCAATACTACAAACAAGCTGGCGTCTCGTCCCGCTTTATGGGCTATTTCGCCTCACGGGTGGCAGGTATGGGAGCGGTAACAGCCCCTGTGGTCACTTCTAGCTTCTACTCATTTTCGCCTTCAGCGATAGAAAATTTCATACCCCTAGCTTGGTCTCTAACAACCCCAGGGGCCATGATCGAGGCGAGACTCAAAGCAGCAGGCGAGATGCTCGCCGTTCCATGTCAAAGCCTTGGAGACGAAGTTGATTATTTGATTGAGAAACTTGAACCAATTTCCAAGACGTTGCCCCTCTACGGTCGACCACTATTTGCCGGTCACCTATCCATAGAATTAAGCTCCGATCGACCAACGCGGCTATGGCAGCTGATCACTCTATTTCGTGAACACCGAGGCGACAACCATATTAACTGCCTCGTGCATGCACAGATAAGTGGAATTGAAGCAAATTATCTCCACTTCCTAGATGGGAGAATCCCTAGAGAATTTCTCACCAGATCGCGAGGATTTAGCGATCAAGAGTGGGATGACGCTCTCCAAGTGCTAATCACTAGAGGTCTTGTCGCTAAAGACGGTCAATCACTCACCACCGAGGGGAAATCTCTGAAGGCATCTATTGAAGACGAGACCGACGCACTCTCAAACCAAGGGCCTGCCCAACTCGCCGACGATACCGAAAGGGTCATCGAAACTCTTCAAAAGCTATCGAAGTTAGTCAAAGAGACCCACTCACTTCCGATTTAGAAGATACATCTTCCCGAGGCGACCTTCCCAAGTGTCAAAGCTTTAGGAAGGTCGCCCGCATCCATAAAACCAAACAGATTCGAATTCAGACAAACAAGAGCGCGCTAACATACCATTCGAAAGCCAATATGGCATTATCTCACCATTTCAAAAGCACTAGTTCATGCATTTCTGCGTAATTTAGCTCTGTCTTATTGAGATTTAACTCTGTCTTATTGAGATTTAACTCTGTCTTATTGAGATAGGTCTATGCCTCATATGTCAAAGCGCGCATCGCCACCTACGGTCCTGTCGTGTTTCGACTTGAGAACCAAAAATCAGGTGACACGCAGCCTTATCTAAGTCAGGGTCGCTCGCATCCCTATCTCCCAAAAATTCTAAGTCGGCATTTGTCTAAGATTATACCAGACTAGACCTATCGCCGAAAGATTAATGAAAAGTCACAAGGAGTCGTTCCTACAATCAAAGGCCACTAATTGAACCTCAAAGTTTTCGACACCTAAAATCAAATTTGCCGCAACCGTCAATTCGACCCCGCAGCAAGGCAAGCCAACTTTAAATCCTTCCAAAAACTCACGCACCTCTCGAAGATTCGCGACTGCTACCCAATTTCCTTTGATCGCCATAACGAGACACGTCACGGATTTAGACCTGTTGAAATTCGAGTTCGCCAAAATACCAATGAGAGCAACTATCCAGACTGCCACTGTCGCCATTATCAAAATCCGAAATCGAATCTACCTCGGGACGAATACGCTCCCAATGGCCTCACCCAGTCAAAATAAAGCGATTCCAACAAGAACAACCCACCACAAACGCTATTATAAAAAGTAACGATCACATAAAAAATGATCCGTAATCGATGCTTCGAATGCGTCTACATGGCTCATTCCAAAAATATTCAACCGAGCCAATCTAAATGAACAATCTCAATGAATCACGGATGCACCACTGGGTAAAAAGCACATAAAAGATCGGAGATCCTTTGACGGAGACCAAGAAAGGATCCTTTAGAGATTGCTCAACAACACCCAGCTAGAGAGTTGGAGCAAAAGAGTTGGAGCAAAAATCATGGGCATCGCCTTGCCTAAAAAGCCTCATCTGGGACGACTCACATGGGACGAATCGCCGAGGATCGCTTTTGTAGTCACCTGTTTAAAGTCGTCGCTTCTAAAAATCCTGTTCATCTCAATGATTCAATTTCACCATCCATATCAACCAGCGACACAGAGCACAACTTTACGACCTATCAAGACGATCAAAAAAGTAATTTCACCAAGAGGAATCTTTCAGATCTTTATTGCCTTGGGGCTATTGCCCCATACAGATACACCGCTCGCCATAGCGGTCTCGACAATTCGACAATTCGACAATTCGACAATTCGACAATGCCCTACAATGCAACAAAGCTCAATAATTCAATAACGCCTCGGAATAAGTAGTCAGTAAAGATAAATCTCGCAAGAGCCTCTCGTGCTTCAAAGCGGCTAAATCTCTCTTGGGTCCACGTGCAGGTGAACTTCATTGCGGTAAGGGCTAAGAGTCTCAATCAGGCCACTAAGGAGGTCATGGTCTAGTGCTTTTATGACGTAGCGATCCTCACCTAGGGAAATCATCTCGACATTTGAAAAACGGGGATCAGTATTTATCAAATCAAAGGTTGAAAGACTAAAGAGCGAAGCTCCATCACCATAAAAGGTAGCCAGTGCACAATATGGAGGTAAGTCTAACTCCTTGCGTTGATTTCGATCTAACTCCAAAAGAGACTTTGGTGACCTTGTTATCATCGAATTTAGAAGATCTGAGCCCAAATCTCTGCTTTGGATCAAGATCCGACTTTGAGATTCACCATTGGGCTCGAAGCCACTTTGAAAAAGAAGGCGAGCTGCCCTATACCAGTGGCCAAAGATTCGATTAGTCGAATGAAAGCTAGGCGTAGCAAAGAATTGGTCAAAGTCCACGAAGCCAACTCCCGACACTCGCTCGAGCCTCGTCAAAGCTCCCACGGTACCAACGACCACCTCTGCCGATTCAACTTCGATTGATGAGAAGTTCTTCTCATCTAAGAGCGGTACCTTTATAGAAAGTATCGATTCAAGTTCGTCTGCGATTCGGGTCGTACCAAATGAGACCGCTACAATTCTGGTCGATTTACAAAGGCCACAGGCTACTGGGGTAGGAAGACGGCACTTTGGACAAATCAGACCCCTGGGGAAAAGCTTCTCAAAATCGCTCTTTGCCTTCTCGGTTCGAAATTCATAGTGATGTAAAAAATTCGGCGTGTTCTTTCCCTCTTCGCTGTATGGTTCTCCCATGATCAACGGGGTGGAACACGCCTCACACAAAACGGTCTTCTTGCACTTTGTACACTTAAATCGATTGATCTTTCCCTTTCTATTATGAATCAAAAGAACTGGAGCCTTATCTCTTCCTACAACGCTCCCCCTAATCCGATTGATCCAATGTACAAGATCGCTATTGACAAGAACTCCTCCGTTCTCATTCAAATCCACCTCAGCGACCTTTGGCCAGCACTTGGAGTCGTTTCCCTTGGTTACGATCCGAGTTTGATGGGAATATTCCGGACTTGGATAGCCAGATATTGAAATCAGGTCACAACGCTCCAACTCGCCTCGCCGCTGAGCGATGACGGCACTCTCCCAGGTAGGCTCCGAGGAATTCTTGTGGCCGCTATCGGCAGGATCCACGACAACAATTGCTCCGAGATTACCAATTGGCGCGAAGACGCCAATACGACTCGATATTATACAGCTAGCGTCAACTCGCTGTGACCTGGCCTTTTTGGTATCGCCTCGCTCTAGAACGTAAGTAGATAGACCCATTTGACCAAGGCGCAAGTTACTTCTTTGCATCTCAAACTCATTACCAAAGAGAACGAGTACTCGTTTTTGCATAGAGATAGCCCGAATGCAGAGTTCAAAGATGGTATCCTCAACGCTTTCACATGGGCTAATTCGGATGTAGGTGGAACCCGGGGCGGCCTTTTTTTGAAGATCAGAGCCTTGTCTAGCTTCTAATGAGCCAGCTTCAAATGCGTCACCTCCTGACGCCTCAATTCCTGCATCTAGGCCCTGCCTGGAGGATCTCTTGGTGGGGGGATTAGTCAAATTCGCCCGCCCCATACCTTCGCCATCCCCTTGAAGTGAATACGGAGTTGAAGCGGCCGCACTTCGTGCATGTTTTAGGAAATGTACTAGATTCGACCCATAGCGCCACGCACCAAATCGACAGAGCTCATAGAGATCTGTCGAGAGAGCATAATTATCTAGAAAATAGAGCTCTAAAACCTTATCGATTGCTACGGTGGGTCGATGAGGATATTCAACAACCCATCCTCTAGCACTTCTGTTGTTCAGCGGGGCTCGTACTGGAGTTCCCAGTCCGATCTTTCCTATCAACTCTTTGGGAACCGAATATGAAAATACTCGCTCCAAAGAGACGACGTCAAAACGAACCCCTACGAAATGACCAACATGGTCCAAACCCTCATCGAGTTCATGAAAATCACTGGGGAACTCTGAGATGGTATTAGTTGCCGAGGGCTCGCTTGAATTCATCAAGGTTACTTAGGATCTCCCATGTGAAGCCCTTGTCGTTACGGCCGAAATGGCCATAGGCTGCAGTCTTACGGTAGATAGGACGTCGTAGATCGAGATCACGAATGATCGCGGCCGGACGTAGATCAAAGGTCTCGCCAATTGCCTTGGTTATCGCATCTGGTGAGACCACTTCAGTACCGAAAGTTTCGACCATCAACGAGACCGGTCTTGCTACACCAATTGCATAGGCCACCTGGACCTCGCAGCGACTCGCAGCGCCACTGGCTACCACATGCTTTGCAACCCAACGAGCTGCATATGCGGCAGATCGATCGACTTTAGATGGATCCTTGCCTGAAAACGCACCGCCACCGTGACGGGCCGAGCCTCCATAGGTGTCAACTATAATCTTGCGCCCCGTTAAACCCGTGTCGGCATGTGGCCCGCCAATCTCAAAGCGACCGGTTGGATTTGCTAGAATCCTAAATCCCTTATGGTCAAGTCCTTCAGGAATCATAGGATTGATAACCGACTCTCGTAGGTCTGGTAGCAGAAGAGTCTCTAAATCGATTCCAGGCTGATGCTGAGTAGAGATCAAAACTGTATCGAGGCGAACAGGAACATTTCCTTCATATTCGATCGTTACTTGAGTCTTACCGTCAGGGCGTAGATATGGTAAAACACCCGCCCGACGTACCTCAGAGAGCCTTTGGGCCAATCTGTGCGCGAGCCAAATCGGAAGCGGCATCAAATCTGGCGTCTCATCACAGGCGTAACCAAACATCATCCCCTGATCTCCGGCCCCCAAAAGATCCAGTTCATCCGAGGTTGAACGAGAGCGAGTCTCAAGAGCGGTGGTAACACCCTGGGAGATATCAGCGCTTTGCTCGTCAATCGAGACTATTACTCCACAGGTATTTCCATCAAAGCCATAGCTCTCAGAGGTGTACCCAATATCACAGATCGTATTTCGGACTAGGTGGGGAATATCCACATAGCTAGAGGTCGAGATCTCGCCAGCCACGACGACCAAGCCAGTTGTCAGGAGGGTCTCACAAGCCACACGACCATTTGGATCCTGGGTCAAAATGGCATCCAGAACCGAATCGGAGATCTGATCGGCCATCTTGTCTGGGTGACCTTCGGTTACAGACTCCGATGTAAATGTATACCGCTTTGACATTTTATAAACTCCCATGTCCTTGATTAATAGTCTTCCCTAAGGAATCCGTGGGGCGAATCTGAAAACTCTTCCAACACAAATTACTAACGGTGTTGAACTATCCCCAAAGCTTAGTTTTTCAACGGGAACTTCAAATCAAGTATTTTCACCAATGATAAAAGAAGGGACTTGGCTATCTTGGACTTCTTGGCTAGATCGATACGCTCAGACGAGCCCTGCGAGTCTAAAATCCACACAGCGTTGGAGTCCGATCCAAAGCCACTTCCATCTTCAGTGACGTCGTTTACGACCATCAAATCGATCCCCTTCTTGGATAGCTTCTTCTTCCCATTTAAAAGAGCATCATTGGTCTCAGCTGCAAAGCCAACGGTTACACATTTAAGGTCGTTCGATTTTATGTAGCTAGAGGAGTCAGCCAAGATATCGGGATTCTCGATCAGTTCAATTTGAGGCGCACTAGCACCCTTTTTGATCTTAATTGAGGCAGGATTTTTCACCCGATAGTCCGCTACAGCAGCACACATGATGAGTCCGTCGCTCTCTGACAAATGGGAAAGTATCTCTTGGTGCATCTCAAGCGCGCTCTCAACCCGAATCGTCTCGAAACCATCAACGCGAGCAAAGTCCACGGTAGATACAACCACACCTACAGCGCCAAGTAAAGCGGCTTCTGTGACGATTGCAATTCCCTGTTTGCCACTGGATCGATTGCCAATAAAGCGAACTGGATCGATCGCCTCTCTGGTGCCACCGAGACTTATCAAAAGGCGCCGGCCTTTCAGCGGCTGAGAATCTCCTGCCTCTTCCTCATCTCTCCGCTCCAACTCAGTTTGAATCGCTTCCATAATCTTATGCGTCGGGGCTAGCCGCCCAAAGCCAACGTCGCCACCCGCTAGTCGACCCGCCTCAGGATCCACTACGCAAAATCCCCGATCCCTGATCTTTTGAACATTCTCTATGACCCCTGGGTGGAACCACATCTCTGTGTGCATTGCCCCGCAAAGAACTATCGGCGCAGCGCTCGCAATCAATGTAGTAGTTAGCGCATCATCGGCGATAGCACCTGCAAACTTTCCAATGAGATTGGCAGTCGCAGGAGCAACAACTATTAGATCTGAATTCTGCCCTACCTTGGTGTGAGGAATTGGATCTCCTGAAGTCCACAGATCGGTCAACGGCTCGTGGGTACCCAAGGCGCGAAAGGTTGCAAGGCCGACAAATTGAAGCGCCGACTCGGTCAATATCGGAGTCACATAGGCGCCGGCATCAACGAGTGCTCTGCAAAGCTCAACTGCCTTATATGCAGCAATGCCACCCGAAACCCCCAGCGCTATATTCTTGCCTTTAATTAAATTCTTTTCCATTACCTTCGATGTTATCCAACTTGATCCCAACTACCTCGATGAGACGTAGGTTATGGTCCTACTTTGACGAGAGAACCCGAACCTTCAATAAGCAGATTATGAGTCAGACAGCCAGAAAAGGCAACGTCACCGGAAGAGAAAAAGAAGATGGAAAGCCGTTGCCGTCAATGTCTTCGCATTTTCCTGGTTCGCACTTACTTTGGTGGCTGTCACTTGTGAACAACCAACAAAGCAATCAGGGAACTAATTACGAAAAGAATAGATAACACCGATCAATATCTTAAGCCCCATCTTTAGCCGCGCCCAAGGATAAATAGAGCTCAACAAGTTGACCCCTCAAAAGACCTAGAAATATCTTGAGAGATAAGGGAGAAGGGAGAAAGCACAAATAGGTACTGGGGAAGAATACAGAATCCCAGCTGTTCTGCCCATTCGAATGAAGCGAAAAAGCTACCGCATTGGGACTTCTTGGGCTAAAAGCTATTGGGCTGAAAGCTATTTGGCTAAAACTTTTGGGCTAAAACACCAAACAAGTCATGTAACTCAAAGTGGCTTTTGCAGAGCCGAAGTCAATAAATTCCAAAAACAATCGATAGTCATCGCAGGAACACCCATTAGTTCGCCATCTCTTGGATGCATTTTTGCCTTCAAGCTAAAGGATTCGCTTTAGCTGGGAGCAACATAGGAAAGACATCGAATCAGCTGCGAACGGGCGCCTTAGAATACAAAATTTAAATAAAGTATTTGAATAAAAAAATGGCACCCGCTCGTCGCAGATGCCATCAAAACTGATGCGAGGGAAAGAAAAACTACGATAGGCAGAGATTCACTCAGTAGTTTTTTCTAAGTCGTTACGAGAAGGGATTACCCAAGAGCAAAAGACCTCAGTCCAGTTCGCCGTTACCATCGATCTCAGAGGCAATAAAGATCTCATCGCCAAGATCCATTGCATCGAACTCCTCAGCGTCCTCTGACTCTGGTATTACAACAGCTGCAATCGCCTCACGAATCGGAACCACAAAGCCAGAAGCAATTTCATCAAACGATGCTGACAGGGGCTTTCGTGTAACGTCGTCAAATTGGGGTGGGACTATAGCTCCCATATTTCCACCAAGGTGAGCATGATAGGCATTGATCTGTCGGGCCCGACGCGCAGCGAGTGTCACTAGGGAGAACTTGGAATCAACCTTATCCAAAAGGTCCTCAATTGGGGGACTCATAAGCGAACCATCGAATGCAGACTTAGCCAATGCGAATCCTTAAAAAAAACATTAAATACGGCTTTTCAGTCTAGTCCAGTTCACTGAAGTTACGACTATCGCAAAGACTAAGGAATCCGAGCTACTCTACCTTGATGGCCATGACCACCTCGGTGTTGATAGCTAATCTCCCAATTCAAGTCAAGTCATCAAGTCAAGTCATCAAGTCAAGTCATCAAGTCAAGTCATCAAGTCAAGTCATCAAGTCATCAAGTCAAGTCATGAATGACAAAGAGCCACTAGGGATAATCTTGGCAATCTAGGGATGATCGTGACAATCGCCAATACAGGTTTCAATAAAACCCGCTATCTCAGCGACTACCGCCTCAAGATCATCATTGATAAAGCGCTGTCCGCCTAGAGCCAGTGCACTTTCAATTTCGCTATTTGCCAAGGCAACACGAGCAGCAATATGACCCTGGTCGTCACCTCGAACGCGAAGCCGACGCTCTAGCTCTGAATCGCTTGGCGGAGTTAAGACCATAATCTTTGCAGATGCAATCAGCTCTCTAATCTGTTTGGCACCTTGAACATCTATCTCAAGGAGAAGATGACTTTCGCACCCAAAAAACCGTTCCTCTGGAAGCGGTGTTCCGTAGAAGTTGTCTAAAAAACGAGCATACTCAATAAAGCCGTGGTCGGCAACCTTAGAGAGAAAGCTCTCTTCATCCACAAAGACGTAAGCGCTCGCCGATTCATTTTCACGACGAGTTCTTGTCGTCCAAGAGCGAGACAAAGAGAGGTTCTCAACACATTCAATGAGTCGGCCGGCAACGGTACCTTTACCGACGCCGCCCGGACCACAAAGGACGAAAATCAAGCTAGCTAGGCTTTAGAAGCCTCTTCAAGCAGATTTTGCTTCTGCTTGACCCCTAGACCCTGGAGGCGTCTCGTTTCAGTGATTCCGACAGCATCCATAATCTTCTTAGAGCGAACCTTGCCAATTCCTGGCAGAGATTCAAGAACGGATGCGACTTTCATCTTTCCAATAAGTTCATCGTTAGGAGCCTTTTCAAGAAGCTCAGAGAGGGTAACCGTACCCAGCTTTAGCTTTTCTTTGATTTCAGCTCGTTGTTTACGGGCTTCAGCAGCTTTCTTTAGTGCGTCGGCTCTTTGTTCTGGTGTTAATTGTGGAGGCAAAGGCATATTGTGAAATTACCGCAGGCTACGACACTTCGTGTCGATTTCGGCAAAATTTCAAAAAAAAGTTGGTAATTAATATCAATGTAGTCATTTCATGAATCGAATATCAACATATACGTAATGTTATTAATGGATTTGAGGCCAAATCAGTGGAGTCCGGAAACCTTAAAATCACGAAGTTGATCCTGGCCGTATGATGCACGAAGGACTTCCTTGGCACCATGGAGTGTATCGAATTCCCCACGGGCAGCAATCACAGAATAGATATTCTTTGACAACTCGATCTGGTCTTCGATTTGACAGATCGAATGCAAAAGGCTCAAGCTCTCTCGCTTGTCAAATTTGATCTTTCCCGCCAAAAAAAGCTCACCTAAAAGAACACGGTTCTCTTCGTGAATGAAAAAGAAGTCGTCATAAGGAAGGCTCTTTCCAATCGAAAGGTCCACTGCGCGACGAGCATTGATCGGAGTCAAACGGTGGTCGCCCCAAAAGACCAGCCACGCAAAGTCAGGATTGGAGTCCATAAACTTCTCCACCTCTTCATCGCTGTAAAAGAGCGGTCGGCTGGGATTGTTGACAAGGTTGCGACGTACGCTTGCACGCTCGTCAAAGCGGAGCCTTGCATAAGTAGCCACCGACAGAGCACTATTTGCCGCTAAGTGATGTCTCACGCTATAGTCGGGGTCTTGGCAAAGCTCAAGTGCCAAATCCTCCGGAAGGCAGCTATTTGCGGCCACTTTAGATCTCGCTGGGACATCTCGATCGCAAGCCAATGCCCGAAAGATCTCTAACGATCCATCAATTACAGCGGTAATGGATGCTCCGAGGGCTCCCCTCACGCGCCAATCTACATCCCGAGATAGTTTGAGCGCCAAGGATCGATTCAAGTTAGGGTGCGTAGCCGCTCTGATTCTAATCTCATGTGATTTGCCAGAGATCAGTGACTCTAAGACCGCTGGGGGTGAGATTGGATTTTTGACCAATGCTAATCTCACGGGGTCGCTATCATCGTGCATAAGGCTTATCAAGATCGCAGGATCCACCACCGTGTTTGACGCAACGGCCGCCCTCACAGTAACCGAACGATCGCCCGCCAAGCTAGCATGAACATCCCTTGGACAAGAGGTGTTTTCTGCCACATTAGCACGAACCTCATAGTCGCTATGGGAACTCATGGTCACCAACACATCCGCCGGAGCGCATCGATTTGTCGAAGCAGCACGAAGAACTTTAAGCTCTTTGAAATCGATGATCTTTCTCATCACCTCGGGCGGGCAGCATCTATGGCGCGCCAATAAAAACCGTCCCTCCAGCGAGGTTGACAAAAAGTCACACAACTCCGTCGAGAGGTCATCGTCGCTTTCGATCCGCTGAAGTACCACCAATTCATCGGGCTCAAAGCCAACACGGAGTGCATCTCGAATTACTATTGCATGGCGACTCGATGTATGTGAATCTATCTTGCATCTAAATCGATCCGCATCTAAAAGCACTTCATGACAGCCACCGCCCCACAGATCCCCGCACTGGATCATATTGGCGTCAGAAAGCATCTTTTCTTTGCGCTTCATAGTGCGACCTTCCTAATAGCACACTTGCGGCTACAGAGGCATAGATAGGCAAATCTAGCGATCCTAAGATCTCTATTAGACGTCCCCAAATGTCAACAAGCCCGAAAACCTACATGTATAGAAAATCTTCGTACTCAAAACGAGTCGACTTTAATTCCATTTAGAGACAGCGATGCCACGGGTAAAATTGATAAAATCAAGGTGATTCGCTCAGCTAATAACCATATTAAATCTTCGAAATCGACTCCAGAAGCATCTCAATAGCCTCGCGAGGTCTCTGTGAGCGCGTCACGCTTCGACCCAGAACAAGAAGGTCCGCTCCTTGAGTCAGCGCTTGGGTGGGTGTCATGACTCTAGATTGATCATCTCTAGCATCGTCTCTAAAACGTATTCCGGGAACGACCGCAAAAAGATCTGGCTCAAGCTCCTTAGCTCTAGCGACCTCGTGACCAGAAGAGACAAATCCACGGGCGCCGCTGTCTTTAATTAGAGTCAATCGCTCGGCGAAACCCGCGGGGTCGATGGATGAATCACTGGTCAGATAGGTCACCCCTATGATCGCCGGAGGCTCTGCGACTCCAGCTAGAACCGCCCCAGTCACCACGCCCTCAACGGCAGCCTTTAGCATATCAAGGCCTCCCAGAGAGTGAACAGTCAGGAGTTCCACACCAAAGCTACCTATGACCTTGGCTGCTTTGAAGACGGTATTAGGAATGTCATGAAGCTTCAAATCCAAGAAAATTCTATATCCGAGCTCCCTCAAGGAGTAGATTACACTTGGTCCTTCCGACACAAACAGCTCCAAACCAACCTTTGCATATCCAAATGCATAGGAATACTCCTTCGCCCAGCGAAGAGCTTCAACCACATCATCGGTATCTATCGCCAATGCGAGCCTAGAGTCTGACATCTCACAATCTTTCTTCTTGGTATCAAAGGACCACAAGGGCTAGTCAAGCCTGCCTTTTTTATTACGCGACTTCACAGGTCAAAATTTCACAGGTCAAAACTAAAAAAATCAAGTCAATTTAACTCGAAACTTCCCAAATCAATACTTGCATAGAAGTCGTATGCATATATCAGTTTTGGAAACGTATTTACCATTAAATAGGTTGCAATTGAAAACTCATAGAGCGTCTTCTTGCTCCAATCATGCCAATGAAACAACGAGGTGCTAGAGGCCCCCTCAATCAAGCATCCTCCCCGAGTTACCCCTAGTAGCCAACATGGTGGCAAAGATATAGGCACACATGGAATTGTTCTTGATGGCCAAAGGAATCTTATAAGTATTGGCCCACTTAGCCCAAGGCGATTCTCTGTGATACACGCGGCTCTGTGGTACAGCCGGCTCTGTGGAGTCAACTATGTGGGAATCGACCAATCTATCGTTATCTACCGCCTGGCTTCAGTTGCCATGCTCGACCAATTGAAGAAGCCAAAGTATGGAAAACCACAGAAAACGATCAATCTCGTGTAGCGGCAGCTCCACCACGATGAGCGGCACCTACGAGGTCCGAAACAGCTGAAAACCCCAACTTCTCGATCTCTTTTGGAAGATCCTGAATCACCTTCGAGATTACTCGAGGCTCGACAAAGGATGCCGTTCCAATTTGGATTACTCGAGCCCCAGCTGCCAACATCTCAATAGCCCCTCGGGCATTCGAGACTCCGCCCACACCGACGATCGGAAGATTCGGAAGTGCCCTATAGGAGTCGTAGATCGCTCTCAATGCAATCTGATGCAACGCTGGACCCGAGAGTCCTCCACCGCGCGCCCCAAGAGATGGCAGAAGGTTACCCATGTCAAGAGAGAGACCTAGAGCTGTATTTGTGAGGACCACCCCAGATGCACTTGAGGCATCAACTACTTCAAGGATCTCCCCCAGAAGGTGTGTGCTTGGAGAAAGTTTAATAAGTCTAGGCAGTGACAATTCCTTTGTGGCATCAAGAATCTCGCCTACGCTGGTAACCGAATGGGCAAACATCTTGTTCTTATCCTCAATATTTGGACAAGATACATTTACCTCAACGCCAACCACTATTGGATCTACCCCTTGTAGAAGAGCTGCAGCTCGAGCGTAATCATCGATGGTTCTTCCCCAAATGCTCACGATCGTGGGAACATTTATCTTCACCAACTTAGCAAGTAGGTTCTCTCGCCAAAATTCAATTCCTGGCCCCGTAAGGCCAACCGAATTCAACATGGCCGCATTTGCACCAACAACCCTAGGAGCTGGATTGCCTTTGGTTTCAAAAGGGGCTAGCGATTTAGTGACAAATGCACCCATCTCGGCCATATTGACATATCCGTGCAACTCATTTGAAAAACCCCCAACGCCTGATGCATTCATAACTGGCGTCTTCAAGGTCAGCCCTTGGCAAATCACACTTGTCATATCAACCAATTGCTCGACCTCCCGATTTAGCCATCCAATTCAATTCGGCTCCATTGTCTAATATCGCCTAATATCGCCTAATAAAGCACAACCGCTCCAATACTATTTTCTAGATCCAGTGACGTTACTACCCAAACTAAAGAATACTTCGGTTGTGCCCTGCCGTTTCGTTGCGCCCTGCCATTTCACTGTATCAACGGCGCTGTATCAACAACATGGTATCAACTTGTACTGTAGCGCTATCTCGAACCCTTGGAGATCGAACGGTGGAACTCTTGAATCGAGGTAATGGTCATTTTGTTGTCTTTTAGTGCCTCGATCGCCGAAACGCCAGCTAGCGCAGCAGACATGGTAGTTACACAGGCCACCTTGTAACGATTGGCGGAACTTCGAATATGATATCCGTCACTTCTTGGTCCTCGTCCTCGTGGTGTATTTATCACAAGACCAACTTCACCCGATGAGATAAGGCTCACTGCGTCCAACTCGTCGTCTTGAGCTTCGCCAATCTTACCAACCACGTCATCAACCGAAATATCAAAACTCGATAGCAGCTTTGCAGTCCCACTGGTAGCAGCTATTGAAAATCCTAGAGCGCGCAGACGACGGGCCAACTCAACCCCCGATGCTTTGTCTCGATCGGCGAGGGATAAAAAGACCTTTCCGCTAGAGGGAAGGGAGGTTCCGGCTGCCAATTGAGATTTAGCAAATGCCAGGGCAAAGGTGGAGTCGATACCCATTACCTCACCGGTGGAGCGCATCTCTGGCCCAAGCAAAGTATCAGCTGAAGGAAAGCGTGAAAATGGCATTACAGCCTCTTTTACCGCATAGTAGTCTCGATCCACCGCTACAGGAAGGATCCCCTCTGAGGCAAGCTCTTTTAGGCTACGTCCGACCATCACCAAACTTGCGATCTTGACAAGTGGTACGCCCGTTGCCTTAGAGACAAAGGGTACGGTACGCGAAGCTCGAGGGTTAGCCTCAATGACATAGAGCGAACCGGCTTTGAGGGCAAATTGTACATTTATCAACCCCACCACCAAAAGTGCATCTGCTATCTTGGCTGTCGTTTGGACGATCTCTTGCTGGATCTGCGGGGGAAGCGTTATCGGTGGAATCACACAGGCTGAATCGCCTGAGTGGATCCCGGCCTCCTCAACGTGCTCCATGATGCCCCCTAGTAAAAAGCCACCATCTTGATCCCTGATGGCATCGACGTCGATCTCAATTGCATCCTCTAAAAACGAGTCGATCAAAACCGGGCGCATCGACGCTTCGCCACCTTCGGCCGACAGCGCACTAAGGCGCGAAAATGCAGCCTCAAATTCTTCAAGATCGTAGACAATCTCCATGGCTCTGCCACCAAGGACATAAGACGGACGCACCAAAACAGGAAAGCCAATCTCTGCAACGACCTTTGAAGCCTCTTCAAAGGTCGTTGCAGTACCACCTGGGGGCTGTGGAATCGAAAGTGACTCACACATTGCCGACCATCGCTTTCGATCTTCGGCGATATCGATGGCGTCAGCTGATGTGCCTAAAATCAGGCTTGGATCAATTCCTTGAGCTAACCGAAGGGGTGTTTGACCTCCCAAGCTAACGATAATCCCAGCGAGATTACCGCCACCAAGACCGCTTGATTCGGCTTCAATTACCGAATTTAGATCTTCAGGAAAGAGCGGCTCGAGATAGAGCTTATCTGAGGTATCGTAATCAGTGCTAACAGTCTCTGGATTGCAATTGAGCATTATCGTCTCATAGCCTGCTTCAGATAGCGCATAACTAGCATGCACGCAGCAGTAGTCAAATTCAATGCCTTGGCCAATTCGGTTTGGCCCCGACCCCAAAATTATTACCTTCTTGCGATCCCCAAGGGTGGCCTCGGACTCTCCGTCATAGCTGGAGTAGTGATATGGGGTTGTCGCCTCAAATTCTGCTGCACAGGTGTCAACTGTCTTATATCCAGGCACTAAGGCGAACTTCGATCTAAGCTCACGAAACAATGTCTCAGATGTATTGGTCAAATAGCCCAATTGAGCATCAGAAAAGCCATTTCGCTTCGCGCGAAGTAGATCCTTACGTGTTATTTGATCTTTCAACGAATCAATAGAGTCGCCTTCGTCGTCAACTGCTAGATCGCTCCAAAACCTCTTCTCGTCGACGATCTTTCGAATCTGAAATAGAAACCAAGGGTCAATCTTTGTCTTTTCGTAGACGAGCTCAATCGATGCCCCCTTGCGCAATGCTGATTCTACCTCAAAGATTCGACTAGGAGTTGCCTTTGTAGCCAGGTTCAAGACCTCATCGAGGCCTAGTAGATCAAGTGACTTATCCAGCGGATCTCCCCCAAGGCCATAACGACCAAGTTCGATCGAGCGCATCGCCTTTTGGAGCGCCTCAGTAAAAGTTCGACCGATCGCCATCGCCTCGCCGACACTTTGCATCCTGGTTCCAAGTCGGCTAGAGACACCGGGGAACTTCTCAAAGGCCCATCTAGGTACCTTTACCACCACGTAGTCGATGCTCGGCTCAAAAGAGGCGGGTGTAACTTTTGTTATGTCGTTTTCTATCTCATCGAGGCGATAGCCTATCGCCAACAGAGTTGCTATCTTGGCTATGGGAAAACCTGTGGCTTTAGAGGCCAAAGCTGATGACCGCGAAACCCTTGGGTTCATCTCAATCACAACCATCTCACCGTTAGTGGGATCGATGGCAAATTGGATATTCGATCCGCCGGTCTCCACTCCAATACGGCGGATAATTCTAAATGCAGCGTCTCTCATCATCTGATATTCGACGTCACTTAGCGTCTGGGCAGGGGCAACCGTTATGGAGTCTCCTGTATGCACGCCCATTGGGTCAAAGTTCTCAATAGAACAGACAATGACTGCGTTATCTGCTCGATCGCGCATCACCTCAAGCTCGAACTCTTTCCATCCCGCAATGGACTCTTCGATCAAAATCTCAGATATCGGTGAAGCGCTCAGGCCAAAAGAAGCAATCTCTAGGAACTCCTCGGAATCTAAGGCAATACCAGTACCAGCACCACCTAGGATAAAACTTGGTCGAACCACAACTGGAAAGCCAATCTCCTCGGCGACGCTTATAGCCTTTTCCATGTCATGAGCAAAGCCAGAGCGAGGAACCCTAAGTTCAAGCTCGTCCATTGCATTCTTGAAGAGCTCTCTATTCTCAGCTGTATTGATAGCAAGGGCATTTGCACCAATCATCTCAACTCCGTAGCGCTCCAACACCCCAGCAGCATTCAACTCCATTGCTAGATTCAAAGCGGTCTGTCCGCCAAGGGTCGGGAGCAAGGCGTCCGGTCGCTCCTTGGCAATGATCATCTCTAACACGGCCAAAGTTAGTGGTTCGATATAGGTGGCATCTGCAAAGTCGGGATCGGTCATAATCGTAGCTGGATTTGAATTCGCCAAGATTACTCGATAACCCTCTTTAGAGAGGACTCGACAGGCTTGTGTGCCGGAGTAGTCAAATTCGCATGCTTGTCCAATGACAATTGGACCAGAGCCGATCACCAATACCGATCTAATATCTGTTCTAGCCGCCAACCGAATTCCTCCTAGTAGTTTAAATTTGTTTCTTAGATCAATATTGAAAGTTGGTGTGAGCCCAGCTCTAGGGCTCATCGCCCGTAGTCTCAGGCAGATCGCACTTCTTTTGCGAATAGATCAAAGAGGTAGAGCGAGTCGTGGGGACCTGGTGAAGCTTCTGGGTGGTATTGCACTGAAAAGGCCCTTGCATCATCTAGCGAAAAGCCCTCAACCACATTGTCATTCAGATTGACATGAGTAATTGTAGATTTGCCATAGGCCAAAGAGAGCGAATCTCGATCGACTGCGTAGTTGTGATTTTGGCTCGTTATTTCCACCACCTGGTCGCTCAAGCGCGAAACCGGATGATTACCACCATGGTGACCAAAGTTCAACTTATAGGTTGTGGCACCGATAGCTCGAGCAAGAAGTTGATGGCCAAGACATATTCCAAAGAGCGGTACCTTCCCAAGTACCTCTGTTATCTGGCTATTGGAATAGGTGAGCGCGGAAGGGTCACCTGGACCATTGGATAGAAAAACGCCAGCTGGACCATAGCTCAAGATCTCGGCTCCACTTGTAGTCGCCGGGACCACCCTAAGGCGAAAGCGCCCCGCTAGATATCTTATGATCGATGACTTCATCCCGTAATCGATCGCAACTACCAAAGGTCCCTCTCCAACTTCAAAGGAGTTACCCCTAGTGACCACCGCAGCTAAATCTTTATTGTCGGTAGAGTGTTCGGAGGTGGCGAATTTGGCAAGTTCCCTTGGGTCGCCAACGCCAATTACTCCAGGCATGGCACCATGTTCTCTGATATGTCTCGTCAGGGCTCGGGTATCCAAACCTTGTATCAGGGGAACGTTGGACTCTTCACAAAGCGCCAGAAGCGACTTCTCCCCACGATAGTTGGAGCGCACTCCGCTGTAGTTGCGGATAGCAACCGCGTTAGCCCAGATCCGATCTGACTCCATATCATGGAAGTTGCAGCCATAGTTTCCTATCTCTGGAGTAGTAAAAGTTATAAATTGGCCTGCATAGGATGGATCGGTAACAACCTCTTGGTATCCCGTTAGAACAGTGTTGAATACAACCTCGCCAAGGGCTACCACCCCGGCGTAGCTCTTTTGAGAGAGCGAGAGGATCTCGATCTCATAAAAGGTACCATCACTCAAAACGAGATAACCATCACTGGAAAAAAAAGTTTCTTCGCTAAAAATCAACGCCAATTACCCTCTTCTTGAAGTTTCTCATCTATTACCAAAGCTTTGCCTCCAACTATCAAATGGCGAACTGCGCCATTTAGTGTCATGCCAAGATATGGCGAATTCTTGGCCTTAGAGGCCAGAGCCTCTATCGCCATGGTTCGCGTCGCTTCAATATCCAATACCACCAAGTCTGCTATTGCCCCTACGTCCAAGATTCCACTCGATCCGCCCGTATCACCAATGAGGCTTGCACTTTGCCAGGAGATCATCGAGATGATCCGCCATAACCAGGCCAATAACTCAAATGGATGGGGATCGTTATCGAGCAATTGTGCACTTTTTATCACCTGGGATGGAAGCTTCGGAATGATCCCTAAATCCGCAATTACACCTTGTGCTCCAGTGAGTAAAACTTGGAACGAGTTTTGTAGGCCCAACATCCCAAAGGCAGCGATCTCTATTGGAGCATCCTTCTTCCAGGTTGCATGGGGGGCATGATCGGTCCCAATTACCTCAAAGACTCCATCACCAACCGCTCTCCAAAGCGCCTCGATAGAGGCCCTATCTCTAAGGGGCGGATTGACCTTGAAGCGCGAATCAAAGCTTCTAGTTGCTCCATCGTCTAAAAAGAGGTGGTGTGGGGTGACTTCAGCCGTCACTGCTAATCCGTTCGCCCTAGCTGAACGAACCAGTTCGGCCGAGCGAGCGGTCGAAAGATGTAAGAAATGAATTGGAGCCTTGGTATTGGTGGCTAATTCTATATCTCGAGCAACCATCAACTCTTCAGAGATGCCAGGAATCCCAGGTAGACCTAACTCAGCTGAGACAAGTCCCTCGTTGATTACCCCACCATCGAAAAACTCTGACGTTTCAGCGTGCTGTGCAACAACGACACCCAGGCGCGATGCCACCTCTAGAGCCCGGCGCATCACTAGATTACTTTGAACACCCGAACCATCGTCGGTAAAAACCCTAACTCCGGCACTGGCCAGCTCACCAATTGGCGAGAGAACTTCTCCTTGTCTCGCCTTAGTAGTTGATGCAGCAAAGGCAATTCGAAGCGGCAGGTCTTTTACCATCTCTCGAAGGTGCGACAAAATAGAAAGGTTATCAACCACTGGAGTGGTATTGGGCATGGCCAAGAGCGATGCATAGCCACCTAGCGCACCGGCTCGACTTCCGCTTTCAAAGGTCTCTGACTCGCCATCACCTGGAAGTCGTAAATGAGTATGAGGATCCACAAACGCCGGGGCAACGACGCCCCCGCGAACATCTAGTACAATATCGCCATTGCCCGGAGTCAATCGATCGCCAACCTCTTGAATCAGCCCTTCGCCAATTCGCAAGTCACCCAAACGAAACCCATTACGATCAGCAATAATTGCATTCAAAATCAAGATTGAACGATTCAAGCCTCTCCCTTTGTATTTGAATTGGCCTCAAAGACCGCCTCTAAGACCGCCATCCTGGTAAAGATGGAATTTCTAGTCTGCTCTCTAATTAGCGAACGCTGAGATTCTGCGAGATCCGAATCCACCTCCATACCTGGAAATACAGGACCAGGGTGCATGATCATCGCGCCTTTAGAACCCTTTGAAAATCGCTCCTTGGTCAAGGAAAACCTGCTCGCATATTCTTGGTCATGGATCACTGAGTCACCTCGAATCCGTTCGCGCTGCACTCGTAACATGTAGAAGATATCGACCTTAGGAACAACCGAATCAAACGAATCACTGATTTCGACAGATTCGCCTTCAAATTGCCACGGAACAAGATCCCTGGGACCCACAAGTACCACCTTGGAGCCAACCTTTGACAATAGGGATATCAGGGAACGCGCGACGCGCGAATGAGAGATATCGCCGACAATTGCAATCTTTTTACCCGCCAGAGCATCGATCGACCCAAAGTGTGAGACCAAGGTAACAAGGTCCAAGAGAGCCTGAGTCGGATGTTGGTGAGCTCCATCGCCAGCGTTAATGACCGCGCTATTGGACCACCTTTGAGCCAGTATTGAAGCACCACCGAAAGAGGAACGAATCACTATGGCATCTGGACAATAGGACGAAATCGTCGAGATTGTATCCTTTAGGGTCTCGCCCTTAGCTAAGGATGAGTTCTTCGAATCAAAGACCACCACCGAGGCACCCAACTTTTTGGCTGCCATCTCAAAGGAGACACGCGTTCTAGTGGAGCTCTCAAAAAACATCAACGCTAAAGTTTTGGACCGATAAACCCTTGGACTTGCACCACCGCGAAGATCCAGCGAACGGTCTATGATAGACCTCAAATCCGCTTCGCCGAGTTGTTGAATTGTATGAAGCCCCTCTGAAAGCATTTAGCAATACCGCCCTAGGATTCTTGAACTTGGTTTGTCTGTCCCTGATCTTGGTAGATGGAGATCGATTCAGGGGTAACCTCAACGTATTCACTAAGAGCTGTTGGCAAGTTCTTGCCGACAAAGTCAGGGCGTATTGGCACCTCCCGATGGCCACGGTCCACAATCACCGCAAGTTGGACCTTAGATGCCCGAGCGCGAGATAAAAGCGAGTCCAAAGCAGCACGGACCGTTCGACCTGTAAAGATAACATCATCAACCAAAATGACGACTTTATCCTCTGCGGAACAAGGCAGAAAACTACGATCGGCTGGAAGATCCATTGCGCCAGCCGAAGCCTCCGTGGAATCATCCCTGAAGTGGGTAACATCTAAAACACCCTGAGGGACCGTTACCCCTTCGAGAACTTCAATTCGTTTGGCCAACGCCTGGGCAAACCATTCGCCACCGCGGAGCAAACCTAGCAGCATTAGGTCATGAGGACCTCTGTTGCGCTCTAATATTTCGTGGGCTATTCGAGTAATCGCGCGATCTATCTCTGTTTTGGAGAGAACTTGCGCTTTGAGTGTGAGGCCACCCGCACCAGTTGGTACGAGCCGCAGTTTATTCGATGGCATTTAGCCTCCATGAACCGTGTAAGTATCGCAGTACTTACTTTACGGGCAACTAATACCTAATAGGCTAGTTTGAGCGATTGCACTTTCAACCCAATTGCACAAATCTCATATTCGATCGATAACAAAGAACGCAACTAAATGCCCGAGAATCAATTTTACTATCAACCTCCTCAACCAAAGGACTCAAAGCCAGCCCTACCAAACCACAAGATCTATCGCAGACGACGAATATTGGTTGCAACAATTGGTATCTTGGTTCTGGTTCTAATCCTCGGGGTAGTAGGCGTCTATGGCTATGCCAGGATCAAATTTGGACAGATAAAAAAGGTAGGAGTGGGCGGTCTCTCTGCAACCATATCCAACCAACCAATCAACATCCTTCTGGTTGGGAACAACTCCAGAAGCGTTTTGAACGGCAAACAAGCCAGCGCCTTTGGCACAGGAGCTCAAGTCGGTGGCGCCAGAAGCGATGTGACTATGATCGCTCATCTCGACCCCGCAACCAAAAGGGTCACCTTGGTATCCTTACCTCGTGATCTGTTCCTGCCCATACCCGGCTCAACCAAATCAAACCGCGTCGATGCCGCTCTAAACAAAGGGCCATCGGTGCTCGTTAGCACAATAGAACAAGACCTAGGGATACCTATCCAGCACTACGTCGAATTGAATTTCGATACATTTCAATCCCTTGTCAACGCTTTAGGTGGCTTATATATGGACTTTCCATATTATGTAAAAGACGCTATGACCGGTCTCAACATAACCCACACTGGGTGCCAATACCTCAACGGCACACAGGCCCTAGCTTTAGTGCGCTCTCGCGAAATGTATTATTCAACAAATGGGATCAACTACCTACCCGATGGACTAGGAGACCTCTCTAGGATTCGAAGAGATCACGAATTCCTCAGAGTACTGGCCCAACAAGTAAAAGCTAAAGGAATATCCAACCCACTAAAGCTCAACTCAATCCTCTCGTCAGTGGTCCCCTTCCTCAAGCTAGACAGTACTTTTACCTTCAACGGACTTCTTGGCCTGGCCACAACGTTCAGAAATATTAATCCAAGCGCGGTAGCAACAGCCACCCTCCCAATTGCCCTCGAGAACAACTATCAATACCTAGGTGCCAGCTACGGAGATGTGGTCTTTCCAGCACAACCCCAAGACGCTGCGGTAATGAACCAATATCTTGGCCTTAGTGTACCAAAACTGTCACATAGCACCATCTCTATCGCAGTGCTAAATGGAACAGGTCAATACCAACAAGCCTCATCCATCGCTACCTCCTTAGGCGCCCTGGGCTACAAGATCCTAGCAACAGGAAATAGTCCTATCTACGGCTCAAACCTAGAGACGGTGGTGCGTTATGCTCCTGGATATCTAAACCAAGCACAAGTAGTCATGGCGAGCCTCTCAGGCGCAGTGGTCCTAAGCCAAGGAACGACATCCAATGGTGCAAAGATAAATGTCATAACAGGCACCTCACTAAGCGTCGCCCCACCTCAACAACAAGCACAACCTTCGCCAAATTCAACAGCCGCAAACTCCCATCCGACAGTTACCACAGCACCCATCACCCTGCCGGCAACTAGTTCTAATACACCGCTTCAGCCCTGGGACCCCCGAGCCTGTACCACCAACGCCGGATAGAAAAACCGAATCTACAACCCACCAAACCATTGCCAATTACAACAAAATAGAGAGATGTACCAGCTTGAGAGCTAGAGCCATACAAAAAAAGAGAACGTTAATACGACCTCGACAGCTAACCAAAGCCCTCTCGATCTAATCAAACAACCATCCGACAAAACGCTTCATCTAGAGCAATGGTTCTCGTAAACCAATAGACAAGCCTCGGCCGAATCTAAGAGACCTCTCTCCAAGTTCGCCTCTAGAGCAGCCTTTACCAACCTTTGCAAGAACCCTTAGATCAAAGCAAAAAAAGAACCAAATAGTCCAAATCATGAGCAAATAATCTCAATTGCGTTAGTTAACCCAACCCTAGAAGAAGCCCTGGAAAAACCACAATCTCGTCTATATCTTGATATGTGTCATAGCGTGGGTCGCAATGTCTGATCTGATGCTCTTGCGAAACCCACAAGAGCTAAAATTAACGAAGACCGCCTTGGCACCTTGCTATGACCAAAATGCACCTTGCCAAGACCAAAATGCAACTTGGTGACTTTTCTTTAATCTTTGGACCACCTATATCCAACCCTCAGAGACAATTACACAATTGAAAAAATCAACTATTCCAAGTGGCATTTTCTCCCTCCACCTACCGGTGCTAGGCCATATTGAATAAAAACACTTGAACAAAAGGTGCGCGTTGTATTACAAAAAGTACATGATTTAAATACAAAAGGGTAAAAAATCCACTTGTGCAACTGTCGCCTCTCTCCGCTATCGAATCGCATCAATCTCTAATTCGACAAATTGTCCGCTAAAGCGATCCTGGGAAACTTTGTCACTACAACCCATGGACACTTGAAAACTGGGTAGCAATTAAAGAAGCCAATGTTACAGAAAAAAATCCACCAGGAGACTAAATACCAACTCAGCGTTCACGCCCAATGCGCCCCTAGTCACTCCGCTATGGCATCAATCCCAAAAACCAGCCGAATCCACCGAAGCCTACATCCAAACACGATGGACTAAAGAAGATCACGAGTTCGATAGCAAGCTAATAGGAACACCCCTAAGCCACCTTGGCATACGTCGCCAAAAAGACGACAAGGGGAACAAAACCAAAGAGAATAAAAAACGGGGGTACCGGCCAAAATGGCCAACACCCCCGTTCCTGCATAATTATTAACTAAAAACTAATTGAATCTTTTCCTTTGGAAGAAACCCCAAAAGAGAATTCCTATAAATATGCCTAGCGGAATGACCATTGTCAGGACACCACCAGCAGGCACGTTCATCGGACCTACACTAGTAAACATGGCTACCTTTCTTTGAGTTGTGACGAATAGGCACTCTATTCATCACAACCACAAGTTAGAGAACGTAAAAGAGGACAAAAAATACCACTGAAACGATTGCCACGAAAGCCCAGTAATAGCTAAACCCCTCAAGATTAGATCTAAAGTTCTCAGCCATCATCGAGCTCGAGAGCCCCACTCCCCCATCGCTAGCAAGTGCGCGAGCATTGCGTAACGAACGAGCAATCAAGGTCTCTAGCCAATACATTGACAGGATAATAACGCCGGAATAGACAGGAGCAAATGCAACATAGACGCCAGCGTATCCAAAAGCACCTGGAAAGAAGTTCAACCGACTCAGCTCCCAAATCTGGAAACCAGCCGCAAACAACCCAGCCAGAAGAGCCGTAATGTTGGCTACCTGCCAGTCAATTGTCGAGCCCTTCTTTAGGCGAAAGTTGCCATATGCATTTAAGATAGCGCTCAGAAGAACCAAGGTCAGAATAAGAGAGCCCATAAGGGTCGAAGCAGTCTGACCATGTGGATCCCAAAGGCCATGCGAGTTCAGAGAACGTAGATAGAAATAAGCAAAGGCAATTCCACCAAAAAGGGTCATCACCAAGCCAATAGCTATCCTCGCGCCCCACCAGTGAGAACCTAGTGCAGCCTCATGATAGAGTTGCACCTCGTCCACTACGGGACGATCTTCGGTAATTTCACTCATGCTTTGCCTCCCGTGCGAACTACATCCTTATCGGCATTCTCAACAACTATATCAGCCATTGGCAATGCATCCAGATCAGCATACTCATAGGGTCCAGCCATTACAACAGGTACCGTCTTGAAGTTATGTTGAGGCGGTGGATAAGAGTCCACATGCCATTCAAGACTGCGCGATCCCCATGGGTTTCGAACTGCAGGAGTACGAGTAACCACAAGCTGCCAAAGGAAGGTTACGACAAAGAAGGTCAAAGAGAGCCCAAGCACATAGCTCGAGATCGAAACCCAATCATTCAAGGTCTGAAGACGCTGAGCATACTCGAATACTCGGCGCGGCTGACCCAAGAGTCCGACCGCAAACAAAGGCAAGAAGGTCGAGTTGAATGAGATCATCATCGACCAGAAATGAATCTTACCCCACTTCTGGTTGAGCTGGAATCCAGTAACCAAAGGAGTGTAGTAATAGATCGCACCAAAGAATGCGAAGATTACCCCACCCATGATGGTGTAGTGGAAGTGAGCCATAACAAAGAAGCTACCGTGCACCGTTACGTTGATTGGTACGTCAGAGACGTAAACTCCAGTCAGTCCGCCGAAGAGGAAGTTGAAGTAAACACCCAACATAAAGAGCATCGGCACAGTAAGGCGGATTCGAGCCTTCCAAAGAGTTCCCATTCCAACCAAGTAAATAAAGCCTGTAGGAATTGAGATCAGCTCTGTTGTCAACATGAACAATGGACGCATATCCGGGTTCATACCGCTCTGGAAGAGATGGTGCTGCCATACAAAGAAGCTAAGCACTGCCAGACCAATCATACCAGCGGCTGATGTCTTGTAACCAAAGATCGGTTTTCTCGCGAAGACCGGAATAATCTCTGCGACCATTCCAAAGCCTGGAATCGCCAACAGATAGACCTCCGGATGGCCAAAGAACCAGAACAAGTTCTCCCAGAGGAAGGATGAACCTCCGTGGGGACCATAGAGCATCGAAGTTTGGGCAGTGCGATCAAGTGCCAAAACATACAAACCATCAATAAGCACTGGAACTGAGAGAATCATTGTGAAACCAAGGGACAGCATCGACCAACCCATGATATTCAAACGATTCCAAGTCATACCTGGTGCTCGATAGTTGATAATCGTAGCCACAATGTTCGTCGAAGCACAGACCATTGAAAGGCCCTGCAGGCCGAATCCAAAGATATATGCATCCTGGCCCACACCTTGTTGGATCGAGAGCGGAGCATACGACGTCCAACCAGATTGGAAGCCGCCCTGCCACAATGCGGACAACAATATTACATATGAGATCGGCGTAAACCAGAACGAGGCTGCCTCTAAACGAGGAAATGCCACCTTCTTGGAGCCAATCATCAAAGGAATCATAAAGTTACCAAACGGCCCAAGAACCACCGAAGTCATCATCATCATCATCATGGTTCCATGCTCACCTACGATTTCAAGGTAGGTGCTTGGTCCCCAAATATGGTGGGTCGGCGACAACAGTTCTGTTCGAATGGCTAGAGCTAACAGGCCAGCCGTGAAGAAGTAGACCAACATACCAAAGAGATATTGGATTCCAACTATCTTATGGTCTTGGGTATATTGAAAATACTTCGTCCATCCAGGCTTTAGTTCAGGTTCGCTAAAGTCGGGCTCGTAACCCAGCATCTTCTTGATTGGATAGTTGAGGGCCCCAAGGCCAGCAAACCATCCAACGACAGCAAAAGCATAACCAAGACAGATAGCAACGTCATTTTGACCACTACCTATAACTTGTGGATAGCCGCCGGCGATGGCATTACCCATCCAGTGGCCAAAGAGATACCCTATGCCACCGGCGACGGCTCCAGTTATTATGCTCGGGCTAAAGATACCCTTACCTGAAGTACCTGGAGTGCCACTCGAAGAACCTGATTCGGTCTCTTTCGAGAAGTCAATTGCCATGAATGCAATCCTCCAAATTCAAAAAAAATAAAACAAAATATTTGCTGTTTTCGCTATACATTACATACCGCCAATTCAAATCAAACTAAAGATTCGCATTGGGGTCGGTTGCAGTATTGTAATAACCGCCACCAGCACCTGAGTAAGAAGGCGTATAGGTCAATGAATACTTAGGTAGAAGTTTCGTCAAAGCAGCATTTTGGGTCTCCATATTGGAGGCCCATGTCTGAAATTGTGCTTGACTTACCACATGTCCGTAGTTATACATAGCCCCGTGCCAAATACCACATAGCTCGTCGCAACGAACAACAAACTTTCCAGTCTGTTGAGTCTTGGCGTAAGCTATGTTATTGTAGTCTGGGTTCGCATCAGCCTTAACCCCTAGGCCATAGGCCCAAAAGTCGTGAATAACGTCCAAACTTGTAACATTGAACTGAATCTCTGTATTGTTTGGAAGTTCAAGACTAGTGGTCTCCATGCCACCAAATTGGGGCCATCGGTAAGTAAAGCGCCATTGCTGTGCAATGACTTGAACCTGCAAAATGTTCTTAGTTGCAGGCCTCCAAATCGGGCTCGAACCTTCAGCTCCTCCAGCTCCGGCTGGAACCACCAAAAAGTAAGTACCAAAGGCAGCCAAACCCAAGACCAAAGTGGTGGTGATTATATACCACGCGCCCTGAGCCTTAGAGTTTCCGCTGATATTGGCGCCGGGAGCGAGTGGGTCTTCACCCGGACGCACCCTCCACTTCATAATCGAATACCCAAAAAAGAGCCAGACGAAAAAGAGCACAGGTACTACCAGTGTTGACACCAACCTGATGTCAAACTGAGCGCCTTGGGCTTGGTCGGTCATCGTGCCAGGCGGGAGGTGAGGTCCTAATACGAACCAAACCAACGCCATGCCGATAACCGAGGTGATAGCCCAAATTACCAGGATCTTAGTCAGATGGCCCTTAGTGGATTCTTCGCTGCGGGATTCGTCTAAAACGAAATTAGCCATCGACTAAACCACCTTCAGAAATCCGGCCATGTAACCTATGTTTTGCATTGGGCCACCATTGCCGTCTACATAACCAAGTCCACATGGAACAAAGCATTGCCATCTATAGCTACCAACGCCACCGGTGTGGAATTGGAAGGTAATAGTGGTATGAGCCTCGCTCAAGTTGCAAGGACCTGCATTACAGAAATTCTTTGCAGTTGAGCTGACGCCATACATCGGGACATTGATCCCAAGGCCTGGAACATTAAATGTATGAGCTATTCCATTTCCCGTATTGGAATTTGGATTTACTATATTCTCCGCTACTCCATTTACATACGCAATATTACCGACTGTGCCTTGTATTTTGGACCAGACGGTATTTCTCAGGTTTCCACCTGAATCGTATTCGTAAAGCGTTACGTGAACAGTGCTATGTGTAGGAAGCTGGATCAGAGTGGTCTGATGCCAAGCACCGTTGGCATCTTGGATAAAGTACCCCACCCAGTTTGGATGAGGACCTACGCCCACTGCACCATCAGTCTGCATAACAAGGTTAACGACGCCAGGAGTAGAGGAGGGTGTTGCTGAAACAGTCGGCGGTGTCGACCTAAGATATCCTGCGACCGCAAAGACAATTAATCCAAGCAGTGCCGCAAATGATACTAATAGCGCGCCAGCGCGAGCTCCTTTCGACAATCTTACCCCTTTCTATAACTACTTTGAAGACTACAAAAGACCCTATTGAGAATAGGACCAATGGCCCTATCGATAGTGTCTTCCTTCACCTTCGTCTAAAAATTTACTATGCCTGAGGATCAACTGAATGTCATCTTCGAGAATATTTAGAATAAAGTTTGTATATGCAAATCTGTAGTGTAAATAACGATACAAATTAGTAGACAGTATCTCGCTTTATTAATTTACAGCTCTAAATGAAGTTGACAAAAATATCAAGCGCCATTGGCAAATCTGCCAATGTAAAGAACCAACTCCCTTGCCTTGGGGCCAAGGGAGTTGGTTTGGCTCAGCGCTTTACATAGTGCTTTTATGCGCCTCATAAAACTCTTGGGTTGAATGTTTTAACCAAAATCAAGCTAACGATAAATCACCTATGGAGCGTTGTCACGTTACGACAAGACAGATTTTGACTTTTCTTCTATCTTTGGACCATCTCGCCGAAATCTTTGGACCACGATTCCATAATCTTTGGACCACTTCGCCGTGGTTAGACAACTCGATCAACTCGCTAATGACCCAAAATGCCCAATAACCGCTCGATCCAATAACCGCTCGATCCAATGGACAACATCGTCGCTGGGGTCAAAGCGAGATCTTCTGTGACTTACTTCCCAATGCTCCAAGCAACCATAATAAGGAGACCTTTAGCTCATCGGATACCTGCAGGTTGAAGAAAGATCTGCCAGTTGAAGGTAGCCTCGTTCGAAATTGATTCAAAAGAGGAATGACTACCGAATTGTTCCTCACCTCGCAGTCACTTTGCGCGTGATACAAGATCTTGGCCGGCTGCTTCACGGTACATGTCCAGTCTCGGTTGCATTGCGCGTGGTACAGGCCCCGAAAGCCACTCCGAATAAGGCCACAAAGACCACCAGAGCATCAAAAGGAAGCTAAAACACCTAACTAAAGACGCTTAGGCCAAGGCGTTAGTGCGTGCGATGAGGGTCGACTTTGAGATTGCCCCAGCAACGTACCCTTTGATCACGCCATTAGATCCGACAAAGACTGTCACTGGTACTCCCGGAATCAAATATGGTCCGACTAAATCCCCATTTGCATCAATGACCGTAGGATAGGGAATCCGAAAGGAATTAACGAACGAAAGCGCGGCGCTAGAACTCGACGTCTCATCAACCCCAACAAAGTTAATCTTGCCAGCGTATCTTCCACCCAAAGATGCAAATGTTGGCATCTCCTGTCTACAGGGAATACAGGCGGGAGAAAAGAAATTTATCACCAACGGTCGTCCTTCAAGACTCTTTAGAGAGACGAATTTCGAACCATTAGATAGAGAAGGTAACGAAAATAATGGTGCCGGATGCCCAACGAGCGGCGAGGAGGTGACCACGCCAGAACCAGGAGCTGAGAGAGCTAGCGACGCTTTAGAGCTAGTAGCTTTCAAAACTGCAAAGACCACCAACAGGCCAATCGCTAATACCCCGATCAAGGTGAGCACCCGAGTTGGTGTCACCTTTGATCCTCTTTGGTCACCACCCATAGACCCTGACGGCTCAAGTGGTGAGCTAGTGGTGGAAGACAAGGGTATCAATCCCCATTGCTAAAAATAGGACTGTCAAATAGGTTATCGAATAGCTAAATACCCGCATTGCAACCTTGGGACTATGACTACTGCGCAACTTTAAGGCGTAGTAGATAAAGCCTGCTCCTAGTGCTATAGCTGTAACATCATATATCACCCCAAGGTGTGCGATTGGCCCCATAACCAGTGTCGCGATGACCAGGATAACTGTATAGATCAATATGGATCGAGATGTCTGCTCGAAGCTAGCCACCGACGGCAGCATTGGAACGCCAGCGTTCGAATAGTCCTCCTTGTAACGGAAGGCTAGAGCCCAAAAATGTGGCGGAGTCCACAGAAATATGATCAGAAACATCATAACTCCGGAAAGCGTTATATCATTCTGCACTGCAGCCCAGCCAACCAAGACAGGAACGGCACCAGCAGCACCACCTATAACAATATTTTGAGAGCTACTCCTCTTTAACCACATTGTGTAGACAAAGAAGTAAAAAGCTGCTGCTGCAAGCGAGAGTGACGCCGTCAGAAGGTTGTCATATTTCCATAAAATAATGAACGATATCAGCTCGACCAAAATAGCAAACGAGAGGCCCGCCGTTGGAGAGATCTCGCCGGTTACAAGAGGACGCTGCTTTGTACGCTTCATCAAGGCATCTATATCTCGATCAAACCACATATTGGCTGCATTTGCACCGCCAGCGCTTAAAGTTCCTCCGAGAAGCGTTATCAAAACTCGACTTATTGATGGTAGTCCACGCTGTGCTACAACCATAGCTGGGAGAGTTGTGGTCAAAAGCAACTCGATAATGCGCGGCTTCATCAATACTACATATGCCCGAACCGTCTTAAATCCGGAACCGGTCTTTAGGGCAACAGGGATGGAATTCATCGTTTTTGGTTACTCGCTTCTGCCGCAAAAGTTAGGACTTTATACCCTAACCAAATCCACATAAAAAACTTACTTGATTTTTAGATGATAGTGAGTGTCATGTCGATTCGCCCACATCTCTTGGTCGACAATAAAGGTGGCTTCTCAAGGAAAGGTCACCTCATTATCTCTCCACCCTCAACAGCCACACCATAACAAGACATTCCGAGATCGCAAAAATCCACCAAACAAGCTACTATTGTGACTCAATGATGTCCATTTCAAGAATTTTGCGCTTCGTTGAACTTGCACTTTCCAAGACCCAAGAACCGTTCATATTTCTATCCACAGAACCGACGACTGTCTACTACTTCACCGCCTTTGCCTCCTCGAATGCGACAATTCTTATAACCAAATCAGACCAGGAGACCGTCGAAGTCAATCTGGTGACAGACGGACGGTACCTAGATCAAGCTCGTTCAAATTTATCGGACCTTTTGCAATCGACGCAGATCAACTTTCAAATTATCAACCAGGCCGAAAACAGCTTCCAAAGCATAATCCAATCGAACTCCACCAAAGAACCACGTCTGCTTTTGGAGTTCGATAGAATCTCCCACGCCAACTTCCTTGGTGTATTAAGTAGCTTTGCAACCAAACCTGAGGTTTTAGACGTCACTTCCCTTTTGGTTAGTCAACGCCAGGTTAAAGACCACAAAGAGATTGAAAAGATAGCTCGTGCCGCAACCATTGCGTCCATGGCCTTTGAGGAATTTGCGACCGAACTACGACCGGGAACGACAGAAGCCCAAGCGGCGGCCAGACTCGATTATCTGATCCGAATCAACGGAGGAGAAGGAGTTGCCTTTGATACGATTGTCGCATCCGGTCCCAATTCGAGCTTTCCCCACGCACTTCCAACCAATCGACCGATAATGGCGAACGAGCCAATCGTGGTTGACTTTGGCGCTACCTTCGAAGGATATCGCTCCGACTGCTCCCGCACGATCAAAACCGCCGGAACAAGCTTTAGTGACGAGGTCGAAGAGGTCTATCAAAAAGTTCTATTATCCCAGGAAGAAGGCATCTCAATGCTTAGGCCGGGCGTTTCATCAGGCACCATTGACGATAGATGTCGCAGCTCCTTCGACGAGGGATCCCGAAGATACTTCTCTCATGGCACGGGCCACGGCGTTGGCTTAGAGATCCACGAAGCACCCTGGCTGCTAAAGGGCCAGACTACTGAACTATGCGAAGGAATGGTCGTAACGGTTGAACCAGGCCTTTACTACCCAAACCAATTTGGGATAAGGATTGAAGACCTATTCGTTATCACAGACCAAGGTGCGAGGTTACTAACCAACCTGACCAAATAACTGACTCGAAAACCCGAATTAAGGTTCCTAATAAAGGATCTCTAACTGCTTCATTTTGGCTTCGTCAGGGACATCGGTTCATCGACCCAGTGGAAGATAAACCACATTGGCGAAGTCGCCAAAGTCGCCTAGCCGAACAACAACTGATGCTCAGCTAAGCTTGAATAGGAATATTTCAGAGATCTTTGACTTCAGGCAAAACTTTGCCGACTACCAACGGAGCTAATATGGGCGTACCCACGTCATCTAACGACTTTAAAAATGGCATGACCTTAGACCTCCCTGATGGTCTTTTCGCAATCGTAGAATTTCAACACGTAAAGCCCGGTAAGGGCGGTGCATTCGTAAGGACGAAACTTAAGAACCTAAAGACAAAGGCTGTTATCGATAGAACCTACCGTGGAGACGAGAAGGTAGACCAAGCGATAATTGAAAAGCACGATATGCAATACCTTTATCGAGATGGTGAAAGCTACGTCTTTATGGATAATTCATCCTACGATCAGATCTCGGTAAGTCCAGACGAACTTGGAAGTGCCGCAAGCTTTATAAAAGAAGGTGACACCGCATCGGTGTCTTCGTACCAAGAAGTAGTGGTTGGAGTTGAACTGTCAGCTTCAGCTAACCTGACAGTAACAAATACTGAACCTGGAATTCAAGGTGATCGAGTCTCTGGCGCGCGCAAGCCAGCCACCCTTGAGACGGGATTCGTTCTCCAGGTGCCACTATTCATCGAGCAAGGTGAGAAAATCACAGTCGATACCCGTACTGGTGAATACATATCCAGAGCATGAGCAAAACCACTGGTTCTGGATCGTCGCCCGCCAAGAAGGGCGTTAACGACCTATCGGTCGGCCTTGCGCGGCGGGAGGCTCGCCAAAGAGCTGTTTCGATTATCTACGAAGCAAAGATCAAAGAGATCACCCCAAAGAGTGTCGCCGAAGAGCAAGGGCGGAGCTCGCTTGATGACCTAACGGCATATCTTGTAGATGGTGTCGACGCAGAGGCCCAATCGATTGATGCAATCATCGATCGCCTCTCATCCAATTGGCAATTTGATAGACTCCCACTAGTTGAGGTATGCATCTTAGAGATTGCCATATTTGAACTTCTCGATGGCAGAAACAACAAGGCAGTAGTCATAAACGAAGCCGTTGAATTAACCAAACTTATCGCCGATCCAAAGTCGGTCAAATTCATAAATGGAATCTTGGCCAATATAGCCAAGCAGTACCTTGAGCCAAACCCAATCCAAAATATCGATTGAGTAGATATCGATCGAGTAGATATCAATAGACAAAATCTAGCCTTTCCAAAAAAGGCAAAAAAAAACAGCCACCACCTCAATCAGAGGTGGTGGCTGTTTTTACACTGTGGCGGCTGTTTTTACACTGTGGCCACCTAGTCATTATTGGTTCAATACCTAGTAATCACGACTTTTACTATGGAAGTTAGGAAACCGAGACAAGTGCTGACGGATAGTTCTTTATAGTGGTCAATCCGAGAGTCTTTGGTGCGACTCCCAGCTCCTTTGCATCGAGGTTCATGGTCGCTTGAGCCTTGGCGGCAAGGCGATCCATTGCCTTTTGGTGGCTAACGATATCCGCAAGCAAGGCTGTGTTTTTAGGATTTACCAAGATACCCTTAAAGTCGATCAGGATTTGAGCAGCATCTGGGAATGCCCAACTTCCAAGTGAATTTACTATCACGTTGATATGGTAATTTTGCAGAATATTAGGTATGCTCGTCGACGCTAGATCAAGCAGATCCGAGTTGCCGATCGGCGAACAGTTTGGCTCCGCATTGCTTACAATCGCCTTGGCAGTTGAGAGCTGATTGCTGGTCTTGTTGATTATCGCAGTAACAGCGATAATCGAGTCGGCCAACGAGGCGTTACACGACTGGATCTGGCCCCACATCGTAGTTTGAAGTATCTGATACTGACTAGACCTATCTGCCTTGGTTGCAGACCTTGGATAGTCTGATACAACAACTATCGCGATTGCCAAAATGGCAATAGTCGCAATGGCCCAAGTTCTTCGGTACCATGGTTTCGTACCTGGCTCAAATACCGTTGGACTTGCCTTCAATTTTACCCCTTTAAAACCATCTTGCAGATCGACTAAAATCAGCCGAAGCATCGATGTCTCTTGTCTATCCAGTTTCCGAGCGTGGAAACTGGGGTCACTTGCTCATATCTTTTTTAAGTTCGTACCCATAGTAATCGAAGTCACCAACTTAGTGGATCCCATGACCTCGCGAAGGCAGCCACACTAGATTAGACAAGATTTCCTGGGTCGCCTTGGCGTTTCAGGAAACTAGCACAGGTCGTCTCGATCAAAACCCGATATTCACGCCACAAATTATCCAAAACCCACATCGGCCACCACTGCCATTAGGTGTTAGCGAATTACCAAAGCAGCAACTGCGATCGATCGGCACTTGAAATACACATAGGAATACACCTTTCCAAAAGCCGCCTAGCAAACGGCAATCTCGCAAACGATTAGGTCATCTTCAATGAATCTCATCTGCCACATTGGTCGGCTCGTAAAAACCACCCGTACGACCACGCAGCTAGGGCCTAAGTCAATCAACTAATCAATTTGAATCTAAAACCCAATCAATTGCGATGATATGACCCCATAGAGGCAATTGCCGATTCAATCAATTGCGATGGGATGCCATTTACAACCTCTAGTTCTCCAGTTTGATTCATTAAGACGAAAGTTAGCGAACCATAGGCCTTTTTATCGCGAGCGAGATATCCAATGACATCGTCAAAGTCGACGCTGTCTGGAATCGAGGTAGAAAGTTCAAAGCGAGAGACTATCTCATAGTGACGATCAAGCATCTCCGAAGAGATTCGACCCATTATATGACTTAGGTGCCCAGCGAAGATTAGACCAATTCCTACCGCTTCGCCATGCATCAACGGAGAGATCTTCCCCGCCAGGGAGAGCGCCTCTAGGCCATGGGCCATAGTGTGGCCATAATTCAAGAGGGCCCTTCTACCACCTTCACGCTCATCGAAAGAGACTACGTCGGCCTTAATCTTGACGCACTGCGAGATGGAAGCCTCTAGGTCATCAACATCTAGATTGCCAGCACCTAAAAATTCATACTTTGCCATCTCGCCCAAACCTGAACGAAATTCACGCTCAGGTAACGACTTCAGCGTCGAAACGTCACAGATCACCGAGGACGGGTGCCAAAAACTACCAGCTAGATTCTTTCCAGCTGAAAGGTTCACTCCGGTCTTTCCTCCAATTGCAGCATCTATTTGACCCAGGAGAGTAGTGGAGATATTTATATAGCGAATACCTCTAAAGTAGATCGAGGCCACAAACCCGCCTAGGTCACTCACGACTCCACCACCTACGTTTACTATGCAATCTCGTCTACTTAGGCCAAAGGCAGCTATCTCCTCAAGTAGCCTCTCGACAGTGGATATCCGCTTTGCATTCTCTCCATCTTCAATGACAAATGTAGAAGACGCAATATTTGGCGGATCAGGAATCATCGGAATATTAGGTTGCCTAAGTATTACTACCTTGGAAACGTCTTCCGGTAAGTACTTCCACCATTCATCCAACAGATCGTTGCCAACCAAGATAGGATAGCCACGATCGTCACCTAGATTGAGGTACGTCTCTCTCATGTGTAAAAATACTCCCCATACAGATATTGTTAAATCACGCTGTCAAAGTGCCACCCGGAACGATCAACTAAGCCGCTCAAGTTCACACTCGCCAGACGCCCCATGATGAATGTAACAAGGTGAATATAACAAGGTGAATGTAAATAGAATCCCGCCAACCATAGCTACCGCTTCAAATCAAATTGCAACCTCGCACATCTCATTGAACCTTTTTAGATTGAATGCTTAGAGATCCAAGGCGCACCTTGGCGATCGCTGCCAACCAAGTCGAAGAAGTTAGTGTCGAAATCGACGGATTAAACCTACATTAGGTTGGCACTGCCTCAAAGCTACGACCAAAGGCTCATCTATTACAGATGAGTTCCTTGAGACTTGGAATCAGTATTCCCTAACGCCTGGACATAGCTGCTATAGTTTCGCACAAACTCTGAGACCGAGTCTCCACCAAACTTTCGCACTGCCTCATCGAGCAAGACCAATGCGACCATCGTCTCAGCTACTACGCCCATTGCAGGGACTGCCGTGACGTCAGTTCGTTCCTTGAAAGAGACCGTGGCTTGCTTGGTGGCCACATCGACAGTCTCTAAAACCGGACGATTCAGGGTTGCGAGAGGCTTCATATAAGCAGTCATGATCAAAGGTGCTCCAGTGGTCATGCCACCTTCGACACCGCCAGCGCGATCGGTAGTTCGGTAGTATGAATTCTCTTGACTATCCCAAAAAACAGCGTCATGGGCTTGGGAGCCCAGTTTGGAGGAGACCTCGATTCCATCTCCGATTTCGACGGCTTTTATCGCCTGAATGCTCATTAGCGCATGGGCTAGCAATCCATCAATTCGTCTATCCCAATGCACATGAGAGCCAAGACCAACGGGAACACCCCATGCTACAACCTGAGCGGCACCGCCCAAAGAATCTCCTACTTTGGCGGCAGCTTTGATCTCTGCGATCATAAGCTCTTCTTTAGACCTATCAAAACACCTGATCTCCGAGGCGTCGATCTCGGCTAAATCCTTGGGTTGTGGAAGTTCTTCAACTAAAAGCGATACTTGGCCCAGAGAAATTACATGAGATAGGATGCTTACGCCAATCTCAGCCAACATTTTCTTAGCTATAGCACCAGCAACGACCCTCGCAGCCGTCTCGCGAGCACTAGCACGTTCCAGCACGTCGCGAGCGTCGTCAAAGCCGTACTTGAGCATACCAGTCAAATCTGCGTGACCGGGTCTTGGCGTAGAAAGCGGCTTCGTAGTCGCTCCAAGGCTTGGAGACATCTCCTCTTGCCATTTGGGCCATTCACTGTTGTGGATCTCAATGGCTATCGGAGAACCAAGGGTACGTCCATGTCGAATTCCACCAAGAAGCGTCAACTCGTCTTTTTCAAAACGCATTCGAGGACCACGGCCAAAACCCAAGCGCCTTCTTCCAAGCTCGCCTTGAATCTCTGCTTCACTTATCGCAAGGCCCGCAGGAACACCTTCAAGCACAACCACCAAACCCTGTCCATGGGACTCACCTGCAGTTAGAAATCGAATCATGGTCAACAATCTAGCTTGTCTGGCGCCAAAGGTATTTCCTCTTAGCGGATATCGCCGACGAGCGACTTCAAGGTTCATCTAGAGAAGTCGCCACAGCTCTTATTTGCCTATTATTTAACTATCGCTTGGTTGAGACAAAGCTCGAATGGATTTGCTCCACCATTGCTAAAGGTAGCACAACCCGTCGTTTGATCTATCGAAGTCAACACGTAGCTTACGCCAACAGTTTGGCCGGGGGTGATCCCTGAATATACTGTCCCGTTCACAGAGACTTGAGCTACAGCGGGTTGTCCAACCGGCGACACCGATATCAATGCAATTTGGCTAGGCGACCCCGTCGTTGTCGTCGTCAATGACACCAACGTCGTAGAGGTGGAACCTCCCGCCAATGTGGTTGTAGATCCTGTAGCCGAAGTGGTAGGCGACGATGCGGCGGTCGTTGTCGTGCTAGCAACCAAAGGAACAAATGGATCTTTGTTTCCGTAGTTCAAAATTGTCGTGGTCACGCCTGGCAAGGTGGTTGAAGTGGTAGTTGATGATGTCACCGTCGGAAGAGATGGAGTGGATAAGGTACTTGGCGAAGATGACGCGTTACCCTTTACGTAAAGATAACCACCAACCCCAATCAATATGACCACTAGAGCCAAAGCCCCGATGAGCAAAGTTCGACGACTCGAAGCGCCGCCTCCTTTAAGTTTCGATAACAGATCTTCTATAGGGTTAGCCATTTTGCCTCCTTGGCTATCCGACAGCGCTGGTCGTAGTCGAGGTACCCGACGAAACGCTAGGACTAGTTGGGGGCGCCACCTTTATGGTTGCACCAGAGGATGTTGACGCCTGTCCCGGAACTCCAGGTGGTATTTGCTGGGAATAGATCGTGATTCTGATATTTGCTGAAAGCTCAGCCCCCGCCGATTGAGACGGAGAAGCCGTAGAGCTACCGCCAGAACCCCCTGTCGCTGAGAGGTTTACCGAATTCACTATTACTAAGCGCGAGAGTTGATTTAGGCGGTTCAGAAAGTCAAGAACCTGAAAGTAACCACCCTGAATCTGAATTCCCGCTGTCACCGCTGGCAAATTGGCGGCCCCTTGGGATGTGGAACCTTGAGTCGAAGCACTCGCTTGAGGCTGCGATGGCGTTACCGACATAAAGGTAATACCGCTCATCTCCGATATCGTATTCAAAGAAAGAAGAAAATTTGCTAAATCGGGGTAGACCGGAATCGCCAATGCGAGAGTTTTCAATTCGTTTTGCGCAGCTGGGAGTTCCTTTTTGAATGCCTTCAAGGTCGAGATCTGGCTCTGCATCGAAGATAGCTGCGATTGATTCGATAAGAGTGTTACATTAGCCGCCTCAATAGCTTTACTTTTAGGTTGCCATATCAAAAAGTAGAAGCTTACTATCAAGATCAGCCCAACCAGGGTTGCGACAATGACGATGCGCCTACTCTTTTCGTTTTTCATCATTATGAGATCCCCCCACCAATGAGATAGGACTGAAAGCGACTAGGCGTAGGATTCGGTGCCAATGTCGCAGTCGAGCTAAAGGTGACGATATTTGCACTCGCTCCATTTACAACTGGAGCATTTGTACATGATTTACCTGAATCTGTCGTGGAAGACGATACCCAAGGATCAAGGATGCTAGAGAGGCTCCCGATACCATTGATCCAGTGAGAAGGCGACTGTTGAGAACACCCCATAGCGCCAAAGCTAACTGTAGCAGGCCCGGATCCACTCGAGGATATCCCCGAAAAATTGGTCCACCACACGTCATTAGGAGTCGCGGAATTCAGCTTCGTAATCAGAACCGACCAATTCACATCATTGGTAAGGACGGCTCGAACTTGATTTTCTGCATTCGTTAGGGTCGTCCTCACCCCTGCAACCGGACTCAATTGAGCTATCTGTGCCGCATCAAGAGTTATCTGAAGGTCAGACTGAGATATCTGGGAGTTGATATTTGTCAATTCATTATTATGAAGGAGATAGAGGCCGGCGAGTCCAGCGATTATCACCACTACTGCAGCACCAGAATATAGGCTCGCACTTCTAATTTGGCGCTGTAGGGCCGCATCACCACTTAGAAGGTTTACGACGTGTCTCGGACCTGAACCGATCCAACGACTAAGCGCCAGCGCCAATGCTTCAGGCATTACACTGGCTATTCGATCTTTGTCGGCGCTCGAGAGGTCAGGTACATCGAGTTCAATCGACTCGAACATATCCAATCGGGCCAATTCAATCTCTGGAGACAAGCTTTGGCGAAGCGCCTCGTAAAAGCCAGCAGTTAGAGATCCTCCCCCTCCTACCAAGACACGGACGTTAGCATCCTCTTCTCTCTGAAATAGGTAAGAGCTAAGTGTTGTGGTTATGGCTTCAGTGATCTCATCAATGCCGTTGCGAACAACCGTACGAAGACGCTTCGGGTCAATATCGGCATCAATCTCTTCATTTACATCAGAAAATGCTCCCAGGGATCTCTTGATCGCCTCAGCTGTTGCCAAATCCACCGAAAACTCTCGAGCTATCGATTTAGTAACAAGATCCCCGCCTATGTCGTCCAACGATCTCGCGACAGTCAGCATCCCATCTTCGGCGATACCAACGCTCACCTTATCCGCCCCAACAACTACGATTACGATCACCTGGCTCGACCGACCCCGCATTGGATCCGCAAGAGCATCTAAAAGATCTGTGGAATCACCGGTGGAATCAAGGTTCGAGGAGTCATTTGCTTCGAGTGAACTATCGCCTTTGTCCGCCTTGACCCTATTGATCTTTGGAAAGCGAACCACTTTGCTCGAGGATTTCAACAGTTCTGAAACAGAGCTACCTGAGGCAATCTCATCTAGAAGGCTCACCGTGCGAAAGAGTGCTATGAATGATGAATCGATAGCCGCCAACCGCAGATTTGCCGCTGCAACTGCAACTTCGTATTCAGAAAGCACCTCCACATCGCCGGCGACCAAGTGCATATAGTCCAAGTTACCTCGGGGGACCCGCTTCATCTGAAAATTGGACTCATAGTCGACTCGATATTCGTTGATATCACCAGGCAAAAACTGTGCTGCCTCGATCGTCATGGCCCCTTTTAACTCTTGCTCTGTCATCTTGGGCAGCTCTAAATCGCGAATAAATACGCGTGATCCCGATGCACCTACGACGACTTCGGTAGAGCTAAATTTACCCTGGTTCCAAAGTCTCTTGATCGAAGCAGTTACCGCTGCTGCATCGCGAATCTCTCCACCTACTACCGCACCGTTAGGAAGAGTCACAAGGCCAAAATTGGAAATCCTTGGCAGGCTCTTGCTGTCGTATTCGATCTCTACAGCTTTGATAGCAAAAGAGCCAATGTCAACACCAGCAACTCGTTTCAACTGATATATCCTCCGCGCTTGAGATAGCTCTCGACATCTCCCCTACGGATCCGCCAAGCCTTTCCAACCCGTGTAGCTGGCAACTCCGACGTCGCTATCAACCGATAGACGGTCGTAGTGGACACCTTCATCACGTCCGCGACTTCGCGTACTCGCATCAATTCGTCTTCAAACATTAAGGCACCCCTCTTAGGGCAAAACTAACGAATCAACATTCAAGAAATAGTCACCATAACGCAATGTCATGCAGTGTCCCAACTTCCGCCGCATCATCTACTTATTCAACATCTTCAACATTGACAACAATAAGAATATCGGCAACATCTTGCCCAAGTTGACGATTAATGATGAAATTACAGAAAAATAATTACCGATGTATAATTACATCAATGTAATTTAGTTTATAAAAATTGTCGCTCTAGAGCATCTTTGAAGAATCTATCCGAAATAAATTGATCCAATTAAATCAGAAATAGAGATCGACCCAAGGTCGACGTCACCATGAGTCACTAACGAATAAAGCCAGCTAGAACAAATCGTATAGTCTAAGCCATCCAAAATACCATGGGCCGATGAGCTATCGAATTAGGCCATACTAACGAAATATTCATCATAAAAGTTACATTTTACTCTTCGATATTGAAATTAATAACCTCAAAAATATCCAAATAATTGAATCAAAATTGAACTAAAATTTCTAATTAATCAACCTAAAAAACAAAGTCTTCGGCAAAACAACATAAAAAAATACGGCTGCTGCACCACAAAGAGGTGGAACCCACTCATAGACACAACTGGGAGTCCCATAGTAACGCTCTAACACGTTAGTCCCCTGCAAAGGGCCTGTTAGATCGATCCAAATGATCAATCAGGAAAGACTACGCCTGGTTCGAGCGAATAGACCTTCACCAAGACGAAAACCGCCATATCCTAAAATATACGAAAACTATTTCCAATAACCATCGACGTCAGTGCCGAGAGTGCCATAAATGGACCAAAGGGAATTGAGGATTTAACGGATCTAGAGACAAGCAATATATAGCCAATTCCAAAGATTGATCCAAATCCGAAGGCACCGTAGAGGAAATTGATCGTGGGATTCAGCCCCAAAACACCCAGGTTCAGGCCGATAAAGCCGGCCAGTCTAACGTCTCCAAAGCCAATCGAACTGGGTCGCAACAAAAAGATCAATCCAAAGATACCTATGTCAATACCAAATCCTTCGATCGAAGAGACCAAGTAGTGAAACGACCCCATCTCATTGCAGTAGGCCACAATCAGAAGAAATGTCACCAAGGCGCTGGGATAGATGATCTTGCGGGGAAGCTTTCGTGTCTCTATATCAATAAGGGCAAGGCAAACTAAACTCGCGCTAAAAAGGGCTAGCTGCGGAGCGACGAAGGTCCTTCCAAAGAGGGCTGCGACAAGACCAAACAGGGCTCCGGTGGAAAGTTCCACCAAAGGGTACCTAACAGATATCTTTGAGCCGCAGCTATGACATTGCCCCCTTAACGCCAAAAAAGAAGCTATCGGCAGGTTGTCAACAGCTCGCAATCTATACCCGCATGAGGTACAGTGTGACGGTGGCAATACGATAGATTCACCTCTTGGAACCCTCCATATGACCACATTCAAAAACGAGCCCACTGCTAGACCGACAACCGCGAATAGGGCTACGAAAATCCCGTTTGGTGTCACCTTGGTAGATCTCTTTGTGATTGACGCAGGCGCCGAGTAGCTTCTTTACTCAATCCAAAACGTCCGCGGCTCTCCGAGGAATCAAAAATCTTAGCTAACGTCGATCGTCGAGCCATCGAAGTTGGCGCTGTGGGTTCATCCTCGACGATATATAGCTTCATCGGAGTTGGACTATGAATAGCGGTGGTGCCATACAACTGCCAAGATACGGCGGCAAGAAAGACCGCAACCATTGAAAAATCAAGTATCGAGCTATAGACCAGCGGGGAAAACTTTTGAGCAGAAAAGTAGAATGCAATGACCGATGCCAATACCAATGATCCAACCACCAAAAATCGATAGTCTTCAATTCCTGCCGTACACAGAATAATCAATGCCAACGATGGTGCTAGATAATACGAAACCATCACAGGTTCAAAGAAGACTCTCAAGCTCAGGCAAAGCGTGGCAATTGTAACAAGCTCGCTCCATTGCATCTCCCTCTTTAGCAATCGGCTCCGAAGTTGAAATGAAATAAGCACAACGAGCACCAAAGCGGCCAAGCGAAACGGACCAGCCGAGAGCGCCTTTGAATGAATTGACCCGATCAGTCCAATCAATGTCAGATGATCGACCGCCGGAAAGTTCGGTTGATTGAGAATGGATTTCAAGCTCTGAAACGGAGCGGCGATAACTGCTGGCAAAAACAGAAAAAAAGGAACTCCTGCCATTCGCGCCAAACTTCCAAGCAGTTGCTTGAACTTTGGCGTCTTGGCAATAAATATAGGCAGAAGTAGAAACAAGGTGAGAGGCTGGAAACCCAGGGAGATACCAGCCAAATAGGAGGCCTTTACCCTTCTACCTTCTTTAACTTCCACTACTGCCAAAATGCCAAAGGACAGTGCTGCTAGATCCTCAGGGTGACCCCAGGGGAAAAGCAGATAAGCCCCAACCGCACATGCACCTAAGATATATGAAACCTTGGCTTTTCTTTCAGGAAAGATGTGCTCAATGAACCTCTGAGCGCAATAAGCCCAAAAGGCGAGAAATAAACCTAGATAAAAGATCGAATATATCCATGCCACGGGGTGATGTGTCGGGTATGGATAGGGCTCTACGAGATGCAATAGGCTCAGAAATTCAGCTAGAGGCGTGAGGGAAAGTGGACCGAACGGTGGCGCTATAAGGCCATTGTGGGACGAGTACATTATCCCATATCCCCCCAGAGGATCATATGAGAATCCCTCAGAGTGGCGAATAAATCCCCCGAATAGATCCAACTTCTCTTGCCGAAGAAGAGTTCAGCGTAAAAAAAAGTGGCACAAAGTGCCAGCGAGACAAATAAGAGATACAAAAAGAGCGGATAGAACCACCTCTTTGAGGTAACTCTAGATCTCCCAACAACTACTGCCAAGGTCTCCGATTCGTTCTTCACTCTGTATTTATCGGTACAAAAAGAAGTTTCCTGTACATAAAAGCACCATCGAGCTATGACCGACACCTCTCGGTCACTCTAAATCACCCTTCAGAATAAATCGCCCCCTAGAGAGCCACCTGGGCCACCTGAATCAAAATAGATCACGACCGTCATTCATTTAAGAACCCTGAGCGTTATGCAATCCGATAGAGCAATATAACTTAGAGGTTAATAAAAAGCGATAAATCGAAACGGAGCACCTACCAAAATGTCAACAACACAAGATAAGTCCAAAGGCCAACAAGGCGATCCACAACCGAATCGCCACATAAAAATGGATGGTGCATTCAACTTCCGCGACCTAGGAGGCTACAAAACCCAAAATGGAGGCACTGTAGCATGGAGGAAGCTATTTCGATCCGACGACCTCTTTCGCCTTAGTGATTCAGACATTTCATTATTTGATCAAATAGGGATAAAGACGGTAATCGACCTTCGAACCCCCCAAGAGGCGACTGCGAGGGGAAGGTTTCCCCTCGATAAGTACAGTCTCAATTACCTACAGAGGTCTTTGATCGACATCTCGGCAGATTACTCCCTAGCTGCTGGCGATGGCGCTCTGAACTATATCTTTGAGCGATATACGCAAATATTGACCGAAGGATCCTCCGGGATCGCCCAGGTAATCACAACGCTGGCCGCCGCTCCTAGTCGACCCGCGGTCTTTCACTGTGCCGTAGGGAAGGATCGAACAGGACTAATCGCCGCTCTATGTTTAAGCGGCCTCGACGTAGAACGACAATCCATCGTCGAAGATTATGCACTGACACAAAAGGCTGTTGAGGCAATGCTCGGCTGGCTCGATCTCCAGCTACCAGATGTGGCCAAGCAAATTAGAGCTTTACCACAAGTTGTCATGGGTGCAAAAGGTGAAGACATGGAACGCGTTTTGGCATGGATAGACCAAAAATACGGTAGCACCCATAAGTATCTGACCTCGATTGGCGTCTTGGAATCCGACCTAGCGACCTTCAAAGCCTCAATGATTATTTAACCTCAGCCAAGTCATAGCTAATGCATTCGTTACTTCCACAAATAAATGTGCTTAGCTGTCTCATTCTTATCTATATGTGGCCAATTGTTTCGCCTCTAATTCGGAACCTCAAATGTACCCCGAGAGGCGAAACAAAGAAGGTATAGCCGCATAGTGCCTCAAAACAAAGGCAATCCAAAAGATAATCCAACCGAGGTCACATTTGAAGTCTGTAAATCATCAACTGCTCCCAAAAACCTGAGCATAATTGCTCAAAGCCGTTGGGCTTATCCGCACATGGTTGATAAGAGATTTGGGTCTCTTGCAACTCATGCCCCTTGACGCATCGTTGCGCCGGATGAACGAGCTAGTAAGATACGTCGAACTTCCCTATGAGGGGTATAGAGAGTTATCTCATGATCGAAGTATCTATGTCGCAGGTTCAAAGCAGCGTTGAAATCAGCCTGGAGAACATCCCCGTTTGCACAGTGAAACTTATCCACCACACGCTTACCTTCCAGTAGATGTGTGTTGGAGTCCATTTGCGATGTATAGGCCGCATTCACGAGAACATTTCTCGCTTTAGCCTGTTGTGTTGTAGATTCAAGGGCTTCTGCTAGTGTGCCTTTGGCCCATGCTGACATTTTCTTGTTGTACTTCTTCTGGGGCTTCTTCTTGGCGATAGGACGGCTTAGGTCTTCGGAGATAACGAGGCTGGCCTTGTCTACTACCGAATGGGCTGCCTTGAAAGCAATGTTCCTGATTCGTTTCTGTGCCTTATTCTTGCGAGCGTTGATCTTCTTTGTCCCAAGGTTGTTGGTCTTGATACGGTCAGCCTTAGCTGTGTGTCCGGCTTCTCTGTGCTTTTTTTCTAGGGCGTGTAGCTTGTTGCGAGCCTTGGCGGTTTTACTAGCCTTGCCACTGTACTCGGTCATGATTTTGCCAAGCCCCATGCCGTGCGTGTCTCCATCTGAGTCCACGAACGCTTCGGTGTATCCTTTGTCAACGGCGATAACATCGGCCCCGACTGGGCGGCCTGGTGGTTTCTTGAATGCGTAATGGATCTCGGTAACGTCGTCCTTGACTATGATCCTGAGGTTCTTGCCATTGGTAGTTGTGACTAGACGGATGGGTTGTCCGTATTTGGCTGCGATGTTGATGACCACGACGACTTTGCCATCAACAATCTCGGTATGGTGTCTGTCTGAACGGACTACGAATTGGTTGTTGACCTTGGAATGTCCGTGCTTGAAATGCTTTCGCATCTGGCGCTGTCGGAAGTTGTCTTTGGTCCACTCGTCCTGCAAGAGTGTGTAGAGGCGAGCGAGTTCTTCTTTGTCGTCTTTGGCTCGGGCATAGATAGCCCTACGTACCTGCTTGCGAGCGGCAGCTCGATAAAGGAAGACATCATTAACAATATCTTTCGTGCTCTCGTTAGGGATGGTGCCATCTATTGGCAAGTTAAAATAGAGGGCGAGACTGCTGATTTCGTTACGAATATCGTTAGAGCTTTTGCCAACCGTCTTTCGTCCACCGTATCTTCGCCAGATGTCCGCTCTTATGTAGCCAACGGCCTTAGCTATCGGCAGTAGCTCTTTGGGTGTGTCGGCGTAGATGATGCGAGTGCTAGTTGTCACTGAGTACCTGAATCTTGTGTTTGGGATACTCGGCCTGGAGCTGTTGCTTGTATTTCCTCACGCCATAAAGCCGACAGCTAAAAGTGTGGACGATAGCGAGCATATCTTCGACCATCTCCTGTTCTGGTGAACACGATGGTTGATTGACTACTACTATCTCGCATCCCGATTCTTCAGCTATGTGGGCGATAAGATCGAATCCAAACCTAACGAGTCTGTCTTTATGAGCGATTATTAATCGTTCAATCTCTCCGTGCTGTATACGATCCATAAGCGCTAGGAACTTCTTGCGTTTGAAGTTCATACCTCCGCCGATTTCCTAAGTCCACTCATCTACAGCTATACCAGCGTTAAGACAGTAGATCTCCATAGCTTTAACCTGTGATACCAGGTCATCTTTTTGCCCTGAACCACTCACTCGGCGCTAGACGACAGTGACTCGACTAACAGGAGCGCCGCCCAGCATAGCTCGTACATCAGACTCATCGAAGTAGCGATGCCCGCTAGGGAGCCTTTTGGGCGTGATCTTGCCCTCTTGCTCCCATCGCCGTACCGTACTTGGACTACGCCCAATCCGTCGTGCGAACTCACCAATGCTGTAAGTATTAGCCATTACAGTTAAGTATCGCAAGTGTTGGATAGAAAAATGTCAACTGTTGTTTGCTCCCAAATACCTCAAGACATACCTAATATAGGTTTTTTCTTTGGATCTATCACAGCCACATCGATAGCGCCTGAAAATTGCCATCAACTTACAACTAGAATACACCCATCCGTAGTGGTGGAGCTGCAGAGTCGAGGGCGATCCAGACTAAATGAAAAAAGACTGTGCCTGAATCAAAATATCAAATAATGCCGCTAATCTATCAAGCCAAGAAACAGCCTTTAGTGCATTATTGAATAATAAGAGGTTCCAAAATCCATGTCTCCAGGAAAATCACGATCCCACCAACCTGTGGAATCCAAACCCCAAATATCTCCATTTGATAAATTATATTTAGATCAAGTTGGCCCATCGTTTTAGTCCAACAAACAAGTAATACAAACCTTGTCAATTCCTAGAAAACTATTTAAATGCATTATTACCCTTCCCTTAGCACCCAATTGACTTCTTCAGGAGCTGAAAGAGTTCTTAGCGGAGCTGACAAATGATCAAGCAATGGTTTTCAAAGACCACGACGCTCAAACGAACAATGACCCTTTTCGTGTTAGCCTCACTTGTCATATCGGCACCTATTGCCATTGCGCACTCAATATGGTCTCCAAGCAAAACAGCCGTGACCACAAAGACGTCCAATAGGTCCAAGACTACGACAACCACCGCTAAAGAGACAAGAAAGACTATCGCTAGCCTCAAGGCACAATTCCCAACCTTATCTCCGGGATCGCTATATTCAGCGTCGATCGCAGCCGAGAACCGAAAGCCTGGTACTACAAGTTGGAGAATCACGGGCAACCCAATACCAGGGCAAATCGAAGGTTTTGCATCTTCCACCTTTGCTAGAGTCGGCGATACCTTACCCTTTTACATCTCTACCATTTCACCCTCCTATTCAATAGTGGCTTACCGAATGGGCTGGTACCAGGGAAACCTAGCGAGACTGATTTGGAAATCTGGGACCCTTCCGGGCCATCTACAGCCACAGTGTCCAATACTTGCTCCAACAAATACCGTGGAATGCTCGAATTGGAGTCAAAGCATCAAGGTTCACATATCAAAGGCGTTTATTCCGGGAGACTATCTCTTCAAATTGATAGCATCAAATGGCCAACAGCAGTACATTCCCCTAACTGTCGTAGACCCATCTTCCAATGGGGCAATTGTAGTCATAAACGCCGTAAGCACTTGGCAGGCCTATAACAATTATGGCGGCTATTCCCTCTACCATGGACCCAATGGAGCAAATGCGACCAGGGCTACGAAGGTCTCCTTCGATCGGCCATACGCCTTCGATTTTGGTTTAGGAGGAGGAGACTTTCTCGGAAACGAGCTACCCCTAGTTGCATTTGCCGAAAAATTAGGGCTCAACGTTACCTACGTAAACTCGGTATACCTCCAGATGCATCCTTCATTGATCCTAAATCACAACGCAGCGGTGAGCCTAGGTCACGACGAGTACTACTCGGTCAAAATGCGAGATGCTCTCCAGAATGGAGTCAATAACGGAAGAAGCATTCTATTTCTGGGGGCCAACGCAATCTTTAGGAGGATTCGTTTCGAGCCCTCTCCTATGGGTCAAGATCGGATAGAAGTAAACTATCGAAACCCTTATCAAGACCCACTATTTGGAAAGAACAACGCCAGAGTCACAGCCAATTGGCCTGCATTCCCTGATGCGAATAATGAAAGTTCTTTGATCGGCCTACAATACGAGTGCAACCCTGTTAACGCGCCTCTCGTCGTAACGGATCCATCGTCGTGGATCTTCAGCGGCACCAACGCGTATCTCGGCTTTAAGGTACCTTCGTTAGTAGGACCGGAATTCGACCAATATATTCCTTATTCCCCGCATCCGTCTAACCTTCAGATTCTCGCGCACTCTCCACTTCTATGTCGAAATGTCCCGTATTTTTCGGATATGTCATATTACAGCACTCCTACCGGTGGAGGCGTATTCGCAACGGGCACTAACTACTGGGTGGTTTCACTGATGGGCGGATGTCCTTCGTTTACTGGACCGTGTCCAGATCCATTTACCCAAACTGTCACCGCCAACGTGCTAAAGGCGTTTGGATCGGGCGGAGTTGGAATCATTCACCCATCGATTCCAAATGCCAACTCAATCTACTACAATCCCCCCTTCCCAGCATTGACTCCGGTTCCTCCAATCATCTCAGCACCCACCACAACCAAACCACCCACTCCGTGTTCAACCGGCCCCAAATCCCAGGTCACATCGACCACGAGTGGTTCTAAAACAACTTCGTCTACGACAACGACTCTTTGTCCAACTGCTACCACCTCTCCATCTACTACCAGTACCACAACTGCTACAGTGACGCCAGGGTAGAACTCGGTTGGCATGGGCAAAATTTTAAAGCAGATAAAACCGCGGGTAAACCCCTTGGTGCTAGCAACATCGGATAAGAACGATGCCAATTGGACCAGACCTGCGGAGTGTCGTTGGAGTGGTTACCTTGGTTAGCTCAATATCGGTGGAACCACCTATCCGAGTGTATGTCACCACCGTATCGCGGTGGATATCAAGACCAGCGACTCTGTCTCTAATCTGTTCCATTGTGCTAACCGCACTAATTGTTTATTAGTGGAGGTTGTAGGGATCAGGCCAAGGTAAAGCGGAATCTGGAGTACGTGCTCGTAGCGACATTCTTTGGTTCTCAACGGTCCACCACCAAACTTATAACGCGCTCATGGCTGCAAGAAAGGACGGTGACTACTCCCGAGGGCCTTCATCGCTAGCATTACATGCTTCAGCGGTGTTGCCAACGTCATAAGAACTTTTATCGGATTTACCGGAATACTCAGCGAGGATGGCGTAACGGCCGAACCCTGAGAGGTCGAGGAAGTTTTCAGGCACTGTGAATGAGCTCTTGATGAGCCGTCGGAGCCAGCAAATCATCGAGCCAGGCAGACATCTGGAGTCGGCCTCCCAATAATCGCGTCAACTCTTCGAAAGACAGTTGTCGCGCGACCTTCTCGACAATCTCAGGCGTCACTTCACGTCGACCCAGATAGTGAACCTCCCCGCCCTTACGGACGGGGAGGTTCACTCCGCCAGCGAGCCGATACCTCAAGCAAGACAAAAGCAGAACCTGAACGAAGATCTTGGTCCACGACTTGAATCCAACAAAAGGGCCTCAAGAATAGAAACTGGGATCTAAAAGATCTTGTAGTCTCTTATCGGATTCTATCAAAGCCAGCTTTTTTTCTTGCCAGCCCCAAATAAGGCTGATTCAGGAGAGGCTCGGACATCTCGCAGAATCACAGTCGCTAGTTGCAACCGCGACACTTTCCAATTCTTCAATCGGGCGATCAACAAAAATGGTGAGTATGTCCAAATCGGCTTCATCATACTTAGATAGAAAGTAACGACGAACTCCATTAACGTGGGTTGGAGCAGCCTCATTCAACTTATCAAATCCCAATGGTGTAATAGTTGCGTTCATTCCTCTGCGATCAGTAGGACAAGTCGTCTTTTCGACAAACCCAGCAGCAACCATATGTTCAAGCCGGCGAGTCAACCCCGAACGGGAGACAAAACAGGCGTTCGCCAAAGCGGACATCCGCATCGTTCCACCTAATGCTTCAGATAGATGTACAAGCACTTCGTACTCAGCCAATGATATCGAATGCGCCGCTACTAGGTCTGCATCGAGTCTCGACATAAGCAAAGCATTCAACGTCAGAAATTTACGCCATGCATTTTGCTCACGTTGATTCAACCAAATACCTTCATTTAACATTTTCTCTCATTTATTCTAAACATTACGGAATTATTTGCGCACGCAACTATGTTGAAAGGTACAACTATATGATAGTCAACACCGAAAGGAACCATTAAATGTCTGCAATAACAAGTTCCGCAGAATTAGGCCTCAAGGAAGGGACCTGGACAATCGACCCAGCCCACTCCTCTATCGAATTCGTCGTAAAGCACCTTGTTGTCTCAAAAGTACGAGGACGATTCAACGAATTTGCAGGAACCATCACCGTCGCATCCAACCTGCTCGATTCCGCGGTAAATGCTACCATTGCAACAAACAGCATCTTTACTGGACAAGAGATGCGCGATAACCATCTCAAGTCTGGAGAATTCCTCGACGCCGAGGCGAACCCACAGATCACCTTCGACTCGACATCTATCGTCGCCAATGGTGACTCTTACACCTTGAACGGGGATCTATCAATACATGGCGTAACCAAGGGCGTAGCGCTTGACCTTGAATTCAACGGTATCGCTTCACATCCAATGGGGGGAAATCGGGCTGCATTCACCGCCACGACAACCATCTCTCGCAAAGACTTCAACATGGAGTACAATGCACCTCTAGAGACCGGCGGAATGCTCCTAAGCGACAAAATTACAATAGAACTCGAAATTCAAGCCTCAGCTCCAGAAGCCTAGACCTAAAAAGTCCAAATCTGGGAAATCCAGCACGAACTTTGTAACCCATCAAGTTGCGACCAAATCAACTAAAAATGGTCGCAGCTTGCAGGCTCAATATCGTTCAGCCGTTGTCCAAAAAACTAAAAGCGCGAGATCGGCCACAGTCGTGGCGGATCTCGCGCTTTTTTATACCTTCAATATCCAAAGACTAACCTTAGGCGACAGAGTTGCCAAAGCTCAATCTGTCCTGGTTCGAATGACCATAGTTCAAGAGAGTGAGCCATGCCCTAAGCGACAAACCTATACCCGCAATGACCCCTTGGACTAGTTGGCCCTACCAATTGGAAGAACGAGTAGAAACTAGACTTGGCAAGAGTTTGATTTAGGAGTTACATCTCGCTCTGAGTAGCAGATCAAAAAGCTACTTCTTAGATGGCTGATAAAAAGGATTTAGCCCTGAAAGGTGATCCGTTACATCTACAATCTGCTTAATGGATGGAAGGGCATCCTTTATTGCCACTTCAATACCTTGAGAAAGAGTGACTGAAGCCATTCCACACCCTTGGCAACCACCCGAAAGGCGCAAATACGCTATCTCGCCATTTACGCCAACCAGGTCAGCTCGACCACCATGGCTTGCAATTGCCGGGTTAATTTCATCCTGTAAAATTGCAATAATAGCACGAGCATCGTCGGAGTCTAGAGTTGCATCCGCAAACCCCTCTGGAGCGGGCGCTGTGGACGTAGGGGAGTTAGGGTTGACTATCACCAAACCGCCATCTTCGCCAACTTCCATACGGCTCCCGCGCAAGCTTGCGATGCTCTTCGAAGGAATCACCACTGTTATCCCTGGTGCTATCTCCTCTATCGCATCATTGCGGTCAGCGTCTGAAATCGCTTGAAAATAGACGTCATAATTGTAAGTTGAACCATTGGTACCTGCAATTTCAACCCACAATGCAAGTAAACTTGGATCAGCCTCCTCGGCTGCAACGGATGCAACTAGTTCCTGAGCCTCAGGTGTCAGATCCAAAACCATCTCGTCCACGGATTTCCCGCCTTTTTGTAAAAAACTAAACTTTTTCATATCCTCTTAAAGCCACTAAACTAGTCCTATAGACATGATAGGTGAGATCGGAAACTCTTCCCAGCTTAGCCCACATCTCTTTGTTGTTATTCTTCCCTCGAAGGATAACAACATAAAGACCACAACTTATATGCCTTAACACAAAGACTTTGGCCAAACCAGACCAAAAAAAAGAGCCAGTAGGAGCCTTTGAAGTACAGGTCAGAGGATTTATCACTCGCCCCCAAAGAAGAGAAAGCGACGCAGATATGGAAAGACTAATGATTATCATGCCCGCAAATACATACCGGGCCCAACGATTCATCACGGCAGCAATCGAGTTGGGCGTTGAGGTGACAGTCGCCACAGATAGTGACTTCTCGCCACCAGATCCTACCAAGAACGTTATAGACGGTATATCCTTCTGCGATCCCAAAAGTGCAGGCAGAGCCCTTGGAGAGATAGCGATTGAAAAAGGAATAAAGAAAGCTATCGCGATCGACGAGGGAGGTGTGGAGGTTGCAGCTTGGACTCAGGCTACCATTTCCAACCTTTCATCACCACCAATTGGAACCCTAGTCTCCAGAGACAAGGCAAATCTCCGTAAAACCTTGACTGCCGCCGGAGTCCCCCAGCCAACCATGCACCAAGTGATCAAAGGTGAACAATTAGAGCAATTTAGCGAAAATGATTTTCCGCTCATTGTAAAACCCTCCAAAGGATCTGGTTCGATTGGAGTCGTTCGAGCAGACAACCTCAAAGAACTCAAAGAGGCCCTTGAAATTACAGACCTAGTCATCTCAGAGATGGCCCTTAACGATCAGGTAACGCTTATTGAGAGTTATATTGGCGGCACAGAATTTGCCGTCGAGCTCCTAGTCGTCGAAGGTAAAGTTCACGTTCTCGCAATCTTTGAAAAGCCTGATCCCCTAGAGGGCCCCTACTTCGAAGAAACGATATACATCACCCCACCAAGAATCTCAAAATCAGACTACGAAGTTATAGTCGCCAGCATGGATCTGTGTATAAAAGCACTCGAGATATCGAATGGCCCGATGCACATAGAAGTTCGCGTCCGACCCGACGGAGTGGTATTTCCAATCGATATCGCTACGCGGTCGATCGGTGGAAACTGTTCCGACGTCCTAAACTTCGATGGCATGGTATCGCTCGAGACACTGATCATCTCAAACGCGCTCAATCTAGAGATGCCAAATATCTCCAGAGAAAAACAAGCCTCCGGCGTCTATATGATTCCCGTGGATGATCGAGGTTACCTAAGGGAGATCTCTGGCCTTCATGATGCCGAAAGAGTTGGATTTATTGAGTCAATCTCCATTACCGCAGCGATTGGAAACCATTACCGCCCTGTACCCTATGATAATAAATATCTGGGGTTTATCTTCGCAAAAGCACCAACCTCCGCATTGGTCGAAGCGGCACTTCGAAAGGCAAGAAAACGATTAAATATCGTCTATTCACCTTCTAAGTCTGAGCTTGTGTAGTCTGGGTACCACTCAATTAGCAGAAGCGATCCCCTAGGATATCAACCAAGCTCTTTCGACGACAAAAACCACGACAACTCTTACCGAGGCTTTGAATTGAATATATTAATCGCAAGCACATATGAACTTGGACATCAACCATTCTCAAGTCTCTACCTAGAAAGTCAGCTACGAAAGCAGGGGTGGAATTGTCAAATTTTAGATACCTCCCAATACGAGAACTCTCCAGCGATCTTATCTGGCATGCTCAGCAATTTCGATGCACTTTTGATCTCAGTACCTATGCATACAGCCTCTTCTTTGGCACTTGAGCTCGTTGAGACGATCACGGAGCGATTTTCCAACCTCCCAATTGGCCTCTTTGGCCTTTACGCCTCATCGCTTGAGCACCTCAGCCTTCCAGCATCAATTAGCCTCCTCGCAAGCGGCGAGATCGCAGACGAAGTGACCCAATGGATAACCGAAATTGAAGCAAACTCCCAAATATCAAGAGTTGTAATTAGAAAAAACCGCTCATCCAACCCAAATGCAAATGAGCTTCGACTGGATCGAAGACTAGTTGGACCTTTGGAAAATTACACGAAATTGGTCCACAAGGAAAAGACCATTGCCGTCGGCTACACCGAAACTACAAGGGGTTGCATGCATCAGTGCCGCCACTGTCCTGTACCGGTCGTATACGAGGGAAAGATTCGAATATTTGAACGCGGTGGCGTCTTGACGGATATCGATGACCTCGTAGCCATGGGTGCGCAGCACATAACCTTTGGAGACCCCGACTTTTTCAATGCACCAATTCATGCTATGAAAATCGTTGCCGAGATGCACAAAAACCACCCTCAGCTAACTTTCGATGCGACAATCAAGGTGGAGCACCTTCTAAAGTATGAGACGCTTATAAAACAACTCAAAGAGTTTGGATGTCTCTTCGTGGTAAGCGCTTTTGAACACGTTTCGTCGTCGGTGCTTGAAAAGTTCCAAAAGGGCCACGATAGGCACGACATGGTAAGAGCCCTAGAACTCTGTCGACTTAACGGAATCGAAATTCGACCCTCCCTCCTTCCATTCACTCCATGGACTACGCCTAGCGATCTAATGGAGCTCTTCGAATTCGTAGTAGAAAACGACCTCATAGACAATATTGATCCTGTACAGTTTGCCATACGACTTTTAGTACCAGAGGGGTCGCTCTTGCTAGGCGACGAAGAAGATCAAAATAGATTCAAACCTTCCAAAGATAATCCACTTACGCTAATATGGGAGTCACCTGATCCAAAGCTCGACGAGCTGGCAAGGATCTTTAGTGATATCGCTGCAGGTTCAATCGACTCGAAGGATCCAGCCATATCGAAGTTTGATCTCATGTATCAGACAGCTGGTAATATGCTAGGTCTCCCAATTCGCTACTCAAATTGCACATCATCTACAAACCGCGAGGTGCCACGACTCAGTGAATCCTGGTTTTGCTGCGCCGAACCTACTCAAGGGATGTTGGCAAAGACAAAGGCCCAGTGAGCAACTTCTTGACATCTTCGTCCTAAGGAATTCAAAGAGCCGCTCCTAGCCAGTACGGCGCCCATAACTGGAGGATCTGTGTCGGACATTGCACTATTCAAAGGATTGACTGAAGAACAAATCACAGCGGTAACAGACCAATCACCAATTGTCTGCATCATTGCTGGTCCTGGCAGCGGAAAGACTACAGTCTTAACCAAACGTATAGCTCACCGTGCCACAAAACACCAGATCGCTCCAAAGAACACGGTAGTCATAACGTTCACAAATCAAGCGGCTCAAGAGCTACGAACTCGCTTGGCCACCTTCAATCTTTACGACCTACCTTGGATTGGAACCTTCCACGCCTTTGCCTTTCAAGTTATCCGCAAGTATCACGAAGAAAGACGGACCCACCCGCCTCTGCTAATCACATCCAAGCCGCGAGAGATCCAAGCGATGCTCCATGACTCCAGAGACCTTAAAGGGCTCATAAGTCGTTCACCATCGAGTAGCTCCGAGACGTCAAAACTATCTCATTTGGTCATTGCTGAGATTGCCACAGAGATAGAAAATGCTAAGTCGGAGATGATATTAGTCAACGACTATTTGGAGTGGTACAGAAGGACAAATCGCCAAAGTAGTATCGGCGGTGACGTCCTAGCAGAGATCTTCATGGCTTACGAAGCGCGTAAGAAAAAGCTCAACCGAATTGACTTTGAAGATCTTCTCCTAGTTGGTGGCGATATCCTGGTCGATAATACCAGCTTTGCAGCCACCTTCAGATGGTGGTATCGACACTTTTACGTAGATGAATTTCAAGATGTCAACCGCCCTCAAATACGCCTTCTTAAAGGACTGGTAGGCGATAATCCTGATCTTTGTGTGGTGGGAGATCCAAAACAAGCGATCTACACTTGGAACGGCGCTACGCCCGGAATCCTTTTGAACTTCGACCAGACCTTCCCCCGAGCTCAATACCGCTATCTGACCGCCAACTTTAGATCCTCACCCGAGATCGTTGATCTCGCCAACGCAATAGCAACCTCGTTTGAAGACAGCGACCTATCGCGTCGCGGAGGGGTGATCTACGCAAAACGCCAGGGTGGATCTATGCCAAAACTCCTGGAATTCGAGAATGACGAAAATGAATCCAAAGAGATCGCAAAGTCGATCTATGAATCTATCACCGATGGAAGATTGGCAAATGAGATCGCCGTCATAGCTCGGACAAACTCTCTCCTTCCACCTCTAGCCGAAGCGCTCTCATCTCTAAGGGTTCCCCACCAAATCTTAGGTGGAGAGCAAATCCTAAACAACAACTTAGTAAAGTCGACGATGAAACACCTAAAAGAGGTGCTCGGCCCTCGAGGTCGTCTTCAGGATGCGATAGTTGAGATAGACAACCTCATAAAAGAGTTCGAAAACGATCGCAACTCACAAAAGACAGAAGAGTCACTGGAGTACCTCCGATCAATCGCCCTAGAATCACTCCGCTTTGACCCGCGAATGGATATCTATGGCTTCACGACCTATTTCAAGGCTCGAGCCAACGACATTGGATCGACAAAAAAAGACGGAGTAACTCTCACAACGCTGCATCGATCCAAGGGCCTTGAATGGCCATCGGTCTACTTGATTGCACTGGAAAATGGCATCTTGCCACACAGTAAATCTGTTACTCCGAGCGCCTACGAAGAGGAAAAACGTCTCCTATATGTCGGCATAACGCGGGCGCGAGACAATCTGATTCTTAGCTACGCAAAAAAACGAGGCAGTTCTAACAAGTTTCGCAGTCCCTCGGACCTCCTATATCCAATTGAGGAACTTGTAACCATGGGTAACCAAAAGCTTGCAACCAAGGAGGTCGCACTCTCTTACATCCGTCAAAATCGAAAGATGCTACTCGAGCCCCATAAGTCGTCACTTCCTCAAGGGATAGACCCGATCATCGACACATTACTTCTATGGAGAAAGACAAAGGCGCTAGCAGAAGCCAAAGAAGATCGATCTATCCTTAGCGAGGTTACCTTGGAGGCAATCGCGGCCTCCTTGCCTAGAGGGATCGATGAACTAAATCGAATTCCGGGGGTATCCACTCACTTTTCAATCACATATGGCAGGGAACTCTTGCGTCTCACCAATGGCCTTCGCAAAGCATCAAAATCGAGAACCTAACATCAGAGCTGGGGCTTTTGACCCTCGTTGGTTCTTTCACGCTCGCCAGCCAACTGCGCCAGCTTTGAAAAGTCCACAGAGATGAATAGGGCATCTGCCTCCGCAGTCAAGATGTCCCCAAAATAACACTTGCCCTCGGTGAAAACCTTTTTTCCCTCCTTTTTCACGATACGTGCTACAAATGTGAGAGGCTCACCAAGTGGCGTGGGCTTTCGATAGTTCACACTCAGGCGAGCTGTCATTCCTGGAGAACCCGACATAGATTGAGCCAAACCCAAAACTTCGTCAAATGCAGCAGCGATATGACCTCCATGAACAGATCCTGGAGGACCCTCATAGGCCGAACCAAAGGTCACGACACCCACTACGATCGGAGAGCCATCAGGGTCACTGCTCAAGGAAAGTTCTACCGGAGGAGCTATTGGATTTGCAGCACCGGAAATAGGTGAGAAGTCCATAAATCCCCCATTTCCACCCGTATTTGCAGCTTCGGCAAAACCCTCATAAACGCGTCCGGATGGAAATCTACCTATATCTTCGGCTACCTTTTCGATCGCATCTGCGATCAACCCCAATTGTTCGGTTGGCGCTTTTGATGCGACCACAGATTCAATTACCGCTCTAGTCGCAGTGCCAATACGATTGAATTGGCGACGGCGATCCGAATCAACTCCATTAAATGAGTCCACGATACTGTCAAGCCACGAATTCGTCAACTTACTCCCAATCTCCATCTCAAAAATAAAACACCCTAACAGGAATCAGCTTCGCCGATCTAGTGGTCAAATTCGATAACAAGAGGTGCGTGATCGCTAGGGCGAGCTTGACTTTGACCACCCTTTCGTTCATTACGGTCAATCAGGGCCCAAACCATATCACGCGATACCTTTTGTGATCCTAAAACGAGATCGATCCTCATTCCATTCTTTTTATGAAATGCACCATTTCTATAATCCCACCAGCTGTAGAGGCCAGAATCTTTGTACATCTGCCTAAAAAGATCGACAAATCCTGCCTCAATGATCGCTTCGATCGCCTTACGTTCTAGGGGCGAAACATGAGTCATGCCGTCAAAAGCCGAGATATCCCAGAGATCCAAATCACTAGGCGCGACATTGAAGTCACCGCCAAGAACGACAGCCTCGTATTGCTCGGATTCTAAGCGACTATCTGACAAAAGTGCTTCGAGCCAACGTAGCTTATATTGGTAGTGGTCGTCTTCTAGAGAACGACCATTTGGGATATAAAGTGAGGCTACCCTAACCCCTTGACAAGTGGCCCAAATAGCCCGTGCTTCGCCAGAGGGGTCATTGGTCAAACCATATCGCGGTGATTCAATTCCGACTTTCGAGAGAATTGCCACACCGTTCCACTGACCCTGACCATAGTGAATCGACTCGTAACCCAATTGGGCAAAGAGGTCATCGGGAAATTTATCTTGGGCGAGCTTGGTCTCCTGAATACATAGGACATCTGGGGAAACGTCATCGAGCCAAGCAACCACACGGTCGATTCGCGCCTTTAGGGAGTTTACATTCCAGGTTGCCAATCGCATTATCTAACCGTCGTCCAACCTAAAAAAGAAATAGCGCGATCAAAGATCTCGCTATTTCTACCTAAACCTTGAATTGGGTCTACTTTGGCACTAGGCATCAGCGATTATGAACATAATGTCCACCTCAGTCGTCGTCGCCCCGTTAATAGATGCGACCCCATGACCCTTGCCCGCACGAGCCGAGAGTCGACCTATAGTGACTTCGAGATCCAAAATATCACCGGGTACAACTTGCTTGCGGAACCGAGCCTGGTCGATTCCTCCAAAGAGGGGCAACTTGCCCTTGTAGCGCTCGTCAGCTAGGACGGCACATGCCCCCAACTGCGCTAGGGACTCCACCTGCAACACACCAGGCAAAGTTGGTCTTCCTGGAAAATGACCGCCAAAAAAGTCTTCGTTGCCAGTCAAGTGCCATCTACCTCTGGCATACTCACCGGGGCGAATTTCAAGGATCTCATCGATAAGTAAAAAGGGTGGACGATGCGGTATTAGCTCTTGTGGTTTCACACATTAAAGACTAGATCATCAATTCAAAATGAGCTACCGAGAGATAGGTCTTATAGCCTCAATAAAGAGACAGAAAAGCCAATCCCTCGGTAGTATCAACAAATCACTATTGATGGTTCTTTACTCGACCCAAAAGAGCCGTCTCCACGGACTGTTCAATCGCTCGATAGAGCAGGTCCTTCTGTTCAAGTCCATGCATAGCCGCAGAACCAGTTGCCGGAGAACCAGAAGGTACCCGGGAAACGTGCCGAAGTTGGAAGTCTTCCCTTAGCAACGAGTGAAGCTGGGAATGGACAAAACTCCATGCCCCTTGGTTCTCGGGCTCCTCCTGAAGCCAAACTACCTCTTTAGTGCGATAGTACTTAGAGAGAATTGAACCCAATTCAGAGACTGGCCATGGGTACAATTGCTCCACTCTAACGACAGCCGTTGTCGAAGTGGGGTTCGACTCATTCAACATCGAGTCTCTCTTTGCGATGGCTTCATATGAGATCTTCCCAGAGCAAAGAACTACGCGGTCTACATTCTCAGCCGAGTTTCCACTTCCAACGTCAAAGCTCGGATCATCGATTATTGGCTGGAAGGCTCCATTTAGAACTACGTCCAACGGCACACGAGTAGTCTTGGCTCTCAGTAGAGACTTGGGAGCAAATAGAACAACCGGACGAGCTTGAGTCCTCATTACTTGACCACGCAACATATGGAAGTATTGTCCCGCTGTAGTCAAATTCATGACAGCCATATTCTCCCCAGCACAGTTCTGCAAGAAACGCTCCATGCGTCCCGAAGAGTGTTCTGGCCCTTGGCCCTCATAGCCATGGGGTAAGAGTAGTACGAGACCAGAGCCCTGATCCCACTTATCGTGAGCGGCGATTAGGAACTGATCCATGATAATCTGAGCACCATTTGCGAAGTCACCAAATTGCGCCTCCCAGATTACTAGGGTATCCTTTCGAACCGTTGAATAGCCATATTCAAAGCCAAGAGCGGCATATTCAGACAATAAAGAGTCAAAGATCATAAATCGACCTAGAGAGTCCCCATTATCTACAAAATCCGCCAGATGCTCCAGTGGAATATGATTATCGCCATTTTTATAGTCGATCAATGCTGCATGGCGATGCGAAAATGTTCCTCGCCTAGAATCTTGACCAGCCATTCTGACGTCATGGCCCTCAAGCATGAGGGTTCCAAATGCCAACGCCTCACCTAGTGCCCAATCCACTTCGCCCGAGGCAAGGGTATCCCTGCGAGCCTCTAATTGACGCAATAGCTTGGGGTGAACGGTAAAGCCAGACGGCCACGAGTGCAAAGCCTTAGCCAAGACGTCGATATCTCCCGATTTAGCGCGAGTATCAACTACGGTCATCGGCACATTGTGTTGGGGTGCCCTAGGAAGTTCCGTAGGCTTGGGAGGAGCCGTCGATCTCGTTTGATCCAGGGCAGACTGCAACTTCGAGAGAAAGTCGTCCAAGGAGGCTTCAGCCTCTTCCATCGAGATATCACCACGAGAGACTAGCGACTCCGTGTACAGTTTTCGAACCGATCTCTTAGCCTCAATTACTTCATACATCTGCGGCTGGGTGTAGCTTGGCTCGTCTCCTTCGTTATGGCCGAACCGACGATAGCAGACCATGTCCACAACTACGTCTCTATGAAAGGCTTGTCGATAGTCAGTCGCCAATCGTGCGACGGAGGCTACCGCTTCAGGATCGTCACCATTGACATGGAAAACGGGCGCTTGTATCATCTTGGCAACATCGGTCGCATACCTTGAAGAACGGGCTTGAGCTGGATTAGTCGTAAATCCAACCTGGTTATTTATGACCAAATGTATCGTTCCACCGGTTCTATAGCCACCAAGTTGGGAAAGGTTCAAGGTCTCAGCCACCACACCCTGGCCGGCAAAGGCTGCGTCACCATGTAAAAGAATTGGAAGAATTGGGAAGTCGGTACGATTTCTGGTTATATCCTGCTTAGCTCGAACCATTCCCTCGACAACAGAGTCAACAGCTTCTAGGTGCGATGGATTAGATGACAAGGTAACGTCGATAGGGCTATCACTCATTCCGCGATATACACCATGAAATCCCTTGTGGTATTTGACGTCGCCGGAACCCTGTACGCTCGAGGGATCTAAATTACCCTCAAACTCCTCAAAGATTTCGCTATAGCTCTTTCCAACAATATTAGTCAAAACATTCAATCGTCCTCGGTGGGCCATTCCAATGACAGCCTCGGTCAAGCCTGAGGTAGCAGAACGATCTAGCACCTGATCCAAAAAGACGATTGCTGACTCACCGCCCTCTAAGCCAAACCTTTTCTGTCCGATATATCGGGTATGTAAAAATCTCTCGAACGCTTCGGCTGCATTGAGGCGTCCCAGAAGGTGTAGCTTTTCAGCACCGGAAAATCGGCTAACCACGCCTTCGACGCGCTCTTGGATCCATCGCTTTTGCTCAGAGTCCTGAATGTACATATATTCAAGGCCAATAGTTCGACAATAAGTGTCCCTTAGAACCTGAAGGATCTCACCGAGGGACATCTTATCCTTGGCGGTAAGCCCACCCGAGAAAAAGACCCTGTCAAGATCCCAAAGAGTCAGACCATATCTGGCTGGATCCAACTCTTCCGGCATTGCTGGAGACTTGCTTGTCAAGGGATCCAACCGTGCCATGAGGTGGCCACGGGAGCGATAGGTATCAATCAGCTGATTGACCATCGCCTGCTTACGCAACTTGATCATATCCGAAGCATCATTTTCGGTATGATCCCGCTGCCAAGTCACTGGAGGATAAGGCACCCCCATTGACTCGAATACCTCTTCGTAAAAGCCGTGCTCGCCGGTGAGTAGTGAAGAGATATATGCCAAAAACAGTCCAGATTCGGCACCTTGTATGACCCTATGGTCATAGGTTGAGGTAAGCGTCACAGTCCTAGATACACCCAAATCAACCAAAAGCGTCGGATCTGCAGCCGCCATCCCAACAGGATAGGAGATTGCGCCTACGCCAATAATTACACCTTGACCTCGCATCAATCTTGGCACTGAATGTTGCGTGCCGATGGTGCCAGGGTTAGTAACTGTCAAAGTGGCACCAGCGAAATCATCCGGAGAGAGCCGATTGGCTCGCACCTTTCGAATCAGAGCTTCATAGGCTTTGAAGAAGCCAAAGAAGTCTAAGTCCTGAGCCGAACGAATTACTGGAACCATAAGACTTCGCGAACCATCTGACTTTTCAAGATCTACGGCAATTCCTATATTGATCTCCTTGGAGCGCTGTACTCCTGGAGTTCCTTTAGCGTCAATCTCTTCTAAAAATACAGAGTTCATCACAGGAAAGTTGCGAACCGCTTTGACTATCGAATACGCAATGATATGAGTAAATGAGATCTTCTCACCAGAGCTTCGAGCCAAATGATTGTTAATCACTCCTCGGTTGATTTCGAGAAGCTTCGCAGGTATCTCTCGCACTGAGGTAGCCGTTGGAACCGTAAGAGACGCCTCCATGTTTGCAACGATCCTAGATGCACTACCGCGAATAGCTTGTACATCTGCACCCAAAAGTGGGACTATAGGTGCTAGTGAAGGTGATGGTTTCTTGACATTTAAGACTGCACCCTGATTTGATTTAGCATCAGAGACAGCCAAACCAACCGGGGCCGCCGGGGTTATAACTGCTTCAGGAGTCGCGATAGGTGTATCAGAAATGACCTCACCTACGGGAACTCTTGCTACTAAACCTGCTTCTATCGCTCCAGTTTCATCATGGCCTTGGCCATAGAGGTTGGAGTCTTCTTGGGTCTGTTGTTCGCTAGTCTTTGAATCAACTCGGTAGTCGGCGAAGAAGTCGCGCCAAGATTCCGGAACGGAATTTGGATCACGCCTGTACGCGTCGTAGTAGTCTTCCACAAGCCAGGAATTTGGACCAAACGTATTTATCGAATCTATGTGTTTTTCACTCACCTTACTATGGTAGTCAACTATCACACCAATGTTAAAATCTAGGCTAACCAATCTCCAAATGGCCATGAAAGCTTCGCCATACAGTCGCCCAAAGCAACCAACAGGCAAGCTCAGCCATGGACGAAACCTCCTTTGGGTCCTATTGACAAGTCATGTCATCGAACTAACCTTGGGACTTGATTCGCAAACATCGTCGGCAAAAGACGTCCCTGGTGATGGCCCAGCAATATCATGGTCCAGACAAAACAAAATAAGAGAAAAGAAATGGTTATAATCATTTTGTAGATGGCCCACGAATAATTTTCCAATTCAGCTAAAAGGAATCTCATGAAGCTAAGAAGTCTCAGGCTCGTAATCGCGACAATTTCAGTAATCGCAACCGCTTCAATGATTATCTCTGCAATATTGCTCCACATAGGTGCCGTAATTGCATTTGGATCTTTCGCCGCAGTATCAATAATCGTTCTAATTACGGCCACAACCGTGGTTAAAGGTGAAACCGTTCCAAAAGATGGAGCAAGCTCAAAAGAGCTTTCCTTGGAACTCGAAGACAAAATCACTATGATCTCATCAGAAAGCGAGGTCGAGGAGTCCGACCTTAGAGACCTCGTTCGGATCGCTGTTAAATTAGGCGAAAACCTGCATTAAATAAATCAGCGGGATTTCCACTTTCCCTTCTCGACTTGTTGTATGACAATCTACGATCTCATGCCAAAACCATAAATCTGGCCTTCAATGCCATTAAATATAGACAAAAGTTGCAGCTATATTAAAGGATGGTTCGTTTACTTCCGAAACTCATGGGATGACAACAGTTTCACCGAGCACGAGCCGAGCTGTAATGAGAGGCGTAGACCCAGGATCAATATCGGACTGCGCCGTTTGCGCCAAGCACATTAGATTTTCAGCAAAATTGCGACCACGTCAGGTTATCGCCAACGTCTATGAAGATGGCAAATGGCAACGAGTCGAATATTTTCACGAAGAGTGCTACCAGATCGCCAATGCCCCCTATGGCAACACCCAATCTTAATTCTTTGAGGCAGCTCTAATCCAGCGCTTTATTGGCCTAAGTCGCAAGGGCATCCACCTTCGCAAGTCAACTAATAGGATTTAAAACGTTTGAGATGTAAAGCACTATCCAGCGGCCCCTGCGGCCCCTGCGGCCCCTGCGGCCACGTAATTTTACAATTACGGATTCAAAATACAGATTTAAAACAATTTTAAAGTGAAAATGACTATCACTTGGTGATTAAGGTACTCGCGCCAAATCAAGCAGCGCGAATTCCCATAGAAAACTAAAGGTCACGAAATGTGGCTCCATTGGCAATATCTACTGGCAGCACCCAAACCCAATTGGAAAACTCATTCTGATTACATAGTTCCCAAGGGCTCCAACTAAAAAAGGGCCAAGTCCATGCAACGACAGCAAAAACCATGCCCTAGATCCGAAGAGACCATATCAATGGCGATCTCCAAGGTTCCCTTCAAACAAATGTAGATCGCCACTAGCCCTGTCGAACAAAATTGTCTAAGCCGACCCATCCAACAATTGGGCACTTAGACCATTCGAATAAAATAGGCTATTGGATGTGTTGACTTCAAGATCCGATTCTCTTTCTATAACTTTCCAAGAAGCACGAGGACTTCTCTTCGAGGGAACGACCCAGTTGATCCTCGTGCACGGAGCGATGGATCGAGCAAAGTCATTCTCTAGAATGACGCGGTCATTAGTCGACTTCGGCTTCGATACCAAAAGCTATGATCGGCGCGGCTATGAAGAGTCCGCCCTTGTTGATCCCTATTCGCAACAGAACCCTCCCACGATCGAAGACCACATTTTAGATTTGGCAAGCGTTATTGGAGAGCAGAAATCGCTGATCTTTGGCCATTCTCTCGGTGGCACTATTGCGTTACTCCTATCGGCACGAAACATCTCTCCGATAGCTGGAATAGTTACCTTTGAAAGCCCACTGCCCTGGATGGAATTCTGGAGGAGGTCTGGCGCATACGGAATCGACCCAGATAAGCCTCTGGACCTCGACTTTTGCGAAGAGTTCGCTGAAATATTCATGAAGCGAATGCTTGGCGAGGAAAGGTGGATGCGACTTCCACCCAGCACTCGAAAAAAACGCCGATTAGAGGGGTCGGTCCTGGTAGCCGAGATGGCTTCCATGAGCCATCTCACCCCACCCTTGGACCCGTCACTCATAAAAGTTCCAACCATCATAGGTTGTGGGATCAATGCGCCGAGTCGCCACAAAGAGGCTACAGCCTATCTCGCATCCAATATTGCTGGGGCAAAAGCGGTGGAAATTGCAGATACTGACCACGGAGTTCATCTGACGAACCCAACAGCTGCCGTAGATCTAATCAAAGGACTTTGGCAATTTACCAAGGATTAAGATAGATCCCTGGCCACAGAAAGCCAAGTTCAAATCAGAGTCGACTTGGAAAATCAAAATTCAGAATAAATAAAAGTTGAGCTAGTTGAGATAATAGAGCGTATCTAGATCAGGTACCACAGCGCCTCCAGGATTCTCCAACTCAGAAAGATCAATATATCGGCTGGACCACAGAAAGGGCCTAAAATATCACCTCAAAGCTGGAAGATCCACCGTGACATCGACCTTGGAGATTCCTCATTGGTTCAAATGAATTTCATCGACTTAATAGAACCATGCCCAAAAAGACCCAATGGTCTGAAGCCCTCTGGATTTGATCTTCAAGTCATGTCCTTCTAGCTTCATAATCTTTGAACAAAAAGACATTTATTCGAAATAAGAAATTGAATCCGCAATCGATGCGTTGTGTCAAGTTGACAAGATTATGTTCAGCGGATCGCTCTGATAACTTGATTTTTGCTCAGGCAAGAAACCGTACTAGAGCTATTAGGTAGTGCTAGATCGGTTGTAGGTAAAAGGTGGTGAGAAATGAACACTATGTCGTTCATGGCTGGTGACATTATTCGAATGCAAAAGCGTATAAAAACAGACCTCGCGGCCAGGTTGCAACTAAAATTCTATAAATGATTAAGGTGCAAAATATAAATGAATCAATCCTTCATCGATAACCGCTAAAAACCTTAGCACTGCGACAGTAAATCTTGCCATAAACGCTAATCCTACTTGGTTGATAATCAGTATTTGGCGAAAGACAGAGAGCCTGATATAAAAAATGAAAGCTAAAGATCTCTTTAAAGGCACTGCTAATTTACCTAAATTTCCTCCAGATGGTTGGATACAACTGGAGTAGATTCCCTTGGCAAGCTAGCATACCCCCAGTTCGAAGATGACGTCGGCGTCACGTCTTCGTCGACGACCAATCCTAATTAATCCGCCAAAGCAACTCCAGATAGACAAGACCATACATTAACATCCACTGTCAAAACCCATTGTGAAAATATTTAAGGCTTGTCAAAACGGTCAGAATTTACCTCGCTTGATTCACAGCATATCAATCTCTAGCATATGATTTTCGTTAAAGAGCGGCGATAGCTATGCTTCTATAAGTCAAAATATTGAGCAAATTCTAAAATTAGAGCAATATATCAAGTCAGATAAAGAAGCAAATATCTAGAAAAATAATTTCGACCAAAAAGTGGAATTATTATAATCAAACAATTGATGGATGATAAAAACTTCATCTGTAACTATGAAATTTAGATCAGGAGTAGAGATAAATTGAAGATTTTACTAACTGGCTCCTCGGGGCTCATAGGAAAAAAATTAAATGGCGCCCTCAAGGCTAGGGGTGACGAAGTACTAATTGCAAAAAGAGGTACCACGTCTGAAAGAAACACCGTTTCTTGGGAAATCGATCGCGCTGAACTCTCAGGAGTTGGTCTATCCAACCTCGATGCAGTAGTTCACCTAGCGGGAGCCCCAATCGCACAAAAACGGTGGAGCCCAGAACGCAAAGCGGAGATATATGACTCTCGAATCAACGCCACAAGGTCTATCTTCCAGGCGGTGGAAAAACTCGAGGTCCCCAAGGTTAGATTTGTCATAGCATCAGCGATTGGCTTCTACGGTGACCAGGGGGATAAGATCCTCGACGAAAAATCCCCTGGCGGAGTGGGATTTCTGGCAAAAGTAACCACCGATTGGGAAAAAGCCGCAGCGCCAATCAACCAAGATGGTTGGTCTGTTGCACTCGCTCGCACCGGAATTGTTTTGGATTCAAGAGGAGGCGCCCTTGCCAAACAGCTCCCCCTCTTCAAACTAGGGTTGGGTGCCAAATTAGGGGCTGGAACTCAATGGAGCAGCTGGATTCATATCAACGATGAAGTGAGCGCTCTCGTCTTCCTTTTGGACCACCCAGAGATCGAAGGACCTGTCAACCTCGTGGCTCCAAACCCTGTTACTAATTTAGCCTTTACGCGCGCCCTTGGAAATGCACTGCATCGTCCGGCAGTACTCGGAGCCCCCAGTGTGATACTGAAAGCACTGTTGGGCGCCGAGATGGCCCAAGAGATGCTATTTTCATCGGCGCGAATTCTGCCGTCAGTCCTAGATTCAGCCGGCTTCAAATTCGAATTCCCCGAAATTAACGGCGCTCTCGCCAATTTAGTGGCGAATAAATAGGAATCTGGAGATACAAATCTCGTGAGGTAAAGTTTCGAGGTTGTCACCACCTTCCTAAGTCGCAATATCTGCAATCTAATTCTTACTTTAAAGTGAGTTAGACATCGAAATAAATTGAAATAGACACAATCGACATATTGCCAAAAATATAAATTTTGACGATATGTCGATCAAAAAGGCGATAATTTAAAGGCGTGGCTATTTCATATGAACAAGGATCTTCTTCAACACCCCTTTTGGCCGAGACAATTGGAAGTAATCTAGAAAAAACCGTATCTAGATTCGGTGATCGCGAGGCGCTAGTAGCGATCCATCAATCAATTCGTCTCACTTACAATGAATTCAACAAGCTGGTCGACGACCTAGCGCTCGGCCTTCTCAACGAGGGGTTCACCAAGGGCGATCGGATCGGGATCTGGAGTCCAAACCGCTACGAGTGGGCTATCGTCCAGTATGCAACCGCAAAGATTGGCGTAATACTTGTAAACATCAATCCCGCCTATCGTACCTTCGAGCTTGAATACGTCCTAGACCAGTCGGGCTGTAGTGCAATCTTTGCCATGACCAGCTTCAAGACCTCAGACTATTCGTTGATGATCAACGAGGTAAAAGAGAGGCTACCTGGGCTTCGTCGCGTCTTTCTCTTCGAGGACTCGAGCTATAGCGATCTTTTGGTCAGTGGAGCAAAAGGAGACAGAGAACAATTGCGTTCGATCTTGAACCAGTTGGACTTTGACGATCCGATCAACATCCAGTACACCTCCGGGACTACGGGCTTTCCCAAAGGTGCAACCCTCTCTCACCACAACATTCTAAATAATGGCTATTTCGTGGGAGAAACCTGCAAATATACGGAATTCGACTCTGTCGTAATCCCTGTGCCTTACTATCACTGTTTCGGGATGGTGATGGGGAATCTAGCATGCACCTCGCACGGTTCAAAGATGATAATCCCCTCTTTCGCGTTCGAACCAAAAGCAGCCCTGTCTGCCGTCACCACCGAGACCGCAACTTCTCTTTATGGCGTACCGACCATGTTCATAGCAGAACTAGCAGACCCGACCTTTGGCGACTACGATCTATCGAGCCTGCGCACCGGGATAATGGCCGGTTCGCCATGTCCTGTGGAAGTCATGAAACAAGTCGTAAGCAAGATGAACATGAGTCAGGTCACTATCTGCTATGGGATGACAGAGACTTCGCCTGTTTCCACCCAAACCAAGGTGGATGACGAAATCGAAAAACGAGTTGGAAGTGTCGGGCGAGTACTTCCGCACTTGGAAGTAAAGGTCGTTGACAGTGACGGGCACTGCGTTGAACGGGGGGTTCCTGGAGAGTTTTTGACTCGCGGCTACTCGGTAATGCTCGGCTATTGGAATGACTCTAAAAAGACGACCGAAGCGATCGATCCTGCTCGATGGATGCACACTGGCGATTTAGCAATAATGGACGAAGACGGCTTTCTCAACATCGTTGGAAGAGCAAAGGACATGATAATCAGGGGAGGCGAAAACATCTATCCACGAGAGATCGAGGAATTTCTATATTCGCATCCAGATATCATGGACGTCTCTGTCATTGGAATTCCCGATCCTGTCTATGGTGAGGTCGTCATGGCTTGGATAACACTCAAAGAGGGGGCTAATCTCACTCAAAAAGATATCCATGACTACTGCGAAGGTAAGATAGCCCACTATAAAGTTCCAAAGGTCATTAAATTTGTCAGCGAATTTCCTATGACCGTTACAGGCAAAGTCCAAAAGTACGTCATGCGACAACAGGCCATCGCGGAGTTAGGACTTGCGCCTTCATAGTCGAACCAGGTGATCAATGATCAAATCACCACCGTCCGGAGAGTCCTGAAGCGTCGATGACGTTACTAGTCAGTGAATTGATCAAGTAATTTTGACTCGCCAACTACAAATCAGTCCCGATTACCTTTTAATTACGATCTAGACTCAATTGAATGATAGAAATGCAAAACGCCGCTTCAAAACTCAAAAGTACGCTCCATCTAAATGTAGAACCTATCGGAATAAGTTTTTCAGATAGGGTCGATCCATCGCAGGAGTTCTTCGACATTGAGATGCCACTGCCCACAGAAGATGGACGCACCGGCAGAGTCGCCGCTGGATGTGTATTTTGGATGCACGCGGTGGAAAGGCGTTTCGCAACAGTTGCAGCCGACCATGCAAACTGCTCGGTCGGCTCTTTTACCCATGGTTTCTTGGAACTATCCGTGGCTGCAACAAAATCAGATGTCGGTGCTCTAGTAACTTCGGGCTGGGTCAGTGAATCTGACTTCGGCACCATAGAGCACGTTACAACCCAACCCGAACAGGTAATCTACGAGCCGCTCTCCTCTTCAAGCTCCGTTCCTGATGTCGTTTTTCTGCGATTGAATGCGCGCTCTGCAATGATCTTTAGAGACGCATTTCCAACCGCTAGGATCGAGGGAAAACCCCAATGTCATATCGTGGCTATCGCCAAAGAGCTAGGGGAGATAGCGCTATCGTTTGGATGCATGCTTTCGCGAACCCGAACCTCGATGCCATCTTCGGAGATGACCGCCGCCATTCCTGGGCCATTACTACAAGAGGCACTGGATCGGCTCGAAGAGACAGCGTCGATCGATCGAAACGTGGCCAACTATGCATCGATTGATTCGAAACGATTTGCGAATTAGCAGATAATGAAAGTCTCCTCTAGCAAGATCATCTCAAATCGATGAAGCCTCCTTTGAACTCATCACGGATACGACGTCTAAGCAAGCTCGTCAATATGGGTTCAAAGGTTGCAGGCCGAACAATCGCTGAAAAGGCTTTAGCTACCTTTAATGCACACGAGCCTGGTGTGCCAATCGACAGGTCTCGACAGATAACAACTATCAATGATGTGGCAAAAGAGCTAGGTTCGATGAGAGGCGTTATGACCAAATTCGGTCAAATGCTAAGCTACGTATCAACCCCAATTCCTCTCGAGCTACGTTCACCATTTAGCTCACTCCAAGACAGCGTCCCGCCGATGTCAAAGGAGTTGGTAGACGAGATTATACGACAGGAACTTGGAGATGGTCCCGATGGCGTATTTGCAATTTGGGATCCAGAGCCAATTGCCGCTGCTTCAATTGGGCAAGTTCATCGTGCCGTTACATCAGATGGAGCAGCCGTCGCAGTAAAGATTCAATATCCCGGAATCAAAAATACCATTACCGCAGACCTATCAAATCTCCGCCTCATAGCCAAGGGTCTGAAATTGGGATATCCATCGATGGACACCGATTCGATGATAGACGAAATCGCGGATCGCATCTTAGAAGAGCTTGACTACAAGGCCGAAGCCACCAATCAAAGAAAATTCGCTAACTTCTTTGAGGGCCACCCAACAATAGTCATACCGAGAGTTATTGCAGACTATTCAACCGAAAAATTACTCACTACCGAACTTGGAGAAGGGGTCAGCTTTTCAAAATTCCAAGAATACGACCAAGAGGCCAAGGATCTGGCCAGTGAAACAATATTTCGATTTGTCTTTAGAAGTTTATATCAACTTAGGTCATTCAACGGAGATCCCCATCCTGGCAACTACCTCTTTGGAGAAGATGGCCGAGTCACTTTTTTAGATTTCGGATTGACCAAACACTTCGGAAAGCAAGAGATCGAGATCTTTGAACATCTGATTATTGCAATGGTAATCGACAAGGATCCAGTGGCTTTTAGCGCATCGATCAAATCGGCTGGATTGCTCTCTGAATCGTGCGACCTTGATGTCGAGCAAATCTATGACCATTTTGTCCCATTTTATGAGTCGGTTATGGACAACAACAAATTCGCCTTCAACGAGGACTACACATCACGCCTCTTCGCCCATACCTTCAACCAGAAGGCACCGATCGCCAAGTACCTAAATGTATCGCCATCGTTCGTGGTCATTCAAAGAATCAATCTGGGTCTCTATTCAATCCTTGCCGCCCTCTCTGCTGAAATGAATTTCCGAGGTATAGCCGGCGAAATTTGGCCATTCACGAAGACGCCGCCATCAACTGACATGGGAGCAAGAGAAGTAAATTGGCTCAAAAACCTCGATGAAGGTACCGCGAAGCAGTAAGCGCCGGGGGTGACCCACGGGCAACCTCACTTAGAAAGCTCCTTCTAGTTATCTCCAAAAGAAAGAACAAGAGTGAATCTGGATAAAGTAGCTCCACCTAAATTATTTCCACAGCCCAACGCCAAGATCTAAATACTACTTAGAGATCACCAGCAGATAAAAGTGGTAGAACCACTACCAAAGGTCAAACACATCCGACTCCAACCCCACCATTCAAAAATGACCAAACTCTTCCAAACTCTTGAAAAGAAATCTTCGCATTAGCAATTACAAAGGAGACCGGTCTCTTCGAGCATTACTTAGGTCACCTTTAGGGCGCAATCCTCCTTTGCAAGAAAGAGCGCTTCATCTGGATCCATCGGCCTTGCGAAAAAGTATCCTTGGATAAAGTCAACCCCTAGGGCTTGAACCCTCTCTAGCTGCGCCTGGGTCTCAACTCCCTCGGCAACTGTCGCCAACTTTGATGCTTTTGCAATCTCCACCAGCGCTGGCAATATAGCTGCGGCTTTAGATCCTGAATCGGAGTTTTGGACATAGCTCTTATCGATCTTCAAAATGTCAAAGGGAAGATCTCGCAAATTAGCTATGGTCGAGTTTCCTACTCCAAAGTCATCCAGGGCAACCAGAAACCCAAGGCGCTTCAATCCGTCCACCTTCTCTAAAAACTGGTCAGATTGAAGTGCTAGATTACCTTCGGTAATCTCCACTACGACGTCGTTGGGCAAAAGCCCAAACTTTGCTAGGAGGCGATTCAACTTGAAAGAAAAGTCACGCTCCAGGAATTGAAGTGGTGAAAAGTTAATTGCGAAGGTTGTGTTTAGCTTCATAGATCGCCATTTAGCAAGTTCTTGAAGTGCATCGCCGAGAATAGACCAGCCCAATAGATTTATAACGTGGTTCCGCTCTGCACTTGGTATGAATAAGTCAGGCGGAATTATTCCTCTTTGAGGATGGCGCCATCGAGCCAGAACTTCAAAGGATTCTATTTTTCTCGTATCTGCCCTATAGATTGGCTGATATTGAAGAAAGATCTCTTTTCTCTCCACAGCTCGCCGCAGCTCAACCACCAAATCAAGGTCGGAGAGAAGATTTGCGTCGGATCTAGAGGCTGGACGAAATACCTCCACCCTGGCTTTACCCAATGATTTGGCACGATACATGGCTAGGTCTGATTCGCGCAACAGATCTGCTGGAGTAACGGATTTATCTCGCGAAAAGGCCACCCCGAGGCTAGCAGTAATCACGTGGTCGGCCCCATCTATAGATATTGGAGCCGATATCCCCGCTAGGATTCTCTCGGCAATATCGGTGGCCTGAGAAACGCTTCGAATTCGACTCAACAATACTACAAACTCGTCTCCACCAATTCGAGCCGCAACGTCTCCGGGTCGAATCAAATCAATTAGCCTCTTGCTAACTTCGATGATCACAAGGTCGCCATATGCATGACCCTTTGAGTCATTGACGGCTTTAAAGCCATCCAAATCAATAAAAATGAGAACCGTCAACTGCTTAAGACGCTGTGAATCAATTGCTGATTTTGTCCGGTCCAAGAGAACGCTTCTATTGGCCAACTGGGTCAATTCATCTCGAAGGGCTCGTTGTCGCAACATCTCTTCAAGTTCAACGCGATGAGTAATATCGGTAGCAGAGAGATAGAACCCATCGATTTTTCGACCAGAATCAAATCTTGGTGACGCATTCAACTGTAAGTGAATATCGCTTCCACCACGACCAGGCACCTTGACCGTCAGGGTCTCCAGCTCTAAGCTTTCGTCAGACATCGAATCAAAATTATCTAAAAAATCGACAAAAAACCTGCCAATTCTAATCTTCTCGTCCGCTCCGACCATGCTAAATAAATTTCGACCAACAATTTGATCGCCCGGAATTCCTAATGTTCGTCCGACCGAAGGAGACGCTAGCTCAACGACGCCACAGACATTGACTATAGCAACCATATCTTGTAAGTTTTGGGTCAAAGAACGAAAGACCTCTGCCTCTCGTTCCGCTTGCAGTCTCAACTCTTGGCTGACTCGAGATTGAACTGCGCCATTCAAAGCAGAGGCAACGACCTTAGAAAAGTTTTCGACAAAATGAAGGCTCGGGCCTATTCGATTTGAAATTGGCGAAACCGATATCGAGATAGTTGATCCATTTGGACCTGAAATACTTATAACTTTGGACTCATGCAGAGAGGGCGACTCAGGGGCAAGGTTATCATTGGGGCCTACGGAATCCGCGTCAGCAAAATCTGACTTTAGAGCTGCGTGGTCGCCATCAAAAGCCACCTCTACTTCAACTTTGCCAAACTCACCATGACTTGCCAGTGAGTCAACTATGCGACTTGCTAGGGCCTTTGGCGAGGTGATCTCTTGGGGCTTTTGCGCCATCAAAACCAGTGATTCAAGCTCGCGTTCACGACGCATGGCCTGCTTGCGCAAGCGCAACTTCAAAATCGCGGCGCTGATAACTCTGGAAAACTGAGTCATCACATCCAAGTCAAAGAGATCAAATCTCTCCTTATTAGAAGAAAGCAGTCCGATAACTCCAATGCAAGAAGCAAATTCATCCATCAGCGGAACGGCGATAACAGATTGGGAACCAGATTGTACACTATGTAAATAATCCAACAGGGCAACTTCATTTGGCCAACAACGTCTAGCTGAAAGGTCAAAGATGATCACAGGCTTGCCGGTCTTTCGAACCACGCCAGCGACTCCTTCGTCGAGCGATCGCTGGCGTCCGACTACACCACCAAGCGGTCCATAAGAGGCTTCAATCGTCGCCAGGTGAGTCTCATTGTCGGCAACGATAATCCTCGCTGAGTCTGCGCCCACTCCTAGAGCCGCCTGCTCGCAGATCTTATTCAGGCTATCGAATGCAAATTCTGCATCCACAACGCCTTGGATGGCACCACCTAAAACCTCTAGATGGTGGCCCTGCCTCACAAAATGATCTTTGCGTTGCATATCCATCAAGTAGCGAGACAGGCGTCTAACGCCTCGATAGGTTATGAATTTAGTCAACTCTTGCAGCTGGCTACCTTTGTCTACTTTCGCAACCAATACGCCCAGCAGACTACCACTTAGAGCGTTATCAAAAAACGGAACAGTCAGTAAAGAGATCTGGCCATCCTTGGACGAATTCGGATGTTCTGATAGATTGATGATCCGATTTGATCTTGGGAAGGCTTCGCTCACCCACTCTGTCAAAAAGTTGCCTTCTGCCTGTATTGGCATGAAATCAAACAGGCCAATTCCGAAACCCAAGGAACCCCGCTGGGAAGTACCTACCTTGATAAATGCGAGTCTAAATTTATCGTAGGCATATATGACTGCGAAGTCAAAATTCGCACTCACCACCAAAGCCTCACATGTATCGGAGGCTACTTGACGAAGCTCTTGATCATCTGTCCAACGCTGCAACTAAGACCGACTCTCTCCCCTGATAAATCTGTTTCTACCATCATTACGCGAAATCAATATCAAATAAAGAAATGTCCTAAATTTAAAAAGCACCTAACCAGATAGCAATCGGCAAAAACACCATCACACTATAGTTAGCCTTTGCTCAAGAATCCTTCGCACCAAGTTATTACGACCCCTCAAGGGGCCCAATCTCCTTATCAACACTCCATAAGAGCGACTCCCAAAAGCAGAATCTAAAATAAACAGATATACAACCAGTTCAACATCTAGGGCTCGACATCTAGTGCTTGCCAAAATCCGATATCTCCTATTGTTCGAGATGCTACCACTCAAACAATAGCGGAGACCAAGCAGACCAAGTAGTCAAATAATACTTCCAAAGGCTAACTATCATATTTATTTAATCCAGGTACAGTCTACGAAGGCCCTTGACGTCTTTAAATGGCTAAAATGCTAAGCGTATTTCACCATCCATGATGCTTGCTGGGGCCAGATTCCAAGACCTTGAGCCCGCCTCCTTTAGTTGGATTGGGTTCACTCATTTACTTTTGATGATTCAGCTATCAAACCAGCTCGTTCTGAAATCACAGCTGTCACAGCTGTTATCTGATAATTTTTCTCTCTAGCATTTGCAAAGAACTATCTCTCGATCATGTTGATGCGCGCTCACGGGCAAGGAGCAAAATCCAGAACTGGGAGAATCGGGTAATTTCTCCTCATAACTACACCCCATCAGACTCTTCAATGGCGCTAATAAAATGGGCGCCAAAAGATAAGTTACCGGCAAAGAGGGGCCTAACAACCCATGAGGAAGGCCAAACAATTAGATCGCTCACAATAGCGTAAAAAGCAAGGTGTCGGATTTCTCAGAGCAAAGGCGCCAAAAGGCCCATATCTGCCGCTATTAAATTATTTCCAATATAGCCTTATCTATAATGGTTCAAAGTCGTATTAAATCTGCCCTAACAGCCAGAGCGAAACATTCCATGCATCGATGTGCAAACGATATTGACACAAAGATAGCAATCGCCAATTGATCAGAGATGAAAACATCAAGTGAACCAGAGTCCATCGCCTCACCAGAATTCCAATGATCCAATAATTTCGAAAGAACCCCGTTGGCCAGCTTCGATCGCCCTCTTAGTTGCAATCGCACTTTATGTCGTCCTTCCACAGACTCTCATCTATGGTCCTCGGTATCTAATTCCCGCCCTTGAAATCGTCCTCATCGTACCACTCACAATCTTCAATCCATTTCGAGAACACCACGAAACTAAGGCTCTTAGATACCTAGCTATTTCACTTATAGCACTTGTAAATTTTGCCAATATTACATCTGTGATTCTCCTGGTTCAAAGGCTTCTCGATGCATCGAAGATCTCCGGACGAAGTTTGGTCTATTCGGCAGTTGCAATATGGCTGACAAATGCAATCGTCTTTGGACTTTGGTTTTGGGAGTTAGATCGAGGCGGACCAGCCAAACGTGCTGTCCATCATGAGGCCGTCCCTGACTTTCTTTTCCCTCAGATGACAGACCCACAATTTGCTAAACCAAATTGGAGGCCCACATTGATCGATTACGTCTACGTCGCATTCACCAATGCAACAGCCTTTAGCCCCACAGACACAATGCCCCTAACATCCTTTGCCAAAATGCTCATGACCGGGGAGTCGATCGTCTCCATGATAACTGTTATCGTTGTCGCGGCTAGAGCGATCAATATTCTTCCCTGAAGGGTTGATGCAAGGAAATTGCCCTAGAAATGCAGAGTTAGCAAGGATTATCAAAAAAAAAAGGAACACCCGAGCAAAATCCTGATAAATCGATACTCTCCATATCTGGCCTTTGTTTCCCCTTTTCAACGTTGTCTGTCTTCCTTTATTTTTACCTAAGTGCTACTACTAAAGCACTTAGGTAAAAACCACGCTGGCAACTCGAAAGCATTCAAAGAACCATACGGGTCGTTAGCTTCGAACTAAAGTGCCGAATATACAAAGATGTCTATTGCTCGCAGCCCCTAGGTGTCAAGGGAGTTGTGAGCTAGGCGATTATTTGCATCGCCCTCAGGATTAGGATTCGAGGCTTCGCAATAGACCCCGTAGTGCTAGCTCGTATCCATAAACTCCAAGGCCGCTAATTTGACCAACAGCTAACGCCGCCAAAACAGAGGTATGTCGAAAAGCTTCACGTGCATGAACATTTGATATATGGATTTCGACAAAAGGCACCTTAACTGCTGCTAATGCATCCCTAATCGCATAGCTATAGTGCGTGAAAGCACCAGGGTTGATTACGATTCCATCATGATCACCAAACGTTGCATGAATTGCATCGATGATGGCGCCTTCATGGTTTGACTGAAAAAATTCAAGCTCCACATCTAATTCGCTTTTCAGAGACTCCAATCGAGCCTCAATCGTTGCCAACGAGTCAGAGCCGTAAATCGTGGGCTCCCGTCGACCCAGCATATTCAAGTTCGGGCCATTGACAATCAGTACCTTTTTCAATTATCTCTCCCTCCAATTGGATAACTATATGACCATACTTGTCAAGCGCAATCTCTATCAACTTGAGAATTGGCCCTTCTAGTCACTCGAAAGTACCCTTTCCTCGTCTCATCTAAACCCTTGATCGTCAATTTGGAATGCCACCTAGGCTCCATGGCGTCCGAAGGACGGCCGAGATGCCTAGAACCTCCGAGTCGAACTGGACTAACTTAATGCATAAACCTCCTTGAAGGCAGATCCAATTTAGACCTCAAAGTAGTTCGGTTGTTCCGGGGGCGAAAACTTTTCGTTTAACTTGGTCGATATTGCTCATCTTGACGCCAACCTCAGTCACCTGCTCGGTGAAATTCAGAATACTTCGGATCTCTAGTCAATTAGATTCAACCTCTCACCCCACGCTAGGAGGAGTTATCGTCGACTCTATCGACGAATGTGACCTCAACCACTAAGACCTCCTCAAATACAACTACGTTACTATCGGACGTCACGAACAACTATTGCTACGTGGTCGAGCACTTAAATGGTCCTATCCGACAAGGTCAACTCCTCAAACTCATCTCCGTCCACCCAAAGATCCGAGTGCGGACCCTTCTAGCTAACTAAAGGATCTCTCTATCCCCTTAAGAGCTGCCAGCATTGCATTATTAGCCGGAGTGGCTATACCAAAGCGCACTCCAAGTCGCGCGATAGCACCGTTGATAAAATCAATCTCCGTCAATTCGCGTCTCTCCACGCTTTGAAGCATCGACGCCTTAAAGTCTCTGGGCAAGTCCACCCCGGCATGCTCCCAGATCGCCTTAACATTTCGCTCGGTAATGGAAATGCCGGCTGCATCTGCAAGATTGATCCCTTCAGTGATAATCTCAAAAGCAGATCTTTGCACCTCTTCAATTTCATATAGGTCGCCATATGCAAGCCTGGTAATCGCGCTAAGCGCTCCAGTAGCCAGATTCACCAAAAGCTTGTCCCAAATCGTTCCAACTATGTTGTTGGAGATGACGGTCATCAATCCAGCGTCGTCAAAAGTCCGGGCAATTTTTTCAAGTCGCGGAGTAATTCTGCCATCTGTTTCACCTATGACGGTCTCCCTATTTTGAATGGTCACCCCAAATTGGCCCAAGTGGTTCCGAGCACTGCCTACGTAAGTCCTGGCACTCAAGACCTTGTCGACGCCAACTACCTCAGCCAATATCTCTTCATTGCCAAGGCCATTTTGAATGGTCAAAACACTACTCTTTCCCCCAACCACGCCAAGGACACTTTGAATAGCTCCCCTAGTTTGCCTTGATTTGACCAAGATTATAATCAAATCGGCAACCGGTATTTCGCGAGAATCGGCTGTCGCCCTTACCATCGATACCTTGGTTTGACTATCAATATTGATAGTCAAACCATTTTCATTTATCTCCTTGGCTTGTTCGCTTCGCCGGCAAAGTAGCGTAACTTCGCAGCCGCTATCAAAGAGCAAGGCTGCGAAAGCACTCCCCAGCGCGCCAGCGCCCACCACACAGACCGAAATGCCCATCTATTTACACCATTGACCTTCGAAATCTAATAAATAACCGCTTTTAGCTTGATCCAAAAGGACAACGAAGACCACACCAAGAAGAAGCATCGCTCTAAAAGAATCAAATCCGACCCATATGACGGTATCAAAGTCCACAAGAACCATCAATCTAAATTCCACAAGACTCAAATACAAACGAATGAGACAACCGCTCCACTTAGTAGAGTCGTAGAGGCCCGACCGCTCCCAAATACCTACGCATTCAAAGGTGCTCGATTCCCCTTCGCTCTCCAGCCGCTTTCATTCTTCCTGCACGTCAAGAAGGAACCGAAGTGAGAGGTTGGTAGCCCATTTCCCACGCCCAACTTTCGTTGTCGTAGTTTGCTTGGAGTCCTACCATCGTCGACAGCATTTTCTACTTTACGTTCACCACAGCAAACTAACATCAAGAGATCTTATTCACTTCCCGATAGGAAGTGAATAAGCTGATTTGGCGGTCGCAGATCCTCAATTTGATGTCCACATCAGTGAGGTAATTCTTGTTCGTCTTGCCGATCGCATTCCGAACAAGAATTGCCATCCTGAAAGTTATCCCCATGCTGAAGCGTTGAGAGAGAGATCCAAGGACTCGATCGGGATAGTTTGGGCTGCCATGTGCCGCATTAATCCTTTGAACCTTGGAACATCCGACCTAGAAATTTATTTAATGTATTTATTCTTTATTCTCGATGATTGACCATGGTGAACAGATCCTAGAGATCTTCTTCGACTTCGCATTACCAACCAAGCGGGGAAGGTCTTCAGTGCGATGAACGTAGTCCTCGATCTGAAATAGGTCACTTTGTCACATCGGGTTACACTTTGAAGTCTTTCTTATGCTCAACGAATCTCAGCGATTGTTAGACGATACACTTTCTAGGGGTGGTTCCAACAAACTTTGCATTAGAGAGAAAGTCTCCCTGGCGTTTTCAGTTCAAGCACCGCATGCCGTGTCAAGGCTAAGTACGCTGGGGGATATTTCGTGCCAGTGGGCTAGGTATCACTTGTAGCTTTTTGGGATATTCGAAGATGACGCAAATGACCCTATCTCTAATCTCGGGTATAAAAATGAAAGTAACCAACTACTGCGCCGCACCACCAATAATCTGCCTAATAGCAGATTAACGTCTTGCATACACCTAGTAGGAACAGGTAACGTCCTTGTCATTGGATCTCCCCTGCCTCGATATCGACCCTCCCGAGCCAAGAGTCGATATAGTGAATACGGATATCCACCGCGTTAAAGCCCGCCTGGTCCTTAAATTGGATACGGGCAGCTTCTCTAGTCACAACTCTGCGTTTTGTTTTGATCTGGACACTTCAGCCACGATCCAATAACTTCCGTCAGCAAATAGGCTGAAGGTTGTATAAAAGCGAAATTCAGAACAGTCATCGTCTCTGATCACCGAGCACAGCTCGGCATCGTTAGTTGAGCGAAATCCCACTCCGGAAGAAATCCGCTAATGCTTCCATGGTGATTTTAAAAAGAACTAATAGCCCCTAATTAAGGTTAAATCCGAAGTCCTGCACCATTTACGATACGACACAACCTCTAGATTCGAAGATACGATGTTCATCATCGGACTGTGGAAGTTCATAAATTGCTGGCCAACGCTATTAGCGGTTCCAATCATATTGTTGAAATTAGGAACATCTAACCCTGGTCGTGCGTAAAGAAAATGATAATCCAACAATCTGCCAAAATCAACGGCGACAATTTGCCGCCAAATTTTCGACACTAACAATCTAAGATCGACATAAGCAAACTAAAAAAGATCTCCTGCAAATGAAAGGCTAAGTAGCCAAATCATTTAGGACGTCAATCAATGTCTCATCAGAAACCTCCACGCCTCCTTCAGGCAGGCCGATTCCATTTAGGACCACAAACCGGACTCCGCCACGATATTTTTTGTCATGCATCCAAGCGCGGTGCATGTCTTCCATTTGAAACCGTCCGAAAGTACAAAGACCATAAGCGCTAAGGATCTGGCGATGCTGCTCCACCACCTCATTTGAAATTCGTCCCTGTCTGTAAGCGAGATATGCCGCTGCCATCATTCCAAGCGCTACGGCTTGACCGTGACGATCAGGCGTCTCTTCTAACAGGTATTCAAAAGCGTGTCCAAAAGTATGGCCATAGTTAAGATATATACGCTCGCCTTGCTCGCGCTCGTCCGCAGCGACAATTTGCGCCTTTATATCAACCGAACGAGCCACGACAGAACAAAGCAAGTCCTTGTCACCTAATAATATAGCCTGTGCATTCTTGAACAAAAACGATAGAAGCTCTGCATCGGCAATCAATGCATGCTTGATGGTCTCAGCGATCCCCGAGACGAAGCCATCCTGTCTCCTAGAAGATGCAATATCAACGTCATCAACAACAACAATTGGCTGATATATGGTTCCTATAAGATTAGATCCCTGCGGTAAATTGATGGCATTCTTACCACCAATTGCAAGGTCAACCTGCCCTAGCAATGTAGTCGGTAATAGTGCGAGCTTAATTCCACGGTTAAAGGTAGATGCCACAAAACCAACCAAGTAGCAGAGCGAATCGTCCCCTACCCCGACGATGACGTCGTCGCGATGAGCATTATGGCTCGCCAAAAAGAGCGAAAGTTGATGAACGATCTCAAATGACTTACATCTCGGACCCAAAGGAACTACAAAAGTCGAGACAACTAGCCCTCGATCCCTCAATCCAGTTGCAACAGATTCAACCATTTCAACGTCATCGATCGCCGATATCACAAAGGCATTTTCGCCACCGTGGAGCACTGGCAGCAGATCGCCAAAACGTTCGATCAAACCCTCACCAATATGCACGTAGTGAGCCCCACCCATCGGCGCCACCAATATGCTTTGAACTTGGTCAGGAACGGTCGCCGGAGCGACTACGGCCTCAATGATCTCCATGACGATAGCTTCCGGGCGACGTCCGTTAGTTCGCACTTTGAGCGTTGCAACACTTCTATATAGTGGCAGGCGCCGCTCGTATATTCCCCTCAAGTTGGCCATTGACATCATTGGGCGATAGGCGTCATGGCCAATTCTAAGTACGGCCTCGTCATATTCGACCTCAAGATAGATTACGATTGCACCAGGAAAGGCAAGCCGAGTCCCCGCGTGCTCGGCAGCACCTCCCCCTAGAGCGACCACTGCGTCAGGACCCGAAAGTATCTCAACTACGGTTCTATGTTCGATCTGTCTAAAGGCCGCCTCTCCGTCTTCGTCAAAGATCGCTCGAATAGATCTTTTCTCTTTCCTTTCGATATGAATATCGCTGTCAACGAAGGGAACCCCTAGTTTCTCGGCCAGCAAATAACCCACTGTCGTCTTGCCTGAGCCCATAAACCCAATTAGGACTATCACTGAACTACCTCAACTCCAATATCTACAATATGAGATCGTGATCTAGCAAAGCCCGCTTTTCCATCTAAATGGCGCCTAATAGGAATTTCACTGCACCTGCGAAAAAACCCGAGGTCTCACCCATCGAAGGTACAACTAGCTCGTAAAAATCGCCGATACAAGCTAACCCTAGTGCTACAGGATAGTGTCCCGATGATAACGCCGTGATGCCATAGTATCGCCAGAGACCAGCATTTCGCCGCTCAGGGACACACCTAATATTTGGGCCGTGTTCCCTCGACAGTGAAAGGCTCCCATTTAATTGATCCGCTACTAATCTGAGCTTTGTATCCATAATGTAGACGGAGGAAATCATTTCGATGTCCAAAAGACCTTTCCGATACATGCAAAGAAAGCCAAGCGCTGATGCTGAAGAAGCTCACTCTCTAAAAGAGTCCGAGGTTACTGAGATTTCCGAAAATGCTTACACCCTGGTGAGAGTACTTTCGGTGCAATAAGCTGCAATGAAGTAAAGCAAACAAAAAGACCTCCATCCTAAAAAGAGCATCAATCGAAAGAAGCGTCGCCTAGAAACGATCGACACTTTCCTGTCTCTTGATGCTCCAATGGCTAGATAGGTAATGCCGGAATCTTCTAACCATAGAATCACACTTCATCAGTGATCGCAAGCTATCGCATGCGATCGGTGTTTCGGAGGCGATCATTGGTACCTAAGACTCTGAGGCCCAAGAGGGATCGTAATTTCAATGACGCCACAAGTCCGCCAATACGCGACACAACCCAGACGACCCAGTAAGGGGTTTCCCGCTCCTAAGTCCATTAGCTTTTGTGTAGCGATAGGACGACGAAGGGCACAAAAGACCATCAATCACGTGACAATTCAATGCCAATGGGATCAGCCTGTAGACCAAAAAGTACCGTTGCTGTTTCGAGGTCCAGTTGGCATAGCAAACCAAAAGCTCAGGTAGCAGCGGTGTTGAGATTGTCGGATCTCCATGAAGGAAATTGGACCCGGTGGGATTGGTTCAATAGTGACGATCCCATATCTAAATCTAACTTCAATCTCATAAACCAAGAGCTACGAGGGAATCGGCAAATAGTTAACCAAAATGCAAACGCCACAGGTGGGTAAATCCATATAAAACCAAAAATAACCAGACTTCACAGGCACTAAGGTTCGAAAAACTGAGCAAATATGCCAGCTATCTTGGCCCTGTCCAATAAGGACACTAAGTCGAAGTGCACCAAACAGATGATGGTCGATACGGCAAAACCGAGCTCAATGAATCAAGCTTATCCAACCTGAAAGGGCTAGCAGGGTAACTAAAAGTACCGGAACCGTTAAGATGATCCCCTGCTTGAAATATTGACCCCAAGAAATCTTTATTCCTTTTGTTTCAAGCACATGGAGCCACAAAAGCGTGGCTAGCGATCCAATAGGGGTGAATTTAGGACCAAGGTCTGCCCCCACTACGTTCGCGTACACCAAGACTGAGTGAACAACACCAGATGTGTGAGAGCCGTGAATGGCAAGCGCACCAACTAGAACCGTTGGCATATTGTTCATCACCGCCGACAAGACCGCCGCTCCAACCCCACCAACCAGGGCCGAAGGAACCACGCCCGCATGGCTTACGCCAGACAGGGCCTCCGATAGATAACGAGTGAGACCCGCATTGAAGAGGCCATAGACAACCAGATACATGCCGACTGAAAAGACCACGATCTTCCAGGGTGCGTCCCTAATCACCTTAGAACTTGATAAGGCTCGAGACGAAGACGCCAAGGCTAAAAATACGATAGCAATAAGCGATGCAGGGACTGAAAGTGCGAAATGAAGCGGCTCCGAAAGCAGGTAACCAATTACAAGCGCTACCAAAACTACCCATCCAGCTCGAAAAATCCTTCGATCTGCTATCACCGAACTTGGAGTTGGCAAAAGACCAACGTCGTATCGAGATTTCAAATCCCCACGGTAGTAAAGATACAAAACACCCAAACTTGCCCCAAAGGCGACAACATCAACCGGCGCCATCGTCGCCGCATATGAGACAAATCCAATATGAAAGTAGTTGGCACTGACGATATTAACCAAATTCGAGACTACAAGCGGAAGGCTGGTCGTATCGGCAATAAAACCTGCGGCCATTACAAAGGGCATGGCCGATCGCCGATCAAAACCCAAGGCAATCATCTGCTCGTAAACTATCGGCGTGAGAATCAGAGCAGCTCCATCGTTTGCAAAAAAGCAAGCGACAAAGGCTCCAAGTACAAGTTGGTATATAAATGCGCGCGTCACGCTTCCTCGCGCAAGGATCAGCACATGCAGAGCTGCCCACTTGAAGAAACCAACTCGATCTAATACCAGAGAAATAATAATTACCGCAACAAAGGTAAAGGTCGCATTCCAGACAATCGACCAGACGGTGGCCACATCAGCTAATTTAACCACGCCAAGGGAGATAGCGACGATCGCCCCGCCAGCCGAAGACCAACCGATTGAGAGCCCCTTGGGTTGAATTATGACCAAGGCTAAGGTAACTCCAAAGATCACGACGGCACAAAAGGAGAGCCAAAATCCACTCAATGCAATCATTAGAAGGCACTTTCAAAGAGGATGAGTCGCCCAACCCTACCGAAGGGGAGATCAATAAAATTTGCACGACGACTGGATCGTAAACTGAAATTTAAGGTGTTCAAACCAACGTTCCTAACCACTTGAACTAAATAGACACTGACAAACGGCCACAGAATCAAGGAAGGGCTATCGAAAGTGAGAGGAATCAACTAGGCAATATCAATCTAACTGACCATCGCCTAAGTGCATCCAAAATAACCAAAGGACAAATCGACATGGACAAAGGCTCCCTGGCCCAAGAACGCAAGTAGCCGAGAGAAAAACTATGGAAATCAATCACATCAAGTTAGAAAAGGTTACAGCGTGCGATCCTAGGTCCATTAATTGGCCCAAGCAACTTCGAATCGTGACAGTCTCAAAATAGCCATTCGCTTATAAGAGACCACGGACTGGATAAAGCCTGGCCAAGATAATTCTCCGGAGAAAAACTGCATCAAAAAATGAGAGAACTAAAAGATCAAAGGTAAGCTATCGTCACTATCTAATTACCCAAGGTTTCACATTCAATTTCCTAGAGCTATGAACACAACTAGGTTCTAGCTGCAAATTTACCTTAAATTACTCATAAGGACTTCCGCGATAAGCCAACTACCACAAGCTAGCAAAAACGACACTGCGATAAACACGGTCTATTTAAAGACGATCTATATAGAGGCCACTTATTGAAAGCCTAGATTCTCGGACTTTCTTTTCATCCCAGCGTTCATTGCAACCCATGGATGAAAAAACCAATGACGACGATTAAAACCCCCGCTCTTAAAAGAGCGATTCATCTGGCGACGTTAAATCGCACCCAAAGATACTAAAAATGCTCCCAAATCGATTTGTCACAGAATTTTTCCAATTCAGATCCAGCTGATACAAATAATCCCTCTACCTTGAAAATGACAGATATGACAAATGTTTATGATGCCATATAATGTGAAGCTAGATCTGGGCAGAAATCTTAAAAGTTAGATTGATACAAGATCGACGTGGCACCGTATCCGACGCAATGAAAAATAGTGGTCAGACGATAAAGAAAAAGAAGAAAGTAGCTTACCTAGTAGGAATCTTCGCAGTCTTCATGCTGGTCTCACAAGTTATCATTTCAGATACTGTCACGTCAAAAATCGCTAATGATGCACAAAATGTACTCAAAGCACGGCCGACGGTTTCCCCTAACCTAGGACCCATGAGCTTCTCAACCACCAACTGATAGGCTTTAGACTCTCAACCAATACCTACAAAACAGCCCGAATCTCAGATATTACTCCGAATGCCTCATTTGCCGGGGTTAAACTTGCCCATAACGGAGTCTGTCCTAGTGCAAACAAAATTGATTTGGATGCCACAATTAAAGCCGCCTCGATATCAAACCACATCCAAAGCCAACTGCTATCTGCTAGCGGACTTTCTGTAACTAATGTGACCATCGATCACTCTGGGATCCACCTAACTGCTGGACCAGGAGGTCTCGCTCAGATCCTCCTCTACCCTTCGAGAGGCAACGATAAAAAAACTTCCAAATCAAATCAGTCCAGCTGTTTGAACATTCGCTGCCCTTGAAAACTGTCGCTCAAAGCCTAGACCCATCCATCTCGCTCAACCAGGTCTCAAAGTATATTCATCTAAAGGTGATAAGACCATCATCATCTGGGCTTTTACTCAGTTTTACGGCAAGCAACGTACCCTTGGCGGCCTCTTCAAATTGCCGCCCTTGAGCCTCAAAGAGAGCCCGACCATTTTGGGCCAAACCGTCATCTCGCAAAAAGTGCCCAGCGATCAAACAAGTCGATGCGATAGATCCACATCACTACATCAAGAGTAAAAGCTTCTGGGTGCAAGATGCCGCTGGATCAGTCCAAAGTTACTAGGCGATTCCAAAAAGACCTGCCCCAAGAGCCCTTGAGTCAAAGCGGCCTATTGATCCAAAGGCATTGCAACGAATACTGGAATCAACCGAGAAGTCTTAGTTGCATATTCGCCATATGGTGGAAAAGCCTCGACAGCCCTAGCCCACCAAAGTTCTCTTTCTTCACCAGAGACCTCCTCGACCCGATAGTCAAGCACCCTTGAGCCATCTTGGATCATTATCAAACCAGGATTTGCCTTGAGGTTATGATACCAAAGTGGATGATCCTTTGATCCGCCCTTTGAGGCCACCAATGCGTACTGGCCGGAGTGTTCCACCCTCATCAATGGCGTCTTTCTAATCTTTCCCGATCGACTACCGAGGCTTGTAACTATCACGACAGGTAGGTTCGATTCACCTAAAGTATTACCTTGTCTACCTTCTGAGCTTTCATAGGTCTCTACTTGATTTCTAACCCAATCACTCGGACTGGCTTCGTACTCTCCATATAGTGGCATGAATAGATACTATGCGAAACCACTAGGTGAGTCGATACTCTCGCGCGATCCATCCACAAAACCACATACATTGATTTAGCCCAACTTGCAGCTGAAATCTAAAAGCACAAGGTTTCAACCTTGTGCTTTTAGATAGTGCCCCCGGCAAGACTCGAACTTGCGCTCATGGTTTAGGAAACCAATGCTCTATCCCCTGAGCTACGGGGCAATGCCCGCTTAGAAAGATCTAATCCCTCCGCAAAAGTGGACCACTATAGATTACACTCATAGCACGCGAATCAAGACCGAACAACGCCTTGGTGAGATAAGAAAATGCCATCTGACCATTAAAAAGTCATATCTTGGCAAACCCTATTGCGAATCAGAGGCATGAACGCCATCAACCCCTAAAATATCTTCGAGCTCAGATTCGGTGGCCAGGATCCTCGATTCGCACATGGTAATCAACTCCTTGGCGCGCTTGACATCCGCAACTAGAGAATCTAGAGAACGTTGATTTTGAATCTTTTTAACAAGCGCATCAACCTCGGCAATCGCGGCCTCGAATGAAATCTCATCTGGAGTATTTTCAGCTGTCATGGTTCACTCTCGTCTTTCCCTTACCTAATTTATCGAGCTAACGCTAGAGACCGTTGCATTAAATTTGCCGTCCTTCATGGTAACTGTAACCTTGCCCTTAGCCCGTATCTTAGAAATCTCATTTGCCACCTTACCTTCAACCTCAACGATTGCATATCCCAACGCCAAGATAGATTTCGGATCAATTGAATTCAACAGGAGGGTGGCAGATAACAGCTGTGAACGAAATCTCTCTATAGAGGAAGTCGAAGCGTACAGAAGATCTCGATCGAGGCGCGCTAGGGCCTTTTTGGGATCATCTACCATCCTCTCGACAAGGTTCCAGTCCAGTTGAGACGATGCGCTCTCAAGTAAAGCACGAGAATGTCTCAAAAGATCATCTCGACCAAGTGCTACCCTTTCGCCTGCGCTAGCTACCAATTTCGAGATCTCACCGATGGAGTCCCAAGCGACCACTCCTAAATTCCAACCCGCACGAGAGATCGCTTGCTTATGGCCACCAAGTTGCCGCGAGGCACCGGCAAAGACCATGTACTTCTGAGTCACCAAGGCACTTCGAGCGATTTCAATCCGCTCCTGCGCGAAGCTATTAGCATTACTTACTGCCTCTTTTAATCTCAGATGGAAGGTAAAAACCATTCGATTAAGCTCGCTAGCGGCATCATTAGGGTTAGAAAGTGCCTTATTCGACACTTCATTAACCAATACATCATCGGTTGAGTGGCCAATTGCGGCCCAGACCGGTACCTTACAAGTAGCAACAGAGCGGGTCGGCCCTTCAAGGGAAAAACTAGCCAGGTCCACGTGATCACCGCCACCTCTAGCCAAGACGACGATGTCAAAATCATGCGACCGCTCATTTATTCGAGCCATGGCTTCCGGTATCGAGAACGCAACATTCTGACCGGAGGTATTCACGTAGAATGGTGTCACCAAAAATTTATAATGCGTGCGATCCAAACGCGTAACAAAGTCTGACTCAGCAGCTGAACCCCGAGATGTAACCAATGCGATTCGAAGAGGAACTAAAGGTGCTTTCAAACCTCGATTAAGATCGAAGATACCTTCTTCTTTCAATCTACGCCGGAGTAAATCCTTTGCGCCTTCAGCTATCTGACGAGTCCTTTCGATATCTACACCAACTATGACCAGCTGAAGCTTGCCAAAGGGCTTGTAGATATCAATATGACCGAAAAAGACCGCTCTAAGATCCGGGACCAGAGCCATCTGGGCGGTTGCAAGTGACGCCTTGATAGATTTCAGTTGGCTCTGAAAAATCACCGCGTCTAACTTGGCAATGGGCTTACCTACGGGCGAATTCCGATCCGCATATTGACATAAGCTCAGATACATCTGGTCATACTTTGCGGTTGTTGCATTAAAAGATACAAAACCTTCGACTCGAAATGGTTCGCGCGAACTGCCTAAGCTGGACAATAACGCTTTCGACGTATCCAAAAGAGAGCCAACGCTATAGGTGCCGATTTCACTGCTCAACATGTTCACATCCTAATGGGGTCCAACATCTCCGCGTGGAACAACAACGCGTGCACATGTAGAATAATGACAAGAAAGCAAATCACGATTATTTAGAATCTTGCCAGAAAAGGCTTTAGTATCCATTGGCTAAGGATTAGCATAATTTAGTCGATCTAGTCTTGTGGAAGTCATCGTTACAAGACGACAACCGAGAAAGATCTCCAAAATCGCCACCTCGGAAGGAAATCGTGACAAACGGTCTAAGGCAAAAAGGGTTGGTCGCAGGGACTATAGTCTTAGTCATCCTACTGTTGGGCTTTACCTTCGTAACATATAATGGCTTTGGGACTTCCACGGACACCCAAATCAATCCGGTCCAGATCGAGGCACAACCGAAGGCGAACTTTCCCGAAAAGATCAAGACGACAGCCACGACTCATCGAACTAATATCCTCAAATACAGAACATCTGGTTCCGTCTCGGTAGGTCTCCCCAATTTTTCTGGAGACCTTTCCGTTGTATTCAAAGGAACTTTCGCCGAAGATCCAAACTCAAAATTCAGATTGGCAGTTGATGGTGTACCAACGCCATTTGGGACCCTAACCCTAAGAACCTCAAACGTAATGGTACAAACCGCAAAAAATTATATCCTTCGCGGCAACGTGACCCAATTCTCGTCCCGCTTTGTTCGAATGCAACTCACTTCAGCCAACGGTTTAAAGTACATAGCCGTGCTCCACGACTTTGTAAATGGAATAGCTAACACCTTTACGGGGATCTTTTTTCTAGCACCTCGGGGTTGACAATCCAACCGTCAAGATGATGGTAGCAATAGCAGGCGACAAGGTTGGTGTCAACTTCTCGGCCCTGAAGGACCGAGCTTGCAAATCACAGAAAGAGGCAAACTGCTTAGGCTCGCCTAAACGAGGCAACGTTAGTTGCGCAGTATATGGGCTCATGCGGCCTCTCCTGTGTTGCGTTCGGTAGCGTGACTCACTACCCAGCTATCGTATGCGCGCTTGGCGATGTTAATAGCTGCGTTCCAGTCGGCTGACAGCGACAGCCCACAACTGGTGTAAAGAAAAGTATCCCTATTAGGGCGGTTTTTCTTGTCTACATGCCCACAAGCAGAACATTGCTGACTGGTATAGGCGGGATCAACATAGACCACTTTGATACCAACGCGGATTGCTTTGTAGTGAACAAATGATCCAAGCTAGTGAAGTCCCCAAGAATTGAGTGCTACTCGCTGTGGCTTTGGTAACCGTGCCCGATTACGGATGCCTTCGAGATCTTCTAGGGCAATTGCGTAGCCGGTGCGTTTAGCCTCAGTAACAATCTTCTTGGAGATGCAGTGGTTTGTGTTTTTCACGAATCTAGCTTCACATTCTGATCTTTTTATCAGTAGGCGCTTTGCAGATCGTCTTCCCTTCTTTTGTAGCTTGCATCGTAATTTCATATTGCGATTACGAACATGATTCAGGTGTTTGCCTGAAAAATTGGTTCCATCTGACAGGGTGGCGATGTTGATGATGCCAAGATCTACGCCCAAGAACCCATCTGGGGATTCGTTCATGATCTCATCAGTTACATCAATGGTTGCATAGACATAGAACGATCCTTTGCGAAACACTAGATCACTCTCAGCGATCTGAGTATGTTTCAGAAGTTCTAGCTGCCAATCAGCACAGACAAACGGTGCTGATTTAGCTCGTCCATTAATTGTCCATATACTGAGCGTTTTAGCTTCAAGACACCAAGACATGTTTCTTGCATCAAATGGCTGGGCTGAACTCCACGAGAACTGCCTCTTGCGCGTGCGTCTAAACTTTTTGTCCCCAGAGTTATAGGCATCTGCTACCTTTGCGATTGTTCTCACCGTGGCTTGGGCACCAAGGCGAAATTCCTCTTTGGCTTTGGAGTAGGTTAAGCGATGGATAGCAAACCTAGAGAACTCTCTAGTCTCCCAAGCGACTGTGGATATGTAGTTAGCAGTGGCGTTGCACAGTCGCAGGGTTGCTCCTAAGTCGTCCGTTATCTTGCGGTTTGCATTAATCTTGATCGGCACGACTATCTTGCTCACAACCTGCAGTTCTCAATGGCCATTAACAGTAATAAGCACACTTCCTAAGCAATTTGGTCGAGGTAGAAGCGTAGTCTCCGCCCTAAATGCACATTTGGTCTTTGTCACCAAATACAGAAGGGGTGTCTTTAATGGTGACCTACTGGATGTCTGTAAAACAGTAATGGAGCAGGTTTGTTTGGACTTTGGTGTATCTCTAATCGAGTTCAACGGCGAAGACGACCATGTTCATCTCTTGATCGAGTATCCACCGACCGTACAGCTATCTCGTCTAGTTAATTCTCTCAAAGGCGTATCAGCCAGAATGCTGCGCACGCAGAGATCAGCACAAGTAAGGAAGTATCTATGGGAAGAACACTTCTGGTCGCCATCGTACTTTGTGGGCTCTGCGGGAGGTGCAAGTCTAGATGTGTTGCGCACGTATATAGAAAACCAACGGAGGCCGAGCTAATGTGTACGACTATCCCTCCCCGCCCGCAAGGACGGGGGTTCCCGGCGCATCTGATGAAACACTAACCGACTGGGTTGTCGAGCGACTATCGGTGTCGCCCAACTAAGCGAGGAACTTTGACGACACGTGCACGGGATTTGAGCCATAATTATCGCAATGTCGGGCTTTGCTTTGCCTGATCTTGTCCACCAACTAAAAGTTCATTGGCTCTAAACAGCGTAAATATGGTGCGCCCCCTGGGATTCGAACCCAGAACCTGCGGATTAAGAGTCCGTTGCTCTGCCGTTGAGCTAGAAGCGCATTTGGAACTATCAATTTAGCAGCCACACCGTGATCACACTGCGGAATTATCAAAATTCGCATCTCAAAATTACTTTGGTCAACAAAAACAAGCACTCATCGACTATGGGATATAATCAGAGATTCACTAGATAAGGCAGTGATTCACTTATCAAGCAACCTTAATGCTTAGATCACTGTGGCTTAATTGGACTTCCATAAAAAATATCCATTTCGCTACGCAAAGTGGCCATTCTCAAGGAGCAGAGCACTTCTCAATCGCGTTTCACCTCAAAGATTCACCTAATGGTCGCGCTCTAATAACCCATGGGCGCCCGTTTAAACAAGGCCCCATTTTGGGACAGTCTTATGCTGACATAGCAGAACGAGATGCACCTCAAACCTTAGAACTCAACCCTGCCCGACTTGTCGCCCTTAGACGATGCGATTGCGGGCTATCAACAAGGATAACCTAGAGATGCGCGGCAAAGATATTTGACCATTGACTTTGCGCAAATCAAAATATGACCTCAATTCGCCTTCTCCCTTTTTATGCGACATTCGAAGAGGTCATGAATGAGCAAGGGGGCATCGCTTAAATCGAGTTTCATCCAGCATCAGCCGAATTTCTCAACCAAGACAGCAAGCACCTCCTCTAAATTTCCCACTGTTTGGGCGTACCCTAAATCTCACCACGTTATAAACGCATTGAAATGGATTGGCTTCTCTGACGCCCCGTTCAATATTGATTCTCACCTAAAAAAGCTATCTCCACTACCTGCCGTACCTCTCGAATGGCCAAAGAGAGGGAGTATTTGATGGTCCCAAAAAGCTAGGAGAAGGAGAAACTGTCAGCAAAATTGATTTTAGCAAGCCTTCGATCCGTCGGCAAAGGAAAATAGATAGCTCGCCAACAAGGACCTACAGACCACGGCCTCGGTCACGAACAGAGATGACGATCTTCGGCGATCTGGAATTTAGATTAGCAAAGCGGCATCAAACACTTTGGCTAACATCAAAAAGACTTCTCCAACGATATAAACGTAGGAGAAGTCTCAACTTGGGGTGATCGAGGGGACTTGAACCCCCGACCTCCAGGGCCACAACCTGGCGCTCTAACCGGGCTGAGCTACGACCACCAAGAAAGTACTAGTTTAGCGCGGCAATGGCAATGTTAGATCCGAAAAAGCCATTACACTTTCCCGTAAGATAAATTATTGTTGAGTTATCTGGAATCAACTATAAAATATCCTCTTCAACAGCGTCCTAAAATCCCGTTTCGTTCGACTAAAGTTATAGACCGATTTATATTTTCGCCCCTGTAGCTCAGCGGATAGAGCAACTGCCTTCTAAGCAGTGGGTCGTAGGTTCGATTCCTACCGGGGGCGCAACTTCTTCCTAGAATGAAAGATCACAAATGAATCCAGGTTCGTCTTTGTCATAGCTTGCATAGACGAATCAGACAAGACAATTGCAAAGACGAATTTCATACACAAATAGGAAAAGTTCCGTGGAAAGTCAAGCGCATCCTTTAAAATCCCGCCCTTTAGCAAATGCCCTTTGTTATTACAACCACAAGAGGCGAGAGTCCTCGGATTCCGTTGACTTTTACCCTTACCGCATCAACTATTTCCAATGATCGAAGTAGACACGAACCACCATTAGTACCAAGAAACCATCAAAAAGTTGTACCAGCTAGATTATTGTGCCTTGGATTTCGACGGAGTCTTGGCCCCTTGGGAAGGGCCAAGACCATAACAAAATACCTCTTCGATTCGCACGTAAAGCTGGGAAACCAAACCTCAAAAACCCAAAAACGTTGCCTTCTTTAGCAGGATTTTAAAACAATGGTCGTTTGAATCCGTAATAGTTCCACGTATAAACCTTCCCTTCAAAGCCGCTTATCTTTCAGTAGCGGGACAATGCCACACCCCGGGCCTCCAAATTAAGCTTTATCTCAAATCAAATCATCCATCATAAAATGCACAAACTGGCTTTTGATCAAACGAACGCCGTTCAAAAAACTAGAATGACCACACCCAATAGGAAACCGCTAAATCAATAGGCCATCTGGCTCGCCCAATAGAAGCTGAGCGTGATTGCCAAGCGTTGGCGAATTGCTTGAAGCTGATTTGATTGGGAGGGTCGACCATTCAAGTGAAATCCAAATCCAAAGCTTTTAAAGGACAGATAGTGGAATGAGAAGTGGCTCGATTGCGCCCGAAGACACAACCTTGTGACAAGTCACCAGTATTCTAACTATCGCAGAGATCAAGTTACAAAATAGGTCAAATGATTATGAAAAAATCACTTTTGCGTGATGCTTGCGCCACGATCAATTAGTTTATAATCCCGATAAATGATGCTAAAATAATTCAAGCGATAGAACGGATAACAATTTGAACAAGCTGCGCGTCGGTTTTTATTACGATGGATCCTTTTTTGACAAGGTAAACAGATATTATCGTTTCTCTCATTCGAAGGGTGAATTCATCAACCTAAACGGCCTCCAAGATTTGATATCTCGGCAACTTGCAATGCAAAACGGACTCTCCCCTAGCTCCTACCAGATCGTAGAGGCGCATTTTTTCAAAGGACGTTATTCGACCAAATCTCTAAGGGACTTCGCTCGGCCAATCCAATCGCCACGTCAAATTATGGGCGACGAATACCAGACGCCCCAGATTGCCGCACTTGGCGAAGACGATCGCTATGTGAGAATCCTAGAAAGCGAAAGGTACGTCGAAGACAATTTGATGTATGCGGGCATAGTGCCTCATTATTACCGAGTAACGGAGGGCAACGGAACGCATTCTGAAAAGGGTATTGACGTATGGCTGGCGCTAACAGCTTACGAAGCAGCCCTCGAGCGAGGGATCGATACCGTAGTGGTCTTTACCGGTGACGAAGACTTTGTGCCTCTTTTCAAGCGGCTCAGTTGTCGTAACGTCCGTGTGGCATTGATCTCCGAGCGCGCAGAATGGGAAGATCGAAACGGAGAAAAACGATTTCTGGGTTATTCCCGTCGTCTCGCCGAAGAATCAGATTATGTCTTTACTCTTTCAAAGCTCATAGCAGACCTTGAAGCAAAAGACCCTGAGTCGTGCCTTGAAATATTTATCGGCCCGTAATAGAAGAATGAGAAAACCTAGCTTAAAGTGCCTTTGGTTACAAAACCGTCGAAGTGTATACATTGGCAACATATGGAATTGAGATCTTTCCCTCGCTATCTAAATTATCCATGAGGATACCCAGCGCGGCTTCAACAACCCGTTCTCGATCCACAGAATCAAGCGTGGATACCGGCGAAAAGCTCATTATCAACGACCGAGCCAACTCCGGGTCAAGACGATGCACAAATGGAGTTTTTGTGCGAGAAAAGCTTGAAAACCGCTTTGTACCCGTAATTTCTTCAACGATTCTAGCGATAACGATTCGATTCTGATAGGAATCCACAACTCTGTCAAAATCACTTACCCAGGGGACACTGCCGTCACGGATATTCCATATCAAAACGAGCTTGCCCTGACTACCTAAAATACGCGAAAATTCTCTAGTGGATCTATCAATATCAAACCAATGCGCAGCTTGGGCGGCAAAGATCGTGTCAAACATACCGTCTGGAAACGAAAGGTCCTCTGCCTTAGTCGCAACCATATCGAAAGGTTCGACCTTTAGCTTGGACCGCTGCAAGTCCTGAAGCATTTGCACAGAAAGGTCCGTTGGAATCAATAATGCCGGGTCCAAGCTGCTAAGACGCTTAGTAAGAGCTCCGGTACCAGCAGCAATTTCAACGACCTTTTTACCCTTTACAGTAGCTGGATCTATACAATCAATCGGATAGCTAGGGCGCGCACGCCCATAATGATCCGCGACTGCGCCAAAACTTTTTCCGAGCTTAACTTGCTGATCCCGATAATGCGACTCGCTCATAACAACGCTTTAGTCCTTTCGTAACCATGGAGAAGATTTTGCCAATCAACCAACTTTGGGAGTCAAATCAGAGGTTATCCTCGCGATATCCGAGGTCAACGACTGAATAGACTTATCCATCTTAGGAACATTGGTGGCGAAATTAGAAGATGAAGCGCTACTACAAGAATCGGCAAAATCCTTCGCGTCAGAGAGCGTCCTGCTCCAATCCGACGAGAGCGGACTTTCTGGTGCTACAGGTTGAGAGACCATCTTTGATACTTTAGATTCCAGCTTCAGGCAGCCACTCGCTGTAAGTGGAATATTCCCATGTGAAACTGAACTCACTATCGATCCTAAATTTGAATTCAATTGAGAAACATCCGGAATCCCATATTGAGTTATCCATTTTGATAGAGAGATGGCTTGAGTAGCTGCATTGGATGTGCTTGAGATTGTGGACGATACCCCACAACTACATAAAAGCGCAACCAAGAAGGGAACGAATATCCATCGTAAAGAGCTGAAAGTCTTCAGGTCTGGCTCCTTATTAAATCATGAAACTATTAATGGCAAATTCACTCTTACAAAAGCTTATGGTCGAAAAGATGGTACCCAACCAACTTAGCGAGTATTGCCACCTCGAGCAACCTTCGCGCTGCTAAAGCGTTGTTCATCAACAAGAAATGACTCGGAACAAAGCCCATTAGACCTCAAAAACCCTTCGCATTACTAGTACTAACCGCAAAGAAAGACTCTGAATCTCTTCAAATTTTTCACCGCAGAGCCTAGACTGACCAATCAAAGTACCGCTATTCTGCCATGACCTCTTGTGATAAACTCTTCACCAAGATGATTGCCACGATCATGGGTATATGGACTTTATCTCTGTGATTTCACTCAGTAGGCCAAAGGCACCACAAGACCGTACCATCCAAAAACCACAATCGCCGAAAATTCAACTTACCCTCTATCCAGCAAGGCGAAGTTACAGCGAAAAAAATAGGTCAAAAAGAGATCAAAACGGTGACATCCTCCCCGCCCTTACGGACGGGGCTTCCTATACCTGCTTTTATGCAGGTATAAGTGGTTGACGCTTCATCGGGTTGCTTTGCTTAGTCGAAACAGACTTCGCCTGCAATATCCCTCTGCGTCCTGTGACCGCAAGCCCTGCGGCAATTATGTTTTTAGCTGCATTTACATCAGCGTTATCTATATGACCACACGATTGACAAGAAAAGACCGCTTGGCTCTTGCGGTTTTTTCTCATCGTATTGCCACATACCGAACAACGCTGGCTTGTATATGCAGGATTGATAGATGTTACTTTAACTGGCACTTGAGCATTGGTAGCTTTGTCGTTGAGTCTCTTTCTAAAGATCCCCCAGCCTTGTTCCAGGATCGATCTGTTTAGGCCGGACTTGGCTGCTACGTTCTTGCCAGGGTTGGCAATTGTCCCCTTGGCTGATTTGGTCATGTTCTTGATCTTTAGATCTTCTATGACAATTGTGTCATAGTCATGGGTCAACTTGGTTGTTGTCTTTTCGATCCAATCCTTACGACGATCTACTTCCCTAGCTGATAGCTTGGCTATGGCTAGCTTGGTAGCTTTTCTACGGTTAGATCCTTTGCTCTGTCGAGCTAGCTTTCTCTGGAGTCTCCTTTTTCTCTGGAGCTGGCCTTTGGTTAGTAGCTCTGGCATCTGCATCTGCTCGCCATTGGATAAGGTAACTGTAGAAGAGATGCCCATATCGATCCCAATAGAAGAACCGGTAGAGACTCTATCCATCTGAGAGGCTGGAGCGGTAAAGCTAACAAACCACCTACCAGAGCGATCCTTAGTTACTCGTGCAGAGGTGGAGTTTTCTATATCGAGCCACTTACGACTAACACGGAACTTCACCCATCCACACTTTGGGACTAATACCTCGCCCCACTTACGGTTGAGTCTCTTTACGGATAAGTCCCGTATGGCAAAGCCCTCATTTATCTCAGCCTTACGCCATGTCGGTCGCTTGAAGTGATCTGGCCTTCCCCACCAGTTTTGAAAAGCACGGTCTAAGTCTCTCAAGGCTTGTTGTTAGATTGCAGAAGAACCCTCTTCTAACCAAGTCTCTTTGCGGGCTTGGGTGAGTTCCTTAGCTTGGGTGTTGTAGGTGATCTTTTGTGACCTACCCCTAACCCATAAGTTGCGTTGTTCGAGGCCAAGATTCCAAACAAAACGAGCATCGGAGCAGTGTTGTACCAGAATGGGTAGTTCCTCATCCTCTGGGTACAAGCGCTCTCGAATGCTCATATCTATACCTATCGACCAAATGCACGCTGGACTTTAGTTGGACTTGTCAACAAACAGATTGAGTCCTTTAAGCAAAGAGAACTGCGCCTATTCATCCCCGCCCTTACGGACGGGGTTTTCCGGCGCGCTTTGATAAAAATAATATGCCACAATAAAGCGTCGCGGTAACGCACCAAAATACAATTATCGACGACCTGACAACTTGTCTGGGCTTTAGTAGAGATCCGAATCCTTGTCCTTGACGCATTAACGCCCCTAGATGAACTTCGCCGAACTACAAGTGATAGATTTAGCCTAAGAGCCGGATATCGCACGTTCTAGTTTGGAGCCCGCGCTAGCATATTTCGCTCCAGCTTCAAGGAATGATGAGACTAAAGTCGATCGCAAGGCAACTGCACTTTTGTCCAGCAACTCAAGCTCGATCTCCCGAAAGGTAAGCTTTGATTTAGAAGGTTGACATAGATCGATAACATTGACTATATCGTCGTCGATCTCAATAAGCCTAGAGCCCCGTGCGCCTATAATGTGGCTATTTCTCCGTGACTCCAGAGCAGCCACCAATACAAGCGAACCAAACTTCTCAGCTACTAATGGAAATGCGTGAACAATATTTCCGGGCATCTCCGAAAAGGTGCTACGATCTTCAATCTCTATTCTTGAGGTGGTTCGAACGCCATCAGCTTCAATAACTTCGCCCTTGGTCTTCAACGCCCAAACTCCAAGCTGATCGCCTTCGGGATGGATACGACCACCTAATGTCGAGGCATGATCAACACCAAGGCGGTACCTAAATCTCAACGCCATGCTTTCATTCGACAGAGCCCCATCAGATGAATCAAAATACAGCGTATAGGTATGAACCTCTGGAAGAATTTCAATCTCGTCCAAACCTTCACCAATAGTGAGTCTTGGTGGAGAATAGTCGATCTCCACCTCGAGCTTCACTTCGTCTTCTGTATTCAAAGCTCCCCCTATTTCAGGAATATCCATCAAAAAATCGTCTCGATAGACGACGATTGCGTACGTCTTGCCTCTTCGGTCGCAAGTTCGCAAAGACGATCTTGCACCGAGATTCCAACCTTGGTCTCCATGCGGGCGTAAAAACCTGACGAATCCATGGACCAAGAGAACATGTCATCATCTAAATTAAGGCGAAGAATATCCAAAATTCGCGCCTTGTCTAGCTCGGCCTCAATCGGAAATATCGCCTCGATTCGTCGATCCAAGTTCCTCTCCATGAGATCTGCCGAACCGACCCAGATTCTCACTGGATTCTCTTTAGTACCCCCAAAAGCAAAGACTCTGGAGTGCTCTAGGTATCGCCCGACGATAGATTTGACGATGATGTTATCGGATAAACCCGGAACCAAAGGACGAAGACAACAGATCCCACGTGCAATGATGTCGATCTTAACGCCACGCCCCGACGCAGCATAGAGTGCGTCGATAATAGCTGGATCAGTCAGATTGTTCACCTTGATAATGATCCTACCAGCATCTTCTCGTTCAGCCTGTTCGTCAATTAGCTCTATCAACCGCGACCTCAAAAATGCTGGGGCCAATATCATCTTTTGATATTGTCCGGGGCGAGAAAAGCCAGTGAGGAGATTAAAGACCTCGGCAAGGTCTCGTCCGATTTCGGGATTCGAAGTCAAAAGGCCTAAATCCTCATAGGCACGAGCAGTCTTTGAGTTGTAGTTGCCGGTTCCAAGATGACAGTAAATTCTGCTCCCTTGCTCTTCGGCCCTAATCACCAAGGCTGCCTTTATGTGAGTCTTGAGACCCATTAGACCATAGACAACGTGTACCCCTGCCTCCTCAAGTCGCTTTGCCCATGAGATATTTGCCTGCTCGTCAAATCTCGCCTTTAGCTCTACCAATACTGCAACTTGCTTTCCAGCTTCAGCAGCCCTAATTAGCGCTGCCATAATTCTTGAATCACCTGAAGTCCTATAGAGCGTCTGCTTGATTGCCAGGACACTCGGGTCGACTGCAGCCGCTTCGATAAAGTTTTCAACCGTGGTTGAAAACGACTCATAAGGATGATGCAACAATATATCTTGGGACGACAATACATCAAAGACATTGACCCTACGCGAGGCAGTCGATTCAACGAGTTCAACGGGGGTAACTGGTGAAAAATGCGGTCCAGAGATCTCTGGAATATCAATGTCATAGACAGCCCAAAGCCCTGAGAGATCTAGAGGAAAGTCAACTTCATAGACGTCATCTCTATGAAGCCTCAACTCGTCTATGATAACTTCCTTGATCCAAGCCGGTGCACCCTGAGAGATTTCGACCCTCACCGCGCGCCCAAAGCGCCGACGCCTAAGTTCAATCTCAACCAATTCAAGAAGGTCGTCCGCCTCTTCCTCTTCAAGCGAAAGGTCTGCATTTCGCGTTACTCTAAAGGAAAAGTGGTGGCCAATCTCCATCTCTGGGAAGAGTCGATCGAGATGCGCGCCAATAATGCTCTCTAGGGTGACAAATCGAGTCGAGTCGTCAAGTGGAACGAACCGAGGCAAGATTGGAGGCACTTTAACTCGAGCGATTCGTGACTCTTTTGAGATCGGATCCGTTACGACCACGACCAAGCTCAACGTGAGGTTTGATATGTAGGGGAACGGATGGGCGGGATCCACAGCTAAAGGTGTCAAAACTGGAAATATCCTATTATTGAAGACTTGAACCATGCGTTGGCGATCATCTTCACCGAGATCGCCAAAGTTCAATATCTCCACGCCATGGTCCTTGAGCTCCGGGAGGATCTGCGACCTATAGACGATCCCAACCCGCTCTAGAAGTGGGTTCAAAAGCGCCCTAAGCGCTTTTAGCTGCTCTCGGGTACTCATTCCATCCGAACTCTTGGAACGAACACTAGCGGCCAGCCGATCCTTTAATCCGGCGACCCTAACTTGAAAAAACTCGTCCAAACCACTTGAAAAGATAGCTAGAAACTTGATTCTTTCCAAAAGTGGTAATTGCTTATCTTCGGAAAGCTCTATAACCCGTTCCGCAAATCTAACCCATGAGAGCTCTCGATTAACGAATCGAGATGGTCCCAATAGCTCCGCGACATTCGATGATCCGTCCATACCTATAAGGTTATGGTCTTTGGAGGTACTACGCGCGACAAAAGGACCATTGCTGTTGTTTGCACGATTAATTCAACAAGCAATGGTAATTACAAGGGGAAAATACAGAAAAGCTAGTGAATGGTTTGCGATGAAACTTCAAATTAAAGACAGGGTTGCAACAGTTGACGCAGAGATGTTCCATAACGATATGTAATGAACTTGCGTGAGTGGGCGCTGTCCCAAGGTATACATCCTCAAACGGCATATAAGCGGTATCGTGCCGGTACTCTGCCTGTCCCTGCGCTAAAGTAGGGCAACTCATATTGGTGGGAGATCTAGAGTCTCAACCGTCCGTATCTAAGTCTGCCGTCATATATGCACGAGTGTCTTCTGCAGATCAAAAATCAGACTTAGATCGCCAGGTTGCCAGAGTTCTCACTTGGGCTACAGAGCACGGGTACTCAATAGATCGCGTAGTAACCGAAGTTGGTTCGGCACTTCGCAGACATAGGCGAAAGTTTCTGTCGTTACTTAAAGACCCAACAGTAGACACGATTCTGCTACAGCACAGATACCGCTTCTGCCGGTTTGGAGCTGAATATATAGAGGCTGCACTTGAGGCTCAGTCCAGGAAATTGGTTGTGGTAGATCCAGCCGAGGTAGACGATGACTTAGTGCGTGATGTCACGGAACTACTCACGTCTTTGTGTGCTCGGTTATACGGTCGCAGTTCGGCTGCTAACAAAGCTCAGCGTGCTATTGATGCGGTGTGCTCATGATCGCGATAATGCGGACAAAAGCACAGGCTCAAAGAGTATCCGATCTCACCGGAGGTAAGGTTCTTCTTGACGAAGGTAACCCAACAAGGAAAGTATCGCTCACCGGAGATTTCGAGCAATACCGAGATGAGTTAGAGTCAGTCAGCGTACTATTTGCAGTTATGTGACGATACCGGCGAGAAGGTTCCGACTGGTTGGACGGTCACAGGGGCTTCGTTTGAGGTCGAGTGGCCAAAAGACCCGCAGTCAGCCTCTCTTGTCTGGTCTCACTTCGGAGCCAGAAGAGTCGCCTACAACTGGGCACTAGCCAAAGTCAAGTCGGATATGGATGCCAAGAGAACAGACGTAAGCTACCCATCCACACCGTGGACTCTTGAGGCTCTTCCTAAACGGTGGAACCAGGAGAAGAACGAGGTCGCGCCCTGGTGGGGAGATAACTCCAAAGAGGCGTATGCCTCTGGTATAGCTGACCTAGTTCGCGCGCTATCTAACTGGTCTAGCTCTAAACACGGCAGACGAAAGGGTAGAAAGGTCGGCTTCCCGAAGTTCAAGTCTAAGAGAAAAGACCGCAACAGAGTACGTTTTACGACTGGCACTATGGGTTTTGAGGACGATCATCGAACAATCGTGCTGCCGATGATAGGTGCGCTACGCTCTATGGAGAACACGCGCAGAATACAGCGTCACCTAGCTAAGAACAATGCTCGTCTACTCAAGCGCACTCTATCACAGAGATGGGGTCGGTTGTTCGTCTCCTGCCAGCTCGCGATCAAGACAAGCGTAGTTACTCCACCGTCTGCAACTATGTCCAAGAAAGACCCGCGCGCCGGTGTCGATCTAGGACTAAGGTCACTTGCTACTATCGCAGACAGCAATGGCGGCATAACAGCTATTCCTAACCCCGCTCCGCTCAGAGCTACCATGAATGAGCGTCGTAGGGTTGGGCGCAATCTCACCCGACGGATACCCGGATCACACGGTCACAGGCAAGCGAAAGCCAAGCTTGTCAAGTTAGACCGTAAAGCCGTATACGTCCGTCGTGAAAGTATCCATCAGTTAACCTGTTACCTGGTGGATAACTACAGCGAAGTTAAGATTGAAGACCTTAACATCGCTGCCATGGGTCGAAGTATGGGAAGACGGGCATTGCGCCGTTCGGTATCTGATGCCGGACTCGGAGCCTTCAAACCAACGCTTACCTATAAGGCGATAAGTGCCGGAGTCAAGGTAGTCGTTGTAGATCGCTTCTTTCCCTCGTCGCAAATCCACCACAACTGCACAGGCAGACTCACGGGTGCAAAGCTCGCAAAGAGACTTATCTGTGATACTTGTCATGTTGAGGTGGATCGAGATGAGAATGCTTCATTGAATATCCGTGACTGGTCGGTTATCAGTTGTGGGCCAGTTGGGTCCAGCGCCCTGCCCGTTCCCAGGCCATTTGGTACAGGCGGCAGTTGCGACGATGGGATGACTCATCATCGCAAGAGAGAACGTAAGACCGCTAGCAATACTGGCGGTGCTCAAAGAGGCAAGAACGACCCTCGGGCGAGTGAGAATGAAGCCCGAAGGAAGAACCTTGAAAAAGGTGCATCTAGTGAGTAGACTCACCATTTATCATTCAGATGCAACGGACTGCTAGCCATCAATCAATAGGGCTTTCGCGCCAGCATTTAATTCACAGAACTAAGTTCGCCTTTTAGCCCCGAGGCCACCAAAGTCGATCAATTACCCAAGAGGCATTTGGATAAGTTTTTCCGTCTCCATCTGAGCCACTCGGCTAAACTCCAGAATAAATTCTCGAAGAATCTCTACTCGTCGTCGCTTAGCTAAAGTTATTAGGTAGGGATTCATAACGGTCGAACGCAAAACCACTACCCCACTTCGGCGATACGATGCCTCGCCATCAGTGATTCCGGCCGCCTCAATAAAAGTTCTCATCGTCGGGTAGCTATAGGCTGGTTGGGCAAAGGTCGTCTTGGAGAGAAAGAAGGGTTGCGAGTAGCTGTACTCCCTTTCACCATGTTCAGCCTGTATTGAAAAATGCTTATAGACCCGATTTGTAAGATCGCACATACCCTCTAAAGTACGATCCCCCTTGGCTCTAACCCCAAAGATAATAATATTTGTATCTGGCGGCTTGGATTTGCCATCTTCCCTTGCATAAGTGAGCACCTCAAAGTCTCGTCGAATCCCTGTGGCGTCTAGCGCTTCATTTAAATTCGACAGCCATTCAAAGAGTTCCCTTGCTGCGAGCCACGACGATCGCACGATCTTGCCATGATTTAGCCGATCCAATGGAATCAACTCAGTATTTAGCCAAAGAGCGGTAGCTGGGAAGCTGGGGCGTGAACCCTCGAGAGTGTAGGGGGCAAAGGCCTCGGTTGCTATCAACCCTACCTTGGCCCGATCTCCCGGCTTGGCCGTCTCGACGAGATGTCTTGGAGGTAGGTGTAATATTCTTGCATCTGCAACCGAAGTAATATAAGGCGCTTTTTGTCTAACCAGTAGTCTGACCCAGTCATTTCGAAATGCTACTGCACCGCATGGGTAATTCACATACCCCATCTTGTGGGGATCTACGGTGACAGAATCCGCTAGTGCAATTGCATCTATCGCCCCAACGATCGCGCTATCTGAAAAGGCCACCTCAACCGACTTGTGAAAGTGAGCTTCCCTCCTTCTCTCGTAGTCGAAGTTAGAGAGAACAAGCTCAATCTCTCCCGAAAGATCGCTAACCATCTCACTAGAAGCGCAACTACCCAAGTCATCTGGAGGCAACGCAGTTCCTTTGGAGTCAGCGTCACCATCTCTCAATTGATTGACAACCGATAAGAGCAAGTCCAGCGCAGTTGCAACCGAACTTAGTTCCCGACCAGCCAAGGCCTCTAATGCAGAGGATGAGTAGTGCAAGAACAAGACGTCGCTATCACCTTCGCCAAATAAAAGATCATCTAGTGCTTGGATTAAACGAACGACCTTCTCGACAAAATGATCTGTTATTGTCGGCTTGACCTCATCAACTTCGAACACCAATAACTCGAACTCGCCATCTAATAATTCCAAAGACGCTATTGAAACCAAAGAGTTCAAATCGTCGATCACGCGCTCAGAGGCCGCCTTGATGAGCAAAGTCCTAAAGAACCCTCCCCAGGCAGCGTCCACATGTACCCAAAAACTGATGCCCTTTGTTTGCATTCTTTGTCGCAACTCAATAATCTTATCGACAGGGTCTATCGCACCCTCTTCTGTCGTACCAGCAATTCCAATTACACAAAGCGGAATTCGCCCCTTTTTGGTCGCGTCTAGAATCTTCAACTCAAGGTCGTTGATATCTAAACGAAAGGTCGAATTCATCTCAACTGGGACCAAACAGTCCTTGCCAAGGCCCAAGAGATCAAGCGCCTTTGAGATTGAGTAGTGGGCTGCTCCAGAGACAAAGATCGCAGGCGGGAAGTCAACTAAGCAACGCGCCATCCCATTAGCAAGGCTGTACTTGGAATCACTCTCCAAAAAGCGCCATGCCATATCAGCAATTTCATTATCTGATGGGCCATCCTGGCCTCGGGGAGAGCCCATCTTTTGCTTTATCGCCTCTAAATATCTAGAGATCAAAGCCAATGACTCACTAGGTTCGATATTGAGCAGCTCTTGAGGGTCAACCTCAGAAATATTTCGCATGCCAACAAGGCCATCTTCGCCGATGACGTTAACTTTGAGTTCGAGAGCCCGCGCGATTGCGGTATCACGCACCGATAGCGGAAAATACTTTACAGCTCGAGCCACCCAAAGCGATTCGATATTGGCGACAGTTCCCCCGGAAGTCAAATGACACCAAGCATATTCAAATGAGAGCATCTTGTGATATTCGTCCAAAGAAGCTTGGGTGACGACCCGAGGTGGATCGGGAGGAGGGGTAAATCCTATCATTCCAAGCAGCCGATTACAGGCGTCAATCTCATATTCAAGAGTCACTGCTCCGGTCTCAGAGGTGACGTTGTTTGAGTTGTACAAAAGACCAGCAAGAGAACCGACCAGGGCGGGAATAGTGGTCTCTCCCTGTTGGTGAGCTATATAACGAGGAGAATAAAATGGGAAACTCCGTCGTAGTCGCCCTAGCATCTCACTCAAACGCTCTTGAAGATCACTCCGTTCGTCGATGAAATCATGCGCCTCGGACGGGGAGATAACCGTGGGATCTGACGGATAGTAGTTGCGCCTCCAGTGAAAATAATCATCCAAGACCGTCCCGAAAAGTTCCTTTATAAACTGCGAGTTTTCACCCTTTGGACCTGGAAAATACGCGAGAAAATTCTCCTTTGAAATCTCTGACATTCAGCCATACCCCCACAAAACCATTCAAATATGCAAGCTCTAGAAAACTCTAATAGCATATGGAGTCCCATTCGGATACGAACGATAATATTTTTAAGATCTCAGCGCAATTTTCGACCACCAGAGACGAAAATGAAAACCTTTACCAAGATACCAAAGATATGGTGGCTGGTAAAGCGAGAATTTACCGCCGAAGATTTCTAATTATACGACTTTATCTTTCTATTGTGACGATCCCAAAGACACCAATGAGTTGGTTAAATTCCAAATGGAACTAAAGAGATTGAATCCTTAGTTTGATCGACATGAAATGCAATACTGGAGAGATGATCGAAATCCTCTCGATAATGAGCACCTCGAGATTCCTGTCTTGCCAGCGCACCCGAAAGGACTAACTTTCCTACCTCTAGCAGATTCAGGGTCTCCACCTCACTTGGAAGTGAGGTTTCAAATGACTCAAAAAGGTTCAACCGTCTCCTGCCGTCTTGAATTTCAACGCCATTTCTCAAAACCGATGCACAGGAGGTCATAATCTGTTGAATCTGAGGACGCAAATAAAGGTCAAGACCGCCAACAAAAGGAGGGGCATCATCACAATGCCCGGGAACCTCGAGTTCCTTTAGAGCTGTTCTAGCTGCCCTTGCACCCATTACCAGCCCCTCTAACAGTGAATTTGACGCTAGGCGATTCGCACCGTGCAGTCCAGTGCTTGCGACTTCTCCTGCAGCAAACAAGCCAGCAACGGTAGTTCTTCCGTGACTATCGGTGCTTACTCCACCCATTTGATAGTGGGCAGCAGGCGAAATCGGCACTGGCGACGACAGAGGGTTTAATCCAAGGTCAACACAAGAGGCATAGACCGTAGGGAATGAGTTCGCAAGGTCTCCCACTGGACGCAGGTCTAAAAAGACACCACCACTTGAGCGCTCTTCATTGATTACTGCACGCGCAACAACATCACGAGGTGCCAATTCACCCAAAGGGTCGTAACGAGTCATAAAGCGCTCACCATTTTTGTTGAGCAATATGGCACCTTCGCCTCGGCAAGCCTCAGAGATAAGAGAACCATCCATAAGTGCCGTAGGGTGAAACTGAGCTAATTCGATATTTCTGATGGTGGCGCCTGCCTTCAATGCAAGCACTATGCCATCACCAGTTGCCTCTGGGGGATTTGTTGTAACGGAAAAGAGCTGGCCTGAGCCACCTGTGGCAAGGACTACCGAGGCTGCAGTAATCTTTATCAACTCTTGATTAGGACCAAAAGCCCAAGCGCCCATGACAGACTCGTCCTCTGCCGCTCTCAGACCAACGACAAAGTGGCGCTCTAGCGAGGTTATTCGGCCAATAAGTTTGCTATGCAAAAATTTCAAGAGGAAGAGACCAGAACGATCGCCTCCGATATGCTTGACTCTCGGTCGTGAATGTCCACCTTCTAGTGCCAGCTCAGGGTCAAAGTCCATACCCAACTCCTTGAGTAGCGCCAGATGTTCCAGAGATTCACCAAGAATCTCCCGCGTTACCGTCGGGTCACTCAAGCCACGACCAGCACGAAGGGTATCCTCGAGGTGCGACGGAATATCATCTCGGCCATCAGGGAACGCAATACCGCCTTGGGCCCATTGAGTGGATCCAGAGACAAGTTCGGTCTTCGTAACAAGCATCACCCTAGCGCCCATCGAAGAGGCCAGCAAAGCTCCATAGGCTCCCGCTACGCCACTTCCAATAATCAAAAGGTCAGTTTCAATCTCTTCAAACACAGACTGACTAACCAATTGAGATCATGGCTTCGATTGCCCCTAGTGCAGCCCTTGCGATCTCCTCGTCCACCGACACAACATATTTGTCCTCGACCAAAGAGTCATATATCTTTTCAAGGGTGATCATCTTCATATATTGACAGATAGCACTTTCTTTGACGGGTAAAAACTTTTTACCTGGCGCCATCTTGTTCAACCGATGAATGATACCGACTTCCGTAGCAATCACAAATTCTGTCCGGTCGGACGCCTTAGCGTAGGTCACCATCCCTTCAGTTGAAAGCATTTTGGCATCGGGCTTCAAGTACAGACAAGAGCTTCCACAGGAGCATTCAGGGTGTATCAAAAACTCGGCGTCTGGATGCGCTTCAAGAGTCTCGCGAATCTCTTTATCTCCAATTCCGCCATGCACGTGACATTCTCCCATCCAAACGTGCATCTTGATGCCAGTGACACGCTCTACGTGAGCTCCAAGAAACATATCAGGCAGAAAAAATATCGGTCGAGTTGCATCTAAAGATTGCACAACTGCAACAGCGTTAGCGCTAGTTACGCAGACATCGGCCAGGGCCTTTACCTCTGCGGATGTATTGACATAAGCAACCACTTGCCCGTTAGGATTTTCATCCCGCCACTCCTGGACGTCCTTTGCGCTTATCGTGTCAGCCAAAGAACATCCAGCATCTAAATCTGGAATCAATACCGTCTTTTTAGGATTCAAAATCGCGGCGGTTTCGGCCATAAAGTGAACGCCAGCAAAGACAATGATGTCGGCCGAAGTGTTGGCCGCCACTCGGGAAAGGCCAAGTGAATCTCCTACAAAGTCTGCCACATCCTGAACTTCGGGACGTTCGTATGAATGAGCTAGGATAACTGCATTCCGCTTCTTCTTCAACTCCATAATCTCTTGCGAGAGATCAATGCTCAACATAATTCGCTCCCTATGCCTTAAGCACATGCGGTTGTAGTCATTAAGACTAGTACCTATCGATAATCATACACCAAGCAAGCTTTACCTTGCCATTCGCTTAGGATCCATTGTTGGTATGCACTATTGCTGCTATGAGATATCCAATGAGATGTCGATCGCATTTGCGGAGTGAGTCAGGGCACCTACTGAGATCAAATCAACGCCGGTACGGGACACTTGAGCAATCCGACTCAACACCATATTTCCGCTAGCCTCGACCAGGACTCTGCCTGCAACGATTCGAACTGCTTCCTCTGTAGATCTATCGTCCATATTATCCAACAAGACTCCATCAGCTCCGCTTTCAAGAGCCTCTTGAAGCTCGTCCAAATTAGAGACTTCAACCTCGACTTTTAGATAATGAGGCGCATTTGCCTTGGCAGCCATCGTAGCTGCTCGCACTGATCCCAAGGATTCGATGTGGTTATCTTTGATTAAGATCCCATCGAATAGGCCAAACCTGTGATTCACGCCACCACCAACTTTGACCGCATACTTCTCCAAATACCTAAGACCAGGAGTGGTCTTGCGAGAATCGGCGATCTTCGCCTTTGTCCCACGAGCCTCTGCCACAAAAGTAGATGTCATAGTAGAGATTCCGCTCAATCTTTGAATTAGATTCAAAGATAACCTCTCGCTAGCCAAGATAGATCGAAGATTTCCCCTGACCCGGGCGAGCACTTCACCATTGCGAACATGGCTACCTTCGTCAACTTCCAATTCAAAGAAGACATCTGAATCGATAGTTCGAAAGATCTCTCGGGCGATCGGCAGGCCTGAAATAATCGCGTCGCCTTTAGAGACGAATACAGCCTCGCCAGATCTCTCATTAGGAATGGTGAGTATTGACGTAATGTCACCTGCTCCTAGATCCTCTTCGATCCATCGAGATATATCACCGCGTAAGTGGCGAAAGTCTAATTGCGTCATTCAAACGACTCCAGTTCAATTCTGTCTTGGGGCGCCAACTGCTTTTTGCCTAAGATTGAATTCATCCTAGACGTCAACTAGGATCCCTCAAATAAATAGTGAAAACCAGGCAAAAAATTAGCCCGGCGCATAATGCAAGTCTTTTTATAGATTTCTATCAGACAAAGCCCCCACTAAAAGATAGGGGCCTAGTTGCGACAAATTACCTATTACACCACCTGCAAAACGAGCTGGCTAATCTGAATTCGTATTCAGAAATCTTTTGCCTCCAATTTCCCTGCCCACGCCAGAAGAACCAGGCATTAAGGGATCTGATCTAGCAATGAAGACCAAACGTCTGTGGTGGCCAGAGGCGAAATAGTAGAGGTCAAAGTGCCAAAGATAGATTCGACCAAGGACATCGTCAAACCTTGGCAATGGTCATAACGTGGCCATAACTCGTGTTAGCTTGGAATCGTGTTATCATAGACGCCAACGGTTCGGAATAATTGCGCTAATTTATCACTGCGCTAACCTACACCCAGAAAAGGAGTCCGTTTTTGGGTTCAAGAATTGCCGCAATGGGGCAAATTCCACAACGAGCTAATGTCAAACGCTATACCCGGCAGCGAAAGAGCGAGCTCGGTATGCTGCTACTTGCATCTGGGATTACAATTCTTGCCTTTCTATTAGCATCGCTAGGCCTCAATTCCGCCCTACCCTCCAACCTGATCATCGTCCTAGTCGCCATGGTCGCATTGCCACTTGTTGTCCACATTGCAAATCTCTTTTTGGCACCCTATGCTGATCCAGCGCTGATGCCCATTGTCGCCCTCTTAAACGGTCTGGGCTACGTGATGATCGCACGTCTAGATCCACAAGAAGCACTTCTTCAAGGGGTTTGGGCCACTTTGGGCGTGATAGCCTATATTTCAACACTAATAATAGTAAATCGATCTGAAATTTTGGACCGATATAGATTCCTCCTGGCGCTTTCGGGACTGCTGCTATTAGTTCTGCCGCTAGCACCAGGAATAGGGCAAAATATAAATGGCGCCAGGTTGTGGATAAGACTGGGACCGGTCAGCTTTCAGCCTGTAGAAATTGCCAAGCTAAATCTCGCAATCTTTTTTGCCTCCTACTTCATTGAAAAACGCGACGTGTTGGGCGCCATGGGGAGTCGTTTGAGCCTCCGAGAATCGCTAAATATACGAATCTTAGGACCCATTGCCACTGCGTGGATTGCATCGCTTCTAGTCATGACTCTCGAGCGAGATGTTGGCTTTTCGTTGATGCTCTTTTTAGTCTTCATCATCACGATATGGATGGCGACTTCTAGAATTCGCTACCTCTTTGGTGGCAGCATTTTGTTTGTCCTTGGAGCGCTTGGCGCCTCTAATCTTTTTACACAGGTCAACGTAAGAGTAACTATCTGGATAGACCCATGGAAGTACGCCCAAGGAATAGGGTATCAGATCGTCCAGGCACAATATGCTCTGGCTGCAGGTGGGATCTCTGGTACCGGTCTCGGGAGGGGTCACCCCACAATCATTCCTGTTGTAACGTCAGACTTCATCTTTGCCGCTATCGGTGAAGAGATGGGGCTCTTGGGAACCAGCGCAATAGTGATGGCCTTCCTACTCATAGTTGGAATCGGAATCAGAGCCGCACTGCGAGCAAAGAGCCCTTTTGGCTCCCTAATCGCGGCTATCTTCACTATGATAATTGGTCTTCAATCGTTTTTCATAATGGGTGGAATCGTGCGGCTGCTACCCCTTACCGGAGTGACCTTACCATTTGTTGCCTATGGCGGATCATCGTTGATCTCAAATTACATTCTGATTTCGATCCTTATGAGAATTAGCGATGAAGGTAATCGCCCAGACGAGCTCGAAAATGAACTCAAATCCAGACGATCTTTACTTAGCCGCAGGGCCAAAACCGCATAGGCCAACCTTAAAGATTAACCCTTTGGGCCACGCCACTTCTTCCTAAATTCACCATAGGACTAAAAGGATCTAACTTAAAGTCAAGGTAGAAAGTACCCAGAACGACCGCGATCTGGCTCGGCCCAATCACCTTCAACGTCGTGGAGACAAATTGTGGCCAGAGATACCGTAGCCTGAGATATTGCAAGAATGCACCTGACCGACTAGGTGCAATGTATGGCAATTTTTTCTAGAACAATAACACTATCTCCCCAGGGCCTCTATTACCAACTTGGATTTGCGCTATCGTTATGAGTTGTCTGCATCATCAGGCATTGCAACAAATTGCATACATAGGTCCTGATATCTTTAAACATTCGCCTTGAAAGTCACCATGACTTTCCTAAACAAACGCACGGCATGATCCCCAAAATCCGCCTAAGCCTCATTCGGAACTTTAACTTTAATTTACAAAAGATCCCAAACCGTGTGTAGTCAATTGAACCAACGGGAGCGTAATCCCCTTCCGTAAGGGAGGGGTCAAGCGACCTCGTTCTTTCTTGGTCTCCCTGATTTACCTCTTGGGAGTTTCTGGTTTTCTATGTACTTCTTCACTTCCTCTAATGGGGACCCGCCACCAAGAAAATTAATCACGAACCATGCGGAATAGCAATTCTCAAAGTATGTTTAAAAACCTATTCAACACGAACGGAACATTGCTCATTACCACTAGCAATCGTCCACAACTCAATCAACCTTTCTTCCTCAAACCCTCACGAAACACGCCGGAGCGTACCAACCTCGTCGTTTATACGACTTGGTAAGCACCATTCGTTGGTCTTGTGCGGTGAGTTCTAGGAATCGTGTCGGAGATAGGTATCCAAGAGAGCTGTGACTTCTAAATTCATTGAAGTCATCGCTATAGATATCTAGCAGCGCTTGTCCTTCTTCGACGCTCTCGAATAGATCGCCGTTGAGAAATTCATCTCTTAATCTGGAATTGAAAGATTCAACTCTGACCCCATAAAGCTGCACTGGGCCATGGAGATACAGGTTCGGTAGGCATAAGGGTTACGCCCATTTCAATTGACCATTCCGAAAGAGCTTTCGAGATGAACTCTGGTCCGTTGTCACACCTTATTTAGATAGGATGACCTCGGCTTGCTACGATATCATCCAGGACGGCAATAACTCCTAGTGAATCGATCGATCTGGCTGTTATTGACGCTAGGGCTTCCCTCACAACCTAGGGCTTGAGTATTAATCAATGATACTAAAGGATCTTGATAGTACGAGTATCGGTTGTCTGGTCGAATTGAAAGTCAAGTGCCCATGAAACGTTTTTCTCCAGAGGAACGTGGTAGCCCATGGATTGTCGTGACTAGAAGATGCTTTACCAACGGTGGACTTCTTCTTATTTTTATAGGGTACCTTCAAGCCGGCTTGTCGCCAAAGAGACCTTACCTTTTTGATATTGACATGGTATCCCTTGTCTATGACGTAGCGATATGCTCTTTTGTAACCCTGAGCTTTGTGTTCTAGGGCAAACGTTCTTAGGAGTTGCGTGATCTCTTCGTCTAGATCTGCACTTTTGCGTTCAGGTGCTACGGTACGCTGCGTAGAACGATTTTGACCTGCTACTTTGCAGGCTCGTCTCTTTAGAAACCCCGAATCGTATCTGTAGTTTGTGAACTACCATACGACGACGATTCGGGGTTAGAAGTTTCTTATCGTCACCTCCTTAAGCATGGAGACATCAAGAGTTAGGTCAGCAACGATGCTCTTTAGGCAACGGTTCTTTAGACGACGGTTCTTTAGACGACGGTTCTTTAGATTCAAGTTCCTTGAGTAAGCTTTACTTTGGTTCCCTTCAATGCAGCGTAGGTACTCTTCCATCGGTGCCAGGTTGTCTCGGTAACTGCAGCGCCTTAGGGCTTTTATGGCAAAGCGGCAACTTCACTTATGGTTGCACCGTCATTTAGCATCTTGTCCCCTTCAGCGATCTTCTTGCGCACCTGCGCCCTGCTTACCTTGAGTAGAACGGGTATGCCTTTTGGACTTCACAATAATTTTCTCCATCTACATTATGGATACAAAGCTCACATTGGTAGCGGATCAATTAAATGGGGGCCTTCCAAACCTCCCGTTGTTTGATTAGAAAATTGTCTTTCGCTTTTCTGAGGATTACGGACAACTCTAAGCCAGGAGTAGCACAAAGGGTAACTGGTTCCGAAACTACGTATTGGAACCAAACCCCTTTATTTCGAGTCCAATAGAGCTAAAAACACAACTTTCAGATCCAATTACGGGACTGCTTATTTCTTTGGATCCAAAGAAACGCTCGAGGGGAGTTCTTGAATTCTAAGCAACCATTTTGAGTAAATGCGTTGCTGTCCAATACGCAAAAACGGTCATTTCACAATGGCCCCTGTGGTAGGTTAAAAGCACTGGTAAAGAGTTTTGGAATACTCACGAAGTGCGGCGACGGTTATCTGAGTAATTGTGGTGGTCGACGCGAGAGTGCTCATTGCAGAGTTGCTCCGCAGACGAGAACGTGACCTTTTTCGCCATCCGGAGTTGCACAGTGTCGTCGCTCAAGAGCAGTAGTAAGGGACTTGGCACCAACTACCAAAATGAGCAAGGAACATTGTCGAAGGTGGCCATTTGAGCCAATTGCAGGTCGACCTACTGTTGAGCCTCGTTGATGATCGTTTCTCTAGCCGCACCATTGACATCATTCCTTCGTCTGCATACGAGAAGAAGAAGGCAGTCGCACTTCGTTGAGTCCGCAAGATCCGCAGGATTGGGCTCCTGTCGCGCTAGCCATGACCATGGATGCTGGCATTCTTACACGTGACGGTGACTTCCTCGGATGCGGACTTCCGATATGGACGGTGGAGTAGTTGCACTTATCGAGTTGCTGGCCACCCTGGATAAGCTCGATAAATTCGCATATTTAGATCCACCAAAATAAGACGCTGCTGCTGCGGCTCCTCGAAACTTCAACTCAGACGATGGAGGCTATTCTGGGCTGATTTATCCAAACGAACTCGTTGCTATGTCTAACTTGAATCCGCTCAGTATTTGGAAGCTATCTAATCCGGCGATCTGTGCGGGCTCAGGTAGAAAGAGAATCGCGTTCAGAGAATACCGTTGTCGCTAATTTACTTCCCTATAACAGATATATCGGTGCAGCACCGATATATAGTTATATTCGATGAATAACATTAGAGCACATGATGGGCGGACGCCGCGGCTTGTTTCGGCATTGCGCGAAGTACTTCCTCGAGCTGTGACATTGAACGTATCTTCGATAAATGGCTCGGTTGCCACTGTAGCCGTTGGTTCTCGGGAGTTAAAGGTGCGATGGGTTGGAAGGGGTGGTCTTCCTCAGATTCGTGACGTCCTTCAATTTCAGGAACGGCCAGACGTGATCGTGGGTTCGGAGATCTCGCTCGCCGCTCGAGAGTTAGCCTCGCAAGCTGGTGTTGGCTGGGTTGATGAAACGGGAGCTGCTGAGATCGTAGTTGGGAACATCATTATTGCATTATCCGGGAATCGGCAAGCTAAGACCTACGAGCCGAGTTGGAGTCCGACGGTCCTCGGGGTTGCCGAGGCATTGCTCTGTGGCGTACCGGCTACGGTCACGGCAGTAGCGAAGGTGTCAAGGCATTCCACTAGTTCGATTGCAGAGGCGCTAGCCGTTCTTTCGAAGTGGGAGCTGCTCCAGACTAAAGCGTCGAGAGGCCCCCGTTCGGGGCGTCAGGTCGTCGATCCGGATCGTTTGTTGGATGAGTACGCAGACGCTGTGGCCCTGCAACGACCAAAGGCTGAGTTGCGTTGTGGGGTCCTGTGGAGAGACCCTCTGGTCACCGTCAGGGAGTTGGGCGAGCAATTTGATAACGCTGGTATTGCTTGGGCCGCGACGGGGGCGCTCGGAGCGGCGATGCTTGCCCCCTACCTGACTGAGATATCTGGAGGAGACCTCTATGTCGATGGCCGAAGAGAACTGGATCTTCGCAACGCTGCGCGTTTCGCGCACGTTGAGCCTATGGATGGTGGCAGGCTCATCCTCCGACCCTTTCCCACTCAATTCTCTAGACGAACTGCTGGTGAACGAGATGGCATACGCGTAGCCCCCTGGCCGCGGATATATGCCGACCTTCGCCATGTCGGAGTCCGGGGAGAGGAAGCGGCAGAACATTTGAAGGAGGTCCAGCGTGGCACTCGATGATCCTCCTCGCTCCAGAGCAGCTCGTCGTGCAGCCGAAGAAGCGCTGGTCCGAGTGGTGCACCACTATGGAGAGAACCCCGAGTTTGTCCTACTTGGCGGTTTAGTGCCCGATCTGCTCTGCTCAAAATCAGGAGTCATCCACGCCGGCACAACCGACGTCGACGTTTAAGTCGACCTTGAGATAGCAGCCGGCGCGACCAACATGTCCCGTCTCGAGCAGGCTCTCAGCAACGCAGAATTCACTCCCGACCCTCAGCGCGTCTGGCGATGGCAATCAGATGCAGATGGACAGAAGGCCGTCGTCAAGTTTGAACTGCTCGCTGATCTAGAGTATGCGCCGGCCGGCTCCTTGGTCAGCTTCGATGACTGCAAAGAACTCGGAGCGGCGAACCTTCGGGGTACCGGATTTGCAGCTCGCGATTTTTTACCTCGGACTATGAGCGCCCAGGTTGGCGGAAACCAATATTACGTTGATGTGAAAGTCACTGGCCTTGCCGGCTTTCTCTTGGCAAAGATCGCAGCCGCCTATGGGCGACGCAAGGAAAAGGATTGGTATGACATCGCCTTCGTGCTCCTACACAACGACCTAGGTGGGCCAGTGAAAGGAGCAGAACTTGTCGAAGCTCGGTTCGGAAGTGAGCTGGTCGGAGGTGTTCGAACTGCTATTGATGATCTTTACGCTAACTTTGCCAACACTGGCGCCCAAGGACCTGTAGCCTATGCATCTCAAATGATCATCGACCATCCGGAACTCGATGAGAAATCACTACGCGCTGATTCGGTAGTCGCAGTCCGAACTTTTTACACCCGCCTTAATTTAAGCGTTACGTAAATTGCGATTTTGCAATGAAGTTCTCGGCGCGCGCGTGGAAAAGCTCTTTCTGGAAATCTAAAAACTAGCTCCCCAGAGTTGTACAAATTTAGCTGTACAACTAACGGGGCAACATACGATGTTGAATGAATAGATGCTCCTACAGTAATCGAAATGAATTACGTATCCTAGAAGTTCGAAGACATCCCATCGCAATATTTGATTCTTTGCTGATACCGACTACTTTGCACCGCCTCCTGTTGGTGATCCATCCCCTATGCGAGTCGACGACGTCGATTTTATATGCTTATCCGCGTTACCGCCTTTTTCCGAAAGTGGCTAGTTGCGTAGAAATCTCTACACTTCGAAGATCCTCGTAGGGGTACCGCCAAATGGAAGATCGATGTAGGTGACGAAGGGTCACTCTTTTACGAGTGCTACAAATCAACACACAGGACAGCGAACTTCAGAGACGGTCTGCTCAATAGCGATCTCGGCTACGGGACCAATTCTCTGGTAATGGAGGATTCTCACCTCCTTTAAACCAACGAGGGCATTACAAATATCGCTAGGATCGAAAAGGACGGGGGAGCCTATATTGGCTTTGTTTTGTTTCACAGTGTCAACGCTCTTCCAAAACTGAGCCATTCTCCAAGTTTGGAGAATGATCGATTTGGAAGATTGGGCATTAATACGGAAGGCTCCGAATTAGATGGCTGAGAGGAATCTGGTTAGAGCCCGCTGAAAGCTGAAGGGCCCCTTTAAGGCTTCTGAAAAGGTGAGGTCTTGCGCGCCCGGAGGGATTCGAACCCCCAACCGTCTGATCCGAAGTCAGATTTAGGTTCGTTCGCAATATATCTGGAATGAGCTTTAATCGTCTTGAACTGCAACAACTTGTTGACTATCAATCAATAAAATGAGGGATAAGTCAAAAAAGTGTGACACGAAATGTGACACGCTCAGTTTTTGGTGACAGATTAGGCTGGCTAGATTGAGCCGAGCACTTCTCTTTCGCCCGCCATTGGTCACCTCAAACTAAGATCGACAAACGCATTTGCAAACTCAAGTTCCTTCTTATTCGAAAGCTTGATGTGATAATCCACCATTGGCAAATATCCTTCTCGACAAAGATTTTTGAGCTTTCGATCAAACGGGGTGTGTTTTTTAGTGTCAATCTCACCAATAAAGATCTGATCGTGAAACAATGCTAAATTTTCGTCTATTATTCGGACGTTACCGACTTCCTTGAAATTCATTCTTTTCGATTTCCCTCGAATTTGATCCACGATAAGGTCGAGTTGACCAGGATCTATAATTAGAGACAGCGGCGAATGCTTTGGAATACGTAAGGGCGCCTTCCCCAGAATCTGTGGACCTTGAACATCGTGTAGAAATTCAGCTTTACCGTCTTCGTTGTAAGCGTTATTGGACCTCAAGTACACGTTTGCTTTTTGCTCTGACCAGCTTCCGGATAAAGCTTCGTCAAGCAAGGCGGCGCTGTCACCCTTGACCATTCCGATTTGACGTTTGCTAACGGTAAGAGCCCAGACAATCTCATCTCTGAAAGTTAATCGCGTGAGATCGACCGAAACTGTGGCTCCGTATTTTTTCATAATCAAATCGGCCTCAACCGAGTCGAAAGCTGATTGGGTAATTTTAACTCCAGTCGGTACAGCAAAGGAGGCTGGCGTGGGCCATAAAAGTACATCCTTTGAAGGGAGTACCACCCTGTTAGATCCTCGAACTTCCGCCATTCCCGTAGTCCAAATTTGCCCAGCGACTTTGGCATCCGATCCGGCATTGTGATGATCCAGTGAAAGCCCGAGCTTTTCAGCAATTAGGTCGAGCTTCCAGTATCTCGATTGCGCCCAAGTTGGAATACCAAATTTCGAATCGGTCCAAATCAGACCTGGCGCAGAAAACTCACATGCACGCGCACTTTCGCGAAACACTTCAGAATCAAATCCAACGTTATGGGCAATCACGTACGTGTCTTTTAGAATTGGGTAAAGCTTTTCAAGAATCGCCGAAAAAAGAGGAGCATCAGCGACATCGAGTGCACGGATACCATGAATGTCGTAAAAGACCCATCTGTCAGTACGAGGATTTATTAAAATTGCAGAATTGTGAACTATCTCTTTGCCTCTAAATGCAGCGATGCCGAGGGCGCATGCACTGCTTCTATCTTCGTTTGCAGTTTCAAAGTCAAGGGCAATAAAGTCATATTCAAGATTTGGCAGGTCGCCTATGAACGTGTCGATGTTTTTCGTGTACTTATGTTGATCAGCGACTTTCGCAGGCGCAGTAGTTTTTTGTTTAAATTCCGAATGAAGCTTTCGATTACTTTTTGCGGGATCGTTACCGCGTTGGATCGCGTCTTTGAATTTCTCCCGTAAAGATTTCAACAATTATCCCCCCAGTGTTCCGAATATTTCGTAGCACATTTGAGTACCGAGATTTTCTAAATAGCTTCAAAAATAAATATTTCGTAAGCAAACGTAGTTCTCAGGCTCTTGATATCAACAAGTGTGAAAAAATCGCACACCAGATAAGCGGAGCCTGCCAAAGAACTTGTCACTTTCGCACAATCTAAGCTACCTCCCTTTGCCTCCCTTTTGATTCATCTCTGACCGACTTATTCGTAGGAATAATTGGTACCTCTGATACTGGATTCCAGTCTCTGCATTTGTCCGATATCCACCTTCCTGGTGTAGATTTGCGTTGCTCCCGCCTACAGCTTCGCGCCGCTTAGCAAGTAACTCGATATGTTCGCCGCTGTAAGCCTGCTGTGGGGTTACGAACTTGATACCTGAGTGTTGATGGTCGTTGTTGTAGTGATCAACAAAGTCACTCATCCACTTACGCGATTCTTCAATTGTCGGAAATCCTCCATAGCGATAGTTTGGAAAGTACTTCACGGTCTTGAAGAGCGCAGAGACTCTCTGCATTATCATTTGATACCGAAAAGCCGTGACCTCGATATATTTACATCTAGCTCATACAAGTACTCAACTAGCGACAACGGTTCGCCTATGAAGGGGATAACCCTAGTGGCACTGTGTTACCTACTTGATACAGCTGCCTCCTACTCACGTCCCAGGAGTTCACTGTTAACCGGCTAATAGGATCTCATTTCGTAAACGTTCGGTGAACCCGTACCACCCCTGACGAAAACAGGACCGGACACGAAGCGCTAGATAGTGTTAACTGGTAGTCATGGACAGTTTGCATACAACCGAGTCAGCGTACTGGAAGGCGGAGGCAGAACGCCTCGCTGGCGATAATGCCCGTCTTCAGGCGGAGAACGCCGAACTTCGAGCACGGGTTAGTGAGCTCGAAGGCCAGATTGGCGCACTCACCGAGAGGGTGACGACTCTCGCAAAGCTCGTCTTTGGCACCTCGTCGGAGAAGAGTAAGCCAGTCGAGATGTACACACCTTTTTGGGATTATCTGCCGAAATCAGTCACCTACGCACTGCAGTCGAAGTTCTAGCAGACAATGTTCGTCGTCATGAAGAACAGATTCGACGTCTCAGCAGAGAAGATCGTTACCGACGACCGGCGACTTGAAATCTTCAAAAGTCCATAGATTGTTTGGAACAGGATTAGCCGGTTAATCGAATGACAATGCTCACATGGAATCGATGTTTCGCACAGTCAAGTACTGTGCGAGCTATCCCCACGATGGCTTTGCCTCCCTCATGGCGGCAAGGGTCTGGATCGAGGGATTCGTCCAGTTCTACAACGAGGAGCACCATCACTCTGGCTTGAACTTTGTGACCCCAAACCAAAAACATAACGGCGAAGATGTCATGATCCTCGCCAAGCGAGTCAAGGTCTACGAGGAGGCCAAAGCCAAGAATCCAAAACGATGGATCAATGCCAACACCCGGAACTGAAAGCCAGTTGTCTCTACGTCACTTGTTCCAACAAACCAGACAACGACAACATCAAAGTCCACCACTGCAGCGTCTGATTTGAACCTAACGAGTCTGCCATGAGTGCCAGACCTCCGTTGCGTCACGATAGCGTCACGATAGCGTGCCCTGTCTGTGGAGGCAACTTCCCCTTGTCAGGGAGGAGAACCTATTGCTCCGATGCTTGTCGGGCTCTTGCTTATCGACGACGTCACGATATAGGTGACATTCTCCAGTCACAGTTCCAAAGTCACATCGACGCTTCACCGTCTATGAGTGTAGGTGTTGTGGTGAACGATCCCTCGGAGAACAACGCTGCTTAGAGTGTAATACCTTTATGGCTCGAGTAGGAATAGGGGGATATTGTCCCTCCTGTGACGAACCAATCTCCATCATCGATCTACTTGGGGAGGAGTTGACACAAGCAAGAAAATAAATCGGGGATAGTTGACTTATTGCTACCCCGGTCGAGTGGATAGCAACTAAGATATATAACAGTCACTTCCAGCAAATACACTGACGGTTACCGCAGTGGTCAAGAGGCCCTCAAGAGCAATACCTCAATGAGAAAACTAACTTAGAGATAGAACCCCTAAACGAGTCATATTCTAGCCAAACTTGTCCAGCGTGCTTAAGACGCAACCGACCATCAGGTCGGCACTACCGATGCAAGAGCCCTATCTGTGGGTTCAGCTGTCATCGAGACGCCCTAGGAGCAATAAACATTCTCCAGAAGGCGATATACGCAGAGTACTCTCCAATTGGACTAGATACAACAATCTTAGTCACGTATCTTCGAGCTGAAAAACATTGGTCACTCAATCAACGCAAGACACACCAAAAGGTGCAGTGCCCTAAGGCCAGAGCCCGAAGTAGTGCCCAGAACCGGGCCTTGTCTGAGGTATCTCAGACTAGCAAGCCAAAACTAGCGAACTCATCTACCAGTGCTAATTCATTAGTACCAGACCAGTCGGTCGCGGTGGCGTGATGGAAGCGATGTTAGGGAACCCCAACCAAACAGACGAGGCCAGAAGCCCCGTCCGTAAGGGCGGGGAGGTTCACTGAACTTCTCACCCCAGCCACAACTGCTTTTCCAATTGTGATGGCTGGGGTAACCATTGGTTGGCGGATTCGAACAACCAAATGAGCAGCAATCGAGATGGATTTGGTCTTATAGCTTAGCCAAGATAGCCTCGGCTGAACTGACATCCAGTCCACCACCTGGCTCTACCTCAAGTGAAGTAACAATTCCATCTTCAATGATCATCGCATATCGCTGGGAGCGAATTCCCATCCCGAAGCCACGGCCATCTAGCTCGAGACCCACAGCCTTGGTGAAATCGCCATTTCCATCGGCAATCATAATAACCTCATCACCAACATTTTGAGACTTTCCCCATGCACCCATCACGAATGAATCATTTACAGATATACATGCAATCTTGCCAACGTTCTTGGCTTTGATATCTTCTGCACGAATAACAAACCCAGGAAGATGATAGTCAGAACAGGTGGGGGTGAAAGCTCCCGGTACTGCGAAAAGCACCACCTTCCCGCTACCCAAAAGATCCGCACTAGAGGCAGATTCCGTTTTGTCGCCGATAGTCACAGCCACGTTAAGATCAGGAATCTTGTCGCCGACAGCTATTGCCATATAAAACTCCACAATGCTATTTTGATCCACTTCGACCAAAGCTCTCTCTGTATTTAGAGAGGCCACTCTCAAAAACCACCAAAGCCACCTTTTGTATTCCGCCAAAGACCATCGAGCCACAAAATCTACCTTAAAAAGCGACTTCGGCTATAAGGCCAATAGGTACCCAAAACCGAGTCATGTGCCAACAGTGCCTAAATAGCCCGGGTAAGTTGCTGTCTGAGGCCACTCAAGCGCTTTGATGAACTTCGATTCGAGACTGCAATAGCAAGTGCTCTTTTATCCCCCACAATGACGGCTAACGACTTTGCGCGGGTTAGCGCTGTATACAAGATGTTGCGATCAAGCATGGAATAGTGTGACATTGAAAGCGGAATTACCACACATGGATATTCAGAGCCTTGTGATTTATGGATAGATGTGGCATAGGCCAAAACGATCTCGTCCAAATCACCAAAGTCATAGGCAACGCGGCGGTTCTCAAAATCTATCGACAATACTTCTTCGTCGAGGTCTATCTCTTGTATGATCCCTATATCTCCATTGAAGACGTCCTTATCGTAGTTGTTCACAACTTGAAGAACCTTGTCCCCTACTGAAAAAGAGTTTCCGAATTTTGTAATGCGATTTGAATTCGAACTAAGAACTGCAGCTAAGGACTCATTTAAAGCGCGGGCACCCGTCCCTCCACGATTCATAGGAGTAAGAACTTGTACTTGCGAGATCGGATCCAAGTGAAATCGCGATGGAATTCGAGAGGTTACCACACGAACTACTCGTTCTACTATCGCTGCTGGATCTTGAGCTTCAATAAAATAAAAATCATTTTTCGGGCCTGGATCGTCCAAAATTGGCAAAAGGCCAGAATTGATCCTATGAGCATTTCTAACGATCATGGACTCGCCGGCCTGCCTAAATACCTCCGTGAGACGCACAGTAGGAACCACATGCGACTCAATTATGTCAGACAAAACAGCACCTGGTCCAAGGGATGGTAACTGGTCGACGTCTCCAACAAAGACTACTCCTGCGTGCTCTGGGAGCGCAGACAGAAGTTTGTTCATCAAAACGACATCGATCATTGAGACTTCATCAATTACCAAATAATCACATTCGAGACGATTATCTTGATTGAAGCGAAATCCTAACGTAGCTGGATCAAAGTCCAAAGTACGATGTATCGTCTTTGCTAACTCCCCTGTCGCTTCGCTCATTCGCTTTGCCGCACGTCCTGTCGGCGCAGTCAAGAGCACTCTTTGGTGACGGGCTGAGATTATTGCAATCAAGCTGTTCAAAAGGGTCGTCTTCCCAACTCCCGGTCCACCGGTAATTACCAGGACTTTCGACTTCACTCCTAACTCAATTGCCTCTCTTTGCGAAAGCGAAAGTGAGATAGAATTTTTCTTTTCGATCCAAGCAATCGCTCGTTCAGCTACGATCTCACGCCATGGCGAGGGTGCTCTCATCAATCTGGCTATATTCGTCGCCACGCCTAACTCTGCGTAATAGAGCGGCGACAGATAGATAAGTTCGACGCCATCTACCTCCCATGGGATCAAGGAGCCTTCACCTATTTCAAGATCGATGGCATCCCTTAAAATCAACTGATCAATCTCAAGAAGCTTCTCGCCCAGCTCCAAAATCGTCTTTACCTCGGCGCCGCAATGGCCCTTATTAGATAACTCTGACAGGACATAGCTGACCCCTGCTCTAGCGCGTAGGGCTGAATCGCTTGCTATTCCCAGGCTTTTAGCCAATAAGTCAGCCGTTTTGAAGCCAATCCCCCGGATCTCGCTAGCAAGCCGGTAGGGATTTGCCCTTACCACCTCGATCGCCTCATCCCCGTAGGTCTTGTAAATGCGAACGGCACGAGCAGTTCCAACACCATGTGAATGCAGAAACACCATGATTTCGCGAATCCGCACCTGTGCATGCCAGCTCGCAGTAATCTTTGCGATCCGCTTTTCGCCGATTCCCCGAATCTCGCCCAAGACCTTTGGATCGCTTTCAATCACATTAAAGATCTCAGATCCAAAGCGCTCCACCAAGAGCTTGGCAAAGTGTGGGCCAACCCCTTTGACCATCTTCGATCCCAAGTATCTCTCAATGCCCTCTAAAGAGGTCGGAGTGGAACAGACGAGACGGGTGGCTTGGAACTGCTTACCGTAGTTCGAGTCAATCCTCCAGAAACCCTCTGCCTCCACATATTCACCCGGAGAGACCTGGGCAATGGTGCCGACGACAGTTATCTCTTCCCTAACCGCCGGAACGACCACCTTTAGAACACAAAATCCCGACTCTTCGGAATGGAAGGTTACCCTCTCAACGGTTCCCGAGATTGACAGACTCTCATTTCCGCTAGTTTTTGTCGGCCTAGGCTGATTTGAATTCAATTTGACTCGACTGACCTCCAAAAGATCTCACCTAAATCTCCCAAAGTATTTTAGGGGGTCCAGCCATCACGACTTCGAGAGATCTCGATCGTTTGGCTGCAATAACTTCAATTAAGTCATTTACGAAGCCTCTGAAGCGCCAGAGACTATCTCTCTAACCACCCAGGCCGCTCCAAGACAATCACCTAAAATTTCCAAACGAGGCAGCGCTCAAAGCCTTAGTTCGCTTACCTTGAAGGAGGGCCCATGGCCCGGTACAATCAAATCCGGCTTCCTCTGTAAAACCATTGAACGAGAAGACTCCAAAGTTCTCTGATCGTGCGAATAAGGGTCAACCTCCGGTCCGCTACTCGACCACCAAAGGTGAGTGCAGACTACCAATCCGGAGTCGGCCTTGACAAAAGTTGAAACATCCTCCCGGGTATGTCCAGGCGTTGAGACGACAGTGATATTTTCAGTGATTGAAAAATTCTCCTCGTGGTTTTCCCATGAATCATCCTTATAACTCGCCATAAAGTCGTGAACCGTCGCATTCGAAAACAAAGCTACGTTCATCGTGTGGTCCAGATGTAGATGCGACACAATCACATCTGTAACTTCCGGTGCGGAATACCCAACCGATTGGATGGCCGAGATGATCAGTTCCTTATTGGAGACCATCCCTGGATCAATCACTACAACTCGCTCGCCATCGGCCGCCAAAGAGACACTAGAGGCTACGCCTGGCGATACATAACCGCTCAAAAGTTGAAAAAATCTTGCATTCATGGCCGATTACCCTACACGATCTACGCATAGTGATTCAAGTCACCCATGGCTAAAGTCCCAATTGTCAAAAGTGAATAGACCCTAAGAAAACCTTTCGACCAAGGACCGCTTCGCAGCCAATTTTGCAGCTTTTATCCCCAGGTTCGACCTACCTGACTTTTATTTTATCTTTGAAACAGTTCAATCTCACTTGGACCTCTAGGACTAGCACGAGGAACATGGTGGGCTTTTTCGATTCATCCAAGATCGAGATAGTCTTTGAGATTGTAGGATTTTGATATGCAGATATTGATTCCACACGCATTTTCTCACATCAAATTACCCAACGGCATCTCCGCAACGATATTCGATGGCGACGTTGATGAACTTCCTCCCAACCTAGATGAGATCGAGATCTATGTCCCTTCTTACATGGGCGGCGACGGGATCTACAATGCTATCGACAAGATGCCGAGACTGAAATGGCTCCAATTGCTCACTGCGGGAATCGACCGCGCTTTACCCTTTATGAGGGAAGGCGTCACCCTTTGCAATGCCAAAGGGGTACATGACGATGCAACGGCCGAGTTGACGATAGCCCTGATTCTAACCAGACTGCGAGGCATCGACGCAACCATCCGGGCAAAGAACCAAGGCTGGAGCACCCGAAAAACACGTCCCAGTATCTTCGGCGCCAAAGTCACAATAATAGGAGCTGGATCGATCGGAAGACGAATAGCGACCCTAATCACAGCCTTTGGAGGTCTTCCAACGCTCGTGTCTAGGGGCGGCCACAACGACACGATAGCATTCAACGTGTGCGAAGAAGTTGTACGCAACTCAGATATAGTCGTTGTCGTCGTGCCGCTCACATCGGAGACCAAAGGCCTCATAGACGCAAACTTCTTAGCCATGATGCCCAATAATTCACTCTTAATCAACGTTGCACGAGGAGAGGTAGTGGTAACTGCGGACCTCTACAAAGAAGTCTCCTCTGGGAGGATATCAGCTGGCATAGATGTTACCGATCCAGAACCATTAGATCCCAGCCACCCGCTCTGGGAGTGTGAAAATGTGGTCATAACTCCCCATGTTGGAGGAGCAACCAAATCGTTCTACATAAAAGCAACCGAACTTTTAGAGGACAACCTTGCCAGAATTTCAAGGGGAGAGACCCCAAAAAATGTTATCGAAGGTTCTTACTGATCTTTAGAGGTCGCAGGCCCCTAAAGGCAATGAGAGATCTAGGAAAAAGATGCCGGGCAATGATATGGGCCATTTAGATTCATGAGCAAGCTCGTCACTCACACGAAAATCAAAATGGCCCAGCCACAGAAGTCCTTATCCAAATAGCGTCTCTGAAACCATCAATGGGGGCATGATGGGAGAGGCTAGACCCAACAAAATAGCGTCACTAAGCCGAGAGGGAACGGTCCTTTGTTGACCACGGCTATCGACAACGGTAACCTCCGCCAAGAAGACACCCCCTTGACGCCCAGTGATTGAAATCATTGCGATAGTCATGGAAAATTGATCAAAAAGGTCTGACACCACATCGGCGAGCAAGGGTCGCCTTCTCGGAAGATGGAGCAATGCCGCTGCTATCATAGACGCCTGATCTAGAGATATCGGAACCGAAAGCCGTCTATTGGGCTCATCCGTCTCTTCTATGATCACATGGCCAAAGGTGTCTGGTAACGCGACGCCAACGTCCACAACACGGCTACGCCTGCGACTGGACAATCGAAGAACGGTTTCATCAAAGCCAGATGACACGCACTCTTCGTCGATAGTATCAACTTTTGGATGTGAAAAATCTAATTCATCGAGCGATGAATCGACCTCGAGCAACTCCTTGGGTGAAACATCTTCGTGAGAAGTGCCCGATGGTACGAATGGAGAATCGTCAAGGGTCTCAGACTGAACTTTGCCATTCAATTCTTCCACTTGCGGTATTTCTTGTCTTTCCAACTCAGGTAGCTTCGTCTTCCTAGGGCCAGGCCCCATTCCTAGCCTTCGAATCTAAACCCAGTCGAGGGCTATTCGTTCATTTGAGCGGCAAATTGGCGTTTATCATCCGGTACATATCTAGAGTTTCGCATCCCAATCCCCAATGCTACACCCACAGCTGTGAAAAAGGAGAGTGCAGCAGATCCACCATAGCTCATAAATGGAAGCGGTATCCCAGTAATGGGCATAATCCCCATAGTCATCGCTACATTCTGGAAGATCGAAAAGGACAACAGCCCCAAAACACCAGCAGCCAAGAGGCGACCAAGTCTGTCTCTAGCGATCGACATCACATGCCAAACTCTCCAGCATATAAAGCCGAATCCTAAGATTACGAGGCTCCCTCCGATAAAGCCAAACTGCTCCCCAACTGCGGTAAAAATAAAGTCTGTCTGCTGCTCGGGTACGTATGACAGATTTGTTTGAGTCCCATGGAACAATCCTTTGCCATAGAGTCCACCGGAACCAATGGCGATCTTGGATTGCGCCAAATTGTAGCCCGTCGTAGCATTATTTGCATGAGGATTTACGAATGAAGTCAACCTGTTGAGCTGATATTTCTGCAATATATGAAGATGAATCACGACGTAAATACCAAATACCGCCAACATGGCCAATACCACCAAATGAACCAGACGGACTCGAGCAACGACCAACTGGCACAGAAAGACCACGCCGATGATGATGGCTGTACCGATATCAGGTTGCTTGATGACGAGTGCCATAGGTAGCCCAGCCAGGGCCAAAACCCCTATCAATCTTCCGATCGGTATTGGTCCTTCGCCATCCCTTAGAAAAAAGGCCGCACTTAAAAGAACTGCTAGGGTTGCGAACTCCGATGGCTGGAGTTGAAGTGGACCAAGTTGGAACCAACGTTGAGCGCCTAGTGCGCTATGGCCAATAGGAGAAAGGACCGCCAGAAGTCCTAGACATACCCCGCCATAGACCACGTAAGCCAAGCGACGAATATGACGATAGTCGATCAGAACCGTTACGATCATTGCGATAAAACCCAAGACGACCCAGATCGCTTGGCGCTCCAAATAATATTTGGGGTTCAAACCTCCACTTTGGAGTTTTCCCTTCGTTGCGCTATAGACCATAACAACGCCCACGAGTGCCAAGGCAAGCGTTGCGATCACGAGCGAATAGTCAAAGTGCAAAAGGCTCTCTTTCGCCACTCGTTTCCGGGTTGCAAACATCGAAAATGTCGTCATTTTTCACTGATCCTGACAAATAGTCATAGTTAGGGTGTATCCATCGTAATCTTGTCCTGATGCTCGGATCCAAGCTTAACCCCTAAATCAAATTTTAGCGATTGACGCCAGTCAACCCGAGTCACCTCGACAAAACCCAAAACAATATCTTGGGCAAAGCTTCTAGCTAACAACCCATGCAAAAGAAAATCCGAACCAATCTATATCTCACTAGAACCAATCGGCGTGTCTCCTAGAGAGAGGTAAATTTTAACACTAAACACTGCGTGCTCAAGGGTGCAATCGACACACCTACAGCCGAGAAATATTCAAAGAAAAATGCCAAATTCAGGTCATTGCCCACTTCAAAGTCACATAGTGTCTCTCGTGGCCTCCTTGAAACTAGTCTCCAGCAGATACCATTTCGGACTCCGAGAAATGGAGCGTCAGCTCAGGATATCAAGTACTCCCGCCACTTCGCGCTGGCAGATAACGGGGCTCGAAACCTGTTCTTTCCCATCGAGAAATAAAAATCATTCCACAAGGTTACAAAATTTGACGCATCTCTAAGTGAATTCCTAGCCACCACAAACTACAGTTATTACTATGCTAGTTTTTTGGCCGATCAGATTGCCAAAGGTTTGCACGTGTGCAACTTAAGTCAACGGCGCTACTAGCTAAAGCGCTAGAGAGGGAATGGATAAAAGATGAGCGTCTTTAAGCGGCTCTCGCAGGTCTTTCAACAAAAAGCCAATGCAGCTCTTGATAAGGTTGAAGACCCAACCCAAGCACTTGACCTGTCTTATACCAAGATGATGGAGAATCTCCAGCAAGTAAGGCGATCGATTGCCGATGTCCTTACATCACAAAAGAGATTAGAGGCTCAACGAGCACAGCTCAACAGTCAGTTTGAAAAACTACAAGGACAAGCCCGCCAAGCACTCCAACAAGGGCAAGAAGATTTAGCCAAAACTGCCCTTGAAAGGGCAAGGGTGGTCAAGAGTCAAGTGGATGCCCTCAACCCTCAGATCGATCAGCTACGTACACAAGAGCAAGCTCTAGAGGATACGGGGCGCAAGCTTCAAGCCAAGATCGAGGTCTTCAGAACACAACGCGAAACAATGAAGGCTCAGTACACAGCAGCCAAAGCTTCAAGTGAAGCCGTTGAAAACCTAAGCGGTCTTTCCGAGCATATGACGGATGTAAATCTAATGCTTGATCGCGCTCAAGAAAAGATCACTCAATACCAGGCACGTTCTTCAGCCGTTGGCGAACTGGCGGACTCTGGAGTGCTTGATTCCCTGGCAATTGGCGGTGGGAACGATGACATCGAGCGTCAACTGCGTTCAGCCACCTCAAGCACTGGCGTAGATCTAGAGCTTGAGGCGATGAAAGCCGAATTGGGGTTAACGGCAGCGCCAGCCCCGGTCGCCCAGCTTCCAACCATGCCCACACCAACACCGATTGCACCACCTATTGCAGCACCAACCCCACACACAACGGCTCCGTTGGGAGAGGTATTGACGATCAGGATCGCTGGGGAATCGGTCTATCAGGTTCCAATAACGATTAAGCCGCAGCTCGATGCTCTCGATACAGCCATGGAAACCGCTATTTCCCATAGCGACGAAAAGGGTTTTGCAAACTGCGCCCGACAATTGAATAATCTTATCGTCAGCTCTGGAGCACTTCTGGCAGATGAGACAATGGCTGTCTCTGATCTAGTAGTCCCAAGTGGTGACATGACCATCGACGAGGCAAAGAAGCTATTCGATATGTAGCTCCCTTTCGCGACGGAGTCCTTCATTGAAAAGTTTCCATGAAGGACTCCGCTACAACCTTGACCTTTACACAAATCTATCTAGATGCATAGCCATAGGTTGCGCAATGGTTTTATGGGCATCACGTATTGCTTGTGAAGATCTCTAGCGCCTTAGGAGCAAACAACAGTTGACATTTTTCTATCCAACACTTGCGATACTTAACTGTAATGGCTAATACTTACAGCATTGGTGAGTTCGCACGACGGATTGGGCGTAGTCCAAGTACGGTACGGCGATGGGAGCAAGAGGGCAAGATCACGCCCAAAAGGCTCCCTAGCGGGCATCGCTACTTCGATGAGTCTGATGTACGAGCTATGCTGGGCGGCGCTCCTGTTAGTCGAGTCACTGTCGTCTAGCGCCGAGTGAGTGGTTCAGGGCAAAAAGATGACCTGGTATCACAGGTTAAAGCTATGGAGATCTACTGTCTTAACGCTGGTATAGCTGTAGATGAGTGGACTTAGGAAATCGGCGGAGGTATGAACTTCAAACGCAAGAAGTTCCTAGCGCTTATGGATCGTATACAGCACGGAGAGATTGAACGATTAATAATCGCTCATAAAGACAGACTCGTTAGGTTTGGATTCGATCTTATCGCCCACATAGCTGAAGAATCGGGATGCGAGATAGTAGTAGTCAATCAACCATCGTGTTCACCAGAACAGGAGATGGTCGAAGATATGCTCGCTATCGTCCACACTTTTAGCTGTCGGCTTTATGGCGTGAGGAAATACAAGCAACAGCTCCAGGCCGAGTATCCCAAACACAAGATTCAGGTACTCAGTGACAACTAGCACTCGCATCATCTACGCCGACACACCCAAAGAGCTACTGCCGATAGCTAAGGCCGTTGGCTACATAAGAGCGGACATCTGGCGAAGATACGGTGGACGAAAGACGGTTGGCAAAAGCTCTAACGATATTCGTAACGAAATCAGCAGTCTCGCCCTCTATTTTAACTTGCCAATAGATGGCACCATCCCTAACGAGAGCACGAAAGATATTGTTAATGATGTCTTCCTTTATCGAGCTGCCGCTCGCAAGCAGGTACGTAGGGCTATCTATGCCCGAGCCAAAGACGACAAAGAAGAACTCGCTCGCCTCTACACACTCTTGCAGGACGAGTGGACCAAAGACAACTTCCGACAGCGCCAGATGCGAAAGCATTTCAAGCACGGACATTCCAAGGTCAACAACCAATTCGTAGTCCGTTCAGACAGACACCATACCGAGATTGTTGATGGCAAAGTCGTCGTGGTCATCAACATCGCAGCCAAATACGGACAACCCATCCGTCTAGTCACAACTACCAATGGCAAGAACCTCAGGATCATAGTCAAGGACGACGTTACCGAGATCCATTACGCATTCAAGAAACCACCAGGCCGCCCAGTCGGGGCCGATGTTATCGCCGTTGACAAAGGATACACCGAAGCGTTCGTGGACTCAGATGGAGACACGCACGGCATGGGGCTTGGCAAAATCATGACCGAGTACAGTGGCAAGGCTAGTAAAACCGCCAAGGCTCGCAACAAGCTACACGCCCTAGAAAAAAAGCACAGAGAAGCCGGACACACAGCTAAGGCTGACCGTATCAAGACCAACAACCTTGGGACAAAGAAGATCAACGCTCGCAAGAATAAGGCACAGAAACGAATCAGGAACATTGCTTTCAAGGCAGCCCATTCGGTAGTAGACAAGGCCAGCCTCGTTATCTCCGAAGACCTAAGCCGTCCTATCGCCAAGAAGAAGCCCCAGAAGAAGTACAACAAGAAAATGTCAGCATGGGCCAAAGGCACACTAGCAGAAGCCCTTGAATCTACAACACAACAGGCTAAAGCGAGAAATGTTCTCGTGAATGCGGCCTATACATCGCAAATGGACTCCAACACACATCTACTGGAAGGTAAGCGTGTGGTGGATAAGTTTCACTGTGCAAACGGGGATGTTCTCCAGGCTGATTTCAACGCTGCTTTGAACCTGCGACATAGATACTTCGATCATGAGATAACTCTCTATACCCCTCATAGGGAAGTTCGACGTATCTTACTAGCTCGTTCATCCGGCGCAACGATGCGTCAAGGGGCATGAGTTGCAAGAGACCCAAATCTCTTATCAACCATGTGCGGATAAGCCCAACGGCTTTGAGCAATTATGCTCAGGTTTTTGGGAGCAGATACCCGGACCGTCACCACTCCTTTGTTGACACAAGCCAAAGAGACCTCAAAGGACCGAGAAAGGTCTTCAAATACAAATCTAAGCTTTCAAAGAGCTACGGACAACTTACCCCTCGACAAGGGTCGGCATTCATTTTGCTGTTTTTGGATAAACCTCTCCGATTTGGTTGACACCCATAAAGGATGCAATACGCCCCTTCACAGCCATTAGAGCGGGCGGTTGCTCGCTCAAAATGCGAATCCTAAGCTATCTGACCTTCACCATAAGAGCAGTAGCCGTTGTCAGGCCGTCAATCACCATCAGGTGATCTCGTGGCCCCATTCGCCGAAAGAATTCTCTATCATCTTGGCAAGCTATGCAGCTCAAAACCAAGCTATGCAGTCCAAAGCTAGGAACAACATTAGCATCCGCACCGAAGTTATCCTCAAGTTGCGTAATGGTAACGCTATGTCTAGCAAACTCAAATCTTTGACGAGTAACTCTTTGGACCAATTATTCCAAAATGGCTATCACCATTGGCCCTACGAACGTGGTCGCGAAATGGCCAACTGCCCGTTTCGCGAACAAGATACCCTATTCACACGGCCTCCAAGCTATAAGCAAATAGACAAATAGTTGAAACTTCCCATTACTGATAGTTCGATTTGACATCTAAACTACCCAATTGAAGGAACTTGACGATGTCAAAGACCAGCACGTAATTTGTTCAACGTATACTCCGAAGTATATAGAGATAGCCACCAAAATTTAGGCTACTCAGTGTGATCTTTAAAAATAAATACGACAATCACTGCCAAATCTACTAATCACTATCACTATATGATGCAAAGCAAATAGCAAATAACACAATTGGAACAAATTATTCCTTTGGGCAACTACAACACAAAAGCGGACTTCAAATTCGCCATATCGTTCAAGAAACGAGTGTAATTGACACTAAAGTCTCATCCAATTATTTGAAACTTGTGATCGTGAGCAAAACTTGCGCGCCAAATGGCTTGAATGTTTCTCAAAAAAAAGAGGCCCGTTGCCGTGAAGTAGCCAATCTCGGCTGTTGGAATCAAAACCCTAGAAGTACCAATATGGCGTTGTGATTCCAACTAATAATAATAAGCAAGATCAAGGAATTAGATTCCACAACCATAAACGAGTGTTCCTCGACGCACAGATCGTGCTCCACCCCTAACAACCGACCCGACAAGCCAACTTTACACAATCCCCACTTGCTAAAAAAGCACCCCAGCCAAAGGCTCTTCGCTCGGTATCGCGCATTCAAGAGAGAAATATTTAAAAGAATCCAAAACTTAAATTAAAATCGACTGGTCAAGAATGAGCGCACTTATCATGACATCATTACTTGCACAAAATTGAATACCAATCCAACAAAGCGGGCAATAGTAATGCCTTATCATCAATATCAAAACTCATGATCTTCAAAATCGACCTTAGGATAGCGCAAAATCAATATAATAATTTTACAGTCCACTTGACTAATTATATTGCATGCTAACCCAGATCTAAAATTAATGATAATATAATAACAAAGTAATCCTTGCTCCAACTACCAGCCATAGATGTCTAAAATTATTCAAACCTAATTGATAGAATCGAATTTTTTTAACACCACATTGGAGTCAACTCACCCAAAATCTCGATCATAAGTTTTTACAGCAACCCTATGATCGAAAATATCTCAAAGTCGAAGGTGTTAAACCTTTAAAAATCCCCGATACCTTCGGCTCTTTCTCTTCCCATAAACCCTTGATTCAAACAGGATGGATGGATGGATGGATGGATGGATGGATGGATGGATGTCCTCGGCAAGGGCAAGACCAAAAAGAAAATCAGCGAGTTCCACAGAACACCAATGATGATCTAGATAGATTCAATTTCGCCAATGGCCACCCGATAGCCACTCAGGTCGACTTTTACCAACAAGACCAGCGACAAATACCCCAACTGCTTATCGCTCAAGTGACACAAAGGCCACTCACGAAATGTTTAGAAATCCATTAGATTACACAAAATGTAATAGACTGCCATACTGGAACTGTTCCCAAATAGTATCGCAAACAACACAACGAAAATACGATCTGACAACTTATTAAAAAATCCAATTGAGATAATGCATTGGCTACTTTAGATTATGTTATATTTTAATACTACCTAAAACTTATCAATCGAATTTTCTATCCTTACCTTCTAATAGATTCAATTATCCGCGCAAAGTCAAACGAATTGAAAAAAATAAAACCTAACGATACCGGATCGAAAATTTGTCGACTTAGGAGCTCTTATGGACGAGAACAGCTGCCACGATGTTGAATCTAAAAATACACCTGACGTTGGTGATATTGGTCTAAACAGATCGAATGAAAACGATAGTTTCTTCTGGTCCTTCATAGAGGAACATCTAGACAAGCCAACCCTAGAATCAAAATCTGCCATCCTGCGTAACAATCACAGTGGCGATAGTAAAAACAATCAATCTGGAGAGTCAACACAACCATCAACTGATAGTTTCTCACAAGAAGGTCTAATGCCCATGAAAAGTGGGCCGATTGAAGGAGTAACTAATGCCTCTGCGATCGCGCAAGTACAGGATCGACCTCTTAGCGCAACAAGATGGTCTGGTTCTCCAGTATCCCCTGCCCTCATGGACGTTTGGGCCCCGCTAAATGACAGGTTAACCGCCCCGGATTTAAGGCGAAACACAAGGGATCGATCTAGAACAATAATCGCTACTCTTTTGGCAATCTTGCTTTGCATAGCCCTCTTGGTGGTGGTAATCAAAGCAATAGCACTAACCAAGCACCCCGTCGTCGCAATTGCTGCACCGGCAAAGCAGGTCGACCTCAACTTTCCAACTACGGCAAACGTCACCACTATAGATGTGACTCCAGGGCAGTATGTAAAGCAAGGTCAAACCCTTGCAACACAAGATTCTTCGAGTTATAACGCCAAAATAGCCTCAGATAACGCGGCAATTGCAGCCGACAAAGCAACGATCGCGCAAATAAGCAGTCCGACCTCGCAGAACAGCGCCAATCAACTCCTAATACAAGACGTTAATGCCGCTCAGGCAGCGGTCTCACAAAACCAAGCCACCCTGCAAGACACAATCAACACAGACAACGCACTTATTGTTGCTGACCAAAGTCAATACAACGTTTCGCTTTCTCTCCTAAGTTCTGATCAAAAGCTATACCAAACCACGTGTCCAAACGGCTTAGTGGAGCCCGCCGGATACGGATCATCCCAAGTCTCCATCCCACAGAATCAAATCGCTTATTACCAAGAATGTCTCTCACTTTATCAACAGACCAACAAAGACCAACGAAATCTTTCCGTAGCACAATCCACATTGAGCAGTGTAAATGCATCGTCAGTTGCCCAGGTCGACCAAGACAAGTTAAACCTTGCACAAGCCAATGCGGCTCTTAGCAAAGCTAAGATAAAGCTAGGCACTCCCTCAAACATAGGAAGTTCGAGTCAGATCAGCGCAGCTAACGCACAGCTACAAAAAGATCTCTCACAACTCCAATCCGACCAACGAGCAAAGCTACTTACCGCGATAACTGCCCCCATCTCAGGCATAGTCGAGCAGGTCAATGGTGCGGTGGGACAATTGGCCGGAGCATCTGGAACTGTCAACTATACAAATGGACCAAATCTTCCAACTGGATCATCAAACACGCTATTTCAATCCGCGGCCTCCGGCTCAGGATCTAGTCCTTCGGCAACGCAGCTTCCGTTCATAGTACTTAGCGATCGAAATAATTGGAAGGTGCAGCTGCTAATTCCTCAAAATAGTCTGTCTAAATTTCACTCCGGTAAAAAGGTAACGATCACCTTCTCGGGAAACCCTACAAAGACCTTTTACGGCGTCATTTCAAATGCTTCGCCCATCGAAGTAGTTCAGGGTGGTCAGATCCTCTTCGAAATAACCGCCAAAGAAGTGGGTGGAATGCCGAAGGGAATAATCCAAGGGATGGTTGGAAGCGCAACTCCAAATTAGCTAACTAAAACCGCTATGAACCGGAGTTTTACCTTGCAACTAGCTCTATATAGCGATTTAGATAAAGACATTGAAGCCTTTTCGATCTAGCGCCTACCAACAAGCAGTGCTGCAAAAGTGGCAAAGTGTTACCTTGTCTGTAACTTAGATTTTGACAAAGAGGAAACGATGACAATCAACTACTTTGGACTTGGAGCTGTAGTAACCGTCGCATTAGCAGCACTTGGCGCTGGTGTTCTTCCACTATTTTCACCGTCGAAATTCGATCTTGGCAATGGCAAGGACCTAGTAATAATCCCTAAATCGGCCAAGGGTGATTGGAGACGCCCCGCAATGCTGATGGTTACAATCATATTTGCCACATCTTTCGTGCTCATTGACCTTCACCAAGTTGCCCGGCTCTATAAATTTGCCACTTTGGCTGTAGTCTTGATCGCCTTCAATTCGCCAAGTGCTCATAGGATTGTCTCTACCGGTGAGATTCCAATAGCAATCCGAGTCTTAATTGCTCTGGACTATCCTTTAATCGCCCTATTTATTCGTGCTCGATTGGTTCGAAGGTTAGCCATAGCGTCGAACGCAATCATCTACCTTATCCTCACTATCTCCTTAGACGCACTTGAGATGATCATCTCAAGTACCACTGGCCTGGCGGTGGGTCCATTTTCAATTGAAGGCACCCTGCTGACTCTCTTTCTGTCAACAGTGATCTACCTGAGGTTCCTGCATTCCACATTCGTCCTACCGGGAGTTACATCGGTTAAAAGAGAAGGAGCCAAAAACTGCTCCGATACAATCCGGGTTCTCAGCATTGTGACTGGTCTATTGCTGATTCTCGGAATAGGACTGTTCTCACTGGCATCAATCTTCAAGATGACACTTGCAAGCCTTACAGTAATTGGAATTACGGCATATCCTGCCTTTTACACCTTGTCGTCGCTATTGATAATCGCCGTTACTCCTAAGGTCCGGCCAGGCCTACCCCGAAATAGCTCCCCTCCACTTGAGATAATCACTCCGGCCTATAACGAGAGTGCATCAATTGCATCAATGATTAAAGCAATCGATGCGGGGGCACTCACATATGGCGGCCCTGTATCGATCATCATCGCCGATGATGGATCCATGGACGATACAAGAGATCAGGCGCTATCGGTCGCATCACAATGCCGATGGGTCAAAGTAAGAGTACTCAGCTTAGGCCATGCCGGCAAAGCATTCGCGCTCAATTCTGCACTTGCCGAAACGTCGACAGAGATCGTAATAAGAATCGATGCCGACACTATTATTGACTCTGACGCATTTCTTCCGCTCCCTGGGTGGTTCGCCAACCCAGAAATCGGTTTGGTTGGGACGCTTCCCTCACCACGTAGCGACGAAGGAGTCACCTGGTTCGACCACATGCGTCGATTGGAAGAGATCAAGACCTTTGGCTTTAACCTCTTGGCACAAAGCAGGGTAAATTCAATAAATTGCATTCCAGGCACCTTTGTGGCGTTTCGAAGGAGTGCCGCGCTGAGAGTGTCTGGCTTCGCCTTCGGGATGAATGGCGAAGATGCAGACTTTACAATGCAGATATCACGACTGGGCTTTAGGGCAGTCGTTGACACTTCCATCAAAATCAAAGAAGACGTCCCCTCCGACATAGCATCATTCCGTGAACAAAGGGTGCGATGGACAAGAGCGGTCCTCCATACCTGGTCTCGCCATAGCCCCTTTTACGCAGGCTTAGTTGGCCCCAGGGCTTGGTTTTTCTATCCAAAGATGCTCTCGATGAGAGCCCTCTCACTAGCGAGAGGAGTTGTGCCGCTTTGGATACTCGCATCAATATTTTCCAGAGGCACCGCCACTACCAGAGAGGGAGCGCTAATCGCATTTGGCATATCTGGGGGAATTACCCTCTCGGTCTTAATGGTATTGGTAATACGTTATGACAACATTCGGCGATTGCCATGGCTGCCAACAGTCTTTTTATATTCACTACTCAAACGGTTCATAGGCATTGAGGCTCTATTTACACTTCCGCTCATCGACGATGCTCGTTGGAGATTAAGAAATCTTACCAACGAGACTGCATATCCACCGACAGCTAATCACGTCACTGAAGAAAACTGGACTAAAAGCTAAAAATAACCAAGCTTTTCCTCTCTTCTTTTGGGCGATGGTGCAAAAGCCGCAACCTACCACAATTGGGAGATCTCCCAGAATGAGCTCTATTGGCAACTTATCCCAACTCGAAACCATTATGGAAGCTAGGGGTACCAACGCAGTTGAAATCGCCTTTAAAGGTTGACCTATAAGCTCCTCGGCAAAATACTACAAGTGATCTATGTGTTAGAAAAACTTGAGTATATTGGGGCAGAAGAAAGCAAAATCTAGCTGCTCCGAGGGCCTAGAACCTGACCTATAAAAGCAAGGTCAACCCATAGGTTGAACTCAATCGATCTCAGCCAAAGTGAGATCTCAACACTCCTATATTTGGACTCTCAAGCGACCCTTTGGAGTGTCCCAGTAGTTGAGACGATCAACACCTTTGGTTCAACCAGCGACATCGCATTAAATTTAACCTCTAGCGATCTAGAAAGTGCCTCCCAATCACCTCCTAAAACTAGCACAGAACCTCCAAAGCCGCCGCCGACCATCCTTGCGCCACTGGCACCAAAATGTAAGGCCTCGTCCACGATTAAGTCCAACTCCTTACAGGAGACCTCAAAGTCATCACGCAGAGAGGCGTGAGAGGCCGTCAAATAGATACCGACGTCAAGGCCCTTTCGAAGAGAATCCACCACCCTTGAAACACGACTATTTTCATTAAGAACATGACGCGTCCGTCTATAGTGCAGATCATCCAATTTATCGTAGGCATCACTTAGCGAAGCTAAACTCAAGCTAGCCACTCCAAGGCGTTGGGCTGCTTCTTCGCATTCGCGACGACGAAGTCCATATCCTCCAGCGCTAATAGAGTGTTTGACCCTTGAATCAAAAATGGCCACTTCGCCAAAGGGTAACCCCACGTCCAAGGTCGATTTATCCGAAAAATCAATGCGGAGAGCATGATTCGCTTTACTTTGAACTATTGCCATTTGGTCCAAGTACCCCACAGGGGATCCACCGTAGTGACTTTCAGCAAAGTGGATGACCTCGACTAACTCTGACTTGCTAAGTTCAAATCCAAAAGACTCCATCAATGCCAGACCAACGCCCGCTAAAAGAGCGGCACTCGAAGAAAGGCCAGCTCCCATGGGTAGGTCGGAGACAACTCCTACGTCGCAACCACCCAAGGGCAAACCTCTAGCGATTAAGGTCTGAAAGACACCAAGGGGATATCTCACCCAACCACCTAGAGCGGGGGACTTTAGTAGATCTTCAATAGAGATCTCAAAAATTCCATTCTGATCATTTGAAAGCAACCTGATTTGGCCGTCTACCCGTCGGGAAATCCCAACCATAACATATCGATCGATCGCAAACGGAAGCGAAAGTCCCCCGTTGTAATCGGTGTGCTCGCCAATCAAATTCACACGACCAGGCGAACGGATAATCACCTCAGCTGAACGATTGAAATTTTCGTCGAAGAGTTTACCCAATACGGATGTGAGGTTCACTTAATCAAAGCTCCCGCTTTACGAATCCGCTCCGCCGCCATCTCTGGAACAACATCGGTAATAAATGCACCACCAGCCAACTCTGAGCCAGCTAGATACTTCAACTTGTCGGAACTTCGATGAGGGGGCGCGAATTCCACGTGAAAGTGAGATATCGGATCCCAATCCTGAGCCGAGTCGGTGGGCCGCTGATGAAATGCCATTATATAAGGAAGCGAAAAACCAAAGAGACAATCATAGCTCTTAGCAACCACGGAAAGGATATCTGCAAAATCAGCTCTTTCATCCATTGTTAGATCAACTAGGCTTGGACGATGCAACTTAGGCGCCACATGTACCTCGTATGGAAATCGGGCCCAGAAAGGAACCCAAGCTAGCCAGGATCCGTTGGAATAGATAACTCTATCTCCGCCCTCCAACTCAGCTGCAATAACGTCGCATTCGACACACCTACCCGTATCTTGTAAGTACTGTGCTGCGGCTTCTAGCTCCCTCTGGGCGCGTGGTGGAACGTTAGGATATCCATATATCTGTCCGTGTGGATGTGACAAGGTTGTGCCAACCACTTCACCCTTATTCTCAAAGGGCATCACATAGGAGACCTCCGCCTCCTCTCCCAATATCTTCCATCGGTCTATCCACACCTCGACCAGCATTCGCAGACGACTCAAAGGTAGATCCGCGAACGTCAAGGAATGGTCATCGGAATAAACAATTACCTCACACCTGCCTGAAGCCGGAAGAACTCGATAAAAGGAGCTATCAGCAACATCAGGAACCGGCGCATCTATCGAATAGGCCGGAAAGCGATTATCGAAGGTAACTATCTCAAAATGCTCGCTTGGAATCTCAGTGGGTGCCGACTCGTCCTTGGTGGGACAAAGGGGGCAGAAGTCATCTTTTGGCTTGTAGGTCCGATTCTGACGGTGAGTTGCAAAAGTTACCCACTCGCCTGAAGTCGGATCATATCTTCGTTCGGTCATTACGCGATCTCAACTTTTACTTGTCTATAAAAAGTGATCCTCCGCGCATCCGCCATAGCATCGACATGTCGCAGTAAAATACTCGTACCATCACTAGTGTGCACTCTCACAACAACCTCATCGCCATAATCAAAGGCGTCAGTTGCATTAGTCGGATTCTTAGTCATCATCACTCCCGTCAAAATATCTCATCAAATTCATTTAAAGACCATCCGAACTCGGCTACCACACTCAATTCACTCAACTAGTGCCGATCTTAGAAAACTAGGATCACCTAGCTTTCTATACATACCCAACTCCATCGAGGCCATGGACAACGGGGGCGATAATTAATTCACCAACCGTATCGCTCAGGCTACGACGGCCCTCTTGACATATACCGTCGTCAGTAACTAGTATGTCAGCAGCCGAAAACGGAGCTATCCGGGTCATACCGATTGTCCTCCATTTAGTATGATCAGCAAGCACAACTACCCGACGAGCGCTACGGAGAAGGGTTCGATTGGTTTGAGCCTCAGCCAAATTAGGTGTTGTAAAACCAGCATCCGGGTCCATCCCGTGAACCCCTAGAAACAACACATCCACATACAGAGATTCAATAGCCAGATCCGCTACCAAGCCAACCAGCGCTCCCGAAGGAGTCGGTATTCCACCTGTGAGTATCAGCGGGAGAGAAGGGTGTTTCGCATGGAGCTCTACCCCTAGGCTCAAAGAATTCGTAACGACTGTTACTTGAGGCACCAATGGAAGTAGTCTCGCTAACGCCCAAGTAGTAGTTCCACCAGAAATCGCGACTGAGGATCCGGGCGCTACCAACTTGACCGCCTCACCCGCTATGGCCATCTTCTCGTCGGCGCATTGAGAGATCTTTGCCTCGAAACCGGGCTCCTCGGCACTCTTGCCCACAGCAATAGCACCGCCGTGCACCTTGGTCAGGACACCCGACTCCTGAAGCACTTCAAGATCACGTCGAACGGTCATCTCCGAAACATCCAAGAGACCTGCCAACTCAACAACTCTAACCGAACCACGATTTCGCAACTCTTCGAAGATGCGCGACCGGCGCTGACTTGCTATCACCCTGAAACTACCCTCCCTCGTATGTCCGAAAAAATTAGATTTACCATTCATCGTTATACCAGCAAAACTCAATCCTGCTCAGGGTAGATCAAAATCTCTATTCCCTAATTAACCGATAGAGAACATAAACGTCGTATTGCTCAAGGCTGAGCTCACCGCTAACTTCGCATTTGGTAAGCACGTCAATCCAGTCTCCCTCCAGCGAAAGATTCGTCTTCAACCCATGGTTAATGATAAAGACGAGATTGCCTCGATTTATAATCTCTACATCTTCGCTAGTTGGCCTAATGGCTATTTCTTCATGACCACTTAGGGCATCTGTCAAAACCAATCCCCATGTATCTGGATCCAAGGAAGTCGACACATAGTATGCCTTCCCTGAACCAAATGCATTCTTTGTAATTGCCGGCATGCCCTCAAGTCGACCACTTCCAAAGCTGACTAGCACCTCGGCGCCAACAAGATTAATCGAATCGCTCCATTGCTGACCACTTCCGCCATGCAATTGAAGAAACTCGCCCTTTAGGCTCACCGATTCACCGATAGCCAAGGGCGAAAATTCCTCAATCTCTATACCTAGAAGCTCTCGCCACAATCCGGGGTAGCCTCCCAAATAAACATGGTCATTCTCATCTACGATTCCAGAAAAGTATGTAACAACGCCTACTCCGCCATTTTGAACATACTCGACGAAAGCGCAGCTAGCGTCCTCTTTGACCAAATACAAATTAGCAGCCACAACGACCTTGTACCTTGAGAGATCAGAGCCTGGGTGAACAAAATCGACTACCCGACCGGCCCGAGCGAACGATCTATAAAGGTCCAAAATCCCAAGTGGGTAAGACAACTTCGTACTCGGATGCGAATCGAGTTCTATCGCCCACCAATTATCCCAGTCAAATAAAATAGCAACATCGACAAGAGTTTGAGATGATCCAAGGCTGCCAAGCGCCTTTAAATCATTTCCGAGGCGAACGGTCTCACGCCATACACGGGAATTGCGACCCGAATGCGGAACCATCGCACTATGAAATTTCTCAGCACCCGCCTTAGCAGCTCTCCACTGAAAATACATAACTCCATTGGCCCCACGAGCTATAGATGACATACTCAAAGCTCGATTTTGTCCAGGAGCCTTTGGTGCATTGATCTCACGCCAGTTCACCGCGCTAGGAGCTTGCTCCATAAGAATCCACGGACGCCCTTGACCTACCGATCTAGTCAAATCACCAACGGCGCCCGAGATTAAAGAACTCGTTGGACTAGCTGGATCAGGATAATTGTCAACAGCACAGAAATCTAGAGCCTCTGCCCATTTGAACTGGTCTACCCCTTTGAAGAATCCCATGAAGTTCGTTGTAACGGGGATCTGCGGTGTAACCTCACGCAAAATAGCGCGCTCCTCCAAGAGGCAATCCAAGAGAGAGTCCGAACTAAATCGCGCGTAGTCCAACTGCTGGGTAGGGTTTGAAAAGGTAGGAGCAATCCTTGGAGGGGTTACTTGGTTCCAATCGGTATAGATCTGGCTCCAAAAAGTCGTGCCCCATGCGAAATTCAGACCAGCGATATCGACATATCGCTTCACAAGCCACTCTCTAAAGGCTACCTCACAGACATCGCAGTAGCATGAGGTCACATGACAACCGTATTCGTTGTTGATATGCCACATCTCTAGCGCACTATGGCTGCCATACCTTTGCGCTAGCGCATGGACCAACTCCGCCGCCGCATCACGGTATGGTCTAGAATTGGGACAATACGACTGACGCGAACCAAAACTCAAAGTCCGCCCAGAAAAATCCCTTGGAAGGATTTCAGGGTGTGCATGAACTAACCATGGCGGCGGGGACGCTGTAGCAGTCGCCAAATCCACCATAATTCCATTTGAACTTAAGAGTTCAAAGATCTCATCCATCCACCCAAAATCGAACTTCCCAGGAGCACTCTGAAGGCGCGACCAGGAGAATACCCCTAAAGTTACCAGATTTACTGCGGCCTCGACCATCATCTCGACGTCTTGTTGCCAAACATCTCGCGACCACTGCTCTGGATTGTAATCGCCACCAAAGTAGAGGGGACGTCCCAAGGGAAGAGAAAGCCTCTCGCTATAGACCGTCAAAGCTTCACACTCCCCGCAGTAAGCCCAGATCGCCAAAAGCGCTGCAGTGATAGAAATGCTATTACCAGGGGGATCACCGAGATCAACGAACCCAAAACCACATAGCTTATCAACTGAGGAGCCTGGCCGTATTGGTTGTCCCAGCTATAGAGCCCCAATGTTACTGGGTATAGCTTCTGATTGGAGAGCATCACAAGTGGCAAAAAGAAGTTATTCCAAATAGCAACAAATTGAAAGAGAAAGATCGTTACAAGCGCAGGCGACATAATTCGAAATGCAATAGTTCGAAAGATCTTAAATTCGCTCGCTCCATCTATTCTTCCGGCTTCAATAAGTTCATTAGGGATAGCTGCTCCGGCATAGACTCTTGCCAAAAATACTCCAAATGGAGAGACAAAGGCTGGAATCAAGACGGACCAGTAAGTATTGGTCAGATGCACCTTCGCGAGCAAGAGATACAGCGGCAAAGCCAATGCGGTACCTGGCACCAACACTCCACCCAAAATTATGGAAAAGATCAGCTCTTTACCTTTAAAGTTGTATTTAGAGAGGCCATACCCGGCAAGCGCAGAGATCAGCGTTGCGACCGCCGCACCGATTCCAGCATATAAAACGGTATTAATTATCCATTGTAGATAGATCCCACCATTGTAACTAAACAGACCGCTCAAGTTGGAGAACAGCTTGAAGCCACTAATCCAAAGACCTTGCGAGGCATATAGCTGAGTAGGCCCCTTGGTCGATGAAATTACCAGCCAATAAGCGGGAAGCAAAAAGTAGGTAGCCATCACAAACATAAAGGCCATTGCCAAAATTGAACTCTTGCGAAAAGGCGCCCTCTGGCGCTCAGGTGCAATTGGTGGAGCGATACTCATACTTCAACCTCACTTAGAGCTCGACGCTGAACCAATTTCAAAAATCCAAACGAGAGGATGAATGTTCCGACCGCCAAAACTACAGCAGCTGCGGCCGCGAAATTTGGATTATTCTCGACGAAGGCTTTTGTATAAGCCAGAAGGTTTGGAGTAAATGAAGAACTAATGTTAGTCGTAACAGACCTTAGAACCTGAGGCTCACTAAAGAGCTGAAGGGTTCCAATGATTGAAAATACTGCGGTAAGAACCAGGGAAGAGACGACCAGCGGAATCTTTATCCTAAAGGCCACCTGGATTTCGCTCGCCCCATCTATGCGCGCAGCCTCATATAAGCTCTGAGGAATCGCTTGAAGACCGGCATAGATAATGAGCATATTGTAACCGGTATACTCCCAAGTTACGATATTTGCTATCGACCACAAGACAGAGTGAATTCCAAGAAAATTGATCGACCCAAAGCCAACACCTTTCAATATTGAAACAATTGGGCTCAATCCAGGTAGGTAAAGAAAAGACCAAAGAATTGCCGCTATTACTCCAGGAATTCCGTATGGCAAGAAAAAGACCAGCCGAAAGAACCTCTTTAGATAGACAGATGCCGAATCTAACAGCAGTGCCAAGGTCGTGGCCAAGATGAGCATTATGGGAACCTGTACGATCCCAAACTCTAAAACGCGTCCAACCCCGGAGATAAAGGAGGCGTTTGCAAGAACTTTTGCGTAGTTGGCTAATCCGGCGAATTGAGTAGTTGTGGAATTGGGACCTATCCCAAGGCCCGAAACCTTTATTTGCAGCAAGCTCTCATAGATTGCATACCCAATTGGCAGCAGAAAGAAGATAGCAAATAGAAGTAAAAAGGGACTCATAAATGCCAGAGGGGCCCCCATCTTCGAAGATTTATCTTTTATGCGACGTCGCTGAGGGACATCTGCTTGTCCCTTTGGCGGAGCAGAACTTAAAACCACCCTAGAGCTAACTCCTTAACTTGTCCAAAGGCTACCAAAGTTTCCACAGATTAGGTTGTGGGTGGTTCACAGCGCCTAAAAGTGAACTACCACAACCTAATCCGATCCTTTTGGTACTTCCTAACCGGTGATAACCGAGAAGCCTTGCTGCTTCATGGATGTTACTGTAGATGCCTGAGCAGATGAGACCGCAGATCCGATAGTACCGGTTCCAGTCGTCGCCTTAGCAAAGGCATCATTCAACTGAGTAAAGGTCGTGCTCATCAATGGTCCCCAGAGGAAGTTGGTGTTTACGATAGCAGATCCAGCCTTGAATACTTTCCAGATATTTTGACCACCATAGAATGCAACGGGCGAATTATCAGCAGGCAGGGACTGTCCAGCGATATCAGCTGGATAAAGGCCACCCGTTGTGATCATATTGTTAAGACTTCCGCTGTTTGTATTTAGCCACTCAGCGAACTGTGCCGCTTGTGCTGGATACTTTGTTCCCTTGAAGACCGCGGTAGTTGAGCCACCCCAGTTACCGTTGCTAGGAGTGGAGGTCCAGTTTGGCATTGGAGCAACTCGCCAATCTCCTGAAGTCGTTGAAGCGTTGGTGGCGATGGTATTTTGACCCCATACTGCAGTTGGCCAAGTCAAAATTGTGCCATCTGACAAGTCCTTATACCAGCCAGTTGCAAAGTCCGGCTCAACTTTGACAAGATGATCCGCAACCATAGTCTGCCACAATTTCGCCACTTGTAGAGTTGCCGGGTCTGCCATATTTACAACCCATGAATTACTCTTAGTGGAAAACCACTTCGCGCCCGCTTGCCACGCAAGTGCCGAGAACCATGCTGAATCCGATGCCGGGAAGGCCGCGATATAGGCATTTGGATTGGCGGCGTGAAGCTTCTGAGCATCAGCGAGATATTGAGCCCATGTAGTTGGAACCGTCAAACCGTATTTCGTAAAGAGATCTGCACGATAGAAAAGGCCCATAGGCCCGGTATCTTGAGGAATAGCATAGACCGCAGACCCCTGGCTCACCTGATTCCAGGTCCATGGCACAAACTTGCTCTTGTAAGATGTTGCACCATAGTTTGCAAGATTTACCAAGCCACCTACGTGCTCAAAGTTAGGAATAACTGGATATTCAACCTGACCAAGATCTGGTGCAGTACCAGCTTGCAAGGCACTAAACATCTTGGCATAAGTTCCCGCTGCGCCTGAAGTAACTTCGTCTAGTTTGACTTGAATATTTGGATGCGACGTGTTCCAAAGATTTACCGACGTTTGAAGGCCAGGTACCCAAGACCAAAAGGTCAGGTGAACTACGCCCGCTTGGGTCGTCGCTGGAGCCGCAGTGGTGGAACTGCTAGCCGTCGTCGAGCCACAAGCTGCCGCCAATGTAGCCACAGAGAGCGAAAGGGCTACTCCTTTTCCGCTCTTAGTAAGGAATCGCTTGATTGAGCTCTTGTAGCTCATGGTGTTGTCCCCCTTGTATTTTTCCCGTTACCCAAACATTGTTTCGAGCAACGGACCCCACGGAAGCTCTTGCTTCCAAACAAAAACTAACATATCCGAAACATCAATGCAACATCAAGTTAACAAAAAATCTCATTTATCGCAAAATTATTGCCATTGAGCAGCAAAAAATTTAAAATATTTTCTTATCGCTGCCTAAAAGATCTCAAGAAACCAACGCAAATAGCGATATATCCCCACGCCCCCCTAGTCAATAGTCGCCATAGAATCGAGATACCCCACAATAGAAATACATATGTAGTCTTTTTTCGATATTTTTTATTGTAAAATGCCTGATGTTCATTCTAACAATCAGCTGATACACAGCAAAAGTTGACCAGCGTGTAAGATTCTTAAAATCTAACAAAAACTACCATGATAAGTGGTGCAACTGTTATATTTCACTAAGCGACCAAGCAGCACAGGGAGTTCTAGATAACATGGTTTCTTTGCACTTTGACGAGATTGCCGAGATCGAGATCGACCCCGATCGTGCCTTAGTCTACGAACTCGGTTGGCAATCCTGGAGTCCATCGGGGTCATATTCTTTCAAGTCAACATCACCGCGACCGCTCAAAAAAATATGGCAAGCGATGGCATATCGCCCTGAATTCGTTGACCCCTTAAATTGCTTTCAAAGCGACGGGGTGCTTATCGTCAACCCAGGAGATGGAAGGCCGATCGTTAGCTTCGGCGTGGCAGACATACAGGGTCAAATCCCCCACATCTTAGCAACGCCCAAAGGTAATAAACACCTGGTCATTTCATCCAATCTACCAATTGAGGCTCGAAGTTGGCCAAGCGCCGTAACGATCGAAGATGCCCTTAGTGGGTGGGCTGAATTGATTCTTTCAAAGATGGAACTCCAACTGCTAAAGGCAATTGCACCTGCATGGTGTTCATGGTATTGCTACTGGTTCAACGTCACACAAAACGACATCGTCGGAGCGCTAGGCGACATCACCAGGGCACAACTACCCATAACCACAATTCAAATCGACGATGGGTGGCAAGAAGCAATAGGTGACTGGACCATATCAAAACGCTTTGGCGATCTAAAAAGCACTATAGCCACGATCAAGGAGGCCGGCAAAGAATCCGGCATTTGGCTCGCGCCATTTTTGGTCGGGGCCAACTCCCAGTTGGCCGAAAAAAACCCGAGTTGGATTCTAGGGGGCGCTGATGCAGGCTTCAACTGGAACCAGCCGCTATTAGCCCTCGATACGACTGCAAACGGCGCGATGGACTACCTTCTAGAGACCTTCACGATGTTAAAGGAGTTAGGTGTCACCTACTTTAAACTTGACTTCCTCTATGCCGGCGCTATGGAAGGTAACCGCAATCGAGATATCCCTAGTGAAGTTGCATATCGTCAAGCAATGGCTTCCATAAGGGAATGTGTCGGTGATGAAGCCACCATAGTCGGTTGTGGCGCACCAATACTCTCGAGCGTCGGGTTGGTAGACGCCATGAGGATCTCGCCCGATATCTCTCCGCTATGGGACCCACCCGAACAAGACCTAAGCCAACCCGGATCTCGCGCGGCGATTCTCAACAGCCGGGCTCGCCGAGCACTACATGGTAGATTCTGGGTAAACGACCCGGACTGCCTTCTTTTGCGGCCCTCAATCGAAAATCGAGAATTGATAGCTGATGCCGTCGCCTCCACCAACGGATTACGCACCTTTTCTGACCCAATATCGTCATTGGACGAATGGGCTATCGCCAAGGTGCGCGAGTTGATTACTCCAGCAGAGACGGCTCCAGCGGTTCCATCTCCTCGAGTTGCTTCAGTTCAATATATTTCACAACAAGTCCAATAAGCACCAATATTTCGCCCCAGCACTTCACATGCGAGAATTGAATCTTTGAAATAGCTTTGAGACTAACAAATTATGCTAATTGAGTGCGATCGCCCTGGCTAAAAAGACAAGGAACACCATGACTAAAATGCGTCCACCATCAGGCAATCAAGCCACGATATCATTCGGTGATCAAAAGGTCACAACCACTTCGGTCGGAGGTGGCCTTAGAAGATATACAAAAGATGAGACTGAGGTAGTCGAGGGCTTCGAAGAAAACTCGATAGCAGACAGTACACGAGGCCAAACCATGATCCCATGGCCAAATCGGATCCGTGGGGCGCGCTATCATTGGGCCGGCAAAGCCTACCAGCTCGACTTGAGTGAGGCACGAAATAACAATGCGATCCACGGCCTCACCCGTTGGCAAAACTTCGAATTAGTTCGTTCAACCCAAGAATCGGTTACATACGAGTTATTCCTGCCTCCAACGACATCGTGGCCATTCATGCTGCTATGTCAAATCAGATACGACATAGGAGAAGCTGGACTTAGAGTAGAAACGACAATCAAAAATATAGGCGACACCCCGGCGCCACTAGCCACCGGAGCACATCCATATATATCATTATTTGGTGAAAAAATCGACCAATTGAAGCTACAAAGCCCTGCACACTCCTACTTTGAAAAGGACGATCAGGCGATCCCAATCGCAAAGAAAGAGGTGGAAGATACCATCTATGACTTCAGGAAAAATAAAAAGATCGCATCGGTGGCCTTGGACCACACCTTTAGCGATATTGATCGCGACAAAGATGGGTTAGCAAGGATTACTCTTTCAAACGATACTGACTCCAAGACAACACTTTGGATGGACGAGTCCTACCAATATCTGCAACTCTACAGTGGCGACACCCTGCCTGATGCAAAGAGACGCCGCCACTCAATAGCGATTGAACCAATGAGCGCACCACCGGATGCCTTTAACTCCGGCGTAGATTTGATAAAACTTGAACCAGAAGAGACCAAGAGTTTCACATGGGGCATTGAACCCAATCTCATAAAGAGCTGAGCCTAAAAGGAGTTCTTCGTTACTTATGAGTAAACGTCCGAAATGCCTCGGGCCAAAGATTCAAACCAGCCTCATGACAGTCGACAAGCACCAGCTCCTAATTGAGCTCCCAAGATCAATCAAGAGCTGGTGCTTAGCTGTTTCGGCTTGCCTATTGAGGAGCGGAAATCTACTATCCAACCTTTCAAAAACTCCTAAGATAAGCGTTGCTGGCTAGCATTGCCCACGCGAAGATATCCTTAGCGCCCAAGTGCCAGTCTCAAGCACCAGTAACACCCATAATTCAACCTCTAGATCAATAAATTATGGGCGTCGAAACAATTCCAATTGGCACATCGGGCCAAGCTAATTCAAAACGAGGTACTAAAAGATGAAAATTCTGGTTACTGGCGGAGCCGGTTATATCGGAAGCGTAATGGCTCGCTACTTCCTTGACCAAGGTGACACTGTCACTGTCTTAGACAACCTATCACGTGGTTATTTAGATGCAGTGCCTCAAGGTGCTATCTTTGTACAGGGTGAAATATCCGATTTGCCTAAATATTTTACCGAAACCAACCAATTCGACGCCGTAGTTCACATGGCTGCTCACTCTAGGGTTGAAGAGTCGGTCTCTAATCCCGAACTCTATTGGCACAACAATGTGATCGGAACAATCAAGTTACTAGATGGAATGCGAAAATTAGAGATTCCAAAATTAGTCTTTGCATCCACAGCTGCGGTATATGGCAGGGCAGGCCAGAGCCCAATCACCGAGGATACCCCTCCCAATCCGCTCAACACCTACGGTATGACAAAACTTACTATGGACATGGCTATCGCCTCCGAGGCCCAAGCTCACGGATTAAATGCAGCTAGCTTGCGTTTCTTTAATGTAACTGGTGCTTATCGTGGTGCCGGTGAGAGGCATAACCCAGAGACCCACCTGATACCAACGGCCCTTAAATCAATAGTCGAAGGAAGGGTTATCAAAATCTTTGGGTCGGACTATCCAACCCCAGACGGCACCTGCATTAGGGACTACATTCACGTCGTCGACTTGGCACTTGCCGCCAAACTGGCACTAGAGAAGATGAAAAGCTCGAACCATAACATCTTCAACCTAGGCAATGGTGATGGATTCTCCAATCTCGAGGTCATCGATGCAATAAAAAATGTGACAGGAAAGACTCCAAAGGTTGAGTTTGCACCTCGTCGCCAGGGCGATGCACCGAGCCTTGTCGCCTCAAGCAAAAAAATAAGACAAGAGCTCGGATGGGTTCCCACTAAGCCCGACCTAGAGGAGATGATCTTAGATCTTTGGAACTTCGAAAACCGTCACTAAAAGAGTATTGCCGATGGCAAAATAAACGATTTTGATTCCATTTTCGCCTTACCTTAATTTTCGACCCAAGAGGCGAATGCAACTTCGAAAAAATCACCCAGGCACGCAATTGAAGCTCCCTTTGATCTAACCCTATTGCGCTGTTCGTGAACCCGCCGAAAGTTGGCCGCTCAACTTCGAAGAGGACCTTCGAAGGGCATTTGACTTGAATAGCCCAGCTTTAACTAGCGATTCAAACGCCATGAAACAATGTCGCCAGCTTATGGTCTATCTTCTCGCCTCAATCATTCTGGCCAATCTCCTAAAAAAGGCTGATCTTGGCCAGAATGACTCCCCTAGGAGAAAATCGCACGATTCGGAAATCAACTCTTTCGGGAGGTATTTTTGACTCGGAGTGGGGTTGCTATGCCTTATTTAGCATTAAGTGCGGAGCTTTAAATCCAAAACAGCTAAAGATCTACTTTTGCAATTGTCTCCTAGAGCTTTGTAACACTAGACACTCGACCATCTCGACCACATTAACGTATCAACTTTAAGAGATTGTTCTTGGGGGCTTTCAGTCGCCTTGAAGATGAGCCACCCATATAACGTAAAAAATTTCCAAAACTTCGCCCATGCACGCTCAAAATGTGATAAATTTAAAGGATGAGATGGCTGGATCCATATTTTCCACGCAGCCCTACTTCATTTCAAGCGCCTTAAACCTATGTAAAGATATCTAACCATGCACATGGAAGGGGAAGGCCTTGGCCAACGTAACTCTCGATCGGCTCTCAAAAACGTACGCAAACGGATATGTTGCCGTCCGCGAGCTCAATCTCGAGGTGTCTGATGGTGAATTTCTAATTCTTGTTGGACCCTCTGGCTGCGGTAAGACCACAGCACTACGAATGGTCGCAGGACTTGAGACGATAACTTCGGGCGAATTAAGGGTAGGTGGCAAGCGAGTCAACGAAACATCACCCAAAGAGCGCAACATTGCGATGGTCTTTCAGAACTACGCGCTATATCCCCATATGACCGTAGCCGAAAACATCGGCTTTGCGCTCAAACTTCAAAAGCTCTCCAAGGACCAGATAGAGGCGAAAGTCAAAGAAGCAGCCGCCAAGTTGAGTCTGACAGAGTATCTAGATCGAAAGCCCGCTCAACTCTCAGGGGGTCAACGCCAAAGAGTTGCAATGGGACGAGCCCTTGTCAGAGATCCTGCAGTCTTCCTAATGGATGAGCCCCTATCGAATCTGGATGCAAAATTGCGGGTTCAGATGAGAGCAGAGGTCTCTAGAATACAACGTGCCCTTGGTACTGCTACTATCTATGTAACCCACGACCAGGTGGAAGCAATGACAATGGGCGACAGGGTTGCTGTTATGAACGGCGGCATCCTCCAGCAGATTGATACGCCTTCTGCCCTATACAACTCTCCAAAAAACTTATTTGTAGCTGCTTTTATCGGCTCACCATCCATGAACCTCTACCACGCAACTATCGCAGGAGACCTAACAAACCTGACGATTGGATCACAGAAGCTAGCACTTTCTCCTGGCCTTTTGAAGAAACATTCCACGTTGACGGAGTACCGCGATCGTAAAGTAATAGTTGGAATCCGCCCGGAGGATCTCGCGCTGAATTCGAGTAGTCAAGAAGCAACCAACCGCCTTCGGGTCAAAGTTGACATATCTGAAGTTCTCGGCTCGGAGATACTCGCCCACTTTCAGATAGAGGCGACATCCGTCAAGGTGGAGGGCGAGACCCCAGAAGAAGATAAATTAGATGAAATTCAACTCGACAACCCGGGCAATAAATACGCTCGAGGAGTCGCTCGGCTTTCACCCGACTTGGACGTTACTGCGGGAAGCTATATCGACCTTACCGTCAATATAGAAAAACTCCACTTCTTTGACCCAGATTCAGGGGATGCAATCTAGCCGCATGGCCACTTGGTGTTGGAAATGTCAATTCCAACTCCAAGTGGCCATAGGCCGGCCACGACATAGGCCGGCCACGAAAAAATATCTCGATCAACACCAAGTTACAGCATCAATCATTTAGATTGCCATAGATCTCCCTTGATATCCGCATTTTGCACCCAACTGCGTTAAAATGCGAAAAAATGCTGTTGCCCATGAATTGCAACCTAATTCTTGCTCGCGACTTAAAGGGCATTTTTGAACATGGGTGAGTAATGCCATGGCGAACCAGTCTCAAAGTCCGAGATCTTTAGCAATGATCTCTTTCATAATCTCAGAAGTACCGCCGTAGATTGTCTGAACTCGGGCATCTACATATGCTCGGGCTACTGGAAATTCACGCATATAACCATATCCACCAAACAACTGAACCGCTCGATCGACGACTCGCAGTTGCATCTCAGTAGTCCAAAGCTTCACCTTGGCTGCTCTACCTGGGGACAGCGCGCCCCTCAAATGGCTAAATAAACAATCTTCAACATAGGTCCTACCAACGTCAATATCAGTGGCAAGCTCAGCTAACGTAAACTTCGAACTCTGAAAGCTGCCTATGGCTTGTCCAAATGCAAAACGTTCCTTGGTATAAGCGAGCGTCAAATCAAAAACGCCTTCGGCTGCTCCCACGGCTCCAAGGGCGAGAGAAAGCCGCTCTTGTGGCAGATTCCGCACCAAATAATAAAATCCCCTATTGACCTCTCCGAGTAAATTCTTAGCGGGCACTCGTGCATCCACAAAAGAGAGCTCGCTGGTATCTTGGGAATGAAGTCCTATCTTGTCCAAATTCCTACCGCGAAAAAAACCCGGCGTGGCTGATTCAACGACCAAAAGCGAAAGCCCTCTATGTGGATCCGGCGACGTACGTACAGCCACGACTATCAAATCAGCATTTTGACCATTGGAGATAAAGGTCTTTGCACCATTTAGGATAAAGGGGTAAGCGGATTATCGTGTGGAAATCTTTGCATCTCTCATTTATACATTTACACTTGCGAGTGTGGAATGAGAGGACAAACATAGATTCAAGCACTTTTAGGCTCCAAGGATGAAGCCGTCAATATTTGCTCGTCGGTCTACCTCCGCCGAACCATCACGACCAGAGAAATGGTACTGGTTCGAATGAAACGAGCCGAGCTTGGCAGTTGTCGTGACCATTCATACCCCTCATTTCGACCTTTCAGTCAATTCCCCGACACCATGAAAAGCTATTTGTGCAGTCATGTTCCAGCTTGCTGACTTCTTGCTACATGAGGGTTGCGACGACATGAGACAAGTGCCCGTTTAGCTCTTTTATCTGTTGAGTGGTAACGGGGTCGTCGTACCGCACTTGACGATGATCGTAAATATCAAAGGGGACGTCGGTGTTATCGTCGCGTCTTCGTATCACCACTGAATGCTTTTTTAGTCCTTCGGCGAAGCCGAGTTCCCATATAACGTTGGCGTTTACACCAGTGATATCGACTATCAGAAAGTCAGCAAGCTGAAGTTCTTTGACGAGCTGCTCAGTGATTCTGCCAGGTGAATGGACTTCGTCGAGACGGACTAGATCGATAGGCAGGCCTGCCTGACGAATACTTTCGCGGACCATCTCATGTGTAGCATTCGACCACGGCTGAGTAAACGGCATTGCTAGAAAGACCCTTAGGTTTCTGGCGGTCTGGAGATTTATGTCCTTCTTGTCGACTTCAGCACACCATCCCTCGATGACCGATAGTTGACGATCAACGTAGGTTTGATAGGTCGTTGCCCCTTGGAAGTTCATCACAAAGTTCTCAGATACACCCATTGACCAAGTGTTCTCAGACCAACTGAATCCACTAAAAGGGGTTGGATAATCTGACGAGACGAATCGTGGAACTAACCCCAAGGCATGAGGATCAAGATTCCATCTAATGGCTACCTCTTGGTCAGTTATTGCTAGCGGGAACTCTCTGGCGGAATCCTTGTACGCTTCCACGGCAGCCACGGATGAGACTACAAGGGCGTCAAGGAGCAATTGGGCTTGAGGAACACCGAGAGTCAGCAAATGCCGCGCGTTGATGATGAGTGACTGAGGGGCGGAGGATTCAAAATTCGCCTGACCAGGGATGCTGGGCTTGCCTCTAGCAATGTCGACAACGGAAGGAGTTGCCTTGCCGGCAATATCGCGTTCGCGCCGAAGGTCTCTAATGTTCGGCCACTCACCAGTCTGGTAGAAACGTAGAAAGGTAGCCCGAAGAACTTCGGCATTCTCTCTCGCCCATTCTTCATCAGCTTCACGCCAATTTTTAAAAGATCCCATTTGGGGCTCACCTTCTCTCGTTCTATGATCTGCATGTTTCATACAAATATTACTTCTAGAGGGTATGTGGATTAGCGTCCCTTGTTTCGCAGTACGACAGTCTTGTAGATTTCTGTCTTGGATTAAGAGCAAGCGTTCCGTCAGCACTTATGGGTCTTATCCCCATGAATCCCTCAAGGTTGTATTAGACCAGTCTGAGCCGGTCGGCTCGCCAAGACAATATTTCGAAGCTGGTCTGGTGCTGCAGCAAAAGTGGTGGCACCACGACGCACGTAGTACTCCCGTTTGGCAGGTCGGGTAGTCCTTATGCAATAGGGTGATGAAGATCCGTGTCCGACTTCAATGGATATCACCTTCGAACTGAGCGTCTCTCCCGATCCGTCCGAGTGAATGATCTCTACCGTGCGAACGTCGAAGTCCGGGAGAGGCTCCACTATATCTTTGATCCAATTGGTAATGGCGTCGACCGCATCTCGTGTCTGTTGTTCGTCGGGGACTCCTTTGATGTTTCCATCGTCTTTCACTCCGAGCAGGATGGTTCCCCCGAGTCCGTTAGCGAAAGCCGCTACTGTCTTACATACGCCATAGCGTTCTTTACCAGGCTGACTAGGTACGTCCTCCTTGAACTCAATAGTCGATCCCTCCCCTTGACTTATGAGTGACTGGATTTCGTCCTGTTCTTCGACGATCTTTTCGACGCCTGAGTCAGGCCCAAGGGCGTAAGGCCAATTGAGGAACTTGTAGTCCAGCCACTCGCCATCGCGTCGGAGTACAAGCCAAGAGCCTGAAGGTAGTCCAGTGTCCGGGATGTCGAAGCGAAACGTCTGAAATGGATGTTCGGATAAAGAGTGCTCTTCGCCGGGTATCGGTGATGCCAATTCGATCACTGAGTTCGCAAGAGCATCACCCTCAACCACCACATCAATAGTGGTGGGCGACCAAACGACGTTCGTGATACGTCCCGACCTATCGTGGCGGCGTAAGGAAATATCGCTTCGGTTAAATTGACGACCTGGCATTAGGTCAATCCCAAGAAACGCTGCGATGGCCGCGTGATAACTCTGGAACGAGGGACTGTCTCTCCCTATAAGTAAGCCCGAACCAGGTTGGGCATGAGAAGTCACCGACAAATTGTACTCTACGGTGGGCCACGAAAATTTCCCGAGACCCCAGTCGCTAAGACTTGGGTGGCGAGTCCAATTCGCTGTGTCCCCAATCGCCGGGAAATATACCGTCTGCTCGCCTAAAGCAATTGCCCCATCTTCGATAAACTGCCGTAGCTCGCTACCATGGAGAAGCCGGTCGAAAAAAGATAGATCTTCGTACGTCCAAGTACGCTCGTCTTGCCGATCGAGCTCAGCACCAAATTCGCCGTCCAGCAAGATGAGTGAGTTTTTCCCATCTTGATGAGCTACCCCAAAGCGGAGTCGAACGTCCCCGCTATCTTCCACCTTCTGGAGAAGGTCTGACTTGGATACGTTTCCACGTTCAGCCACGGCACTCTGCGCCTTCCCGAGTAGGAGTTACCACCGTGAGGTCACACTTCCAAGATCTGGCTAGCTTATCAGTCAAGCAGGCTCGAAACCTCGGCTAGCGAGCTCCCGTCGTAGTCGTCCGCTCTCCAAAATGTCCAACCATCGAGGTCTAACCTTCCCGTCGCCGCCGCAGCAGCGTCATTTGGTGATTCATATCGGATTCCCCCGACCCATAGACCAAAATCGTCGCCAACGGCGGCTTCAACGATGCCAGAGTCGGTTGTCCCCACCAGTCGTGCACCCGGAGCGATAAGTCCCGTCTCTACGAGACGCGCAAAGCGCTGATCTCGACGAAGAGTCCATCCTCCTAAAGTCTCAGGAGCTAGGACATTTTCTCCGTAACGAAGACTCGGCTCTTCAAAGGTACGGAATTTCCATACTGCATCATTCATCTTCGAGTCACTGAATACTCGAAGATCCACCAGCTCTGCAAAATCTGAGAGTGTGAGTCCAGTCACTTTCTCAAAAAGTTCCGGTTCAATTTGACGGATGATATCTTGAACAGTCCGCTCACGAGCATCGGTCAGGTACATAAAAGCTGGAATACGCGTCAAGAACCGTTGAAGACGCTTCTTGATATTGTCACGTTTCTTCGTTGCCTCTTTCTTTGCTACTTTCTCCTCACCATCTAGCGGCTCTTTTGCGAGGGATTTCTGCCGGAGCTCCTTGTTTGTGGCGATCATTGCCTCAAGATCAGCTTTGAGATTAATCTCCCTGAACAACTCCATCTGTTCGAGTGAAGCGAGAAGATCTGGATTACCAAGCAGCGCCTCCATAGCACGGGCATCCAACTCAATGAGCTCTGGGGAGTTCCATCGACGCGCAAGCATGCTTGCACTAATCCCGTGGGTGAGGTAATCGATCACATCCGCTGCGTTCAGCTGGCGCATGGAGTGTCCGTCATATGCCAACACCGGAAGGAATGCCATGAACTCATCCACGGCTTTTTGGTCATCTCGAACCGACGGATCGTCTGCCCTCAAACGAGTGGCGTAGTCCACTACCTGCTGTAATGCACGGTTAGGAGCGAAGTCGAACACGAAGCATTGCTCTTTGAGTACGATTTCGTCCTCACCGCCAGCCACTGTGTCAACAAATCTGGACACCCAGGGAGATTGCACTCGAAAGGCTGCCTGAAAGTATGATTCTGGGCTTTTGAGTTCTCGCAACATGAAGATCCCAGTCCATGGAGGCACGGTCACGCCGGTCATCAATTTCCCACACGTCAACGTGATGGTCTTAGTATCTTGTGGTACTGGTCCAATTGCTCGCAGAACGGGGGGAAGTGCTTCCTCACCAAGACCGGCACTATTGCCTGCTGCTACAACCGTTCGATACTGGCGAAAGAACGTGTTGTGAGTAGCCCCCAAGAGGTTTGCCATGGCTGTACAAGCGTCAACGGACGGTAGGTACCACACCGTGTGCTGGAGGGCCTGCAAGAGATTTCCATCCTCATAGGGCAGTGGAGGGCGTTGTCGAGTGGATGATGCAGACCAGTAATCCGTAATGTTTTGTCCGATCAATAACGAAAGCCACTTCTGCACTTCGTCTTCATGAATGAACTTCGGAGGTCTGCCAGTTTCTTTGGTTGTTCTGAAGAATTCGGTGAAGGAAAACATTGACTGGTTGTTTAGGGCTATATCTCGAAGCTTGTCAGGCATTTCATAGGTTAGAAGGGCCATACGGGGTAACGCAACATATGGATTAGATGGAGGCTCCACCCAATCTTGCTTCGCTCGTTGCTCGTCACTGTACGTCCAGTTGAAGACTTGATCTTCTAGGAACTCCCCTTGAGTCAACGCTCTAAACGGTGTCCCAGACAGATAAAGGTAGTGATCGACCTGAACGTCTAATTCCTCTTCAACGTTGGTGCTGAAGTCTTCGTCTAGGTCTGGATTATCCAGCGCTTTCTGCTCCGAGACGTCTCCGCCTTCGTCACCATCTTTGAGATAGAGGGACCGTGCCGCCTCCCTCCAAGCGCCGAAGTGATACTCATCAATAATTATTGCGTCCCACCGCTCGTGGTAGAGAACCTCGTTTTTGGCTTTGGTCTTGCCGTCTGCATTCTTGCCGAGCACATCTTGGAATGATGCAAACCACACGAGCGGGCTTGGGTTGGAGAGATCCGGTCGCACATCGTCCTTACCGCTGAAGCGCCATCCTTGGAAGTCTCGATGACCGAGTAAGTCTTCTCGCCAGTTCTTCTCTACCGCTGGCTTGTAGGTCAACACCAGGACTCTTGTCCACCCCAGGTGTTTGGCTAGCTGATACGCAGTAAATGTTTTGCCGAAGCGCATTTTTGCATTCCACAGGAAATGTGGGGGATTGACCGTATCCCTATGACCTTTGAAGTAAGTAGCTGTCTGCAATACGGCCTCTTCTTGTTCCGGTCGCATAGGGAATGTTGCTAAGGGTCGAAGATTGCTTAGTGGAGTCGCTGATCTGACAGATTGGACCGCAGCGCGCACCTCATCAGTTGTACATTCGAACCACTCTCCTGACACCCTGTGAACACCTGCATTAACAAGAGCACGGTGCACGCTATGGTCCCGGAAGGCGTCTCCATGATCGTCCATTGCTGACTCAGTCAACAGCACCGTGAATTCGACTTCCACCGGCATCTGGACGCCTTGGAGTTGTTGGCGAATACGGACGTTGGCATCTTGATCGGTATAGCCAACCTTCAGGAGGCCCTTGCCCTGTCTGGCTCCCTGCCAAACTATATCGGCATACTGCGGAATGGTGTAGGCGTAGATCTTTGGCTGACGGACGCTTTCTGCGAGAGAGACGGGCATTATTACGGCATCTCCTTGACCATACTCTCGATGTAGGCCTGCTCGTCTTCTGTGATACCGTACTTAGCGTAGAGTTCTTCGTCTGTCCAGGTACGGTCCCAGGTTTGCTGGGGTACCCAGGTGTAGACCGACTTCATTGCGTGTTGGCTGATCTTGCGTAATGAGATCAGGAAGCGTACTAGCCGCGTGCGCATAAAGGAAAAAGCGCTGTCCGCTTCAGCCTGAGTATCAAAAGGTCCGACGAAAAGGAACGTCTGTGTGCTCACACTTCCAGGACCTCCTACGAACGGCTTTCCAAGAACGATATCCGGGATCCTCTGGCCTCCATCTGATCCGGCTTCCGGCACGAACACCTTCCACTTCTCGATGGCCCTGGTATTCTTTCGAATGAGATCACTGGCAATCCACTTCTCATTTCTCGCTCCATCCTTCAAGAAGAGTCTGAGATCTCCAGGCTGCACGTCCCCTCGGCGATATCCAGTAAAGTTCGTCGAAATCCCAAAAGGTGTGTCGCCCGATACAAGCTCCGCGAAACTTCCTTCGCGCTTTTTGAGGACCTTGTGAAGGATACCAACCGCGCGACTGTCGCGCACTAATACGTCAAACTCGCTGAGGTCACGCTCTCCTGGACCATAAATTTCGTCACCGCGAACAATAGTCATGTCGCAGAAGCCGGGATTGTCTCGATCCCGCATGAAGTAGCAGACTCCTCCCTTGATCTCTACGCCCGGAAAGAGTTCACCGGCATTGGGGTAGTCAACGAGTACCCTAAGATGCCTGTCCTTCAGCATCCCAGAGCGGAAAGACTCAAGCCCACGGCCACCGGCCATCCACCGGGAGGGGATGATCATTGCGAGGAACTGAGGGTTGAGTTTTATCGCCTCTTCTACGAAGACGTTGTAAAGAGGTGTGTCGTTTGTGCCTCCACCTCCACCTGACATTTGGTATGGCGGTTCCTTCTATAGTTCAGACGTGTTACAAACCAATACGAATACCTGTACGGATGTGCTCTAGAAGGTGCTGAGAGATAAGTGGGGTCCTCAGGCTTGTGCACTTCAAGGACGAGCAGACATGGGTCGAATCGGTTGGATTGAGTCGCCTCGAGAAAACGTTCCTGAGAAGTGAATCTTGCCTAAGTGACCGTTTCGCCTTCGATCGCAACAGTACGTTCCCATAGGCCCACGCGCTCCTTCGTGTCCTCGCCAGTGCCGGTACCGAGGTAGTCCAGGCTCGCTCTTTCGAAGAGACGGAACTGCCAAATCGCCTCATCCATCTGATCGGGGTTGAAGACGCCCACATCTGAGAGCTTGTGGAAGTCGTCCAGGGTTAGCCCCGTCACGCGCTCGAAAAGCTGGGTGTCAAGTGACTCAATCACGTCGACCAGAGACTCCTCACGAAAGTCCGTAAGGTACATGAAGACTGGGATCGACTGAACGAACTTGAGCAGCTTAGCCCTGAGGGTCTTCACTTGCTCACGCTTAGCTTTGCGCGCCGCCGTCACCTCTGGGTCTTCGGGGTCGCCATCGAACGCTTTGGGCTTCTTGCCGGACTTGATCTTCTTGGACTGCGCGATGATCTTGGTCGCGTCTTCGCGCAGGTTGCGGAAGTCTTCCATCTGCTCCAGGCGGTCGAGAAGGTCAGTGTCCTCGAGCAGCTTTGTGAGCACCGCTTCGGAGAGGTCGATGAGCCGAGGGCTTCCCCAGCGCTTGGCGAGCATGGCCGCACCAGCCCCCGCTGTTCCCCAGTCCATGACTGCGTTAACGTCAACCGGGTCCATCCGGCCCCCGTCAAAGGCGAAGATGGGCAGGAACTCAATGAGTTCGCCGATGACCTCAGCCGGCGCCGTCTTCGTTGTCGAGCGTGCAAGCTTCGTGCCGTACTGATAGATGAGACTCAAGGCGCGATTGGGGTCGAAGTCGAAGACGTAGCAAGTCTGTTTCTTGACGACTCGCGTTCCATCGGGTCGCTTGGACGTCCACGGGGACTGCACCCGGAAGGCCGCCTGGAAGTACGCCTCGGGCGACTTCAGGGAGCGAAGGACCAGGATTGCACCCCACTGGGGCACCGTCACGCCCGTCATCAACTGACCAACAGAGAGCGTGATCGTCTGCTTGCCGAGCTTCGCCGCTTCCGCGAGCATCTTGTCAACGGGGGGCTTGGCTGCTGCACCGACTTTGGTACCACCGGCCGCGACGTGGACCAAGAAGTCCTTGAAAAACGGATGGGCTAGCAGTGAAGCCTTCATCGCATGTGCTGATGCGACGCTTGGCATGAACCAGACGGTGTGCTCAACTGCCTCGGTGAAACGACCGTCACTGAAAGGAAAGGGTGGCTTGAAGTTGTTGAGCAGCTTCTCTGTCGCTGACTGAGTCAGGCGTCCGAGGAGCATGTTCAAGAACTCGCTGATGCGATCTGGATCGTCGAAGTGATACTCCGAGCCGACTTTCTTAGCGGCAAAGTACCCAGAGAGGTCAAACAGTCCGTCTGGTCGCTGATCGATCTCAACCGACGCCAATTCCGATAGGGAGTACGTGAACATCTCCATTGCTGGGAGTTCCCGGTAGGGGTTGCGGATCGGGTCTTTGGCGGGGTCTGTGTCCCACGCACGCTTCGCACGCTGCTCGTCCGGATAGGTCCAGTTGAAGATCTGCTCTTCGTTGAACTCGCCGTCAGCGATAGCTCGAAAGGGAGTACCGGAGAGGTATAGGTAGCTGCAGCTCGATAGTCGCATGTCCTTAGCGTCAAGGTCCTGGTTGATGCCGGTGGACTCAGGCGTGGCGGCGAGCAGACGAGGAATACCGTCATAAACGAGCTCAGTGACCTCGTCAGCGCGCCCTGTCTCTTCATCGAGATCGCGCAGCTCGGCCTTGCGTTCGGCCTCCGTCGAGCTAGCGGCGCTCGCGGGGCTGCAGACTTCTTTGGCTGCACCCTGCCAAGCACCGAAGTGGTATTCATCGAGGACGATGCAGTCCCAGTCGATGAGGTGGATGGACTCGTTGTGTTCCTTGACGTCGCCATCGGTCGTAGTTCCAAGCAGGTCCTGGAACGAGGCGAACCAGACCATGGGGGCATCGATGTCCGGGTCACTGGGGTGATCGCGGTCTGCGTAGACCCACTCAGCAAAGTCCACATGGTTACGCAGGTCGTCTTGCCAGGCGTTTCGTACCGCTGGCTTGTAGGTCAGGACGAGGACGCGCCGCCAGGCCATTTGACGCGCCAGTTGGTACGTCGAGAACGTCTTGCCGAAGCGCATCTTTGCATTCCAAAGGAAGCGTGGTGGCCGAAGATCATTGGCGTGCTGGGTAAAGTACGTCTTCGTGAGCTCGATGGCTTGCTTCTGTTCAGGACGTGGCCTGAAGTCCTCAGTGCGCAGCGGGTCGTAGTCTAGCCCCGAGCGCACCGCCGAGATGGCGGCCTTGACTTCATCGAGTGTGGCTTCGACAACCTCGCTGTTGCGCTGGACTCCAGCGTTGTCGAGGACCCTGTGGATGTCCGAGTCAGTGAAGCTCGTACCGTCTGAGCGAACTGCCGGTTCGTCTAGCAGGATAACGATGCCTTCGCCGTCGGGGTACATAGTCCCCGACTGCTCTTTGATACGTACCCGCGGGTCGGGTCGACCGGTCCAGCCAACCTTCAGACGACCACGCCCCTCGATGCTCGATGAGCCGACGGTGCGAGTCCACTCGGTGTCGTATCCCGGTGCCGTGTAGACGTAGATGCGACCGACAACCTGGCTACTCACTCTTCATCCTCCCCGTTCGTATCGAGAGCCTCGGTAGCCTCGCGCTCCCTGCCGGGTGCGCGGTACTTCGATCCACCCGGCAAGTGCGACGCGGGAATCGAGGATTCCAAGGACATTATTGCCTCACGAGGATGGATGGTGCTTTCGATGTACTCGCGCTCTGCCTTAGTTAGCCCGAAGCGATCGTAGAGCGCTTCATCTGTCCAATTCTGCTTCATGTCGAGTTGTGGCACGAAGGAAAAGACATCCGGGCGAACGTCCTGTGTTACCTTGCGTTGAAGAACGAGGAAGCGCACAAACTTGGTTGCCAGGAAGTTGGCATAGTTCCTCGCCTCAGTCTTCGTGTCGAACATGCCAGCAACCACATAGGTGAACGTGCACGCCGACCCTGGTGCGAGTGCGATGGGTTCACCCAGGACGTAGGACACCTCCCGACCATGCCCATCGCCCGCCTTGGGCAGCAGGACTTTCCACTTGGTGACCCACTCAGCGTTCTTCTCGATCTGATCGGGCCGGACATAGCCGACGTGACTACCGAAGACGAGCGGCACAGAACCCTCGAACTCGGATGACGCGGCGTCGGTGAAGTTCGTTGTCAGGGTTGGACCAAAGCCGCCAACGGAGTTGACCCACTCCACAATCGACTTGCCGTGAGCCACTTTCTTGATGATGGACATGGCTTTGTTGTCACGGACTAACACACCCTTGCCCAAGCGGAGATCCCTTTGAGCCGTCGAGATGATGGTGCCCTCAATACGGGTCGAGAACTCGCAGTCTCCATCATGATCGCGATCCCACAAGAAGTAATTGACTCCGCCTTTGATCTCCACGCCCGGGAAGCAGTCGAAGAGTTTAGGGTTGTCAACAACCTTCACTAAGTGACGGTCCGCAATCATTCGAGTACGGAAGGTGTCAAGGCCCATACCGCCAGTGAACCAGCGCGAAGGAATGATCATCGCGAGATACTTGGGGTTGAGTTCCATGGCGCGCTCGACGAAGTAGTGGTAGAGCGGCGTAGCTTGCGCGCTGGTAGTGCCAGTCTGTACCTGGTACGGAGGGTTGCCAACAATCACGTCGAACTTCATGTCTTTCATCTCCTCGGTTGGATACGCCCCATGGATGAAGGCGTATGCATAATTCTCACGGGTAGCCCCACGTTCGAGTCGGACAGGGGCGCCACAGATGCGACACGGCCCCGATGCCCGCCCATCCCTGTTCGTGGGGTAATCATGTTCAGTTTGAATGAAGGGCAGGTTTCCGTCGGGGGTGTAGAACAGCACAGCCGAGTGGGTGCTCGTTGCGTCGCGCGACACGTAGACCGACCGGCGAGTCATCTCGCCGTGGACTTGGGTGATGGCCACGCCAAACAACATGTTCTTGAGGATGTGCTCGGCACGCTTCTTGGGGTCCGGTTCCCACTTAGCCAAACCCTCCATCAAGTGGCGGGCAACTTCTCGAAGAATCGAGCCTGACTTCGTCGCTGGGTCGAGCCAGCGATAGTCGGGGTTGCTCCATACCTCGATAGGCAGTAGATCGAGCAGAGCGCGAGCTAGCAACGGTGGCGTAGGTATCGCGTCTGACGAGAGCGCCGCGATGACGTCCAGGATGTCGGGGATATGGTGAGTGCGCACGGTCCCCACGCCGATGGTGGTGATCTTTGAGTCAGTTTTACTCATTTCTTCGTCCTTGTTCGACTCTTGGTCTTGGGCGGCGTTGCCGCGGCGACCAGCTCGCTGTAGTGAATCGGCTCAACGTCTTGCACTCGCTCCTGCCAGAACAAGTTTCGTGAGTACTCGGGGACCAAGGCGCAGCTCCAAATTCGCTGGAACCGCCCAGCGGGGAAAGGACGCCACTCACACAGCTCGATCTCGTCGGCGTTGTTAATTAAGTCGCCGAGCACGATGTTGTCGCCAAGGATGACTGCGGCAGCGTTCAAGAAACCAGTCGTTGGCTCGATAGTATTGGCGTCCGATTGGTAGTGGCTTAGCACCGTGTGGGCCATACGAGCTCGTGCCTCGGTGACGTTGTCTATCGAGATGTCAACGCCGTAGATCGACGCCAACGCTCGCAGTAGGCGATGTTCATAGTGCTCTTGGGAAACGCACTCCGCTTTTTTGACTATCTGCAACTTTCTCCGCAGGATTTCGATGAGAAAGTTACCGGAACCGCAGGTCGGTTCCAAGAACGTCACGTCGAGTTCAGTGAACGCATCCGGGATCATGTCAAGCATTGCGTCTACCTCGCGCTGATGCGTGAATACCTCTGCCAACTCACGAACGCGCTGGCGTGATCGGACTTGACCGAACTGCGCTTCAAGGGGAGCCAGGATGGCGTCGTCGGTCAGTTCCACCAGTTTGGCGGACTCATGCCAGGAAATGTTGGTATCAGTTTCGCAAACCCAACCAGCATCGGGATCGTTTCCGCAGTCAGCGCTTCGTGTGGCTGACCACCATTTTGGTGCAGACATCAACTTCCCCCTCGGTGCACTTGCCCCTCTTATGCTCTCATTTTGGAAGTGACTCTTTGTGCCCTCAACCATGTTCTTAGTGTCGGCACGAACCGATCTATTCGGTGACGTCATTCAGGAACCGTCCTCCGTCCTATTGTCCAATAACTCAATTGCCGCACGCCGACAATCTCCATCGTGCGCGAGGCCATCATTGTGGCACTCATCCCTATCATCTGGAGACCGCAGGTCATGGCTTGATCCGCACGACGTTGGCAGTTGCTGAAGCCTCAACTTGCAGACGTTGATTTTCCAGCGTCAAAGCGAGCACAACACGCTCTAGCCGTTTTACGGTTTCACGTTCCTGGCGCAGCTCCGCCGCCTGGTGAGCGACCCGCTGCTCCAGTTGCTGTCTGGCTTCGATGTACTGCTGAACAACGGCTGGCACGTGGTTGGTCTGCGCAACCTTGGCCCGGAACTCGTCTTGCAGGTCAATGTGCTTATGGGTCAAGAGCCACCGCTTCACTTGGACTTCTTCGGCGAGCGACTTCACGGTCAGTTTCCCGTCGGAATAGAGCGGTGCTCCATCAATCAAACGCGCCATCGCATCTCGGATGCGCAAACGGTCAAGATCGTTTTGACAAATGGCCTCGGTCTTTGCTGCCGGCTTGCGCTTGTCAGGGGTCATGAGACGCTCCGTTGTTCGGCGTGTACTTGAAGTTCGTTCTCTCGTCTGACGATTCTCGCAAGCAGCCGCACACGAATTGGCTCGGGCGTGAGCGGGTTCTCCGCCTCTTCTCGCAGATTACCGATCTCCGCTTGCAGAAGTTCGGCGTGAGTATCGGTGCGAGCGGTGTTGCCACAGTTATCGCGACATCTGCTCATGTCCGGAGTGCGCGTGACATCCGCTCGGCCACGGTCGCGATCCGGGTGACAGAGTGCCTTCGTCTGGTCGTACACGCAGGCGAGTGCGCGAGAAGGGTTGTCGTAGATACGTAGTCGAGGATCTCTACGAAGCGCCGCCATTTGTCGAGTCGTCAGGTAGGAGCCGCCGAATGTCTGCTGGAAAATGCGGACGCCATTTACGTACCTAGAGGATGCGGGTCCCGAGACTTGTTCACCCGCATCAAGCCGCCTCGCCGCCTCGTGAAGACTTTCCGCCACCGCCAGTGCCTCTTCCATTGGAAACACGTCGCGTAATCCACTCGCAACACGAGATCCGTAGGCATCGCTCGTATAGCCTCGTAAGTGCCCGTACTGCAGACCGAGAGCAATCCGGCCTCCGGGTACTCGGTAGATAAACCACGCCAGCGTGCGCCGAAAACGAGCAGGGACTATGGCTCCATCAGGATCTGGTGGAATTACGTCACGTGTGTTGCCGTTGGTCTGGCAATAGGCATTCCACCAGTCAACGAAACTGCGAATGGAATCGCGAGCGGCCTGCGCAAGCGGCGGTTCGAGTTCTTCTTGCTTCTGAGCTCTGAACAACCCACGTGTGAAGACATAACCGCTGCTGTGCATCGCCTCTGCGGTGGCGATCGCTTTCGCGACTGGCTCGAGGACAATCCAAGGAGTTTCACGCTCGACTCCACCGGGGATGGCATTGCCGTCCTCGTCCAACGCATCTTTGAATGAAAGCCCGCGAATCTCGAAATGCGGTGGCATGTCGGGCTCGGGACGCGTGGCGGTGCAAGAGCCTCGCCTAAGCGCACGACATTCTTCGACGCGCATGCCCGATAGATACGCAACCACGATGAAACACGCAACCATCAGCATGTGACGCATTTGCTCCACTTCGTAGTAGTCGATAGCGCTACACCACGGTTCGCCATCTACGAGACCAGTGATGGTGGTAGGCATCGGAGTACCGAGACGAATCGCGAGGCCACGATTGCCCATTGACGCTGCCTGGTCTTTAGTGATTCCAAGCGTGGCTGCCAGATACTGAATGGCAAGGTTTATGTCGTTGGGCGGTTTTGGATTGGTTCCTCGCATTCCGGGCAGCGATCCACCCGATGCCTTTAGACGGTGGAGATACGCGTTTGCCCTCTTAACGTGCTCGGGCTCTTGGTGCAGAGGAATCTGACTCTGCATCCTCGCCTTATCAGCGACGGCATCGAGAATATCGTCACGGAACACTTCTATGAAACGAAGAGCAGCGAGCAGAAGTGCCGACATGGACTGGGGATGTACCGGCAGCCTCTTGTTTTCGCCAGTCCAGTTGGCGGGTCCGATGACGGAGTCGATCCGATCTTCTTGCGCTGCAATGTCTTCCCATGTCGGACGCAGCATCCGATCCTCGGGTGGCAGATACGGGGCAATCAGCCAGATGCGCGTCACACTAAAAAGCTGGCGACCTTTCACGTCGCGTGTAACACTTCGCCCAGCGACGTAGCTTGCGTACGCCCGGTAATCGCCTGGCGTCACTGAACGAAGATCAGTGATGGCACGCGCGTCTAACCACTTCAGGAACATGCGAATGTCGTGAAAGATTGTTAGGATTGAGCCAGCGGCTAGGCGATCTCGGATTGCCGTAGGGCGTGACAGCGCATCCATTGGAGTTCGTTCATTGATGAACGTCCAGACGAGTCGCTTACCCGTGTCGCGATACGACGAAGGCAGGGTCGCGAAATCAATCTTGAGAGGATCTGACGTGAGCTTCTGTGCCATTGGGTGCAAGAGCCACGCATCGTCGCCGTAGCGCGATAGCGGACCGCTATCGGGATCTGCCTGCACGTTACGGAAGACGACTTCTTCCGCACCCGTCTGAAAGATTTGCGGTTCACGGTGTCTCGCTGCGGCAGATCTACTCATGCGTCAAGCCTCCTGGCTAGTAGTCGTTCGAGGCACTCCTCATCTGCATCGCTGAGCTGTGTTCGTGCATGGTCGCGTTGCTCCGCGGTGGTGTTGGCCGTGAGCAGTGCTGTCAGGCGTACGAAGTGGCCAGAGAAGTCCTCGTTCCACACGGCTGGAGTGACGGCTGACGCAATGCGCTCGAGCGCGTCGCTCAAGGCGACTAAGCGCGGTAGGTGGTCTGGTGTAGCCACAGCATTGGGGCAGCCAAGACATGCAAGGAAGGACGCGGTGCAATTTCCGGAGTCGTCGTGGGTGAAGGGGCTGCTGTGAAAGTCGAGGCATGCTCCCGTCCCGGTGTCCAGGAGGCCCGAAATTAGCAGAGGCACCTTCTCCACCGAAATGCCGAGACGATCTGCGAGTGCGGATGGATTCACTTGCGCCTCAGCGATGTCCTGGTCACTCAGTGACCGCATCGCGACGGTCACCCGTGCGTGTTCGAGCGCTTCGGCCTGCCCCCTAATGATGGTGGCCGTTGCCTCCCGGCGAGTCTGTGGATCTGAGCGCCGGTACACCGACTCGCTGACAGTTTGTGAGTTCTGTCGAGGCTTGGTGTTGAGTACCTGCTCGGTTAAGCGAAGTCGTTGGTGAGTGACTTGAAGTGCGGTTCCGTCGTCGGCCAACAGGCCCGCCACGGCGTGCCACCGCTTCTGTACCGAATGTGGATTTTCCAGCTGTGTCTGGAATATCTGCCTACCGCCGTATGAATTGCCGCTGCGGAATAACAGCAGCGAATCTGTAGGGTATCCCAGTTCAGCCATTGTGGCCCTAGCCTGCGCTGTCAACGCAATCGCTCGATCAATCAACCTTCCCGACTCACCGCTGAGACTCTCATCACTGAATCGTGCTGCCGGTCCGCGACGTGGCTTGTCCAGATGCAACACATGCACAGGCATTTCATCCTTGCGATCATCTGCGCGGTCAAGGTTGACTGTCAGCTGATTGATTACTGAAAGGTTATACCCGCGCTCGCACACGAGCAGGTACGTCATTGATAGAGCTTCCATCGAGTTTGGGAAGAGGGCCTCATTGATTATGGATGCGCCCTCGAGCTTGAGTAACCTCCTCAACGCGAACTGCCCCGCTGCGGTAAGTTCGGTGGGCACGCAACCGGTTCGCGCAAGATAGTCAAGCAGCGAGCCAGCGCTCCATAGCTCCCCTCGTATGCGGACCGTCGGGGAGTCGGACGGCTCCCCTCCGGCGCGGTAGGTCGTGAGCGTTGCAAGGTTGGCGTCAATACGCTGCTGGCCAGTCCGAACGATGGCCGATGCGGCACTCTTAATTCGTTGGAACTCACTTCGCGTGTAGGCATCGTAAAGACGGGTTTTTGGTTTACGCGTTCGACCCCGTAGGGCTTTTCGGGTGGTGTCCGGAAGCCCAGGCGTGTCGAGAAGCAGAACGCGCATGTGATTGACTGCGGCCGGCCAACGACTCTTAGTCTCAACGTCAGCACGCCAGGTCCACCACACTTCTGGTCCAACCTCATTGATCGAAGTCGGCGGTCTCTGCTGCATGGCAATTTCACGGATAAACCGACGCAAAGTATCTGCCCCGGCAGCAGCGGACGATGCCGACTTCCAACGTCCGTCAGTTCCCGTCGCTACGGCGAACCCGCTGACCAATGACCGTAAGAGAACCGGCGGGCAATCGACTTCACGAAAGTCAAACACTTTCGTGACCGCCCCGTCCTCGGTGATATGCGTAACCATGAGGCCAGTCGCGTCACGCTGAGAAGGACGGCTATACCCCGGCTTCGGCATTGCTGCGGCGTGACCCGAAGTCTTACGCGTCATGCGGGACCTTCAAGGTCTTGGACCAGCGGCGACGTCTCAGAAATTCTGGTGAGCAGCTGTTGCACGGATTCATCGTCAGTGTCCGCGTTGAGAAACATGTCAACTTGTAGACCCTGAACCGGCTCCAAGTAGTAGGACTTAGTCGTCACGAGGTTGGAGTGACCTAGCAATTGCTGTACCAACACCCAAGGGTCGCCAAATAGGTGCCGGTACTCAAGGCGCTCTCGCTCGCTCAATCCAAGACGCCTGTCGAAGTTGTGAATAAGCGTGACCAACATGCGGAGGGCGAAGGAGTGACGAAGCATGTGCGGATGGCAAGTGATTGGGACGCCCTGTGTGGCACATCGACTGCTCGCGCCAGCGAACACCGCCTCCCAGGTCAGATAAGGCATCGGAGCTCCGGCCTCCGTTAGCCACAAAGAGAGCGGCTCGACGCCGTCGTCAGTCTGTTGGAAGAGGCATCGGCGGATCTCGCTGTCCAGCTCATTGATGTTCGTGCGTTCGGATCGCCCACGACGGTTTTCCATGGTTAGATCTCCACGAGCGTTCATCTGAGTAACTAATCGCCGCTCGGCGATTTCCTCGTAGCGCCCAGAGACCTGAGCACGTCGAACCGCTGCGGCCCTAGTCGTCATGACGTAAGCGTCAATGCGCCGCAGGGCACTGCGCGAGACCCAAAAGTCGCGACCCCTACCTTTCGCGACTGCCTCAGCGACGTGTCCGCGAACGTACTGGTCTGCGGGTTGCGCTGTCGGTAACTCGGTAAGCAACACCGAGCCAGCCTCTCGCAATCGCAGCCCGCTGGACCACATCAGCTCGCACATCGAGACATTGCGATCGTCGTTGCGACCTCGCCACGAACTGTCCAGCAGGCCATCCCCGTTGTAACCACCAAGCCCGACATCGCGCCAGCGCCGGTAGGCGCGGGGAGTAAGCCACTTGACCTTCACGGATCGCACGTTCGTCGGCTGGAGCTGCGCTCTTGTCGCCACGTCACCACGCCGATCACGATACGTCGTCGTCAGCACAGGACTCGCTTCGATGACACCGTGGTCAACTTGCCACTTGTAGAAGCGACCACAGGCAGCCAGTTCGCGGGCAAACTTGGCGCCACTCACTCGCTGAAGGTTATCGGCGTCACGCCGACGCCAGTATTCGTAGTCGAGCAGGCTGTCGTGCGTGGCATCTCGCCAAGTCGTGCCCTGTCGCTCCAGGAAGGAGAAGAACACCTTCAGGTCCATTGCGTACGACCACCGAGATGCCGGAGCCAATCTCTTGAAGCTTGAACTGGTGAAGTACGCCACCACGTCGCTATCGACAGTTCCGTCTGGCCGCAACAGGAACGGCAGTCCGGGAATGATGCCTAGCCCCTGCTCAACCTCTTCGAGGTTATCCCATTCGTCAAGCAGCGACGAGCTGTAGCTCCCTCTCCACGTCGAGCGCTGCGCCCGGCAGAGCCGCCAGTCCGTCTTTTCTAAGTCCTCCGTCACTGCAACACATTATATCACAACACAGTGACATTACAAGGAAGGGTGGATTACCCACGATTACGTCGAACTTCATCCCTAAATCCTTCCAAACGGCTGTGCGCCCTGCCTCGTGAATGAAGGCATATGCATAGTTGTCTCGATTATCTCGCTCCATCTGCGTCTTTGAAGCCGAGCACTCTCGGCACTTTCCATTGACGTAAGTATGTTCAACTCGCTCGAACCAAATGTTGCCGCTGCTCGTTGGCATTTGAACCACGGAGTGGACGCTGGCTGCATCTTTAGAGCAATACAGGGTTCGGCGAGACATCATCGAGGTAAGTTCCGTAATGGCGATACCGAAAACTTGGTTCTCGAGAATGTGTTGAAGTCGTTCTTGGTCATCAGGAATCTCATCGGCAAGTCCCGACATCAATCGCCTAGTTATCTCGCGAAGAAATACGCCTGTCTTACAGCCTGGGTCAAGCCATCGCAAAGATGCATTGCTCCATACTTCTGCCGGGAGAAGGTCGAGCACCTGGGTCACAACTCGTGGTGGAGTGAATACTTCGTCGCTAGAGAGGTCAGAGATAACTTCTAAGATATCGGGTGCTTTGGAAGATACAAGGTCGTTCATCATGAAGCTCGTTTCCCACTAGTGCGCCCACGCTTCACCGTGACCCGATACGTCTCTACTTGATGTAGCTCAGAAATATTTCCAGTCCATAAATGCTTTGGAGGTGTTGCGCCGAACAACGAAACGGTATCGCCTACCTCGGCTTCGGCGCCCTCCATAACCGCACCAAGAGTGGTTATGGAAATCGAAACTTCTGCACACTCCGGGTTCCAGCTGTATTCGACGAGCGGAATCTGTGCCCTATCGCTCGGTCGACCGTCGGCTCCGAACGGCAGCATGTTGCCAACCTGGACGTTTCGTTCGACTATCCATTTTGCTGACAACAGGATTGGATTGTCACTTTCAAGCTTCTCGTCGAGACACTCTGCATGCCAGTCGGAAAACACCCGTAGAAGTCTCTCTCTTGCACCGATCTCGTGGCCAGGGGTTCCTCCGATGACATTATCGGGAGAAATATCCACCCCGTAAATCGACGCCAGAGCCTCAAGTGCGAGAGCGCGAGTTACTTCTATCTGTTGGCGATCTGCGACAACGGCTGCGGCGCTCATGACTGCATATAACTTCTTAGTGAGAATTGCGACGAGAAAATTACCGTCCCCACAAGCTGGCTCTAAAAATGTCTGAGCAGGGTGGGGGTGCCAAACGTCTGCGGGGAGCAGATCCAACATATCTTGGACGATCGCAACAGGGGTGAACACCTCACCCAAGTCTCGAACTCGTTCTGTGGACTTGACTAGGCGCTCAGGTATCTTCTCGAGACCTGAGGGTGAAGCGGATTTCGATCTCGGCTCGCCAATTTCGGGATCGCCGTGCTGCGTGTCCTTCACGGGGTATCCCTCATTTCTTCCGTTTCTGCATCCTGAGTTATTGAACGAGTATCTTCGTCATCAATATCATCGACACACAATTGTATCAGCGCGGGAATACTCGTACCCAGGCGAACAGAAGTCGTAGTGGGGCGGTTGGAACTGCCGAGATGCCCCGACGTCCGGAGGGTGAGATAATCGTTTGTGCCGCTCCAGCGCACTCCTCGAGTAGTGGTGCTCCGTGTCAGCTGGGCTCTTGGGGCGTAGAGCATCTTCGCACGGAGAATATCAAAGCTGTATCCCTTACCCATGTGGTTGACGATCTTGATGAGTGCGTTCATCGACTCCGTGAGCGCGTTGGTGTACCTATAGTCAAAATACGCGAAGATCTCGTCATGCCAATTCGTGAGTGCAGTAAGAAGTGGTTTAAATGCTGGAAGTAGTCCTGGGGTGAGGTTCGACTTCCAATCTTCAAGGGCAGTTTCAGCCGCAGTTCGAGTCGCACAAGCATAGATATCAAAGAATGCTTCTTTAGACGCATGGGCTATGGCCAACGAGGGGTACTTGTCGAAAATTTGATCGAGCTGAAGGCTTTGAGACTCATCAAGCTCCGATCGCCGATAAAGCATCAGGAACCGATCTTGTTTCAGTTGGATGCGGTCGCTCTGGCTCAAAGTTGCTCGGTGAGCTTTTCGAATCGTCTCTAGAGCTTGATTCGCCATTTTCACGACATGGAACTTATCAATGACGACCTGGGCATCGGGGAGGTGCTTGCGGACTCCGTCGCGGTAGGGACGCCACATGTCCATCGTGACCACTTGTATCACCTGGGCATCGGGTAGAGAGGAAAGATAAGCATCAACCGTGTGGCGATTCCTTTTCTCGAACATCTCGATGATCGTTTTCTCCAAAACGTTGGTAACCACTAAGTGATAGCCACTGCGAGTGTGAACCTCGTCAATGCCGAGTACCGTAGGGGTCTGCACTGTTGGGCCGCTCTGCAGGTGAGGCAAGTAATCGTTGAAGACGTTACGAACCGTCTTTTCATCTACTCCGACTTCGCGCGCAAGCTCATAGAACGTGTGGGTTAGCGCCTTCCGCTCAAGATAACTCCGCAATCTGGTCGTTATCGAGCGCTGATGGTCGAAACCATCTGGGAGGTTGAAATACGTCGCTGAGCATTGCTTACACCTGTATCGCTGACGCTCAAGGTCAACGACAACTTTGACTCCTCGCACGGGCAGATCGATATAGCGTTGAACCTTTGTTCCATGTCGGAAGGGACGCAGGTCTCCACACTTCGGACATGGTGGAGCCTCATGGATAGATCGCCCTTCCACTAACCGAATTCCCTCGTTGAGTTCAGTTCGAATACCGTGAACGCTGGGTAGATCTAAAGAAAAGCTTGGAGCACCCCTGTCTGGTGAGTCATCAGCTGATAGCGGCATAAGCAGATCATAACGAAGGGCTGTTACACGCGATCGTCCGTTGTGAATTATCACGGCAAGCAGGAGTTGGAGCGACCTTTCCACACGATAATCCGCTTACCCGGATAAAGTAGTCCCCGTCCCTATGAGCGCTAGTCGAAATTCCCGACAAATCACTACCTGTGTTGGGTTCCGTCATTGCTATTGCTATCACCGACTCACCAGCCACGATAGATGGCAGCCACCGCTCCTTTTGTTCATCATTGGTTAGATCTGTAAAATATGGCAGGACGACATCATTTTGAAGGCTCAAAGCGAGTGCAACCCCCGCATAACCTCCATTTGAAAGGCCACGATTCAAGATTGCGTTGTAGCGAAAGTCATTGACTCCCGCGCCACCATACTCCTCTCCGACACCAAAAGCCAATAAACCCTGCCGGCCTGCCTCCAAAAAGAGAGTTCGGTCGATTATACCTTGCTGCTCCCATCTTTGATAGTGCGGCTCAACACTTCGAGCTATAAATACCTCAACGATCTCACCAAACGCCTCGTGCTCAGCGTCATAGTCGACATTTGAATTATTCTTCATTTCAATCCTCTAAATCCAATCATGGGAATGACAATTGCGATCGAAGCTGTTCAGTTCCTTTTAGGTTTCGACCCTTTGGTAGCAACCCTAGCTTTGATAGGAGCCTTCATAAAAGCTTTTAACTATATAGATGAAGGAAATGATGGAGCGCGCTTTTCGCGCAACGCCGCCACACCTTCTACGACATCCGGACCCATAAAGGTCAACATCTCATATGCAGCAGAGGTATCAAAGATCTGCCCCGCATTACGCAACCATCCATTTATTGCTTTCTTGGTCAACCTAATCGCATCTTGCGAGCCCTTAGCCAACCCATCGGCGACGCGTAACGCCTCATCTAGGACCTCTTGTTTTGGAAGCGCTTTGGAGACCATTCCAATCCTCTCCGCCTCCTCACCCGTGATCATCTCTCCTGTAAGAAGGTAGTAACGCGCTCTTGCTATCCCTCCAAGCAATGGCCACAAAATTGATGCATGATCTCCCGCCGCCACGCCGAGCTTCACGTGTCCATCACCTATCTTGGCATCTAGAGCACAGATTGAGATATCAGCCAAGAGTGCAACCACTGCACCGGCACCGACTGCCACTCCATTTATGGCCGATATTATGGGCTTCTCGCAGTTGATTATGTTGTAAACCATATCGCTCATCTCACGCAACATGTGATTTACTCTCTCATAGTTACCGGCCATATTCAAGACCATATCCAGATCGCCTCCGGCGCTAAAAGCCTTTCCCGATCCAGTAATAACTGCAACTTTTGTTAAATGATCCTCAGAAACATCCCGCCATATTCGCGCTAGCTCACCGTGGCCAATTTCATTAGTAGCGTTAAATTTCTCAGGTCTATTTATAGTTATTAACAGTACTCCATTTTCTTTTCGTTCGAATAAAAGATACTCATACTTCGAAAAATACATAAAACCTCAACCTTACTTTAGAACTCTATAGTTGTCTGCGAGATGAACATCGCTAACCCATAATTAATAGAACACTTAGAACCAGAGATAGATATCATCGATGGAGGTCTTAAACCATATCTGCAATTGAACTTCGATCATAGGTATCTCCGCAAATAAATAATCCAACGGGTAAGATAGCATAAAGTCATCGTTGCGACCAGTCCAAAAGAAATATCCAAACCATTGATTCGACAAAACGGGTCAAACTGGACGAAAAAGAATCTAAAATCAGGATCGAATCCAAGACAAAGGTCTTCCTTCAGTAAGATTCCAAACAGTCATGGAAACAATTACAGCCTTAAAAATATGCATCATTAATCGGTCTTTTTATCAAAAATAGCGTCATATTTAAAATCCACCGAACGGCAATCAGAAAAACTAAAGGCAAAAATCATGCAATCATATCCGCGATGTCCATAGATCGGCCTGACGCCAACAGACTTTAAATTGACAACTTCACCGAAAATGACAGCACTAATTATGATTTTCCAACATAATTAATTAGTCCATCCTCATCAAGGAGTGTGTAAAACGACAGAAACTAACCCAGAAAAAACATGACAATTTCGCAAAAGAGTAGTTGTCCGCGATTCTCTTTGAATAAGCAACTTTAGTAATAATCAATAGATCATAAAGGATCGATCTACATTATCTTAAATATTTAAATATCTAATCATACCCTTGCGACCGAACGCAAAAAATCCAAGTACCGCTTAGCGAGGACGTCCCAGGAGAAGTTTTGCCGTATATAACGCTTGCCATTTTTCGCCAAGAGGTCGCGATATTTTCTATTCTCCAACAAAACATGAAGAGATTCCTCGAATGTCCCATAATCCTCAAAAGACAATGCACCCCTTGAAGAACGAGCCAGTTCGTAAGTTGCAGCACAATCCCTATTGACAATTACAGCCTTGGATGCATTCCAAGCTTCAAGAAGGACAATACCAAATGACTCATATGCTGATGGAGATATCACAATCGTGGCCTTTTCCAACAGCTCCGCCTTGTCCGCTTCCGAAACCTCTCCCAAGTATCTCACATCCACAAATCCCGGACCGGCCTCTGAAATCGCACCCGCGAACACAAGTTGCACTCCACTTCGGTTGCGAACCTTGTATTCATGAAAGAGTCTTGCCAGAAGCACCGATCCCTTTTTCGCTTCCACGCGCCCCAAACAAAGGATGAACTCCTTCCCGTTCAATCCAGACCGCTCACACACATTACCCCTGAGACCTTCATAAGTCCGAAAACCCATGCCAAGATCGATACTCTTCTTGGAGGCGACTCCAAATCGCCGCTCGACGATGGCGCGCTCGGCATAAGTATGATAAACAAGACCCTGAACCTTAGCAAATACATCTCTGTAGATAGCTAGATCTATAATCGGCTCATCGTGAGCTGCAGGATGAAGGACGCTGGGTACTGGACAACTGAGTACTCCCTGTACCGTTGTATGGTAGAGGTAGGGATAAAAAACTACAACATCAGAGTCACAGGTTGCTATCGACTCAATAAGTTGATTTGATACTGGCCCTTGCCAATTGATCAAATCCAATGATTCTTGTCGGCTAAAAGACTTAGGCGCTGACAGCATCCTTCGCGAAATATATTCAAAGTCGCTTCTACGGCCAGCATCGATGGAGAATCGTTCAATGGAGACATTGTTTAGCAACGACGATCCCGGGGAAGGTTATTCGACCAATCAAGATGAGATAAAGCCGTGGTAGTAAGGACATTTACCTCTAGCTCTTCGCGTGTTGCCAAGGCTTCAGCCAACATCCGAGCCGCATTTTCTGCTCCGCCAAATACTTCTTTGCCATAACGTGGAACTACAAAAGTTACTCTAAACTTCGACGAATGCATCGATCAATCTCTACTCGAGTTGACCAATGGTTGCGAGCCTAAAATACCATTGGAGCCTTTATCGGCTATGAGCGAAGATGGTCTTGAAAAATCTCCTAGCCCATCAAGACCACATTCCGAAAGTAACTTCTCTAAAACTTTATCCAAGATAGCTACAGTCTCAGAAGGAGCAAGCTCCATAAGGCGACTTCGACCAAGTTCAGCCATCGCGCTCGAAAGAGAATATGAGTTGGTGATCTCATGCGCCCAAGAAGCAACTACTATCGGATCCCGAGTATCTAGGACAATGCCACCCTTGCCCACAGTCTCTGGAACCGCCGCCTTACCATAAGCTAGAACTGGCAATCCATGAAACATTGCCTCCACGAGCGGCATGCCAAACCCCTCGTGTTCAGAAGCAGATATAAACAAATCCGCCATTGCATAAAAGCTCGCTAGCTCTTTAGGTGATACACCAAGGACAAAGTTTACCCTTTTGTCTAGCCCCAATTCGACGGCGAGGCGATAGAGAGAGTCCAAATAGGCTGGATATGTTGGACGACCGACAATGTGCAGCATCGCATTGTCACCATAGATTTCTCTATGTGCACCAAGAGCCATTATTAGGTGTTCTTGTGCCTTATTGGGAACGATTCTTCCCACAAATAACCAATTAGAAAAACCCCTCTGATTGATATCCCAAAGCATCCGCTCAACTGCTGGGTCTCGTTCACCCATAAAATCAGAGGTGTCAAAGATTATAGGAACCTGTTCTACATTTGCGTATCCGCATTCAATCATATCGTTGCCATTGAAGCGGGAAGGAGCAATTCCCATTGTCGATCTTCGAGCGAGCAAAGAGAGCTCTGCGCGAGCTTGCTCCTGCCCAACCGCCCCAAGGAGATCGTAAGGCGCAAAGTAGGAGGCGGGAGTCAAATTTTGATATAGAACCACAACCCTATTGGGCAGCGAATCCAAAAATATAGGAATCGGTGAAGAAGTAGCTAGGTGATAGATGAGTATATCTTGGGGATCCATCACCTTCAGATAGTCGCTATAGAAATAACCTTCCTCACCTGAAAAATTTTCAACGAGATAGATCCTAGAGTCAATGCCAACTTCCCGAATACGTCGTGTGATCGCTAACGCATTGTTAGAGGTACCATCGCCCCGCGATAGAACTGGTATAAATTGATGAATTCCCGCCACTACTGGGTCCTACAATCCAAAATTATCTGCCAACTAAAACTTATTAATAATTGCCAGGAAGCAATCAAAAGCTAATTAGCTCCTTATAAAAACAACGGAACCAAAATCCATAGGGTAAGTAAAACACTACGCACCTTACGGCTGGCGAGACGCAAACTAATTATCGGGCTTGTTCTCTTTGATACCAAAATCCGCCAACGAAGATAAAGGCGAGACTTTAGTATTATTCGCAATCACTAAACAGCCACAGCCATCCTTTGCTTCCACGACCTTCACGTGAGAAAACCCGAGTTTGGTCAAGATCGAGGTCCAAGTCGAACTAGAAAATGGGCGACCGATAGACAGATCAAACTCCATATGGTTCTCGACTTTGGAAAAGTGCTCCATCGTGGAACTCACGAGAATCAATTTGGACCCTTGATTTAACACTCTTTTCGCTCCAAAAAGCAAAGCGGTCTTTTCTTGAATTGATCCCCTATCTACAATTCCGCTTACCACCAACCCATCAAGAGATGAATTGCCGACTGCCAAGAGGTGCTCAAGGATGCTACTTTGGCGAACATCATAAGAAGCCAACTCGCCTAGATCCAAGAACTCCGTCCTAGTCTCGATCCCATAAAAATCCTTCTTCTCAGAGGCAAGTGCCTCAAGCACTTGCGCTCTTCCAAATTCGGCGACCAGGATTCGACCATTGACGTTTGTGAGTTCGCCCACAATCTCATCAACCAATGAAGCATGTAAGACCAATGATGCGGTTACTCCGACGATATCGAGCTTGGGCGATTCAATGGTAACGGCCTTTTCCTCTAACGCAGTCAAACGATGATCGACTACCGTCAAAAGCCGCATTAAATTCGATGTAAAATTATTGAATTGTTGTGCCATGTAATTGAGGTACCAGGCCATTGCCATACGTAATACCTTTTTTACATAGGAAACTCCCGGCTTAGACGATCCAGTGGGCACATCTACATCCATGTAGGCAACACGATCGGTGATAAGAAGTATCTTTTCGAAGTCCGCTTTAGAGTGCCCACTTCCAATTGGCTTTAGCGACTCATAGTAGCCATTTACGCGAGCCAAAAGAGAAGGTGGATATGCGCCAGAAGCCCTAAGGGTTTTTACGCGGGAATCGATCTTAGCCTGCATCTCCTCCACGAATGCGAGCGCCTCGGCCGTTTCGGTGCTTTCATTTGTAATCGCTACAGCTTCCGCGAGATATCCCTGCACCCTCTCGCTGGAAAACTCTGGATCAACTTTGCTGGTCTCGTTATCTTGAGATCGTGGTTCTGCCTTGCCCAAAACGATTTCCCACCTTATCCGCCTAAACATTTGCTCATTAAAAGCATATGTAGGAAGTTTAGTTGAAGCGCCACCAGAACAATTGGCCCTATTTGTCTTCTCCTGGATAAAGGGGCACAAAACCAGAATCAAGTAAGACTATGACTTGGTTAGAAGGTTCAAAGACGCCACCTTGTGAGATCATTAAATTTACCCAAAATCTGTTATCTTTCCAAAGCTGAGCTATCAGGAACTTTTATTACAAAAGGCTTCAACTGAGAAAGCCGCCGATTCATAACGAGAAACGCGCTACGGGACAATAATCTACGCCCAACGCTGACCTCGCCGAATCATTACGGCTTAGTCAACGTTGGGCGCATTATCAAGGCAACCAGATATCAAAAGCTAGGGATACTATTCGTGTTTTCTAAGCTCTCGGCGGGCGATAGTCATGCGATGCACCTCGTCTGGACCATCGGCCAGCCTCAATGTCCTTTGACCGGCGTACATCCTTGCCAACGGAGTATCCTCGCTAACGCCAGCGCCCCCGTAAACTTGAATAGCACGGTCAATCACCCTAAGAGCAACATTAGGTGCGACCACTTTGATCTCAGAGACTTCGGTTCGCGCCCCTTTATTTCCAACGGTATCCATCAGCCAAGCTGCATACAATGTCAAAAGCCTAGCTTGGTCAATCTCTATTCTAGAATCCGCAATCCAAGTCTGAATTGTGCCTTGCTCTGCCAAAGTTTTACCAAAGGCCACTCTGCTTCGTGCTCGCTTGCACATAAGTGCTAAGGCTCTCTCTGCGGCACCTATGGAACGCATCGTGTGATGGATGCGCCCTGGTCCTAAACGAGCTTGAGCAATTGCGAAACCGCTACCCTCTTCTCCAAGAAGATTCGATATTGGAACCCGGACGTTGTCGTAGTGAATCTCTCCGTGGCCCTCCCTGTCGGTATAGCCAAATACCGTCAGGTCTCTGATCAACTTAACCCCAGGGGTATCCAGAGGTACCAAAATCATAGATTGCTGCTGATAAGGAGAGGCCTTGGGATCGGTCTTACCCATAACTATTGCCACTTTACAACGCGACGATGAGGCTCCAGAAGACCACCACTTGCGCCCATTTATAACGTATTCGTCACCATCTCGGGTAATCGAACATTCGATATTGGAAGCATCACTCGAGGCTACCGCTGGTTCGGTCATAGAAAAACACGATCGGATCTCGCCATGAAGCAGTGGCCTCAACCACTCTTCCTTCTGTTCCTCTGTTCCAAACATTGTGAGGATCTCCATATTCCCCGTGTCTGGAGCGGCACAATTGATCGCTTCTGGTGCCAAATGGCTACGCCCTGAAATCTCCGCAAGTGGCGCATAGTCGAGATTAGAGAGTCCCTCGGTCCATTCAGTCTTGTGTGGCAAAAACAAGTTCCACAGACCTCGCGAGCGAGCTTGGCTCTTCAAATCTTCAATTATCGGAGGATAAAAATGAGGATCACCAGAGCTTCTCATTTGCTCCTCGTACACCTCTTCAGCTGGGTATACAGCTTCGTCCATGAAGGCCAAAAGACGATTTTGTAGGTCCTTTGCCTTCGGGCTATATTCAAAATCCATAGTCATTACCCCGGATATATCAGTCTCTTACAGATCGAAGCATACAACCAACACAAAGGTTCGTTTGGGTAAATCTGAATTCGATCAAATTAGTTAGGAGATCTCAATAAGAAAAGTTACAGAGAAAGATTACATAACCATGACATCCCTGTATCAAAGGCAAAATCACTAGCGCGTAACTCAGAATCAAGCGCGTAATCAAAAAACTGCCGACCCCAAATCAAGACAAGGCAAATTTAATCCAAAAAAAACGGCCAACTCCTCTAGGCTGTGCCAATGTTCGATCGTAGGAAGAAAGAGCTAGCGCCAATAATTTCCAACCACTCGAACAAATCAGCCACCCTAGACTTTGGACCTCAAGCAAAAGGCAACATTTGTGATCTCAATGATGGCTAAAACGGCCTTCAAGTCGAAATAGTGTTCGAGCTAGGGCTATATCCATGTGGCAAAGTATCTCCAAATTTGGAGTCATTTGAGCTTAGACCATACCGCCGTCATAGCAGAGACAAAAGTCATAGTATCCTGAGCACCCGATATCGCATATTTATCTTCGATCAAATAGAAGGGCACACCGCTTACACCAATCGAGGCAGCAAAAGATTCGTCTCGTCGGACCTCTATGGCAAACTCATCGCTCCGTAAAACTTCACTCACACGCGAGAAGTCCATTCCAGCGCGACTGGCCATGCTAGCGAGTTGTTCATGATCCGAAATCAATGCACCATCTTCGAAGTATCCTTTCATCAAAGATTCCACCATCTCTTCTCCAAGGCCACTTTTGATGGCCAACTGAACCAGACGGTGAGCATCGAAGCTATTTGTAGGCGACATCTTCTCAAAGTCGAAGTCAATTCCAAGTTCCACGCCAATATTTAGAAGATTCTCATTGAAGCCCCTAGCCTCTTCGAGCGTAACGTTGTACTTTTTCGAAATCAGCTCAACAATCGATGCACCTGAATAAAGTTGCGCACCTGGGTCGAGCTCGAAGCTTCTATAGGAGATAACGACATCGTCACTATGGTCGAAATAGGTAAGCGCCTCATCTAGTCGCCGACGCCCAACGAAACACCATGGACAGACTATATCTGCGAAGATCTCGATTTTCATTTACACGTCCATAATTGTCATACTTATTTCTAATAAAGATAACTAAGCATACGGTTCTTTTAGTCCATTGATCAAAATAATCATCGTTGCTCAGCGCGCTTGCCCTAGTATTAAATTACTCAGAGCCGTCACGGCACCAAGCGAGGTGGGAGTCTGGAACTTTCTTTAGTCAAGATTCACAAAATGAGATAAAATCAACTCGTAGATCTATAGTCAACTCTGATATCAAGGTACCAATTGCAATCAACCGTTACAAGATTCCTTACGAATTGATAATGACCCGAACAAATCAGACCCATCAACCCCAATTTGCACTAACGGTCGACCTGGCGATCTTTACCGTGAATTATGGAAAACTCTGTGTGCTTTTAATTTGCAGAGGCGAGGATCCTTTCTCGAATTACTGGGCACTTCCAGGTGGATTTGTCCTTCCCGAAGAAGATGTTGAAGATGCCGCCCGGCGCGAACTCACCGAAGAAACTGGGTTAGACGCAAGTGAAATGCACCTCGAACAACTAGGAACCTACGGCAACCCAAAGCGTGATCCCAGGATGAGAGTCGTCTCAGTAGCACACGTGGCTCTTGTGGCAAACTTAGATCGACCAGTTGCGGGAGGAGATGTGTCTCAAGCAAAGTTTTGGCCCGTGGATTCACTGGCACTTGGACGCGGTGACAAGGCAGAGAGGATCCCGCTGGCTTTCGATCATGACACTATTGTCACGGATGCTATCGAACGCGTTCGATCAAAATTGGAATACACAACACTAGCGACCGCATTCGTAAACGAGCCATTCTCACTAGCCGACATCCGAGGAGTTTACGAGGCAGTTTGGGGCAAGGCTCCTGATGTTGCCAACTTTCGACGCAAAGTGCTCTCAACCAAAGGGTTTGTCCTTCCTGCTGGCAAGGCGGGAGTCCCAGGAAACCGCGGAGGCAGGCCCGCTGCTCTTTATCTTCGGGGGTCAGCAACTCACCTTCACCCACCAATTTTACGCTCTGAAATCAACACCTAGCACGGGAAGTCCAAAAGAGTCCGTAAAAGTTTCAAAGACCAACTATTACATACGCAAACCACGCTTTTGCGATCGGTCTCAAGCAAAGCTGCTGTTCATCGAACAAATCTTCAATAAGAGAGTAATAAAAAGAGGTCTCATTGCAAACTCCAAAGAGTCGAGGCACCTTTTCGCCCATCGTCCCCGATGGTGTTTTTTGGTACATGGCTAAAAATAAGAGGCTCAAGAAGAGGCGTGCTCCGACTGCAATAAAGATTCGTCGGGGAGTCAAACTCTGTGGGTCTAATCAATTCGTCATAAGAAGATCATCCTTATTCATCAGAAAATTAGATCAACGCTCTAATTGGAGGGGACATTAGTGTTTCGGTCCATCATGGAAGTAAAAACCGCTAGCCATAATACTTCAGGACGTTTTGAAACGCTTCAACCGAAGCTGGCTTTGTAAATCATTGATCCAAGGCAATTGACACAAATATGCTTTTTGATCCGACAGATTGAAAATTCGAGCAATCGATCCAAAAAAGCCAAGCTAGAAAGAACGATCAGGAGAACCGAAAAATAGCAGCTTCTGGATCCTATTTTATAAGCTTGATGACATTGAACATTGGCAGATATAGTGAGATCACCATAGAACCGACGACCCCTCCCAGGACCACAATCAGGACCGGCTCCAAAAGTGATGAAAGTGATGCAACCATCGCCTCGACTTGCTCGGCGTAAAAGTTCCCTATTTTGGCCAACATTGTATCAACTTCGCCAGTCTCTTCCCCTACTGCCACCATCTGTGTAACCATAGGAGGAAATATATCATGTTGAGCCATTGTCGTCGAAAGTGAAACTCCCTGTTTCACACCGTTTTGCATTGCAGAAATAGCGGATTCAAAACGCGTATTATTAGCTGTTCCCTTGGTGATATCGAGTGCCTCCAGAAGCGGAACTCCCGATCGAACTAACGACGATAGTGTACGACAGAATCTAACCACCGCTGATTTATGTAGAAGTTTGCCGAAAATCGGCACCTTCAGAACCAACTTATCCTTTACAATCCGCCCCTTTTCGGTGCGAATATACCTACGTAATAGGTATATGAGGAGAGCGACAACTAGTGCCACTTCCAAAAAGTAGGAAACCATGATATGGGAGATGTCAAGCAATATCAATGTTGGGGTCGGAAGCGTGCCATGCAAGGATGCAAAGATCGACTTAAATTGAGGAACTACAAACAGAAGCATCGCCGTCAAAATCAAAACAACCAAGATCAACACCGCAACAGGATAGGTCATCGCCGATTTAATCTTGCGACGAATCGAGGCTGCATTCTCTAAAGTGGTGGCCAGATCGAGAAGAACGCGATCCAAAACACCACCGACTTCGCCGCTTCTCACCATCGACACAAAGAGACGATCGAAGATCTTTGGATGCATAGCCAAAGCAACCGAGAGCGATGAACCCCTCTCGATCTCCTGTCGAATCTTGACTAGAGCAGCCGCTAGTGTCTTATTTTCAACCTGAGTTGAAAGAATTACAAGCGAGCGCACCAACGGCAAGCCCGCTGAAATCATAGTTGCAAACTGTCGGGAAAATGTTGCTAAATCGTCAGCACTGACACGATCAGAGATACCAGGAATCCGAATCTCCATCGAGAGAGCAACCGTATTCTTGGATTTGACTGAAACGGGAAGATAGCCCATCTCATGAAGGCGTTCGGCTACCCTGCCTTCACTCTCTGCATCGATCACACCGGATATCTTTCCGCCGGTCTTTCGATCACGTGCTTGGTATTCAAAAGTCTTCACAACCGCACCTTCAAATATCTCGGGGAATATTCCACACTTACTCTTTCGACCGCTTGGAATGTGAACCTGTAATAAAAACCCGAAATCGCATCACCACGGATCTCAAAAATTCGTATCGACGCTATCAATACCGTTGTAAAATCGTTTATGCTTTCGCATCTCCAAGAAAGGTCATCTTAACCAAAATCTGCCAGTTGCTCTAGTGGAGACAGCTAGATCCCCCGTTTTTACTAAGGCTATCGCTCAACCTAAAACCCCCCAGAGACAGATAATCCAACTCCTCCGCGAGAAAAACGCTGGAATAGCGTTTCTGATCCAAAAGTCAAGCTTGGCACCTCGAAAATGCTATAACCACTCAAAAAGAGTCACCACGGCGATTTCAAGATATAGCCGTAGTCCTTGTGACAAAAGTGAAAAGTTTTTTATCACTCATAGATTGCCACTATCGACGTTACGACAGCCTTGTGTCTTGGGACGGACAACCACCCCTGATATCGCTTTGGTAGATCAGCTTTGGCTGAATTCTTGGACTATTTTGGGTAACTTGATAGATGCGAATCTTCGTGTCAGTGATGTTATAAATCCATAACCACTCAAACCAACGCCATCGGATCAGCTCCTCAACCCAACAGAGCAAAATGAAGGTGGCTTATCTACCAAAACAAGGAGTCAACTTGACAAGCAAGGCAAGATCCTCCGCTACAGGATCAAAATATTATCGATCGACTCTCTTTCTGGTCCCGTTGACATGCTTAGTGCAAACCCCTACCTATCTCCGATGGGTACCCAGATTTTAAAGACGCGTCTTAGAGTCAAACGCCATTTCCACCCAAAAGCGCCAAGATGGTCTTAAGCGCCCCTGCGTAGCTGAGAAGGGGAAGAGTTGGAAGAAGAGAGTAGCCTGCGGAGTTCGTCGGGGTTCGAAGAGCCCCTCAGTGCCGCTTCGGGCGTTACCGTTCTAGCCCTTACAAGCTGAGCGAGCGCCACTTCCATGGTCTGCATGCCAAAGGCTCCACCGGCTTGCATGGATGAATAGATCTGGTGGATCTTTGCCTCTCGAATCAAATTGCGTATAGCTGGAGTAATTACCAATACCTCCGCTGCAACCGTCCGGCCATGCCCGCTTGCCAGCGGTAAGAGTTGCTGAGTAACGATCCCTTGAAGGCTCGAAGCAACTTGTACTCTGACTTGGGATTGCTGATGCGATGGAAAGACATCTATAATTCGATCTATAGCCTGTGGGGCGTCCTGAGTGTGAAGGCTCGCATATACAGCATGACCAGTCTCAGCGGCAGTGAGCGCCATTGAGATCGTCTCATGATCGCGCAACTCACCAACTAGTATGACATCGGGATCCTGACGTAATACATGACGTAACGCTTCCGCAAAGCCAAAGGTGTCCTCGCCAACTTCTCTTTGATTGATCAACGCCTTCTTGTGGCTATGCAAAAACTCAATCGGATCCTCGACCGTGACTATATGGCACTCACGGGATGCATTTATACTATCAACGAGCGAGGCAAGTGTAGTTGACTTGCCTGAGCCAGTAGGGCCGGTGACCAAAACCAAACCCCTTGGGATATCCGCAAATGAAGAAACGACCTTAGGTAAACCCAAACTTTCCAGAGTGGCGATCTTGTCGGGAATCGATCGCATAACTGCACCCAGACTGGAGCGCTGCATGAATACATTTACCCTAAAACGCCCAATTCCCGCAACGCCATAGGAAACATCAAGCTCACGGCTGGCTTCAAAGCGATCCCGCTGCGAATCAGTGAGTATGGAATAGATCAATTCCCTTATAGTTTGCGGCTTTAGAATTGGATATTGATCGAGCCTTATCAGTCGACCATCAACCCTTATTGTGGGACTCGCCCCAACGGTCAAATGGAGGTCTGATCCTCTTTGGTCGGATGTAACTCGCAATAATTCAGCAATTGAGGGTATCGACGCATCCATTCGCGCCATCGATACTAAACGATCCGAAACGCCAATTGATTTAGAATCGGATTCACCTTGAGAAAGAGGATTTGACTCCTCGAACTCTTTAGATATCGCCGATCCAAAGATCGAGGTGGCAATCTCCACCATTGATGATCGAGATACTTGGACCATATCAATGCCATAGCCGACCAAGGCACTCTTGAGCTTCGAAATCACACCGTCAGAGTAAGGATCCAAAGTCGAGATCTGCAGCCTCCCGTCGACGACCAAGAACGGGACCACCCAGAATCGTTTAAACAACTCCAAAGAGGCGAGCTTATCCACCATTGAAGATCGAACCACAGAAGGTCCATCGCTATATTTTACGGAGTTGGATTCAGAGACGGTGGCCAAAAGATTATCATGAGACAACTGAAATTCTCGAGCCACAATGTCTACGAATTCAATCACACCCGAAGAATCTTTGGTTAGTCCCTCCAAGCGATCCGGATCTGAGATCCCATTCCGGACTAATGCTGCAATCGCCTTTGTCTTATCTAGCACCTAGGTCTAATCCTTGACTCATGAAACAACTCTAAATATCTCATCCAAAGTTGTATTTCCGCCTAAAACCTGCCGCAATCCAGCAACCTTCATGGGTATCATTCCTTTGGCCATTGCCAAATCGCGAATATCATGGCTATTACCATTCCCAGCAATAAGACGCTCTACGTCATCAGTTACCACGAGAACTTCATGAATTGCAAAGCGTCCCTTGTAGCCCGTATTAGAACAAACACCACATCCCTCGGCCTTGTACAAATTCGGAGGTACTTCAAGCCCCCAGCGATCAAGATTAAGAGGAGCGAGCTCAGCTCTAGTTGGTGCATAGGCCACTTTGCAATTATCACAGAGACGCCGCGCTAGACGTTGAGCCACAATGCAGTCAAGTGCGCTTGAAACCAGATAGGGCTCCACGCCCATCTCAATCAAGCGAGCAGGAGTGGATGCCGCATCATTTGTGTGAAGAGTGGACAGAACTAGGTGGCCAGTTAGCGCTAACTCCGTCGCGATAACCGCAGTCTCTTGGTCTCGAATCTCGCCAACCATGACGATATCTGGATCTGAACGCAAAATCGATTTCAGGGCTGATGCAAAGTTGAGGCCAGCCTTATAGTTGACTTGAACCTGGTTGATGCCTGGAATTCTATACTCAACCGGATCCTCAACCGTAATCAAGTTTTTCTCTGGCGAATTCAAGACATTCAGCGTTGCATATAACGTGGTGGACTTACCAGAACCGGTAGGTCCAGTAACTAAAATTGTTCCGTAGGGCTTTTTGAAAGAGGCTTGATAGAGCGCTAAGGAGTCCGACAGAAACCCCAGATCTGCCAAGTCCATCATCGCAGTAGCGTTCTCTAAAATTCGAAGCACTACCTTCTCGCCATAATTGGTTGGAAGGGTAGCAACTCGAAGATCAATCGATCGGCCCCCAATAACTCCTGAAATCCGCCCATCCTGAGGCACTCGCCGCTCGGCAATATTAAGATCCGCCATTATCTTGATGCGTGAGATAATCCCTGCTTGCAGATTCTTTGGAAGCATCGACACTTCGTGAAGCACTCCATCAATACGATGCCGAAGCCTAACTCCATCTGCTTGTGGCTCCACATGAACGTCGCTAGCCCGATCATTTACCGCTTGAGCAATTGTCGCATTTACTAACTTTACGATCGGTCCTTCTTCGGCCACCTCTTTGAGTGCAGAGGCATTTTCATTACTAGACGAATCGGCAACCTCAGCGGCCGCTATGGCATTTGCCTCTACGGATTCATTTCCGATTCCAACCATACGATCGATAGTTGAAAGCACGGCAGTTCTTGAGGCGACAACAAGGACAATATCCCTACGAATATATGCTCGAAAGTCGTCAATTCCCTGCACATTGTTGGGGTCGGCCGCTGCCACCACCACCCGCGCATCCCTAAATGAAATAGGAATCATCTCATGCTTGACTGCAAGATTACGTGTTATCAAAGATGAAGCAGCTGGGTCAACGGATATTCTATTTAGATCTACGAATTCTAGCCCCAAACGTGTAGCTAGGATCTTTCCAAGAATGGCTTCGTCGACTAAGTTGTTCTCGATCAATACCCGTGACAGGGGTACGTTACGCCTTCTCTGTTCGTCTGCAGCCTTGTGAAGGTTCTCCTCCGAGACCACGCCATCTTGAAGCAAAAACCGAGCTAAGGGGGAAAGGATACCACCTACCCCACTCTGGCGAGCGCTTTGATTACGTTCTAACTGCGTTGAAGGTGGGACCGGGAAAGTCATCAACTTCATTTTCGTCAGTTACTAACCAAAACTTCAACACTATTTGTGAAGTCGAAGCGAATACTCAGCTTCGGCGCAGAGTTTCGGCTTTGGCCGCAGCTCTCATCTCTTCAAGCGGCGGCTCAACTCCCGTCCAAAGTTCAAAGGCTATCTTTGAAAGTTGCACCAACATAGAGACTCCTGAGCCACCTTCTAAATGCTTGGACGCAGCCACTTCCATCAGGGGTGTCTGCACCGGATAATAAACTATGTCGTAGACAAATTGACCAGATGAAAGCTGGTCAGGGGTGATAGGACTCAAACCACTAAGTTGAGTACCAGCCATTCCAACCGGGGTCGCATTGATTACGATATCGGCTCGCGCAATATCGGCGGGGACTCCCACAAAGCCTACTGATCCAGCTAGCTCTGCTGCAACTGCAGCTGTCGAGAGGTTTCGCGACACCACGTATACCTCACCAACCCCAGCCTCACCTAGAGCTAGGCAGATCGCCCGTCCGGCACCGCCGCTACCGATCACTGCCACAGATTTGCCTTTAACTGAAATACCATGATCTTCTCGAAGAGCTTCGACCAAAGCTGGGCCATCGGTAGAATCACCAATGAGCTGATCACCTTTTCGATAGACCACATTTACACTCTGCAGTAAACGAGCACGCTCTGTTACCGAATCGAGAAAAGGTATGATCTCCTTCTTGAGAGGCATTGTCACCGACAGTCCCTGGATCCCAAAGATACGCACGGCCGCCATCGCGCTCTCTATATCTTGGCGTGCGACCTTAAAACCCACATATACGATGTCCAAACCCAAACGTCTTATAGCTGCATTGTGAATCACCGGAGAAAGCGAATGATCCACAGGGTCACCTATTACGGCTAAAACTTTAGTGGCTCCGGTGGGCCAGGCCCACGATGATAGGTGAGCCTCAACTTCAAAATTTGTCATCCTAGCCCTCTCTGGCCAGCTAAAGCTTCATTAGCTAACTGCTGACTATAGGTTGTTGAAAATGCCTCTGCTCCATTTGAGCTAACAGTTACGAAATATATCCACGGCCCACTTGCAGGATTTAGCGCTGCGTGAATAGCGCTTTCTCCAGGAGCGCTGATGGGCGTTGGTGGCAATCCAGGATTCAAATAAGTATTATACCGGGTAGCCACCTTAAGTTGTTGATAAGTAGGCGAACCACCAGTCAAGCCAAGTCCATAGAGAACAGTCGAATCAAACTGCAGGTTCATCGGTATAGCGAGCCGATTGTATATCACCCTAGCAACCTTGGCGTAGTCCCCACTCAACAAAGCTTCACGCTGAATCAAAGATGCGACTATCAAAACCTGATAGGCGCTGATGGAATCAAACCTGGTGCTTGGCGATAGACCTGCCTGAGAAGCAACTTTTGTGGTCTCATCCAGCATCTCTTGGATCAATTGACTATCGGGCTCATTTGGAAGAACAAAATATGTGTTAGGGCTCAAAAGACCCTCCAAATTTGTCGAACCAGGAGGAAGAAATGGACTTTTAAAGTTGCCCTTCGATAGAGCTTTATCAAAACTCTTGAGGCTATGACCTGGAATTTTAGCAACTTGATGAGCTATTTGAGCTACGGTCATCCCTGGAATGATGGTCAGGCGATACTCATTGGCGCCACCTCGAAAGACCGAAATTACAGCTTTGGCCGACTCATTCTTATGAAAAGTATACTCACCTGGAAGAAGGGAAGGAGGAGCATTTAGCTTCAGGTAAATGTCGAAATAAAAACTAGAACGAATCACTCCTAACCCTGCGAGTTCACGTCCGACAATAGAATAATTATCTCCGCTCTTTATCAAAAGATTCACGACCGAACCTTTAATTGCTCCAGATATCCCTCTTTGGTAAGAAGACCAAGCTAGGAAAGCGCTAATTATCACGATAAACACTATGGAGAGGATGCCAATGATGACCTTACCCCTAAGGGTCACTCGACGCCTTTTAGTAAGGTCGTGGTCTTCTACAACCAAAATCAGACTCCCCTTGAATACCTAGAGTTAACAGAGCGTCTTGCTGGACAGATAAACAAACTACCCTTGGAGACCTCGGACAAACCCATACTCACGAATCGTGACCATTGATAGTATCAAAATAAGAAGAAAGAATTACAGCTGCACTCGCTGAATCAACTCGGCTACGCAATTTTTTCCCTCTCTGGCCCGTTTGAGCAAGTTCCCTCGTCGCCGACCTGGTGGTCAAGCGCTCATCAACATAGACAATCTCTATTTTCCCAACGCGAGCTATCTCATTACCAATCTCATGTACCCAGCTCGAAGCGATCCCACTACTTCCATTCAAAGAAACAGGATCGCCGATTACGATCACGCTTGGATCGTAATCCATCAGATGAGACACCAACTTATCAATCTCTAACATAAGATCGCCACTCACCAGGAACGATTCGCTAGGAACAGCTACCCCAATCAAATTGTTGCCAACTGCGACGCCTACACGTCGCTTTCCTAGATCTAACGCTACATACTTAGCCACTTCAAACCTTATAAGTTACAATGAGTTGACTCAAATAGTTGACGATACCAATTCGATCTTATTTACTTGAACAAGGCTCATTGCCAGCTATTTGAGCTTTATATCTAAAGCCAAATATGTTCAACCCCTGCAGAAACAACTAGTTAGATCGACTTCTTAATGATTTGAAGGGCCTCGTCGATCTTTTCATAATTCTTGCCTCCGGTTTGAGCAAAATCTGCATTCCTGCCTACTCCTCCACCCAGAACGTTTGCTGCGCCAGCAACCGCGCTCGAGACGTCGATAGACGAATCCGGGCCTCGCGTCGCAATCAAGGCAACCTTATTTTCATCATAGAGTGAAATTAGAGCTACAAACTTCAACCCCACATGCGACTTCAAGATGGAGGAGATCTCTTTGAGAGCATTTGGATTCTGTCCATCAAGGCGTTCAATAAGGATTCCATCGTCAATCCGAGAGAAAAGGTCCTTTGTAAGTTTTGAAAGTCGCTCTCTTTCGTAGCCTGCGAGAGTCGACGTTAACTCTCTTTCTTTGATCCGCATCTGTTCCAATCTGGACAAAACCTCGGTCTCAGAGGTGCCAAGAACACTTGTAACTTGACCCAGCAAGGCAGCCTTGGCCTTTAGGTAGCTAAGCGCACCAAGACCGGTAAGTGCCTCGATACGACGAGTGTTAGCGCCGATAGAAGTCTCTTGTGTGATCACGAAGAGCCCTATCGCACCCAATTCATCTACGTGAGTTCCTCCGCAAAACTCCATAGACGTTGAACCCGCCCGCACCACGCGGACTGAGTCGCCATACTTATCTCCGAAAAAAGCGATAGCACCCATCTCCATGGCTTCAGATTTAGAGGCTACTTTGGTCTCCACCTTTTCACTAGCCGATATGGCTTCATTGACGAGTTCTTCAACTTTAATGATCTCATCTGGCAAAAGCGGACCCCAGTGAAAGAAATCAAATCGGAGACGATCTGGAGCCACTAAAGAGCCCTGTTGCTTTACATGGTCACCTAGCACCGAACGAAGAGCGCTATGAACAAGGTGAGTAGCTGTATGATTCTTGCGAATTGCATTTCGTCGCGCCCGGTCGACGCTCATAGAAACATTCTGTCCAATTCGAAATTCACCACTTGGGATTCGAACGATATGCCTTGTCAACGATGAGAAGGCGAAATTTGTATCTAAAACTTCACCAACAACTCCCTCGGTCGAGATTACGCCAGTATCACCCACCTGACCACCTTGCTCGCCATAGAAGGAAGTTCGATCTAAAAAGACCTCATAGAGATCGTCTTGACCTTCCGACTTGAAAATCCCAACAATTCGGCCCTGATCACCCAATGTGGAGTAGCCGCTAAAGATAGTGGGGCCAAAGGTCTCGAAAATCTCTCGATAACGGTCGTTGAGCTCGTTATCGCCGCCTTTTTCCTTGCGATCCGCACGAGCACGCGTTCTCTGCTTGTCCATTTCAACTTCAAAACCCGCAGTGTCGACTTCGACCCCTCGATCCATTGCAATCTCTTGAGTCAATTCAATTGGAAAGCCATAGGTGTCGTGAAGGCGAAAAGCCGCCTCCCCAGAGATCGGCAAACCACGTTCAAGTTCAGCATCTAAAAGGTTAGATCCCGCTCTCAACGTCTTGGCGAAGCTCTTTTCTTCTCGGTCGATCACGGATTTTATGAAATCCGCTCCAGTCACCAACTCCGGATAAGCGACTCCCAAGTTATCGATAACTGCATCTAAGAGGGTGATCATTACAGACTCTACGTCTTTTATTCGCCATGCTCGAAGCGCAGCCCGCCTTATGATCCGACGCAGTACATAGCCTCTACCTTCGTTGGAAGGTATCACTCCGTCCGCCACTAAAAATGCCATTGACCTCGCATGGTCCGCCATGATCCGCAATGACACATCGACTTCTGGATCTTGACCATAGGTAGCACCAATCAAGGCCGCGCCTGCAGCCAATATAGGCCAAAGCAAATCAGTCTCATAGACAGAACCCTTACCTTGAATAACCGGAAGAATTCGCTCTAGTCCTGCCCCAGTATCAATACAGGGCTTAGGCAGTAAGTGCAAGGATCCGTCTTCGGCCCTATCGTATTGCATAAAGACCAGGTTCCAGATCTCCAGAAATCGCTCGTCCGATCCAAAAGCGGGGCCGCCGTCGGCACCGTAACTCTCGCCCTTGTCGTAATAGATCTCCGAACATGGCCCGCACGGCCCAGTATCGGCCATTTGCCACCAGTTGTCTTCATCAAGTCGCTGAATTCTCTTGGGATTTACGCCAACTTTATCACGCCAAATGGCTTCCGCCTCATCATCGCTCAAATGAACGGTGACCCAAAGGCGGTTCGGATCTAACCCTAAGACTTCGGTGACAAGTTGCCACGCATAGGGGATTGCTTCGTTCTTGAAATAGTCTCCAAAACTAAAGTTACCCAACATCTCAAAAAAAGTTAAATGCCTGGCGGTTCGGCCGATTTGATCTAGATCGTTGTGCTTGCCACCAGCCCTCATACATTTTTGAATCGAGGTGGCTCGGCTGAAAGCAGGCTGTTCTTCACCGAGGAAATACGGCTTAAAAGGAACCATCCCTGCCACTGTAAATAATACTGTAGGATCGTGAGGAATCAACGAGGCTGACGGTACCAAGGTATGACCGCGCTCTACGAAGAAATCTGTAAAGGCTTTTCTGAGTTCATTTGCTTCCATTTGAATGCATATCTTATCAGCACGCGACATGCCCTTAGTTGGAATAGTCCGATGTTGTTATACAACTCTAAAAATTACTTCCGCGAAAATTTGAGCCAGACCAGACACGACGAGTCGTCGAGTAGATTCATCCAGCGCTAAAGACAGAGGCCGAAAATGCGCCAGAGTTATATTGAAACAGAGCGAGAACTATAGTCAATTATATCAATGGGTCAGAGACAAAAAAACGAACAAAAATCAAAAGACCCAAGTTTGTTTCATTTTACAAGTTTGTTTCATTTTAAATCTAAGATTCACGAACGATCTACCCTTAGGCCACTTCCTCAATCCTCCTCGATCGAGTGCGACACCCTTGTTAGAATTACGCCTGAGCTATTGCAACAAAAATTCATTCGCCTCATAAACCATAAGAACGCCAAAAAGCACCAAAGTATATGGATCTCCAGCGATCATTAGCCCCTTCAGCCATGCAAATCAAAGGGTTGTCAAAGTAATATGGCAAAGAAAAGGTCAAGCGGACTTAGGCTATAATCGCAGATTATTACAGTTAAATGCGGTGTGGCGGCTCTTTGTGGCCAGGCATCGCATCGATAATTTCTGACAGATCTATTTACAATGAAAAGTGGGCATCTCAAAAATGGGACAAGCAGTCGGCCTTAGGAGTCTCTATTGCGGTCAAGTTAGCGCAAGTGAGATAGGCAATTCCGTAACACTATGCGGTTGGGTTCAGCGAATTCGAGACCACGGGGAGCACCTAAGCTTCATCGACCTGCGAGACCATACAGGTATAGTCCAAGTTACAACCGACAGAATTACCGATATCAAGCCCGAGTATGTAATTCGCGTCAGCGGGACCGTAGCGCCTCGTCCAGAAGGTACTGAAAACGAAAACCTCTCAACTGGAACCATCGAGATACGAGACGTAGAGATAGAAGTCCTATCACAGGCGGCGCCTATTCCTTTTGCACTGGACGATAGAGGTGACGTCGAGGAGATTACCCGACTTCGCTTTCGATATCTAGACATTCGACGAGAAAAGATGCAGCGAAATCTTCGAGTTAGAGCCAAGGTAAATAGCGCCATTCGACGGTCACTTGAAGACCAAGGCTTTACCGAAGTTGAGACACCAATGCTTTGGACGCCTACTCCAGAGGGCGCTAGAGAGTTCCTAGTACCTTCACGGCTTCAGCCAGGAAGCTTCTATGTTCTACCCCAGAGCCCGCAGATAGCCAAGCAACTACTTATGGTTGGCGGTTTTGATAGATACTATCAAATAGCAAGATGCATGCGAGACGAAGATCTAAGAGCAGATCGCCAATTTGAATTTACCCAACTCGACCTGGAAGCATCCTTCATAACGCAGGATGAAATCCATGAATTCGTATCATCAACGATGCGAGAGATCGTCAGTCTAACAAGGGGCATAGAGATCGGCGATTTCCCCAAAATGACCTGGCGCGAAGCTATGGACTCATATGGTGTCGATAAACCAGATATGAGATTTGGATCCAAACTCTTTGATCTCACCGATATTCTTGGAAGTTCGGGCATACGCGCCTTTAGCGCTGAATGCGTAAAGGGCATCAAGGCTCCTATCTCAGAGATGCCTAGCAGGTCAAAACTAGACGCCCTAATAGCCAAGGCAAAATCCCTTGGAGCCGGCGGTCTTGCCTACTTCAAGGTGATTCAAGAAGGTGACAACCTAGCCTTCGAATCTCCGCTAGCAAAATTCCTAGACGAAAAACTAACCGCCCAAATCATTGAAAAATTAGATCTTGTCGCCGGCGACCTTGCCCTGATCGTGGCTGACAAATGGGAAAAAGCAGTAGAGGTGCTGGGCGCGATTCGCTTGGAGCTTGGACGAAATGGCCTAAACCACGACGATCTTAAGTTCGTATGGATCGTCGACTTTCCGCTTTTTGAAGGTTTGGACGACAATGGCAGGCCAATCTCGGCTCACCACCCCTTTACAATGCCACATAATGACGACTTTGGCCTGCTGGATTCAGATCCACTATCCACTAGAAGCCAATCCTACGATTTAGTATTAAATGGTTGGGAATTAGGCAGTGGCAGCATAAGAATCCACCGTTCGGAGATCCAATCCAAGATCTTTGAGATCATTGGCATTTCAGAGGAAGAAGCTCATTCCAGATTTGGCTTCCTATTGGAAGCATTCAAATATGGAGCACCGCCACATGGTGGTTTTGCCTTTGGAATCGACAGAATCGCGGCCATAATGGCGGGAGAAGAAAATATTCGAGAGGTGATCGCCTTTCCAAAGACACAATCGGGGCAAGATCCAATGACGAACGCACCTAAACCAGTTTCGCAAAAGATACTCGATACAGTCGGACTGCGAACATTACCTAAGGCGAGTAAACCCGGATCCAATTAGATATCAAATTAAAGTAAGTAGGTTTTAAAGGCGGGATTTTAAATGTCTGAGAACGATGTCGATAGATCACAAGTCCCACTTCCTCAAGCAATCCGCCCACAGTCATTCGATGCTATCGTTGGCCATGAAACACTTCTTGGCCAAGGCGGCCTCATAGGATCATTCCGGACCTCAAATAGGACATTGTCTATAATTTTATATGGGCCCCCCGGAAGTGGAAAGACCACCATCTCCGAGAACCTACTCAGAGAGATCGGCGCCACGGTGCTAGCTCATACCGGCTCGACTCTTTCGATCCAGGAGATCAAACGAGCAATTGATGCCACTAAAGCAGCCCGTGGATCCCTTTTTGGTGGTCGTGTGGTCTTATTTGTCGACGAAATACACAGACTATCCAAAGTTCAACAAGACGCTCTCTTGGAACCTCTAGAGCGTGGCAAATTGGAGATAATTGGAGCTACTACCGAAAATCCTTCATTTAGCCTTAGCTCCGCGTTGCTTTCGAGAATGCTTACCATAGCATTGGCTCCCCTGACCAAGAAAGAGGTGGCAGAGGTAATTCGACGCTCAAACAAGTCCATTCAAAATCCGCTTGTTGAGGAGATCGTCCTAGCACTTGCCGACTCCTGCCACGGTGATCTACGCTCCGCTTTGACTTTTGCCGAGATATTAGGAACTTTCCAAGGCGCCAAGCAGCTAGAAAAATTCGAGGAACTCAAAGATGAAGTATTCAACTTCCGACGAGGACTCTCAAACGACAGCCACTTTGAACTAGCGAGTGCACTCATAAAATCGATGCGATCTGGCCAAAAAAATGATGCGATACAATACCTTGCGCAAAGTTTAGACCTAGGCGAAGACCCTCGTTTCATAGCACGAAGGATCGTGATCTTCGCATCGGAAGATATTGGAAACGCAGATCCAATGGCGATAGTGCTTGCCACATCGACACTCAATGCCGTCGAACGCATTGGTATGCCAGAAGCTCGAATAATCCTTTCTCAGGCGGTAATTTACATGGCAGACGCCCCCAAATCTAGAGCTGTCTACGATGCCATAGATAGTGCAATCTCAAATATCGCCAATCTTGGATCGACCCCCAGTCACCTCAGAGGAATATCAGGACAAATTGAAGAGCGATTAACCCAACGAGGCTCCTTCTATCGAGAGTAGCTCTTTTGATACGAATCGAGCCGATTGTCGCGTCCTGTAGTCCGATACTCTAGAAATAAATATCACCCAATACCAAGGTAGTTCTGAAGATATTAATACCATCTATGATCCGAACTTCCTTTTTAAGATCGCAATTCATCAATGTAGCTTCGATTGAAAATGGGATTTGCTCTACCCTAATCATATGAAAATAAAAAACTCACAAAGCACCCTTATCTAAAACTCAACTTTGTACCAGAGTCTTGCAATCCGGGCATCAAATTCTATTGTATAGCCATTGAAATGGGGATTCTCCGCAAGAAGCTGACCTAATCGCGCCTAGCTGAACCAACAAAGGGATTCATCCCCAAGCTCACCGAAGGTGAATCCAGGACTTTGCTGACCAAATCTGAAGACTCCCTGAAGAGGCAAATTCAAGAATTAACTAACCCGGTCGATCAATTCCTATATAAGGATTGGGTCAGCTCATTCATGAAATATAAGGAGAGAATCATGAGCATTTCGGCAATAGCGGCAGCCCCTGTAATGGCTGGGGGCGGCGCTTCAAAATCAGCATCAGCAACTTCGAAGGCTCCAGATGGTGACGGAGACAAAGGAGTTGAACCAGCAAAAGGAGGAGCCACCGCCACAACTGGAGGTTCACCACTTTCCCAGCTAAAGTCAGGAGCACCAGTTTACGGATAACTAAATAGTTCTAAACAAAACCTAAAGCGCCAGGCAAGATTCACAACGAAAAATGCCCCAAAGGCAATTCCTAGACAAACTCTCATCTTTTGCTCTTTGGAACTCTTTGGGGCACTTTTAGCTCTTAGACGTAAATAAGAACCAATGCTCAACTGCTATCTTCGACGGCATCGAAGAAAACCTTAAAAACAAAATTGGAAAAACCCAGTTGGCTCCCCAGCGAATCTTAAACCACCTCATTCAAGAGTCGTGCTTAATTCCCAAAGAGCTAAATCTAAAGAGATATAGCGACAAGACAAAAGTCTCTTCTCTCAAAAACCTCCAAGAGAATCCCGGCTCCAAGGTCAGCTACCCAACCCTCCAAGAGGTAAAAGCTACCATCAATTTCTCTTTAGCAAAGAGGGACTAAAGTTGTCGATGAACCAAACGAGTAGCCACCTTATTCTAATAAGCATTCAAATAAGCGGTTTGACTATTGCAATTGGCCAAATTCATTCACTTTGTAACGACCACTGCCGGGCTCGAATCGACCATATTTGATTTGCATAATGAACCAGCTCACTCCAGAGTGCATGCAAGACGAACAAGATGAACCAGGGAGATAAGCTGCTTTGGAGGATCGACCCCTATTTGACTAAAGATTATCTCCAGAGCGTACCGATTTTAGAAATCACATCTGGGAAATTTATCTACCTCTATGAGCCATCCCGAGATGGCCCACAGCCAGACCAAACACACAAGTTGAAAGAGCGCGGATTGAAACATGTCGACAGTAGAGTCATATGCTTTTCGTGCAGTTGGGTTTAGAAAACCATTAACCGACCACGTCAAATTAAAAGACCAGCGCAAGGGCGCCCGAATGGGCTAAGTTCCTATTTATTGTACGTCGAATTCCAAAGTATCTGGTAGCCAATGGCCATAGAGGTGTCTAGGATCTCGAATGAAACCCTAAGTCGTCTGGTTGATATAAAGAAGTTCAGCCTGTCTACCCTACCTGAAGAAAACCAAAGGATAAGCATGGAAAGTCAATTGGAAGATGCGGTTGAAGTTCGCGACTTGAAGAAGAACTTTGGTAGCGTCTTGGCCCTATCTGGAGTTAGTTTTGCAGTCAGAAGAGGAACAGTACTCGGACTTCTAGGTCCCAATGGTGCAGGGAAAACCACGGCGATAAAGATCCTTACCACGCTTTTGAGACCAGATGGTGGTTCAGTATTTATTGAAGGTTGCGACGTACTAGCTAACCCAGCAAAGGCAAGAAGGCTAATTGGATTAGCAGGACAGAGTGCGGCGATCCAAGAGGAGCTAACCGGACGAGAAAATCTCGAAATCATGGGGCGACTTTATCATCTCAATAAAAAGACCTCACAGGCCAGAGCTAGCGAACTCCTTAATCGATTTGACCTCATTGAAGCCGGAGATCGCCCTGCTAAGACGTATTCAGGTGGCATGCAAAGGCGCCTCGACTTAGCGGCAAGTCTTGTTGGACGTCCCGCAGTACTCTTTTTGGACGAGCCCACGACAGGCCTTGATCCAAGAGCTCGAAACGGGATGTGGAGCGTAATTAAAGAGCTGGTGGAAGAAGGAACCACGCTCGTACTTACGACGCAATACCTAGAGGAGGCCGACATCCTAGCGGACAAGATAGTCGTAATCGACCAAGGAAGAGTTATTGCCGCTGGAACGGCGAACGAGCTAAAAGCCCAAGTCGGTGGTGATGTCATAGAATTTACTGTCACCGACCCAAGCCGAATCGAAGAGGCACAGCGTGCCGTCTCTGATCTATCATCGAAGGAACCAGTTGTGAACTACGATTCAGCAAGGGTAACTGTCGGAATTGGCGCCCTTGGAACAAATGGGCTGGCCAAAGCGGTCCTAAACCTCGACTCCGCTGGTGTAAACATTGAAAAACTCTCACTGCATCGCCCTTCGCTCGATGATGTCTTTCTCTCTATCACTGGCCATTACAGCACCGCTGTCGATGAAAACCTCCAGAAAAGTCAAAACCGCAGGGCAAAAAGAACAACTTCTAAAGCTCGAGAGGGAACAACCAGTGAATAATCGTCCGGTATTGGATCGACCAACGGAAATCAATGTCTCTTTACTTGAGGAACTTAGGTATGGCATCAGCGATGCCCTTATTATCGCTAAACGAGATCTTTTGGTTTGGCTTCGGGTTCCAGCGTTCATATTTTTCGCTATAGTCCAACCCGTAATGTTCGTCTTACTGTTTCGTTATGTCTTTGGTGGGGCAATCTCGGTCAACGTGCCAGGCGGCTACGTTGACTACTTGATGCCTGGGATAATCGCTCAATCTGCAGCATTTGCTTCATTCGGAACTGCAATTGGCCTTGCTCGTGAAATCCAACTCGGAGTGATCGACCGATTTCGCTCGATGCCTATGGCTAGGTCAGCGGTCCTACTTGGAAGGCTAACAGCCGATTCAATTCGACTCTTAGTGACGGTTGTAGTAATTCTACTAGTTGGATATGCCGTAGGTTTTAGATTTCACAATGGTGTCGCTGCTGGCATAGCAATGCTGGGCTTGGGCGTCGCCTTTGGCATTGCTATCTGCTGCGTATCGGCCTTTTGCGGATTGGCACTAAAAAACGAAGAGACGGTTCAGTCCTTTGGGCTGGCATGGTTATTTCCATTGACATTTGTCTCGTCCGCATTCGTCCCAGTAAGTTCAATGCCCAGTTGGCTTCAAGTATTCGCAAAAAACCAACCGGTCACAATCATCATCAACGAGATGAGATCCTTGGCTCTGGGCGGACCGCTCTTTTCAGGTGGAATCAAAAGCGTAATATGGTTAATCGTCATTATTGCAATATTTATCCCCTTGGCGATTCGCTCCTATAGGCGCATTTAGTACCTAGGTCTCAATTTCAACCAACTCCCCTGGCGCCTAGCCCTACTTTCGGCAACCACCCCATGAAAGCCCAGTTCATGACCATATTGGTGTCTGGATTTGGGCACTACAGTTGAGCAATCACCTTCTTGGTTCGAGCTAGGGTATCTACTACTCCAAGAATAGAGTAGATCTCTTGTTACTGGCCATTGAGAACTGCAAGTTGGTGGACACGAAGAATGCATACAAGTGGCCATCGCTTTTGAATGTTTTACCACAGCTCGCGTTAAGCTAAAGCCCTCCTTTTTGGCCATTACGAGTAGATATTTCATACGGTTCTGCAATGGGCATTTCTTGGAGGGGAGAAACCATACAACTCGTTGGGCGCTCTAGCCGAATTCGCACCTTACAGGCCTCGGAGAGCTATGTAGAGTCGATCAGATGAAAGTTGTCGATGGCAGTTTGATTTTTAGCTAGGGTTGACATTTCGATGTGAGGGAATTGGAAAAAGATCTCTTTATTATTCCTCTTTAATTGGTAGAAATGATACTTGAGAGCATTGCGGCCACAGTTGGTGAAGCCGATCGTTTGGCAATTGCCCGGGTACTCAATCAGACGACTGCTAAACCTGCCATGTTCGCTTCACTCTACCGAGCGTTCAACCCATCCTGACGCAGTATCGATCGGTGCGCCTCCATTGGTGGGACGTCTGGTTATGGCTTTGAGAGAGGCAGGTATAGCAATTGGCGAACCCACATGTGTGGGATGTGGACGAACAAATCACAAGGCGACCTCGTCGCAGGAAGGCGGGGTGTGTGGTAATTATCGGCGTCGACAGCTGGCTACAACGTGTGTTTCGTGTGGGAAGATAAAGATCGTCCACAAACCTAATCAGCACGAACGGAACATTGCTCATCACCACTAGCAATGCTCCACAACTCAATAGCCCCAATGGCGGCGCTAAAGAGCTAGAAGTCTATCCAACCAAACAGGAGGCAGCTATTTGCGAACTCCACTGGCCCGCTACGCGACGATAGCGCGACGATTCTGTTATACATCTTCGATCTCCTAAGCCAAAAGCAATGAGAGATCGTCAATTAGTTGTCTGAATTGGCAGAGTTAAGTGTGGTCATTTGATTTAGTTGCCGACTTATCGTCGGCAACTAAATCAAATGACCACCACGGGTAAGTCGATCCACGGGAAACCTAAATTAACTAAATTTTGGCGGCACCAAGGTGCCAGAAAACCATTAATCTGGAACTGAGCAAATGTGCCAACTATTCTGACACTCACCGCTACCCAAAAAGATATCTACTCAATTCTTGGGATAGTAGACACCTCAGGTCGAACCAAGACGGTGATTGCTCAACTGTAGTGCCCAAATCTTGACACCAATATGGTCATAACCTGGGCTTTCACGGGGCGGTGCCCGAAACTAGAGCTAGGGCGGTCCTGCTAGCAAAGATACCAAAAGTCTTCGTCCACCCAAGCGGGCGCTACTATATAATCAACTCGACCACAGATAAAGGGCTCATTCATCGCTATCGATCAATGGCTGAGCTCAAATTCCTGGGGCTAACTCGAATTAATCTTCTCGATCAATCAGGGGTGGTCATACTAGATTTAACCACCCAAAACCCAAAGAGACAGATCTCTCGAAGCCCACATCCAAATAGCTAAAACCCCACTTCACAAAGGTACCTATTGGAACAGATAACTAAAAGTGATATCGCCGGATTGAACTCAAATCGCTCAATTCAGCCCGTGTTGGCCTCTGCCCCTGGGTAAACGTGCCGACAAATGGACGCTCACAGCAAAAAGTATTCGAGTATCCATGCAACAATAGCTACGATCATTCCCACTCCCTTACAGAAACCGATTGCGCTCCCATTGGTTCAAATCGGAGTTATCGCCCAAGGCGGTATTATGTAGAAACAGGAGAGATCTTTTGACGTTAATTGCCGCAACTACCATGATCGCATCGATAGCTGCAGCGGTGGCTGCTATCTTTTCATACCTAGCAATTCGACGAACTCGCCGCTTGGAGCGCTATCTAGAGCTTTCAATCAAATCGCTCCGAGATGAGACTCTGCCATTGATTAGAGATGCTGCCAGTAACATCTCAAGATCCGAAGACGAACTTGAAAAGCTCGAATCACTAATTGATTCCACCGCTATCGCTACCGAAATGATGCACAAGACCTCCCGAGCTGCCTTCTCGGCCTTGACCTCACCTATCGTCAAAGTTCGATCCCTCCAAGCCGGGTCACGCGCTGCGGCTTCAGTACTTCGAACAAAAAAAGAAAGAAAATAGCCCGTGCCAAAAAGAACACTCTGGTTTGGGGTTGGCGCAACCATCGGTGCTTGCGGATCCCTATGGACGAAGTACAAAATCGAAAAACGAATTGCCGGTTCGACGCCACTGCAGATAACTATCGCCACACTCAAGTCATCTCGCTCGACACTTGCCACATTAAACGAAGCTGTAAAGACTGGATCCAGAGAGATGAAAAAGGAGTCAAGTCGTCTTAGGAGTGAATTTGGGCTAACAACTCCTCTCGAAGGACCCCGGATGAAACGTTAGCTAAATTCCATAGCCAAAGATATCTCATTCTTGAAGCCAAATACTTACTTGGGATCCTTTTTCGCCTCATAAAATAACTTGGCTGGTGTGACCCCTTCGATGGGAACCAGATTAGCAAGTGCGGCTATATTCTGTACTTTATTTGCTTCAAGGTCCACTCGCTTAGACTGCTTATATCCATTTTCAACCAAGCGTTGGCGCAAGGAAAGGTCGGACAAGACCATATTCCAAGCAGTTGCCATCGCGATCGGATCATTGTCGCTCACCAAAACAGTTCCATCTCCAACCGATTCTGGGATAGCAGTCGTACCTATTGCGACACTTGGTAAACCAAAACGCATTGACTCTATGAAAGGAAAGCCAAAGCCTTCATGACGAGAAGCAGATACAAGAAGTTGCGAAGTCTCGAATAGTCCCGCCAGTTCGGTTTCGTTCAACGAAGAACGAAACTCGACATATTCCGAGATACTCAATTCAACAACTAAAGATTGAAGATACTTTCTGTAATCTTCTATAACGGTCGAACCAACGAAGGTCAATTTAGCTTTTGGCTCGAAAGTGGCGTTGTAGATCGCCAACGCCCGAAGAAGATCTTCCTGCGCTTTGTTCGGGACTATTCGACCCACACAAAGCAACTTGGCAAGAGTCCCTGACTCAGATTTGAACCTACTCCCAGGGTTCCTTGGAAGCTCCCTAATCAGTGGAGGCGAAAGCACTATCTTTGAATAGTCCGCGTTGATGAGGTCTCTTGCATTGAACGGCGAGATGGCAAGCGCTAGTTCAACGTGGCGGCTGAGCGTCTCCAACTGCCTGCGCCCCCAAGCCATAGCAGAAGATATTCCAGGCTCCCAGGCTACGAATTGAGAACGAGGAGTTATATTATGAAATTGAATCATCAAAGGCTCAGAACGAGCAACTAAGTGACGGACAAGGTTAGACCCAGTGGCAGCCTGATATAACAGGTATCGACTTTGAGAATGGGGCAGATATTTAAATTGGCGAAACGGCTTAGCTTCGCTCTTCATTTCGGCCTTAATATCGTCGGCATAGATTGTCGAGCGCAATCCGTGAGCATTTATTGCATCGCGCAATGAAATCACATGGGTCGCCATCGCATCATTAGGCGCTAAAGACGGCATAAATATCGGGACTTCGATTTGTGATCGTAGATTAAAAAACATTTGAACTTTCGTGCCTTTAATTCCTTGTCTACCAGCCTATCGGAGTGCTTTGATATCAAATACCGCCAAGATAAACAAGATAATATCGATCGACCGCAAATGACTATCGACCGCATTCAAAACGACTAGCACCTTAGCTTCGAATCGATCAAAGGCGCAGGGCTTGAGCCTTTATTGGTAATCTCAAGCGATCCTGCAAGCCGATCCAAACCAAAGGATAATAAAACTCGAGCTTCTCTTTGACAAATTCAAAGTAAAATCATTCTATGTCTAGGTCAAAGAGTACCGACTTGGAGTAAAGGGGACTGTAGAAGCGGTCATCTTCCATAAGACAATCCCACCTGGCAAGCATATAGGCCCTTTCGCTTGCATTTCGGCGAATTTTCTTGGGGTCCAATCCGTCTAGACCTCGAGTCTTTGACTCGTGATGTATCAAGACAGCTCCCACTTCGACCATTACCCGCAATCCAACGTCCCGAACCTTCATGCACAAGTCAACATCGTTATAAGATACCCCCAAATGAATCTCATCCATCCCTCCAACTTGCATCCAAAGTGACCTGGAAATCAAAAGAGCAGCGCCGGTGACCGCGCTTACCTCGTGTGTAGCCACACACTGAGAGATGGACACAAAATCCCTAACGCCCTCACCTTGAGCACTTAGAGCTTCGCCAATGCCTAAATAGATTCCGCAGTGCTGAAGGGTACGATCTGGATATAGCAGTCTTGCTCCAACCACCCCTACATCCTCACGTAGAGCCAACCCCACCATCTTTGTCAACCACTCCCCTTCTAATACCTCGGTATCATCATTGAGCAGACAAACCAACTCGCCATCACACTGCGACAGAGCAAAGTTTTGAATCTTAGCAAAGTTGAAGGGGCCATCAAAGCTCACGACTCTAACGGAATCCTCCGTGGAGACAGAGTCCAAATAGTCAATCATCCTTGGATCCAAGGAACCATTATCGACTATCAGGATCTCAAAATTTTCATAAATCGTCTTAGACCTAAGACTATCGATGCAGTTGGGCAAAACATCAATTCCATCGCGAGTTGGAATTATTATTGAAACCTTTGGCTCATTCAGAGGCGGCTCATATGTGATCTCGAAAATCGAGATTTCCCCCTTGGCCTCTAAAGGGCCAGTGGCATTCTCGATCTTCTTTTCTTTGAGCACGACATTGGGAAAGATCTCTTGAAGATGTCTTTCAACCAATTCGAACCGGGCTGGAATTTTGGGATTGCTCTCGAAGCTTGCGTCGAAATTCAGGTAGTCGAGGTAGTGAAAACCAACTACTGGTACATGCACAATTGACGAGCAATTATCACTTCGAATCAAGAAAAGACATGCGCGATCTATTGCACCTTGTGATAACGACTCCGCTAGCGACATCTCCAATGTGCCGAGTAGCACACCAGAGACGAATGTGCCTCGACCAATATAGTTACTGGCATACCAAAGATCAGGGTCGAAAAACGCCTTTAAGTGAGGTGAATGATGGATCCCGTTTCGTGCTACAAGGTCGTGATCGAAATAAACGACCTTTGGAGAGAAGCCCTTTTTGATCTCGGCGTCAAGAACAGTTAGTAAGTCCAAACCAAGTAAAGTTCCCCCTTCTAAAAAACACCAGAAACGCTCCGAGTGGTGGCCCGCATCTGGCATGGGGGTCTCATCGATCAGCGTACTTAGATCCTTATTGGCCATCACCCGAAAGTCCACCAATACGACGGTACCGCCAAAGCCATAGAGGGAACTCATTATGGCGATCTGCCGCTTCCATGTGTTATAGTCTCCTTCTTTGAAGACCACCACAATCGCAAGGTTGCTAACACGCTGACTAAAGATCGAGGAAAGCGTCAGTAGCACTTCATCGGATGTACAAGCTCGACCATCGAGCACAAGGCCAACTGGAGTGGCTCCAGAGCCATCATCGCGACTCGATACAGTCTCGCTCAACCCTGCCATATTCGAACCCTGTTCGACCGCTATCAAATCACCTTGGTGCACCAACAGCCATCTTTGGTATCTATCAAAGTCGCTGGCCACCGCCTTAATCCTCTCCAAACCTCCACTTGGTTCGCCCTTACGAATCCGCCTAAAAACACTTCTGCAAGCTACTTCTAAAGCGCCTCTCAACCCTTTTTCAGAGGGCGATCTCAATCCATTCGAAAAGCCGCGCCAATAGTCTTTATCTTGAGCAATGATTAGAGCTCGGTTGACAAAACTTTGGCGCTTGGAGATAGCTGTGAACAATACCTTGGGAGGATAGCATAGCAAAAAGGAATCTGTAAAATTGATTGAAATCTCGAATCCAGCTTCTACATAAGCCGTGGTCCTAAAGGTTGTCTCTTGAACCTTCGTCATTTCGAGCACCTTGGAGGAAACGAACGAATCCGGTTTGCCAATGACCACAAATGGCCGAGCTGAACCTAGGTATTGACCCAAAACCTCTACTTCAACCCGAAACCATCCCGGTAAAGACTGCATACCCAACACGACAAAAAGTGTGTTAGTAAGCGCCACTTTGTTCTTAGGATCAAGACCTTGGTATGCGACCTGGGGAACCTTAGTAAATATAGACATCAAAAACCTACGACCATCAAGTGAAAAGTCCTCGCTTCTTACCTTTTCGAGCTGAGAAAAGCCTAGCCAAAGTTATCGAGCCTATCCCGAATGTTTCAAGATCAAACCTCACATCGCTTGACTAGTCCCAAAGATGGAGCGAAAATTAGAAAGAAAAATTAGCTGTCTGTACAGCTGAGACCTTACGATTGTCTCAATCTCATACAGGACCGCGTTAAATGAAACAATCAGATATGGGCCCGATGCTCTGCGAGGGATCGCCCGAATCGTCTAGTTCAGATTGCCCCCTAAATCGCCTTCACCATGACCGCCTTCAACCACTCGATAAGCGTCATACACACTATCTAGCTTTCTTAACGCTGACAACACAGAGTCCAAATGACTGGGATCTGCTAATTCAAATTCGAAACGCATCCTTGATATTCGATCCACACCGGCCTGAGTTGAGGATGAGAGAATATTCAAATGATGCTCCGACAGAACCCTCGCAACGTCTGCAAGAAGTCGCGAACGATCAAGTGCCCTGATTTCAATCTGGGCGCTAAATACGGAATTAGATATGTCACTATCCCATTCAACTTCAATAAGACGTTCTCGCGAGGATGCCGCCAAAGCGGCAGCATTTGAACAATTAGTCCTATGAACAGATACGCCACGACCTCTGGTTACAAAGCCGATTATGTCATCACCAGGAACAGGGCTACAACATCGCGAAAAGCGAATAACAACGTCATCCAACCCCTCGACGTAGACGCCTGGAGTTCGACGACGCTTGCTCTGTCGCCTAGAGGGATTAACCGTAGTTGGAAGTTGAATCTCAGATTCTTCGGGCGCCATCTCCCGGACAACGCGTTGAGCTAAACCCTTAGCCGAAGCATGACCTTCCCCAACCGAGACGTAGAGGGCTTCCACATCGCTAAAACCTAAGGAGACTGCCAACTTCCCAAGGGTATCCGATGCCGCCATCTTCTGTACTGGCAACCCTTCCTTGCGCAAGGCTTTAATTAATTCATCCCGTCCGCTCTCAAGTGCATCTTCGCGACGCTCACGAGAAAACCAATGGCGAATCTTGCTTCGAGCCCTAGGGGTGACGACGATAGATTGCCAATCCCTAGATGGCCCAGCACTCTCCACCTTCGAGGTGAATATCTCTACCGTATCTCCCGACTTCAACACTGAGTCCAAGGGAACTAGGCGACCATTGACCTTGGCTCCAATGCACCTATGACCTACCTCGGTATGAATCGTATAGGCAAAGTCGATCGGCGTCGCTTTGGCTGGCAAGGAGACGACTTTACCCTTAGGGGTAAAGACATAGACCTCATCAAGCTCCAGATCAAGCTTCAAATTCTCCAAAAATTCAATAGGATCAGGAGTATCTTTTTGCCAATCTAATATCCGCCCCAGCCATGCCATCTCTGAATTCGACGAACCCTCCTTATATCCCCAGTGGGCGGCGATTCCAAATTCTGCACGTTGATGCATCTCAAATGTACGCACCTGAACCTCGAGCGGATTTCCACCCGGAGCTACAACCGTCGTGTGAAGCGATTGATAGAGATTGAATTTAGGGGTATTTATATAGTCCTTGAATCGGCCCGGAATTGGATTCCATAAGGAATGCACCACACCCAAGGAAGCCCAGCAATCCTTCTCGGTCTCACAGATGATTCGAATGCCGATGATATCGTAGATTTCGTTGAATTCCTTGGTCTTTACGACCATCTTTTCATAGATCGACCAAAAGTGTTTAGGTCTCCCCTTCACATCAGCTACGACACCTGCATCCAAAAGTCGATCTTTGAGGTTCTTGAGCAAGAGACCAATGGATTGCTCTCGCTCTGGAGTCCTCAATTGAACCATCTGTTCAATTTCGGCGTAACGTCGAGGTTGAAGAACCGCAAATGCAAGGTCTTCAAGTTGCCAACGAATCTCTTGGATTCCGAGGCGGTGCGCCAAGGGTGCATAGATATCGATGGTCTCTTGAGCGATCCGACGCTGCTTCCATTCAGGCAACACTGCCAAAGTGCGCATATTGTGCAAGCGATCGGCAAGCTTGATTATTAGAACTCTTGGATCTTTAGCCATTGCAATTATCATCTTGCGAACAGTGGCAGCCTGTTGTGCTTCTTTAGAGTCAAAACTAAGGCGATCCAACTTTGTAACACCATCGACTATGGCTGCTACTTCAGGAGAAAATCGTGTCGAGATCTGATCTAGCTCGATTGAAGTGTCCTCTACCGTATCGTGTAGAAGGGCCGCTACAATCGTTACCTCATCAACGCCTAAATCTGTTACGATTTGACTTACAGCAATAGGGTGGGTTACGTAGGGTTCGCCGGATCTACGAAACTGCCCTTCGTGCGCCCGTATGGCGCTCGCAAAAGCACTTTCAATAAATCCGCTAGGTGCTTCAGGTCGACGAGCACGAAAGGACCTGAGCAGCTTATCCAAAAGAACTGTTTCAAACTCAGCTGAAATTCCAGGTACCATATATACAAAATACACGTGATAGTCGATTATTATTACCCAAGATGAGTCAACTTAGTTACAATTGCGCCAAACTAATCCGAATTTACCACAATCAGTGTCATGTAGCCCAACTACTCAACGTTTTTTGTTTCTACGGCTCTTCAACTCTCGAGTTCCGGGCTCCACCAACTTGGGTCGACCTGTAGGTCTGCCTGAGTTCGTCTGCGAACTTTGTGTCAAGTCTGCTCCGTCGTCGATCTTGACTTCGTCCATATCAAGCACTTCATCAGAGTCACTTTCGGGGACATCAGTCTCTAGTTCATCAAAATCTGAGTAGTCCACCACGCTATAGGTAACCGAACTAGAGTCGCCTACCAAAGCCGACAACTCCTCGTCACCCTTGTTCGATCCAGTCTTAGGAGCGACATTTGACTTTTTCGTTTCTCCTGATTTGGATGACCCTGAATTCACAGGAGTAGCGACAAATTCTGAAATATCTGAAGTACTTTTCGCCCCTTTGATCGCCTTTCTCGAAGGTGCATTCCCCTTTGAGCCGGTAGTCTTTGTCACCTTAGGTCCAGAGGTGGAGCCTTTAACAGCCGGCACCGCCTTTGTAACTTCATTTCTCTGTGCTCGTGCCTCTTTGGATTCAAGACGCTGGGCAAGATTCATATATCTGGGCTCTCTCTCCTTCAGGGAAGCCAAAATAGGCGACGCGATAAAGAGTGAAGAGTAAGCCCCAGTGGTCAAGCCTATAAACAAAGCCAAGCCAAATTGCTGTAAAGTGGTCGCGCCCAGCAACTCTGCCCCAATCAGCAGTACCGATAGGATCGGTATGATCGCTACGATCGAGGTATTCATGGACCGCATAAGAACCTGATTCATCGAAAGGTCGACGGCATCTGAATATGTCATTCGCCCTGGATTAACAAGCTCTTTCACATTCTCCTGGACGCGGTCAAAAACGACTATGGTGTCATATAGTGAATATCCAAGAATCGTCAAAACAGCAATCACCGTAGCTGGGGTTACCTCAAAACCCACAATCGAATAGATTCCAACCGTCACTAAAAGGTCATGCACAACGGCGATCAGCGCAGCGATGGCCATTTTGAATTCAAATCGGATAGCTATATAGAGGGTGATCGCGATAAAAAATCCAATAAGCGCTCTTAATGCTTTGGAGGTTATCGATCCACCCCACGTGGGACCAACGTCCGTCAAGGAAACTTTCGAGGTTGGGACATTAGCGGCCTTGGCCAGCACTGACGTTACTTGGTTTTCCAATTGGTTCTTCTTAGCCAAGCTATAGATCGAGAGATCTGCTTGGACTTGGATGCTCGTATTCGAACCCGATCCTAACGATACAATGACCGGTTGCTTTAGCGCCAAGGACGAAAGGACTGCCTTAGCTTTTGATACCGTCAAAGTCGTATTGGTGATCTCCCAAGAGGTGCCACCTTTGAACTCAATACCAAAGTTCAAACCACGCACAGCTAGCGAACCAATTCCGATCAAGATCACTAGGCTTGAGATTATATACCAACGCCTACGATTGCGCACAAAACTCAACTTGGTATGACCGTTATAAAGCTTGGACCACACCGACTCGTTTGAGATAGAGTCATCCTCTTGCGATTGGTTTGAGACCATTTCCTTTGCTTTGCTCACTTTAATCCTTCAACACCATTCCAAAATCTCATCTATGCGCCCTTGACCGCGAGGCCACGTGCCATTCCGAGCCATTTAGCTTTAGTTACAACTTCGCTCCGCCCAAGTATCATCACCAGAGGTCGAGTAAATGTCCACGAGGTAACAACGTCAAGGACTGTCGAAAGTCCAAGGAAGAATGCAAAACCTCTAACCGGTCCTATTGAAAGGAGATACAAAAGTAGGGCGCCAATGAAAGAGACCAGGTCGGCAGCGACGATTGTTCTAAAAGCCTTTTTAAAGCCACGATCAACAGAGCTACGCACGGTCTTTCCCGAACGCACCTCGTCTTTTAGACGTTCAAAAAAGACAATGTAAGAGTCAACAGTGACGCCGATTGATACAATTAATCCCGTTACTCCTGACAGGTCAAGAGTCAAACCGCTGGTATGGCCCATATAAGAGATAATTCCCCATAAAAGCGCCGCGGTGGTACCAAGACCCAAGACGACCACTATTCCCAAGGCCCGATAGTAAAAGATCGTATAAGCCATTACGACGATTAGACCGACTATGCCAGCAAAGACTCCGGCCTTTAGGGAGGATTGACCAAGGGTAGGTGATACAGTTTGCACTGTCTGTTGAACCAACTGAACCGGTAATGCGCCATATCTGAGAACAAGCGCCAAATTATCAGCTTGCGATTGAGTGAACTGACCTGAGATCTGACCCTGTCCCCCAAAGGAGGTCGAATTGATCTTCGGTGCACTTATGACATTTCCGTCTAAGACTATGGCGACGTACTGGCCATAATACTTCTTAGCCAAGGCATCAAAGGCAGGAGAGCCGGTTTTGGTTAGCGTAAAATTCACTAGCCAGTTTCCCGTAGAGTCAAGCCCTGCATATGCGCTCTTTAACGCTGATCCAGTCAATACGCTTGGTCCCATTACATAGCGACCTACAACTGCTCCATTTACTATCTGGGGCAATATAACGTTAGAAGTAGGAAGGTCTGCAGCCGTTGACGTGGTCGGAACATATGCCAATATGTTGGAATTAGTGGCTGAAGTCGGACAAGTTGGTGTGAGTTCACTAGCCGTTAGATGTAGTGAAGCCGGAGGCTTTGTATACGGAGCGGCAGAGCAAAGAACAGGTCGAAACCTCAACAATGCCGTCTGCCCAATTATCTTTAGCGCCGCTGCTGGATCTTTTACACCAGGCAACTGAACCACAATGTCATGTCCTTGGGAGGTAATATTGGGCTCAGCCACACCCAAACCATCGACTCGATTTCTAATGATAGATATCGTCTCGTTTAGCGTCGCCTGACTTACTGTATGCGCGGGAGCATAGACAACTGAGAGCCCACCCTGAAGGTCCAGGCCTAGTACCGGCGCATAGTTCAATGCCAGAACCGCAACGAACGCACCAATAGAGATGACGAAGGTCGCAATGACCATAAACCATCCAGAGCGTTTCATTAAATACCCACCTCAAATTGAACGAAATATCTGTTCAAAATCAAACGATCGACCATCTACAACAAGGTCTGACCGAGAATCAACATTTCCACCAAAATGACCAAGCTGGAAGCAAAAGACCTAGTCTTCATCTTCCAGCAATTTGTCAATCAGAGAACTCTGCTACTGCTACTACTTATCGCCATCTTCGTCGAGTGCATTTTTAGGAGCCTCAGATCCAATTTGACCGTCGTGGGTGGAGTCGTCGGCCGACCCAGTCGATTCATCTTGAGCATCGTCACCTTCGACATCGCCATCTTCGTCTTCATCGTAATAATCGAATTCATCCATGGAATATAGAGGATCTGCCTCTTCAAGCTTTCGTGAAACCGCACGACGTACAAAGCTCAGCTCGATATCAGGAGCAACTTCAACGACCACGGTCTCTTCGGTAGTCCGAACAACTCGACCCAAAATTCCAGAGGTCATCATGACTCGATCTCCAACTTCAACAACCCTGGCGTTGGCTTGGGCAGCTTTCGCTTTTGCTGCACGTGGCCGCAGCACAAGAAGGTATATTCCAGCGAAAAGGACGATTGGTAGAAGTAGCGTCAACGAACTTCCGCCCGTTTGTGCAGCAGCGGCCCCTAGAAACATTCAAATACTCCATTTGTAAAAAATATGCCGTAACTTTCAATAGCCATAAACGCTAAAAATCCACTTTGGCATAAACAACCAGATCTATGCTAGTTGCCCCAAGCAGCATAGATCGACTTAATGTATTCACCTAGAGTTTTTGTAGAAATAGCATTTCGCGAACCCTCTATTAGTCGGTACATAAAAGTAAGATTATGCAAGGTCAGAAGGCTGCCACCGGTAGGTTCACCTACCGACACAAGGTGTCGAATTAAAGCCCTTGGAAAATTCGCACAAGCTACACATGGACACCCGGGCTCAATTGGGGATTCATCACGCACGTACTTTTGATTCCTCATATGCATCTTCCCTGAAAAAGTCATGGCAACCCCATGACGTGCGACTCGAGACGGAGCCACACAGTCAAACATGTCTATTCCGCGTGCTATCGCTTCAACGACCCCAATTGGATCGCCCACGCCCATCAGATAACGCGGCTTATCTGGTGGAAGATGAGGAACTACCGCGTCGATGGCCCGAAGCATGTCGTCACGGGACTCTCCTACCGCCAATCCTCCTAGGGCAATTCCTTCAAAACCAACATCAGAGATAAATTTGGCGCTCTCTGATCTTAGGTCTACCTCGGAGCCCCCCTGAACGATCCCAAATTGCGCCTGATCTTGTCGGTGCTTTGCAAAACGCGCGCGAAGGGCCCAGGAATGAGTCAAATCCATAGCACGTTTAATTTCATCACGGCTAGCTGGAAGATTGGTACAAACGTCAAGAACCATTGCTATGTCTGCGCCGATCATCTCTTGAAGCCAGACGGCCTTCTCGGGGGTTACATCATGAATGGATCCATCGTAGATAGAGCGAAAGGTCGCACCGGCATCGCTAAAGGTTGCACCAAGAGACATCACTTGAAATCCACCTGAATCCGTGAGCATACTGCGCTTCCACCCGCTAAATCTACCAAGTCCCCCCAAAGCATCGATAACTTCAACTCCAGGTCGCAACATCAGATGGTAGGTATTTCCGAGAATAACCTCAAAGCCGATTGCGGCTATGTCATTGGCGATTGCCGCCTTAATGGTGCCCCTGGTCCCAACTGGCATAAATATAGGTGTCGAAAAAGATCCGCGATTCAATTTAACCGTGCCACGTCGACTCCCGTTATGAGTGTCGCCCACCGAAAACGAGAGGGCACCTTTCAAATCATCAACCACGACTAGACCCTCCTTTTAAATACCACCAACCCAGATAGGATAAACGGCTAGCGCACCTCCGCGTTTATCCTTTGACATAAATCCCCCAGAAATCATAACCACTGACCAAATCTCAAAATAAACAGACTGAACACGTGCTTAAAATCATTAATTAAATCAAAGTTATCCGTAAGTTCACATCGTATTGCTAGAACAATTTATTCAGCTAAACCTCATAAAATATCTGCTTTGATCCCCCGCCCTACATGCTATTAAGGCAACAACATGAGGTCACATAAGTCACCAATCTCCGCCTTTCACCGAACAAAGCTGGCAACTGGTGATCAAATTAAAGCGAACCAAATCTGAAATAATTCAATTACTTGACCTTGGAAATTAGTCATGATTAAGATTTAGAACAGGCAAAAATCCTCGAGGTAGCTTCCCACAAAGCAAAATCTGAAGTAATGTCATTCTATGGAAAGAGAACTTATCGAAGACTATGGCATCATTGGCGATTTACATACAGTCGCCCTAATCTCAAAGAGAGGTTCAATCGATTGGCTATGCCTGCCTCGCTTTGACTCAAATGCGTGCCTGGCCCGGCTGATAGGTAGCGACGAAAATGGCTTCTGGAGAATTACCCCTAAGGAGCCAGTCATCAAATACGAACGACGCTATCTTCCCAGAACGCTAATTCTAGAAACAACCTTCACAACGGCATCAGGAAAGGTAAAAGTCATTGACTTTATGCCACCTAGAAACTCTCATCCAAGCATCTACCGTCTTGTAGAGGGGATAGATGGAGTTGTAGACATGACCATGGAACTTATAGTTCGGTTTGACTACGGAACCACGGTTCCTTGGGTGCGACACATGGAAGGTGGACTATCTATGGTCTCTGGATCTGGAGGTCTGGCCATATCGTCCAACGTAGCACTAGAGAGTGAAGACTTTAAGACTATAGCCAATTTCCAAGCTATCCCTGGCGAAACTCAAACGTTCAGCGCGATCTATCATGATTCAATCACCAAACCTCCAGCCCCCCACGAAGCTCGCGAATCATTCGAACATGCCTTTTCCTTCTGGCAAAACTATATGAACGGATGCAAGCCAATCTTTGGAGAATATCAAGAAGTTGTAGAGAGGTCGATCATCACCCTAAAGGCCTTGACCTACCAGCCTACGGGGGCAATTGTAGCTTCGCCAACGACCTCGCTTCCTGAGCAAATTGGCGGTATTCGAAATTGGGATTACAGATACTGTTGGCTGAGAGACGCCACCTTTACCCTATATGCCTTAATGATTGACGGATTCGAACGCGAGGCTCTAAAGTGGCGAGAATGGCTCCTCCGGGCTGCAGCCGGAGATCCTACGCAGCTTCAGATTATGTATGGAATTGGAGGCGAACGACTTATACCGGAATTCACGATACCGTGGCTATCGGGCTATCGAGACTCAGCACCAGTTCGAATAGGAAACGCAGCATCTAACCAATTCCAGCTAGATGTCTATGGAGAATTGATGGATGCATTCTATCAATTTCGTCGATCTGGAATTAAATACTCCGAAGAGTCCTGGCATCTTCAGTTGGTAATCGTAGATTTTGTCGCTAAAAATTGGGACAAACCTGACGAAGGAATCTGGGAAATACGAGGGCCAAGGCGCCATTTCACCTATTCAAAGGTAATGGCATGGGTGGTATTTGATCGCGCAATAAAACTTGTCGAACGATACGGAATGGCTGGCAAAGACCAAGAGTGGAGAGCAATTCGTGATGACATACACAAATCAATCATGGCTAATGGCTACAATGAAGAACTCGGCTACTTCGTACAAGACTACGAATCCACTAATCTAGACGCATCGCTCCTGCTCTTGCCATTGGTGGGATTCATAGATGCAGCAGATCCAAAGATGGTTCGCACCGCCCAAGCAATAGATGAACGGCTATCGATAAACAACGTAGTTAAAAGGTATGAAACTGGAGAAAGTGGCGAAGATGGCCTACCCGGAGATGAAGGAGTATTTTTAGCTTGCAGTTTCTGGCTAGTCGACAATATGGTTTTAGCGGGCAAGACTAAAGAGGCAAAGATTCGCTTTGACAAACTCCTCCAACTAGGAAATGAACTTGGTCTATTTTCAGAGGAGTACGACCCAAATAACCTCTCCATGCTGGGCAATTTTCCACAAGCACTCACTCATGTCGCATTGATCAATACGGCCCGCAACGTTACTCAAGAGCTCTCACCAGCAAAGCATAGGACCTCCAGCTAGCCCAATCACTTGAGTGTCGATTCTCGAATATTTGCTCAATGAACAAAATATGCAAACTGAAGCGAGATGAACCTAGCAAAGATTAGATCATCTCGCTTAATCATCTCACCTAAAGGCGACCTCTTCGCAGTGGAACGCAGTAAATGTCTAAGGCGCAATTCACCATGTTACAACCACTAAAGAGGCGACCTTAACCATTGCAACCATGCGACTACTTATAAAATGGTCCCCTCGAACCAAGACCGCCCTGGAAAGCTACGCTGGCAAGCTACTCTGGCAAAATATCAGCTGACCATGGTGTCCTCCCGTCGATAACCGAGCGATCCTTCGATCACCAAATATCAAATAGCTCGATTGGCTCACATGACTTCAGCCAGTTCAAATTCGAAATAACTACGACCACAGAATTCCCCGCGGCGCCGTGGCCTTCTAGCGCATTCACGAGAAATCCTAAAACGCTTGCTGGCTTGCTGGTGAGAAAAACATCAATGCCTCTCGAACTCAACCTCCTACTTTGATTCTCTCAGACTCTCTAGCGAACTATCACTTCAGACAAATACGGGTAATGGGGCCCTTCTATACATTCCTTTGGATTGTCGCTCAGGTGGTGTCAGGAATCAGAGTTACTGGCTGAAAATCCTGTTAAAAAACGTCGGCCAAATCCAAGTGGATTTGGCCGACGCTGCTTCTCGGGGGAGAACACTAATTCCTAAAAGCTAAGTGCATTATAGGAAATCAAGACAACTCATTGGTTAACCCTTGGAGTTGTACATAGCTGCCACTTGGCTAGAGGTAATACTTTGGACTGTATGCAACACACCGGCCGTATTGAATTGCTGAACGTCAAAGCCAGAAAAGACGTTGTGATACTGATTGAAATTCTCAGGACCACTCGCACCCTGGTAGTTGATCTTCTTACCTTGCTTTAGCAGTGCCACACCCTGTGCATATGTATAAACAGGCGTGCCTGGCGGGTTGCTAATCTTGGTAATATACTTCACCCAAACATGTGGATTAGTGGAATGTGCAGCTGTCATTGCCAACGCCGCCATAACAACCGCATCATACATAGCTGGTGATGCTGGCAGTGGCTTAGAGCTATTCCATTGCCCCTTATAGGCTGCTAAGAACTCATTATATGCCGGTGCGTACGCTGCTGGCGCAGCCATACCTGTCATCCACTTGCTGGCATCGGCTAGGCCGACAGCTTGTGCTAGCTGAATAGAGGTACCGGTATCACCAGTAATAAAGTGAACATTCAGGTGACCGAGCTGCTTTACGTTCGCGAACAGAGTTGCGGCAGTCTGTGGATCGGCATGGAAAAATACACACTGTGGGTTATTCGCAAATGCGCGAGATACCTCAGAGAGATATGAGCTCTGGCCGGCCTGAATCTGCTCGTTGTCCAAGATCTTCCCACCATTACCGGTGAAGGCTGCAGTCAAAGGAGGAACTTCGGCCTGGGCGTTTGCATCGGAGGTGTAAATTAGCGATGCCTTTGTGCAATTCAAACCTTTGAGGGCATAATAGGCCTCTGCTGCCAATAGCACTGAGTCAGATGGGAAAACTCTATAGATATATGACTGCGTCATGTGGTCCAACTGAGTTGTACCACCTTCCATGAGGTCCACCACTTTTTGTTGTTGGAACTGATTGATAACGCCCATGATCGATAGAGAGCTCGGCCCGGTTACAAAATTTGGATGTTGTAACTGAAGCGACTTCCACGCTGTTACTGCATCTACTGGGTCGCCCGCAGTATCTTGAAGTGCCGTAGTAAGTTGATGGCCAAGTACTCCGCCATGGTGATTTATCTCATAGACACCAGCTTTGATCCCATGATCAAACCACTGACCGACGAACGCCTCTGCCCCAGACATAGGCAGGAGCTCCCCGACTGTAAGCGGGCCCGTTGATGCCGCTGTCGTAGCCGATGATGATGATGATGATGATGAAGAAGAGCCGCTCCCACAAGCCGCTGCCACCATAGATAGCGATGCCAGTGCTGCCGTCGCTTTTACCCACTTTTTAATACCCTTCACGGGTACCCCCTTTTTTATCCAAATACTGATCATCAGTTAATTTGATGAGATCATTGAAACTACTGAAATGAAGCTACCGAAATCGAAACTCTCCATTAGAGATGAAATCACACGATCCCCAAGTAGCCTTAAAACTTTGTCCATCGCTCAAACCATAAGCAACGGAATCCCCCAAAACTGCCCCATCTATTGCTAGGCGATCACCTCGCTCTCTGACTCCATGGCTGCTGCTGTCGCACCCAAGAAAATTTCGCCCAGGTCAAGTGCTGCCACCTGACTTGCAGGGCCGTCGAGTCGATTTCGCCCAGCCACAAGGACGTATACCCATTCCGAGTTCGAGATGGCCCGATCAACATTTTGTTCAATCACCACAATTGCGGTGCCAGTCTTAGCGATGCGGCCGACCTGATCCCAGACTACGTCGACGTAGATAGGCGAAAGTCCCGCCGTGGGCTCATCGAGTAGCAGCACCTTAGGATCGGCCATGAGCGCTCGGGCCATACCCAACATATTTCGCTGTCCGCCCGAAAGCTCTCCGCCTTTTCTGTTCTGAGCAGCCTTGAGGTCTGGAAAGATCTCAAGCACAACCTCTACTCGCTGAGCCAGTCCCCGTCGGTTGGAGTATCCACCCATCTCCAGGTTCTCTTTGATCGTCATGGTCGTAAAGATATTGTCAACTTGGGGCACATAAGCCATACCCGCGCGAGCCAACCGAAATGAAGGCAGTCCCTTGACGTTCTGGCCATCGAGTACCACTTCGCCGCCGGTCACGTCTGTAATCCCGAACAGGGACTTCATGAAGGTTGACTTACCAGCGCCATTTGGCCCAACAATACTAACCACCTGGCCGACCTTGGCCTCCATGGATACTTCCCAAATAATTGGGGTCTTCCCGTACCCTCCGCTAAGTCCTTTAACTTCCAATACGCTCATGAACTTCACCTCCCAAATAAGCCTCGACAACGTCACGATTCGAACGCAGCTCAGCCAAAGTTCCCTCAGCAAGACGTTTTCCGGTCGCCATAACCACGACCCTCGAACAGATTTTGTCTACAACCTCTAGGTTGTGTTCAACAAGCAACATTGACATGCCTGAACCCTTATTTAGGTCCAGTAAGTGTTGTCCAAGGATTTCAATAAGAGCGGGCGTTACGCCTGCCATTGGCTCATCCAAAAGAAGCATCTTTGGTTTGGCCATCACTGCTCGAGAAAGCTCCAGAAGTCGCTTTTGGCCACCCGAAAGATTCGATGCATACTCATTGCGCAGTCGGTAAAGACCAAAAGTATTTAGGATTTCGTTTGCTTCGCCTACAAGTGCATTGGTTTCAGTCTTAGATTTCTTCGGCCGAAAGACCGCATTAATTAGGCTTTCTCCGCTCTGTCCGAGCCGGACAACAAGCAAATTCTCAAGAACGGTCATCCCTCCGAACTCCCGTGAAATCTGATAGGTCCTTATCAATCCGCCTTGAGCTCGCCTATATGTAGGCAGGTGTGATATCTCTTGCCCGTCGAAGGTAATCGAACCAGAAGTAAGAGAAACGGCTCCGGCAATTGAGCCAACCATGGTTGACTTTCCTGCACCATTCGGACCAATCAGGGCAGTAATTGTACCCTTTTCTACCTCAAAGGTGCATCCATCGATCGCCTTCAGCCCACCAAATGCCACATGGACATCCGAGATCGCTAAAATATTACTCATCTAGACCTCCGTCGCTAACTCTTGATTCGCGCTTACTCCACCAAAGGTTTGGGCATACTTATCCTTCAGGGGAAGTTCAAAAAACTTGGCCTTACGTTCCGGAAGTACACCTTGAGGTCTAAACCAGATGCTCAAAATAACCAACGAGCCAATAATTATGTTACGAAGATCAGGAACCAGGTTAGGGCTAGATGCCACTTGGGGAATATATCTAGTTCCCTCGTTGAAGATCACAGCGACCAACAAAGAACCGAGCATCGCGCCAATATTGTTCCCACGACCGCCGACCAACAGCGCAGCCCAGACTACAAAGGTCTCCCCAGTGGTCCATCCAGCAGGTGAAAGTGCTCCAATGTACTGAATCGTAAGCACTCCTCCGATTCCTACGATGGTAGAACCTATTACCATCGCCATCATTCGAACCTTGAAGGTATTTTTTCCAAAGGCGTCCACCACGTCTTGGTCCTCACGGATTGCACGCATCGAACGTCCCAACGGTGATGAGTAGAGCTGATTGGCAAACCACCAAACGATTAGCATCACCACTCCAGAGATAACCACAAAGATCCAAGAGAAGGTGTTCGGGTGGTTGTTAGCCACACTTTGAAAAGGTTGATTTACCGAAAATAGCCCAGCCCAACCATCAAAGAGTTTATTCTGATCGCCAGATAGCCCATAGAGAAGAGTTCCCGTTGCTAGGGTAACAATTGCCAGGTAGTCAGATCGAAGTCGCTTTAGCGCTATCAGACCAATTAGATAGCCAAGGATTCCCGAGGCAACTATTCCCGCAATCGACGCAAGGGGCCAGGGCCAGTGTAAACCAAGGATATAAAAGACCTGATTTGAAGCATTCGCTGGGGGCATTACGAAGACTGCGTAGAAGTAGGCACCCATTGCCATAAAGGTAATGACTGTGAAGTTCAAGATCCCGGCGTAACCGAATTGAATATTGAGGCCCAGGGTAAAGATATTGTAGGTAAACAAGGTAACCAATATGGTTGCAACATACCCGAGAAAAATTGACATAAACCAACTCCTATGTGTAAGAATTTCTCACCGTGGTCGAAGTAGAAATAAGATAAAAAGAGAAACCAACGTTGTGATATGACGGGTTTGGGTTCCATCATGGCCCATGGATTTCGAATCAATCGTCATCCAAAGGAGTCGCTAGGTTAGGCTTTTCCTTTTGCAGGAATCAACCCTTGAGGACGTACCAAAAGCATGATCACGAGAACCAAAAATGCAATGTCCTGCTTGTACGCAGAAGATATAAAGACCGTGGATACCTCTGTCACTACACCAATTATCAACGCACCAAGCATAGCCCCGTAGGTTTGACCAATTCCGCCAAGAATAACGGCTGCAAAGATGACAAAGAGCAGTGCATCCCCGCTAGTCGTTTGAAATGAGACGATATTCAACGCCAGGACAATACCACCCAGACCCGCAAGAGCCCCACTGATAAACCAAGTCCAACGAGTTACCATGTTGGTATCGATTCCAGATGCTCTAGCTAGATCAGCGTTATCACTCATCGCTCGCATAGCCTTGCCCAATCGTGAACGAGAGAGCAGGAGATGAACTCCGATCATGACAATTCCAGCAATCGCAATTATGATCAATTGGTTGCCTGTGAAGCTAAAGGGGCCAATGGTAACAGGCGAGGACTGACCTATGGGATATTCGTTGAAGCCGACTCCGTAGATGATCTGTAAGACGTTGTCGAGAATGAGAGAGAGGCCAAAGGTCACGATCAACATGTAAAAGAGAGATTTTCGCCGCTTGACAAACGGACTTAGGATGAACTCCGATATCAGCATGGAAACTATTCCAGTACCAATTGTCGCCAGAACGATAGAGAGCCAAAATGGCAACCCAAGCGTGGCTGAAAATGTATAGGTCAAAAGCATTCCGACGCCCAGATACGCCCCATAGGCGAAATTGACGAAGTTTGTAACACCAAATTGGAGCGACAAGCCAACACTCAAAAGGGCATAGATTGAAGCCGAAACAAAGCCGAAACCTAATGTGAGTAAGAATAGTTTCACCGACTACTCCTTAGATATGCAAAAGCATCTAATTTGTAGCCCGAAACCGAGACATGATTGCACAAAAGCAAAACAACCCCCCAATTGCAGACATTTCCTCTGCCGTTTTTTATTCGAGATGACCATCCCCCGGTACACCTCGCGGCAGTAGGTAAGAATCTACATCCAGGCAATTCCCAGCCGATATTAATTTCGAATTAACCAGATAATCCCAAATAAAGCTATTTATCCCATAAATCCCATGAGGGATCGGCGCTGTTCTTCTTGGTTCAAAGGGCTAGTTTGTATATATCTGAAGGTTCAAAAAGACAATGTCAGGGGGTCTTTTGTCCTTGAGCACCAGATCCAATACAAGTTCCATCCGTCAAATCGCGATCTATGCATTCGTACTGACGATGACCATCACCGTGGCGATCGGTGCTCTTTTAGTCTTGACCGAATCGTCGACCGAGCTACGACTAACAACCATATCGATCGATCGATCCAAAGCGATACTTGAGTCTCTCGGTTCGATTGGAGATGGAACCTCAACAAATAACACCAAGGTCGAAATTACGCGCCAGACCAGAGATGAGCTAAAGAGCCTTTGTAAAATAGAAAACTTAACCTTTGTCTTTTTTCCGTCCTATCTCACGACAAAGGCGACAGCAACAGGATCCGCCCCTACGTCGAGCCCACTTTCAGCAACAGCTGTACCCATCTTCCCCTCTAACCACGCGCAAAACCTCAGCAACCTCCCTTACCAAAGTCCGAATCTCGGACTATCATTCTGTGCCAAAAACCTCAATCCGACTACCCTTATAAATTTTTCATATTTCGCGCTATCTAATAGGCATACCAGACAGGTGGCGATAGTTGAAATAGTCGCCACACGCCAACGCCTTTACTCTTATTTGAAGTTTGTATTTTCAAAGATCGTCTTTGCATTCCTATTCGTCGCAGCACTCACAACCCTCAGTCTGTGGTATCTCTATCGCCGCAACCTAGCCGAGACCTTCGGACTCACTAGCATTGAACTATCGTCTCTGCTTCAAGAACAAGAAGCGCTCCTAAAAGGCATCTCTGAAGGCGTAATAGCCTGTGACGCCAATGGACTAATAAGATTTTTCAACCAAGAAGCACGACGGTTGATAGGGATCCCCGAGAGATCAATTGGAAGACCTCTACGACACCTCGTCCGAGGGCGGCGTCTTCGCCAAATTGTAACCGGAGAAATTCCCGGTCGAGACCTTCCAGTGGTAGTTGGCCGATCCATCCTTTCGATCTCCCGCCTAGCGGTTGAACGCGACGGCCAAAACCTTGGTCACGTTATAACCATTCAGGATCGGACCGAATGGGAGGGGCTACTTCGTGAACTCGACGGCATGGTTGGAATGACAGAAGCCCTTCGGGCGCAAGCCCACGAATTCTCGAACAAAATGCATACCATTGTTGGACTTATAGAACTTGGGGAATCCGAAGAAGCAATCGACTTTGCCCTCAACATCTCTTCGAGGAGTAACCTTACAAACGATCGGATTGACGCCATCGACGACCCTCTTTTGCGAGCTCTGATCCTGGCCAAGGGCGCAGTTACCTCAGAACGAGGTGTCACCTTGGTGGTAACCAATGCAACTAAGGTTCATGGAACTCTTCGAAATTCGTTGGATATATTGACAATCGTTGGAAATTTAATCGACAACGCCCTAGACGCCGTCTTGTCGAGCACCGAGCACACAAATCCATACCAAATGGAAAACGATCCCAAATGGATCGAACTTCACATAGAAGCCGTCGAAGAGAAAATCTACATAACCGTAACTGACAGTGGCTTAGGAATTCCCATGGCACTCCTAAGCTCAATCTTCACGGATGGATTTTCCACCAAAGTGGCAGGCAGAGGTTACCGACGAGGCCTAGGATTAGCTCTCGTGGCTCAAATCGCCGCTAAATATAATGGCGAAGTTCAAGTAAAGAACGTTCCAGGCGCATCTTTTAGCGTTACTCTTCATAGCGCCATTGACAGCGCTGCCGAAAGGATCGGTCCAATGGATTGAACCATAAAAATCAAAATAACTAAAGATTTACAGTAAGACTTCCACTTCAAGGCAATAGTGCCAAAGATGATCGCCCCAAAAGCACTTTGGCCAAATATTACAGTAGTGGTCAAAGTTTTAATTCACGAAGAGATCGCCAAGGTAGGAGCTTCCATGACCGAGGAAAGTTTACAAGGGACAAAGATCCGAATTCTCGTAGTAGACGACGACTTCCGCGTCGCCCAGCTTCATGGCGCATATGTCGACCGATTGGAGGATTTCGAAACCTGTGGATTTGCAAACACAGGAGCTCTAGCAGTCTCGGCCGCAAAGGATCTATCTCCAGATTTAGTTCTGCTTGATCTCTATCTGCCAGATACTGATGGATTAACGGTCTTAAGGCAGCTAAGAGCGATGGATCCTCCCCGTCCAGACGTCATAGTCATTAGCGCTGCCCGCGACAGTGCGAGCGTCCGAGAAGCGATGAAATGTGGTGCGATACACTACATTACTAAGCCTTTTGACTCACGTGGATTAAGTGAAAGACTCCAGGCGTACCGCCTCATGAGAGCGGAATTTGACGCATCAAGCGATCTCGACCAAGCACAAATCGATCGCCTTTGGTCGGTGCTTCGGACCGCTCCAGACGAAGTCAATCTGCCAAAGGGTCATTCTCCCCACACCCTAGAAGTTGTAATGTCGACGCTGAGGGCGGTTGATGAAATACTCACTGCAGACGAAATAGCACGTAGATCCGGCCTCTCAAGAAGTACCACTCAGCGCTACTTAGCGTACCTAGCCAGATTAGGCAAGGTAAATCTCACTCTCAAATATGGGGCAAGTGGGCGACCTGAGCACCTTTATGAGTGGGCCAAATAACCAACCAAGGCGGCTGGTCTCCAATCAAGTCTTAATCAACAGAAGTAGACCAGCTCGAGCCCTTCGGCGTAACTCTGCGTCGGTTATTTGGAACTGAATTAGGTTTGACAAAGCATCTATGGCCCAAATCTGGTTTCAGAGAGTCAAATAAGACCTATTCCCTTTGCGATTGAGCCTTCTTGGTCACTTTTTTAGATTCTGAAATCTAATTTTGGGTATAGCGACCTAATCAATTGTCTCCTAGTGTCCCCTCTCATAATTTCCCTGAAACTGAGGAATTAATCCCTTCTAAGGTTGTTCTCCTTGGTAAGGACATAACCTTGCAAGGGAGAACGATGCAAAGTCACACCATTTCAGAGGAGCCAAACATTGATGCCAACCAGAGCAAGCCGCCCAAGAAGAGATCTGGACGACAAGCTTCGGTGGTTCCGCTCAGTCCCAAAGAACGTAGCGAATTAGAAGCAGTGGTAAGAAAGTCCACAGCTCCCATAGGACAGGTGGCAAGGGCCAGCATTGCCCTATGGAGTAACGAAGGGGTTGGAACCAACGAGATCGCGCAAAGACTTCAGATATCTACAGAGACGGTATGCAAATGGAAGCGGCGTTTTATCAACTACGGAGTGGAACTTCTCGATGACGCACCGAGAAGTGGAAAACCGAGAAGCATTGATGACGAAAAGATCGCCGAGATTCTAAGGATCACTTTGGAAGAAGAGCCCCCGCTTGCTACCCAGTGGTCGACGTCTTCAATGTCCAAGCGGATCGGGGTATCACCAGCGAGCATCTCACGTATCTGGAGAACCTTTGGCCTCAAGCCCCATGTCTTGGGATACTTCAACATCAGTACCGATCCGGCCTTTACCGAAAAGGTCCGCGACATAACTGGGATCTATCTCAATCCCCCTGATGCTGCACTGGTACTATGTATTGACGAAAAGACACAGATCCAGGCGTTGGATAGAACCCAGCCACTGCTTCCCATGAGACCTTTTGTTCCAGAGCGGCAAACACATGACTACAAACGCAACGGCACAACAAATCTCTTTGCAGCACTTGATGTTGCCTCTGGCAAGGTGATCACCAACACCACAAAGGCTCATCGGGCGATCGAGTTCATAGCCTTTTTGGATCAGGTGAAAAAAGAAGTTCCAAAAGAACTCGAAGTCCACGTCATCCTGGACAATTATGCAACGCATAAAACCGATGCTGTACGGGCCTGGCTCATAAAAAACCCCAGATTCCACTTCCATTTTACACCCACCTACTCCTCGTGGATGAACCTGGTTGAGAGATGGTTCTCGGAACTGACTACCAAAATGCTCCACACATCCACCCATAAGTCACAAAAGCAACTCGTTGCTTCGATCAACACCTGGGCAGAGCGCTGGAACCAAGACCCAACACCATTTAGGTGGGTAAAGACAGCTGACGAGATATTCGCATCGATGGCAAAGTATCTGGGGAACTAGAACTCAGGGAACTTATGAGAGGGGACACTAGTGTCATTATTGATAATTTCCTTTGTGCGTCATCGGATGGTTTGTTTTCGCGCATCTTCGTAGTACTTACCCAAGGGAGGCATCTCCGCCTTTTGAACACAACGCTCATTACCTGGGCTCTTTACCAACGCAGCTTGTGCCGGTTTGATATCCCTTTGTCGATTGACGGGGAGGAACTTCCCCTCCCCGCTCTCCTTTTATGTGGCTAATAATTAGTATCAACGGTTGTTGGGGTGAGGAAACTCCGAGAGTTTGTGCAGGATACTGGGGATGTGAGTGCTCTTTTGGGTTTGTGGTACTCAGACTAACAAATTCCACCCCATCCCCTCGCGGAATGCGACTGAAGATACAGATGGGGCGAAGGGATGGGGTGGAATTGGCCGATCATCCATCCAAGTTCCATCTGATTTGCTTCTTCGAAAGTTTTCTAAAAAATAGCTTGCAATGAGATAAGACCGGTGAGATACTAATGTTCTAGGCAAACAAAGACGCTACGTCTGGATCGCCACGAAAAGGGCTGGAGCCTATCGGGTTCGCCTAGCGATGGTTTCGAGGCGGAGAGTGCTTACCTTAGCTATCTCATGGATCGGGCTTAGTCGCCAAGAACGGTAGAGGCTTATGCCTTTGATCTTTTGTCCTTCTGTCGGTGGCTGATTGAAGAGGGGCTTTCGTTACAAGAGGTAACAACTCAAGCGATTGCTTCGATACTTGAATTTGCATCGTAACGTTGCGGTTCGGGGTTAGCCGCTCAAGTCGAGCAACTCCGTGTTAGTCTTGAAGCGATGGCCGCCGTCCTTCGTCGTCACGAAGAGCTCCTAGGCTCAGTTGCCCGCCAATCCGGAGAAAAAACAAGGTAATAAAGACTAGGCGTGTGTGGGAGATAGCTAAGTCCGGACTCGGATTAGCCGCTTAACTCACAGAACCGTGCGTGAACATCTCAATTCACACGGCTCCTAGCGAACCGACTTTTGGTATTACCCTAAATGACCATTGAGCCCAAGATTGGGTTCACGTTCGGCTATTTGAGATAGGTATTTCCAAGCATTTGCTCGTATGCTAACCCAACTTACCGTCACTCAACCGATTCTCCCAGCTAGTTGGATATGTAGTCTTTTGTTGGGACACTACAAATGCGTCGCAATGGTCTTTATCCGTTTAAGGGGATCACTAACTCCTAAGAGACGGTAGATCTCTTTGTGAACCGGCTCAGAAACACCACTAGTGCAGATGTGATAGACGACACCTTTATCTGACGTAAGAACTATGGTGGCTCGGTGGTGACTATTAAGTTGCTCTTTGATGGTTGACCATCTTCTCTTGTCGTTGTTGTGCCTCAAAGTCAGCTCCGGAGCCTGCCAATAAAATTGTCACTTTCGCACAATCTAAGCGACCTCCCTTCGCTCGCCTTTTGATTCATCTCCAACTGACTTATCCGTAGGAATAATTGATACCTCTGATACTGGATCGGAAGTCTCTGGAATTGCTCACCAAACGCGACACGAAACTCCGCTCAACTACGCAGCTTTCAACATAGCTGACCTTTCGAACTCAGTTGGTGAAATATCACCAATACGTAAATGTCTTCTTTTCCGGTTATACCATTGGATCCAATCAAATATCTCCGTTCTCGCCTCCTCTCTGGTGTACAAAACTTATCCTTTGACGAGCTCTTTTTTCAATGAAGCACAAAAGTGATTCAGTCATTTCAATTATCGTAGGATTATCCGGTTATTGGGCATACTAGTGCGTCCAAATCTCCGATTAGTACCCGGACAATACCCTGTTAACCTGCTAATCCAGGCGCAATGATTCTCGGGGAGGAAGCCTCACGATTAGCCGGTTAACACCAGGGAAATGACAAAATAGAAAGCTATTTCATCGACTACCCTCTACTAACGTTGGCAAATAGCAACCCCAAGGTGTTCGTAATTTTCAAGGAGTACGGTTTGCCCACTGTGGTAAAAGCATTATAAGGTCTAAAGGTCGCTCCAGAAAAAGCTAAGGTCTAATGGGTGAGACAAAGCCAAGCACTTCAAATCATGATGAACTCAGCCTCCGTCTTCCTTACGGGAGCACCGGGCGCAGGCAAGTCATATGTATTGTCAAATTTTGTTCGTTATAGTCGAGCATGGAACATCCAAGTCGCAGTTACCGCATCAACGGGAATTGCAGCGACTCAAATTGCTGGAGTCACAATACATTCATGGTCAGGTATCGGAATCAGCGATTCATTGAACGACCAAGAGTTAGCCAAGATAGCCGCGCGCGACAGGATATCTCGTCGGTTCTTAGAGGTGCAGACTCTAATAATCGATGAGATATCAATGCTTCCAGGGCGATTTTTGGACTCTCTTGATGACCTAGCCAGAAAGATAAGAGGCATAGACGCGCCCTTTGGGGGAATACAGATGATCCTTGTCGGGGATATGTTTCAGCTGCCACCGATTTCAAAGGGTTTAAGCGACTTCGATTTTGCTTTCAACTCGCGCAGTTGGCGAGATCTAGATCCCGACCCCTGTTATCTAACCGAACAGCACCGCCAGGAAGGCGATGGCCTCCAAGAGGTGCTTGAAGCAATGAGATTAGGGTCGCTGGGCCCAAAACATCTTGAGATTCTAGAATCTAGAACCGCGATAGCGCCGGAAAATCGAAATGAGATAACGAGACTCTACTCGCACAATATCGATGTCGACACCATCAACCAGCGCCATCTAGATGAAATACCAATGCCAACTAAAAGATTCACTATGGTTTCCCGCGGTGAATCAACATCGATTGAAACTCTCCGCAAAGGCATGCTTGCCCCTAGCGACCTTGACCTAAAGGTTGGAGCAGAGGTGATGTTTGTGGCAAATGACCCTAATCGACAGTATGCAAATGGAACCCTTGGCAAAGTCATCGACCTCGATTTGGAGTGGCCACGTGTAGCACTAGCAAGAAACGGCCGAGTCATAGAGGTAGAGGCCCATACGTGGCAGCGCGAGGAAGATCAAAAAGTCACCGCTGAGATCAGCCAGGTACCATTACGATTAGCGTGGGCAATCACGATTCACAAAAGTCAAGGGATGAGCCTCGACGCCGCTGAGGTGGACCTAAAACGATCATTCACACCCGGCATGGGATATGTCGCACTGTCTAGGGTTCGCCGTCTAGATGGACTCTTCATTGCTGGATTAAATTCAATGGCACTGCGACTCAACGAAAGGATCTTTGAGCTAGACAGGGTTCTGCGAGCGCGTTCAGAAGCACTCGCTGCAAATACCGTTGATTTTGACGAATCGATACAAACTCCCCAAACTCACACGTTAGAGATAAAGGATATAAACACCAATATTCTCGACCACCTTAAAATTTGGAGGCGCGAACGCTCAAGAAGTGAAGGAGTGCCTCAATACATAATCGCTCACGACGTTACCCTTGAAGAAATTTCCCGAATGCTTCCCAAGACCGATCAAGAACTCCTCGGAGTCAAAGGAATTGGTCCAACAAAAGCTACCAAATACGGAAGCGACATTCTCGAAATAGTAAAAAAATTCGCGGAACCGACCTGGAGTCAAGGAGAGCTTTGGTAATTTACAAAAGTTGCACTTAAAAAGTTTTAGCAAATAGTGAACAAGCCTTTTAGCCATCCCACATCTCTTTTAAATGATTATTATCATAGCAATTGTGCCCACTAGCTAGTTCAAAGATAGGGAAATAGACCACGATCTAAGAGCTAATCGGACTGGATATCTGGCAATTATTTTGAGCGAATTCTTTCGCTGAGAGCCCATTTAATAGAAGATATGTAACGTCTGGCGCACACTCAAAGATCCGGATTAAGTGCGAAAACCAGTGGCTAGATTGTCTTTTGTAAAAATCCACCTCCTACGCGAACCCTCAAAGCAGAAACTGTTAGTTGCAATTTACGACTTAATTCATAATCTCTTGAATTTGACGTGATAACATCATAAATCAATAACGTCGGAAATCTTAAAGACAAAAGATCCGGTGTAGTCCTTTTTCTTTGGTCTGGAATAGAAAAAAAGGAGCTGCTGTGACTGAGGTCAGGTTGCTAATTGGCACCAAAAAGGGAGCCTTTATAATAGATAGCGCCAATGGCCGATCACAATGGCAGATACAAGGGCCTCTCTTTGGGGGTTGGGAGATCTACCACATCAATGCATCACCACTAAATAAAAATCTCATCTACGCGTCGCAATTCAACGGATGGTTTGGACAAGTCCTGCAGCGGTCGTTCGATGCCGGCAAGACCTGGGAAGCGGTTTCGAACAGCTTCAACTACTCCGGTGAACCAAAACCACACCTGTGGTATGACGGATCTTCTCATCTATGGGAATTCGCGAAGGTGTGGAATCTCTCCCCTTCCCTATTTGACGAAAAAACGGTCTTCGCAGGTATTGAAGATGCGGCTATATTCGTCTCGCACGACGCCGGAGAATCATGGGGCGAACTGCATGGACTGAGAGAACATTCAACGGCTGGTTCGTGGCAACCTGGCGCCGGTGGGCTATGCCTTCATACTGTTATTCAAGATCCGACCAACTCAAATCGGATCTACGTAGGAATTTCAGCAGCTGGCGCATTTAAAAGTGATGACGCAGGACTAAATTGGAAGCCGATCAACAAGGGACTCCGAGCAGACTATCTTCCCGATGACGACGTAGAAGTGGGACACTGCGTGCATCGCCTAGCGCTACACCGATCGAAGCCTGAGGTGCTATTCATGCAAAAGCATTGGGATGTAATGCGCAGTGACGACGCGGGAGAAAATTGGTACGAGATATCAGGCAATTTACCAAGTGACTTTGGTTTCGCAATCGCAGTCGACTACAACAATCCAGAAACCGTTTACGTGATCCCCATAAAAAGTGACTCGGAGCACTTTCCCCCGGACCACCAGCTAAGAGTCTACAGAAGCCAAAGCGGGGGTTACGACTGGCAACCCATGTCAAAAGGGCTGCCCCAAAGCCACTTCTACGGGAATGTCCTAAGAGGAGCTCTCTCCAGTGATCAATGCGATCCCTGTGGTATATATTTCGGCACGACAACTGGGGAAATCTACGCCTCTCGCGATTCAGGCGATTCCTTCATGGAACTAGCCTCCCACCTTCCCTCTGTTTTATCCGTAGAAGCACATACACTTGAATGATACAAATCCGCCTTCCCCAACACCTCAGGGATCTAGCAAATATCTCCGGAGAATTAACTCTTGAAATATCAGGCGAGCTGACATTAGCCGCGATTGTGAGCACGATAGAAGTAGAATTCCCTATGCTTCGAGGCACAATCCTAAATCCAACGACGCAATCGCGTCGAGCCTTCATTAGATTCTTCGCCGATGGGCAAGACATTTCCAATGTGCCCATAAACGAATCATTGAAAGAATATATTCGACATGCAACCCCTAGAATCGACATCTTAGGAGCGATTGCTGGAGGATAAATAAAGTCGAGCGAACCCTAATAGGCCACAGAAGGAACGTCTCTCGCCCAATCGCCTCTTAGAGGTTGGGACAAACAATCACTCAAATTACCAACAGAATCCATGTCAAGGCCCAACCTAAAAATGGCCCTGCAACTTCAACACACTCAAAACCATGGCTCTAATAAAGCAATGAAATCAACACTTCGATTCGGATCCATCATCGATACAAGCCAACAAAAGCGCCCAGACTCGGCAAAATCGCAAATGAAAAAACCCCATCGACGCTGCGGGAGCTAAAGACCGGCTTCCGGGGGTAACGAGCCGGGGATATAGCGCCGGGGATAGAAAGTCAGTGCTTCTTTGAGCCAAGGTGCAAACCCTGCAAGCCCGCTGAAGGAAGTTGACCAATGACCTAAATACGATGCGATAGCTTTGGCACTCGATTAGATAAGGTCAACCTTGGCCCATGGATTCCGGCCTCGGAGAACTAACCCATCGATTGAACATTAAGGGGTTTGACTGGACTTAGTTGATCCAATTACTGTAATCATTGCTAGAAAAACTTCATCCGTCCATAAAACCCTCGCTAGCAACCAGCTAACGCTAGGCACCAGTCAAACCCAAATTCAAACCAACCATGGTCGACACAAATCATGACTAGGCGAATCGATTTACATACAGGTTATTCCTCGGCGTGTAAACGGGAAAGACAAAGCCTATTTGAGCAAGAAGGTCCCTTTGGATCTAGAAAAGAACGACGCAACAGCCCTCCAACCCACCAAACCTAATCCCAAAAAGCCTAGTGAAACTCCAATGAAAGCTAGGGCAGTTCCCTGGCCCGAGATCACACGAAACAACTGACCAAAGATAACCGTTGAGAGCCAAACTACAACACCCACTGGATAGATCTGCGTCGAAGTCATCCATGGTCTAATAATCAACCATCCGAGAGTCGTTCCTGAGAGAAATGGCCATGCGGTAGTTACTATTCCGGCGATGGTCTCTCCGTGTCCATGGGCGGAACGACCGATCATTACAAAAACTACAACAACTAGACAGTCAAATATGCCGGAACGTACATTTGCCAAAATCCTCATTTTCTAATCCACCTACGACCTTAGCTTTACCTGGCCAAAAGCCACATAGCGAACACTTAATATTCAAATTTGGGTGACAACAAGAATAATCAAGTAACCCTTATATGGTATTAGCTCGACTAAGCCAATCGCGACAAGAACTTACTCGCCATCTCAAAAACCAACAAAGCCCAAATAGATTCCAAGGCGCAAAATTCACTTGCACCACTTGCCATAGCGGAAGCGGCACCTGTTCCTCTACCTCGTTTATTAACTTTACGCACCGACTATGAGCAATTGCAATTGAGAAACAGAGGCAAATCGCTCATCTATCACCTAGGGCCAAATCCACTCAACGGGTGCCCAACCCTCTAAAAGCCGGTTCAGCTAGGTCCTTTCCAAAAAAATACGGCTAAACCCCACTAAGAGCATGCCAGATATCATGACACCGCTTCCCGATTAGCCCTAGCAAATAAATCATCGAAGCAAGATCGTTCAAGAGCCAGGTCTAGAACGAAGATAGTTTGGAAACAAATAATACAAAGTATTGGTAAGATCACGGAGATAAAAAATGATTGATAAAATCGTCAAATCAATCAAAAATAGACCGGAAACTCTCTGAAATCAAATTTCCCAAAGCGCTGACTTTACTTTTTTAGTTTTCATGCTATTCTAGGTAAGCACCTTATGGAGACGGGGGATCTTCATCACTAAAGGTGGAACAAAAGCAAATTTAAAGGGGATAAATAGTTGCGTAAAAAAACATTTCCAGTGATTGCCGCATCATTCGGTATAGCATTAGCAGCATGCGGATCATCTTCCACATCGTCTTCTAGCTCGGGCAGTTCGGGCACTAGCGCGTCTAACCTGCCGGCTGCACCAGCCCAGATCACCGTCGGTACTACCTATTCGGGTTCTGGATCGTTCGCCACTTCATCACTGCCGGAATTAGCCGGCCTTAAGTTTTGGATCAAAACCGAGAACGCAAAAGGTGGTGTTTACGTTGGTGGATATAAGAAAAGAATTCCGCTAAAGCTCATCGCATACAACGACTTAAGTTCAGCTACCACTGCTGCAACTCTCTACAATCAGCTTTTAACTCAAGATAAAGTTAATATCTTTGTCTCAGACTTTGGATCAGTGTTGACTGCTCCAGCTGTCTCCTTGGCTCAAGCTCATAAGGTCGTACTCTTCGACCAAACTGGTACCGGCATTCCATTTTTCACACCACAAAATAAATACATAGTTCTGACTGATCTACCCGAATCTTCCATTTGGCCCAACGTGTTAGCAAAATTCCTCATCTCCAAGCAGATCAAGAACCTTGCAGTACTCTATGGAACCAACGATTTCGATGCTTCGCAGGCGACCACCCTAAAGAGCATCCTCTCGCAAAACGGAATCAATGTCGCATACTACCAAGGTGTACCATCATCTACCACAAGCTTCGGTACACTCCTGCAAACGATCTCGGCATCCAAGCCAGATGCGGTTCTAGAGTTCGGTTACGCAGCCAATGACACTCCGTTCCTTCAAAACGTTCAGAGCTCCGGGATGCACTTCAAGATGGTATTTACCGTCTTTCCAGGGCAGCTACTGAGTCTCTTCCAGCAACAGGTAGGAACCGCAGGTTTGGCATACACCTACACCTATGGAACCAACTTCTATGTCAATTATCCAACGGTATCCGAGGGACTAAATAGCTCCCAATTCAAGACGCAATTCGCTGCTGCATTCCCTGGTCAGCTAAACTCGCTGTCGTTAGATGGATACAATACAGGACTTGTAATTCAAGCTTCGCTAAAAAATGCTAAGTCACTCTCACAAACCGATATACGCGCCGGAGCGGCTGCGGCATCTGGCCATTTGAACACACTTAATGGGAACTTCGTCATAAATTCAGAGGGAGCTCAAACTGGCGAACTTCTTCCAGTAGCACAGCTCTTCCCATCAAGCAGCGGAATCACACTCAAAGCCGTCTATCCTGCCAGCCAAGCCACCGGCTCTGCCGTCTACCCTGCTCCTGTAGGTTAATTCCCCTAAATAGCCACCGCTCCATGCTTGTCACTTTGACAGCTAGTGCGGTGGCTATTTTCGTATAAGTAAAGGAAAAATCTGTGCTCTTCGAATACGCCGTTATAGGCGGTATTCTCCTAGGCATTTTTTATGCGTTATTGGCTGTGGGATTAAATGTCGTTTACGGTGCGCAGAAGATAATCAATCTCGCACATGGCGACATCATAATGCTCGGCGGATATGGTGCCTGGGAACTCTACAATACCTACCACATCTCACCGATACTTTCGACCATAATAGTAATTCCAATAACCGTACTCTTTGGCTATCTATTGAATCGATTGATCGCACCACGCCTCGTAAAAGCTTCAGATCCCGAAATGCTTTCGTTGATTCTGTTCTTCGGCCTTTCAGAGGTCATTCAGGCACTGGCCTCGCTCGTCTTTGGAAGTGCTGAAAGATCTTTGCCAGTCTCGTCGATACCAACATCTCGCCTAGTGCTCTTTGGTCAAGGCTACCCAGCCACCTGGTGGGTGAGCGCTTTAGTCATCATTCCACTACTGGCAATATTTGTGATCTTTCTCTATCGCACATCTATCGGCCTTCAGGTAAGGGCCGTCATCTCCGACTCCGTTGAGGCCGCAGTAGCTGGAATAAATTCTAAAAGAGTCTCCGGTATCTACTTTGGAATCGGCTTTGCACTTGCAGCTTGTGCTGGAGTCTGGGGAGTATTTATATTTGGCGGAGTCAGTCCTACCGAAGGTACTGCAATTACAATTACTGCCTTTGCAATCATCGTCTTTGGATCTTTAGGAAACACATTGGGAACGATCGCAGCAGGAATCATCTTCGGAATCTTTTACCAATTGGCTCAGGTCTACATTCCTAGCTGGTCAAACCTTGTACCCTATGCATTAGTCATCGCCACAATGCTCATTAGGCCTCAAGGCTTATTCGGAAGAAGGCAGAGAATTGCCTAAATTAGATGATCTAGATCTGACATTAGAGACAGGATCAAAGGGAAAGAAACTGATCTCTCCAGCGATTGCAGCATTGGTGCCAATCGTTGCATTTGCCGTAGGTGTCCACCTCTATTCGAACGAACTGCTCCTAACTTACATGGCAATTTACATTGCGCTCGCCCAAGGAATCAATATCATCTATGGATTCACTGGATACCTGCCATTTGGCTATTTCGGCTTTTTCGGAGTCGGAGCTTATGCCTCTGGCCTTGTAATGCTGGACTATAACGTTCCCCCGGTACTAGCCGTTATCATTGGCGGCGTAGCGGGAGCACTTGTAGGTGCAATCTTGTTACCATTATTTAGATTGCGTGGGGCCTATTTCGCGATTGGAACTCTAGCAGCCAGCGAAGCGATCTACACGATAATCTCCAACCCCTCCCTCCAGTCGATTACGAATGGGCCATACGGCCTCAACCTAGCAGGATTTTACTCCTCTGGAACGGCATATGGAACCGCTATAGCCTTGGCAGCCTTATCGATACTTGCTACAAGCTTTGTGCGCTCTTCGAAATTCGGGTTGACGCTCAAGGCGATCCGTGACGACTCATATTCGGCATCAATGGCTGGAGTGAACGTACCACGCCAAAGATTCTATGCATGGTTAATCGCAGCTGCCATAGCAGGTATGGCAGGCAGTGTCTTTGGCTGGTCGACAAGCGTCTTCTATCCCCAAGCAGTGTTCGACCCGGCCCTCTCAGTGCTAGCTATCGTTTTCGCCCTATTCGGAGGTGTTGGAACCATTTGGGGTCCGACGATTGGCACGGTCGTTCTATATGCGATCTATAACGCAATTGGGGTTTCAAATCCACAATACTTCCAGCTAATCTACGGAATGGTAATCGTACTTTTGGTCCTTTTTGCACCCCGAGGGCTAGCTGGCTTTTGGAACTACATCACTACAAAAATCACCACGGTCAGGGCAAAAAATGACTGAATCGAAAAGTCTTCTAAAGATCGAAAATCTTACGACCATATTTAGCGGATTTAAGGCACTTAACGATGTATCTCTAGAACTCTTCCAAGGTCAAGCCTTAGGCCTGGTTGGACCCAACGGCTCAGGGAAAACAACACTGGTAAACACGGTTTGTGGACTCTATAAGCCTGCGCACGGTCACATAACCTTAGAAGGCCTAAATATCACAGGGAAACGCCCTCATGACATTGCGAGAGCCGGGATAAATCGAACCTTTCAGATACCAAAACCTTTCCGAGACCTTTCAGTCTATGAGAACGTGGCGGTCTCCTCGATCCACTCCAAAAACCGGACATCGATCCCAGAAATCTTAAGAAAAGTCAACTTGGCCGATTGTGCAAATTATCCGATTGAAAAGCTAACAGCCTCTCAGCAAAAAAGGCTGGATCTAGCTCGGGCACTAGCACTAGATCCCAAAGTAATCTTTGTTGATGAACTAGCAGCCGGATTAACTCCGACAGAGCTAACCGAAGTTGCCGAGATGTTAGCCAACTTTCGACAAAATGGTATAGCGCTTATCGTCGTGGAACACTTAATGGGATTTTTGGAGCAAGTTGTCGATTCGGTCTTTGTTCTAAGCGCAGGCAAAGGTATCTTTTCTGGATCCCTTCGCGACGCGCTCTCAGACGAAGAGGTAAAGCGGGTCTTTCTGGGAGGTGCACACGATGCTTGAGGTGTCACAGTTAACGTCCGGTTACGGTTCGATGCAAGTGCTATGGGATATAAGCCTGAGCGTTAAAGAAAATGAGATCCAAGTCGTCCTAGGAGCGAACGGTGCGGGTAAATCCACCTTTCTAAAAGTAGCGATCGGCTTACTGCCTCTGTGGTCCGGTGACTTGAAGATGAATGGCACTAACATTGCCCCTCTAGCTGTTGCCGAACGTGTAAAACACGGTCTTGGCTACATGAGCGAACAGGGAATCTTCCCTGATTTGAGCGTCGAAGAAAATCTCCGCTTGGGTTCCTTGCGCACCAAGACGAAATCAGTCGGAGATCAAATCGACAACATCTACGAACGATTCCCTGAACTCAAAGAACGCAGAAAGTCACTCGCTGGAGGACTATCAGGTGGACAGCGAAAGCTAGTCGGAATCGGGCGCGCGTTAATATCCGAACCTAAGATTCTGCTGATGGATGAACCTTCGTCAGGCCTTTCTCCGAGGTACGTAAACGAAGTAATCGAACGTCTTGCAGAACTCAGAGGCGGGATAACTCTCGTCATAGCAGAACAAAACATATCTTTCCTAAGTATCGCCGATACGGTAAGTGTTATTGAAGGTGGAAAAACGAGATTTACTGGATCAGTAAGTGACTTCAACAATAACGACACGCTAAAAGAAGCATTCTTTGGAATTGAATAAAACCTCGGTGTACCGATTTCGTGTCACGACTCCCCCGTGTTGGGACACGAAATATCACCTTCCTTTTGCCCTCATCAACCGCTCGTATTTGGATCTCTGTCGAGCCAAAATAGATCCAAACCAGCTGGTTCGGACCCAAAAAAGACCTTTATTTCCGTATCGTGTGGCTGCCTTATCAAAAACCAAATAGTACGAAAACAAACGTCTTTTAGGGAAGGGCGGCAGGCACTCCTCTACCACGATCGCATCTACTTTGCCTAGCTAAAATATCAATTTCCCCATACAACGCTCTGCAGGGGCAACCTTGAGCTAGCCAAATCAAACAAACGATCCAAACGGAATCATATATCTCACCCCGAAGAAGCTTGAGAAGCTTGAGAAGCTTGAGAGTAAAACTTTAGATGGCTAAAACTACTTCTACAGCCATCGCATCCATCAAAGCCACCTGATAAATCGATCCTAACTAAAATCTAACAGAAGACACCGTCCAGTGCATATTTGTGTTAGTAAATGCGACATAGTGTCATTACGGACAAACGCGTCGCTTCGATAAATTCCCTGCATATGGACTTCGTAGATTCGCGAAAATTCAACAAGTATGTTTGCAGAGTAGGGGCGAGGTCATCACGCAATCAATAAGAGCGAACGTATCGAACAAAAATAAGCTTAAAAGAAATAACATTCATCACATACAACATAATTACCCCATTTATGACAAAGAATCTCGCCAGATTTATAGTCTAAAACCATCGATATACCGATCCCATTAGATCGAACTAGCCAGAGAAGCGAACGGTTTCGAATTGGATACACGTGATCAAAATCCGCCTATATAGCTCGGCGTCCTCCACTTGAAATAACCGGCGCAAACCCGGTATGGAGTAGATACTCAGCCGGGCGGCTCAAAAGCTTTGTCGCAAGAGGAAGCGTGACAGCGACAAAAAGGCCAGCCCAAATCAAGCCAGCTACGATATCACCCGGATAATGAGCTCCTACGTAGACTCGAGCAAAGCCAAGAAATAGCCCAAATACCGCAGCGAAAATTCCTACCTTTCGATCAACCAACAGGAGCCCTACGATCATGGCTCCAGCCACCGTCCCGTGATCAGAGGGAAAGCTAAAGTCATTAGCCCTAGCTATCAAGACCTCCATTCCCGGTATCGAGTTATAAGGTCGCGGCCGTCCAAAAAAGTGAATTATAGGCTGATTCAGACCCAAGGCTATCAACGTAGCTGCACCAACCCAAACGACTCGAGCTGATTGAAGTGCCCCAACCTTTCTCGCCCTAAGAAAAGCCCAGAAACCGAGCAACCCAAGGATTACCAGGCCGCCATAGACCGCATAGGCGCTCATGAACCCGTGAGCGAATGAGGTGTTCCTAGCAAAACGATTTACGGACTCATAGAGACTACGGTCAAGACTGTTCATCGACACTCATTTCTAAAGAAATAAATCCTTTTATATTTACCTAAACTTTACCTTTAATTCATATTTTAGGTGGTAACAAGAGGCCTACCAGGACTTTCATTTGAATTAGCGCGGTTTAAATTCAAGACAAAGCAAGGAATTGAGATCCACTAGATATCAATACGATAGAGAATCTCTATGGCGTCACACAAAAAACCCCCAGGAACCATTTCAACAACTGCACCTGGCAAGAAGCGCACTTTCGACTTACCTAAGAAAACAAGCGCCATATTAGAGGTCAGCCAGGAGTCAAAATAATTGCTGACGGAAAATAGATCAGCCAGTCTAAATTGCATTTGATAGCCTTGCTATCAATACTCGCCGCTCAAGTGGTAATAAAATCCTCTCCGAAAGGAGATAAGGAATACCTAAAAGATATCCTGGCGAGATAGTAGTGTCAAAAAATAATCTATCTAGAAGCAGAAAATAGATTAAATATCAACAAAATTACAAATACTAAATTAGCTAATTGAACTCTTAAGATTGAAGGAAATGTTTCATCTTTGTTAAATAGTGCATCAAGAAGTGCATAGGGGATCCTTCTATAGTTTCCATGCGCTAACCTTCGTTTTACGGAAAAACTAACAGGCAAAAGCGAGTCAATCAATGTTACTTACCGACAGGGATAAAGAAAAACTCCTTCTAGTGGTAGCCGGAGATCTTGCTCGACGGCGCCTTCAGAGGGGTCTACGTCTCAACTATCCGGAGGCAATTTCATTGATCTCCTCGGAACTGCTCGAAAGCGCCCGAGATGGTAAAAGCGTCTCTGAGCTTATGGTTTACGGCACTCAAATATTAACAGCGGATCAAGTTCTAGAAGGTATTCCAGAGATGATAGAGGAGATCCAGATAGAAGCCACATTCCCAGATGGCACCAAATTGGTCACGGTCCACAACCCAATCTCATAGTTCAACAAAGACGTCAACTCCAAGCTCAAAGTTGGCAACTTCCTAGAGTCACCAACTTTATTACAAAAGGACAGACATGATTCCAGGCGAATTTTTCCTCACAGAGGAAGATATTCTTATCAATTCTGACTCTCAAATCGTAGAAATCGAAGTCTTCAATAGCGGAGATCGGCCCATCCAGGTTGGATCGCACTTTCACTTCTACGAGAGCAACCACGCGCTCTTATTCGACCGAAGCTTGGCATTTCACACTCGACTCGATCTCGCCAGTGGAACTGCTATGCGCTTTGAGCCAGGTCAACATCGAAACGTGAATTTGGTTCACTTTAGCGGTTCGCTAACCACACCAGAATCGACGTCGGCCCCTGAGATGAAACGATAAATCTAATGGCAAGTTCAATCCCTAGATCAATCTATGTCAGTCATTACGGACCCACAACAGGCGACCGAGTGCGCTTGGGCGATACCGACCTCATCGTAGAGGTGGAAAAAGATCTAACGACCAAGGGCGAAGAGGCCAAATTCGGCGGCGGTAAGACCATCCGTGATTCAATGGGTCAGAACCCAATCATTACACGCTCAATGGGTGCGCCAGATCTTGTCATCACCAATGTGCTAATTCTGGACCACAGTGGAATTTATAAAGCTGACATCGCTATCCGAGATGGCTTGATTTTAGCGATCGGAAGCGCGGGAAACTCTCTCGTCTCCAAAGGTGTCACGATTGAAATCGGTGCGAGCACAGAGATAATCGCCGGAGAAAAAATGATTCTCACCGCAGGCGGAATCGACTCTCACATACATTTCATATCTGCAGATCAGATCCAAGCCGCAGTCTCATCTGGCATTACAACCATGATAGGAGGCGGAACCGGTCCGGCTACTGGGACAAACGCAACAACGGTGACACCCGGAGCCTGGTATATGGCCCGCATGATCGAGGCATTCGAAGATCAACCGATCAACGTGGGCTTCATGGGCAAAGGAAATTCATCGTCACACGAGGCGCTGCGAGAACAAGTTATCGCCGGGGCTATGGGTCTCAAGTTGCACGAGGACTGGGGGTCTACACCTAGGGCCATCTCCACCTGTCTAGATGTCGCCGACGAGATGGACGTTCAGGTTGCAATTCATACGGATACCCTGAATGAAAGTGGCTTTGTCGAAGAGACGATAAATGCCGTATCAGGTCGAACCATCCATGCCTTCCACACCGAGGGTGCCGGTGGTGGCCACGCGCCCGACATCATAAAGGTTGCCGGCCTTTCAAATTTTCTTCCCTCTAGTACAAATCCAACACGACCCTATACCCTCAACACCATAGAAGAGCACCTAGACATGCTGATGGTCTGTCACCACTTGGACAAGTCTGTAGCTGAAGATATAGCCTTTGCTGACTCTCGAATTCGAGCTGAAACGATAGCCGCCGAGGATGTTCTACATGATCTCGGCGCAATCTCTATGATCTCCTCCGATAGTCAAGCGATGGGTAGGGTCGGTGAGGTAATCATTAGGACATGGCAAGCCGCCCACAAAATGAAGCAAGAGAGAGGTCCACTCGAAGGTGATAGCGATAGATCCGACAACAATCGAGTAAAGCGATACGTCGCCAAATACACAATAAACCCAGCCATTGCCAATGGAGTCTCGAGCTATGTAGGCTCCGTCGAAGTTGGGAAGATTGCCGACTTGGTGCTTTGGAAACCGGCATTCTTTGGAGTCAAACCCGAACTGATCATCAAAGCAGGAATGATTTCGTGCGCTGTCAGTGGTGATCCCAATGCGTCCATACCTACTCCCGAGCCACGCCTATATAAGTCACAATTTGCATCCATGGGACTCGCCGCATCGTCGGTTGGCTTCACGTTCGTCTCTGAAATCAGCCTTAGCAGCGGTAGTAGCTTCAAAAATTCGAATCGCAAGAGACTTCCCGTCAAAGGAACAAGGACTCTTACAAAAGCTGCAATGGTGCTAAATGACAGAGTTGGAGATATTGAGGTAAACCCCCAAACATACGAGGTGCGACTCGATGGTGAGCTTCTAACTTCACAGCCGGCAAGGTCACTCCCTCTAGCTCAACGCTATTTTCTCTTTTGAAAGATTATTTCACCAAGGTAAAGGGCCAGCTTTAACTATGGAGAGCTCCAATAAAAGATCCGACGCACGCCAGATATCGCAAATGCACTACTTCTTTGATTCAGCGTTTCCCGCGGGAGCATACGGTCATAGCTTTGGATTTGAGACCTTCGCCGCCTCAAAAGATGGCGCAGACCCAGAGAAGGGCCTCAATTGGATTGAAAACTATATGGTCCATTCCCTTTGGTATGGCGATCTCGAAAACATATCAAAGATCTCAGAGATTTTGCAAACTCCACAAGCCACCACCCAACAAATCACCAAAGAGGACACGATCTTGCATGCAAGTCGATCAACTTACGAAGGACGAAAGTCTGCAATATCCCTCGCTCGCGCTATTGAAATAGCAGGCAATAAATTGTTCGCGAGCAATCCGTCTTACGGTACAAAACTGCAGGAAGATCTTCGGGAACCATCAAGCATCGTTGGAATTATCTCTGGTCGCCTTAAATGGCCGATCGATCTCACCAGGCTCTTTTATCTACAAACCCAGGCATTGGCCGCCACATCGGTACTGGTTCGCTGTGGACGAATTGGCCAATTCGCACAACTAGAGATGATGGGCACGATTCTGGAATCTTCTGCCAAGCTAGCCATGGTTCGGCCTAAATCGCTTCCAGATAGATCGGCGATTTCAGCTTGGCAGATAGAGATGGACCAAATAAACCACCAAGAACTCTCACCAAGGCTATTTCAGTCGTAAAAACCAAGAAAAGGAAGTTATCAGATGACAATAGCACTCGACAATACCAAAAGCGCAACTCGACGGGCACTCCGAATCGGAGTGGGCGGGCCAGTTGGATCCGGCAAGACAATGCTGGTGAGGAGAATTATCGAATCGTTACAATCCTCGGTTCAAATTGGTGTTGTGACCAACGATATCTACACGAAGGAAGATGCCGATTTTCTAACAAATTTGGGGATTTTACCCCAGAATCATATCTTGGGTGTCGAAACAGGAGGCTGTCCTCATTCGGCAATTCGCGACGACGTTTCAATGAACCTAGCTGCCATCGACGAGCTGACACAAAGGTGCGATCAGCTGGACCTGATATTAGTTGAATCTGGCGGCGACAACCTGACTGCGATGTTCTCTCCAGATCTAGCTGACAAAACTATCTACGTGATCGACGTAGCACAAGGAGACAAAATCCCCAGAAAAGGAGGACCGGGTCTTACCTTCTCAGACCTCCTTATCATAAACAAGATCTCCCTTGCTCCTTTTGTCGGAGCGAACCTAGAGACAATGGAACACGACGCCCAAACCCTAAGAGGCGAACGAGCCACTATCTTCTCGGACTTGGGCGACGGACGAGGCATCGATCAAATTACAAGGTGGATATCAGACCAAATTGGCTAGGCAAAAAAAGACAGCAAAACTCGCTCAATCTCCACCAAAGGTCGCTACTAACTATGACGGTAAATACATCTACCCTAACTAGCAAAAATCTCCCAGCAGCTATAGATTCTGCTAGATGTAGTTTCGGCATGGAACCCACATCATCACTCGTCGTCGACTTTAAGAACGGGGTACCAAGATGTCAAGAGCAATTTGGACAATTCAGGCTATCAAATCGAACTACCGAGGTCTTTGGACGCAAGCGGTTCTTTATCACCGAGATAGGACCTGGCCTTTTCCCTGGAGAACGCCACCAAATCTCACTAAGTCTTGGTGATAAAAGCAATGTCGTAATCGAAAGCCAATCAGCGACAAAGGTCCATCTTTGTGAAGATGACAGATACGCTAAGATGAAACAGAACTTCAAAATAGCCAGTGACTGTAGCCTCATTGCGCTACTGGCTCCTACGATCTCCTACGAAGGTTCAAACTTTGTTTCATCGATTCAGCTCGACCTAGCGCTAGGTGGCGTAGCCATCACCTCGGAGATAATAGCAAAGGTCGCTCCAACCAAAAACTCCCATGGCACAACAACCATCGATATGGCTATGGAGGTGATCTACGGTGGCGAAACTGTACTAATCGATCGAATCGCAACGCACGAAAATCCACTCTTCGACCCCTTGGGAGCTCGTCAACGTATAACGGGCGGCTTTGATGTAATAGGCACGATCTACTTCTGTGGATTTGGTCCGCAAGGAGATCTAAAATTACACGAACTCACCAAAATTGGTACTTCTGCTATGACCAAGGTGCAGAGCTCTCTTGCGACATCGCCAATGGAACAAATTACGCTAATTAGGGGACGTGCCAGAGATCCTTTTTATCTTGCGTCGTACTTCTCTTGGTTGGCTCAAAACTTCCTAAATTAACCACATTCCCTTATTATCTGCCGCCAACCAATGTTAAACATCGAGGACATTCCAAAACTCGTCAATATCACAGTGACTTATCCGCTTTGCAAAAAGACGGCTAACTCCCTTGCTTCCTAGCGAGCCCAAGCGCACATTGTTTTGGGACACTCTGACAAAGGACGCCTAGGATCCTAAACTAACCAGAATTTGTCTCACAAACCTAGAAAAACCACTTCTCCCGGTGGCCTCAAGAAATAGGCAAAATACTTACCAGGTCAAAAATGTAACCAAGCGATCACCTAAACACAACCAACCGCTTTGGAATTGCCCAGACTACGAACTCGAAGGAAATCTGCCACACCTAAGGCACTTTATGGTTTTGTGGATTCATTCATTCCATCTGAGGAATAGAACAAGCTAATCTTTTAATGCGCTTGGACCGCCAAACATACTTTAAATACGCTCTATGTTAAGAGACCTAGCGGTAAAAGTCACCGCTACCAATCAATTAACTGAGCTGGGGATTTCCGGGGCGCCCGCCGAGCAACCACCCCATCGACTTCACCTAAATCACCAAGCTCGTCTCACTCTTGAAGAATACAAGACCTCACAGCATTGATTGTCGCCGAACAAACCTTATCCCGCCTTAGCAGTACTAACGACAAACCCACACCTCTCTCAAGGTGTGAAATAAAGATGACCGAAGTTTGCTGTGACTAGATTGAGTCAAACTGAATCTATCAAAGTCCATAGGATGTCAACTAATATGACCATATGACAAAGGCTTCTGGGATCCGCAAAGATGGAATGGACGAAGATATCTCGCCCAAAGACGACCTATTTAGGCACGTGAATGGGAAATGGCTACAAAACAGCGAAATACCTTCAGATAAGGCTCGCTACGGATGGTTCGCAATCCTTGCCGAAGAGGCAGAGTTAGCGGTCAAAGGGATCGCAGAAGCTGCAATTTCCAATAAAACCGACCCTCAAGCTGAGAAAATTGGTGCGCTGTATCAGTCGTACATGAATGAGGCTGCGATTGAATCAGCCGGCTCACTCCCAATCGCAGACCTGCTGGATGAGGCAGATTCGATTCAAGACCTCAATTCCCTTTTTGACATCTTTGGCCGCTTCGAGTCGATATCAATCCCGGGAATCTTCGGTGGATTCGTAGACAACGATCCCGGGGATCCAAATCGATATCTCCTCTTTATTGAACAAGGTGGCATTGGTCTTCCGGACGAGCAGTTCTATCGTGATGAACATTTCGCGTCGATATTGGAAGCCTACAAAGTCCATATCGAACGCACCTTCGCACTCATTGAACCTGAAAATGCACCCACATATGCAGATCTCGTAGTTGATTTAGAGACAAAGATTGCCAGGTGCCACTGGGATAACGTCACCTGCCGAGATCAGACCAAGGTTTACAACCTCACTACCTGGAGCGACTTTAAGAAATCAATCCTCGACATCGACCCAGCTGTAGGGAAAGCCTTCGATAGCTACCTCCTTCATATTTCAGAGGCCGTAGAAAGGTCCCCTGAAATTGTTGTTGGGCAACCTTCATTTCATAGCGAGGTCACAAAATTACTTTCCGAGATCGGAATAGAGAGATGGAAGATCTTTCTAAAGTGGAACATTCTTAGAAGCTCATCGGCATATCTCTCTTCGGCCTTTGTAGAAGAACACTACGACTTCTACTCCAAGACGCTCACTGGGACTCCGGCCATTCCAGAGCGGTGGAAACGCGCCGTCTCGTTACTAAATGGCGCAATGGGCGAAGCTGTTGGAAGAATCTACGTCCAAAAGCACTTCAACGAGGAGTCAAAGGTAGCGATGGATCGCTTAGTTGCAAACTTAGTTGAAGCGTATCAACAAAGTATTACGAAGCTCAACTGGATGAGTTCTGAAACCAAAATACGGGCAATCGCCAAATTGGATCAATTCACTCCAAAAGTTGGATATCCAAAGAAATGGCGTAATTACGATGCGCTCTCCATAACCTCCGAGTCGCTGATCGCCAACATTCGAGCAATTGCAACCTTCAACCACAATCGAGAAATTAGAAAACTTGGAAGCGCAATCGATCGCGATGAGTGGTTTATGAACCCCCAAACCGTCAATGCATATTACAATCCCGGGTTCAACGAAATCGTCTTCCCAGCAGCAATATTGCAATTTCCTTTCTTTGATCCAAATAGCGACGACGCAGCAAATTATGGTGCAATCGGTGCTGTCATTGGCCACGAAATTGGCCATGGCTTCGACGATCAAGGCTCCAAATTTGACGGTTCCGGCAAGATGGAAAATTGGTGGACCGATAGCGACAGAGAATTATTCGACGAGCGGGCAAAGGCCCTCATTTCGCAATATAGCGCACTATCGCCCGCTCAAACACCACACATTAAGGTAAATGGAGAGTTGACGGTTGGGGAAAACATCGGTGACCTTGGAGGACTGGGAATCGCTTGGAAGGCTTACCTTATTTCATTGGATGGCGCCGAATCCCCAATAATCGATGGCTACAATGGCGCTCAAAGGTTCTTCCTGTCGTGGGCGCAAGCGTGGCGGGAAAAGCGACGTAATGCCGAGATGGAGCGTCTCATCGCAATCGACCCACACTCGCCAAGCGAATTTCGATGCAACCAAATCGTTAAAAACTTAGATGCCTTCCATGAAGCATTTGAGACAAATGAAGATTGTCGAATGTGGCTCGATCCTTCACAACGAATACAAATCTGGTAGATGTGATTCGGCGACTTAAATGTCATCAAAGATAAAAGTAGATCTCCATCCAATCTTCAACAACTCTCGTGCTATCGACGCTGCTCTAAACGATGCCTTCGCAGAGGCCGAACGTATAAAGGCCTCTTCCATCGAGATCATTCCCGGCAAAGGAAGCGGGCAGCTCAAAAAGCATGTAATCAGGTTTTTAGAAAGCAAAGAGATCAAAGGAAGATACCACAGACTCGAGAAAGATTCTGACAACTTTGGACGTATCTTTGTTCACTTCAAATGGAAGTAGAACGCTAAAACACTCTACGACAATGGCAGAAAGTCAAGGCATGATTCAACATTTAGTCCTATTTCGTTAGTGACAAGTTGGCAATTCCAGCAAAGATGTGATCTCAGATCTCGACCATGTAATGACATTCCTGGCCCTCAACAAGTGCAACCAGAGAACAACCTAAAGCTTGACCATATAAGTACTTATCCCTTTCAACTGTGCTGGCTTGGCCTAAGGGGATAAGTGGCTCTTCCGTTTCTACCGGGGTGGGGAACTCGATTTCATACGCGGTAGAACTCTTTATCCGGTACGTATCGATAGTAGCGACGAGCTGTGACGTTCATGGGATTGCCCATGGATTAGAATTCGAAAAACAACAGGACCGATCCTTGCGGACCGGTCCTGCATTATCATTAGTGGCGGGGACAGGATTTGAACCTGCGACCTTCGGGTTATGAGCCCGACGAGCTACCATGCTGCTCCACCCCGCGTTGCAATACTTACAATATAATAGCGGCCATAGATAAATACGGCCGCTATCGCAACATCCCAAGATCTACGCCGACGAGGAAGCCGAGGCCTTAGGAGCTGTCGTCGTTGTCGGAGAGGCCTTCGTTGTTGTGGGCGCAATATGAAGTTGGCTCAATATCGTCCCTATTTCATTTACAGCACTCTGGTAGCCGCCCAAGTTTCCAGCTTTTAGATCGGCTTGAGCCTGTGAATAAAGCTGATTAGCTTGAGCGATCAAGGATGACGCATTGCTACCAGTAATCGGAGATATTTGCGATGTGCCACCGGGTACCGTAGTCGTCGAACCTGAGGCCGCGGCAGCCAGCTGATTGGCTCCCTGAACACCTGGTAAAACCGTACCAAATACGTCCTTTAGTGCTCCGGCTAAGGTAGGCTCCATTGCTGCCTGGGTCCCATAAACAACTATTACCTGCTTTATCTCCGGCAAAGAGTTCTGAACGGATGCAACGTATAGCGGCCTGATATAAAGCAGTGACTGGCCCACCGGAACCATCAATGTTGTTCCAAAACTCACTTGAGATCCATGCTGATCCAAAAGACTAATCTGCTGAGAGATGGCCGGCGTTGCACTTATTCGGGCATTTATCAGAGCGGGACCATCAATCTGCTGCCCTCGTGGGGTTACGAAGTCTGTAAGTTGCCCATAGTTTGAAGGGTCACTGCCTGCAACCAAGAAACCCGATAAGTTTTGTTGAACCCCGGACTGTGAGACAGGGACAAAGGGTTCGAGCAAATTAAAGGTTGGCTTTGTCTGCCCCGGCAATTTAAGCAGCTGATATTCAGGAGCAAATTTCGCCACGGTACCTTGCCCTATCGAGGTGCTCAAAGCTTGAGTTACTGGACCGGTTCCTGGATCTTGGGCCAAAGTCCACGCATCACCAGCATTATAAAACGCCGTTGCATTTGTAATGTGATAGTAACCATACATGGTCGCCTGTACCGTCAACAGATCCTCTGGATATCTGAAATGTCGAACTAGTGCTGCCGGAGCCTGCGAAACTGGTGTAAACATTCCAGGAAAGATGGACTCGTAACTTCTAATGATCGGGTCACGCGGATCGGTAACATAAAACTTCATGGAGCCGTTGTATGCATCGATAACGACCTTTACAGAATTTCTTACGTAGTTAAAGTTTCCAGCAAGTCCACTTGAAGTGCTTAGTGCCGAATTATTTCCCTGTTGGGAGTATGGGAAGTTACTAGTTGTAGTGTAGGCATCTTGAATCCAAACAATCCGTCCATTCACAATCGCTGGATATGGATTTGCATCCAAATGAAGGAATGGGGCCGCCGTGGTGATCATATTCTGAATGTTACGTCGGTAGATAATGCGCGAATTGGGACGAATCAATCCGGAAATCAACAAATTAATATCGTTATATCGCAAAGCATAGGCTGCACGACGAACGATCGAAGATAACCTTACACCACCGGTGCCGTTATAGTGGGTCTCTACTGATGTGCCCGATTGCGTCTGATAATCAATCTCAGGCTGTGCAGTATTACCGACGACATAGCTACTATTTCCCAATCCGTAGTAGACCTGTGGCTGAGTAATTTTCGTCACACCCGGAGCAGAAACTGGAGGTACGTCACTGATTGCAAACTTAGGATTGCCATCGGGCTTAACCGCATTAGCTGGCGAAAGTACCGCTCCATATCCATGGGTAAATTGTAAGTGCAAGTTAACCCAAGACTGAGATGGAAGGTCAGCTTGGTTGAGTTCACGAACTCCCAACAAAACAGGCGTAGTAACGCCTGAAATCTTGTACCTGTCTACCGCCAAAGCATTGAACTGATAGTAAGAACGAATGTCTTGGAGCTTATTAAAGGTGTTGATCGGCGAGATCGGATCCCACAGTCGCACAGCTTGTAGAGTAGCTAGATCCGAAGTCAACGATGCAGAAGTTAGATTTTGCGAATAGGAAAACGGAGACTGTTTGATTTTGGTAAGCCCAAATGCATAACGTGTCGCCGATATATTGCGTGCGATATAGGGTGATTCCTTAGATATCTGAGAGGGCTGGACGATAAACTGCTGCATAACTGCGGGGTAGATTCCACCAAGAATTACCGACATCAACGCCCAAAGACCCACAGCTATAATTGGCAGAACCCAACCTCTGCGCCGAATGTTGTAGATAAGAATTCCGCCAGAAGCTAAAGATATAATCACTAACAATGTCAGAGCTGGCAAAACCGCATGAACATCGGTATAGCCGGCGCCTTCCACAAAGCCTCGAGTGGACGTAACTAGGTGATAGCGTTGAAAATAGTATCCCACGGCCTTCAACAGAGCCATCAGTGCCACGATAAGGGATAGGTGCGCCTTGACCTTTGGACCGACACGCTGCCCCTGGCCTTGAACGCGAATTCCTCCATTGAAATAGTGGAATGCGAGCGAAGCAAGCAATATCACAGTCAGGGCAAGAAAACCCCAACTTACCAAAAAGGTAATGAAAGGTAATTTGAAGACATAAAAGCTTGCATCTTTATGAAAGAGAGGATCTTTCATATTGAACGATACGCTATTTTGGAACAAGAGCCAGTTTCGCCATTGGGATGTCGCGCTCGATCCAACCAAAAGAGCTAGAAGTAACGAAACTCCTGCGCGTCCCAGAATGCGAACTCTTCGCCTTGCAGATTTAAATCGCCTAATCAAATCCTCTTCTGGGCTAATTTGCGACTCTGAGGATGCAACCTTCTCTGCAACGGTAAGACTGGCAAAGCAGCCTAAGAAAAAGATCAAGTCAAAGACTACGGTCAACTCAACCTTCGTAAGAAGAGTCTTTGACCATACGCTAGATAAATTTACAGATCTAAACCAAAGGTAATCTGTGTAAAACATGGCTATTCCCCTCAGGGAAAGCACCACAGCGATTATTACGACTGCAACAATAAGAGCAATCATTTGCCTCTTGGTCAGTCGCTTACGGGTAATTGGAAGGTCAGGTGGTCTTTTCATTTCATAAATACCCTAGGCGAATTCCGGGACTAATAGACATTCACAACCAATATGTGCTGGTGGAGCATTTGTTCCAGTGGGGAAATTCGCTCCTACGTCTATTGGTCCCTCCAATTCATTATCCTCACAGTCCGAACAACCGGGACGAGTGGACTTAATCCAACGAACTTTTGAGACATTCGTATGAGTCAGCAACCAGGTGCTTACATAGATCGAAACCAAATCAGAGGTCAGCGCCTCTACGTAGTCAATCTTCAGCTCTCGAAATGCTGCACCAAACTGCGAGGCTAGAGCCATGTCCTCATCGAGATCACTTTTAGCCAATACTCTCTCAATTCTGCCAATTAGTTCTTCAGCTAGTTCACGTGACAGGTCCCGAGCGATAACATACATCTCATCGCTTGGCTCCGTAAGAATGGCGATTGAATTTCGATCCCCGGTCAAGCGTTCAGCAATCAGCGAATAAAAATCGCGCGACTCATTCATCACTGGCAACACAAAAGATCCTAATACCTCAAAGTACCTTGAGGTCAAATGGTCCAATTTGCCCACAAGGTCCTCCGCGGTTCGTAAAGATGAAGTTCTCAACTTGTCCAAGAGCTCATTCTGGTCGTCTTGAAGCACTCGCTTTATCCGCCGGGCAATCTGAGTTTGAATCGGTGCAAAGGCATCGCGGTAAAGCTCATGAAAGACTACAGAAAGATGGATCTTGGGATCGCTGAGAAGCCCTTCGGTTTTGTCGTCCAAGACACTGTCAACAGCAATAAATCCGTCTATTCGACTGTGGGCATCTTTAGAATCCCCTTGACTAAGCTCCTTGTCGGAGATATCATCCAAGAGTTCATTCGTTCCCTGAGGGGTTTCACTCACTAAAGTAGGATGCGGCTCTTTGACTTTAACGCCGGCAACCTTGCCTTCATCTTCCACTATGTGCGCTGGCTTCACGCCCAACGACCCACTGTCCCCAAGCGAATGTGGACGTTGAAGGTCAGATATACGATTGATAGTGGTGTTGAGATCTGGCTTGGAAAGCGACCCATCCCTAACTCGAGATGTTGAACTCTCCTCGGGATCATCAACCAAAAGGCGCGCAAAGATGTCTTCCACTGTCGTGTGGTCGCGCTTCTTTGATTTATCGCTCACTCGATCTTTAGCTAAGTCACCATCAAAACCTTCACGTTGACTCGATTGAAGTTCGTCGATTTCACCAAGTGTGCTGCGCTCGATTATTTTAGCGACTGTCGCATTAGCAGAATCAACATCATCCAAAGATCGACCCAGAACTCCTAGGCTCTGCGGCAAAGGAACCACCTGGGCTTCAAATCTTTTGCCATCTAGAGTTGATCGCTCTTGGTCGGCTGTCTCCAAATCCAAGTTTGAATCTACATAACTAGTCGATGGATACAAGGCATCTTCATTTGACAAACTCTGCAAACCAGGTGCTCTATCACCTCGAGCATTTCCCCTATTTCTAGAATCGGAGGTTCTAACCGAATCACGGATAATCACTATCTCAGTTTCAAAGTCATCTGCAAAATCGTAGGATCCCCGATCTCGCGCCTCTGTGGTATCTTGTTCATCCACCACTCTTCGTCTTGGCGGAGACTGAAAACCTGCGGACGAAGCTCGTCCACGAGAAGGACCTGAAACACGGGGTTCGGAGATCGACCGCTCTTGTCCCAATTTAGCCCGCATCTCATCTTGATCGGAGATCGCAATCTCAACCGATGAAACTTCGCGATCCACAAAGTGCGCCCCGCGACCATCGTTGCGGCCACCATCGACTGACCGAGCCCCTAAATCAGCAAAATCTGAATCATTTATAGTTGAGGAATTCAAAGTGACATTCTCAGCCCCAGAAGGCTCTCCTTCGGGATCACTCGAGGCTCCTGCCATGGTATAGAGACTATCCCTAAGCGCTTGATCTGTTGTGCGACGCCAATTAGTTGCCGAAGAATCGTTCGTTTCGCTTGGTGCGACAACTGGGACCCCTTCTGGTTGAACAGTTGGTCCTTGGGGATCCGGTCGTGCAACCAAATAGGGATCATTGATAGAGCTAGTCTCTCCGTTCATCAACGACGTCAACGACTGGATAGAGAGCGCGGCTTGGCTCAATAGTGAGACCACCAACTCTTTGTGCTCTTCAAGTTCCAATAACTCAGTTTTCGCGTCTTGAGTTCTACCTCGGATCTCTTCGTACACCTCGCCACGGACAGCTTTTGCTTTTGCAATCATTTGCGCCGCTTCGTTCTGAGCATCAGCAACCAACTCACGAGCCGTTTCCTCGGCTCGTTGAACCTCGGCAGTAATCTTCACGTTTGCATCACGAGTCAATCTATCTATAGTGGCCTCATGCTCTTTTAGCCTTTTAGCGAGCTCATCGCGATGTGAATCATTACTCTTTGAGATATCGTCCTCAGCGCGCTTCCTTAGATCTTCAGCATACGCATTAGCTCGAGCCTTTATCGACTCCGCAGCTGCAGTCGCAGAACGAAGAATCTCGCCTGCCTCTTCGCCTAAAGCAGCCGTAACAGCGGAGATATCTAACTTCGGTGCAACCCCCTGATTGGCCATTGCAACTTTGTAACGATCTTCAAGATCTCTCTTTTCGAGCAAAAGAGCGTCGAATAATTTATGCTGTTCGGCAATGTAAGTCGCCAAAAGGGCGAGATAACGATTAACTTCTTCTGGCTTGAAGCCACGCCTTGCAATCCCAAACGACTTGGAAACGACTTCATTTGGTAAAAGACGTTCTTTTGGGCCACTAAAACTTGAGGAATCGCTCATAATGCCTTTAGCCTAAGTCACAAAAGTAAAAAGATAGGGCAAAATTTTAGATATTTACGCCCTAAATTCATCAGGCTATCAGCTCAAGGCCAAATGAAGTCCGAGCCATGGTCTAGCAATATGTATTTGGGAGTGGGAATGAAATTTGTCGTAGCCCGTCTAGCCCATCCAGCTCGACAAATAAAGCTCTGACTGTCCAAGACTGTCCAAAACTAAGCTAAATTCAACAGTTCCAAATGTGGACAAGAAGTCACTTGCCAGCTATAGATGCGACGTTACCATTCACCAAGGGTCCTTGCCATCAAAATCGCACTCAGCTGTCATTTGATTCAAGGTATCTAGATCTGTATGATTACCTGTCGTTGATAAATCTAAAAAAATAAACCCGATCACTTAAATTACTACTTGAGAAGATAAGTGATTGCCAGTCCTTGTCACAAAGCTGTATCAGAATCAGAACCTAGATTTTCTAGCAAAGACCAAGATCGCTGAAAATATGAATCACATAATCGTCATAGATCAAAGATCAGCGAGCAACCGTCGCCAAGGAGGCCACCGATAAGTAATGTAGAGCTTGCGTAAGCGTCGCGACCGGAACGATCTTCAATCCAGCGATGTGGTCAGATTTTGCCGCAGCTACTTCTTGTGGTGGAACTAAAAAGACCTTCGCGCCAGCCCTAGCCACCGCAATGGTCTTTTGCCGAACTCCACCTACATCACCGACGGCACCAGTTGGGTCAATCGTTCCAGTGGCAGCAATGACGCCTCCGGCCTTTATATGCAAAACTCCCATTGCCTGAAGCACACCTAAAGTAAATGCGAGACCTGCTGATGGTCCACCTATCTGTCCTGTTGAAATCGTAACCGGTCGCTGGAGCTTCACCGCTTCACCTGCTTGAAGCGAAATCCCCAAGATCTGTCGACCCGAAGCTTTATATTTTACCCCAACGACTGTCAAGGTATTTGGATTCCCAACTTGGGTTGAAGCCCTAACCATGGTGAGCTTAACCTTCTTCCCGGAAGCCACAATAGCCGAGACCACTCCTGAGAGAGTGGTCTCCTTCTGGCCATTTACACCAACGATCAAATCCCCCGGCAATATTGATGGCGTGGTCTTAGGCGTAGTGGCTACCACCGATGCTCCAGGGATCGTAGAGTACTTTATGTGAGCGAAAGAAAGTGCCGCGACAACAGCAGCCGTCTTAGAATCGATCATCTGGCCTAGTTGCTGGGTAGCTAGGTTGGAGGGATTCGAGGCTCCGAAGATATCAGCCGCAGGATAGATACTTATCGTTGAATCGAAGTGATCAAATAGCCAAGTTATAGGGGTTAGCTGAGTTAGGATTACATCCGTCATCAAGACTTTTCCCTGCTTATTCAAATCGGGCTCTGCCGCAATGTGAATCTGATTGGCAACGGCAATCGCATTGCCAGGCGAGAAAGAATAACTCGAAATTGGCAAAAATCCCACAACCAAAATAACGCTAAGCACTAGAGCGATGACCCCAACTACACGTAATTGATTTTTCATGACCCACTACCCACGTTCAAACCAAACAGCCTTTTTCACCAAAGTAAAATAACCTCGGTTGCAAAACTACATGCAAAGTCAAGCTAGTCGATAAAAAAGTGAATCCGCTGAAGCAATATATAAGGTTGGCACTGAAAACCGAGGCTCGTCGAAGTTAATTGTATCGCCACAGTGCTTTTCATTCACAAGCCACGCGGCAAATAGTTCCACATGGGCTGAGGCGCTTCGCTAGAAGGCAATGTGTAAAGGGTGATTCCCTTTTTTAGACGTTCTGAGCTTTTGCGGACCGTCACAATTAGGCACTGTAGCCTAAAATAGGAACTGTAGCCTAAAAGTTTCTAGCTATCAACAAAAAAGTGACCTGAGATCAACCTCAGCCGCTCACAATCAAATTTGTTCAGGGGCGATTTTGAACAAACGTAATCAGAAGCTAGTTCGGCTCAAGAGAACACATATCATCTCAAAGAGAAATTCAAAAAAGTAACATGACACTGGAGGTCCAGAAAAAACATGGGTTACAAAAGGCCATCCTCGCCCAACCCGCCACCTTGGTATAATCGACCTAGAGCTTCGCTTGAAATTTGCCAATATCAGAGCACAGATATCAACCAAAACCCATAGGTGACCGAACCTAGGTACGTCGTCGATTCAATTTGCCAGATTTTAAAACAAGATCTTTGATCTCAGTAGACCCAATATAGGATTTTGAATGACTTCCAAAAAAGAAGATCTTTTATCTCATCTCGAGCCCATGAATCAGTCCGAATTGTCGGATATGGTTAAAGCGGTAGTGGCTGGATATCAATGCGATGAAAAGATCGCCAGAGGACTCATTGACAGTTCAAATGGTCGAATTCGCGCCGCGGCTTACTCTGCACTCGTCCGCATGGATAGGATTAGCAAGATTGACATTATTCGAGCCCTCGCCGATCCGGCTATTGAGGTTCGTCTTTTTGGAGCTAACGAAGCGATCCGGCATCCTGGGGTAAATCTAGTGGAATGCCTAGAGGCAGAAAAAGATCTAATTGTCCTTGAAGCAATCGTCTTTGCACTTGGAGAACGCGGTGACCCTTCTTGTGCTGAGATAATCTCAAAAATTGCAATCGAACACCCTGACCCGCTCTGTCGCGAAGCCGCTATCGCTGCGCTCGCAAACTTCTCACTCGAGGAGTCTCTCAGTCTATTTCTCCAGGCGATGAGCGACAAGGCGCCAATTCGTCGCCGAGTGGCTATCGCTTTAGCCGGATACGACTCCGAACGGGCTACGCAGGGACTAAGAACGCTCTCCAAAGACCGAGATTGGCAAACTGCAACTATTGCTAGAGAACTACTAGCAATCGAAGATGGCACAATTGCTGAATAGAGACAAGATGGGTCTTTCTCTTTCCAAATCGTTGAGGTAAAGCATCGGCACTCCCATAAAAAGGACTATTTACCGCCATTAGACAGTCAACCCCACCAAAGGGAGAGCCAGTAACTTAAAATAATCCGAACTACGATTTGAAGAAACTTTAGGCCACAGCCCCAAGACAGCGAAGTCGGTCTCTAAATTACTTAGAGGGAACCTGTCCTAGGATACGCGCAGCTCCGATAACTACTGCCCGCTCGACCACCGAAGCATGACGTACCGGAACGCCAGCTAGCGCTTCCAATCTCGACTCAAGTCCTTTTATTTGACTTGACCCACCGACAAGAGCAATGCCCGTTAGCGCTAAATCTTTAGCGATCTCAGCAGGAGCTTCCTTAAGTGTCGCCAAGACTACGTCACAAATTGCAGAGATAGTAGAGTCAACAGCATCAACTAGCTCCTCGCCGCCCATTTGGACAGTGATCTCCTCGCCCGAATCAACATCTCTTCCAATGATCTTGGCGATCAGAGCACTGCCGTTAGCAGCCACGTCGAGCAGAGACACCTTTAACTCTTCAATGTCCGTACTTAACATTGTGACGTTGTAGCGATTTCGAAGAAATTGGGCAATATCTTCAGAGATGCTATCGCCACCTACAAGTTCCGATCTACATTCCACGACATCGCCCAAAGAGAGGATGCCAGCAAAGGTAGTCTGCGCACCGACACTGGCTACCATTGTGCCCACGGGGCCCTGCATCTCCAAGTTGGCGCCAACACCGGCAGAGACAAGACTATCTATAAAGATGACATTGCTCGCACCCGCCTTGGACATAGCAGCGGCAATTACGCGCTTTTCGGCACCTGTCATAAAGATCGGAGCACAAAAGCCTATGGTGGGTTTTGAAAAGTGGCGTTGCCCCACGCGCCGTAAAATCGCCTTAAAATACTGCTCCGCAAGTGAGACATCTTCAATTCGGCCATTTCTAACCGGTCGAGAGACCCGGAGGTTCCCCTCGACCCGACCCTGCATTGAAGCTGCAGCTTCACCAATCTCAACGATCTTGCCCTTTTTCTGATCAAAGATAATCAAATTGGGCTCTGAAACGACTTCGTCCGTAGAGGTATCACACCAAGAAATAGTCGAACTTCCTAGATCGAGAGCGACCGCCCTAGACAGCCTGCTTCCTCTCATCGGCGTTGTGATCCTGAACGGTAGGCTTCAAATTGGAGATAACCGCCATTCTCGCAGAAAAATTATCGATACTCGAGGTCGGACTCTTTGGCTTTCGCTCAATTAAGGCAATAAGCAACCCAATAACGACTACTGCCGCTATTGGCACAAGCACATACAGTAAATTAGACATCTTTAGTTATAGCTCCTCGAACTGCGTAACAACATTCGCTCCAAGCGCCCAGTCGCTACCATTTGACCAGTGTTCTTTCTTCCAAATCGGCGAAGTCTGCTTCAAAGTATCTATGCAAAATTTGCTAGCAACAAATCCCGATTCTCGGTGCTCGCTCGACACGCCAATAATAACGCTGGATTCCCCTAAAGCACACAGACCTAAGCGATGGTGAATGGCGACTTTTAGGACGCCTTCAAACCTCGACATGGCCTCATTGGCAATCTTCAAAAAAGAAGGTACCAACTGCTCTTCGTATCCTTCGTACTCCAGTGAGTCAACCCCATCACGTCCCTCTGAATGGTTTCGAACATTCCCGGAAAAAAGCACGACGCCGCCAGCGCGATCGTCGCCCAAAAACGAAATCACATCGTCAAAGGAAAGCGCCTTACGCGCTACCTTCAACCAAATAGTTTCGCCCTGAAATTCATCGGGGCCAATCAAATCTGACGAGTTCAATCATCACTCTTTCCGCGCTTGGCTTCTTAGCGAATTCCTACCTTTATAGCCTAACGTACATACCTTTAGTTTCGCTGAGTTAAAGATGGTCAAAATAGGAAAACTTTGGGCATCAACAGCAACTTTTGTGCTTAGGTGCTTTGATCTCCGGCCATCTCTCAGCTATCGTTATTACCTGAAATGGCATTCAACGAAAATGACCCGGAGTGGAATGAGGAAGACGGCGACGACGAACTCGGCCGAGGTGAGATTCTGCCCCCGGACGATCGAATCTGGATGCATCCAAGCGAAATCTCCTTCCTGCATCTAACTTCAAAAAGACAATCAAAACTGAGTAGGTTCAAAGATCGACTTTATAGATTCCCAATTTCGAGTGTCATTGTACTTTTGTTGGTGGGGATAGTTCTTGGAGCCTCAGCGCAATATGGTCTAACCTCAATGGCGTCTGCCTCCCCCAAGGTCCCAAAGCCGACATCCAACACCTACAGTTCTGTAGTATTGCCAAGCGAACTTTCTAAGAAAATTTCCATTGAAGCTTTAGCAGTCACAACAATAAAGACCAGCAGCGGAAGTTTTTGGGAAGCTGCTACTTTCGTCAATTCCTCGCATTACCTGGTAACATCTGCCGCAGCCCTCAAAACCAACGAAAAACTTCTGGTCAAAGGAAAGGGCAACAAATGGTCCATGCTCTCGGTCACCGCACTTGATCCATTGACCAATTCAGCAGTTTTGCAGTCGACAAATAGCTCACCCAACTTCATTCCCCCATACTCAAAAGATCTACCGCCAGTTGGAGCACTCGAAGAGCTGATATCCCCTCAACATAAGGGCGCCAAAAATAAGGTAATTACGGCCGAGGTCAAAGCGACGTCAACCCCATTAACGCTCTCTAAATCGATCTACATACCCAACAGCATCGAGCTTACGACTCAGTCACAGAACGTAACCCTGGGATCGCTGGTGCTCGACCCAGAGGGCGATCCGGTAGGGATAGTCGTAACAACTAAAAAAATAAAGCGCCAAGTAATAATTTATGCCACGCCAATGCCCTCATTGATAAGAATCACGACGATGGTTGCAGAGCACAAGGCAGTAAGTCACGGTTATATTGGTGTCTCTGGACTAACTACCAATAACCCAGCTCCAAAGAGTTCTGGCTCTGCCGTAAAAGTCACATCAATCGCACCAAATTCCCCAGCACAACTAGCTCACATTGCCATCGGGTCATATATCACTTCCTTGAATGGCTTAGCGATAACGTCGCTTCCGCAACTCCAAGGCATCCTTGAGTCAACAACTCCAGGAACCAAAGTTAAGCTAGGGCTCTATATGGGGTCAAAGCGTGAAACGATAACTATAACAGTCGGCAAACATCCATAAATGTAAAGGACGCGAATCAGTTAATTTCAACTATCAACCGTTGTGATGCGATTCTTCTTCTAAGCTTTAGCTCATAGCTTTCAAAGCAGACTGTCAGCATCAACTGCAATGATTAAATCAAATTACTAGAACTTTTCAGGGCCAAAATAAATCACAGTTCGGCCAAGTAACGGGGTAAGAGATGACCAATAATCCGTTCGGGAATAACCCGTTCGAAACAGTACTTAAAGACCTAATGAAGGTGATTGGCGGTCAAAACAACTTGGCTTCAACAGTCGCAGGTCAGTTCGCGATTTCTCTATCCTCCCAAGACGGAGGGGATGCAAACATAGATCCAGTTCAAAGAATTCGAGCCGAATCCATCTTCGAAATCGCCAAGCGCGAATTGGCATCCAACTCTTTAATCTCAGATATCGCCTTTACCAATGATGTAAGTGTCGTCTGCGTCTCACGCCTTGAGTACGTTCAACAAGTTTTGGTAAGCTATCAACAGCTCATCTCGCAAGCAGAAGAGCTGTCAAAGACCTCTACACCCGCCTCTTTTGAGGACGAGTCAATGCAAGAGATCGAGATACCAGGACTTCCTTTTGGTCAAATGGCAACCCTAATGGGGCCAATGATGACCGGGGTCAATGTCGGATCTATGCTTGGCCATCTTTCGCAAGAAATCCTAGCTAGCTACGAAGTCACATGGCCCATCGACGGAAACCAGATTTTTATTCTGACTCAAAATCTGGATACTTTTGTTTCCGACTGGAATCTAAAGATCGACGAAGCGACAATGTGGACATCGCTCAATCAAATTGCAATGGGCGCCATCATGAAACAACCAGCAATCAAAGAGAAGCTTTACGCAATAAACCAGGCTCACACTGGTGCTTCAATGAAGCTATTAGAGACGATGTCAAAGCAGATCGGAGAGATGGACCTCAGCGACCCTTCCTCTATCGAGGCTCTAGCATCGAATCCAGCTGCAATCATGAACATCGAACTCTCCCAAGAGCAAGAAAGGTTGATCAGACAGAGCCGTTCAGTCATCGCTGTAGTAGTTGGTTTGGCAGATTATGTCGCATCCAATGCGGCGCGTCACCTATTGGGCACCTTCGATTCCTTGGCAGAGGCGACTCGCCGGAAAAGAATTGATCGTCCTCAGGGTGTGGACCTATTCGAAAAAATCTTCGGCATCGGGGCTGACGCGGGAACTTACGAACTAGGACATAAGTTCATATTTGGAGTTTTAGAGAGAAATGGCGAAGAAGCTCTCGCTAGGATCGTGAACGACTCAATTGCATTTCCGACCGCAAATGAGGTCGAGGCACCAGGACTTTGGCTTGCGAGGCTCGAAACGCTTTGATATTCCAGCAAATATTTGATACGTCAATAACAAATATTTGCATGTAAAGGCCAGATCACTATTTGACGATATGCGAGATATGGAGTGGCCAAATGAAAAATCACCAGATGAAGAGTTTCTAGCCGACTACTTCTCATCTCACCAAGTATACGAATATCCATCTTTCGAAGCATCCCCAAAGGAAGCTATCGAAGACTTCGATGAACCAATTGAGAATCCTCAATCTTTAAAAAATGATTACGAGGGTTTCGAAGCAGCTCTATTGAAGATCGCCAATTTAGACCCATTGGAAAGTGGGAAAGGTTATGGATACTTCAACGAAGATGAAGAGCCTTCAGATCCAAAAGTAATTCCCAAACTTGACACCTTTGTCAGTGAGGGAATCAAATCAGAGTCGATCGATCTCGATCATATCCCGAGCAACGACGACGAATTCATAGAGATACCATTCAACCCCGAACCATCGTACAACTTTCACTACCAGAATCCATTCACTGGCGAAGAAGCCGAATATGTCTTCAAAGGGGACGCGTCTTCGAAAGTTGACCCGGTTGAAGAGCAACCTCTTGCAAGAGAAGTGCCTTCAGAAGCAGGTACCTTCGGCAAGAGCGGAGCAGAGCGGCGTTTCATGGGCGCAAGATCTTACGTAGATCCCTACCCATCAAAAGGAACCGACGAAGGTCGTAAACGAACTCCTGGAATAAGCGCGGATGCATTCAATGCGCTAAGACGTACGGCGCTATTTGCGAATCCTGAGACGTCCGTTCGAAAATCATACTTCGAAGTAATGGATCCAGAGGAAGACGGCAATTCTATAGAAAGCGATTCTGATGGGCTAGGCAACGATCATATGCCCACGAGTTCGATAAAGTTAAAAGTAGGCACGAATAATGCCAACGATACGGTACAACCACCCAAACAAAGGCAAATCATTACCTTCGGCGTCAGTAGTGCAATCTCGCCTCACAGTTCCGAAATCACCGGCTTCTCCTCACGCGTAGGTCGAGGAAAAGCACCTTCGAACTCAGCCGAACATTCAGTGGTAGACAGAGCCAAATCAGCTCCGATAACAGCAAGTCCAGGAAATCCTTCAGACGAATCGCGTGGCAACGAAGAAGGATTCTTCAAAGACCTCGAAACAAAAAATAATATCTTTGGGAATACCATGGAGTTAGATTCGAAAAGAGTAGCCAAGGAGTCGAACCAGGCCCATCCGATCCCATGGTCGAGAGGCGACGACGACCTCTTTAGCACCAACGCCAATATAGATTCATCGTCACATTCAAAGGGTCGACGCGGAAGTCGGAGGAAGAACGAGATCGCCTCCGATCCAATCACCGCAGAAATAACAATAACTCAGCCAGCCAAAAAATCCAAAATTATGGCGATTCTGACCAAAAAGCTCTAAGCACTTTTTCAAGTTGTGAACTAATCGTCACCGGTTCCGAGATCCCAGACAAGAGTAACCCTCTCGATCTCAGAGTCCTTGACGATTCGTTCACGATTTCTCTTAAATTGGGGGTCGTGCGGCGGAAGTAGCATCAATCTAGCCAAAACTCTTTGTCGGAAAAGATCAACGACCTTGCGCTCTCCACCCGTGTGATAGACCTCCCAGTGCGGCGCAACGGGACCTAGATAAACTATTCGAGCACTCGCCAGAGGCGGAGAGTCAATCTCATTTTCCACATACGACATAATAGACAACCTGACTTGAACACTTAGGAATCTTCAAATAACAATCTAGGCCGCGACGGCGGAAATCTCGCAACGATCCCAAGAATACGCCAAGCTTGAACACATTCACAAAGGTCCAGCCCCACAGTTCCAAACCAAAGAGATTCTCATCTCGACCGAACTAAGCGTCTATTGGACGCCACAGAAGTTGAGCCATGGACAACCACCCAGTTCACCGCAAGACTAGACAGTAGGAAATAGTGCAATAAAAGCCAGATCGCGGAAGTATCAAAGCGCCACCATTATTGCTCTCCGGTGTTATTACCCCAAGAGGTGCCAGGCATCGATCCCAGAAATAAGCCGACAAGGGCTACGTTTGGTCTTTATGTGGAGTGCCCATGGAAACAGATTGTCCTTTAGCATTGGATCCAACGAGTCAAGGATCCCAGGCATATTCCTTAGGGCTTAGATGCTTCTGCCCACTGGGTTTCCACCACTGGGCAGGTAAATGACTAGCATTGTTGCATTGCTAACCTCGGTCATTCTTGGTATGAAGATTGACCAAGGAAGTCTTTTTTGGCCAACTTGGTCGAGGCCCACAAGGACCAAGTTGCAAAATCTTAGCAGGACCTTATCCTGTGGTTGTTTGCTCCGCGCGTTGCGTTGATCTAAAGGCTTCGCTATTTGCATAGCCGATAGCTGCCAACATTGGCAATTGGAGTATCTATTTTTGAATGAAAATTGCCATGACGCCACGAGGCTGAAGAGTCCTTTACATCCTGGAGTGGAAGCTCAGCAGTAAATTGGCCCCAGTTAGCTTGACGAGGTGGCCCCGTTTTTAGAGACAATATTTCCTGCCATTGAGTTTATGATCAACTACTCAAAATCAGAAAAGGAATAATGCCACCAAAATTCACGCCTTTTAGATTCAAACATAAGTGGTTAAAAAAGAACAAGATGTTATTAGCCCTGATGCCTTAGCAATAGAGGCTAGATATTACAAGAATAGCAACTCTCTTTGGGCTCCAAAATCTCAGAGACGCCCCATCTCGTGGCAAGGGAGGCATAGCCGTGACGCAACCATAAAAGCACTAACTCCAAGTCAATGATCGAGCAACCAAGAGCAATAGCCACAGGCATAATAAACGTTTATATGCGGGCGTACCAGAAAACTGCGAACTAGCATCTGGCGAACTTCACGCTTGTCGAGCAAGATTTGAAGAAAAACAACAAACGTGCGGTCCAATCAAGATTTGGACCATTCAAAAAGAGTTAGCATCCTAGATCCTAAAACCACAAGGGAATAGCGATACGATCACTAAATGTAGCGGAATTACCCTCAGAATGATCTGGTTTAGCAGTAATCTTAGAGTTAGAAGAACAAGCCAAATAAACAAATCGATCTAAAAATTACACAGGGGTTGCTAACGGGGATAATTTACAAGACTTAAAATCATATAATCGTATCATATAATCAAAAAGGAATACTTTGGTGCTTCTTAGCATTATTTATTTTAACTAGAGGTGATCCGATACTTAAAATGATCCTACTATCATGGCTTTCACGCCATGATGAGTTCGACAAAGAACACTAGGCAAAGAGGTGGGGTGAGCGGCTTGAGGGATACCTCTTGGATGGGAAATGGCAATTGCAGAAATCTGCCACCAGACCTATTTTTTCCAACAGATGGCGCAGGAGTTGAAGTCGCAAAGCGCATTTGCGAAGGATGCCCAGTGTTAGACATTTGCCTGGACTACGCAATTGAAAATCATGTAGACCACGGAGTTTGGGGCGGAGAATCAGAAAGATCTCGTCGTAGAATCGCCAGACAAAGAAGAGTCCATCTACGCTCTAAACAGTCACTTCGAGATCTATAAGTTATCGTGTCGATTGATTCGTCTAGCTTTTTCGGCTTAGAGGTTGTTGCAAACGTCTCCGAAGGTCAGCGACAAAACGTAATTGATGAGATAGCCGTCGCTGGTGGTACGTCCCTTTTAGATCTCCACTCCGATCCTTATCACAATCGATCAGTATTTAGCCTTTATGGTAGAACACTTCGCGACGACCTTAGGTCTCTAGCAATTAAAACAATCGAAAAGATAGATATTGCAAGTCATCACGGCGTACATCCGCGAATTGGCAGTCTAGATGTAGTACCGTTCGTCTGGTTGAATCTGGACCTTGGGATATCAAAATGCACGGAGGACGATGCAAGACAAGCTCGAGACCTCTTTGCAACTTGGTTGTGGGAAGAGCTTTCGGTGCCATCATATCTGTATGGAACAGGCCGAACGCTTCCTCGACTACGATCCGACTTCAACGCCGGACAAGCACCCGACATAGGTGACCTCTCAAAGGTTCAGCGATCTGGGGCAGTGGCAGTTGGTGAGAGAGGACTGCTTGTAGCCTACAATCTCATAGTTGAAGAGACTTTAGAAAGCGCAAAATCGATTGCCGCCCAGCTTCGATCCAAATATGTTCGTACTCTTGCCCTGGAAGTTGGAGGATCCACTCAAATATCAGCCAATTTGATCGAGCCACTCGATTTTGGACCAATCGAATTCTATCGCGCCGTCGCCAAATTGACAAAAATTAGCTCATCGGAACTTGTTGGACTAGTGCCAAGCATAAATCTATCATCAATGACGGATGAAGATCTACGTCCGTTCGGTCTCTCAAAAGATAAAACCATCGAGGCAGCCCTCCAGCGACAAGGGCTTATCCAATAAAGCTTTCAGATGATCAAAAATCGCAAACATTCGGCCAACCCGTTAGAGAGTGACCTCCCGGGCCAATCTGATATCCTGTTGCGTTTTCACTCAGGTGAAGCAAGGATGCTCCGATAGTTACGGTGCAGCGGGTAGAGATAGACTTCCTTGACAGAGAGAGCGTATTGGTTGTAGCGATCAAGTTTGCCCCGACCTTTGGTTTGCCCGACACGGATCCAGTTCGCCGCCTTGTAGCTCGCTTCGGTGAACCGGGCAGACTCCACGAAGGTCTCCAAGAGTACAGGTTGGTACCCGTAGGCGAGTTGCCAGTCGCCAGGGAGGCGGCGAGCGACACGGGAGAGGATGTATGAGGCGAGGTTCACAACACGTACCTGAGGAAGAATGAGAAACCTCGCGTTGCCAACCACAAGGTGCAGCCGTGCTTCGCGGGTCGCTTTGTCCCAGCCGATATAGTTATCGCGTGGTGCGCAGCTCCATGGCGAGGCAGCGAAGCCGATCGCACCGATAGTTCCAGAGGAGCTCTCGATGAGATAGCGCCCCTCAGCACCGGCAAAGGTGGTGTAGCCGAGGTAGTGGTAGCTTGCAATGAGGTTTCGCCAGCGCTGCTTTTGGGCTTTGGTATTTGCTATGGCGAACTTGATTGGACAGAGATCGTCGAGCGATTCAGGATAGGCAAAGGGTAGCTCAGCGATTGGCTTTGCGTAGCGGGTGATGAGTCCGTTGCCGTTGCCATGCAGTGGCTTGGGCAAGGTGATGAGTCTGTCTCTGTCCATACGCAACAATGCAACGCGCGCCGACATGTCCTTCTTTGTTGCCAGCAACATTAAATTGACCCACCCTCCAGTAAGACTTGTCTGTGGAACATTCAAAACCACGGAGGAGTCATCAAATGCTGAAGGGCAGGACATTAATGAATTTAATTGAATTAAGATCACAAGGACACAGCTATCACGAAATATCTAAACTTGCCGGTGTATCTAGGAATACTGTACGCAAGTACGTTCGTGATGGAGCAATGTGCGAAACTAAACCACCTAGAGCCCCTTGGGGATCAAAACTTAGGTCCTCTATAAGGAGATGATTGATGGTTTTGTCAAAGACGGATTGATCAGTGCTCCAGCGATACTCTCTCGAATAGAACCTTTGGGCTATAGCTCTAAAGAAACGACGATCCGTAATTACGTAAAATCTATCAAACCAAATATTCGACCTCACGCCAAGGCGACCATTCGCTATGAAAGCAAACCGGGAGCTCAGATTCAACTTGATTGGGGACTCTTTGGTTATGACGATCACCGAGGAACAAGGAGAAACATCGCTGGACTTATGGTGACAATGGGTTACAGCTAAAGGGTCTATCTAGAGTTTGCCCTAACAGCTGACATCTATGGCTTTTCTACCTGTTTGATCAATGCTCTTTATTACTTTGGTGGCATAACCGATGCATTTCTTACCGATCACATGAAAACAGTTGTCCTTGGTGGCTCAACCACTCAAGGATGGGACCTAAATAGTCACACGAGCGACTTGGCTAAATATTTAGGTATATCAATCAAGTTAGCTCCAGTGAGAAGACCCCAGACAAAGGGCAAAGTAGAACGAGGAATACGATACGCCAAGGATAACTTTTGGCCAGCACGTACTTTTACCAACTTAGCCGACTTGAATGAACAGGCTCTTTCTTGGTGTCGACAAACTGATACGAGAGTACATAATGGCCTTGGCGAGACTCCCCTAGAAGCATTTGCGAATGAGTCGCCCTATCTTCGGGCCAAAAATCTCTTCCTGGAAGATACGCATCGAATTGTTGCCTTCAAAGACGGTTGGGGTCACGTAATAACCCTTTGACAGCGAGCCTTCAAGCTCAGCCCTAGACCCACCGGTGAGGATCTTAGCGCCTTCAGCTTTGCCAATCTCAATATAGGAAAGATTTTCTCTAATTGGTCATTGCTCGCTTGAGCACCCATCATGGTCTCTGCGTCTAATGGATTCCCAAGCTTGATAGCTTTAGTGCGCGCAATTGCATCGACCATAAATTCATCGTACATCGACCGTTGAATCAGTGCTCGAGAAGGGCAGGTGCAAACTTCACCTTGGTTCAATGCGAACATTGTAAATCCCTCTAGCGCCTTCGAGTAAAAGGCGTCCCTCTCATTTGCGATATCGCCAAAGAATATATTTGGACTCTTCCCGCCTAACTCCAAAGTAACAGGAATTATATTTTGGCTAGCGTACTGCATGATCAGACGCCCAGTAGTCGTCTCCCCCGTAAACGCAATCTTGCGAATCCGAGAACTCGAAGCCAGCGGCTTACCGGCCTCGACACCAAAACCGTTCACGACATTGAGAACGCCTGCGGGCAAAAGATCAGCGATAAATTCGATTACCTTCAGGATTGAAGTTGGAGTCTGCTCAGCGGGCTTGAGAACCACACAGTTGCCGGCTGCCAAGGCTGGTGCCAATTTCCATACTGCCATGAGTATGGGGAAATTCCAGGGAATCATCTGCCCCACCACACCAAATGGTTCGTGAAAATGGTAAGCGATCGTCGATTCATCAATCTCAGAGATGCCGCCCTCTTGGGCACGAATGGCACCTGCGAAGTATCGAAAGTGATCAACTGCCAACGGAAGGTCAGCAGCCAATGTTTCTCTAACCGCTTTACCGTTGTCCCACGTTTCGATGACTGCAAGTTCCTGTAAATTCGCTTCAATTCGATCAGCGATCTAGTTGAGAATATTTGCTCGCTCGGCAACCGATGTCTTGCCCCATTTCCCAGCCGCCGCATGTGCCGCATCGAGAGCCAGCTCGATGTCCTCGGCAGTTCCTCTCGCAACCTCGCAAAATACTTCTCCATTGACGGGTGAGATGTTCTCAAAGTATCCTCCCTTTACTGGTGCAACCCACTCCCCTCCAATGAAATTATCGTAACGATCGTTGAACTTAGTAATACTTCCAGAACTGCCTGGTGCTTCAAAAACTGCCACGGCTCCCCCTTGTGACTGACAAATCTCAATATGAGAAATATTTAGTGCATAGTTCTTATCGAAAATGCATCATGATGCTAAGCCTCAAACGTTGCATGAGAGTTGCGTTCCATGTCAAGAGTCCGGACCTCACGAAAAAGAAGCCAAGGGCCGACAATCAAGAGGAGGAGTCCACCCTCGCACGAATCATCCACGTACGACCAAGCCTAAGATTGCTCTGTATCTGTGAGCCGTGCTATTTTGCTTATCTTGAATCTTCAATTGTCCATCAGTCGAGCTCAGTCAAACCACCAGCTTTAGCATTGCCCAGCCATTAGACGATCGACCTATTTGCCGAGGATGGAACCTTCCCATAGTCACAAATCGAAAGATTTCCGTTTCGGCTGGCCTAACTACCTAAGCGAAACAAAGTGTCCTATGCCATTGAAAGCCAGCCCAGAGCGACGTATAGAAAATACTGGAACCTTATCGATCTTTAAAGCCACAAGGTGGCCCTTATGGCAAAGAAGAAATACCCACCCCAAGGTCGTGATCGAGCGTTCTTGATGGTCATTGATCGTAGGGATGTGCTTGCTTGACGTATAGCACCTAAGGTGGCCGTTAATGGAACATTGAAGAAGTCCTTGCTTTCCACTCATTCATTATCCAAACATAGCATCTCGCCACACTTAGTGGCTTTACGCAACATGTCGTCTTTTTTGACAAGCTCTTTGAAGACTTCTTCGTAGGTGCCGCATAAATTAGGAATGCCTAAACTCGACTAGAGTCATGACGGCACTCATGAACCAATGGGTCCTACTTGGACCACAAATCTAGGCTTTGCAAGATCGCTCATTGAGTAGCTAGAGTCGGAGTTAGCTCGTCTAGAAATTACCGTGGTACACGACTAGTCGGCGACCTTCTATGAGCAGATTTGCCGGAGATTGCGCCTCGGTGTGTCGGTACCAAAAATCTTAATAAAGGACGAGTTGACGACCGCTAGGTCCGTCAACTCGTCAAGCATTTTAGCTAATTTCGTGCCCGCATCATTACTCGTTGAAGAAGTCCTTGCTTTCCACTCATTCATTATCCAAACATAGCATCTCGCCACACTTAGTGGCTTTACGCAACATGTCGTCTTTTTTGACAAGCTCTTTGAAGACTTCTTCGTAGGTGCCGCATAAATTAGGAATGCCTAAACTCGACTAGAGTCATGACGGCACTCATGAACCAATGGGTCCTACTTGGACCACAAATCTAGGCTTTGCAAGATCGCTCATTGAGTAGCTAGAGTCGGAGTTAGCTCGTCTAGAAATTACCGTGGTACACGACTAGTCGGCGACCTTCTATGAGCAGATTTGCCGGAGATTGCGCCTCGGTGTGTCGGTACCAAAAATCTTAATAAAGGACGAGTTGACGACCGCTAGGTCCGTCAACTCGTCAAGCATTTTAGCTAATTTCGTGCCCGCATCATTACTCGTTGTCGATGAAGCTTTCGCCGTTCCCTCTCAGAGAGTCCGCCCCAAATCCCGAAACGTTCATCTTGATTCAAGGCATACTCTAAGCAATCCCCTTGAACCGGACATTCATTACAAACAGCCTTAGCAGAAGCCGATGGAACCCCGCGATCTGGATAAAAAATCTCTGGATCCCAACCCTTGCAGCGGGCAAACTCCTGCCATTTTTCTTTACCTAAAGAGAGCTCGTAGCCAACAATGGTCACACCACCCCTCCTTCCCCCAAAGGCTCAAACTTAAAATGCAACAGACGAAGCATCTAGCGTCGAATATCAAATACTTGACCTTGAACTGCGACTATGAGTGAGCTTAGCTATCGCATCTAAAAAATCGTTCAATTCCAAACTAAATTTTTCTATTTCCCAAAGTAAGCACTTTTGTCCCGAAAAACGGGAATAAAACTCTCTTATCTCGAAATTTAATTAAGGTTACGAAGTCCGCTGAGCCATAAAATCGACAAGAACATATTTCCCCAAATCCGATGGATCACTATAGAAGACCTTGCCCCGATTGATCTTGGCAACCTGGTTCATAAAGTCCACGAGATAGTCGGTTGCATCCAACACAAAGGAGTTGATTGTTATACCGGCCTTTGTGCATCTATTCACTTCCGAAAGAGTCGCCAATATTGTCTCCCGGGCCGGAGGGTAGCTAAAAAATGGCTCGCCATTTTCTAAGATATGCGCCGTTGGTTCCCCGTCGGTTACAAGGATGATCTGCTTGCGTCCAGAACGCCTTCTAAGAAGCGTTCGTGATTGGCGCAAAGCATCCTCCATATTGGTTCCATATACATAATCCCATGAAACGCTAGGCAAATCCATCGGCTTTATGACGTGTGCCACCTCAGAAAAACCCACTATGGCAAGGTAGTCTTTGGGGTAAGCCGTAGATATCAGGGTCGACAGAGCAACTGCGACCTTCTTTGCGGCTAAAAAGTTATCCCGTAGCGGCATTGACAGCGAGAGGTCCAGACACAGCACAGTCGATGCGCTAACCATCGCTTCAGTGGTCTCAATTTCAAAGTCCTCGACCTCTACTTTGAGTGGAAGTCCGCCTCTCTGGCGAACGATAGTATTGGCTAAGGTCTTTCCTAAGGAGAGGTTTAGCGGATCGCCAAACTCATATGGCTTTGTCTCGAAGTCCTTGTCAACGCCTACCCCACGCCTCTTCAAATCATGACCACCCAAGCGCGATGCATCCAAATCATCAAAAACTTCCTGAAGCATCTTTTGCCCAATCGCTCTGAGTCCGCCGGCACTTAGGGTCAACCTCTCGTCGCTCATTCCAATCAAACCAGCATCCTCTAGCTGCTTCGTAAGTTCCGAAAGTCGCCGAAGCGAGGAGGCCTCTTTTTCGCCCAACAATTCAGAGATTTGATCGAAATCCAACCGAGATAGATCACCAGGAGTTCCAATACTTCGGAGATAACTCTCGATGGAATCGAGTTGGGAAAGTTCATCCAATACTTGGCCGGCTTGGCCAATAGACATAGGATCGCTCCCCCGAAAGGACCTTGGATCAAAGCGCATCGAGTCCATCATTGGGGACAAAGATCGCATCAGCTGAGAGATAGCCCAGGAGAGATCGAGATCACCATTGACATTCTGAGCAAGATTAGCCAATTCCATTTGCTGTTCTTGGCTCATAGCTCCAAAGGCGAGCGAGGCGGCCGCCATCTGCGTGAGAAGGTGGTCGAGTAACTCTTGAGTGTTAGCGATGCCAGGCGGAAAAGATCCACCATACCTATCCATAAACGCCTCAAAAGCTTCGGATGTATCCTCGTTTGCATTATGAGCCTCTATAAGGGAGTTGAGGGCGCCGATCATCTCTCGGAAGTTCTCTAAATCCTCTGGCGTCATAGTCGACAATGAATTTTTAGCAGACTCAAAGAAGCCTTCGACAAACTCTCTTTCGAGAGATTCTCGCAAATCATCAAAGTCTCTCTTCGCAGTCGGAGAGAGAAAGTCATAGTTTCCAAGCGACTGAATCTTCGAAGCAATCGAAGGTCCAAGGGAATCAAGCGTCAATTGATCGTTCAGATAAAGTTCTTCTGCCTGTGCGATCCGAGGAGCGTCCTTGGAGTTGGAAGCTGCCTCTAGATACTCCTCAAGCGCCCGACGTTCACTTTCTAGGATCGATCTAATTGCATTGTCAATCTCGCTAGCCTTGCCCGATGGGTCGTACTTACCAAAGAGCTCAGAGCGCCTCTGTTTGAGTCGCTCAAGAACCTCTTTCAGCCCGAGGATATCACCACCATCTTTAGTTCTCATTCCGCGATTCATTAGCTCCCGCAGGGCAGACATGGGATCGCCGTGATAGAGCAGTGCGTCGGCAATCTCGTCGAAAATCTCAGATACATCTACCTCGATCTCTTGAGTCCCATCCCATCTTCCATAACGAACGGAACTCCAACTGCCGGGGCGTCTCATCTTGTTCGCTTTGCATAAATCGAGCCAGCATCGCCCTCGTACTTATTCAATCGCTTAGCAAGGTGCAACCCCTCCAAGACGAATTCAAGGGCACCCAACTTAGCCTGCGGTAATGCACTAGGCTCGATTCGGTCGATCACCAGTTGGGTTTCAGGCGAACTCTCCAGAGCCTTTGCGAGATGTTCATCACTGCCATCTTCTCCAACCGTTACCTCAAAACCTTCGTCAAAGGTCGCTACCAATGGTCGCAGTTCATCCAAGGTCACTAATGAGCGAAACACTTCAAGATTTGCGCGATCCACGAGCTTGGAGATGACCATGACTTCGTCGGTGTCATCAACCGTGTCAAGTTCAATCTTTCCAGACATAGACGAAGCAAGGACCCAAAAATCACAAGGTCGTACCACCGCGTCGGGTGAATCGGATATCAACGTACGTCGCAAGGCCGCTGCAGAAAGAGCTTCATAGTTTGCCACTGTAGCTCGTACCGACACTCCCGACTTCTGGTTTATATTTGGAGCCCTCCTGGCCAACTCAGAGACCAACGCGACTACCCCTCTTAGATGTTGGGGGAAATATATATTCGAATCCTCATCATCATAAAAAAGAGCCTCCTGGTCGACTATCTCCAGTTCAATAGCCGAAGAAAGTGGATAATGAGTTCGAATTTGAGAGCCAAATCTATCCTTTAGCGGAGTAATCAAACGACCACGGTTGGTGTAGTCCTCCGGATTAGCCGATGCGATCAGAAAGATATCGAGCGGAAGCGAAATTCGATATCCCCTGATCTGAATGTCACGTTCCTCAAGAATCGAAAGAAGACCGACTTGAATCCTCTCGGAAAGGTCCGGCAATTCATTGATGGCAAAAATACCACGATTTGTCCTCGGGACCAGTCCGAAGTGCATCGTCAACTCATCTGAGAGGTACCGACCTTCAGCGACCTTGATCGGATCAACATCGCCTATCAGATCGGCCATAGAAGTATCTGGCGTCGCCAATTTCTCGCCAAATCTCGCACTTCTATGGACCCATGCTATGGGTGTCTCGTCGCCGTTTTTCGCTATCAATTCCTTCGCATAGACTGAGACTGGATTGGTGGGATCATCATTTATCTCAGAACCTTCCACAATCGGCAGCCATTCATCCAAAAGCGAGACCAAACTTCGAATAATCCGGCTCTTACCCTGGCCTCGCTCCCCTAGCAAGATCACATCATGGCCAGCTAAAATCGCCGTCTCTAATTGGGGCATCACCGTATTTTCATACCCGTGGATCCCGTCGAAAAGTCCTCTGCCGCTACGAATCGCCTCAATAGCATTCTTGCGCATTTCAGCAGCGATAGGCATAGAGGTCCATCCGGATTTATTCAATTCACCAAGCGTCTTTATCTTTACATGTTCCATTCATACAACGATAGGCCAACCATGGGAGCTATGTAGGGCGATCGAGGTCATTTAGGCTCCTTTCAAGTCCCAAAAATCGATAAATTCATCTGAGCTAGAGCCACCCTGGAGCGATCAAATGCGGTATTAATCTGAAATTTGAGACAAAAATGTGACATAAGTCACTGAATTAATAAAAAAATACAATTCTTTTGATCTTTTCTCGGTTACAGATTTCAAAAAGTCACCATTTCGTGTAAAGCTATATAGCGTGAAAGTCCATTACCACAGTTACGATGCGGTCATCGTCGGAGCCGGAGGCGCAGGCCTCCGCGCAGCGATTGAAGTTGCCGGAAAAGTTAAAACCGCCGTTATAACCAAGCTCTACCCAACCCGCTCTCATACCGGTGCCGCTCAGGGCGGTATGTGCGCAGCACTCTCAAATGTCGAGGAGGATTACTGGGAATGGCACGCCTTTGACACGGTCAAAGGCTCTGACTACTTAGGTGATCAACCCGCTATCGACATCATGTGCAAGGAAGCCATTGATGCGGTCATAGACCTTGAGCACTTTGGCATGGCATTCTCTAGAACCCCGAAGGTCGAATCGACCAGAGGCGCTTTGGAGGCCACACAAGAAACCATGGGGAAGCGCCAGTGCGGCGTTCGTGCTACGCTGCAGACCGAACCGGCCACATGATCTTACAGACGCTCTATCAGCAGTGTGTCGCTCGAGATGTGACATTCTTCAATGAATTTCAGGTCTTTGATATTCTCTTTGATGAAAGCACAGGAGAGCGAAAGGCCGCTGGTATCGTCGCATACGAGCTCTCGACCGGCGACCTACATGTATTTGTGTCCAAGGGAGTTCTCTTTGCCACCGGCGGCTACGGAAAGATGTTTAGAATCTCCTCAAATGCCCACACCCTCACCGGTGACGGTCCGGGCCTCCTGTTCAGAAAACAAATTCCGATCCAGGATCTAGAGTTCTATCAATTCCACCCAACAGGCATTTATGGATTTGGGATCTTACTCTCCGAGGCTGCACGAGGCGAAGGCGGAATTCTAAGAAACGGCAGTGGTGAGCGCTTCATGGAGCGCGTTGCTCCAACTGTCAAGGATCTTGCACCCCGCGATATGGTCTCTCGTGCTATTCATGCAGAAATTCGCCAAGGAAGAGGAGCTGGGCCAGATAAAGACTATGTCTATCTCGATCTCACACACCTTCCTCCAGAGCAAATCGATGCCAAGTTGCCCGACATTAGTGACTTCGCGCGTACATATTTGGGCATAGAGCCAAAGACTCAACCCATTCCAATTCAGCCAACGGCACACTATGCAATGGGTGGAATTCCAACCAACGTCGATGGCGAAGTCCTTGTCGACTCCAACGAGACAATTCTCCCGGGTCTCTATGCGGCCGGCGAATGTGCTTGTGTCTCGGTACATGGCGCAAATCGACTTGGAACCAACTCACTCTTAGATATCGTCGTCTTTGGCCGTCGCGGTGGCAAAGCTATGGCAGAATATGTTGCCAAAGTACCGCACCCAGAGGTTGCCCGAGGCGTGGAGACTCCTGTTCGCGAACGAATCCAGGCGCTCAAGGATGCTAACGGAACCATGAAGGTTGGAGAGCTTCGAACGAATCTTCAGCAAACAATGACTCTCAACGCCTCGGTCGTAAGAACGCAGGAATCCTTAGAGGAAGCGCTCACAACGATCCAAACTATCAAGAAGCAATATAACGACATCGCCATCGACGACAAGGGTGAGGTCTTCAACTACGACCTAGTTGAAGCCTTGGAACTTGGTCACCTCCTCGATTTAGCGGAGGCATTTGTGATCGGGGCCCTAGCGCGCAAGGAGAGCCGTGGCGCACACTGGAGGGACGACTTTCCCACCCGCGACGACCAAAACTGGATGACACATACCCTTGCATATCGACAAGAAGATGGCAGCGTGCGCCTTGACTACAAGCCGGTCAAAGGTGGCAAATATCAGCCCATGGAACGAAAGTACTAAAGATATGACCGTTACAGATCAGAGTTCACCACAGATCGATTCACATGAGGCCGAGGTAAAGGTCCATTTGAAGATCAAGAGGTATAATCCAGAGGTCGATACACGCCCTCATTGGCAAGAATACGACATAATGCTAAAGCCTGGCGACCGAGTTCTAGATGCCCTACATGTTGTGAAGTGGAAATTCGATGGAACGCTAAGCTTTCGCCGATCTTGCGCTCACGGAGTCTGCGGATCTGACGCATTAGTGATCAACGGAGAGAACAAACTCGCATGCGTCAATCTAATTCGCAATATTGGAACCGACCTAACGATAGAACCAATCCGTGGGTTACCGGTAATCAAGGATCTTATCGTAGACATGGAGCCCTTCTTTGCACAATATCGTTCGGTTCTTCCCTACCTAATAGCAAATGATGATCCAGGCTACAAAGAGCGTCTACAATCCCAAAGCGACAGAGAAAAATACGACGACACCACTAAATGTATTCTCTGTGCCTGCTGCACGACTTCGTGTCCTGTTTACTGGGCAAACGATGAATACGTTGGCCCAGCGGCGATCGTTAACGCACACAGGTTCATCTTTGACTCAAGAGATCAAGCAACGACAGAGAGACTCGACATACTGAATCAAAAATCTGGCGTTTGGCGCTGTAGAACTTCTTTCAACTGCACAGAAGCCTGCCCAAGAGGCATCTCTGTAACAAAAGCGATCGAAGAGGTAAAGCGCGCGATACTATATGACCGTGTCTAATATTCGCCTTGAAAAATTAGCGGATGAGATTCGGCTTGGGTTTTTAGAGACGGTAGATCTTCCTAACTTTTCCAAGCCATACTCAATCGCGCTCGAGATACACGATCATGACGATCATGCCGTCGTTTATCTCAATCTCGGCAACGGCGGTCCAACTGCTCTTAGCGATGGACCGCCGACTCTTACCCTAAAGGCAGCGGCGGATATTGCAATTGCCATCCGAAACGGAACGCTTCAAGTAGCCGATGCTATCGCTGCTGGTGAAATTAAGATTTCGGGATCGGTCAGCGAGGTAAATACGCTCGCATCAGAGCTCACTTCAAAGAGTGAAAAGTAAGTGAGAAAAAGGCGTCGAAACCCCAATACTACACTTCCTGGTGCCGCTGGTTGGTATCGAATTGGTAATCCCAATGGAGAATACCTGCGATATTTCGACGGCTTTTTCTGGAGCAGCCAGACGCGATCTACCCCGTTTTGGCTCGAAGGACCAGAGTGGGCCGAACTTGTAAAAGTTCAAGCTGATATCGACTCTGACGAGCCAAAACATGTGGTTAGAAGACTCCTAGCTCCGGACCACCGTCCACTAGGCGATACTCAACACACAAGGTCGCGGGTAAAGAGATCTCGACATTTGCTAGCGATTACACTCTTTTTAGTTCTGGGCATTGCCACCGTCTCAAGTTACGCAATGCAAATGTTTGGTGCCTCCAGCCGTATTAGTAAAAGCACTCCCGCTGTACCTCTTTTGAGCGAAACGACATTGGTTGCCAAACTTGCCTCTACTTGCACGATTTACAAAGCTTCATCTATTGCTCCGATTGGTGAAATCCTCTCGGGCCCTTATTCATCTTCTAAAGCAAAACGCACTGCGTTCATATCAAAATACTCCAATCAACTTACATCGATCTCTAAGGCCATGAACGCTATTTCAAATTATCCAGCCGATCAAAGTGCACTTAGTTCGTGGCAGGGACTATGGACAACTGCCGTATTTGATCTTTCCAAAGTTCAGTTTGATATCAAGACAGGCAAGCCCTACCTCAATGCTATAAAGACATTGCAAGGAGACCTTTCATTGATCGACGACTTCGCAATCGCAAATAACATCAATTCATGTGATGTTTTTTCGCTTTAGACCCTCGTTTGGGTGTATTATCGAGAAATTATCAACACAAACTCTTAGAACCTAGGAGGTAGCCTTGACCATTCGAGGTGTAATTGATGACCGTATACTCGCAAAATATCGCGAGCTTCTCGATGCAGAGGATACGGCCTTCTACGAAGTTGAACACGCCTATGAAGACGGCGACGGAAATCACTTTCAAAAGGACTTGGCAAATTGGCGGGAAGCAATGGCTGCAAAGCTCTCATTCTTAGACTCGTGCGGACTAGGTCTTAGAAGCTCCTGATCTGGCTTGGGGGATAAGTCTTTTTGACCCCCCCAATACGTCAAAAGAACGGATATAGCCCATAGAACGAAGCTAACGGGCAGGTGGTAAGCAATCGCCAGCCAACACGTAGCAATTGTTACAAATCTCAAAAATTAATGCGCTTGAGCCGTCACTAAAGCCCTACGAGATGTAGCGGTTTATGCAAAGACTGGGATCTTCTATTAGTTTCGCTTGAATCAACTAATAGAAGATCCCCATACCCTCAATAGTTTCGCTTGAATTGGGCCGGGTCCTGAATTGGGCCGGGTCCTGAATTGGGCCGGGTCCTGAATTGGGCCGGGTCCTGAATTGGGCCGGGTCCTGAATTGGGCCGGGTCTTTACTTGGACTTTGACAATCTTGAAGTTTTACTTAAACTCGAACCATCGGCCTACTGGCTTCTATCTCGCGTTTAAGTCAATATGAAACTTACAGAGGAAAAGATCGGGCTGCAGAAGGTCGATTCGTAGTCGTTGATAGAAAATCCGCCATCAGCTGCCTGCACCTTATCGCATCCCGATAGTCACTTCTCGAATCACTTGGATTGCCCTAGAAATTTCTATAAAGGATTGATACAGCGGTGCAAATCCAAACCGAATGAGCGATGGAGTTCTAAAATCCGGAACAACTCCGTGATCAATCAACTCAGAAGTAATTTGACGTGCTCTTGGATGCGACAGACTTACGTGTGAGCCCCTGAGGCTCTGATCTTTGGGCGACGCAAGGCTAAAGCCGAGGTCCTTGAGTTCGACCTCAAATCCTTTGATGAAAAAGTCACCCAAGGCGTGACCTTTGGCCTCAAGAGCTTCAATAGTAGCCTCCGCTATAAGGTCAATTCCGGCACCTACGAGGTAGCTTCCGATAATATTAGGAGTACCGGTGCAAAAGCGACTAATACCGGATTTAGGACTGTATTTTTCAGCCATTTCAAATTGATCATCCTGAGAAAACCAACCTTTGATAGGGTTCTCCATCGCCTCTATCAAATCAGAGCGCACATAAAGGTAAGCAGGGGCACCTGGCCCTGCATTTAGGTACTTATAGGTGCATCCGATTGCGTATTGAGATTCCGTCCCCTCCAAATCAACGACTACCGCCCCACCAGCATGGCTTAAATCCCATATCACTCGAGATCCAACACCTTGGGCGATCGAGTTAACTGCCGCCATATCAATTCGAGCACCACTCTTGTACGAGAGCGCGCTGAAGCAACCAAATATGACATCTTCGTCGAAGGCCTCTTCGAATAGATCAATCGATATCGTCAGGGAGTCATCCACCGGAAGTGTAATAACCTCAAGTCCAAACTCTTGGGCCAGGGAATCCACTATGTAACGATCGGTGGGAAAGTTATCTGCCTCGATAACGATCTTCTTCCTCGCCTCCTTATCACCTCGTTGTTCTTTTATGATCGACAGGGCAATCTTATAAAGATTGATAGTTGTTGAATCGCATACAACCACCTCGCCCTTCTTAGCACCCAAAACACTTTGAGATAGTCGATCACCCAAAGTAGTTGAGAGATCGATCCAAGTCTTCCAAGATTCGATCAATTGCACACCCCATTGTCTGGCAATGACATCATTAGCAATCTCGATCGAGCGTTTTGGTAGGCGTCCTAGGGAGTTTCCATCCAAATAGATTAGATCGGGCTCTATAGGTACAAACTCGTCACGAAAGCAAGAGAGTTGATCAGAGTCATCGAGAGACCGAGCCTCCGAAAGAAGATCCCCCATGGATATAAACCTCCAAAATAAGTTCTAGACTACGCGAACTAGCATTGGCCCCATAAGTTGTTAGCCTTCCAAGTAGCCAAGGATCAATCGCTGATCTAAAAAGAATACCCTAAGATCTACCTCATTTAAATCTTCGCTAAAGATAGCCAATTGATCTCCAACGCATCCACCAAGTGCGCGATTCAGCGATCGGATTTGACCCACCTAGCAAAGCCCCAAAGCTTACAAGATTCAACTATTTGAAAAAGCCTCCCCCCCCCTAAGCTCTACAAATCCATTATCTCATTCCTCATAGATCCAATCGAAAGGTCTTTTGGACAAATTCGTAAAAATCGGCTCTAATCAAAGATCCAAGTACCGCTTGAAGGCGTAAACAAATGTGGAAAAGCCAATCGACTCCTTTCCGATGGGATCTTCCAAAGGACGTTGTTGTTTCAGGGTGATATCTTATCAAGGAGTTATTTGCCGATACAACTAGATCGTTGGCTGCTCTGTTAGACAGGTACAAAAACGCAAAAACAGTGGGGTCGGCATTGAGGTCCGTCTATAAATTTCCCAATTGGGCTAGCATGGTTGCGTGCCAAACAAAAATTTAATGATATTTCCCCTTCTTGCCTCCATTGTCCTAAGTGCATGCGGCGGATCGAGCGCGCCCACTAACAACGGTATAGACAAGCTGAACGCGACTGCAGCTGAGAGCTCGGTCACCAAAGCAATTCTTGGCGCCACTTCTGTTCGTATGGTCATCAAGGTTCAGCAGGGAACATCCTCATCTAGCCAAGTTCTCGACGCTGCAAAGACGGGCGGAATAAGGACAGTTACGATACTTGGTCAGACCGCAACGATTTTAGTTACACCGACAAATGCCTATGTAAAGGCTCCAGAGGCAATCTTGGCTAGCAACTTCGGCCTTCCGGTCAATCTTGCCACCCAAGACGCCAATAAATGGCTAATAGTCCCATCTGGAAGCAGTGGCTATACGTCACTTGCATCTGGCGTAACAATGTCAAATCTGGCCCAATCCGTTGGTCTAAGCGGAGTAACCAAAAAAGCCCATGCCAACGTCGCTGGAACCAAAGTGATTGAGCTCGACGGAACGAGCGTAGGAGGAAAACTTGGGTTGGTCGTACCAACTGTGGGGTCACCACTCCCAATAAGCGGAATTATTAGTGGAACTTCAATCGCAGTAAACCTCCAATTTAGCAATTGGAACCAAACCGTAAATCTAACGCCTCCAGCATCAGCCATACCATTCCCGACAGCGCCAGCTTCACCCACGACCACTGCACCAACTTCGCCGTCTACTTCTGCGCCAGCTTCACCCACGACCAGTGCCGCTGGTTAATCCGCAGCTCGATTTGCCGAGCAAATCTTGAGGTTGGCCTTTTCTAACTTGGGTAAATTATGATTGAGTCGCAGCCAAAGCGTATTTGAGCCCGAAGCCTCGCGGCTCAAATACGCTTTGAACTTGTATTCGCAAAATGGTATTTCCCAAGACCATTAGGGTCCCAGAAATTAATCGAAATTTGAAGTATATCTTCTCTTGAATACAGATTTTCTTCGGCAAAAGCCCGCCTTGAAATGCTACAAATCACTCAACCACTCACTTGGCGTCAAAGATACCGTCGATGGCCCCCGGATTTATCTACCGAGCGCCATCGACAATTAGAGATTCTGATGATTTCCTAAAATGGCTCTAATCGCCTCAATGGGCACGTCTGCATTTGACACACATGGCGAAATTTGATCTTCCGCCAAAATCATCATTTGGATATTAGTAAACTCCATGAAAGCTGCATAAAGCTCTTTGCTCAATTGGCCATCTTTAGGGGTCTAAAGGGTCCCTGGATAAATGTCAATGATTTCGAATAGATTTTAGGCTACCTGGGTCTATCACGATGATTTTCAAATCGAATCGTCGGCTAGTTCATCAAAATTATCCGATGAAAGTGACTTTTCTTTTATCTTTGGAGCATCTCGCCGAAATCTTTGAAGCAGCCGATTCTTCATCTGATTAACTTTTCTTGGGCATCTTAAAAATATAGACGCCATAGGAGGAACGAAAATAAATGGGTCCAGAGAATCCACCAAGGTGCTTTAGAGAATCGGAAGAATCATGAAAGAATGCAAATGAGATCGCGTGGTCTTGATTGGTTGAGTTATCTCAACTCACAGATAGCTCATTATGGACAAGTGTGCCACCATAATTAGGGTTTAGGCCTCTAAAGCCCGCGTCATGGCTACATGACACCTCAGCAACGATCTTCAACAGCCCTATCCCTGATCTATGGCCGATCTATGACTGATACACCTTGTGAGCTCAAACGACCAAACTGCCCACAGCCATATCGTGCGGTTATGGTCAAAATGTCTTAAAACCTTGGCAAAAAATTTAATATAAAAACAACTTGAAAATCCAACATTTGATCGTGCGATGCGATAAATTGTACACAATTTCGATTAGTTCTTTGAGTTTATGGACTGTTGAGGCAAATTTATGGCATCGATTAGCGAAGACGTATACAATATCTTGCGATCCGAGATTCTCGATGGTACTTTCGTAGCTGGTGAATCATTACGCGAGGAGCAACTAGCAGGTCGCTATGGTACCTCAAGAACGCCAGTAAGAGAGGCTCTACGTAGGTTAGATGCAGAGGGGATCGTGAGTGTGATTCGCCATCGTGGAGCACGAGTGTTGGAATGGAAACCCAACGAACTCGGCGAAGTCTTTGCTCTACGTGGCCAACTGGAATCTTACGCCGCTCGAATCGCCGCTAGCCATATCTCCAAAGACGACATCGATCTTTTAACCAAGCTGGCTGGCGAGATGGAAGAGATAGCCTTTTCGACTTCATCGGAGGTCGTAATTGATGCAATCACTCCACTCAACAACCACTTCCACTCGGTAATCGTTGCAAGTGCTGGAAATGGTCGGCTATCTGAACAGTTGTCCTCTGTAATTCAAGTTGCTACAGTTAGAAATACCTTCCGCCGCTACAACCATGAGCAGCTGATACGATCTATGTCCCACCATCGAGAACTGATCGCCGCCTACATGGTTAAAGATGGAGAATGGGCGGAATCTGTGATGAAATCTCACATCTATTCAGCAAGAGCCGTTCTATCTGTGCCTCCAAAAGTTGAAGAGATAGCAATCTCAGATAGACGACCATAGCCATCGAGCCAAATCAATCATCATGCATATTTTATAGGTTTTCAATAGCCCAAAATCATAAGGAGAAAAGCTCACAATGGGCCAAAATGGCGATCTTTTAGGGACAAAACTAGGCCACGACGGTAAAGACACTCCGTTAAGCGATATTCGCGTAATAGAAATGGGCCAACTTTTAGCTGGACCCTTCGCGGGACAGCTCCTGGGGGACTTTGGAGCAGACGTAATAAAGGTAGAAGATCCCGGCGTAGGTGACCCGATGAGACAATGGGGGCGAGAAAAACCACATGGATTGAGCCTATGGTGGCCAGTCGTAGCACGTGGAAAGCGTTCTCTAACCACAAACCTAAGGACAAAAGAGGGCCAAGATATCATCCGAGACCTGGTCAAAGAGTCAGATATCTTGATCGAGAACTTTAGGCCTGGGACCTTAGAAAAGTGGGGCCTCGACTATGAAACCCTAAAGTCCATTAACAAGAAAATCATAATGGTAAGGGTCACCGGCTATGGACAAAGTGGCCCCTACTCCCATAAGGCCGGTTATGGATCGATAGGCGAAGCGATGGGAGGCCTGCGCTACGTAACTGGAGATCCCTCCACCGCCCCCTCGAGAGCTGGCATCTCAATTGGAGATTCTCTAGCCGCCACCTTTGCGGCGCTCGGTGCGATGATGGCACTTCATTCCAGAGATCGAACCGGAGTGGGTCAAGTGGTTGATGTCGCAATCTACGAAGCTGTCCTTGCGATGATGGAATCTCTAATTCCAGAATTCACACTGGCCAACTACATTCGGGAAAGAACTGGCTCAATTCTCCCTAACGTGGCTCCCTCCAATATCTACCCCACCAAAGATGCTGCACTAATTCTGATCGCAGCCAATCAGGACTCAGTATTTAGCCGCCTTTGCGATGCGATGGAAAAGCCCGAATACGTAAGCGACCCCCGATTTTCAACGCATTCATCAAGGGGTGCCCACCAAGGGCTCCTAGATGAGATCATTAGCGAGTGGACATCCCGCCATAGCACATCGGAACTTGAAGTTATACTTGACAAAAATGGCGTTCCTCAGGGAAAGATCTTTCGTGCGCCAGATATGCTAAGTGATCCACATTTTGCAGCAAGAGACGCCATTGTGAGCGTCGACCATCCAGACTTTGGCTCAATCCTTATGCAGAATGTCGCTCCAAAGCTAAGCGACACACCTGGATATATCCGTTGGGCAGGACCAGAACTGGGAGCACACACCACCGAAATTCTCCAAAGCTTGCTTGGATACTCACCAGATCAAATTAAGCAACTATCGACAAAGGGGGTTATCTAGGATAAGGTCAAAAACTACGAGTCAAAACCCAAAGGCACACGAAGTCAAAAGGCCACTAAACGAGACCACCGACACCTTTGATATCTTGGAACCTTCCTAATCAAGGGCTGTTGGCGAACCTCTCGATCCCACCAGCGTCTTTAACCAAAGATCATCTCAATCAAACCTCAAAAAGCCGCTTTTTGGCATCGAGGTTGATCGCCCCCACCGAGAATAAAAGATAACTCCAAGGAGGAAAATTGTCCTACATATTGGGCGTAGATGTGGGCGGAACATTCACCGACCTACTTTTAATCAACGAGACCAACGGTGAGACTCACCGAGCTAAGGTACCTTCAACACCTTCGGATCCATCCATTGGTGTCTTAGAGGGAATTTCCAAGATATGTGACCGTGCAGGAATATCTCAAGCCGACCTCTCACATGTAATGCACGGCACTACCGTGGCAACAAATGCCGTATTGGAGGGCAAAGGCGCCAAGGTCGGATTGATCGTCACGCAAGGGTATCGCCAAATCCTTCAAATCGCACGTTCGTTTGTCCCAGGTGGATTGGCAGGGTGGATAGTATGGCCAAAGCCAACGCCACTAGCTCTCCTTGAAAACACAGTTGAGGCAAAAGAACGAATCTCAGCAAAGGGCGAGGTGATCGAAGAGCTAGATGAACCAGCGATGATCGAGTCGTTGAAATATTTGGCCGGCCAAGATGTAAAGGCACTCACAATCTCCCTTATCAACTCATTCACCAACGATTCTCACGAACGCCGAATTGCAGAACTAGCCGCCTCTGTCATGGGGGAGATCCCGATTTCACTCTCTTCTAAAATTCTCCCAGAGATAAAGGAATACGAGCGAACCCTTACGACCGTAGCGAACTCTTATGTTCGACCCACGGCAGCGAAGTACCTCAAAAATCTAGGAGATGAGTTGACAAAGATTGCGCCCTCGGCACGTCTTCATATCCTGCGCTCAGACGGCGGACTTATGGGTGTCGAGACAGCCTCTAGTGCCCCGGTGAATATGCTAATGAGTGGGCCTGCCGGAGGCGTATCCGGAGCACTCTGGCTCGCACGCCAGAGTGGATACAAGAACCTTCTCACCCTTGACATGGGCGGCACCTCAACCGACGTCGCATTGGTTCAAGATGGCGAACCTCGCATTGGCCGAGAGACGACAGTGGGTGACCTCACCATCAGAGCTTCATCGGTCGATGTTCGAACAGTGGGTGCAGGTGGTGGTTCGATCGCCCACGTACCAGAACTTACTAAAGCCCTTAGGGTTGGACCACAATCAGCAGGTGCCGTACCAGGACCTGCCGCCTATGGCAAAGGTGGCCTAGAGCCAACGGTTACCGATGCAAATGCTGTACTTGGATACCTTCCAGTCGGACTCCTAGACGGAGAGATGGAACTCGATTATGAGGCCTCGCAAACGGCGGTGGCCGGTGTCGCGCAAGCACTAGATCTCGACATATACAAAGCCGCCTCCGGCATAGTTGATATCGTGAACGAAAATATGTTTGGTGCACTACGCCTTGTCTCTGTCCAACAGGGGTACGATCCTCGTGAATTTGCATTAGTCGCATTTGGTGGAGCTGGACCGTTACATGCGAATGCACTAGGGCGACTCATGGGATCATGGCCGGTCATCATTCCACCATCGCCCGGCGTCCTTTGCGCCTACGGCGATGCCACTACGAGACTTCGTTCTGAATCGTCGCGAACCTATATCCGTCGATTCAGCTCAACTTCAGATCGTGAAATTGAAAAACTTCTGGGTGAATTGCACCAAGAAGCATCCACGGAACTTTTAGGCGAGGGGGTAAGCGCCGATCTTCAAGAGGTCACCTATTCCGTTGATGTTCGCTATCACGGTCAGGGGTTCGAAGTTACAATCGGACTGAGCTCTAACGAAGTAAGCGGCGCCATCCTTGAGATAATCGGCGATCGATTCGCAAAGGAACACGAAAGACTTTTCACCTTTGCTCTCGATACCGAGTGTGAACTGGTACACCTACGCGCAGTCGTTCAAGGCGAACATCCCAAAGTAAGTGCCGAAATGATCGCCCAGGCAGATAGCGATGCCTCCAGTGCGGTAATCTCCACGCGCGAGATCTACGTAGATGGAGCCATGGCTAGCGCATCAATCTATGACCGTAGAAAACTACGGGCTAACAACGTGATAAATGGCCCAGCAATCGTAACCGAGATGGACTCGACCACATTGATCTTGCCCGGCCACGCTGGCAAACTAGACACCTTTGGAAACTTGATAATCAATCCAATTTCGGCTAACTAACAAGGAAAAGTTCTTCTATGGCACGAATAATCGAAACGAATACTGACGGATTCAAAAGCGTCGATGTCGACCTTGTTACCGTTGACATCATTGAAAACGCACTAAGAAACGCTCGTTATGAGATGGACGCAGTCCTATTTAGAACTGCCATGAGCCCTGGTATTAGAGAACAACACGATGAGTTCCCTCTGATAGCAGACCACAAAGGACGAATGGTCGTTGGACAATTTGGCTCCTTTATCGGGGGTTTTCTCGACAACTATGCTGGCGACATAGAAGAGGGCGATGTCTTTTTAACTTCAGACCCCTATTCATGTGACGGAGCTATCTCGCATGCAAATGACTGGCTAGTGCTCATGCCCATCTTTTTAGATGGTCGCGCAGTTGGATGGTCTGCAATGTTTGGACACATGACGGACGTAGGCGGAAAGGTCCCAGGTTCTCTACCAACCGATGCCCATTCAATACACGAAGAAGGGGTGGTAATTCCACCGATCAAGATCTACAACAAAGGTCAACTAAACACCGAATTGCTGGATTTGATCTTGAATCAAGTTCGGATGAAACAGTGGAATCGCTCCGATCTAAATGCAATTGTCGCAGCTTGTCGCACGGCAGGAAGAAGAGTGGTCGAACTATGCCAGAGGTTTGGAACCGATATCTACATCTCCACGCTTGAAGCACTTCTGGATAGAAACTATCGAGCAATGAGCCAACTCATTCAAAATACTATATCGACAGAAAAGCTCTCATTCACCGACTACATCGACGATGATGGCCTCGGAAATGGACCATACAAGATCCACTGTACGATGTGGCGAGAGGGGGATCATGTAGTCTTGGACTTTGAGGGTACCGACCCTCAGTCGATAGGTCCAATCAACTTCTTCTTGAACGTAAACATGTTCAAGATGTTCTTTGGAATCTACATGATAATGGTCTTTGATCCTCAGATCCTTTGGAATGACGGCTTCTATCCCCTAGTTGAGGTACGCATTCCAAACCGATCTCTGCTCAAGCCCGAATATCCGGCAGCCCTTTCCTGTCGAACACACGGCCTTGGACGCATCTTTGACGTATTGGGCGGCCTGCTTGGTCAACGTCAACCTGAATTTCTATGCGCTGCTGGCTTTTCTTCCTCCCCACACCTCATGTATTCGGGAACGGATCGAAATGGCGAATGGTTCCAGCTCTATCAAATTGGCTTCGGCGGGATCCCCGGACGTCCCTTTGGAGATGGCCCAGATGGCCATTCACTTTGGCCCTCATTTACAAATGTGCCTAATGAATTTCTAGAGGCCTATTTCCCATTGGTAATAGAGAGCTATGAGACCGTACCAGATTCTGGTGGTGCTGGCTTCTTTCGGGGCGGAAATGGAATTGATATTGCATATCGCTTTCTTGAGCCTGGAACCATCTCTATCCATGACGACCGTTGGCTCACCTATCCTTGGGGCGTAAATGGTGGCGAACCAGGAATGCGTAGTACGAAGTATCTCATAAGATCCAACGGATCAAAAGAGATACTGCCGTCCAAGTGCGACAACGTTGATGTTAACGTCAATGATGTGCTCCATTACGTCACATGGGGCGGCGGAGGATGGGGCGATCCCCTCATCAGAGATCCAGAACTGGTAGCGCTAGAACTAAAGCGGGGACTTATAACCGTTGCTGGAGCTAGAAACTATGGCGTCGTACTAAATCAAGACTTTAGCCTAGATGAAGATGCCACAGCAGAACTACGCTCTCAACTTCTCAAGAGTCGCCCTGGGCTAGAGGTATTCAATCGAGGTGGCGAGATTGTCGATCTAAAGGAGCGGTGCGAGGCCGAGACTGGCTTGATCGCACCAATCGATCCAGTCTTTACCTAAGCTGGCATAACCCATTCAAGGTCAAAGCGACAAACTGCAAAGGAATCCTAAAACGCACTTTGTCGCTTTGATCAAATGGGATAATCCCGTCCCAATACCTCTCATAGACCAAGACCACCTTAGACACCGAGGACTTTGCAATTGAGTAAAGACTTTTCAAAAGACGAACAAGACTACCAAAAAGCAGGCTTCAACGGAACTGTAGGGTTCGGCAATACCCCAGCAATCATCGTAATAGACCTGGTCAGCGCATATCTAAGAGAAGGTTCACCGCTTTTTGGAGACTACCAATCAGTGGTCGCGCATTCAAATGAAATCATAGAGGCTGCACGCAGCCATGGCGTCTTGGTCGTCTTCACTAAGGTTGAATACCAAAATGATGGCCTTGATGGGGGTCTATTTTGGAAGAAGGTACCGAGCCTCTCTGCCTTTTTGCGAGGTTCGCAATACTGTGAATTTACACAAGAGATCAAGCCTCTTCCTGGAGATCTTGTCCTCACCAAACAGTACGCTAGTGCCTTTTATGGCACTTCTCTATCTGCCACCCTAAATGCATCAAATATCGACACTACGATCTTTTGTGGCGTTTCAACCTCAGGTTGCGTTCGAGCCAGTGCAACTGATGCAATTTCAATGGGATTTCACTCCATTGTCGCTAGGGATGGCGTTGGAGATAGAAGTCCGCAGATACAAGAAGCCAACCTCTTTGATTTAAATGCGAAATATGCAGACGTAGTAACAACACCAGAGATCCTCAAGTACCTCTCATCTCTACAGAGATGACGACAGGGCAATCGACTCTGAGAGTTACTCATTCACCTTTATCACGCTACAACTAGGCCTTTGTTCATAAGACCATGGTTTCAAAGAGACCTAACCCTCTGCGCTGCCTCCGATTAAGTTGGATTTGATCGACAATATAACAAACTGTCTCTGTCTATGGAAAGAGACAGACCTTGATCGGCCATCTCAAAAGTACCCCAAATCGAAGAACGCATTCCCATGGCAGGCGACCACCTCAATCGGCAGCACTTTAAATATCACAAGAGAAGGATCCGGCGGCGACATCAGGAAAATGATACCGTGTCAATCTTGGTAAATGTGGAAAATAATTTGCCAGCTTGGTCGGGGTTTGAAACCACTGCGGATCAAGGATGAGAATCATCAAGCCAAGATCAGATCAACCACTGAGATATCTTCCAGACAAAGTAGCAACCTCTGACTTTTCGAGATACCACGCAGAGGTCCAATATAAAAATGGGTTAGCGCAACCTGATCGGCCACGCCAACCCATCACTAGACCAAATCTAGAGATAGTCCCCTAGGAGTTAGCCAAGATCGCCTTGATCTCTTGACGCTCAGCAATGAGTTCATTGGTTGTAATTGCGATCTTAGACTTGGCAAAGTCGTCAAGGTCAAAACCCTCTACAACGCGCCATGATGTACCATCGCTTCGAATTGGGAAGCCAAATTGTAGCCCCTCTTCAATTCCATACTCACCACGACTCGGTACCACCAAAGAGACGCAGTCACCCTCTGGGGTCGGGGTAATAATTGACTTTATTGAATCGATAGCCGCGCTCGCTGCAGATGCAGCTGACGATGCACCTCGAGCATCAATAATGGCAGCACCACGTTTTTGAACGGTGGTGATAAAGTCACCGTGGAGCCAATCATGATCCTCAATCACATCAACAACAGGACGACCAGAGATTCTAGCATTTAGAAAGTCTGGGAACTGTGTCGCCGAATGGTTTCCCCAAATCGCAACGTTAGAGACCTCGGTTACGGCCACGCCCGCTTTCTTGGCCAACTGGCTCTTGGCCCGGTTCTGGTCAAGACGAGTCATCGCGAAGAAGCGGTCCGCCGGAAGATCCTTGGCTGCGTCACGAGCTATCATTGAGTTGGTGTTGCACGGGTTGCCAACTACAAACACCTTTACATCAGAAGCTCCATGAGCGGCAATCGCCGCACCCTGTGGCCCAAAGATCTTCCCATTGATTCCGAGAAGATCTCCTCGCTCCATCCCAGCCTTTCGGGGCATTGCTCCGACCAAGATAGCCCAGTTCACACCGTCGAAACCGACTTTTAGATCCGAGGTCATCTCGATGCTATCCAAAAGTGGAAATGCACAATCGTCGAGCTCCATTGCGACACCCTCTAGAGCTCGCAACGCTGGATCCACTTCAATCAAGCGCAGCGAAACCGGCTGATCTAACCCAAAGAGAGCACCAGATGCAATCCTAAAAAGTAGAGAGTAACTTATCTGACCGGCAGCGCCAGTCACAGCTACCGAAATTGGCTTGTTTGCCATTGATGACTCCTATTCAAAATTCTAAATTATCAAAAAGCACATAGCGACGCCACGGAAACTGCCTGTTAGTTGGGATCAAAGATCCTTGGCCATAGAGGCAGAGTTTCCGTGGCGTTGAAAAACTAGAGGCGATCCACAATCGCTGAAGCGAACTCTGAGCACTTCACTTCGGTAGCACCCTTCATTAGCCGCGCAAAGTCGTAGGTCACGATCTTGTCGCCGATTGTGGCTTCAAGGGCCTTGACGATGTCATCGGCGGCTTCTTGCCAACCGAGATGCTCAAACATCATTACCCCTGAGAGCAACACAGAACCTGGATTGACCTTATCCTGGCCAGCATACTTTGGAGCAGTTCCATGAGTTGCCTCGAAGATTCCATGACCAGTAACATAATTGATGTTTCCGCCAGGAGCAATGCCAATTCCACCCACTTGAGCAGCAAGAGCATCTGATAGATAGTCACCGTTTAGGTTCAAGGTTGCGATAACATCAAATTCGTCCGGCCTAGTGAGAACTTGCTGCAAGGTAATGTCGGCGATAGCGTCTTTTACGAGAATCTTATCGCCTGGATCTCCTCCACAATCATCCCAGCCCACTGCGATATTTGAGAACTCGTCACGAACGACCTCGTATCCCCAGTTTCTAAATGCGCCTTCGGTGTATTTCATGATATTGCCCTTATGGACCAAGGTAACGCTCTTGCGATTTCTAGCCTTAGCGTATTCAACCGCAGCCCTAACAAGCCTCTTGGATCCGGTCTCTGAGACAGGTTTTACACCAACACCGGAATCTCGTCGAATATCCCAGCCAAACTCTTCTCTTAGAAATTCAAGGAGCTTCTTTGCATTTTCGCTACCCTCTTCAAATTCATAACCAGCGTAGACGTCTTCGGTATTCTCTCTAAAGATAACCATATCGACCTTCTCGGGATGCAGTACCGGAGATGGAACCCCCTGGAACCATCGCACCGGTCGTAAGCAAACATAAAGATCGAGGATCTGACGTAGTGCCACGTTCAAAGAACGAATGCCACCGCCAATTGGGGTAGTAAGAGGCCCCTTGATGCCGATGAGGAGATCTCGAAAGTCTGAGACCGTCTCTTCAGGGAGCCAGCTGCCCGTCTCCTTGAATGCTTTTTCACCCGCCAAAACTTCTTTCCACGCAACGTTCTTGCCATACTTCTTGGCGGCGGCGTCCATCACTAGACGTGCAGCCGGCCAAATATCGACCCCTATTCCGTCACCCTCAATGAATGGGATGATGGGATCATTTGGTACATTGAGCGTCCCGTCAGGGGACATCGTAATTTTCTCTGCCATAACAGCCGATTTTACTCCTTTTTTACTCCATTGCCTAAACGAGATTCTCGTATGGTCTATCACCTAAGGTTTAAGCCAACAAAACTCGATCCAAACCCTAGATCTAAACCAATAAATCGCACTCCCTGGCTGGGTGAAAAGCGTGAAAAATGAGCTCTTGGTCTTTAGCAATGGGGGCAGAGGCAGATCTTATTCCCAAAAAACCAAGTATATGCATATGACCAAAAAACCGCTAGCCAAGAGATGATTGAATGGGAGCATAACGGCGATTTCATGAGCATAGATTAAAATCCGACTATTTAGAAGCGGCGGACCGGCCTGGAAATAGCGCTGAATATATGGCCTTGGTGGTCGAGGCTTGATTCATCGTAAAGACGTGAATTCCAGCCACGCCACCATCGAGAAGTTCTTGAGACAGTTCAATCGCTATCTCTATTCCCTCTTTCTTGAGCGATTGAGGATCACCTTGATAGCGGTTCAGACGATTCAAAACAACCTTTGGTATCTCAGCACCGGACAACTCCGACATCTTGATGAGCGTTGAAAGACTCGTCGGAGCCATAATCCCTGGAATTATTGGCTTTTGGATCCCAATACTATCGAGTCGCGAGAGCAGATCGAAATAGTAATTTGAGTCGTAGAAGAATTGGGTAATTCCAAAGTGTGCGACCTCAAGCTTCTCGGCCAAAAAGCGAATATCGCTCTCCCTGTCAAATGCACTTGGATGCCCCTGAGGGTGGGCAGCCACCCCAACACACATATCGTATTTTTCAATCGCGTAACGTGCCAAGTCAATAGCGTGAGGAAACTCCCCGTCGAGAAGTTGATCATTCCCAGATAGTGGCGGATCTCCATGAAGCGCCAGAAGGTTTACAATTCCCCCTTTGGCATATCGGCTCAAAATAGAATCAATCTCTACCTTGGAATGGGCCGCTGTCACCAAGTGGGCCACCGCAGTCAAACTATACTCGCGATCGAGCTTGACAACCAGGTCGTGAGTATTTTCCCGAGTAGACCCACCGGCTCCGTAGGTTATGGACACAAAATCGATCGAAAGCTCAGAGAGCTCCAACAGCGCTTGGGTCAATCTTCTTTCTGATTCAACGTTACGCGGCGGCCAAAGCTCAACCGAAAAGAGGGGCCTCGAAGCACTTGAAATAAGCTGATCGACACGCACTAAGTTTTTCACATTTCTACTGATTGTCTCGAGCGAGACAGCAACTATATTAAACGACCTTTAGCGGCTTGAATGGCATTCACCAACAACATAGCCCTAGTCATCGGGCCCACACCACCAATTCTCGGAGTAATGGCTGATGCTACCTTTGCCACCGAATCCGAAAGATCAGAGCGAAGTTTTCCATCAACAAAAGGTGTTCCCGCGCCAACAACCACCGCTCCTTCCTTCACCATGGATTCAGTTATAATGTCGGCAACGCCAGCGGCTGCAATAAGGATATCTGCCTGGCGCGTAATTGATCCCAAGTCCGCCGTTCCGGTATGCGCTACAGTTACCGTCGCATTACAGTTTGGGGATTTGGACGCAAGCAGTAGCGACAGGGGACGACCGATAGTGAGCCCCCGTCCCACCACAACTACATGCTTATGTGCAATTTCAATGCCATAGTGGATTAGGAGTTCCACGATACCAGCGGGGGTGCACGCAAGTGGCCCTGGCTCTGACATCACCAATTTTCCCAAGTTGACTGGGTGAAGGCCATCCACATCTTTGTTTGGGTCGATCGCTAGAAGGGCGGCTAGTTGGTCTAGATGTTTGGGAAGCGGAAGCTGCAATAAAATGGAGTCGACATTCGAATCACCGTTGAAGAGGTCAATAGCCTCCAACAGCTCTTCCATCGTGGCATCTTGATCTAACTTGCAATGAAAGGATTCGATGCCGACTTCTGCGCAGTCGGCGTGTTTCATTGCGACATAACGAGCACTCGATGGATCTGATCCAACCAAGATTGTGCCCAAACCGGGTCTTATGCCAGCGGTGAGCAACTCTTGTGCTTCATCCTTGAGACGTGTTTTGATTATCGAAGCTAGCGCGTTGCCATCAAGAATTAGTGCCATAATAACTTTCCCCGATCAATATTTCATTCCAAAAAGATATCTAAATGACTTGGGTTCAAGAAAGTCGAATGACACTCCTTTGAACCCACCAGCCAACAGGTAATCCAGTGCCTAATGTCTAAAATGGCGCTCGCCTGTGAAGATCAAAACGACTCCGGCGTCGTTTGCGGCTTCAATTACACTTGCGTCATTGATTGACCCACCTGGAGAGATAATAATCGAGACGCCAGCCTCGGCTAGAGTAAGCATTCCATCGGGAAACGGAAAGAAAGCATCTGATGCAGCTACGGATCCCACTACCTTTTCCTTGGCTTTAGCGATCGCAATTCTAGAGGAATCTAAACGATTCTGCTGGCCAGCACCAATGCCAATAGCCGCACCCTCTGATACGATGACTATCGCATTGGAAGAGGTCTTGGCGCAAACCTTCCATGCCATCTCAATCTCTTCCCAACGAGACGGATCCGGCTGAGCCGTAGTCACCACCTTCCATTGCTCTTTGGTAGTGACAAACGTATCAGGCGCTTGAACCAAGATAGCATCCCCAATAGATCTGAATTGAAGGGCTGGCACCTCTGGGGGTTCGCCCGTTAGAAATCGAGTATTCTTTCGCTTCTTGGAGAGAAATTCGATGACTCCATCTTCATAAGAGGGCGCAATTACCACGTCAGCCTTAGGGTTAGAGGCCATCTCCTGCGCTAGGTGCATATCGACCGGGCGATTTAGTGCAATGATGCCTCCAAAGGCTGAAATCGGGTCGCACTCAAATGCTCGCGAGTAGGCCTGTGAAATATCGACAGTAGAAGTTGCAACTCCACAAGGATTTGCATGCTTTATAATCGCCGCACTAGGTGAATCACCAAGCTCATGAACGAGGCGCCAAGCTGCATCTGCATCAAATAGATTCAAATAGCTCAATTCCATTCCGGAATGGCGAACCATACTTTCAAACCAACTTGGACGACCCACCCTAGTATAGAGAGCACCGTCTTGATGAGGATTCTCACCGTAACGCAAAGATGACTTCTTCATCAGTACTGGTGCTATCTCATCATCTAGAGCCAAAGCGTCCTCTTGTTTTCCGCCTAGCCATAGAGAGATAAGCCGGTCGTATCGCGAAAGATGATCAAATGCCTTTGCCGCAAGGGCCCTTCTGGTTTCATAGTCGACCGAGCCGCCCTCGGCAAGCGCCTTCAATACAGGCTCGTAGTCGTTGCTATCGACCAAGACGCTCACAAAGGTGTGATTCTTGCCAGCTGCTCGAATCATCGAAGGGCCACCAACGTCAATAGTCTCGATACTGGGCGACCCAGCAAAAGGATACAGATTGCAAGCCACGATGTCTATCGTCTCGATCCCGAGTGACTCGATATCCAAGAGATGTTGAGGCTTTGAACGGTCCGCCAAAATCCCCGCATGGACCTTTGGGTGAAGAGTCTTTACTCGCCCATCCAACATCTCAGCAAAACCAGTTACATCTTCTACGCTCATGTGAGCAACGCCATGAGCAGCTAACTCCCTAGAGGTGCCACCCGATGCAATAATCTCGTAGCCAAGGTCGACCAAGCCACGCCCAAAATCTACAATTCCATCTTTTTCATATACAGAAAGCAAAGCTCTCATCGTTTCTCCCTGGTCTTTCCTAGTGAATTAGCATCGTGGATCATCTTTTGGTACTCAAAAAAAGATCCACCAAAATTGGTGTCAAGATAGTCGTTATAGGCTGCAACTGTCTGTGGGTACAAGCGTCGCTCCACCTTCTTTATTCGTTCATGGAGCGAAGACTCATCATCACCATAGTTAACCTCGATAGCCTCTTGTGCCAATATCGGTCCGGCATCAACTGCAAGAGTGGCTAGATGGACAGTGCATCCTGTGACCCTCACTCCATATTTGAGGGCCTCGCTTACAGCATGCCATCCTGCAAATGCTGGCAGAAGAGAGGGATGGGTATTTAGAATTCGCCCGGCATAGCGCTCGTGAATCGGTTCTTCGAGAATGGTTCCGTAACCAGCCATCGCGATGAGCTCAATGCCATTTGCAACCAATTCAAATAGGACGTCATTGGTATAGCCCACTCTATCGAACGATCGAGAGAAGTCCCGTCGATAGCAACTCGAAAGCGCTATACCATGGTCTATGGACAATCCCTCTGCCTTGCAAGGTCTATCGACCAGAACTAGAGAGACATCTATACCACAACCAACCATGGCATCGAGAATGGTACCACTTCCAGAAGCTAGTACCGCAATTTTCACCCAATAGAGCCTAGATCACAGCAGGGCTCAAACCGCTACCAAGAAGTACCTAATCCCAAGGTGCAAAGAAACAAAGTGTCCAATCACGTACAAACTACGACCCATCAAAAGCTCATATAGGCATCTCGGGCAAACTCAACCTTGGTTTTGCGACATTCAACAAAGCTTGCACAGCACCAAAAGGCGAGGACATTCTCTCACTTGCTTGGAAACAAACGCCCTATCTGATTCCCATTTGCTTGCCATTCGAGCCCGGCAAGCAAAAAAAGAAAGACAGATTATTTCTAAAAAGTCTAAATGACTAAAGAACACTTCCATCTTGGCACAAAACACAAGAGCACACGAGAAAACACGATGCAAAAATCGCTAGCCTTGGCCCTAGCTAGTGGAAGTCGTGATCGTAAAAGATCATCACTATTAGATCACGATATCGGAATCGATCTCAATCCAAAAGTTCAAATTGCAATCTCAAGGCCGCCGATTGCTCAAAAAACTTGAAACAAATCTCTCAATGAGGCAGAATCAAAAAATAAACCTTTATCCAAGACCCAACCAAGTCTACCTGGAGTTGAATAGTTAAAAATTCTGACTGTGCCTAATCGGAATTCGGACGATAAAAGTGGCGCCGATCCCTGGCTCAAGTGAAATTTCTCCTAGATGAGCGGTCACTATCGACTGGGCAATCGCCAAACCAAGGCCGGCTCCACCACTATGTCGCTGGCGAGAGCGGTCGCCTCTGACAAAGGGCTGGAAAATAGTATCGGCTAAATCCTTATCGATACCAGGACCGTCATCGTGAACAACTATAAAGGCGTCAGAGCCTTCGAGTGCAAGGTCAAGCGAAATCGCCACATGGCTTGGAGTGTGCTTTGTGGCATTTACTAAAAGAATATCAATGACCTGCCGAAGGCGAAAATTGTCTCCTTGAAGGAGCAACTCTTTTGCCCCCTCCAGAGTAATCGTTCGATTCGGATTGGTAACTCTAAGTGCTGCCACTGCCTCATAAGCGATGGTACTCAGGTTGCAGGTGGTAATCTCAAGTGGCCGCTCTTGGTCGAATTGCGCCAGAGAAAATAGATCATCCACTAAATTTTTCATTCGATTCGCGTCTTCTCTAATGTGGCGAAACGCTATATCTAGGTCGTATCTATCGTCCTTCTTCCAAAGTTCAAAGAGGTCAGAGTAACCAAGTATCGAAGAAAGAGGAGTCCCTAGTTCGTGGGAGGCATCTGCCAAAAAGCGGCGCAACTTTCCCTCGGACTCCGCAACTTCTCCAAAGGCCCCTTCAATCTCGGCAACCATAGCATTGAATGACCTAGCAAGTTGAACCACCTCGTCTTTAGCATTGCTGCCAACTTCGGGGACACGTCGACCAAGGTCCCCTTGGGCGATCTCCTTAGCCGCATTCGCAACCTCAACAAGTGGCCTAAGATCCCGCCTCAATATGAACCAAGCTATGGCGCCCAAAGCAACCAGAAGGGCAAGAGATACACCCGCCTCTACCAATAAAAGACGATGTAGAGTTCCCAGGGCCACCGCCATCGGCACGCCAATAATAACAACCCCGACTCCGTTGGCCAACCGCGCAACAAGTGCCGAATAAGGTGCCGCCCCAGAGCCTGTACTTGTAATTGAGAAATACTTAGTTGGATTAGGTCCCACCATCGCCGAGAGCGCGATCTTTTCTATGGATGGAAACGATGGCGTATCTTGTCCATAGCCATAAAACAGTCGCGACAAGACCCTTCCCTGCGGGCTCAGGAGCTCGCCAAATGTACCCTGTGGAATAAGCACTCGTCGCCCCCCAGGTGCTGGAGGCACATTTGGAGACGACTGGTTTGGAGAAAACAATGTTCCGGCTGCATTGCCTGAAGCAACCCCTACGAGAGGTCCGCGCCCCCCGGGAGCCCCGCCTAAACGAGATAAAGGCCGCCCAGGCAGAGTAACTCCTGCTATCGATGCGAGAGAACGCGTAATTGGAAATGATGCCGAATCGAGCTGATGGCTTACACCCTGATCCAAAAATGAACTTATGGACTTATAGGTTACAAAATCGGCAATTGAAAAACCAAGAAGGACCACCGCCACTATCAAAGCTATTAATCGAGTCCGAAGAGTCATGAGGTGCTTTCAGAGGCGCCATTCGAATCATTCACCGGCGCCCTCAAACTATAGCCAATGCCTCGCACCGTTCGAATCATCGAAGGTCCCAATGCATCGATCTTCTTACGTAAATAACTTATGTAAACAGCTATCTGGTTAAAGACGTCATCTTGAGAATGTTCCCAGACTCGATCACGAATTTGAGAACGAGTAACCACTTGACCGGCATTGATCATCAAAAACCGAAGGAGCTTAAATTCAGTAGGGGTGAGATCTAGCAAGACCCCCCGCCTGCGAGCTTCTTGTGTATCGGTATCTAAAATCAAATCACCGACACTAACGCTCGAGCCATCCGGACCGTCGCCAACTGTTCGCCGTAAAATGCCCTGCACCCTAAGGGTAAGTTCCTCGACGCTAAAGGGCTTCACGACGTAATCTGTCGCACCTGATTTGAGGCCAGAAATTCGATCGTCAAGGCCACGCCGTGCAGTTAGCAAAAGAACAGGAATTGATGCACTTCGCCATGACTCAGACATACGGCGCATCACCTCGTAACCATCCATATCCGGAAGCATCACGTCTAAAACGACCAGATGAGGATAGAAAGATTCGACCATCGACAGAGCCTCTTTACCGGATTTGGCACCTCGTGTAGTCATGCCCAAAAGCGAAAGAGCCATCGTGACTAGATCGACTATGCTCGCTTCGTCATCAACGACTAATACGCGTCGCTCCTTGTCGCCACCCACAGTAAAAACCTCGCAACTTGCCAAAGCAACCGAAGTCGCCACGTCACAACTTCTGAATATGATTTATGCTACCGGATCACGCCTAAAATCAGAGAGCTAGACAAATAATCACCGAGCATTGTCCCCAGTCGATGATCCCTACAGCTCTTTGTAGTGGCATCGATTATTCCAAGCTTCTCAATGGCAATACGCAGGCTCCATGATATTGACCGTTCTGGATACACGGCTCTGATTGGCCTCATACCACTTCTCGGCCCAATCATACTGTTCATCTTTACCGTTCTTCCAGGAACAGCTGGTCCAAATCGTTTTGGAGCACAACCTCCAAAACTCTCCAATTTAAATCAACTCCATTAAGGTCAGCGCGCAAAATGACATGGCTACAAATCAAGCTGGCCCGTTACCTCAAGAATCTCCTTGAGACAACGGGCCAGTAACGGATTCCCCAAAATGCGTGAACTTATTTTGCTCAAATGCCCTCTCGCGGGCCACCAAGTACGCTAAAACCACGCAAGCTTACTAGATCCAAAAGCTTCTAGAAGGCCCGAACTATCTCGACCATCTTTTCACCGGCAGCAGTTGGATTTGCGGCGACGACTACCCCCGCAGCCGTTAACGCCTCCATCTTGGCCGCTGCTGTTCCTTGCGAGCCTGAAATAATAGCTCCCGCATGGCCCATCTTCTTCCCCGGCGGAGCGGTCTGACCAGCAATATACGCTACGACTGGCTTAGAAAAGTGCTCTTTAATAAAAGCTGCAGCCTTCTCCTCCTCAGTCCCACCGATCTCCCCGATCATCAAGACAGCCTTAGTCTCTGGGTCGGCTTCAAAGGCAGCCAAGCAGTCTATGAAGTTCGTACCCGGTACGGGATCGCCCCCAATACCCACGCATGTCGTCTGGCCGATGCCTTGTTGGGATAGTTCGTGAATCGCCTGATACGTCAAAGTTCCAGATCGTGAGACAATCCCCACGGGCCCCCCAGCTAAGGCAATGGAACCAGATGTAATTCCAATATTGCACTTTCCTGGAGAGATAATTCCCGGACAGTTTGGTCCAATCAATCGGGTCCCCGGGTAATCTCGGACAAGGACGTTATAGAAAAACGCCTCATCTTTTGCTGGTATGAATTCGGTAATACAAACAACCAGAGCGATTCCGGCCTTTGCGGCCTCCAAAACTGCCCCACCAGCAAAACGTGGCGGTACCGAGATGAAGCTGGCGTTGGCATTTGTAAGCGCCACCGCCTCTTCGACGGTATCAAAGACTGGAATGCCATCGACGTCCGTGCCCCCCTTACCAGGGGTAACACCGCCTACAACTTTTGTACCATAGTCACGGTTTCTAAGGCCATGGAATCTACCTTGGCCCCCAGTCAATCCTTGGACGATGACACGGGTATTTTCATCAACAAAGATACTCAACTAAGCTCCCTTATTAGCGATCTCAACGGCTCGTCTAGCTGCGCCAAGCATCGTCGATTCAACTATCAAATTCTCCGACTCACGAGGCGCAAGTATTTCACGTGCAACCTCTGCATTTGTGCCATCGAGGCGTATCACAATAGGTGCGGTCAACTTCACACGACCTAGTGCCTCGATAATTCCATTTGCAACCTCGTCACATCGCACGATACCGCCAAAGATATTCACAAGAACTACCTTGACGTTTTCGTCGGTGTTTATAACTTCAAGCGCTGCCGACATGGTGTCAGCGCTAGCGCCACCGCCTAGATCCAAGAAGTTTGCTGCAGATCCGCCGACTTGGTTTACGACATCCAAAGTAGACATAGCTAGACCAGCGCCGTTGGCGATAATTCCAACGGTCCCCGAAAGACCAATGTAGTTGAGGCCCTTCTCCTTCGCCAAGCGTTCCCTACCGTCATATTCAACAGTCAACGCCCAATCTGCCCACTCCGGATGACGCCATGTTGCATTGTCATCGAGAGAGACCTTTGCATCAAGAGCATGCACCAGGCCCTGGGTATTTAGGATAAGTGGATTTATCTCAGCAAGGTCAGCGTCACCCTTGACAAATGCGCCATAGAGCTTCTCTAAGACCTCTACCACTCCTTCGAAGGCCTCTGGGTCGATCTTGGCACCCGTGACCGCTTCTCGAATTTGGTCATTTGATATTCCATCAACCGGATCGATATGAACATAGACGATGGCATCAGGGGCGCTCTTGGCGACATCTTCAATCTCCACGCCACCCTGTGCTGAGAGCATCAAAAGATACTTCTTGGCGCCGCGGTCCAAGGTGTAACTTGCATAATATTCCTTGGCAATATCAGAAGAATGCTCAACCCATACTCGCTTGACGAGATGACCTTTGATGTCCATTCCCAAGATTGCGCCGGCATACGAACGAGCCTCGTCTTGGTTGTTGGCAATCTTGATTCCGCCAGCCTTTCCACGACCGCCGACCTGCACCTGCGCTTTGATTACAGCTGGATACCCTGCTAAATCAGCTTGGCGAACCGCCTCGTCGACCGTCTCTGCGATACCACCCGGTGATGTAGCGATACCGTATTGAGCAAAGAATTGCTTGCCCTGGTATTCAAAAAGATCCACTTTCCTACTTTCTCTAACTCTTCAATAGTTATTTAGACATTTCCTATATGACATTCTCAGACATGATTGGCGCTAAACCAAATCGATCGCTAAAGTCCCTGCAAGCGCGGTGTTTTCAATCCACCAACAATTTGGGTCAATTCGATTAATGAAGTTGCGATTCGCGCTCATCCAATGCGACCTCTAGCCAATTAGCTATAGTCGCCAGCGGACTTCCCGGAGTAAAAACCTGAGCCACCCCCATCTCCATGAGTGGAATGATGTCAGCCTCTGGGATGATACCACCAACGATTATTAGGACATCCTCAGAACCTGCGTTCTTCAGCTCTGATATCACCTTGGGCACCAATGTCATATGTGCCCCAGACAAAAGTGAGAGGCCCAAGGCGTCAGCATCCTCTTGGACTACAGCTTGCACGACCTGTTCGGGCGTCTGATGAAGTCCTGTATAAATTACCTCAAAGCCTGCGTCTCTAAGCGCTCTTGCTATAACCTTTGCACCTCGGTCGTGACCGTCAAGGCCAGGCTTGCCTACTACTACTCGATAAGGACGTTCCACGGCTCTTTATAATAGGCATAAACCACTACCGAATTGCCAACCGAAAGGCTAATTAACTTGTTTTTTAGATCAAATTTCACCATTATGGCTATAAAAAGCTATCATTGTCCAAAAATCGCCACCGACTGGCAAATTGACCCACCGACAAATCGCAAAAACAGCCCTTTGCACAACCTCTAAATCTTGCGCGAGGTGTTGATCCAATAAGGCGCGCGGATCTGAGCTTTCAGAATCTTACCGGCCAAAGAACGAGGGATCTCACCAGAAAACTCAATCTTGCGAGGAACCTTATAACCCGAAAGATGTGCCCGGCAAAAATCAGCTAGCTCGGTTGCTAACTCATCCGTGGCTTTTTCTGGATCCACCAGTGACACGATTGCTAGAACACTCTCGCCAAACTCATCGTCTGGGATCCCAATCACCGCAACGTCAAGCACGCCAGGATGTTTGTGAAAGACAGCTTCAATCTCGGCAGGATAGATATTTACCCCACCCGATATGATCATGTCAATTTTGCGATCCGAGATAAATAGATAACCGTCTTCATCTAGGTATCCAATATCGCCAACTGTGAAATATCCCTCGCCAATCATGGTCGACTTAGTCTTATCAGGCTCATTGTGATAGTGAAAGCTCCGTTGAGATCGAGCAGCAATTATTCCCGGAACACCAGCGGACATAGGCTCGCCATCGTCGTTTAGGATTGCAACTTCAACTCCAGGTACGGCCTTTCCTATCGAGCCTGGCTTGGCAGCGGCCTCACTTGCTGTGATCATGGTATTTACGCCAAGCTCAGTTGAACCATAGTATTCAGTTACACAATCGCCAAAGAGCTCAATTATCTCGGCTTTGACTACCGGAGGACACGGTGCTGCGCCGTGCCAAATCTTTACCAAAGAAGAGAGATCAAACGACGAGCGCACCTGCGGATCAAGCTTTAAGATTCTCACAAATTGCGTTGGAACCAAATGAATATTGGTTATTTTAAAGCGCTCTATTGCCCTGAGAGTTTCAAGTGGATCAAATTTACCTTGAATTATCGTAGATGATCCCCACAACATGGGTAAAAAGGCATAGAGCCACTGTCCAGAGTGATAGATAGGGCCATCTAGCAAAGTCACGCCCGGACGGGGAGTTCCAATGCGCGCATTGTAGGCTAGGGCAAAGGCTGACAAAGTTGTGCCCGGTGGCAAAAGACTTCCCCTCACCCCCTTAGGCCTGCCTGTGGTCCCAGAGGTATAAAACATCGGGGTTCCAAAGACAGTCTCTTCCAAATCGCCTTGGACTCCAGGGTGCAAGATAGCGTCCTCATAAGAGATTGATCCAATTGCATCTGTCAGTTGGTGATCGCCATATTCAAAAACAATCCCGCTATAGCCCGACAGAGCAATCGCATTGCCAGCAATCTCAAAAAGTTGAGAGTCCACAAAGAGAGCCTTAGGCTGGGCATCGCTTAGGATATAACTCAGCTCCTGAGCCGATGAATGCCAATTTATCGGGGTATACCTAATCCCACCTACAGTGGCTGCGAGCAGGGTCTCCATATACTCGACACGATTAAAAGAAAAGATTGCTATCAAGTCATCTGGGGCGATATCGTGCTCTTGTAGCGCTCCTAGGAGATTGGTTACCCGCGCAAGAGACTCATGTCGCGAAAGACTCGAACGAGAATCGACCAACCAATTAGAGTCATCACCGAGGCTTGCCAGACCTTCTAAAAAAAATTTCATGCCAAAGACTAACTTAACGAAAAAGCGGTTTTGACCTATTTGGCCAAATTCCCCTACCCTATGGATTTTGGCTACCAAACCAACTCCTAAGGGCCAAAACTTTTCCCAAAACTTTTCTGGGCCTCCTAATTAGCGATTAGAAGCCAACAGAACTACAAAAAATCAACAAGCTACAAAACGTTCCTTACGATTCCCACTTCAAAAGGTGGCGTAGCTATCTTGATTAGCTCAGCTTGGCAAAGCTGATGTGCCTGGGCAGCTTGATTTACCTGGGCAGCTTGGCTGGAACAAATCTTATCCAAATAGATTAAAAACTCAGATCTCAAAATTACCAAGGCCTAGCTGCAGCCACCAAGGCTGCGCCATAACCATCAAAGGCTATCGTCCCCTCAGTCGGCTAAGGTTCATTTCTTTTTAGCACAATACGCCAAGGAGACCGCTTCTGGGCGAATAGATTTTAGTCGTACTTAAATTCCTTGCCATATAAGCAGGTATAAAGATATCTCGAGGAGTCACAGTGGAGCAGATCTCACTTGGCAAAATAGCAGACCAATATCTAAAGGCAACAACGGAACTTGACCCAACAAGCGCGACATATTTTGGACTAGCTGGAGCCAACGATAGCTTCGGGGACTATTCTCCCGATGGAGCCAGAGCGTCTTTAGATCTCGCCATATCCACTCTGGCCCAATTATCCAAGGTCACAATCTCCAATGACAAAGACCGAATCGCCAAGGAGTCGATGGTTGAACGCCTCGGGCTGATAGTTGATCTCTTTGAGTCTAAAGAACACCTGAGAAACCTAAATGTAATAGAGAGCCCTCCACAGCAAATTCGCCAAATTTTCGACCTCATGAAAAAAGAGACCGACGATGACTTTAGCGACATAGCGGCTCGCCTTAGCCGAGTACCAAGTGCTCTTATTGGCTATCAAAAAAGTCTCGAAGAGGGACTTCGCCTTGGCGTTGCGGCTTCACCACGTCAAGCAAGTGAAGTTGCAAAGCAGGCACGCGCTTATGGCGGTAGCGACAATGTTGGCTTCTTTGCATCCCTGATTACCGAGTACGAAGGCAGCAATACACAAGTCAAAAACGACCTTGCCAGCGGGGCCGAGGTGGCATCTTTGGCATATCTCGAATTGGCGCAATACCTCAGTTTCTACGCCCAAAGGTCAAACGCTAAAGACGCAATCGGCCCTGATAGGTGGGCTCTAGAGTGCAGACGCTTCAACGGGATTGAAATAGATCCCACAGAGGCCTATGAATGGGGGTGGAATGAGGTCTTTCGCATCGATGACGAGATGGTCTCGATCGCTCGCGACCTATATCCCAACGCTACATTCGAAGAGGCGCTCATAGCTCTCGACGAACGACCGGGATATGTGATTGAAGGGGTGGAGACCTTCAGAGACTGGAACCAGGGACTCTTAGATAACACCATTTCAGAGCTAAATGGAGTCCACTTTGACATTCCTGTCCCGATCCAGAAGCTCCAAGCCATGATTGCACCGCCCGGCGGTGCTGCGGCAATGTATTACACAGGGCCAAGTGCTGATCTCTCTCGCCCAGGGCGGACTTGGTATCCAACCTTAGGACGCAATCGTTTTCCCCTTTGGACAGAGGTTTCAACCGCATACCATGAGGGCGTGCCGGGCCATCACCTACAGATCGGATACATTACCTACATGGGCGAGGAGCTCAACTCCTTTAGCAGACTCCTTGGCGAAATCTCTGGCCATATCGAGGGTTGGGCACTTTATGCCGAACGCCTTATGGATGAGTTGGGTTACCTTGGTGACCCGGTCTACAGACTTGGGATGCTAAGCGCTCAGGCGATGAGAGCTGCTCGAGTAGTCATCGACATTGGCCTTCACCATGGATTTATGATACCGCCTGGCCATCGTTTTCTAAAAGCTGGACCCTGGACGATCGAGAATGCAATAAATCTGCTGCAAGCCACTAGCGGCAGAGAACGAGCTTTTGCAGTCAGTGAGATCGACAGATACCTTGGGTGGCCCGCCCAAGCAACAAGTTATAAAATCGGAGAACGAATCTGGCGAGCGACCCGAGAAGCATCCAAAAAGGCTCAGGGTAAAGATTTTTCGCTCTCAAGATTTCATCAAAAGGGTTTTGAATTGGGATTTGTCGGCCTAGCGCAGCTACAGCGAGAATTGGGGCACTAACCCAGTTCACCAAAGGACCAATCGGATGAGCATAACGAATTAATGAACAACCAATTGGCAACCCAAGACAACCAGCAAAAGCAATGCTACGCCAGCAAAAGCGCGAGCTGCGAAAGAAAACCGCCCATGAACCGAAAACCGTCGTAACATTAGATCATCTACTTAGCACTCACCACCTAAGCCATCCTTACAAGAGTCGCCACTTAATATCGTAGTTTTGAAGATTTAAAACTTCCTAAAATATTCAAAAAATCCACAAAAGGCTAGAAGCCTTCAAATTCTGATATATAATAAATTAAACTATTCGGCAAAAGGAGGGCGAATCCATGAAGATTACATCGTATTCAGACCAGAGGCACTCGCTCTCACCCAATAGCTGATCACTCTAAAGTACGCTTAATTAGCGATCTTTCGCTGAGACAAAAGATCTTTAAATCTAATGACTCATAAGAGTCAACTCTCGATTTGAACCTTAGATAGGCTATCATCTATCGGTCATGAAGAAAAAGTGCTGCGACTAAGTCGATCGTCTTTTTCATAGTGATCTTCACCGATACAATAACTATCCCCATGGAGACAAATAGCCGCCTCAAAGCAGCTTCGATGATTTTTATCGATAAAAATCATCGACATTTAAGTCATATCTTCAATATGCCCCACAAAAATCTTACAAATTCAAGATCGAGATAACTAATGTTCAAAACGATATATTGCAAACCATCTAGTTTGCCAACTCGCCACCTTGATAATGAAATCTTGGCTGATAAAAATGATTATTTACCCATATATGATCACTACAAGCAAACGATGCTAAGCAATATATGAGTGACCTTTGATCTTATTTTAGACAAGTAAAACTCTAATTGTATTCCCAAGTTGCGGCCACTCAACTGAATAAAACAACCAAGAGCATTCCTACTCACGATTTTAATATCTCAAATCAAATAAAGAAGTCCTTAGATGGAAAAAAATTACAGACTAATCAAAGACAAAAATGCCAGGGCATTCCTTGGATCTCAGGCATTCTCATTTATCGGCTCAGGTGCGATGCCTATTGCCCTATCGTTCGCACTCTTGGATCATGGATTTTCTGCACTCTCCGTGGGGGGAGTTCTGGCAGCCACCGATCTACCCTTCGTACTCTTGCTGCTAGTAGGCGGCGTGATCGCCGACCGCTTCTCGCGAAAGGCAGTTGCAATCTCATCTGAGGTGGTACGTGCTCTTTTGGCTCTGGTCTTGGCCTACATTGTCATATGGGTCACTTTCACCCCCTTAGAGCTTGCAATCGTTGGGGCAGGATGGGGAGTTGCACGAGCCTTCTACGCTCCAACATTGACAGGAATGACACCTGAGATCTTCACTCAAGATGCGCTAGTAGCTGCAAATAGCTTTCGAGAAGGGGCGAGAGCCATTGGCAACCTTGGCGGTCCAGCCCTCGCAGGCTTTGGCGTAGCCTATCTAGGAGCCGGAAAGACCATCTTGATAATCGCGGTTTGCTATGCGATCTCTGGCCTATGGCTCTCCAAGGTAAGCGGCACGATAGCTCCAGATGTCGTTGAGAGATCATTTCTAGAGGACCTAAAGACGGGATATCGAGAAGTTCGCTCACAGACTTGGTGCTGGCTAACGATCATTGTCTACTCATTCATGCACCTTTTAGTCTTTGGACCCCTGGTGGTTCTTGGTCCGCTAATTGCAAAGCGCCATCTTGGTGGAGCAGCGACATGGGGAGTCATCTTAGCTTTTGAGGGAGTAGGAGGAATCTTGGGCGCAGTCGCTGCATCTAGATTTAAATTGAAACGACCATTGTGGAGCGCGAGTATCATCGCCCTACTTGGATCGCCATCATTTTTTCTTCTGGCCCTGAGAGTCTCCCCCGTATTTATCGCACCTTCAGTGGCAATGTTAGGCTTTGGCTTTTCATTCGTAGGGATCAACTGGGAGACGACGATTCAAAGGTTCTTTCCACAAGAAGCCATGTCTAGAGTCTCAGCATATGACATCTTCGGCTCAGTTGCCCTATATCCCCTAGGACAGGTCCTTGGCGGGCTAGAGACTCATTTTATGAGCGCATCACTAGCAACTATTGCCTGTGGTATCGCGTTGATAGCGACTTCGTTGATCCTAATTGGATCGAAATCAGTATATCGACTCAAATCAACCTAGATCTGCCAACATTTGGCAGATCTAGCTGGCAACCTCGACATCAATAACCATGACTAAAAGACATTGCCATAAACAGCCAGAGAGCTATCACGAACTTACCACTCCTAATAAATACAAAGAGGATAAATACGAAGAGGGCACGATCCACCAGCCATCTCTCTCAGAGAACCTCTACACCCCTTCCAATGCCCGCTAATGCGTTTTAAGGGGTAGCTTTTTAGGCCAGCTTGAGCGGTGCATAAGAGAGAATTAGCTTCTTTGAGCCAACACTGCTAAAGCGAATTGTCACAGAGGCGTTGTCGCCGTTGCCATCAATTGCAGTTACCACTCCCTCTCCCCAACTGCCATGGACAACTGGAATTCCGGGCTTTAGTTGACTCACACTAAGACGAGGTCCGCTATCAACCTTTGTAGAGTTCGACGTAGTTCCATATCGCTTCAAGGTAGAACTACTGAGCCCCGAAGCGCTCTGGACGACAGAGTCCCCCAAGTAACGACTACGACGCTCCTCGTAACTCAATCGAACAGAGACGTCCTCAATCAGACTAGGGGGTATCTCATCTAGGAAGCGAGATGGAATTGTCAATGACGACTCACCATATTGGGACCGTTGGTTTGCGCGAGTGAGATATAAAATCTCTCTAGCACGGGTCACTCCAACGTAACATAGTCGCCGCTCTTCTTCGAGCTCTTTAGGCTCATAGAGGGATCTTGAATGAGGGAAGATACCATCTTCTAATGCAGTCAAAAAGACAACTGGGTACTCCAAACCTTTGGCCGTATGAACTGTCATCAAAGTTACTACATCGTCTCCTTGGATTTGATCGGCTTGAGCTACAAGCGCAGAAGCATCCAAGAAGGCCTCGAGCGTCTCATGCTCAGAGGCAACCGATACCAGCTCAGAAAGGTTATCAAGACGAGATAGATTGTCAACACTATCGTTGGCAGCAAGTTCGCTGCGATAACCCGATTCATCCAAGAAGGCCTCGATCAATTCACCCGGAGGCATTTCGTCTCTCACATGACCCCGCAATGCCTCCATGAGCACCAAAAAGTCAGCAATCCCAGATTTTGCACGTCCAGTTACACCTGCTGCCTCATATTTCGAAAGAGCATCGACTAGGGTCGTTCCCATCTCGGCTGCTAGGGTTGCAACCTTAGCAATGCTTTGATCACCGATGCCTCGCTTGGGTACATTTATAACTCGTCTCAGGGCGATCTCGTCGGTGGGATTCTGAATCAGCCTCAGATAGCTCATCGTATCTTTGATCTCTCGGCGATCATAAAAGCGCGTTCCGCCCACGACACGATAGGGGATTCCGCGACGAATAAAGGCCTCTTCTACGGAGCGAGAATTCGAGTTGATCCGATAAAAGACTGCGAAATCACTGTATCTTCGACCGCCCGTCTCCCTCTCTCGCAAAATACTAGAAGCTATAAAATTTGACTCCTCTGAATCGTCGTCACCCACAAAGAGACGGACCTTTTCGCCCGAGCCCTGGTCGGTCCAGAGATTCTTAGCTTCTCGATATTGGTTGTTAGAGATGATCGAGTTAGCTACATCCAAGATCGTCTGAGTGCTTCGATAATTCTGCTCTAATTTGATTACAGCGACGTCCTCAAAGGCCTTTTCAAATTCCAAGATATTGCGCATATCTGCACCGCGAAAGCCATAGACGCTTTGGTCTGAATCTCCCACCACAAAGACGTTTCGACTTCGCTCTCCCAGTTGCATAACAAGAGCATTCTGTGCCACGTTGGTATCTTGATATTCATCTACCAAAAGATGAAAAAAGCGCCTCTGGTACTGCTCCAAGATGGCAGGGTATCGCTCAAAGAGTTCGTGAGTATTATAGATCAAATCATCAAAGTCCATGGCATTTGCCCCAAGCAACCGCTCTTGATATTGGGCGTAGACCTCAGCGACCTTACGTTCCATGATGTGAGTCGCCTTAGCCATCAACTCCTTTGGACCCAAGAGCTCACTCTTGGCATTTGAGATGCGACTTGCACTTTGGCGAGTTGGAAAGCGCTTAGTGTCAAGTCCCATTGAGGAAGAGATCAAAGAGATAAGCTTCTCGGCGTCGCCTTGGTCATAGATAACAAAGTTCTTCCGATACCCCAATGCCTCGGGGTGATTTCGCAATATCCGAACACATGCCGAGTGAAAGGTTGAGACCCACATCGACTTGGCAATAGGTCCCACCAGTTCGTTGACTCGCTCTTTCATCTCCGCTGCGGCCTTATTGGTAAAGGTAATAGCCAGGATGGATCCTGGATGGACCTCTTTCGCCTCGATCAGATAGGCAATACGCCTCGTCAAGACTCGAGTCTTTCCTGATCCTGCTCCCGCTATCACCAGTAAAGGACCACCATCATGGGAGACGGCGGCGGCCTGTGCTGGATTTAAGCCAGCTAGCAAAGGGTTATTGGAGTTTGTAATGGTCAAAAAACTATCCTAATCAAAGTCTAACAGGCTTAATAAAACCAAAACTATTCCCATTCGATGGTTGCCGGTGGCTTAGAAGTAATGTCATATACGACTCTATTTACCCCCTGGACCTCAGCCACAATGCGAGACGAGATGCGCTCAAGCAACTCATAAGGTAGCCGAGCCCAATCCGCAGTCATAGCATCGCTTGATTCAACTGCTCGCAAGATTATCGGATAGGCGTAGGATCGCTCGTCACCCATAACGCCTACCGATCTAATATCTGCTAGAACTGCAAAGCTTTGCCAAAGCGCCTTCTTGTCCAAATCAGCCCTTAGTACTTCCTCGCCTACGATACGGTCAGCAGCGCGTACGATCTCTACTCGCTCTCGCGTTACCTCGCCTACGATTCGAACGGCTAGACCTGGACCAGGAAATGGCTGACGCCAAACTATAGCCTCTGGGAGGCCGAGCTCTTCACCGATAGCTCGAACCTCGTCTTTGAATAGTTCCCGCAGTGGCTCGACTAATTCAAAGTCCATATCCTCAGGAAGGCCGCCTACGTTGTGGTGGGACTTGATTCGCGCTGCAGACTTGGTTCCTGACTCAATTACATCTGGATAAAGGGTTCCCTGAACTAAAAACTTGGCTCCAGATATATCCTTAGCAGCCGCTTCAAAAGTTCGAATAAAATCCTCACCAATTATCTTTCTCTTGGCCTCGGGATCCGTCACTCCTTCTAGGTGACTAAAAAATTTATCGCTGGCATCGATTGAGAGTAGATCGATCTCAAACTGCTCCCGAAAGGTCGCCTCTACCGTCTTGGATTCACCATGGCGCATCAATCCCGTATCCACATAGACGCAATGCAGCTGATCCCCGATTGCCCGGTGCACAAGCGCCGCTGCAACAGATGAGTCAACCCCACCCGAAAGTGCACATATAACATGGCTATTCCCCACTTGGCTTCGAATTCGATTGATCGAATCCTCGATAATCGAATAGTTCGTCCAAGATGGCTCCGCCCCTACGATCTTATGAAGGAAATTATCGAAGACCCTATAGCCATATTCACTATGTTCCACTTCTGGGTGGAACTGAAGTGCATATATCTTGGCAGCTGGATCAGCAAATGCGGCACAGGGCGCTTCAGGCGTAGATGCCAAAAGCTGAAAGTTCGGCGGCAGTTCTGTAACAGCATCGAAGTGGCTCATCCATACAACCGACTTCTCCGGCACGTCCTCCAGAAGAAGTTGCCGATTGATAACCTCTAGATTCACCTTGCCATACTCACCAGAGGCTCTTTTGGAGACAACTCCGCCCAAGTCATGCGAGATCAACTGAGCACCATAGCAAATTCCAAGGATCGGGATCCCCAAGCTATAGATTCTTTGATCTATTCGGGGGGCTCCCTCAACATTTACGCTCTTTGGACCACCCGATAGGATTATTGCACGTGGTGCAATAGCTTCAATCTGTTCGGAGGTGATAGAGCTAGGTACTATCTCGGAAAAGACGTGGTGTTCTCTAACTCTTCGAGCTATCAACTGGGCATACTGAGCCCCGAAATCCAATACAAGGACTTTGGACGATCGTAGAGTGTGCATTTGAACCTCGGCATTAGAAAGCGACTACGGTCCCGAACAAATTGAGTTCTGGTCTATTCAAGACTAGCGCTCGCCGATCTAAACAAGGATCGAAGAGCCATCCCCAAAAGCGCCAAAAACCACTTTAGGGCTAACGCAAAGCCGCAATCTCCAAAGGTGCAAAAGTTGACCAAAGAAGTCAACTCTGCCCCGGAACCAATAGATCATCACAACTTCATCCATGAGATACGTAATCCGACAAAAATATAAATCACCTGCATCTCGTAGATGAGACGCAGGTGATTTATAAAATCTATCGAGCTTATTGAAAGACCATCGCGGAGTCGCTTGAGCAACTACGCAAAAACCAAACCAATCCCCGAAGTCCTTTTAAAATACACCCATAAGGATCCAAAGAATACCGTCGGCCTGGTAGATCTCACTTATTTTGAAAAGCGGTCAATCATAGACTAGACCTTTTGATTCCAGCTGATCCAGCTACTAGTGGCCCATACCAACTCGTTGAGCTTGCTGAAGTGCCTTACCCTCAGTTTGAAGAGCAGGTGCAACCATAACCTCAGCCTTTTGGAACTCTTTGATTGTCTCGTATCCACACGTTGCCATCGATGTCTTTAGCGCACCAAAAAGGTTCAAACGTCCGTCGTTCTCACGAGCAGGACCAACAAGGATCTCCTTTAGAGAACCACGCTGAGAGACTGAGACTCTGGCACCTCGAGGTAAGGTTGGGTGGAATGTAGCCATTCCCCAGTGATAGCCCTTACCAGGGGCCTCATAGGCTGAAGCTAACGGCGAGCCGATCATAACTGCATCGGCACCACAGGCGATTGCTTTGGCGATGTCCCCGCCCTTACTCATTCCACCGTCAGCAATGACGTGGACGTAAACTCCGGTTTCATCCAAATGGCGCATCCGAGCGCCAGCGGCGTCAGCAATAGCGGTAGCTTGAGGCACGCCCAATCCGAGTACTCCTCGTGTGGTACATGCATTACCAGGACCGACGCCCACCAAAACTCCGACGGCTCCAGTTCGCATCAGGTGAAGTGCTGCTTGATACGAAGCGCATCCTCCAACGATAATTGGAACATCAAACTCACGAATGAACTTCTTCAGGTTGAGGGGTTCGTGATTTTTAGAGACGTGCTCCGCAGAGACGACAGTTCCTTGGATTACCAAAAGATCTAGCTCTCCAGCTAAAGCGGCCGGCGCAAGTTCAGGGGTACGTTGAGGAGTTAGCGATGCAGCCGCGGTAAGACCCGCAGCTTTAATCTGCCTAATTCGCTCAGTCACCAAAGTAGCCTTGATTGGTTCAGAGTAGATCTCTTGCATTCGCTCTGTAGCTTTTTCACTCGGAAGTGAAGCAATCTCGGCCAGGAATGGCTCTGGATCCTCATATCGAGTCCACAACCCCTCGAGGTTCAGAACTCCCAGTCCGCCTAAGCGACCAATCTCAATAGCTGTCGCTGGAGAAATTACTCCATCCATCGCAGATCCAAGAAGTGGGAGGTCAAATCGAAATGCATCGATCTCCCAAGTAATATCGACATCCTCTGGGTCACGAGTACGTCGCGAAGGTACGATTGCGATGTCGTCGAAGCCGTACGCACGGCGTCCGGACTTTCCCCTACCGATTTCGACTTCTGCCATCAAAAACCCTCCTTGGAGAAGTTAATGAGGCCATTTTCACAAAAGAAGCGTTCCATATGATCAGTATAACCACTTGACAACAAATTGCATTTGTGTTATACGCCACACCTAGGCGATTCTAGAAAATGACCTCAAAAATAGAATTTAGAGTCAAAGTCCTATGATCTTGAGGACTCCACGAGCCACAGCCTGGCTCATCTCATAGATAGCCGCATCACGGGCCTTGTCCACCTTGTCCATAATTCCTTCATCTCCTTCAGTCTCGCTCAAGGCGTCCAGAGTCGAGGTTACGGTCCTCTTGGCGGTTTCGGTTACTTCAAAACCGAGTGAGGTCAGCCTCTTAAAGATCTCGGAGCTAGAGACTGGTTCGGGTGCCGATCGAGCAATGAGCTCGATAGCAGCCTTTGCTAATTCACTGGTAACTTCAGTAGCACTACCCATAGCACCAGAAAGATCCGACGATCGTTTACTCATCTGATCAGCGCTATGTATCCATAGCTTCATCTTAGAGACGAGCTCTTCTAAAGTTTCAGCCTCAAACGTTACAGACGCCATTGGTCCATCTTCCCTTCGTACGTTGATCTCTTGGCGCGCCTCACTTCTGACGCAAACCCAGATATATTCTCTTTAGCGCTTGAACCGTAATGTATGCTGTGGCACCCCATACAAGATCATCATCGATGGCAAAAAAGTGCATCTCTCGTTCTTCATGACCACGTATCCAAACTTCCCGATGGTAGATCGCGCTCGAGAGGAGTTCTGCGATTGGAACTTCGATAACAGCTGCCACTTCATCTTCACTAGGGTAATAGATGGGGGATGAGACACTTGACATGGCCAAGTATGCCGACATTGAGATACCACTCGTTGACGTTGCCAACTCAGTAATCTTCCCCAGAATATCCAATGTGGATGGTTCGATTCCAATTTCCTCATAAGTCTCACGGATTGCGGCATCCATCGGAGTCTCGCCATGCTCGACCTTGCCACCGGGAAAGGCGATCTCTCCACTATGACTCTTTAGATGAAGGCTCCGCCTGGTAAAAACCATGGAAGGCGAGAAAGCGGATCCTGTCAATACCGCCAAGACGCCGGCAGGTCGTTTCATATCTCCGTCGGGCAGACTTGGTGCGGGTTTTGGTGCGAGATCTCGAGAGGCTTCACCCATGGAAAAAGCTCTAGCCAAGTCAAATCGATTCAAAGGTAAGGATTCTGCCAATTCATCCATCCAAACCGGCCGCTTCATCCGCCGAGTTAGCGGAGGTCTCGGAACTAATTGCCGATATCGACTGTCGAGTTCAATAATTTCACCCATCATTTACACATCACTATCCTGCCCCATAAGGTTCAATCAAACGATCAGGACCCCAGGGTCAGGCAAGATCATTTGGCTCTCCATCCGATAACACATTATTCCACAACACATTTTCTGACGTTCTGTTTCGTCAATGTAGACTTTGAGCCTTATACCTATCTCACAATAGCCATAAATACTTCAATTTGTGGACCTTTACTATTAGAAAAACTAATGGTTACCAAACAAAGGCCGACGTTCATTCCAGACATAGAGGACGGTCATCCTTTTAGAGTTCCCTCGTGATCACGATCTACATAAATAAAGCAGAACCCTATTAAATAAGATTTGGGCCAAGCGATTACTCACTTGGCCCAAATCTCAAACAATTTGAAGATTTTATCCCTTATAGAGATTGATAACCTTCAAAACTACATCATGCCGCCCATGCCGCCCATGCCGCCCATGCCGCCGGCGCCGCCGCCTGGCATAGCCGAATCGTTCTCAGATGGCCTCTCGGCGATCAAAGCTTCGGTCGTCAAAAGCAGTGCAGCGATTGAGGCTGCATTTTGAAGTGCAGATCGAGTGACCTTAGCTGGATCGATTACTCCCGCTTTTACGAGATCCTCATAAACTCCGGTTCGGGCATTGTAACCAATTGAACCCTCTTCGCGAGCAACTCCTTGGACTACAACAGCGCCTTCAACACCGGCATTATTTGCGATCCATCGAAGTGGCTCATCTAACGCCTTAGCAACAAGAATCGCTCCGGTTGCCTCATCGCCAGAGAGTGTAGCAGCTAGGTTTTCAACATCGATACGGCTACGAATCAATGCTGTGCCACCACCGGCAACAATACCTTCTTCGATTGCAGCTCGTGTAGCAGAGAGGGCATCTTCAATACGGTGCTTCTTCTCTTTGAGCTCAACCTCAGTGGCTGCTCCAACCTTGATTACAGCAACGCCACCAGCAAGCTTTGCCAGACGCTCCTGTAGCTTCTCGCGATCCCAATCCGAATCGGTAGCATCGATCTCTCGACGAATTTGAGCAACACGGCCCTCTACGTCATCCTTAGATCCATGTCCACCAATGATCTTGGTATCATCCTTGGTAACTTCGATACGTCGAGCCGTACCAAGTAAGTCAAGGGTGGCATTCTCGAGCTTGAGGCCAACCTCTTCTGCGATAACTTGGCCACCGGTAAGAACTGCCATGTCTTGTAGCATCGCCTTGCGACGCTCGCCAAAGCCGGGGGCCTTGACTGCTACCGAGGAGAAGGTTCCGCGGATCTTATTTACAACCAAAGTCGCTAGTGCTTCGCCGTCGACGTCCTCGGCAACTATTACTAGTTGCTTACCCGTCTTCATAACCTTCTCTAAGAGAGGCAAGATCTCGCTGACCGAACTAATCTTGGAGCCATAAAAGAGGATATAAGGATCCTCTACTATTGCCTCTTGACGATCCTGATTGGTAACAAAGTAAGGGGATAGATATCCCTTGTCAAATTGCATACCCTCAGTGAATTCAAGTTCAATACCAAAGGTATTGGACTCTTCAACCGAGACAGTTCCGTCTTTACCAACACGGTCGATGGCTTCCGCCAAAACATCGCCAATCGAGGTATCGGCCGCAGAAATTGATGCAATTTGAGCGAAGTCGGACTTCCCGTCAACAGGCTTAGCCTGCTTTTGGATCGACTCCACTGCTACTGCTACTGCCTTTTCGATGCCCTTCTTGAGCACCATTGGATTAGCACCAGCTGCTACGTTTCGCAATCCCTCACGAATAAGGGCTTGTGCTAAAACAGTTGCTGTTGTCGTGCCGTCTCCGGCTACGTCATTTGTCTTTGTCGCGACTTCTTTTACAAGCTGAGCACCCATATTCTCATATGGATCCTCTAGCTCGATCTCGCGGGCGATTGAAACGCCGTCGTTTGTGATTGTCGGAGCACCGAACTTCTTGGAAAGTACTACGTTTCGACCCTTTGGTCCCAACGTTACCTTCACAGTGTCGGCGAGTTTATTAACTCCGGCCTCAAGCGAACGACGTGCATTTTCGTCAAACTTGAGCATCTTTGACATCTACTTGGTCACCTTTGCTAGAACATCTCGCGAAGAGAGGATCAAAAGTTCTTCACCATCAACTGTGATTTCAGTGCCACCATACTTCGAGTAGACAACTGTGTCACCCACGACGATATCAAGAACGATAACTTCGCCGGTTGCATCTGCACGACGGCCTGGGCCAACTGCCAAGACCTCGCCCTGCTGTGGCTTTTCTTTCGCTGTATCCGGAATAACAAGCCCAGAAGCGGTCCGTTCTTCGGACTGCGCTGGCCTTACTACAATACGATCATCGAGTGGATTTAGCTTCATTTTCTCCCAAAGCCTCCTTGTGTGATTGACTTCACTTTTAATATAGTCTCGATTTTAGCACTCTCTACCTATGAGTGCTAAAACGATTTGTCACAAGGTTCTAGTTTCATCCAACAGATTGACCTCTCACCGTTAAAGGAGTTGGGTCAAAAGCTAAAGACGCAGAGAGGCCTCAACATCCAAACCGTAGTCGTCCGCGCCGAAGGTCTCGAGACGAAAACGACCCGCTTGGGCAATCATCGCTCCATTATCGGTGCAATTTACCTTGGCCGGAAGGACAACCTCTAACCCCGCAACACTTCCTGCAGCCAACAACCGCTCCCGTAGCAAACTATTGGCGCCAACACCGCCTGAAAGGCCAATTGAGACGCAGTTGGTTGATATCGCAGCATCCATAGTCTTTGCAACCAGCGTCTCGACGATGGAGGCCTGAAAGCTAGCGGCGACATCTTCTACTGAAACTCCTGGATTAGACCGAAGGTAGTTGACGACAGCCGTCTTGGGGCCCGAAAAGGAAAAGTCAAAGCGTCGATCCACCTTAGCGATAGGAAATCGAATGGCGCTTGGATCTCCATTGGTCGCCACCTTCTCGATCTCAGGACCCCCGGGAAATCCAAGGCCCATAAAGCGTGCAACCTTGTCAAATGCCTCACCGGCAGCATCATCAAGAGTCTCACCCAATATCTCATAACTGCCCAAGCTATTCACGCGCACAATCATCGTATGGCCACCTGATACCACGAGCACAGCCATTGGAAAATGCATTAGGCGCCCCTCAAGGCTAAGGGCAAAGATGTGGCCTTCTAGGTGGTTTACCCCAATCAGCGGAATACGCCATCCCAAGGAAAGGGCCTTTGCTACTGCAACTCCAACCATCAAAGAACCAGCCAACCCAGGACCCTTGGTTACTGCTATGGCATCAAGGCCGCAACTTTGAGCATTTAGACCAGCTTCTTTTAAAACTCGCTCTAGGACCTCTATTATCACGGCTTCATGTGCTCGAGAGGCCAACTCTGGGACCACCCCGCCAAAGTTAGAATGAATATCGATCTGAGATGCAATTACAGACGATAAAACGATGCCACCACTGTCGACGACTCCTAATGCAGTGTCATCGCAGGAGGTCTCAATACCAAGTATTAAATTCTTCACAATGCTCCTAAACAATAGATCACATCCACCCAGTTAGACCTCGCCATTTGGGTGCGATCTTATCGCGATAATTCTCTAATGACCCATCGAAACCTACCCACAATTGGGCTCGGTCGGCTAGTAAGGTTCGCAAAAAGCAATCGCGAAGGTTTGGAGATTGCCGAAGTACCTATCTGAGAGTCAGCCAGGCGCCCAAGCATCCTTGCGTATAATCGAGCTTGCGTATAATCGGGAAAAATCGAGCTCACAATCAGTATCATCATGAGTGGCCAAACAAAACCGAAAGCCCTGACAAAAACCGAGCCCTGTCGGTATGCCTATTACCCATAGCGGACTCTACAAAACAAGATCCCACACAGCTATCGCCCCATATATCGTCCCCAATATCGTCCATCGCAGATCAGGCAGATCCATCAGACCTCTTGTAAAAACATAGGTAGAAAAAGTGAGCGAGCGAGCCCTAGAGATAACGCCGAAAGGGTTCGCCTTGCCATTAAAACTATAAGGTAAAGGCGAAACTCTCCCAATGGGATTGCTTTGGATTGAACCTATATTATCTCCTTCTCATTATGTGTTACATCCCAAATATGATGGACAACATCATGCAGGAGGTAACGAATTATCGACTCGACAGTAAATAAACTTCCATTCGAGCGAAGCCCTTCGCGCTCCCAGTCAGATACCTCTAGTGTTTCAATACGACGAGCTAATTTATTTGCACTCACACCAAGGTCAAAAACAACAGCATCCGGATCTGAATCACCATAGCGCCCGTCAATGGCAGCCTTATCCTGGTCCCAATTTGCAAAAGTTGGCTTAGTTTGCGACAGCATAAGTTCCAGTCGCTCATTGAAGATCTCATAGACGTCACGGACATGACATCCATATTCAAGGGTCGACCAACGATGCGGACTCTCTCGAATCCCAACTTGGGGTTTAGATAACTCCTTGGACCATTGCGCAGCATTAGAGGCAATAGCACCAGAAAAGCCAGAGCGATTATAACTCTTTGGATCAAAACCGCACTCGCTGCACGGCCTCTCAAGGACCCAGGTCCAATCTTTTGTATCAGCGGGAATCATCGTCATAGAATCAAACTAGTCGAAGGCCAGATCACAAAAATCTCTACCTTGAATTTAGAGCTTTTCTTTACCTTTTAGCAAAGCGAAACTGGCATTGCAAGCTGGGAGTTCAGAAATCTATCTGACCAAAAACGGCTCTCCTAAATCTGTGTGTTAGTAACTTCAAATTTAGAGGTCACAAACCGTGCACGTTTCATTCAATGCTTTTAAAGACCCAAAAGTTCTTATCGTACAGGCGTTACTTACCGGTTATGGGGTCTTGGTGACCCACATGAGGGTTATGAGAGCCCCAAAAACCTACACAAAGGCAAACCCTTTACAAATTATCAACGAGTGTTCATATTCGTCTTGCAATCTAAATACCAAAGGCTTTAAACGACTCGAACTTCTTGGAGACTCCAGAGCCTGCCAATAAAGTTATCACTTTTGTAAGATCTAAGCTACCTCCATTCTCCTCCGTAGTTCTAATTGTTACCTCGCAGAAGCAACTACTTCTAAGATCATGGAGCATCCATCAAAGCCGGAGACACCGGTAAAGGTTGACACATAATTACTAAATGATGTGATCTAGATTCGGCAAGGGAAACTCTGAGTTAGCGATACTCTACTTGTGAACCTAACAGCTTGAAACTCCTCCGCAGGAGGTCGGTCGAAGTGCGATAACGCCAAGATTAGTAACTTACCGGCTGACAATCAATGGTTTTGGCCCGGCCGAGCACAAATGCAAAATTATCGAGGAATCAATTCCATCTCCTTGTGATCGCTTCGGGCAAGTTGTCGGGTGCTTGATGCTTTTAGCTTGCTCGATCTGTTTGACATAATCCTGCAGCGGGATACCCTAGCTTAGTTTCAGTGTAAAAACGTGACCACCGGCACTAACCTAGACGTAACATCAACTTAGCAAAACCGCTGGCTCCACAATGGTATTGTTACTTGAACCAACGGAAATGGCGTCTTCGAGCGCTCAAATTGCGCTTTGAGGCAAGCTGCACCAAGCGATCTCGATATTCGGGCGTATCGACCTCATATACCCACATGATGATCGCATCTTCATTATTTTCCTGGTAATACCCTTTTCTGACCCCAACTGGCATAAAGCCAAAACTGGCATACATACGTTGAGCAGCCAAGTTGGTCACGCGGACTTCAAGCGTTAGGTTCTTAGCACCATAATCAAGGGCTTCTAAAACCAACGAATACATCAACGCCGAGCCGATATGATGGCGATGAAAGTCTGGGTGAACGGCGATATTGGTAATATGTGCATCTTCTAAAACGTACATTACCCCCGAATAACCCACCACAGCGCCGCCCAGAACCGCAACTGAGTAAGAACGCTCTTTATGGTGTGCTAATTCAGATAAAAAAACCCCTACACTCCACGGCTTTGGGTAGACAAGCTTCTCGATCTCATGAATAGCCGAGAGGTCCTTTTTGCGCATTGGATTAATGCTGAGTTCGCCGGGCCCAACTGTAGGATCTTCGCTTTTTATCCTCAGAACCATTTTCTGACCGCACCTGACTTTGGATGACCTTAGACAATTCAATTCTATTATTGTAAGACTATTCCATCGACGGAAATTCAATTACACCTAGGTCCTCTTTGGGCCATAATGTGGCGTTTATGGCCGCGATTGTTGACAATTAGGTTTCGGAACAAGTTGGTCATCTGCCCGGGCCCAAGGGTGAGTACATACTTTCATACAGAAGAAGAAAGCTCTGGTATAATCCAAACGAAGAGGGACCGCCTTATCCAAAACCATCCACACCACCAGCTGCGCTTTTGTCTAGAAACGATATCACAATCCAAGTCGCCGCCATCGCCTATAAACTCTTCAAAGATCACCTAAGTCAATAGCTATCCCCAATCTGATCAGATTGGCAGATCAGATTGCGATCTGGCCTAGTCGACCCAGGCACTAATTGATCCAGTCAAAGGAGATGAAAATCTATTTCAATAGTCAACCATGAAGCCAACGTAAGGGCCACTAGCCCATTTTAGATGTGCAAAACTATTAGTAACTAATTTTGCTCTTGATTGATTGCCTAGCCCTACTTTCGGCAACCACCCCATGAAAGCCCAGGTCATGAGCATATTGGTGTCTGGATTTGGGCACTACAGTTGAGCAATCACCTTCTTGGTTCGAGCTAGGGTATCTACTACTCCAAGAATAGAGTAGATCTCTTTTTGGGTAGAGTTTGGAGTAGAGGAGATACGAAGGTTATGTAGACGTTTGTTATCATCTAACATCGTTACGTTCAAGCGGCTATGGGTAGACACTTGAGCAAGAATGCTGTGAACACTTCTTTTGTCACCGGCTTGAGATAAGCTAAGTGCAATTGCTCCATAGAGGTGATAAGCAACTACTGAGATAAATAGATGAGCAGCGGTACGACTAGCTAGTTGGTGATAGATCGGTCTCATCCCTAGACTGCTCTTTAGGGCTTTGAATGCATCCTCTACCTTTGTTAGGGTCATATATAGAGCTCACACTCTGACTTGCTCCTTGAAATCAAGCAAAGAGTATGGGAATGTCGTCGTGTTGAGATAGTCGACTAATTCCTTTGTGACTGGTTCAATCTTGGGAATGAAGCGATTGTGGGTTACAGCAGAGCGCCCTTGCTTCCAAACGTGTTCCTGGGGATTGAGTTGCGGAGAATACGGAGGGAAATGGACTGCTTCGATGTGATGCTCCCTAATTGCCTCTTGAGCGACGCTCCCTCTGTGCCATCCTGCCCCATCCCATATAAGCAGAATCTTCTCTCTTGGGTAGATCTTGCGGATCGCCAGCAGTATGGCCGCTGTTTCATGCATAGTCTGGCGCTCTGTTGCAAATGCATGCTCCTTGCCTGTCTTGAGGTTCAAAAACCCATAGATGCTCCGGTTCTTTCTGGTTCCATTGGTCTCAATTACAGCTGGTGTGGTTCCTTTCGGTATCCACACTTTCTGAGTAGTTGTCGCCTGAGTGAGAACCATCTCGTCTTCACAGAGAATCACCGTATCTGGATCAGAGAATGCCTCTTTCAGACGTTCTTGCTGCTCGTCTTTCCATTCAGCTACCGCTTGTGGATCAGCCTTCTCGTACTGTTTGCCCGGCAGATGGAAGCTGAACTTACTTTCCCGAAACAGAACGTAATAGCTAGTCCTAGAGGCATAGAGAACACCGTATCTGCGCTTGAGTACTGTAGCCAGGATCCGTGTTGACCAAAACGGGGAACTGCTATAGCCGTGGTCATTGGGAGTTGTAGTCGTGAGCATGATTGCCACTTCATCTCTTTGAGACTTTGAGAGAAGTACCGGAGCGTTGTTATGGCGCTTGTCCTTGAATGCCTCAGTGCCAACGCCGCGGAATGACCGTCGAATTCGCTGTACATGCTTGACAGAGAGGCCTGTCCTGTTGAGGGGACTCCCATCTTCAAGGGTGAGAACTGCCAGCGCCCGCTTATATTCGTCGATGTTTTCAGTCTTCGCCATGAATGCTTCAATAGTGGCGAGTTCCTCGGGTGTAAGCATGTCATGAGAAGATTAACACACTTTACAAGAAATTAAAAGGGCTCATTGGAGCATTTCAGAGTGTTATGCGAATAGAGCTTCCAGATCTCTTCTGGTTCTAGATCGTTCCTATTGGTCTCAATCACATAGGCACCATAGAGAGTCTCAGCTGCTTCTTTTACTTTTGGTTTCTCGGTCAAAACCAGCTCTTTGACTTTTTGGTCATCGCCAGTTATGGCATCTATCTCATAGCGACGTGCAATAGAGCGATGCTCTTGCTTTAGCTTTCCTATTCTTGAAGCCACAGTTGTGGCATTGGAATATTGACCACGCTTAACTGAGTCAGCTAGTTTGTCAAATGCACTCTGGAACTTAGTTTGCATACCTCTAGCAATTGCCTCTTCTTTATCCCTGCGACGCTCTGAGATACATAGGATCTGCTTTATCTTGTTGTCCATTGAGTCACTTGCGTATGGTTGAGCTCTATTGGAATGATTGGCTTGGGGTTCATTGCTCGGGGAGTGCTTGGCCTGTGGACCGCCTACTTGTGGAGCAGTATCCATCGAATCGATACCGAGGGACTCGCCGCCAAGTGAATGGTTAGCTTGTGGATGAGCGACTTGAGGACCGGCAACTTGTAGACCAGCATCGATGGAATCGACGCCAAGAGACTCATTGGCCGCCTCGGCAACTTCTACCTCAGCACCCGCCTCAGCAACTTCTACCTCAGCAACTCCCACCTTGCCATCCATCTCAACACCCATGCCATCACCCAGTTCTTTGATGTAGATGCTCTCATTGGAGGAGTTCTTGATCTCTAAGAAGGTATCTTTTCCTTGGCGTAGTTCAGCTAGATAGTGTCTAGCTGCATTAGCGCGTGTAATTACCAGATAGCTAAGACCATAGGACTCAATCAGTGCGATGTTGTCATAAGTTGCTATCCCTCTATCCATGATAACCGTTGGGAGATCTTCGCTAAAGAGTCCCTGTCTTAGGTGACTAGAGATACTAGATAAGACATCACCAAGGGTTTCAGGCTCTGACTGATTACCGGGATATATGTGGCTATAGATCGGTAGTCCACGATCATCCACCAAAAGGGCAAGACTTACTAAAGTACAGTCGAAGCGCTTCTCTTTGGAGTGGCCATATTGGGCTAGATCATTACCAAGTGTTCGTCCCTCAAAATAGGCATTGGTAAGATCAAATAAAAAGAGACGCTTATTAGTTGGGTAAAGCTCATTCTCGGCTTTGATAAGTGCCATCTCGATTGAGTCTTTAGCTTCGTAGATAGCATCAGCTATCTCATAAATAGCATCTTTACCGATATTGCTAAGGTCTTGGTCTACCAATTCATAGAGTGCAGAGTCCTCTTTTAGGAAGCGATGTGTTTCAAGATCAGAAGAAGGAGCAACCAAACGAGCACATATTACAGCTTTAGCAATTGCTGTCTCTTTTTCACTAAGGCCACAACGTAGTAGTTGCTCTTTGATCTTCAATCTGTCATAGAAGCTACTAGCTATTAGTTCAGGACCTAAGCGCCTAATATCAGATGCCTCTAGAGATGATGTATTGACATTTAGGAACTCGGCATCTTTTGTGATTACTTCACGATCAGAGCGAAGTGTTTGAGTAACAGAAAAGCTAGATAGAACTTTATCGGCGATTGACTTTAGTTCTAGATCACCTTCAAACAGAGACTCAAAGCCAGCTAGTCTCATCGTCAATATCTGAGCTAGCTTCTTGTAGTCCTTAGGATCGATCTCAAGTCGTCCTAGATCCATAACTATCTCTTGGCGTACTTTGTCTCCTTCGCGATAAGACCTAACTAACTGATGCTTTATATATTTAGTTCCAGTTGCCTTATTCTTAGTGGTCTTCTCGCGAATGAACATATAACAAGTATACCAGATGAATTACCTTGTAGGTCAATATTCGCAGCTAACTCTCAGCTTAGGGCACTACATTCGCCACTTGAGAAAACCGAACTTCATCTACCAGCATCTCCAAATAGGGGTTACCCCTAAATAGGGGCTAAAAGGGGGCTTAAACGGGGTCTTGGGGGAATTCAGCCGAAACTGGGGTTAGCAGACTCCTAGAACGTCAGCTACAGCTGGAACACCTCGAACCGAGTCTTCCCGAATGGAATCGACCGGGCCGAAATCATTACCGAGGGATTGAGAGGCTAATTCAACTTGCATTTTGCAAGAAGGGCAATTATTTGTCCTTCTCAACTCAGATGAGTCGTAAAACTTCTTGAGCAAAATGAGGAACTCCCGCTTTAGCAAGTCTCGCCAGAAGGTCTACAGGGTCTAATTTGGGGTGGCGTGCATGTGAAGCCTGTTCCCGAATTACTTCAACAATGTTTTTTTGGAGCAAGGTCAAGCTGATTCAACAAAAAGTAATCCGGGTGGATCACCTCGAGGTTAAATGCTTCAAGTACATCGTAAGGATAGTCCTTAAGATTGAAGGTTACAATAACGTCCGCACGTCCGCAGATCGCCGTCGATACCACGTGTCTGTCGTCATCGTCCGGAAGTTTTATTATAAGTTCTAGATCTTGCCTGCCTTCCACACATGCATCGTCAAATGTCCTATTCATATCTTGAAATCTCCCAAAAATCTTTTCGCCGTTCATTTCTGGGTAAATCATTAAAATTGCATCCATGGCTTCGGCGATGATCCTGGATGACCAAAGCGGCCGATAAAGTCCGCTTTCGGCTACGCGTAGCAATGTGTCAGCTAGTGCGATAGGTACGATCACGCAAGCGTCTAAAACTGCAGAATAACGAGTCATTGCCTTATGCTTTATGATCAGATTGAGACCGTCTTTGACGGACTTCCCTGAGCGCATCTTTGTAGTCGTCAGGAGAACCATCATAAAGTCCGAGTTCAGATGCCTCTTCAGTTAACTGGTTCAAGACTTGCTTGCGCTCAATTCGGCGTCTTTGCTGGAAGTCAACTAGGTCCTGGAGGCGAACGCGACGATGGCGATTCGGCTTTTCGAATGCAATCGTACCTTCTTCGAGAAGCTTGACCAACGTAGGTCTACTTACTCCCAAAAAGTCGGCGGCTTCTTGGGTAGTCAGAAAGAGTCCCTGCGATGATACGAGTATTGCCCTGCCACGGCGCATTGCTTCTATTACCTGCCGCAGAACCTCATATACCTCTGCAGATAGAGGTGTCTTTTCTCCGTCGGGTCCTACTAAGAATCCAGGTTCCGTATGAACCTGAATGAACCGAGACAATTCGAGGAGCTCGTCGAGAGTATCAGGAGGGAAGACGGGAATTTTTTCACGATCGCTATTGAAATTAGCTTCAGAGGTTTCTTCGTCTGCTTGGCCTATCGTTGTCATATAACCAAATTAGCATAATTCGAAAAAATCGAAAATGATTTATTTTTATCATTGAAACCTGCTACGTGAAATGTTTCCGCTCCGAAATGCATATACATTCATATGCACCTCTTTTGTTTTCGCTCTCCAGACGCCTTTGCGTGTTCTGCCACATCCACGGGGGCAGAACTAGGGCAAGACTCTGATTCTCCAATATCAATAACGATGGCCAGAAGGCAGCAATTGCCACTTGACAAATTGGCATTTCTAGGAGAGCAGTAGTTCGGGAAGAAAAAAAACTAACTTCAGAGCGGCACTCCATGAAAACCACATCAGGGTAACAGATTTATCGCCACCAAACCAGTCGCTCCTTCGGGGCATTTCAGTGCTATCCGTCGCAACGACTCTTGCAACGATCATGCGGGTACAAAATGTTATCTAGCAAGTCTTCAAGCACGAATATTGACACCCATATGCCTTTGGCGATTTCCGTAAATTCAAAGAATGGATCAGCTCAATAGATCCAAGTTTTACCATAAATGAAAAAGAAGATAAATACAAGAGAGATGTCCGCGGTCAAAAACTTTCCAGTTTCACAAGTGGCATCCATGGCTGCTCAGACAATATGCCAAAGCAGTCGTAACCCCAGTCAAAGAATCCCGCAGACAAGTAAATTGATTGTCGCAACTCACTAAAGGTCAAGCCCACTGCACTAATGCTCTAAAAAACGAATTCGCCTCAGGGAGTACCCTATGACTACGCTCGTAAAGCACAATGCGGCATTTGAAGACCTCTGGTGTTAGAGTTGGCGATTCGCAGCTCTCCGAATTACGTAGCACCCACCGTCGTCATTATCGAACCACGCTTACTTCAAGAGATTGACGGTGCACTTTTGATCGCCTCCGTTGGCCAGGTCGCAAGAACTAGTAAGCCATTGACACCTCGAAAGGGTCCTTTTTGTATTTCGGAGCGAATGGTCTCATATTTGGCGTTTTCCAAGTCTGATTCTGATGAAATTCCAATATCGGATCGAAGGGTCTATCGCTTCTGAAACGGTGATTTGATAAATAGCTGACATCGTTCTGGCCGACTATATAATTTCATATCGATAAATTGGTACCGCTGTTCAGAAGTATAATAATTTTTGCACATCGGTTTCGAGGATTTCGGAGAAGTATGCATTGCACGTTTTTTGCTCTGACTACCAACCCACAGACCTTGTTCTATTGAACAGATATTACCTTGTCACTTTTATGATTTTGAATATTTAAGGTAAGTTGAATTTGTCGTTGTTTTTCGAAAATTGAGCAAACCTAAGCCATAATCAATCAAAAGCCCCCCAAATCGCATATTCTTGTCCGAATCAGCTTTAAATGCGAGTGGAGATTTTTGTGAGCGAATTGAACCCGACAATCGTAACATCGGCTGAATCTGCGAATAAGCGCGTCGAACTCGTCACGAAGGCGGCAAGCGCTTGGATCAATGAGCTTGTCGACCTTGGTGGAAGAAACAACCTGCTCTATTACCGCGATCTAAACCTAGATCCACCGAAAATTTAGCCGCTCAACTTTGATTTTGGCATAGAAAAGGTGCTCTGAACTGGTAGAATGATGTTTGAAGACACTTCAAATCTATCAGTTCAAGGAGCACCTTTTAGATGCGAGCATCTGCTAGTGCTTTAGACCGTTTGATAGTCACCTTTGACGATTCGAACGCAGTTTCCAACAGTGGGTTAATACTCCCTATCACCCTTGCTGAGAGACTTGGCCTTAGGGATCTCTTTGATTTACACATTGACCTAGAGGATCGTCCTGGACGAGCAAATGTTGGCAGAAAAGCTATGGCTATCGTCGCATCTATCTTGGCCGGTGGTGATTGCATTGATGACACTGCAATCCTTGAAAGCCCAAATGCGCAAGTTATCCTTGGTCAGATAATGCCAGCACCATCTAGGTTTGGTGTCTTCTTGCGTAGTTTTGAGACCAGTGACATCGCAGATGTTGAACGAGTTGCAGCTTTGTTGCTAAAACGAGCCTGGCTAGCTGGAGCAGGTCCAGGTGATGAGTCACTCACCATTGATGTTGATTCCACGATATGTCAGGTATATGGAAACAAAAAAGAAGGAGCTTACTTTGGTTATACCAAAGTAAGGGGGTATCACCCACACCTAGCAGCTGTTGGTAAAACAGGTGACATTCTTGGAATAGTGACACGTGAAGGCAACGCCAATACCGCTCGTGGTGCCGGGGAGTTTGTAACCCAGGTAATCAACAATGCCAGAGCCGCCGGAGCAACTGGTGAAATAACCATGCGTTTTGACTCTGGGTTCTTCTCAAGAGCCGTAAGAGACGCAGCTAGCGCGGGCAATGCTCGCTTTTGCATTACAACACGGATGTCAAAACGATTGAAGCAGGTTATTGCAGCCATACCAGAAGAAACATGGACTTCAATTCCTTATTGGCTTGAAGGTGGAGCTGATGTAGCAGAAGTTGAATACAGGGAAATACAGGGAAATATCGCGCATTTGCAAGAGATAGACAAGACGTTCGTCTTATCGTAGGAAGGGTCAAGCCTACTCCAGGGTCTCAGCTGGCACTATTTAGTGACTATGACTATCACGCATTTATTACCGATCGACAAGGCGAAACGCTTTTCCTTGAGGCTGATCACCGAGCACATGCCCAGATCGAACTAGTCATCAAGGATCTCAAAGGAGGTTCGGGGTGGAATCATGTTCCATCCAGATACATGAACGCTAATGCCGTTTGGTTAGCTCTGGTCTAATTAGCTCTGGTCTGGTTAGTTATTGGTGTAACTGCACACAACCTGGCGCGGTGCAACTGCACAACCCGACACGGTGCAACTGCACAACCCGACACGGTGCAACTGCACAACCCGACACGGTGCAACTGCACAACCCGACACGGTGCAACTGCACAACCCGACACGGTGCAACTGCACAACCCGACACGGTGCAACTGCACACAACCTGGCGCGGTGCAACTGCACAACCTGGCGCGGTGCAACTGCACAACCCGACACGGTGCAACTGCACACAACCTGGCGCGGTGCAACTGCACAACCTGGCGCGGTGCAACTGCACAACCTGGCGCGGTGCAACTGCACAACCTGGCGCGGTGCAACTGCACAACCCGACACGGTGCAACTGCACAAATAGGTGCTATTGCAGAAACTGTAATAACCACACCAAAGCTTCGACGGTGTTACTTTCAGATCGCAGGACATATCACTCGTTCAGCTAGAAAAGTAATACTGCATCTTGAAGAACACTGGCACTATAAGGATAAGTTCTTAGAGGCTCTTGATCGGATCAGAAAGTTTGAGATCGCCATCACCTGAACATCTGGTTACCTAACACACTGAATATTACTTGAAGGAACTGCTCTAGAAGACAAGGGATTAGGTCACTATACCCAAAATGAGATTTCAGAATCTCAAAAATGACCAAAAAGGCTCAATCACAAAGCGAATAGGTCATATTTGGCACTCTGAAACCAGATTTAAGCCATAGACCCTCCGTCAAACCTAAATCAGTTCCAAAAAACCGACTCAGAGTCACACCGAAGGGCTCAAGCTGGTCCAATTCTGTGGATTCAGGCTAAAGCAGGGTACTTTGGCGCTCGAACCGGTATCGACTCAAAATGAAGCCGTTTTGAAGGCCCTGCTCGCTGGAGGTAAGGTGCTACTTTCAAATTTGTTTGGTGAATCAGCACGAGAAACAGCCGCTCGCCGTGTGCGCACCATCAACGCTAAGGCGGTAGAGAACTTTCAGGAGAGGGGGCTTCAAACCTTACACGTAGCGTGGGGCATGGCCACTTGGAACAACACCAATAGCGAAGCGACTCCTGCGGCTCCGGTTTTATTGCGGCCGATCAATCTAAAACCGAAAAATAGCGCAGGAGAAGATTTTGAGGTAGAACTAACAGAAGAGTGGGAGACAAACCCTTCGCTCTTACACATGCTTAAGACCGAATAGAAGATCGATTTTGAAGCTATCGATCTGCCAAATATTACCGATAGTAGAAATGGTTCTATAGACTCCAATAATTTATTTGATAATCTTTCAAAAGCATGTGTCGCAGTTAATGGATTTGAGGTAAAACCTCGAATCGTGATTGGAAATTTCTCCTATGCTAAGCTCCCCATGGTCCTTGACCTTGAGAAATCACTTGATACGATGGTCGCATCAGACCTTATTTCCTCTCTCGCTGGCGATCAAGCTTCGCTCGAGTCTCTCCGTAGTCGACATCCAGAGATAACGCTCTCTGATCCCGATCGACAACCACCCCAAGATGAATTCCTTGTCCTTGACGCCGATGCTAGCCAATCCTACGTAATAAATGCTGTCGTCGGAGGTGCGGACTTGGTTATTGATGGACCTCCGGGCACTGGAAAGTCACAGACAATAGCCAACCTTATTGCCACTTTGGCCGCTCGCGGGAAAAAGGTCCTTTTTGTCGCCGAAAAACGTGCTGCGATCGACGCGGTAGTAGACCGTCTACGGAGCGTTGGACTTGAGGACCTTGTGCTCGATCTCCATGACGGGGCGGGGTCGCGACGCAAACTTGCCGAAAATCTCGCTAAGTCCTTAGCCTCTGCCTCTTCTATTGCTCGTCCGGATATGACTGCCGTGCATGAGAACCTAACTCAACGAAAGCGAACCTTAATAGAGGTAACCGACGCATTACATAAGAGTCGCGAACCATGGGGCTTGAGCATTTACGATGCCCAATCGCGGATCATGGCTATTTCAGATTCAGCAACTTCAACGTTTCGGATTCGAGGTGAAGCATTGGTACGACTGGACAAAGATAAATTTAGAGATACTTATGCGAATCTAGAAAAGTTTTTCGGCTTGGGTGGATTTACCCTTTCCTCACAGAGCAGCCCTTGGGGAGGAGCCTTCATTGACTCCACAATTTCAACTTCCGACGCCGCCTCTCAAGTCCTCGAATTGCTGACAACCCTCAACACGAAGACATTGACAATTGCATTCGAAACCTTCTCAAAGACGGTCGCCGACTGTGGGCTTCTTATTCCTACGGCGATGAGGACGTGGGGTGACATCCTTCAAATCATTAGAGATACGAAAACGACATTGGAAGTCTTCAACAAGGATATCTTCGAACTTCCGCTGGCTGAATTTGCACGCGACCTTACCCCAGGCAAATCAGGTGGCATCGGTGGTTGGATTACGAAAATTACCAATAGAACCTATCGTCATGCCCGAAAGCAAGCTTCACGGATTTGGATCGGTCCTAAGCCCTCTCCCAAAGAGCTTTCGATTGCCATAAAGAAGGCACAGCACGTTTTGGAAGCGTGGCCTCAGATCAAAAAAGATGTCACCGTTCCCGAGACCGCATTTAAATTGTTGGACAATGAAGACGGCTATCAAAAGGTCGTACTACAACTAGAAGAGCTTGCTAAATTGACAGCACACACCAATCTTCTGGATATGTCTTTTCCTACGCTTTGCGACCTGCTAATTAGCCTCTCTGAAGACACTACAACACTGTTTAAGATTCCTGAATTAATTCGATTAAACGCTAAACTCCAAGAATCGTCACTAGGTGGTCTCCTGGCAGAGATGCGTTCGAAAAAACTAACTGTAGACGGTACCTTGGAGACTTTGGAGTACGTCTGGTTGATATCAATAATTGAATCCGTCTCACTATCTAATTCACTTATTGGAGCATTCGATGGAACAGCGCATTCTCGCACCGTAACTGAATTTCAACGAGCAGATCGCGAACATATAAAAAGTGCGTCAATTAGGGTTCGCCGAGCGGTTAGCGAGCGCATAACCCAAGTTCGCGACAGCTGTCCGAGGGAATCGGAAGTCATTGAACGCCAAGCTCACTTAAAGCGAAACCACCTTCCGGTACGGACATTGTTCGAGGCCGCACCTAACGTCTTAGGGGCACTAAAGCCATGCTGGATTATGAGCCCACTCGTTGTAGCTCAACTTTTGCCAACCCAACGACTATTTGACGTTGTCATCTTCGACGAGGCATCTCAGGTAAGCCCCGCGGATGCCGTTGGCGCCCTAATGCGAGCAGAACAAGCTGTGGTCGCTGGTGACCCACGTCAATTACCGCCTACAAGCTTCTTTGCGACATCGTCAGGAGGGGGAGAAGACGACGAGAGTGCCGAAAGCGAAATATACGAAACCGATGTCACAAAGGATATGGAATCAATCCTGGATGCGATGAGCGCAATTTTGCCTCCTCCTATCGGTACTCGCACCCTTGGCTGGCACTATCGGTCAAAGGACGAGCGCCTTATTGCCTTCTCAAATGCACAGAGCGAACTTTACAGTTTTTCTATGACGACCTTCCCAGGCGTGAGCAGTGAAAGTTGTATAAGCCACGTACTTGTCCCATTCCATTCCAATAGGTTAGATCCGCTGGAATCTGGCGCCGATGAAGTAAGGCGAGTGGTAGCACTCGTCGCCGAACACGCCGCGCGTCACCCAGGTGAGTCCCTTGGCGTAATAACAATGGGCATAAAGCACGCTAATCGCATCGAAGAAGCACTTCGGCGCGCCGGAAGAGAGAACCCCGTACTAGAGGCATTCATTAGCGGAAGCGCCTCTCCCAAAGCAAGAAATGAGATGTTTTTTGTCAAGAACCTCGAGAGAGTTCAAGGCGACGAACGCGACTCAATCATCTTGACGATCGGATATGGCAAAACAGCGGATGGGCGAATGCAGTACCGCTTCGGTCCGATCAACATGCAGGGCGGTCACAGACGCTTAAATGTAGCTATAACAAGAGCGCGGAAGAAGATTACTCTGGTTTGTAGGGCGACGCTTTCGTTGATTACGCGGGGGTATTAAGGCGTCACTGAAGCTGATGATGACGTAGAGGTGGCTGTGTAGTTGCGTTGTCGCTATCTGTTAGGGCAAACTAGGGAGTCCGAATAAAATGGGACCCCCTCGCTGTTTTTTGTCCGAACTACAAGAGGGTCCCCCAGAGATGCCAGAGGCACCATGACCTTAATTGTATCTAGTGATCCCGACGTTGTGGAATCTGAATTGTTGGGTGGAAAACTTTTTTGTCCATCCTGTAACGGAGTGCTTCGGAAATGGGCACATGCGAGGTCGAGAACCATTCGTATGCGTGACTGCACAAAGACGCTTTGTCCACGAAGATCGCGCTGTAGTGATTGTTTTAAGACCTCGGTTCTCCTGCCCGATTACCTTTTAGTTCGCCGGGTGGACGAAGCAGCGGTAATCGGGTCAGCTTTAGTTCAAAAGGCTGAGGGACTTGGACATAGAAAGATCGCTGCAAATATCTGTCGTCCCGAGACAACCGTCCGAGGCTGGCTCAGACGTTTTAGAGAAAAGTTGGAGATACTCCTAGAACACTTCACCAATTGGGCTCTGGTTTTAGATGTCACATTGTCTGAGATTGCCCCAGCGGGATCTCTATTCGCAGATGCAATAAGTGCAATTGGGATTGCTGTTCGTTCTCTAAGCATCCGCTTTGGTCCTAGTCCCCCATGGTCCCAGATGTCAGTTATGTGCGGAGGAAGACTTCTTTCCAACACCAACTCACCCTTTCCAGCACCTTCATAATCAGTAATGATTCTTTTTGTCATTTATTGGCACGACAAAAAGGAGAAAAAGTGACAACGGATCCACTGGAAGAGCCAAAACATCACCGAGCGGAAGATATAGCACTATTTCGCTACGGGATAGTTCGTGAAGCTGCAGATGAAACCCTCTCTAAAACAAAGCGGGGGCAACTTGTACGCGAGTTGGCTTCTGTAACACATATTGGTATTGACGGAGTTCCGGTAGTGGTATCGCGCCAAAGCATCGACCGCTGGATCCGTACCTACAGAAAAGGCGGCTTTCAAGCTCTTCACCCTTCAGCACGCCATGTTGAGCCCCGTACCCCGGAGCATCTGCTTTCTTTAGCATGTGAGCTAAGAAAAGAAGATCCTTTTAGAACAGCAGCCCATATTGCCCAGATCATCAGAACTCAAAATGGATGGTCACCTAATGAAAGAACTCCACAGCGTCATTTCAAAGCTTTAGGACTCACAAGATCCCAGCTGAGCGGTCAAAACATTGCATTTGGGAGATTTGAGGCAGACTATCCAAATGAGCTCTGGGTGGGAGATGCTTTACACGGCCCGGTAATTGCCGGAAAGAAGGCAATCTTGTTTTGTTTTTGTGACGATCACTCCCGATTGGTTACAGCTCACCGCTGGACATATTCTGAAGATACTCTTTCAGTTCAGGCAGCGCTACGACGTGGAATACTCTCAAGAGGTATACCGGGTACCGTGTATCTCGACAACGGGAGTCCATTTGTCTCGCGTCAACTGCTAAGAGCCCTGGCAGTTCTCGGGATTCGGCTAGTGCACTCGAAACCTGGGCGTCCAATGGGTCGTGGAAAAATTGAGCGTTTTTTCATCAACGGTAAGAGACCAGTTCCTAGTAGAAGTAGCCCACAGCGATATCTCTTCGCTGGAAGTTCTCGAAGAACGCTTCCAGGGGTGGGTGGAACAGGTCTATCACCGATGGATTCATTCTGAAACCGGCCAGACACCACTTGAACGGTTCTCCATTCTGCCAAAGATACCAGATCTTTCTCTTGTGCGGGAGGCATTTCTATTCTCTGAATCAAGAACTGTTACAAAAACTGCAACGGTTTCCCTCTATGGGAACGACTACGAAGTAGACCAGGCTCTGGTAGGTAGGAAAGTAGATCTGGTCTTTGATCCATTCGATCTCTCAGCTATCAATGTGCGGTATATGGACAGAGACTTTGGTAAGGCTGTTATTCATAAAATCTCCCGCCATTCGCATCCGATGACCATTGCCCACTCGCCAGAAACCATAAAACCAACCGGAATTGACTATCTATCCCTGGTGGATAAACAGCACAGGAAATACCTTGGATCTCCAATTGGCTACAGGGAGCTAAACGCAGAGGAAGAGAAATGAGCATAGATCAGATACGTTCACATTTTGGATTTACAAAGATGCCATTTACAAAAGAAATATCCCCGTCTGATCTCCACCCCAACCAGGGGCACTTAGAAGCAGTTGCCCGGATTGGCTTTTTAGTTGATGAATCAGCTATTGGAGTGATAACCGGAGAAGTTGGATCTGGCAAAACAGTAGCAGTGAGAAAAGCAGTGTCACTGTTAGAGCCATCGAGACACAGTATTATCTATCTGGCTAATCCGGCACTTGGAACTAAAGGGATATATTCAGGGATCGTCTCTCATTTAGGCGAGAGTCCCTGTTTTTACAAAACACCGCTTATCTCCCAGACAATCTCGCTGCTTGCATCTGAATCGGAAAAGGGACGAAAGGTGATAGTGGTATGTGACGAGGCTCATCTCTTGGAAGGTTCCCAGTTAGAAGAGCTGAGATTTCTTACCAATAGCGATATGGATTCATCCAGCTCTTTTGCTCTGGTTTTAGTTGGTCAGCCAAATCTAAAGGCACGGCTGCGACTTTCAACCTTTAGCGCACTTGAACAGAGAATATCGCTTCGCTATAGCGTTCCACCAATGAAATCGGAGGAAACCAAAAGCTATACGCTACATCACCTGAAGCTGGCAGGTCGAACGGATGCTCTATTTTCAGATGAAGCGTTGGGACTGATTCATCAGGTTTCCAGAGGTCTGCCGAGAGCGGTCAACAACCTTGCCCGTCAAGCACTGATAGCTACATTTGCAAATATAAAAGCGCAATCGTAGATGAGAAATCGGCACGCCAGGCAATATCAGAAGTTGATTCAGAGTGAGAATGAGAAAGTTAGCGACAACCAGAGGACCGCCGTGACCACCATCAGTGTCACTGGCGACATAGCGATCACACAACATGATCAGTTACCATGTCGTCTGCATGATCAGCTTGGCTGGCGGGCAACACCACATAAACGCCTGATGTTAAGCTCACGCCACCTACACGCCGGATGCCCAAGGAGCACTAATTGGGTTAGTCTCCAAGTTGTCCCGAAAGTTCGACGTCCCTCGGTTTCGACATCATCCATACCAATTTCGAACGCTTCGTCAGTGGTTTGTTTTCACTCGTCTTCTTAACTCATACCTGAAAGAGTCATTGCTCTAACTTTTTTAGTACCGCTTTGGACAACAGTCTTTAGCTAATGCCCCGTGCCATTATCGATAAGGTGGTTTGGAATCTCCTCCCAAAAGGCGATCCCGGAGGGCCTACCTCCATCATCTATGTAGCATTGCAGTGTGATTGTTATCAGCTTGTAGGTGATTTACAACCTCTTTCATTCATGACGCACTGCGAAAGATGGGGCTAGTTACGTCTAAGCGCTTTTTCTATTTTCCTGCCAAAAGGGCGCAACGCTGTGGAACGATCTCTGCGTCGCTACCAAGTTCACCATCAATTAGGCCAAAGTCCCTAAAGATGGCAAGTGTCTCATGATCGCTAGATTCATCCAATACTGTCAACGCGAATCCGACATGTACCAGAACATAGTCTCCGACCTTTACATCTGGCCATGAAGCAAAACAGACGTCACGACTAACACCTGCGAAATTCATATGGCCGACAAAGGGTGTCGGGAGCAACCCCAGCCCATCGGTTCTCACCATTTGAGCTAAAGTCCTTTTGGCCAATTGACCCATAAGGAAGGTAACTATAACTCTTAGGCAGCTTATCGTAAAGAAGCACCCGATTATTGGCGGTATCTGCAACCATAAATCTGTCACCATCTTTGGCAATGGCATATGGAAAACGATAAGCATTTGAGGCTGAAGGCCATAGGGCCACTCGCTATTTGAACAAGGATCAACTTGACCAATCACACAAAGCGCATCGCAATCTTTGTCAATCTTTAGATCAAACATAAGGACTGTATGGTTTCCCGCATCAGCTACATACATTCCATCACAGTCACCGACTACGGAGTGGGGCCACCTAAAACTCGATGGCCCTACCTCTCCTCTGTTTTCATGACGTGAGTTAAAGTCACTTTGCCCAACTATCACCTCGGGCAGTTCGCCATCTAGAGGAAGATGATCCCAACCCAAAATTCGACGATTGCCAGTATCCGCAATAAAAAAACGGTCTTCTACAAAGCCAACACCAAAGGGCCAATCCAAGCTGGCAGTGCTACACTCTCCGCCCTGGTTGGGTTCGACATCCTCCATAGTGGCTTGTCCGATTACGTGATCGGCTCCGGTCCAATCTTCTGTCGGGATGGCGTCCCATATGAGAACCCTGTGATGCCATACATCGCCCACAATCAACCTATTATCCCTAGTTGCAACCCCTGTAGGCAAAAACAACCCTTGAGATCCGCCTCCGTTGCTGTGGCTCTCTGAATAAAAGTCAGGCTGTCCAAGGATCGTTGACGCCTTTGGACTGACAATCCCATCGCACAAATCTCTGAAGACCAAAACCCGATGATTTCCCGTATCGCATACGATCAAAGTCGATCCGATCAACACGAGTCCACGGGGACCATAAAATCGATCGGGCGCGGAAGTTGCAGCGGGAGGTGCTAGCCCTCCTGGCGACTCGGCCCCGAGAGAAATTACTCGAAGCATCAAGGACATGCCTTGATAAAGATCTCTCCATACACGACCTTACATTTGTGGCACTCTAGAAAGACATCCGGAAATGTTATACATTCACCAGTTAGTCCATCGAATCAAAAGCCATGCCATGGGCATGCCAAGACGCCATCGGCGTCAACACTTGCTCGGTCAAGAGGCAGTTCAATATGAGAACATGCATTCTCAAAACATGAGAACTCATCATTGTGGGCAACCACAATAACATCTCGGTCGCCAACCTTATCAGCTCTTTTCGACTTGCAACTTCATCGTCCATACCAATGATCGGTGCTGAAAAGGCGATAACCGAGCCCTACCGCATGGCAATTTCCTACTCAATAGCAGCCTTCGGCGACGAGGCACAATTTTTATCATTTCCATCCATCGCCAGATTCGAATCCAAACTCAAAGATCTACTCGCAATCTCAAAATCTCCAATTTTTTCGCCATGCACCTCTGAAATGGGAAGATTCTTTGACGCGGTCGGTGGGCTCATAGAGCTATGTGACGTCGCACCTTCGAGGGCCAAGGGGCCATGTACCTAGGGGCGCTGGCCCATCGCGCTATGAACTCAAATCAGGCTGACCCCCATGTGCGCTTTGACAAAGACCAAGAGCGATGGGTAATTGATACGGCATCAACCTTTAGAGAGACCGCTCAAAAGATCCTGGATGGTCATGACCCTTCTGAGATAGCGCTATATGCATATTGGGCCTTAGCGACATCAACAGCTGAGGTTCTAATAGAACTCTCAGCGACTACAAATCTTCGAACCGTGGTGCTTGCAGGTGGATGTTTTCAAAACATAATCCTGCTCAAAGAGTCAACTAAGGAGCTAGAGATGGCGGGGTTTAGAGTGCTTTGCTCTTTAGAAGTTCCTCCAAACGATGGGGGTATCTCCTTGGGGCAGGTCGCCATAGCGGCAGCTCGCCTTGGCCAAACAAGTTCGCCAAAAGCCATAACCTGAGGTTCATGAAACCAATAGCGGTTCACACCTAAAGAAAAGCTAACCATGAAACCGCAATCGAAGATATAGTGACCAAATCCCCTAGCGCAAAGATCAATGAAATTTCTATTCTTAGTCAATAACTTTAAATAAGGAAAATAAGGCTACTGTCTTGGCTTTTTCCAGATCGATAATTATTCACCTCAGCACCTACCCTACGAATCAGATCTGAAAGGCTTCTCTAATGAAAACTCCTAGCTCATGACAGATACCAGACGTTTCCTAATTCCCTTGGCGCTAGACCAAGAAGAACCTGCGAGCTGTAGCGTCTGCCTAGATGATGCGACCGCAATCGAGATAGTGGAGATCAAATCAGGCTTCGCATTAGGGGTCGACCCTTGTGGAAATATCTCTGAGGTGGCTTACGCCTTTATCGAGCACCTAGCCGTTGGCGACGTAGTTCTCGTACAAGCCGGAATCGCACTCGCAAGAGTCCAAAGATAGGCCTTATGGCCACTCAGCATATAAGTCCAAGAGGTGTTAGCACCATGGGATGGCCACAAAGATGAATTTTTTGAGAAGGTTGCGAACTGCATTCGTCAATTCACCTTAGGATAGCTCTATCTCTCACTATCTAAAGGTAGGGCCATGGATCGAAACGACGTTACTGAAAAGATTATCGAGACCAAAATCCGACGAAACATCACATGGTCGAAAGTTGCAGAAGAGGTTGGCAAGTCCAAAGAGTGGGTTACGGCAGGTTGTCTTGGACAAATGGCCTTCTCCGATCACCAAGCACAGGTAGTCGGTGAGTTATTTGACCTTTCTCCGGAAGAGATCGCCATGTTGCGAGTCCCTCCATTTAGAGGAAGCCTACCAAATCAGATACCGGCGGACCCAACGATCTATCGCCTATACGAACTGGTTTCAGTCTATGGACCGACAATCAAAGAACTGATCCATGAAGAATTCGGAGATGGAATCATGAGTGCTATCGACTTCGATATGTCAATTACCCGCCAAGAAGACCCAAATGGCGACCGCGTACACATAGAGCTCTCAGGCAAATTTTTACCTTACAAAAGCTACTAACGCGGCGAGTCACCTCAACTGGCAAATGAACAACATAGCTTGCAGATTACTTTGGTCTCTTTGGCTTTGACCTCGTGATCCCCTTTCACTGGGATCACCGGGGCTCTCACAATCGATACTCGATAAAGACCTCAAGGTTGGGCGAAACAACTCACCTGTTAATACTCCTCAAAGAAATATCGTGCTTCGAGGAGTCTTGGAGATTTGGTATTTATTTATTCAACGACATACCTTTGGGCCAAGATAGTCGTGGCCTCGCGCCACATCTTCTACCGCGCCTATAAGATCATGGGCCAAGAATAAGTCGACTTTGAAGGGAATCTGCGCAAGCTCACCAGGGATATGCAAGAAAAAAATAACCAATCCACATCTGTGGGACAACCCAGTGGTGCCTCTAGCTCTGCCAATCAAGAATTGCAGGCCGTGACGATCTACACAGATGGAGCATGCCGAGGTAACCCGGGGCCCGGAGGCTGGGGTGCGCTGTTGATTAGCCCAAAAAAGCAACGAGAGATCTACGGTGGTGACAACCCAACAACCAACAATCGGATGGAGCTCCAAGCGGTAATTGAAGCCCTAGAACTCCTAAAAGTACCGTGTCGTATAAGCCTCCACACCGACTCGAGATATGTTATGGACGGCATTACAAAGTGGATCGTAAATTGGAAGAAGAAAAATTGGGTCAACTCTAAAAAAGAGCCAGTTAAAAATACCGATCTTTGGAAGTTGCTAGATCAAGCGACCAAACGCCACGAGATCAACTGGATTTGGGTTCGGGGCCATAACGGCGATGAGGGCAACGAAAGAGCCGACCAACTAGCAAATCTTGGAATTGACCAATTGCTAGCAAATGGTTCAAAGCGCAACTTTTAGACCATCAAGATGGCAGAATCGTCTCGAAGTTGACCTTCGCGTCATAGTCTCTAGAATACCTAACCACTACGCTAGAGGCCTCCACCTCGCCCCCTTGTGCTGAAAGTCGGCCGATATATCTCCCAAGGGACTTTGAATTAACGTAGGAAAATACTTCACTTGCTACTTGCATATCACTACGATCAATCAAATCGCCCAAATTCAATGCTGTCACCGGGTCTGAAAATATGACTGAGGATAGATCCGCGTCCATGAGGAGATCGCTCATGTCATGGTAGTCCAAAGTCTTTGAGAACTGACCATAGGAAAGGTTGCCTTTTGGGTCGCCCTCCTTGATCATAAGATGGCCTTGACCTCTTCTCGCGTCGCCAATCACAGCGACACCTCTTGTCTCAGCGCGCATCCATTCAAGGTATGAATTCGCCACCATCTCGTAATGATCATAGACCAAGACCCCCAAGCCCATAGAAAAACCTAACGACTTGGCGATGCCGACTCCAAGGCGACTTCCAGAAAACCCTCCAGGGCCAACAGCCACTGCAATTGCCTCGGGAAGACCAAAGTTCGCATTGGGACCAAGAGCTCTTTCTAAGAAGATCCCAACTTCTGAAAGAAAGGCTCTTGGTTTAGAGATCTCCATGTAATAGGCACATTCGCCAGCGTCAAATTCACCTTGTGGAAATTGGACCAGCCCTATGTATGACCTCGGCGAGACGGTGTCTATGGCCAAAATAGTTCGTTTTGGTGAATTTCTCTTTGACAAGGTGGACTCCGATGTAGATCAAATAGGGCAGAAATAAAATTCTATAAAAGAAACCGGAGGTGCAATCTATTCACCCCAAAGGTTTCCCCCTGGACAAAGTCGAGGTGATCAAAAAACACCGCTGAAAACACCATATAGTGTTGACCAACTCTGCGTGCTTGGTTTGATCGAATCTAGCGATACACGATGCAACCTGCACTCCATACCGCTTGCATGGCACCTATATTACCCCTTGTAGAACCTTACATGCCCTTTATTATGGGCGCCTTGTAAATATGCCCCGGACCCAATCCAGGCAAGTTCTTTATATTTTGTTATAGTACACAGCTACATCAAGCTTTGCATCCCTGACATAGGATCTCCTAGACTTATTCAAGGAATCCTTAGGGATCGTTTTTAGTCACAAGTTGTGGAAATTGTCACCTCATCTAGTCAAAACTTTAAAAATCGTTCATTCCATCTCGAATTGTTCTCAGTGAACGTTATCGACCTGGAATCTTCATCAGCCCCATTGGCAAACAAAACCACTAAGGGATCAAAGTCGTCGAATTGCCAAAGGCATAGATCTGCCCATTCGACGACCGTAACGCTATCTTCGTCGAAGAGTTCCAAATCATCGAAGTCAACTCCTCTGGTGGTGTCAATTCGATAAAGGTCGCAGTGGACCAAACGAAAACTCCCAAAATACTCCCGAACCATTACAAATGTTGGAGATGCGACCCTCTGAGAAATTCCCATTCCAACCGCGATACCAGAAGTAAATGCAGTCTTACCCATTCCCAAATCGCCAATTAGAAGGACTACATCGCCACCATGCAAAAGAGAGCCCAGGCGCTGACCAATAGCCTTGGTCTCTAGCGCCGATGATGACTTTACTCCTAATATCTCATTCAAAGTTCCACACACCGATCTCTTGCAGGTACCCTTTAGCGCCGATGAGGTCATTGCGAATAGCGTCTTGAGCTACTCGCCCTCGCCTCAGCGCATAGGCTGGATGAAAGATGGGCATCACCAAAGCAAGTTCACTCTGTACAATTTCCCCATGGCATTTAGTTATCTGAACGTCTCGACCCATAAAAACCTTTGTCGCAAGCGAACCGAGTGAAATCACAAGAAAAGGCGAGATGAAGTTCAACTGATCCTTTAGGTAGCCACTACAGCTTCTAACCTCATCTGGTTTTGGTAATCGATTTTCTGGTGGACGGCACTTTACAACATTGGTGATGTAGACATCACCTCGGTTAAGCCCCAATGCCTCGAAGATTAAACGTTCGAGCAACTTCCCTGAACGCCCGACAAATGGCCTTGATTGAAGGTCCTCTTGAGCTCCTGGGGCTTCACCGACAAAGAGTATCGGAGATGACAAATCACCTTCGCCAAAGACCACATTCAAACGACTCTCACATAAAGAACACTTTTGGCACTCCAGGGCCGCAGATCTTGTTCTCTCAAAATCAGTTCGCGAACTCAATATTATCCCTTGTTTTGAATGGCTAGAAACAGGCTATCTGGCCTAAACCACTCTTCTGGGAACCCGCTTTGAGATTCCACAAAGAATCTCCCACGAAATAGTTCCAGTGCGCAAAGCCCACTCATCTGCCCAAATTGAAACCGGATTATCCGAACCCAAAAGTACTACTCGGTCGCCTATTTGCACCCTTGGATCTGGCCCAAGGTCTACTACAGATTGATCCATAGAGACCATTCCTGCAAATGGAAATAGCACACCATTAATTGCCACCTTACCCCCACCCCTAAAGAGTGCCCTAGGAACTCCATCTGCATATCCAATTGGAACCAGCCCTAGGAATCCATCTGAATCAATAGGGCGAAGGCGCCCATAAGATGGCCTGACACCTTGTTCTACCTGCCGTATGAAAGTCACCTTGGAGATCAAAGAGAGCACCGGACGCAAGCCAATCGATCGTGACTTTGGATTTGGGTCGTAACCATAGAGTCCAAGACCTACGCGAACTTTTGAAAATCGCACCTTTGGAAAGTCCAAGAGCCCTGCAGTATTGGCAATATGCAACTGACGAGCGGTGATACCCTTTAGCGAAAGCGCTTCTACGGCATCTCTAAACCTTTCAATCTGCAACTTGGTAAAGGCAACCGACTCAGGATCGTCCAAGTCGGCAACGGCAAAGTGGCTCCAAATGCCATCTAAATCAACTCCTTCTAAGAGCTCTGAGATCCTGTCTAAATCGGACAAGGATGCACCGGCTCGATACATTCCTGTATCTAACTTCAGCTGAAAAGAGAGTCGCTTTCCCTCCTTGCCAAATCGAGTAGCCAACGCTATCCCTATAGCCTCGAGGCTATAGAGCGTGAGAGAGATATCTGCATCGCCCGCAACTCCAAAGTCAGAGACGGCGGGCTCACTCAAGACTAAAATCTCTCCATCGATACCAGCTTGTCTAAGCTCGACTCCCTCGTCGACAAAGGCGACAGCAAAATCACGACATCCCACTTCATGAAGGATTCGAGCCACATCCACGGCACCATGGCCATAAGCATCGGCCTTTACAACGGCACAGATTCTTGCGGGCGCAGCCAGAGCAGCAAATAAGCGATAGTTGTGAATCAGCGCCTGTGCATCTATCTCTGCCCAGACGGGCCTATGTTCTGCCCCCATGCGAGTACACCCCAATCGATCTTGGATTCGCGGCTAGAGATCAATGGACCGCGAGAAAACAATGGCACAAATTGGCTTTGTTGGCGTTGCAGCTCACTGCTTGTTTGACACAGCCACCTTGCGCGCGGAATTTTATCCAATAGATCATAGGAGATCATTCCCCTTCGGAAGGTCAGACGACCGGCAAGTCCATGAATATAGGCAGCCTTAGCAATAGCAGAGATAGAGATCACTTCATTTGCAAGAACACCAGCAATGATGCCGCTTAGCACGTCGCCTGAGCCTGCGGTTGCCAGCTCACTACCGTTGGAGGAGACCACCCCAAAGTGACCCTCCGGAGAATATATAAAGGTCGGAAATCCCTTAACCAACATATATACGCTCCACCGCCGACAAAACTCCAAGATACCGAGATCTGTCTTAGCAAAGCCAAATGCAATAGAGAGGCGGTCAAGCTCTCCCATATGTGGAGTTAGCACAATGCCTCGTTTACCCTTTTTAAGTAATCCGAGAGAATCCGGCGAGGCCGCCAAGGCAGAGATGGCGTCCGCATCGACAACTAAACTAGCGCCGCTGGCTCGTCCAACATATTCAAGCAACTGGCCGCTAAATCGCCCTAACCCCGGGCCAATTGCAATAGCATTGAACCGTGAGAGGTCTTCCTTCGGGATCTGCAACTCTCCGTCGTGGAGCAACGGACGCAGGACAACTTCTGGATTCGAAGCAGCCAAAAGGTATGAGATTGAACTGCTCGGCGAAAAAAGATGAACGATTCCCGCCCCCGCCCGCATCGCTGCTACCGACGATAAGATAGCAGCACCTTCCATTCCCTGTGATCCACTAAAGACCGCTACCGAACTTTTCCATTTGTGATGCTGTGTTGGAGTTGGGACTTCGCTAAAGTCAAAGGATTGATAAAAGGTTCCTTCACCCGCGAGATTGGTAGCCACACCTAGATCACAGAGATAGCTCTCACCCATAACCTCAATGGCATCACCGGAAAGCAAACCTCTCTTCAGCCCAGCTAGGACCAGACAAAAGTCGCTCTTGAGTGTTCCTGGTGCAACTTCACCGCTCGTAGAATTGACGCCGCTTGGCATATCGACACTTAGGATCAACGCTCCACGGGGAGTTTTGATCGACCTTTTCAAATCACCATGAAAGCCAAAACCAAAGACAGCATCGATCAAAAGATCGCATCGAGGAGTCGATCTTTCGTGGAGATCTTCATATTCAATAACCCCTACACTTGCTCCAAGAATAGAGAGATACTTAGCGCACGCCCTGCCATCTGCTCCATTGTTTCCCTTGCCCACTACGATTACTACCACCTTGCCGTAGGCTCCACCTAGAATCAAGGCGCTAAATTGTGCCAGTGCAAAACCAGCGCGATCAATTATGGTGGCCAACGAACCCTGGGCGGCCAAGGTTTCATCTAGAGATCTCATCGTTTCGGTCGAATATATTTGAATCATGGCTTCCTTGGGGCTTTACCCTATTTTTCGTGAACCTTCCCCGCCCTTACGGACGGGGCTTCTGGCTCCGTCTGTTTGGTTGGGGTTTCCTAACATCGCTTCCATCACGCCACCGCGACCGACTGGTTTAGTATTAATGAATTCAAGGAGATAAATTACACCTTTAGAAGTGCTCCAAAGAGACGATTTCAACGCCCCAACCGACCATAGGGTTCAGCCGAGCTCTAGTGGTCCTTGAAGATCAACGCTCCGAATCTCGGCGATTGCCATAGCGAAGGCAATTGAAACTCTGACTTCGTGAGAAAATGAAACTTTGACTTCAACAACATTTGATTGAAAAGCAACCTCCTTTGCCTTAGCGTGTAGCTTCACCTTCGGTGGTCCGTCACTGGAATTCACTACCTCAATGTCATGCAGTGAGAGCGAAAAGAGGGTGACGCCTAGCGCCTTTGAGACTGCCTCTTTGGCCCCAAAGCGCGCGGCCATACGTGCAATTGCGCCATCTCCCTTAAAGCGGTTGATATAGTCAAGCTCACCATCAGTAAAGATCCGATCGACCCCTCGACTCCGACGCTTCACAAATAAAGCAAAGCGATCGTGGTCGACCACGTCCACCCCAATTCCAAAGGTATATCTTTGATTCATACAGAGCCCAACCCTCATTCAATACGACCGGAATCTATCCAAGCCAGATCCCTAAAACGCCACCACGTCCTATGAAGTACCCGAGAATACAGCCGTGATCGGCTTGATGGTCCTGGGCCAACAAAGACAAACCTACCACCTTTTGCTTAGGGCGGAATATCTCCTTTATGCCAGCCCGAAAGTGCTACGGTAAATCAAGCCGTGAAGAATTAATTCAACGCTTCGAGCTTGCATAAAGCCCATTACCTCGATCCACCACCGATATCCAGCTAGCTGAGACTATCTCTTGCCCTGCGTCCAATTTGCCATTGGGTCCCAAAATACCTTCGACACAACCTTTTCGTTAGGGATCATTGAGCACTTTGCCATAGTTTTTTACAAGTTCCATTTGAGATCTTTAGAATTGCTTGGTGTCTACACCTATTGCTAGCTGGGACTTTATTCAAATATGAAAGTTGTCTAAGAAAGGTAAAAGTAAGTTCAGGAATTATAAACAAAGTCATTAATCGCTCCACAGCTAATTTTAGGCAATCTCAACGAGCATGTAAGTATCCCCTGAAGGCCTAGGGCGAAGCAAAATAGGAAAGTAAATCTCAGAGGAAGTTCAAATGAGAAAAATTAAACTAAACGCAAAGATAGCAAGTGGTCTTACAGTTTTGGCGATAGGCGGTGGATGGCTAGCAGGTGCAACACTTGGAACCCCAGCGGTATCATCTGCGAGCACAACCCCATCTACATCGATACCTGCGGCTCTCTCTTCATTCACAACGACGAGCCCAAGTGGTGGACACCATGGTGGTCTTATGAGAGCTGTTGCTGGAGATCATCTCTTGAAAACTGCAGCTAGTGACCTAAAGACAACTACATCTGCTCTCAAAGCAGACTTGCAAGCTGGAAAGACCCTAGCCGCAGTAGCAACGGCAGCTAATATCTCTCCATCTACCTTGATCTCAGAGTTGGTAACTAGTGCTACAGCAAATATCAACTCCGCTGTAACCGCTGGAAAGATAACCTCTACTCAAGCCACTCAGATCCTGTCTCATCTAAATACAGCTATCACCAACTTCGTCAATAACCCACGTCCCGCTGGTGGCCCTGGCGGTCATGGTGGCCCTGGCTTTGGTGGCATGAGAGCTGTTGCTGGAGATAATCTCTTGAAAACTGCAGCTAGTGACCTAAAGACAACTACATCTGCTCTCAAAGCAGACTTGCAAGCTGGAAAGACCCTAGCCGCAGTAGCAACGGCAGCTAATATCTCTCCATCTACCTTGATCTCAGAGTTGGTAACTAGTGCTACAGCAAATATCAACTCCGCTGTAACCGCTGGAAAGATAACCTCTACTCAAGCCACTCAGATCCTGTCTCATCTAAATACAGCTATCACCAACTTCGTCAATAACCCACGTCCCGCTGGTGGCCCTGGCGGTCATGGTGGCCCTGGCTTTGGTGGCATGAGAGCTGTTGCTGGAGATAATCTCTTGAAAACTGCAGCTAGTGACCTAAAGACAACTACATCTGCTCTCAAAGCAGACTTGCAAGCTGGAAAGACCCTAGCCGCAGTAGCAACGGCAGCTAATATCTCTCCATCTACCTTGATCTCAGAGTTGGTAACTAGTGCTACAGCAAATATCAACTCCGCTGTAACCGCTGGAAAGATAACCTCTACTCAAGCCACTCAGATCCTGTCTCATCTAAATACAGCTATCACCAACTTCGTCAATAACCCACGTCCCGCTGGTGGCCCTGGCGGTCATGGTGGCCCTGGCTTTGGTGGACCTAATGGTGGCGCGGCACTTAGAAGTACTACCAGCGCTGGAACGGCTCAAGCTGCCTAAGTGGGCTAAATAAGTGGGCTAAATAAGTGGGCTGCTTAACTCACATAGCCGTTTTGGCCCATCTAGGTCGGACATAACGGCTATGAAAGCTATAGGAGCCTTCTTGGGTCAGCTCCCTCACCCTGTTGCATCAACCAGTAGGGATACAACAGGGTGATTAATCCAAAGACAGACGATCGAACTGATCCGTATTTATCCATCAATAGACACAAGCCCCTAAAAGAGATCTCTTTTAGGGGCTTGTGTCTTTCATTATGATCGCGAGTTCCATGAAATTGGCGCCGACCAGAACGGCCATACAACTTATAAATGAAAACAGATCTGGAGCCTAATTGCTACTCTATAACCAATTCTACAGGTTCTAAATCAAGAAATGATCCATAAGAGTCAGTCCTTGGACAGCCTGGGTCAGAGGCAAGCACATCTTTTGTCACTGCAAATGCACGAGCCCTGGATCCTCCACAAAAGCCGCTGTAGTCACACGATCCACATGCACCGCTGTAATTAGAGGGGTCGCGCATTGATGTGAACAGTGGCGAACTGGAGTAGATATCCACTAGCGATTGCGATCTCACATTTCCACCGGACAAAGGAAGGTAACCCGAAGGATAGACTTCCCCTAGGTGGTCAATAAATGCAAATCCTCGACCCTCTCGTACCGACGGACGAAGGCCAGAGGTCTCTAGGTAGTTCATCTCATGAAGCACCCTTTGAAATTGCGGCGCGCCAACCGCAGTAACGCGAAAATCAACGCTGCGGCTAAAAGTCGCGAGATACCGAAGCACCTCTTCCATCTCTGAGGAATCTAGGGCGCTCGACAACTTCGCTCTACCCATAGGTATTACAAAAAATACCTCCCAAGACGACACCTTGAGATCTTTGGCCAGATCCGCCATCTCGGCTAAACCGTCTAATGTAAATCTCCCAATTGAGGTATTGATCTGCAGGGACATCTTGGCGTCAACGACTGTGCGAGCTATTTCAATGGAGCGTTCAAAGGTTCCCTTAACGCCTCTAAATCTATCGTGAATCTCAGGAGATGGTCCATCGATTGAAAGAGAGATCGCACGAACCCCAAGTTCTGCCCAATGATAGACCAATTCAGGAGTAACGCGATTAGTAACAGATGGCGAGATAGATGTGATGAATCCCATCTCGATCGAACTCTTCAAAATTTCATCGAGATCTGGTCGTTCGGTTGGATCACCGCCAGTGAAGACCATGATCGGCTTTCTTGGAAGCCGATTCGAAATATCTAATAAGACACTTTGGATCTCGTCAATATCAAGTTCTCCTTCATTTCGGTTTGGGATCGCTCTTGCTCGACAATGACGACAATGGAGATGACATGCCTTGGTCAGCTCCCAAGTAATCACATGTAAAAACGATGAAAAATCCTCCACGACAACCTCTATTCAAACCCGACTAGTCCCCCAAGTTGGCAACTTCGAGAAGTTGAGCCGCCAATGGAACCTAGCTTTTTATATCATGCCTATAAAAGTCTTTACCATCCAAGGCTAGGCGCAATTGTAAGATCAAGTTAGAGTCCAAATCCCCAGCCTTAAGGCTCAAAATCGCAATCGTCGATTCTCATAATAAAACTTGATCCCCGTGGGGTCCAGCATCACTCCACAGTCACCGTCTTGGCGAGGTTCCGTGGACGATCGACATCCATACCTAGGTTCCGAGCCATATGGTATGCGAATATCTGTAGGGGAACCACGTCTACCAATGGAGCAAAGAGAGGATGAACTCTGGGTACCGAGATGAAGGACTCGCCTAAGTTAGCCTGTCCTTCATCTCCAGGATTGCCGATAATTATCACAGAAGAATCGCGAGCACGTACCTCTTCTATATTCGAAACGATCTTCTCGTAAAGCCTGGTTCGAGTCGCTATCGCCACAACAACCGCCATCTCATCGAGCATTGCAATTGGACCATGCTTGAGCTCTCCAGCGGGATAGCCTTCCGCGGGTAGATATGAGATCTCTTTAAGCTTTAGCGCTCCTTCTAAGGCAACAGGATAGCCAACATGACGGCCAATAAAATAAAATCTACTTGAGCCACTAAAGCGCTTAGCCACCTCGCCAATGGCATCCCATGAGTTCAAAACCTCTTGGATCTTTGCAGGTACCAAAGTCAACTCTTCGTACAATGCGTCGATCTCACTCGGGTAGAGCTGGCCCTTAGTTCGAGCTAGATTCAAAGCTAAAAGTAAAAGAGCCCCTATCTGTGCGGTATGAGTCTTCGTGGCGGCTACACCAACCTCAGGTCCGGCTCTGGTGTACATCACAGTATCGGCCAATCGCGCCATTGATGAACCCACTACGTTACAGACCGCTAACGTCTGGGCTCCGAGGTTCTTTGCCTCGTGTAAAGCAGCAAGCGTATCTAGGGTTTCGCCCGATTGACTAACGGCCACTACGAGAGTACGCTCATCCACCACTGGATCCCGATAACGAAATTCCGAAGAAATATCTAATTCAACGGGGACTTTCGTCCAATGCTCGATTGCATATTTCGCTACCATACCTGCGTGATAAGAGGTTCCACAGGCAACGATAAAAACCTTATTTATGCGCGCTAAAGAATCTGGATCGCTGGTCGTCTCGTCCAAAATCAACTCACCAGAGGATGCTAAGCGTCCTGCCAAAGTGTCTCGCAGCGCCCCAGGTTGTTCAAGTATCTCCTTCGACATAAAATCATCGAAACCCGACTTCTCAGCGGACTCAAGCGACCAAGTAACGGGGAATTCAACCAGATCAACCGAGTCCCCTTCGAGGTTAAAGATCTCAGCACCACCCCCAGTAACACAGACAAGATGGTCATCTTCTAAGTGGTAAAAAACCTCCGCACGATCAAGAATCGCCGGTATATCACTCGCAATAAACCAGGTGTTTGAAGCCCGACCGATAACCATCGGCGCCATACGTTTAAAACCAACCAAAACCCCTGGCTCTGTCGAAGAGATTGCCACAAAAGACATCGCGCCACGCATGATTGGCGCTATCGATGAAACAGCCTCGACCAAGCTTCCCTTCGAAATCAAAGATTCCTCTAGAAGGTGTGCGATTACCTCCGTATCGGTCTCGGAGGAAAATATATGGCCCCGCGAAATAAGATCATCCTTGAGCTCTCTGAAGTTCTCAACGATTCCGTTATGAACCACACTTATTGTCCCATTGCAATCGATATGGGGGTGCGCATTAAATAGGGTTGGACCACCATGAGTTGCCCATCGAGTATGACCGATTCCGCTGATGATCGAGCCAAATTCGCTCTCTTTAGCATCGCTATCTAATCGATCCAAAGAATTCTTACCCTGTGCTACCCGCAATCGCGAAAATAGACCATTTTCATCACAGACTACAATTCCAGCGGAATCGTATCCCCGATATTCCAGACGTTTGAGGCCACTTGTCAAAACCTCAACGGTTGCGCCTTGGCCAGTTACTGCAATAATTCCACACACGCTTTAATACCCTAGCCCTTTGATCAAAATATAAAATTCGTTCGTCAAAATGAGATTAAAACCTAAATCAAAGAAAGACTTTAAGCCCTTCGGTCAATGATTCCGAAAAAATACGAGACAGCCATCAACAGCTCTACCACAATTGGAACAAACACCCTGGCAAAGATCACAAATCGCGCCAAACTATACCGCTAAGCCACTTGCAACCAAGCCAGAAATAAAGATATACAGAGATCCGCCATCGGCCTTTCGATCATCAAGATTACAAACGCGTTCTTGGATTCTTACCAAGTACCATTGATTAATTCAGCATGGACGAATCAACATGCAGCACAAGAGATGAGCTCAACCCTAAAACTCGCAGCGCTGTAATTATTTGCATACAACGAGCTTCCTAGATGTTCTAAAGCATTGCCGGATAAGGCGTCGTGGGTAATGATGCTGGGAGATTACCTGCTTAGATGGAAAAGGCCGCCATCACGTCCCGATCACACTAAAGCTCAATCTGAATTAAAGATCAGTCTGAGAAATCACCTTTAGGATCAGCTCGATCGACTCGGTAGCGAGAGCTTCGTCCCTAGCTTCGACCATAACACGTATCAAAGGCTCAGTGCCTGAAGGTCGAACCAAAACCCGGCCTGCATCACTCAATTGCTGCGCGGCTCTGGCGATCACATCTTTGACCTCTGGAGCACCAAGAACAACTTTTGGATCCCCAACACAAGCGACATTACGCAAAATCTGTGGGAATCGCACCATGGTTCTATTGGCCAACTCGCTAGCAGCGATGCCGGACTCCAAAAGAGCGCGGCTAAAGACGGCTCCGGTGAGCATTCCATCGCCGGTTGCCGCCAAATCCGCCAAGATTATATGGCCACTCTGTTCGCCGCCTAGCACAAAACCATGCCGCTCCATAGCTTCAAATACATGGCGATCACCAACCGGCGTCTCAACGACGACGATGTTAGCTTGCGCCATGGCGATCCGAAGGCCCATATTGCTCATAACCGTTATCGCCAGACCATTATGCGACAGCAGCGAACGGCTATTCAAAAACTTAGCTAAAACCCCTAGGATTATGTCACCATCTATAACGGAGCCGTCCTGAGCTACTGCTAATACTCGATCTGCATCTCCGTCAAACCCTAAACCCAGATCAGCCTTCTCTGCTAAAACGGTGTCAATCAAACCTTGAAGATGAGTCGAACCTGCATTTGCATTGATATTTACACCATCAGGGGAGTCGTTGATCACCACAACACTTGCACCGTAACGCTCAAAAACCTCTCGAGCAAATCCGGATGCGGCACCATTAGCGGTATCCAAAACCAGCTTTAGTCCAACTAGCGATTGAATCAGCGGCTGAGATGTAATATAGGTTAAATAGTCAGAGACTAGATGCGAAGCGTCATTGATGGTTCCAACACCTTCGTCGATGGCAATGCCATCTCTTACGCCACGTTCAATCTCAATCTCGGTTGCATTCGATAATTTAGCGCCTGCCGGCCCCAAAATCTTGATCCCATTGTCGTGATAGGGGTTATGGGAAGCAGAAATCACCGCGCCAGCTAGCTTCAATCTAGAGCACAGATAAGCGACTCCTGGAGAAGGAATTACCCCGAGATCCAAAACTGAGGTACCCGCAGCGGCTAAACCAGCAGAAAATGCAGCCTGCAACATGGTTCCAGAGACCCGAGTATCACGACCAACCAAAAAAGTAGAGCCAGCAATTGTATTTGCAACACTCATACCAAGACGAAGGGCGAACTCTGAATTAAGCTCAGAGTTCGCCCTACCACGTACGCCATCCGTACCAAATTCCAACACCGAAGATTAACGCTTGGAGTACTGAGGAGCCTTGCGCGCCTTCTTGAGGCCGTATTTCTTAGATTCCTTCTCACGGGCATCGCGAGTAAGCAATCCGGCCTTCTTGAGCTGTGCTCTAAGTTCAGGATCCAACTCGACAATAGCTCTTGCCAAACCTAGGCGAAGGGCTCCAGCTTGACCAGAGACGCCACCGCCATTTAGGGTGACATCCACGTCATAGTTGGTCAACAAATTGGTCAGCCGAAGCGGTTCGATCGCGTGCTGGCGCAGGCTTGGAGCACCGAAATACTCTTCGAAACTTCGCTTATTACAGGTCACAGAGCCTTCGCCTGAGCGAAGCCTAACACGAGCGACTGCACCTTTGCGACGACCTGTCGATTGAACTAATGGTATTGACATATAATCTCTCCCCGGCTTAACGGTTTGCAGTGCGCGTAGCGCCTGGAATCTCTAGCGGAACTGGCATCTGGGCAGAATGCGGGTGAGTCGGCCCTGCATATACCTTCAACTTCAAATACATAGCGCGACCCAATCGGTTCTTAGGAAGCATACCCCTAATGGCCTTCTCCACGACGAAGGCAGGCTTATCAGCCATAAGGTCAGTGTATCGAGTCGTACGAAGGCCACCCGGATAACCCGAGTGATGATAGGAGAACTTTCGTTCCGCCTTGTTGGAAGTCAAAATAACCTTATCGGCGTTAATCACGATAACGTGATCACCGGTATCGAGATGTGGTGCGAAATAAGGGTTGTGCTTACCGCGCAGAATTCTGGCGACTTCGGTAGCCAAACGACCAAGGACCATGCCCTCGGCGTCGACTACGAACCACTTTCTCTCAATTTCTGATGGCTTTGTTGAATAGGTGCGCATAATCTCACTGGTTTCAAAGGTACGAATTAGATGCCTACGACAGTTTCGGTCGCATAAGACACAAAGGAACATTATAACAGGATTAATCGATAGCCAATCCGCTAATCCTCCAACCTTTTGGACATAAGTCGATTGCCAACCGAAATTACAGGCCGATTCAAAAATTCAAAGCGCTCCTCAAAGCGAACCATGATAAGAAAAAGACCATACGGTGGGGCGAGATCGACTCCCTTAGAACGATCCTGTGCATCAAGAGCCCTACTGAAATCCCAAGGAGTAGCATGGCCTAGAGCGACCTTTACTAAGTAACCCACTAGAGCCCTAACCATCTGGTGACAAAAGGCATTGGCTTCAATCTCTATATGGATATGATCGCGATCGGTCTCAAAGACGCTGACTTCACTCACACGTCGATTAAGAGAACCACCATTGGGATCGGCTCTACAAAAGGTAGCGAAATTCTTCTCACCTACCAAGTAGGATGCCGCTGCAAATAGAGCATCTCGATCGAGTGGAGAACCGATATGCCAACCCGCACGGCGCTCCATTGGCAGCGCAAAGTCGCCGGTAAGAAGACAATACCGATATCGACGGGCCACTGCGGAAAAGCGTGCATGGAAATCCTCCGGCATCGACCATACCGCACGAATAGCAATCGAGGCACTAGTGAGGCGCTCGATCGACCGCCGGAACTTATCCAAATCAATGTACTTGGGATCCTCCAGTACAACTGAGACGAACTGAGAGTTAGCATGAACGCCCCGATCAGTTCGCCCAGAAACAAACGTTCGAAAAGAGTCCCCAAGAACTGCCCTTAGTGCGGCCTCGAGATCCCCTTGCACCGTAACCTGATCGTGCTGACGCGCGTAACCGCTAAATGCTGAGCCATCATAGGCAAACTCTATAGCCAAGTTATTGACTTCTTGTGGAAGATAGTTTCTAGGCGAAGACAACGGTCCCACCCTTTAAACTGATTTCACCATAAAACAATGCCACGGAGATCTCTCCAAATCCCTTAGAAACCCGCCGAAGAACCAAGCCATAGACAAAGAAAACTCAGCCAAGAAAAATAGCGGATGAGGAGCTTACGCCCCAACATCCGCTATCAAAAACTCTCTAGATCACACAGAGACTTGTTATACCAACTCAATAATGGCCATAGGCGCATTATCTCCTTGGCGAGGACCCTTCTTCAGGATCCGGGTATAGCCACCTTGACGCTCTGAATAACGCTCGGCGATATCAGAGATCAACTTCTGGGCCATATCCTTATCACGAAGATAGCTAGCGAGCTCACGGTGGTTAGCGAGACCCCCTCTTTTTGCCTTTGTAATAAGCTTCTCTGCCACTGGTCGTAAAGCCTTAGCTTTGGCCTCTGTAGTAGTAATCGATTCAGCTGCAAAGAGCGAAGCCGCTAGATTAGCGAGAATCGCCTTTTGATGTTTTGCGTCGCCACCAAAACGACGTCCCTGCTTAGGCCTACCGGGCATAACTAGTCCCTCTTCCTTAGTGAAAGGCCGCGCTCATTGAGTCGGCTGACAACCTCATCAAGTGACTTCTGGCCAAAGTTAGTAATCGCGAGTAGGTCGTCGGTGCTTCGCGAAAGTAGCTCACCGATCGTATTAATTTGAGCACGCTTGAGGCAGTTACGCGGACGCTCAGTCAATTCAAGATCTTCAATAGGAAGGTCAAGATCTGGTGAACGAACCTCTATAACTGGCGTCTCCGTCAAAGCAAGTCCTTGGGGTTGATCACTCATATCAGCAATCAATCCAACCAACGACCTCAAAGTCTCTCCAGCCGAGGCCAAAGCCTCGCGTGGAGTAATTGATCCGTCGGTCTCGATATCTAAGACCAAGCGGTCGTAGTCACGAGATCGCTCACCTGCAGTGGCAATCACCTCAACCGCTACACGACGAATTGGAGAAAAGATCGCATCCATAGGGATACGTCCAATGATTCCACTCGAACGCGACGAATCGGCACTCTGATAGCCTTTGCCCTTATCTACCACAGCATCAAGAGCTATCCGCCCTCGATCCGACAGAGTGGCGATATGTAGATCGGGATTAACTATCTCTAGATCAGCAGTGACCTGAAAGTCACCCGCTCTTACAATTCCGGGGCCTCTGACGTCCAGACGAATAGTAATCGCCTCGTCTACCTCAGAGCGAATCACAACGTCCTTTAAGTTAAGGATGATCTCAGTGACATCTTCTTTAACTCCGGGCAGCGTCGTAAACTCATGGAGCGCATCGTCAAAGCGAACTTCAACGAGAGCAGCACCAGGAATCGACGAGAGCAAAACCCTACGCAACGAATTACCCAAGGTATGTCCGAAACCGGGCTCCAGAGGTCCTATCGCAAATTTTTGACGACCCGCAACCTCTTCGGATGCTTCCTCAACGGCGGGTCTTTGAATAAAGAGCATTCCTTCTCCTTAGCGCTCTTGCGAAACCTTTACTTGGAGTAGAGTTCGACGATTAACTGTTCGCGAACCTTGACATCAATCTGTTCACGCAGTGGTGGATTCGAAACCTCGACTTCAAAGCCAGATCCGATCGATGTCAACCAGGCCGGGATGTGAGGGGCCTGAGATGCAATCGACTCCGTAACAACGGCAAGTTCACGAGCCGATGGCTTTAGAGCGACGATATCGCCTCGACGAAGTCTCATCGATGGGATTGTAGCCTTTCGGCCATTTACCGTCACAAAACCGTGCAAAACAAATTGCCTAGCTTGCGAACGAGATACACCCCAACCAGCACGAAATGCTATATTGTCGAGTCTCATCTCAAGCATACGCAACAAGTTCTCACCGGTAATACCATCTTGGCGTGAAGCCTCTTCGAACATATTTCGGAACTGCTTTTCCAAAACACCATAGATACGACGAGCCTTTTGCTTCTCGCGCAACTGGGTCAAGTACTCAGAACCCTGACGGGCGCGGTCACGACCGTGCTCACCAGGTGGATAATTACGCTTTTCCAGGGGGCAATGGGTATCACACTTGGAACCCTTGAGAAATAGCTTCTCACGCTCTCTTCGGCACAGACGGCACACAGGGCCTGTATATCGAGCCACAATAAACTCCTTTTAAACTTTCTAAACCCTGCGGCGCTTTTTGGGGCGACATCCATTATGGGGAGTAGGTGTCACATCGCGCACGGACATAATCTCAATACCGGCATTAGCAATGGCGCGATGCGCTGTATCTCTACCGGAACCAGGTCCTTTGAGCAAAACATCGACACGACGCACGCCGTGTTCAGCCGCGCGCTTGGCGGCGGCTTCTGCAGCTAGTTGAGCCGCGAATGGGGTGGATTTACGGGATCCCTTGAAACCGACGTTTCCTGCGGAACCCCAAGAAATGACGTTACCATCTGGATCTGTAATCGAAACTATGGTGTTATTAAAAGACGAATGAATATGGGCAATCCCATGAGCGATATTCTTACGCTCTTTTTTCTTTACTCTTCGCCCAGCTGGTTTTGGCTTGGCCATCGACGCTCCTTATAGGAATTTTCTAACTTCAAAACAAGATCTAACAGAGGTGTTACAAGCGCTCTGTTATAGGGTTACTATCGCTTGACCTTCTTCTTACCAGCGACGGTCTTCTTTGGACCCTTACGCGTACGCGCATTAGTGTGGGTACGCTGACCGCGAACTGGGAGCCCCTTACGGTGACGCAGTCCTTGATAGCAGCCAATCTCCTGCTTCCTCTTGATATCTTGGGATACCTCTCTACGGAGGTCACCTTCAACCTTGAAGTTAGCGTCGATGTAGGCACGTAAACGTGCTACTTCTTCGTCGGTTAAGTTCCGAACTCGAGTGTTCAGATCTACACCGGTTGCAGCACAGATCTGCTGCGAGGTGGTCAGTCCAATTCCATAGATATAGGTCAGAGAAATCTCCAACCGCTTTTCCCTTGGAATGTCTACTCCGGCTATACGTGCCATTTACCTATCCCTGTCGTTGCTTATGTCTAGGGTTTTCACAAATCACCAACACAACCCTGTGGCGGCGAATTACCTTGCATTTCTCGCAAATTGTTTTGACGCTCGGTCTTACCTTCATTGCTTACTCTCTTGACTTGAAAATCGTCACTCCTAATTTAGAAGCGACGATAGAGAATTATTTACCAATCAAAACTGGTAAGTATAGTCTCCTACTTGTACCGGTATGTTATCCGGCCCCGATTGAGGTCATATGGGGTCAGTTCAATCTGCACCCGGTCACCCGGAAGAATTCGAATTCGGTGCATACGCATCTTTCCAGAACTGTGAGCTAATACCTTATGGCCATTTTCGAGTTCAACTCGGAACATCGCATTGGGAAGGGGCTCTACCACGGTCCCTTCGAGAACAATTGCATCTTCTTTCGGCTTCGTCAGATCAAACTCCTTAAATCGCTACAACCAAATCGGTTGTCAATCCCCCATAGGAGACAGCTGCACAAACTTAGGTGCACCCTAAGATCTTGCACAGAGAGATTAGTCTAGCGTACGCCGAGATCTTTCCGGTATATCACAAAAAGAAAGGCAATCCAAAAATTAACCCCTTACTAGTCCTCTAAGGTAAAGACCTCTGGACCATTATCTGTAACCGCAATCGTATGCTCGAAGTGAGCCGAGAGTGAGCCATCAGCGGTCATCACCGACCATCCATCAGCCAAAACCTTAGTATCGGCACTACCTAAATTCACCATCGGCTCAACTGCAAAGACGTTACCGGCACGAAGCTTCGGACCTGGAGACCCGGGCCAATAGTTTGGCACATTGGGCGCCTCGTGCATCGCCGTACCAATTCCGTGACCAACATACTCGCGCACTACTGCCATCTTGTTAGCTTCGACGAGATTTTGAATAGCCCGACCAATATCATGAAGGTGATTTCCGACCACCATCTCATCTATACCGGCAAACAAAGAGGCCTCAGTAACCTCAATCAGCTTCGCAGCTACCTTCGAGATCTTTCCCACCCCAACTGTATAAGCCGAATCGCCATGATATCCTTGCCAAATGGCGCCACAGTCGATGGAGATAATATCCCCCTCGACTAATCGATAATCACCAGGGATACCATGAACAATCATAGAATTCGGCGAAGTGCAAATAGTAGCTGGAAAACCATGGTAATTCAGAAAATTAGATTTAGCACCTCTAGCATCGATTATCTCATGGGCTATCTTATCAATCTCGCCTGTAGTAATTCCGTCTCGAATAGCTTCGCGAGTCTTAGCGCGAATCTCTGCAACTATCTTTCCAGCTTTACGCATCTTATCAAGTTCAGCACCTGAACGACGGACCGTAGAATCCCACTTCAATTCGAAACCTCACGTTTAGCGATAGGGGCCTAATAAGCCAATAGCGACAAGTACTCTAACCTATAACGCTATCTATAGCGCTACGTATTTCCTTGTGAATCAAGTCGAAGTCGCCATCGCCAAAAACCGAAATCAATTTGCCCAACTGGCCGTACCAATCAATCAGCGGTGCAGTCAGCTCATCATAGAGTGCCAGTCTTCTCGCGATAGCCTCTTTGGTATCATCACTGCGTTGTATGACTTCCTCACCACAGCTATCACAGCTCCAATTGCGATTTGGCCTCGAATGGATCGAATAAGTCCGACCACAGCCCACGCAAACACGTCTAGAAGACAAGCGATCCAGGACTACTTCGGTTGAGACGTCTAAGTTGATGACAACCTTCAACCCCACTGGAGCTAACGTATCCTCCAACATCTGGGCCTGAGCCAAGGTACGGGGAAAGCCATCCAATACAAAACCATCATTTAGAGCATCACTTTGTGCAAGTCTCTCAGCTACGACGCCAACGATGATAGAGTCAGGAACCAACTCCCCACGCTCCATAAACTCACCCGCAGCCTTACCGAAATCGGTACCTTCACGAAGTGCAGCTCGCAGCATATCGCCTGTGGATATATGGGGGATCCCCAATACCTCGCTCAAACGAATACATTGAGTTCCCTTACCGGCGCCTTGCTTACCAAGCATGCCAATTCGATACGGCTTATCCAACCCCTTGCCCCCTAAATTCTAAAATATGCACCCAAAGATGCTACTTAAGAAAGCCGTCGTAATTTCGCATCGAAAGCTGAGAATCGACCTGCTTCATAGTCTCTAACGCGACACCAACGGCAATCAACAATGTCGTACCTGCAAAAGGATATCCCGTTACATGCCATAGTGCCAAAGCGATAGCGGGTACTAATGCAACCGCCGCCAAAAAGAGCGAGCCAGGGAAGGTGATCCGATTGAGGATCTTAGCCAAGTAACGCTCTGTCGGCGCACCTGGACGGATACCTGGGATAAAACCGCTTTGCTTTCGAATAATATCGGCTTGTTGATATGGATCAAATGCCACCTGCACATAGAAGAAGGTGAACATGACTATCAAGATACCGTAGCTAATAATGTAATAAAAGCTGGTGGCAGAGACCAAATGGTTATTCACAAAGGTTCTAAAGCCGGCCCACGGGATAATATTCGTCAAAAGAACCGGAAAATACAAAATAGATGATGCAAAGATGATTGGAATAACGCCAGCCTGATTGACCTTGAGCGGAATATGAGTGCTTCCACCGCCATACATATTACGACCAACTACACGCTTAGCAAAGGTAACAGGAATCCTACGCTGGCCTTGTTCTACAAAGACGATAGCGACCAAGATTATAAGCGCAAGGACAACGATAACGCCGAACTTAAAGCCACCAGCCTGAGCAAGAATCGCATGGCCACCGCTAGGAATACCAGCCACGACATTGGCAAAGATGATGATCGACATACCTTGACCGATTCCACGCTGTGTAATCAACTCACCTAACCACATAACCAAGGCAGTACCCGCCGTAAAGGTGAGGACGATGAAGAGAACCCTCGCAATTGTAAAACTAGGAATTAGATCGATCTGCTGACCGTTAGGCAAAAATCCAGCACCACCATTGTGAAAGACAAAGGCTAAACCAGTTCCTTGGAGGATCGCTAGAACAATGGTAAGATAACGGGTAGTTTGCGTCAGCTTCTTTTCGCCAACTGGTCCTTGATCACGCCACTCTTCGAACTTAGGGATAACAGTCGTCAACAACTGGATGATGATCGAGGAGGTGATATAGGGCATAATCCCAAGGCCGAAGATGGCAAAGCGGGTCAGAGCGCCACCAGAAAAAAGGTTTAAAAACCCAAGGACTCCGCTACCAGAGGCAGATGTCTCCAACTGCTTAAGTGCCGCGAAGTCAATACCAGGTACTGGTAAATTCGCGCCCAACTGATAGACCGCAATGATCATCAGCGTAAAAAGAACTTTATTGCGCAAGTCTGCGACTTTGAAGATGTTTTTCAAACTGCCAAGCACTTAACGACTCACCTACCATTCATAAGGCTCTTACGTACAATTGGACCCAAGCCTAGCTATCCCATACTAGTCAATGGCGAAAAGATTCCATAGAGACTCTTAAAAAACCCATGAAACTGGGTCCGAAACTAAAAAAAGAGCCGGCAAGCTTAGAATAGCAACCGGCCCCACAATCAGATAAAAGAAATAATTAACGGTTTGCGTGTTGGTTACCACGGACCGGTGGTCGCCCACCAGCATAAGGTAGATCCACAGTGACTATCGAACCACCGGCAGCTCTAATGGCAAACTCAGCCGCCCTAGAAAACTTATGGGCCGTTACAGTAACACCGGTACGAATCTCCCCGTTTCCAAGGATCTTCACCAACGAACCACGCTTTACGATGCCATAATTGGCTAAGACGCCTGGATCTATCACCAGGACACCCTGAGCAGCCAATTCAGCTACCTTATCCAAGTTGACGATCTCGTAGATCACCTTAAAGGGGTTCTTGAATCCCTTAGCCTTAGGCGTACGCTGGGTCAGGGGAAGCTGCCCACCTTCGAAGCCCATAGGAATCGTATCGCGAGCTCCTTGGCCTTTGGTACCACGGCCAGCAGTCTTACCGCCCTTACCGCCAATACCTCTACCAACGCGTTTTGGCTTCTTTTTTGACCCCTCAGCTGGAGTCAGATCATGTAACTTTAACATCAGCCTCTATACCTCTTCCACGACTTCGACCAAGTGCGGCACTCTGGCAATCATCCCGCGAATCTCTCTGCGATCAGGAAGCACATTGCTTTTACCGATACGTCCAAGCCCTAGAGCCTTAAGGGTGGCACGATGCTTTGGCTTTGTACCGATCCCTGACTTAATCTGCGTAACTGTAAGTTTCTTCTCCGAATTAGTCTCGCTCAACCTCGTTCGCCACCTTCTATTTGCTTTTTCTTCTCAGCATAAGCACGGTTAATGGCGCCTGGAATGATCTCATCGACATACTTACCACGAAGCGCAGCTATCTCGTCGGGACGCTTTAGATCCTTCAAACCAGAGATGGTGGCGTGTGCGACATTGATAGCATTGGACGAACCCAAAGACTTAGCAACCACGTCATGAATTCCGGCCATCTCAAGAATAGCTCTAGCAGCGCCACCAGCGATAACACCTGTACCAGGAGCAGCTGGCTTGAGCAAAACTCGCCCAGCCCCAGCAGCACCTAAAACCGGGTGAATTATTGTATCTCCCGCCAACGGAACACTAAAAAGATTCTTTCGAGCCTCTTCAATACCCTTTTGGACGGCAATACCGGCCTCCTTGGCCTTACCATAACCGAGTCCTACACGACCATTCTTGTCACCAATCACCATAAGTGCTGTGAAGGAGAAACGACGTCCACCTTTTACAACCTTGGCAACCCGGTTGACCTTAATCGTGCGCTCTTCATAAACCTCTTCGGCCATATCCTTAGAACTCCAATCCCTTGCTACGGGCTGCATCGGCTAATGCCGCCACTCTACCGTGGTATTGGAATCCACCCCGGTCGAAAACGACTGCTTTAATTCCCTTTTGCACTGCGCGCTGCGCAACGAGTTCTCCAACCTTGACAGCAGCAGCTATATTACCGGTAGCGCCACCGCCACGAAGGTCGGCCTCAAGCGTCGAAGCTGAAGCGATCGTTGAACCAGTCGAGTCATCAACGATCTGAGCAACTATGTGCTTATTCGAACGAAAGACAGCCAAACGTGGGCGAACTGTGGTACCGATAACGATACGTCTAACTCGCTTATGTCGCTTGATACGCAGCGCGTGGCTGTTAACTTTGTTAATTGACATTGCTATCTCCAAAAAGCTCTGGCACTACTTACCAGTCTTACCAGCCTTACGCTGGACCTTTTCTCCCAGGTACCGAACGCCCTTACCTTTGTAAGGCTCTGGCTTTCTAATCTTGCGAATATTGGCAGCGACCTGACCGACAATTTCCTTGTCGATCCCTCTAATAATGATCCTTGTAGGCGTGGGCACCTCGAAGGTAATACCCTCTGGTGCAACGACCTTGACTGTGTGCGAAAAACCCAACGAGAGCTCTAACTCTCCAGGGCCCTTAGCTATACAGCGATATCCAACGCCAATAATCTCTAGCTCCTTGGTGAAACCACTGGTTACACCGGCGACCATATTCGAGACCAAAGTGCGCGAAAGGCCATGCAGGGACTTAGAGAGTCTCTCATCGTTTGGACGCTCAATAACCAAAACCGACTCTTGCTGGCGGACCGAAATCTCACCAGGAAGCACTCTCGAAAGCGTCCCTTTAGGACCACTTACCTTGATATCGTTAGATCCAAGAATCTCGACCGACACGCCCTGAGGTACTTCTACTGGGACTTTCCCAATTCGTGACATAGAACTTACATACTCCTCAATAGATGGGTCATCACTACCAGACGTAGCAGACGACCTCACCGCCGATCTTTTGCTTTCGAGCTTCTCGATCAGTCATCAAACCCCGAGAGGTAGAGACGATCGCTATCCCAAGGCCACCAAGGACACGTGGAACAGACTCCGCTCGGGAATAGACCCTGAGCCCGGGCTTTGAAACCCTCTGAATACCAGAGATTACCCGCTTGCGCTCTGGTGAATACTTGAGCTGAATCTCTAGAGAGTTACCGGGCTTACCCTCAGTCTCTTTGATATCAAAGCCCTCTATATAGCCCTCGCTAACGAGCACCTCAGCCAAAGCCTTCTTTAGCTTCGAACCTGGCATTACAACCGTATCATGCATTGCCGTATTGGCATTACGGATTCGCGTCAACATGTCCGCGATCGGATCCGTCATCATTGGTCAGTTCCTCCTCTACCAGCTAGCCTTGGTCACGCCAGGAATCTCGCCTGCGTGAACCATTACCCGAAGGCAGATCCTGCATAGACCAAACTTGCGATATACCGAGTGTGGACGACCACAACGACCGCAACGGGTATAGGCGCGAACCTTAAACTTCGCTGCACGCCTTTGCTTTTCGATTAGAGCTTTCTTAGCCATTATCTACTTCCTAACCCTCTCTTTTGAAGGGAAATCCAAATGCGAACAAAAGCGCTCGGCCATGGTCGTCACTTGTTGCACTTGTAACGATGGTTATATCCATACCACGCATTACATCAACCTTGTCATACTCGATCTCCGGGAAGATCAACTGCTCCGTGACGCCGAAGGTATAGTTACCGTTACCGTCAAACGACTTAGGGTTCAATCCCCGAAAGTCTCTAATGCGAGGAATGGAGAGCGAGACCAAACGATCAAAGAACTCCCACATGCGATCGCCTCGAAGCGTTACCTTGGCACCGATAGCATTTCCCTGACGAAGCTTGAAACTCGCCACGGACTTTCGTGCCCTGGTAACTATGGGCTTTTGGCCAGAGATAATCTCTAGATCCCGCAGCGCTCCCTCAAGTAGAGAAGCCTGAGCGGTAGCACGGCCAACACCCATGTTGATAACTATCTTCTCCATGCGAGGGACCTGCATGATATTTGACAGGCCAAGGCTCTCTTTGAGTTGGCTTCGCAGTACAGTGTTGTACTTTTCTTTCAGACGCGGCTGCGGTCCAGCGAACTCATTCATAGGTCACCCCCACACTTTTTACAGACGCGAGACTTAACGCCTGCGTCGGAAAACTTATAACCGACCCGTGTTGGACCACACTTAGCACAAACTATCTGCACATTCGAAGCCGAAAAAGGCATGTCCTTGTCGATAATTCCACCTTGAGAGGTCTGATTGGTCGGCTTTTGATGCTTGCGAGCGACATTAATACGATCAACTATGATACGTCCCTCTTTAGGAATCACCCTAGAGACCACGCCCTCGCGACCCTTATCTTTACCGGCCAGCACCTTTATCTTGTCACCCTTACGGATCTTCATCAAAGCACCTCCGGAGCCAACGATATGATCCTCATAAACTTCTTGTCCCTGAGTTCCCGGCCAACTGGCCCAAAGATACGGGTTCCTCTTGGCTGCATCGCATCGTTGATAATAACAGCGGCATTCTCGTCGAACCGAATGTAACTACCGTCTGAACGGCGCTTCTCCTTCTTGGTTCGCACAACCACACACTTTACAACATCCCCGCGCTTTACATTACCTCCAGGAATTGCATCCTTAACAGTGGCCACAAAGATATCGCCAATGCTGGCATATCGTCTCCGTGAACCCCCCAAAACCTTAATAACGAGGACTTCTTTTGCGCCTGAATTATCAGCCACCCTAAGTCTGGTTTCTTGCTGTATCACTTGGCACGCTCCAAAATCTCCACAACACGCCATCTCTTTAGCTTGGAAAGAGGCCTTGTCTCTTCCAGGCGGACGACATCTCCAACGCGTGCACCAAAGGTCGAGTCGTGCGCATACAACTTCTTAGTACGCTGCACCGTCTTTCGGTACTTCGGATGGCGAACTCGCTCTACAACCGCTATAACAACCGTATCGGTCATGGCGTCAGAAATAACTGTACCTTCACGGACCTTACGGGTATTCTCATTCGGACTTTCAATCTCACTCATTATGATTTCCTACCTACTTGTCCTCGGATGAAGCGGATCGCTCGGTCATAATCGTATGAATACGAGCAACCTCTCGCTTTAATAGACCCACACGCGAGGTATTGGCGACCTGGGCAGTAGCCAGGTCAAACCGAAGTTGAAACAACTCCTTGATATTCTCATCAAGACGCTCTTGCAACTCTTGATCACCGAAATCTCTTAATTCAGAAGCCTTTGACATTATTGACCCTCATTCTCGTGAGAAAATGCATCTCTTACAACCACACGTGCTTTAAAGGGGAGCTTTTGAATAGCTCTCTCCAAAGCGCCACGAGCTAGCTCTTCCGAGACACCATTCAATTCAAAGAGGATGCGACCCGGCTTTACAACTGCAACCCAAAACTCCGGGTTACCCTTGCCCGAACCCATGCGAGTCTCAGCAGGCTTCTTGGTAACTGGCTTATCTGGAAAAACTCGAATCCAGACCTTTCCACCTCTTTTGATGTGCCTCGTCATAGCAATACGAGCTGCTTCTATTTGACGAGCGGTCAACCAACCAGCTTCCAAGGCTTGAATACCGAACTCACCAAAGTTCAACTCGGTACCACCCTTGGCCAGCCCAGTTCGCCGGCCACGCTGCACCTTACGGTGCTTTACCTTCCTAGGCATCAACATGATTAATCGCTCTCCCGCTTGAAGTGCGCTGTCTCATGTGACTCCTGGCGCACCTTCTTCTCGAGCTCCTCAGACCGATCTAGGATCTTCTCAAGTTGCTCTTCTCCATTTACGACCGGCGCCGCGTTACGGGGCCTTCCTTCGCTTACGCGTCGACCGCCACCTGCAGAAACTCTTCGCGGCCGTTGCGCGGCCTGCTCGGTAGGAGCTGCTTCGGTAAGGCTAGGTACCTTATAGGGAACGATATCGCCCTTATAGATCCAGACCTTAACACCGATACGACCAAAGGTAGTTCTAGCCTCTCGGAAGCCATAGTCGATGTCTGCTCTCAAGGTATGAAGCGGAACTCGACCTTCGCGATAGGACTCCTTGCGTGCCATTTCAGCACCGCCAAGTCGACCAGAACACTGGATCTTGACGCCCTGACCACCAGAACGCTCCACGAGCTGCATAGCGCGCTTCATCGCTCTTCTAAAGCTAACTCGCCGAGCCAGCTGATCTGCAATACTTTGTGCAACCAATGCGGCATCAAGCTCAGCGTTTTGAATCTCTTTGACGTTTAATTGGACCTTTTCATCCCCAATTAGCGCACCGAGATCATGGCGAAGCTCTTCAATCTTCTTGCCTTGATGTCCGACGATAGGACCAACCTTCGATGAGTAGATATCAACTCTGATATCGCCTCTTTTACGCTCGATCTCTACTCGCGAAAGCTGCAAGTTCTCAAGTCTCTTGATAAGAAAGTTACGGATCTTCCAGTCCTCAAGAACTGTCTCTTTGTAATTCTTATCCTCGTACCAGGTCGACTTCCACTTGGTGGTTATACCAAGGCGAAAACCGTAGGGATTTACTTTCTGACCCATTACTTATTCTCGCTTTCAGCATCGTCATCGACAACGTCTTGATCTTCGCTTGAAACTACCTCAAGGACGTCGTTGGAGACTGCATCACTTGCACCTAAATCACCTTGATCGCTCACGGTCTCCGAGCTCTCTGGAATTGTCGGCTCTGTGTTAGCGGTCTCTGTGTTAGCGGTCTCTGTGTTCTCGGTCTCAGTATGAACAACAAGATCCGAATCCTCGGCGTCAAAGACAACTTCTATTTCGTCGAGAGAACTGTTTGAGCCACGGACACGTGCACTACGACGTTCTTGACGACGAGCTTCCTCAGAGGATCTCTTAGCATTGATCTGAGCAATCTTGGTAAATTCCATGCGATCGACATAGATCGTGATGTGAGCCGTACGCTTCAAAATCTGTCCTGCACGCCCACGAGCTCGCGCACGAAAACGCTTCATAGTCGGCCCCTCGTCTGCAAAGCAGGCAGAGACATAGAGTTCATCTGCTGGAATACCGTCGTTATTCTCAGCATTGGCCACAGCAGAGGCCAGAAGCTTCAAGATCGGACGAGCCGCTCCACGATCCGAATAGACCAAAATATCTCGAGCGGTAATAATATCCTTGCCCCGGATCAGGTCAAGAACTTCACGAACCTTCGATGCCGACATGCGATATTGACGCAAGACAGCCCTAGTGCCTGAATTGAAAGTAGTGGTACTCATCTTCTCTTACCCGTTCTCTCTTGACCCGCATGGTATTTAAAGGTTCGAGTAGGGCTGAATTCACCTAACTTGTGACCGACCATGGACTCTGTCACATAGACAGGAACATGCTTTCGGCCATCATGAACGGCGATGGTGTGACCCACCATGTCAGGAATAATTGTAGATCTACGAGACCAGGTCTTAATGACCTTCTTCTCGTTCTTCTCATTTAAAGCGTCGACCTTCTTGAGTAGGTGAGAATCGACAAAAGGACCCTTTTTAAGGCTACGTGCCATCTTTTATAAGACCTCCTAGCGCCTTGCGCCGCGTCCGCGACGACGACGTACGATCATTGCATCACTTGCCTTGCGCCTTGAACGCGTACGACCTTCAGGTTGACCCCAAGGGGAAACTGGATGACGTCCACCAGACGTCTTGCCTTCGCCACCGCCAAGTGGGTGATCCACTGGGTTCATAGCGACACCTCGTGTCTGAGGCCTAACGCCCTTCCAACGGTTACGTCCAGCTTTACCAATCGAAATCAGCTCATGCTCGGCGTTGCCAACCTCGCCTACGGTAGCCCGACAATCAATAGGAACGCGACGCATTTCAGTAGAGGGAAGACGAAGTGTAGCAAAATCGCCCTCTTTGGCGACTAGTTGCACCGACATACCTGCTCCACGAGCAATCTTGCCGCCCTGACCAGGTCGCAATTCCACGTTATGCACCACAGTACCAACTGGAATATTCCTTAGAGGAAGTGCATTTCCGATCCGAATATCAGCACCGGAACCCGACTCCACCAATTCGCCGACCTTGAGGCGATTAGGAGCCAGAATATATGCCTTTTCACCATCAAGATAATGAAGCAAAGCAATCCGAGCATTTCTATTGGGATCGTATTCAATCGCAGCAACTTTTGCTGGAACTCCGTCTTTGCGACGCTTGAAGTCCACCAAGCGATATTGTTGCTTGTGACCACCGCCGCGGTGGCGGGAGGTCTTTCGTCCATAGGAGTTACGACCACCACTAGAGCTCTTAGGAGCCAAAAGCGACTTCTCAGGCTTGGACTTAGTAATCTCGGAAAAGTCGGACACCGACTGAAACCGACGTCCAGGACTAGTGGGTTTTCTCTTTCTAATAGCCATATTCTTAAAAACCTTCTATCTCTGGAACAGTTCGATCTGACCCTCTTTAAGGGTGACCATGGCATGCTTTGTATCAGAGAGTTTGGCATAGAGTCCGCTTTTACGTGAACGCTTCCGCTTACCCTTGCGATTCAGAGTGTTGACCTTGCCGACCTTTACGGAGAAGATCTCCTCTATGGCCTTACCAATTTCAATCTTGTTGGCCCTGCGATCGACCACAAATGTATAGACGCCGGCATCGGAGAGTCCATAGGACTTCTCGGAGATAACTGGCTTGATGATAATCGAGTATGGATTTGCCATCGTTTAACCTTCCGTGGCCACTTCGTCATCGGCGTCGCTGGAAGAATCAGCCTCGCCAATCAGTGTGGACTTATCAAAGATAACGACATCTGACCATAAGATATCGTAGGGATTCAACTCAGCCTCATCGATAAGACGAACGAGAGGCAAGTTGGAAAAGGTTCTTACCAAGTTATATTCAAATGGATCCACCACCAAGAGGACCTTCTTATTCGAAAGACCGGCATTGGACAAAAATGCGATACCACTTTTAGTCTTAGGAGTCTCATACTCAAACGATTCAACAACTACGATTGCGTCGTTAGCCGCTCGATCAGAAAGCGCATGATATAGAGCCGCACGCTTCATCTTCTTTGGGGTGCGTTGCTCATAAGAACGTGGCTTTGGCCCTAGGGCTACGCCACCGCCTGCCCAATGGGGAGCTCGTATGGAGCCTTGACGGGCACGTCCAGTACCCTTTTGGCGAAATGGCTTACGACCACCACCGCGCACCTCGGCGCGAGTTTTGGTGGACTGTGTTCCACTTCGGGCAGCAGCCAACTGAGCAGTAACTACCTGGTGCAAAAGCGAAACATTTGGCGTGTAACCAAAGACTGTTGGATTCAGTTCAACTTCACCGATGCGATTGCCGTTGTGGTCCAAGAGGGCCGCGACATATTGATTGAGTTCGATCACTCGAACAACTTCAGCGCTCATAAGTTACTTGCCACCCTTCACAGCGTCACGAACGACTACAGACGAGCCCTTAGCACCTGGAACGGCACCCTTGATTAACAAAAGACCACGCTCTGGATCGGACTTTACAACTTTGAGGTTCTGGGTCGTTACCTTATCGGAACCCATTTGCCCAGCCATGCGCGTCCCCTTGAAGACTCGTGCTGGGGTAGCGCAAGCGCCAATTGAACCTGGAGCTCGATGCTTCTTATGGTTACCGTGAGTAGCCTTCTGGCCAGCAAAATTATGACGCTTCATAACTCCAGCAAAACCGTGGCCTTTGGATGTACCTGTTACATCAACAAAGTCCCCACTCTCCCAAATCTCAACTCCATATTCAGAGCCGACAGAATAGGAGGAGACATCATCGAGTCGAAACTCCATAATTTCTACGCCCGGTTCTACGCCGGCAGCCCGAAAGACTCCTGCCTCGGGCTTATTCAATTTCCTAGCATCCTTCGCGCCATAAGTGACGCAAAGGGCCGAATATCCGTCAGTGGAGGGCTGCTTCACCCTCATGACCCTCATTGGGTCAACCTTGACGACAGTAACTGGGATGATTTGGTTCTGGTCGTCCCAGAGTTGCGTCATGCCCAACTTCTTGCCTACTAAAGCCTTGGTTGCCATTTCTATACGAAACTTTCATAATTAAATGCAAAGACATTCTTTGCTTAGATCTAAAAACCCGACGTTCAAAGGTACAAAGCACCTTTGCTCAGACACAAAAACTCCGCCTAATCGGCGGAGCTCTGCCATCTGTTTGCTAGGCGGTTCCTCAAGGGCCTACCCAGACGTCAAAGCTTTCAAACTCTTCTAGCCTACCGGTCCAACCTGGACCATCCGGCTACTTATAGACTCTGGACTTTTATTTCTATATCCACACCGGCTGGGACGTCGAGACGCTGAAGCGAATCTACAGTCTTAGGGGTGTGCTCTACGATATCCAAGAGGCGCTTGTGAACTCTCATCTCGAAATGCTCGCGGGAATCCTTGTGCTTGTGCGGGGATCGAATCACAGTGTAGCGCGACGTCTCCGTCGGCAGTGGCACTGGACCCTTTACCTTAGCATCGGTACGAAGGACAGTATCGACAATCTTCCGAGTTGAGGCGTCCAATATGGCAGCGTCATAGGCCTTTAGCCTGATACGAATTCGCTGCTTTGAGTTCTCTGCCATCATAATTCCTTATAAAATCCACGAATACGCGCCCTACCATCATAGGGCATCAAAGGCACAAGTCGGTCCCTAGATTTCTCTGGGACCGACCAAGCGTACCTTGACCGCTGAGAAGTTGTCTATTTAGACAGCGTTACTTTATGATCTTTGTTACAGCGCCAGCACCAACAGTACGGCCACCTTCGCGAATAGCGAAACGAAGACCCTCATCCATTGCGATAGGCTTTTGTAGCTCAACCTTCAAAGTAATGTTGTCACCAGGGACAACCATCTCTTTACCCTCAGGAAGGGTGATCGAGCCGGTAACGTCTGTCGTTCTAAAGTAGAACTGGGGACGATAGTTGTTGAAGAAAGGCTTGTGACGGCCGCCTTCATCCTTGTTCAAAACGTACACATTAGCTTCAAACTCAGTGTGAGGAGTGATCGAGCCAGGCTTACAAAGCACTTGGCCACGCTCAACGTCAGTCTTCTTAGTTCCACGAAGCAAAACGCCTACGTTATCTCCAGCTTGTCCTTGGTCCAAGATCTTATTGAACATCTCAACACCGGTACAAACTGTCTTTTGAGTTGCGCGTAGACCGACGATCTCGACTTCTTCCGAGATTCGAACGATTCCTCGCTCAACCTTGCCAGTTACGACAGTACCACGACCCTGGATCGTAAAGACGTCCTCGATTGGCATCAAGAAAGGACGCTCTACTGGGCGCTCTGGCTCTGGGATGTAAGAATCAACTGCATCCATGAGCTCTACGATCTTACTTTGCCATTCGGCGTCACCCTCAAGAGCCTTGAGTGCACTTACGCGAATAACAGGTGTATCGTCACCAGGGAACTCGTACTCGCTTAGGAGTTCGCGTACCTCTAGCTCCACCAGATCCAGCAACTCCTCATCATCGACCATGTCAGCCTTGTTTAGGGCTACAACGATGTAAGGAACGCCTACCTGACGGGCTAGCAACACGTGCTCGCGAGTCTGGGGCATGGGGCCGTCGGCGGCGGAAACAACCAAAATTGCTCCGTCAACCTGGGCAGCACCAGTAATCATGTTCTTAATGTAGTCAGCGTGGCCTGGCATGTCCACGTGGGCATAGTGACGATTTGGCGTCTCATACTCAACGTGGGCAATCGAGATTGTTATACCACGAGCTCGCTCTTCAGGAGCCTTATCGATCTGATCAAAGGGGGTGAACTTCACTCCCGGGTTGCGATCCGCAAGCGTCTTAGTGATCGCTGCGGTCAATGTAGTCTTACCATGGTCGATGTGACCCATGGTTCCTATGTTTACGTGTGGCTTGAGGCGCTCAAACTTTTGCTTTGCCATCTCTCCAACTTGCTCCGTTATGTATGACCGACGCCGAAAATTACGGCGCCGACTTGCTTACAAGGTACTGATACTAGGCTACTCGCCCCGCACCCTCGCCACGATCTCCTTGGCTATGGAGTCCGGGACTTCTTGGTACGAGTTGAATTGCATAGTGTATGTGGCGCGCCCTTGCGTGCGCGACCGTAGGTCAGTGGCGTATCCAAACATCTCAGACAGCGGAACCTGAGCGCGAATTGCCTGAGCATTTCCTCGCTGGTCCATACCTTCAATCTTTCCACGCCTTGATGACAAATCTCCGATTACATCGCCCATGTATTCATCAGGGGTAACTACTTCGACTGACATAATCGGCTCTAATAGAACCGGCGATGCCCGCCTTGCAGCCTCCTTGAATGCCATAGAACCAGCAATCTTGAATGCCATCTCCGACGAGTCAACATCGTGATAGGACCCGAAGGTCAAAATCACCCGAAGATCCACTGTCGGATAGCCCGCGAGTACACCAGAGGTCATAGCCTCTTGAATACCCGCATCAACCGGAGGTATATATTCCTTAGGAATTACACCGCCGGTAATCTTATCGACGAATTCGTAACCACCACCGGGGCCCGTAGGCTCCAAGGTGATTACGACGTGACCGTATTGACCACGACCACCGCTCTGGCGAACGTACTTTGACTCCACCTTTTCGATCGTCTTGCGAATCGTCTCTCGGTAAGCAACCTGGGGCTTACCGACGTTAGCGTCAACCTTAAATTCGCGCAACATACGATCCACGATCACTTCGAGGTGCAATTCGCCCATGCCTGAGATAACAGTCTGGCCGGTCTCTTCATCAGTCCGGATCCTAAAGGTCGGGTCTTCCTCGGACAATGCATAAAGAGCTTTGCCCATCTTGTCCTGATCGGCCTTGGTCTTAGGCTCGACTGCAACGTGAATAACTGGCTCTGGGAACTCCAGCGACTCAAGGATAATGGGGCTGTCGCCGTCACAAAGGGTGTCACCGGTGGTGGTGTTCTTTAGACCAACCGCTGCAACAATATCACCCGCGAAGATGGTATCGATATCTTCCCTATGGTTAGCGTGCATCAACAAAAGTCGCCCGATTCGCTCTTTTTTGTCCTTGGTGCTGTTCAAGACAGAAGAACCCTTTTCGAGCGAACCAGAATAGACCCTAAAGTAAGTCAACTTACCTACATATGGATCGGTCATGATCTTAAAGGCCAAGGCAGAAAAAGGTGCCTTATCGTCGGCATCTCTGCTCAGTCCGGCTTCTCCGCGAAGGGAAGTACCAATCGCTGCTGGAATATCCAACGGGCTAGGAAGGAAATTCACAACGGCATCTAGCATTGGCTGAACGCCCTTATTTTTAAAGGCCGAACCACACAGAATCGGTACACCGTAACCTGCAATTGTAGCTTGGCGCAAAACCTCTACGACCCGAGCTGGAGTTATCTCCTCTTCAGCCAAATAAGCTTCCATGAGATCATCGTCAAAGGATGCAAGGGATTCCATTAGATCGTGGTGATAGGCTTGGGCAGACTCCAGAACATCCTCTGGGATCTCTGTAACGCTAAAGCGCTCACCCAGTTCATCCTCATAGATGGTCGCCTTCATCTCGATTATGTCGACAATTCCCCTAAAGCCGTTCTCAGCACCGATTGGGAGTTGAATCACAAGAGGATTGGTATCCAAACGATCCTTTATCATGTCGACACAGCGATAAAAGTTCGCCCCGACACGATCCATCTTATTTACAAAACAAAGGCGGGGAACGTTGTAGTTATTTGCCTGTCGCCAAACCGTCTCAGTCTGAGGTTCCACACCAGCAACTGCGTCAAAGACTGCTACCGCGCCGTCTAGAACCCTAAGTGAGCGCTCTACCTCAACGGTAAAGTCAACGTGGCCTGGAGTGTCGATAATATTAATGCGGTGGCTATTCCAAAAGCAGGTGGTCGCGGCCGAAGTAATGGTGATTCCACGCTCTTGCTCTTGAACCATCCAGTCCATTGTCGCAGCACCTTCGTGAACTTCACCGATCTTGTAGTTCTTACCGGTGTAGTAAAGAATTCGCTCAGTCGTCGTTGTCTTGCCCGCATCAATGTGGGCCATAATGCCGATATTTCTAATTTTCTCTAACGGATATTCTCGAGCCGTCATTTTGTCCCTCAATGTCCGACACCATCTTTTGGTGTCACCTACAAGACCGCGATCATCAACCACTCCAAGGATCTGGAGTTATTCGATCCTTGACTTCAATTGATAAATTCTCTGTCCGACTTTGTACTAGTTTTTCATGCCGCCCATAGGATTTTTAAAACCCAGAAACTGCATTAATCAAAATCCATACCAAAGCGTGGGTTACTGACGCAACCCACGCTTTTAAATTTTTGGCCGGGAAATTTACATACCCAAAGCACTTTTGACCAAATCTAGCGTATCTTAAAACCTAGATCGATCATAGGGCAATGGATGGCTACCAACGATAGTGAGCAAACGCCTTATTGGATTCGGCCATCTTATGAAGATCCTCACGACGCTTCACTGATGCACCGATGCCATTAGAAGCATCAAGAATCTCGTTCGCAAGCCGCATTACCATCGTCTTTTCACGGCGCTTACGTGAAAATGAGACGAGCCAACGAATCGATAGAGTGTGAGCCCTGCGGGATTTGACCTCAACTGGTACCTGATAGGTTGCCCCACCAACACGCCTCGATCGAACCTCTAGTTCAGGCTTAGTATTATCGATAGCTTTTTTGAGGATCACCAAAGGATCGTTGCCGGTGCGCTCTTTGATATTCTCCAATGCACCATAGACAATGGCTTCCGCCAAGGTCTTTTTGCCTCGGGAAAGAATCTTATTTATTAACTGAGTAACCAAGGTGGAATGATAAATGGGATCTGCGACGATCTCCCGCCTTGGAGCTGGACCTTTACGAGGCATAGCTTACTACTTCTCCTTCTTAGCACCGTAGCGGCTACGAGCTTGCTTACGGTTCTTTACTCCCGAGGTGTCTAGTGCACCTCGAATAATCTTGTATCGAACACCAGGTAGGTCTTTGACTCGACCGCCACGAACGAGCACTATGGAGTGCTCCTGTAGATTATGGCCAACGCCAGGTATGTATGCAGTCACTTCTACACCTGAAGTCAATCGCACACGGGCCACCTTGCGTAAGGCCGAGTTAGGCTTCTTGGGCGTAGTCGTATAGACCCTGGTGCATACACCGCGACGCTGCGGGGCGCCCTTTAGCGCAGGAGTCTTGGTCTTTGACCTCTTTGACTCTCTCCCGGTGCGTACCAGCTGAGCAATCGTTGGCATTGGTACCTCTCCACTTTAGTAGACGATCATATGACCGCTACGAATAACATGACCCCAAAGCCACCATCAGGCCTCGGGGAAAACAAACTTTAAAAACAGGGGATCCCTGTCCGCCACAAACAACCCTGGCTAATCTGTCGCGCAACTCTCGACAGTTTGGCGAAAATTTGCCAAAATTACACTATAGGGCGGATTTGACGAACAACCTGCATGGTATTTCTACCAAACGCTACAACCCTTAGATCAAATGACCCAGAAAGAGGCCACGGACCACCCTTAATGATAAAAAGATGGAAGATGAACTCTCTCTGGAATCAAATAATATCAGGCGCCTTCGCCCAGACCGCTACCGCCAATTCCACCGGGAATGTCGTTTAGATCTACATCAAGATCAAAGTCAAATGAATCATCAATGGTCGACTCAAGGTCGGCCAATTCATCCTCATCTGGGTCCTCATACTCATCAAAGTCATCACTAGATGACCAATACGACATCTTCCGTGCATGAGGAGTTGAGACCTGAACACTGCGATAGAGCGGCATGCCGCTACCGGCCGGAATCAACTTCCCGATGATAATATTTTCCTTCAAGCCAAGCAGCGAATCAGAACGGGCCTCAATGGCCGCTTCAGTCAGCACGCGAGTCGTCTCCTGGAATGACGCAGCAGAAAGCCACGACTCGGTAGCGAGACTCGCCTTGGTAATACCCATAAGTTCGGGCCGACCAAGAGCTGGCTTTTGATCAGAAGAGGTCAGTTCGACGTTGCGATCGTGATAGACACGAGCGTCTACCCTCTCGCCGGGCAAAAAGTCCGAATCGCCTGGCTCGGCCACTGTAACCTTCTTGAGCATCTGTCGCACGATAAGTTCAATATGCTTATCGTGGATAGAAACGCCTTGGTCACGGTAGACCTTTTGTACCTCTTCAACCAAATACTGTTGAACTTCGCGCATGCCTTTAATGTCTAGGAGTTCCTTAGGATCTTTGGGGCCATCGACAAGAACGTCTCCAGCCTCAACCATGTCACCACCGTGAACCTCCAAGCGCTGCTTAGGAGATAGATCGTACTCCTCGCGCTCGCCCTGATCGTCAATGACAATAAGCTTTCGATGACTTTCGCCCTCTTCAACTTGCACAGATCCACTACGGTGGGCCAAGATGGCCGATCCCTTGGGGGTACGTGCTTCAAAGAGCTCCACCACCCTAGGGAGTCCATGGGTGATGTCAGCGCCTGCAACGCCACCCTGGTGGAAGGTACGCATTGTTAGCTGGGTACCAGGTTCACCAATCGACTGTGCAGCAATAACGCCAACGGCCTCACCCAAGTCGATCAAACGACCTGCGCTCAAGGATTGTCCATAGCAAACCCGACAGACTCCATGAGGAGTCTCACAAGTCAATACAGAACGCACCCTGATCCTATCGATACCCGGATCGTCACGGAGTTGAGCTAAAACGTTATCATCAATCAAGGTACCGGTCCCAAGGACCGTTCCATCGACCAGTTCAACGCCCTCTACTAAGACCCTTCCATAGATACGAGTCTCCAAATAAGAAGAACGCTTAGCTTCATCGGGAACTATCTCGTCCATCCAAATACCACGGGTAGAACCGCAATCATCCACACGAACGATCAACTCTTGGGCAACGTCGACCAAACGACGGGTCAAATATCCAGAGTCAGCTGTTCGAAGGGCGGTATCAGCCAATCCCTTTCGAGCACCGTGTGTTGAAATAAAGTATTCGAGTACCGAGAGGCCCTCACGGAAGGAAGATTTAATAGGACGGGGAATCATCTCTCCTCTAGGGTTAGAGACAAGACCCTTCATACCAGATATCTGGCGAATCTGCTGAGCATTACCACGAGCACCTGAGTCCACCATCATGTCCAAGGGGTTGAAGGCAAACGAAGAGAGTACTGCCTCCATCGCCTTACCGATCTCGCTGTTTGCAGAGGTCCATATCTCGACCTCTTTTTGACGCCGCTCGTCGTCGGTAATAATACCGCGCTTGAACTGCGTCTCAGCCTTTTCCGCTTCCTTCTCATAACGATCCAAGATTTCACCCTTGATCGACGGCGTCTTTACGTCATTGATAGAGATCGTAAGACCAGACTGAGCTGCAAATCGAAAACCGAGGCTCTTGATCGCATCCAGCGAGGTAGAGACGACCTGCTTAGAGTAGTTATTGGCTATCTCTTCTACGATCGAGCCGATTGGAGTTGCCTTCTTACCTATCAAAGTGTTTACGAAACGAAAGTCACTTGGAAGGGCATCATTGAAGAAAACTCGACCAGGAGTAGTGACAATCTCTTCATATCCATCCTCGGTTGGACGTCGAAAGAGGATTCGAGCGTGCAAGTTGACGTCGCCTGCCTCATAAGCACGCTGAATCTCATAGCTGTGCCTAAAGACTCTTCCATCCCCTTTAGCCCCATTTACCTCCATGGTCAGATAGTAGATACCAAAGACCATATCCTGAGTAGGAACTGTAATTGGACGACCAGTAGCAGGAGAAAGAATGTTATTAGCACTAAGCATCAGAATGCGAGCTTCGGCTTGCGCCTCGGAACTAAGCGGAAGGTGAACAGCCATCTGGTCACCGTCAAAGTCAGCGTTAAAGGCGGCACAGACCAACGGGTGAATCTGAATTGCCTTTCCATCCACCAACACTGGCTCAAAAGCTTGAATACCTAAGCGGTGCAAGGTCGGGGCGCGGTTCAGGAGAACTGGGTGCTCTTTGACAACTTCAGAGAGAACGTTCCAGACCTCATTTCGCCGTCGCTCAACCATTCGCTTTGCAGACTTAATGTTCTGTGCGTATTCAAGATCAACCAACCGCTTCATAACGAAAGGTTTAAAGAGTTCAAGTGCCATCTGCTTGGGGAGGCCGCACTGATGCAGCTTTAGTGTTGGTCCAACGACAATAACCGAACGTCCCGAATAGTCAACGCGCTTTCCCAGAAGGTTCTGACGAAAACGTCCCTGCTTGCCTTTGAGCATGTCAGAAAGACTCTTTAGTGGCCTATTTCCTGGACCAACAACGGGTCGACCACGTCGCCCATTGTCAAAGAGAGCGTCAACTGCCTCTTGGAGCATACGCTTTTCGTTATTCACGATGATCTCAGGAGCCGCTAGATCGAGCAATCGCTTTAGGCGGTTATTGCGGTTTATGACCCTACGGTAAAGGTCATTGAGGTCCGAAGTAGCAAAACGACCACCATCGAGTTGAACCATAGGGCGCAGATCCGGTGGAATCACTGGAATAACGTCCATGATCATCGAAGATGGAGAATTTATCTTTCCATGCTCACCAGCGCTTGCCGCGGCATTGAAAGCCGAGACAATCTTAAGTCTCTTGATAGCCTTCTGACGACGTTGGGCAGCTAGTGGCTTTCTTCCGTCGGTGGGATCAATGATCTCTCTAAGCTTTCGCTCCTCATCGACCAAATCCAAACGACCGATCAGCTTAGCTATAGCTTCAGCACCCATGCCGCCTTCGAAGTATTCGCCAAAGCTCTCCCGAAGTTCACGCCACAGGATTTCATCCTCGATAATTTGACGACCATGTAGATTTCTAAAGGCATCAAAAGCCCTCTCGGCCACTTCGATATCTCTATCAAAGCGAGCACGAGCTAGCTCAAGACGCTGTTCAAAGCGCTTCTGAACTGCTCGAATCTCAGCCTCTTTGGCACCCTTTGCCTCGAGTTCAGCTAGTTCTTCTTCGTTTTCTTTGAAGATAGCATCAAGATCGAGATTCTTTCGATTCTCAACCTCTTTTACCTTGGCAGCGTGTTCGATCTCTAGATTAGAGAGATCTTCGTGACGCTTATCCTCATCAACCCAGGTAACCAAGTTGGCGGCGAAATAGATAACCTTTTCTAGCTGCTTAGCCTTGAGTTCCTCTTTTAGAGATGTACCCATCAATAGATAAGCCAACCACGATCTAGTACCACGAAGGTACCAGATATGAACTACAGGAGCTGCCAGTTCGATATGGCCCATTCGCTCACGGCGAACCTTGTTTCGGGTAACCTCGACGCCACAGCGTTCGCAGATAATACCCTTGAAACGAACCCTCTTATACTTTCCACAAGCGCATTCCCAGTCCTTAGTTGGACCGAAAATCTTCTCGCAAAATAGACCATCACGTTCGGGGCGCAAGGTTCGATAGTTAATCGTCTCAGGCTTTTTGACCTCGCCATGAGACCATGAACGAATGGCATCAGAGCTAGCGATGCCGATACGAAGATTATTGAATTCATTGACATCAATCATCTATTAAAAGCTCCCTTCTCCACCGAAGCGCCTTTGACCGTCGTCGTAATCCGACCCACGTTCAGGACGTGCTAGTGAAATCCCGAGTTGTTCGGTTGTTCTAAATGCGTCTTCATCGATCTCACGGATCTGAATCTCCTCGCCAGAATGCGAGAGAACCTCTACGTCTAGACCAAGCGATTGCATCTCTTTGATCAAAACTTTAAAGCTCTCAGGAATTCCTGGCTCAGGAATATTCTCTCCCTTTACAATCGCCTCATATACCTTGACACGACCCAAGACGTCGTCAGACTTAATAGTCAAAAGTTCCTGAAGAGCATATGCAGCTCCATAAGCTTCAAGAGCCCAAACTTCCATCTCTCCAAAGCGCTGACCACCAAATTGAGCTTTACCACCCAACGGCTGTTGGGTAATCATGGAGTATGGACCGGTCGAACGTGCGTGAATCTTGTCATCTACAAGGTGAGCGAGTTTTAGGATATAGACATAACCGACAGAAACCGCGTTGTCATACTTATCCCCGGTACGCCCGTTATATAGTGTGACCTTGCCGTCATTGCCAATCAACCTCACCCCGTCGCGAGATTCTGGATTCAGATTCTCAAAGATATTCTGGATCGTCGGGTGACGACCAGCTTTATCTTCTTCATCCCAGTGCGCACCATCAAAGACGGGCGTTGCAATCCACGAAGATGGCTTAGTTCTTGGTCGAGTTTTAGTCTCAGTACCTCGCACGGGCTCATCGGCCAAGGGGTTGCCTGGCCATCCCCAACGTGCCGTATACCCTAAGTGCGACTCGAGGACCTGACCAACGTTCATCCGGCTAGGAACTCCAAGTGGATTCAAGATAATATCAACAGGAGTGCCATCTTCCATATAGGGCATATCCTCAAGGGGCAAAATCTTAGAGATAACACCTTTGTTACCGTGGCGACCAGCAAGCTTATCGCCTTCTGTAATCTTACGACGTTGAGCCACATAGACCCTTACCAACTGATTGACCCCAGCAGCTAAATCGGGATTCTCATCGCGTGAAAATACCTTCACGTCGATAACTTTCCCGTATTCACCATGAGGGACCTTAAGCGAAGTATCTCTAACCTCTCGAGATTTCTCCCCGAAGATAGCTCTAAGAAGCCTCTCCTCGGGTGTCAATTCGGTCTCGCCCTTTGGTGTGACCTTACCGACCAAAATATCATTTGGTCCGACTTCAGCACCGATGCGGACGATACCACGTTCGTCCAAGTCAGAGAGGATCTCTTCTGAAAGATTTGGTATATCTCTGGTGATCTCCTCTGGTCCAAGTCGCGTTTCACGAGCATCAGTCTCATGCTCATCGATGTGAATAGATGTGAGCACGTCATCTTTTACCAGGCGCTCCGAAAGAATAATCGCGTCTTCATAGTTGTAGCCTTCCCAAGGCATAAATGCCACAAGAAGGTTCTTACCAAGAGCCAACTCACCTTCATGAGTTGCTGGCCCATCAGCTATCACAGAGCCCTTGACCAAGTGCTCCCCAACGTTGACTAGCACTACCTGGTTATAACTAGTATTTTGATTGGAACGACGAAACTTAGCGATTGGGTAGATCTTGCGACCAAGAACTCGACCGTAACGATCGCACTCCCCAACCTCATATTCAACCGTAACCCTATCTCCGCTGACATCGGTAACAGTTCCGACACCTTCCGCCAAGACAACGTCACCTGCGTCTCGTGCAGCACGAGCCTCAACACCGGTCCCGATATAAGGAGCCTCAGGCACCAAAAGCGGAACCGCCTGCTTTTGCATGTTCGCACCCATAAGTGCCCTGTTAGCATCGTCGTGCTCAATGAATGGAATCAAAGAGGTCGACACTGAGACGATCTGCTTTGGAGAGACGTCCATCAACTCCACCTCTTTAGCAGAGACAAAGTCAATCTCCGAGGTAGACGCATACGAAGTGGTATCTACGCCAACTCGAACTTCTGCACCAATTGGACCACGTCGAACAAGAACCTTATCTTCAATGAACCGTCCGTCTTTGTCGATAGGTGCGTTCGCCTGAGCAATAATAAACTGCTCTTCCAAGTCCGCAGGATAGTAGGCAATCTCATCGGTGACTATTCCCTCGACTACCTTGCGATAAGGAGTCTCGATAAAGCCAAACTCGTTGATACGCGCATAACTAGCTAGCGCACCAATCAATCCGATGTTTGGACCTTCTGGCGTCTCAATTGGGCACATCCTGCCATAGTGAGATGTGTGAACGTCACGGACCTCAAAGCCTGCTCGCTCACGAGAAAGACCACCAGGTCCCAATGCCGAGAGACGACGTTTGTTTGCTAGGCCAGAAAGAGGATTCACCTGATCCATAAACTGGCTCAACTGAGAAGTCGCAAAGAACTCTTTGATAGCTGCACTAACTGGTCGTATATTGATCAGAGTCTGAGGAGTAATTGCCTCAACATCCTGAGTAGACATACGCTCTTTGACCAATCTCTCCAATCGAGAGAGGCCCAAACGAAGCTGATTCTGAATCAGCTCGCCTACGCTACGAACTCGACGATTGGCAAAGTGATCCTGGTCATCAAGGCGATAGCCGGGCCGCTGTGCCACCAAACAGAGCATGTAAGAGATTGCGCTCAATATCTCAGCTGGTGAAAGAGTTGTATCTTTGCTACCTGGCACCGGAAGATCCAACCCCAATACATCAGATAGTCTTTCAATCTCAGCACCAAGCTTACGAGAGAGCTTATAACGACCAACTCGAGTAAGGTCGTATCGCTTGGTCGAGAAGAAGGAACTCTCGAAGTAATTTCGAGCGGACTCAATATTCTGAAGGTCAGCAGGACGAACCCTCTTATAGATCTCGAGCAATGCCTCTTCTTGAGTCTTGTGTATATTTTTGTCCTTGGACCATTGATCCGAAAGAAAATCAAACTCCTCAACGAAGCGCTCAAGCAGCTCTGGATCGTCATAACCCAGTGCACGAATCAATGTAAAGATAGAGATACGCCTCTTTCGAGCAACTCTAGCCCCAGCGTTTAATTCGCGACCAGGCTTAGACTCGACATCAAATTCGAGCCACTCCCCACGGTAAGCATGAATCGTTCCGCTAACGACAGTCTTGGCCTCTCGACCTTTTTGGAAAATAATTCCGGGAGATCGGACCAACTGGGAGACAACGACACGTTCAGTGCCGTTTATAATGAAAGAACCTCGTTCAGTCATCATAGGGAAATCACCCATGAATACTGTGTGCTCTTTGAGCTCACCTGTACCCTTATTGATAAATGTAGCCTTCACGAAGATCGGAGCCTGATAAGTTAAATCACGCTCTTTGCAGAACTCTTCGCTATATTTTGGCACGGGCGTAAGGTCGGGGTCATCGGCGTCGAAATTTAATTCAAGAGCTAATTTACCCGAAAAATCCTCAATCGGACTTAACTCCGCGAAGGCCTCTGAGAGGCCCTTGCGGAGAAACCAATCGAAGGATTCTCTTTGAATAGAAATGAGGTCTGGTAGAGGCAAAACCTCATCCAGATTTGCAAACGAATACCGTTCAATAGAACGAGATCTAGAGGTCAACGAATCTCTCCCAGCTAGAGTTCACCTGAAATAGGACATGAATCGCCAAGGGGCTCTTAAAGATGCTCAAAAAGCGCAAGAGGGCGAGTAAGAATGAAAGCACGGCAATCTTCTAGTTTACACATAGAGACGCAAAAGCGAGTCAATCCTTTGCAGGATTGACTCAACTTTCATCAAATATTTCGTCAAAGGAGGCAAAAACAGAGAAAATATCGATTTTGACTCCTTTGATCAACAAGTTCGGCAGGATTAGTGAAACACCATATCATCTCTGAGCAAGTGGCTCACTAATCTATTGCTCTAACTATAAACTCAATTATAGATCGAACGCCACCGAAAAACTTATGTTACTTGAGCTCGACCGTGGCGCCTGCTCCTTCGAGCTGAGCCTTAGCCTTCTCGGCGTCTTCCTTCGATACCTTCTCCAGTACGGCCTTAGGAGCACCATCAACGAGATCCTTGGCCTCTTTTAGACCAAGATTTGTCAAGCTGCGAACTTCCTTGATGACCTGAATCTTCTTCTCGCCGGCGCCGGTCAAGATAACATCGAACTCATCTTGCTCTTCCACTACAGGTGCTGCATCGCCGCCACCAACTGGAGCTGCAAAAGCCATAGGAGCAGCTGCGGTTACGCCAAACTTCTCCTCGAAAGCCTTGAGCAATTCGCTCAGCTCTAGTACGGTCATGGATGCAATTGATTCTAGAATTTCCTCAGAAGTTGCCATTTGTGTTTCCTTTCTATTTTTCAAATTTTAAGCACATCACTAAAGATGTACTCTCCCGCCAGCCACCTGGCGTAGGGATCTAAGCGGCCGCGCCAACTGGCGACGACCAAATTGGGTAAATGCTATGCTGCTTCTTCGGTCTGCTTGTCCACCAAGGCAGATAGAGCATATGCAAAGTTTTGCGGCAGTGCCTTGAGAACCGAAGCGAAGTCGCGCATAGGCGCGGCCATGACTCCAGCCAGCTGGCCCAAGAGGGCCTCGCGCGAAGGAAGCTCTGCGAGGGCAAGTGCGCCCTTGGCATCTATCACGCTATTGCCTAAGACGCCAGCCTTCACGACGAGAAGCGGGTGAGTCTTTGTAAACTCCTTTAGAACCTTCGCTACCTCAACGACGTCTGTTTCCACGAACGCCAGAGCTGTTGGCCCATCGAGGTAAGCTGCCAGTCCTTCTAGCCCTGCGGCATCGGCTGATCGCTTCACAAGAGTATTTTTGTACACCTTGAAGGAGCCACCGGCTAGCGCAAGAGACCGACGAAGCGCCTCGAGATCCGAGACCTTCAAACCACGATATTCAGCGACCACAACAGCAGCGGAACTAGCAAATTTTTGGTTTAGCTCCTCTACTATCGCCACCTTATCGGGACGCGGATTATCCATACTCTCTCCAATCCAAAAGATTTGCTCCAAAGTCGGAACAAAACAAAAAGCCACAAGTCGCTTGGAGGCGATCTGTGGCAGTACCAAAAACTTTTATCGTTACCTACTTTGGCTTCACTTGGAATTTACACTCTAAAAGAGCACCAAAGGTCTTTGGCAACTGCCTATATATTTGAAATCTATCAGGGAGTCTAGCTCGCTAGATCCTCTTCTGTAACCCTCAGACGGTTAGTATCAACTTTGACGCCAGGTCCCATTGTCGAAGCCAAGGTAACGCTCTTGAAGTAGCGACCCTTTGAGGATGCTGGCTTAGCTCTACTGAGCTCATCAACGACTGCTCTAAAGTTCTCAAGGAGCTGATCCTTGGTGAAGGATGCTTTGCCGATCGGTACTTGAACATTTCCCACGCGATCGGTGCGATATTCAACTCTTCCGCCCTTGAATTCACGGACTGCCTTGGCAACGTCAGTGGTGACAGTACCGGTCTTGGGGTTAGGCATGAGGCCTCTTGGACCAAGAATACGACCCAACTTGCCAACTTGACCCATAAGGTCCGGAGTGGCTATTGCTATATCAAAATCGAGAAAACTCTCACCTTGAATACGAGCAACCAAATCATCAGCGCCTACGACGTCAGCTCCGGCCTCACGGGCCTCATTGGCTGCTTCACCGGATGCAAAGACTGCGACTCTGACTTCTCGACCAGTACCAGCTGGTAGTGAAACGGTACCTCGCACGATTTGATCGGCCTTTCGGGGGTCAACACCCAAGCGTACCGCTAACTCAATCGACTCATCAAACTTTGCAGTTGCAAGCTTCCTTACAGTCTCCACCGCTTCAGCTGGAACATTTAGATGTTCTCTGTCATAGGACGCCGTTAGCGCCTTCATGCGCTTTGTAACTTTTGCCATTTAAGGTAAATCTCCCAAATATATGAACTGCTCGACGAGGCCTATTCGGCGACCTTGATGCCCATTGATCGTGCCGTTCCGGCAATTTGACGCTTAGCGGCGTCTAGATCGTTGGCATTTAGGTCCGGCAGCTTGGTTTTAGCGATCTCTTCGAGTTGGTCACCAGAAATAGTTCCGGCTACAACTCTCTTGTTGGTTGCAGATCCCTTTGGAACGCCGGCTGCTTGTCGCAGCAAAACCGGTGTCGGAGGGGTCTTTAGCACAAATGTGAATGAGCGGTCATCGAAGATTGTAACCTCAACCGGGATAACCGTTCCACGCTGCGCTTCTGTGGCTGCATTATACTGCTTACAAAACTCCATGGTTTGAATTCCATGGGGTCCAAGAGCGGTACCTACCGGGGGAGCTGGAGTAGCAGCTCCAGCGGGCAGCTGAATCTTTACAATTGCGGTAACACGACGCTTTGCCATCTTTAGTTTCGTTTCACTTTGTTAAATTTTTGGCTGACATACAACAGCTAATGAACTAGTACATCATACGGCGGATCCTGCAATATCCTGCAGAGGCCAATATGATTTTAGGTAGCTATACCTTGGCTACTTGAGCAAATTCCAACTCAACAGGCGTTTCCCTGCCAAATATATTGACAAGCACCTTCAACTTGAGGTGATCTTCATTTATCTCAGATATCATCCCTGTTAGCCCCTCAAAGGCGCCGTCCTTGACGGTTACTGGGTCACCTACCTGATATTCAAGAGTAGGCCTTGACTTTCTTTGAAGATCCATCGGTTCGACAGAGAAATTAAGAATGGATTCGACTTCTTTACGTGATAGCGGCGTCGGCTTCGATCCCATGCCGACAAAACCAGTTACACCAGGCGTATGCCGCACCACATCCCAAGTCAGATCGTCTAGGTCAGCGCGCACTAGGATATACCCGGGAAAAACCTTCTTCTGGGAGACAACTCGTTTGCCATTTTTTATCTCGGTGACATCTTCCATCGGAATAAAAATTTGGTGAATTCGATCTTCCACTTGCATGGAACTCATGCGAGACTCCAGATTGGACTTCACTTTCTTCTCATAACCAGAATATGAATGTATGACATACCAGTCCCCTGGCAGATCAAATGGGCTCTGTTCCGGAGGCCCTTGTGGCTCCAGAGGAACCTCGTCGCCATCCTTTACATACTCCAATTTCCCAGGTATCACCTGGATCGGAGCTTCAACCTCCTCGCGTGAAGGTATATCTTCTTCTGGGGGTGTTTCATCAAAAAAGTCAGTCATTTAAATCCTAAAGTAGCAGCGGCACCCAAGAGCCAAGACTGAATCAGCCAAACAAAAATAGAACGGCTTTGGAGAAAGCCAAGTTCAGCACGAATATCAAAGCGATAAGAAAGGTAAGGGTTATAAAAACTACAGTCGAATAGTTAATGACCGTCTTTCGAGTTGGCCAAGTAACCTTCTTGAGTTCATCACGAACTTCACGAAGATATATCTTTGGCGTAAGTCGCTTTGACTCTGGCTGATTCTTCTGAGATATAACTTTCTTTGGGGCGTTCGCCCGTTCCGCTTCGCTCTGGCTTTGCTGGCGAGCCATAAGACGTTTCGATTGACGATTCACCTAAAAACCTCTTCCGGTAAATTTGCGCAGGGTAGGAGGGACTCGAACCCCCAACACCCGGTTTTGGAGACCGGTGCTCTACCATTGAGCTACTACCCTAAGACCGACACAAGCTTATCAGACTACCGCGAAGTTAGCTCCATGAAGAAGTCAAACCTAAACAGTGTCCGAAAATACTTATCGGAGATTCAATTCTAAGCGCTTGCTCTCCAACTTCAGGAATATTTACGACCATGAAATTCTGATCTCGAACAATTATCTCCCCAAGAAAGCTAATTGCCTCCCAATTTCACCCTCCAACCTTCAATTAAATCCACAAAGGTCTGAGCCAATGGCTACGAGAAGTCCAGATCAAGCGCAGTCTGGCGCTCCAGAGTCCGGACAAAGATCTAGATCAAGATATTTTCTCATTGAACGCCTCCTATTTGCTTGCGGCCAATGAGGAGACCAGGGATTTAATTAAACAAATCGACGGATCTAGCGTGGTCAAACGAAGGTAACGTCGCAGTGGGTTGCTCGCGAGACCAAAATGCTGTAGCTATTGGTCTCCTCTACCAATTTTAAGAACTATCATAGGAACTTATCGGTTTGGAGAAAGTCGGGAGCAGAGCATGGACACCAATGCAGTCAAGCGTCTCGTAGAAGAGGCCAAAACCGGCAGCCATGAAGCTTTCGACGAATTAGTACGGATTACATATCCAAACCTCCTAGCGCGGGCCGTAGCCCTAACGGGAAATCTAGACGACGCACGTGACGCACTCCAAGAGGCCTATTTGAGAGCCTTCCGCTCGCTCAAGAACTTTAGAGGAGACTCTAGCTTTAGCCGGTGGATGTCTAGCATTGTCACAAATGCTAGCTCGACCCTGCTTGCTAAAGCTAGGAGGCGACGCTTTGAAGTAATCGAAGGAGCTGACGTCCTACTCGGTGACACCCTTTCTAATTCAAGCGTCACCGATCAAGATATAGCATCCACGATGGAGGTTCAAGCGGCCTTAAAGAAACTCCCAGAGGAGTTGCGGCGCATCGTAATCCTAAAAGAGCTCTATGGAATGGAGCATTCAGAGATCGCTTTGGTGCTTGGAATTACCGAATCCAATGCAAAGGTTCGCCTACATAGGGCGCGTAAATTATTGCGAATCCACCTCATCGCCGAAGGTGAAGCGCCAGATGTCATAGGTAACGGGAAAAAAAGGCGCCACGCTTGAGGTAACGTCCGACTTGATCCCACAGGCCATAGTTTTTGTACATCGGCTTGATTCCAAAGTCGATACAAATATGCCGGGGTTATGTCGTCAACTCCATTGAACTCAAAGCATGAAATAGCTACAAGACAAAAATAGATAAAAGTTTCACTCGCCAGTGATCCAAATGAAATAGCGAATTTTTATCCCTTAGTGCCACACACCATCGCCAAGGTAGCAATACGGGTGACTCACCTAAATGCCCCATGAATCAAAACCGACAATCACCGCGGCGACCCAATTTGCGCAGACCCAATTTGCGCAGACCCAATTTGCGCAGACCCAATCAGAGCGCCCTGTCGGTTAAAGTTCAAAGTACCGCCGAATGACATTACGACCATGGCGACGATTGCGACGCGCTAGCGGTCCTAGGGGTGAAAATCCAAGAGACAGGAGAATCCAAGAGACAGGAGAATCCAAGAGACAGATATAACCAACAACAGCGAAATTCTAGAAATTGCTATTACCCCCACGCCATACAATCAAGCCACGACCATCACACCACTCCTTCAACCCAAAATCGAAACGGTAGCCGTACCCTAGCGCCCCAAACACCGACTCAAACAGAAGATAGCGTTGCTGGGTCAAACTCCAATTGGATATCTCCTCAGATTCAATGCAAAGGTTTAACATCCATTGGCGAAACTGCACTTTGGTGGCGAAGTTTCGGTTATTACAAACCACGGATTTGAAGAGCGCAAGGCCGTCGCATTGAAAGTAGCTAGAAATAGCTATCGCTAATGGATAGATCTAGGAGTTCGCAAAAAATTAAATAAAAACGCCGCATCTTTTGCCAAGAGTAACCCTTAGCAAAAGATGCGGCGAGATCTAATAAGAAAGAAACTACCTAGTCTCTTTGTGAGTTGTGTGCTGACGATCCCAACGACAATACTTCTTCATTTCGATTCGCTCGCGATCGTTGATTCGGTTTTTTGTCGTAATATAATTACGCCTTTTGCAGGTCTCGCAAGCGAGCGTTACTTTAATTCTTTTTTCGTTCTTTGCCATTGAGCTCTCCGTGTATCTCTAAACTCGTTCACAGCGACTACCTATACATTACGAAAAGCAATGCACTGCTACTTCTGGTAGCGGCGGTCGGACTCGAACCGACGACCCCACGATTATGAGCCGTGTGCTCTAACCACCTGAGCTACGCCGCCTTGGAGCCCCCTGTCGGAATCGAACCGACGACCCCATCCTTACCATGGATGTGCTCTGCCGTCTGAGCTAAGGGGGCGCTTGATAAAAATAGCTTAGTTATTCTATATCCGCCCAAAGGCAAAACCTGACGTTTAAGGGAAATCAAAATTCACAACAATCTACTAGCTGGCATCAACTACGATTATGAAAATAACAATGCCAAATACCCCGAAAGTCGCCGTAAGACCGGCAACACTTACCGACACAGTGCCATTGATGCAAATCTACAATCGCGAAGTACTTGGCTCCCGCGTGACACTTGACCTTGTTCCAAGAACGATCGAGACACAGACTAAATGGATTGAAGAACACTTAGGCCCATACCCTGCTCTCGTTGCCACCATTTCAGAACAAGTCGTAGGGTTCGCGTCAGTATCACCATACCGCGTTCGTCCTGGCTATTCGACCACCGTCGAAGACTCTATTTACATTGACCCTAATTTCCAGGGTCGAGGTATCGGCAAATTACTCCTCTCCAACATCGTTGGACTAGCGGCGAAACATGGCTTTCATGCCTGTATGGCTAGGGTGGCTTCAGATCACACCGCATCGCTTGCCCTTCATAAGTCAATTGGCTTCTTCGAAGTTGGCCTTGAGCGTGAAGTCGGTAGGAAATTTGGAAAATGGATCGACATGATGCTCCTTGAACTCTTGCTAAAACCTCAATAAAAGATCCCCGTCGACGGCGCAATCTGCCAAGCACGGAGGCCGGCTTTGATCATGAAGGCAACGCTCTTATCGCACCGGGAATCAGACAAGATAGTCCGCCTCCTCTTAAAATCTTCGTAGGCCAGAAAGCAAATGCCCACCAACCAAGGTCGAGAAGAAGGGGAGCAAAATCTACAACTACTCACAAAGGCGTATCTAGGTCGATTAGTTGGAATCGGTGATTTACCCTAGCGATGCAAAAGTGCCGACCAAAGTAAATAAACCCAGCCAAGGACACCATCTGTGTGCTCTATCTTCTCATTGGCACTTGGCACCTTATCAAAGCAGACCACACCTTGGCACTTTCAGGAGTCAAGAATCATTTGGTATTTCCAAATAAACTTGATACAAAGATGATCTCAGCCACAAATCCCCCTTGGTGGAGAGTCATTTGGTAGCCCAAAGCACCAATTGTCTATTCACATATCAATAATCTAATCAGTGTGATCAATGCGGAATCGATTATCGCCCGGTCGCTTATAGAACCACTATGGATCACCAGGAAAAGCTTCAGTCGATCCGTGGCTGCGCTGATTAATGGCTTTATGTAAAATTGCTTCCTCTAAAAAAATCACATCGCAGATCGCTTATCCTTAAATCAATCCACGGTAAGTCAATTCAAGAAGTCATAGAACCAATTCATAAGACGACGAAGCTGATCGGCCATAATGGGTACGAAAAAGCTACAGCCATCTAGAACAATGAAACCCATCGGAATAGCCAAAAGACTAAATTGGGCAAAAGTATAAAGACCTATTGCAGACAGCTCGTAATTTCTAAGCCTTCAAAATCGACCAAAGGAGGGTCACCCGAGTCAAAAGGCGCCATCTCAATGAAACTCCTACCCTTTGGAGTCGAATGGCCTCTATCCATTGGCCTCTATCGAATAGCCAGTATGGACCAATTATTTAAAACGATATAGCATGCTGGCGACCATACCAGTACCCCAGAACAAGCATTGAAACGCCAGCGACTAAAAGGTGTCGTCATTCAAATAAAAGAGCAAAGCGTCATGCCAAGCGTCACAAAAACTATGCAAATAGTCTCAGGTTGACGGCAAATACCCCACTCATCACCTCATTAATCCAGAAAAGGTTGCGAAATCTAGGACTTCTCGTCCTTGATAGGTTACAAAAAGATCAATCACCAATTAAACCGACCTTGGCGAGGAATCGGTACAATATCATGACTAAATCTCTTATTCTCACAAGAGTCACCAAAATGCCAATGAGTACAAACCTAATCCGATAAATTAGTTTAATCAAAACCAGCACTAAGCTAAATATAAAACCACCACACTCGTCAGTTTTATATTGCACTTAATCTCAATAAAACCTATAATCACTGAAAGCTTTTCCCGAGTGGCCAGCTCACACCAAATCGGCGCTCTTAGCGGCTTTTATTTTTATATAACCAAACTATTCACGGCGCTAAATTACGAACCCTGAGAACCTCGATGGCAGCAATTCTTCAAACACAAATAGATACACTGGAATGTGAAGATAGCAAATTTGATCTCCCCTTAGGAGAATCATATCAGGATCGAAGAATCCCCATCATCCTCAAATCGAGCGGTCGGGCAGCCAAGTCAATAGATCAGATCAAGAGATCGACTTAGGCAATTCAAGCACTCGCCATAGGTACCAAGTTGCAAGTGAAGCAAGGGGAGAATACCTCTCACCATGTTTAGTCATCTCTGGTATTGAAGGAAGATCATCAAGGCCATAGAGAATACGAAAGCCCTTTCGAACTCCTAAATCGGCTGGAGCCCAAACATTTCTCTTGCCTAAATCAAATAGCAAAAACATCTGCGCAGACCAAGGTCCAAAACCATATAGCCCGCACAATGAACTAGAGATAGCAGCCTCATCTAAAGTAACTAGTTCTATCAGATCCAACTCACCTATGTAGACCTTCTGAGCGAGCTCTAAAATTGAGCGGGACTTGGAATTTGATAGTCCCAATGCGCGTAGTCCCTCGAACGAAAGAGCCAATACCTTCTCTGGTGAAACATCACCCGAAGCAGCCTCTTGTATTCTTTTGTCAAAGACGCTCGCGACGGCGCCCGACAATTGCTGATGCACAACAGTTCGAACCAAAGATGCAAAAATCTCATTTGAACTTCTAACAAAAGACAAGTTAGGAGTTAAAAAGCCAGGAACCCCAAAGTGATTATAGAGACCAGCAAATTCTGGATGAGATCTAAGGAAAAACTCAACGTCTGGATCGATCACTTTGAATCCAACATCAGTACTTCAAGAGCCCTACTGCGACTATCGATTGACAAATAGTCTCTCACGGGTGAGATTCAGCGCCTTTAACTGCGACGGGATAAAAGACAACTGATATCGCACACCCAGATATCCCACAAGAGCGAGGGTTCCAACGACGTACACAGTCCAAGAGACAAGCATCGGGCCGTCGGGGAGACCTAGCATCATGCCCATAAACGTCACCACTACTACACCGTTCACAACTCGCTCGCTGGGCGAAATGGCCACGAAAATCAGGCCCCATGCAATATACCATGGTTGGATAACTGGTCCCAACAAGACAAGCGCCAATAACGAGTACCCAATCGCTCTTTCAAAGCTAAAACGCTCTAGGTGAAAGGCAAAATACAGCGTGATCAAAGCCGCCCCAAGAAGTCCCAAAGCCCTATAGAGCGTTAGGAATCCGGCAAAATGAAGCGGAATCCCCAACAAAGAGGTCAACCTATCTGACCAAGCCGCCAGGGCTGTAGTAGGTACCGCTGGCGATCTAACAGTGCCCGGCGTTCCTAGATTATGGATCCAACCCCATCCAAGACCTGTCGAATATGAAATAGCCCCTACAGTTGCAAGTGCTATCGACCCATACTTGATTGAAGGGATGATCTTATCCTTGATCTTGTTACCAGCCGTAGAATTCCAGGCGATAAAGGCCAACGCTATCACGGCAGGAACCTTGACCGCCGCACCTGCAGAAATCAAGACCGTCGCTAAAATAGAATGACCCTTGTAAAACATCAAAAGGCCCAGGGTCATGAAAGCTATCATGAACGCATCGTTATGGCCAGAAGATGCAAGGTGAAAGATTACGATCGGATTTAATCCAATCAAAACCAAAGCGATCCTTTTGTCTTTACCCAAAATCTCTGCGATTCTCATCGAACTGAAGATGATGGCTAAGACAGCAATGACCGTGGCGACTCTCAAAAATAGCATGGTGGCAAATGGATTATGCTGGGTTACGACCGCCGCAACACCGGAAAACCATAAAAAGAGCGGGCCATAAGGAGCTGGAGCATTACCCCAAAATGGGTCAACTGTATTCAAATATGGCGTCGCTCCCAAAATATTGGGGCCATACTGATAGGGTGAAATATGCCTCGAGACCATTTCGCCAATTGCAGCATAGCTGTAAATATCTCTCGAATATAGGGGACCGGCTATCGCAAGGGGTACAAACCAGATTGCTCCTATCACTATCAACTGCTTAGTGGTAACTTCCTTTGCCATGACAAGTTGAACTAGCCATAGCCAGGCTAAAAGACCTGAGATAAAGCCGAAATAAAAAATCGCTTGTGCGAGCCACGAAGGAAGTATCCCTAACGAAAGCGGACCGTTGGCGATTCCAAAAAACCATGAACCGGGAATTTTAGAGGTGAAGGGAACCGATGGAGAAAGCGAGCCAATGACTATAGCCACGGTCGAAACAATTCCAACGTTGCGTACAAATTTTAGATCATGCCTACGCACGGTAGTTAGATTGTTGATTCCATTCATCAATTTCGATTGAGCTAATTGCATTTGCCTTCTTGGGACCGTCGTTCTTTAAGATTACTAAGACTGCCAACTACATCGATTGGGAAATTTCGGGTCGAAGCGGACTTGCACTTTCCAGATCGGGTTACTATTCAACTATCTATAACAATTAATCGTACCTGATATTTCACTCACACAATCCCGAATGGAGGTCGAATACTAATCGTCACTTCAGCACAATTTCATAAATAACAGAAATCGACCACTTCCCAGCCTAAGCAAACGAAATCAGCAGATAAGCAATTGCCATGCGAGAAGATCATTAGTACCAGGTTAAATGTCGCTAGCAGAATCTAAATCCAAGAAACGCAATAAGGTCAAAACTTCTCAATATACCCAAAGGGAAACTTTACGGTAAAAAGGGTGGTAAGAAGGGAGACTCTTGAGTGCTATGTCGCCAATAACTTTATCCACTTTTTCGGATACAAATAAAGTCGAACATAGCTTTGTGGGCCGGGTAGGGTTCGAACCTACGTAGGCGTAACCGGCAGATTTACAGTCTGCTCCCTTTGACCGCTCGGGCACCGACCCACTCTTTTGTGAATATCCTATATTAGTGTGCCAACATTTGATGTCGTTTCAGAAGTAAACCTACAAGAAGTTCGAAATGCGGTTGATCAAGCAAATCGCGAAGCATCGACACGTTTCGACTTTAAAGATACAAATTCGGAGATCGAATATACCGACTCCGAGCTCCACCTTTCATCATCGTCTCAGGACCGCCTAAAGGCTCTTGAAATCGTACTGGAAGAAAAACTAGTAAAAAGGGGCGTCTCGCTAAAGAGCCTCGAGAAGGGTCAAATTGTAGAAGGTAGTCGGGGATCGGCTCGTCAAACGATCAAGCTCGTTGCCGGAATTTCCTCTGAAAAAGCAAAAGCAATTAACAAATTCATAAAAGACTTAAACCTCAAAGGCGTCTCGGGTTCAATCCAAGGCGATTCCTTGCGGATCTCAGGCAAAAAACGAGATGATCTCCAAGAGGTGATCTCCAAACTGCGCGAGGGTGATTTTCAGATACCCCTACAATTCAATAATTTTCGAGATTGACTCCTTCGTAGCTAAAGATACAAGCAAACCGCTACATTTCTAGAAAGCCAACGCCCAATGGGTGCGCAAGCGAATTGGGAGACTCTTTAGGCGTTGTGGAGCCTCATTGTGGTAGCTGATTATCGGCCATTGAACAAGTTAGGTCGATAATCAGGCTGGTCCTTAATGTAAGTTCTCAAAGAGACCAATTGATAAGAATTATAAACTTTATCGCCGATAGTTGCCCCAAGGGGCAACTATCGGCTAGATCAAAGCTGATTCATACGATTCAAGCAGGGCAAACCGTGCTTTAGCTTTTGGTCTTTCGATGCAATGGATCAGTAGTAGCCCGACTCAATGTAGATACATGGCACCCCATTTTCTCGAAACATCTCGACGTTTCGCTTATCATCTTCGAATGCCAAAACGATCTCAAAGTTCATCCCCAACAACTGATTGGTCTCTAACGCCTTGAATTCTCTCGCTCGGCTATAGTCCCCCCAATTACGGGTAATCAACAGATCCCACCGAAGGTTGTTCGTAGCTAACCATGCAACGGTCAAGTCGGCGATCGACGACGGTCGACCGGTCATCAAAATAAAACTAAATTGGGGATCGATAAGCGTCATCAAGGTGCCCATCTCTTTGATCAGGGGGTCATCACCAGCCGCATTGAAAAATCCATCCCAGTCGCGTCTCGGGCGATCTAAAAAGTGTTGCCGGAGAGAAGCATCCGCTAGAACTCCGTCAATATCAAAGATGATCGCGGTTTCATTGATACTGACCTTCTCGTTGATTATCCAATTCTTGGGTCGGCCTGAAAGGTCAATTTGCATATTTGGATATCTCCTTGGATCACTTCAGTCAGATAATCAATCCCTGATAGCGATTATCCTATTGAGATATGAAAGGGGTAAGGATAACTAACTTGGATTCACTATCTGCAAAACCATATGAAGCCGAAAATCAAACGATGCACATTAAAGAAAGCATCGATGATTTTGTGGATGAAAGCCTTCATAGCGCTTGCAAGAAAGAAATTGAAGTTCATGTCGGTATCGGAAGCCGGGTGATCGTAGCTTCAGATCTTTTGATCGGTCGCTTTGAGCCCGGCACTCGCGGCGAACTAACCAAATTCAAGGAATACCTGGCAACACTCGATGGACCAGGGGTAATAATCTTTGCTGGGAATCTCTTTGATCTTTCTAATCAAACCCTACAAGTCAAAGTTTGTGACCTAATCGATCAGGAAAAGGAGTTCTTTGGTCAACTTCGGGACCTCACTACCTCTCACGGCTTTGAAATCTACATTCTTCCTGGTTCTAGAGATCGATCTCTAGCTTGGGATCTCTCTCAACAAAAAGACTTAGAAACGATAGGCCAAGCCAGCTTAGGAATCAAGGTCAGCCTTATTGTCGAGACCACCAATGGACCAAAAACAATCGATATATTCTCAGGGCGAGAATTCGAAGCCAGATCGAATCAAGTCGATCCATATTCAAAAGTTGATACCCCATGGTCTACGCATCTCATTGGGGAGATAATTCCCCATCTGACCAAACGGGCAAAATGGCTAGAAGGCATAGACCTCGTCGACAACCAGGGCGCAATATCTCGATTCTTCGCATCCCGAATCTTCTATCGAAAGGCAATGCGATATCTTCCATGGCTCATCGCACCGATTCTGGGCGCCTTTTTCATTAAGTTGCCGGTAATTCTGGCGCTGCCAACGATAGGTCACTTCAAACATCGAATTCGCGCGTTAGCACCCTTTATCCAAATTGCTGGCGCAGCCACACTATTGGATGCAGTCCTAGTCCTGACCATTGCAACGTGGCTAGCGCGTCGAACATACGCCGGGATGATTGAAAATCCACTTATCGCCACAAATAGCGGAGAAGCACTACCAAACCTTGCCGCACGAATCGCAGCCATGGAGGCGTTAGACGACAGCCATATCGGAACCATCATCGGCAACAGCCTGAACCCCGAGATGACCGACATGACCTCAGGATTCTTTTGCGCCACTGGTGGAATATCAAAATGCTACAGAGAGTCCCCAGCACGATTTGGACTACCATCAGTCTTTCAGCCGATCGCGCAGTGCACCTGGGTAGAAATTCAGCCAGGTGCCAAAGTGAGAGTTCGTCTCTATTCTCAGACTGAAGAACTGCCCCTAGAGTCAAGGAGCGAGCGACTTGTTCGTCTAGGAAAACACGATCCGACGAGTGGCCTGCGTATCCTGGCGTCATATCCCGGTGGCGAAGGCTACATTCCTAGCGACGCAACCTCTACCAAATTCTCAAGGCCACGGCGACTAGTGGCCCTTGGCGTTCTGCTAGTTGGATTAATTGACTTAATTTCAACTCTGGTGCCACCACTTCGCTCGCGGCTAAGTCTTATAACAGAGTTCATCCCACTAGCGGTACCCGTGGCCGCCAATGCGATTGCTGCGATCGAATCCGTGGGGCTAATGGCTCTCGCCAGTGGTCTAAGAAGGGGTCAACGAGTCGCCTACCTGCTGACAGTGGCTATAGCTAGCGCCAGCGTCATAACCAACCTGATCAAGGGTGGCGACATTGAGGAGTCGATTCTGACCGCGATATTGGTTGGATCGCTCGTCGCCTCTCGCAAAGCATTCACTGCGCCAACAAATAGGATTCCCATGCTAAAGGGCATCATCAGGATACCAATTGGATGGCTTTTGATCTTTATCGCTGGCTCTTTAGCATTACGCCTTGATCTTCTGCTCTTTAGCCGTAGCACCTCTATAGGAATACTCAATGGACTCCTAGCGGTTCTTGAACGGATGGTAGGGTCACAATCGATCCCAATTCCTCATTCAATCAACCTTTTTCTAGCCCCAGCGCTCAGCTACTCCGCCTTAACGCTTCTAGCTCTTCTTCTCCTTCGAGCATCTCGACCAGTAGTTGAGGCAAAGGTGGCAAGATTGACTCTGCCAGGTCGACCTGCACTTACGCCAACTGAGATAGTCAACCGCTACTCCAAAACCACACTTGACTACTTTGCTCTTCGCGACGACAAATCGCACTTTATCGCCTATAACACCTTGATCGCCTATGCCGTGATTGGCACAGTAGCCGTGGTCTCACCTGACCCTATAGGACCAGCTGCAACGGCCACTCAAGCCTGGAATGCATTTCGAAATCATGCAAATTCAAATGGTTGGACGATATGCGTACTAGGTTCTGGCGAACCATGGCAGACAACCTATGCCTCTAGCGGCCTTCACTCCATCTATATCGGAGATGAAGCAGTGGTAAATGTCTCCGACTTCCACCTAGATGGAAATAAGAATAAATCGCTCCGGCAAGCCGTCAACAGAATGCGCAACTACAACTACCGTGTCGAATTCGTAGACCCGGCAACTGTTAGCGGCCCGTTGCGCGATGAACTCACCAGAGTCCTCGCACAAAGTCGCAAAGGTGGGGTCGAACGAGGCTTCTCTATGACACTTGGTCGCTTTCTAGATCCAAGAGATATTGGCCTCTTATTGAGCATAGCTTATGGCCCAAACAACGAGGTGGTGGGCTTCTGCCAATGGGTACCCGCACCAGGAATAAATGGATATTCACTTGACCTTATGCGTCGGGATCTAGCTGACCATCCAAATGGACTAACCGACCTTATGGTGGTAGCCACAATTGAATATCTAAGGGCAAATGCAATGGAGGCGCTCAGCTTAAACTTCGCGACAATGCGTGCCGTCATAGCTGGAGAGACTGAAGACGGTGTCAGTTCGAGGATCGAAAGATGGTTTCTCAAAAGATTATCAGATACAATGCAGATTGAGAGCCTCTGGCGCTTCAACTCCAAATTCCATCCAATCTGGCTTCCTCGCTATCTGGTCTTTGAATCCCCAGACAGCCTCCCTCAAATTGCTATCGCAATTGCTCGAGCAGAATCGCTTTGGGAACTTCCAGTTATAGGAAAGTTTCTAGTTCCAAAGCAATAGCAATCGGTATTGCTACTTGAAAGAGCCAAACGATGCTAGAACTAGTTCTAAAAGGCCAATCTAAAAGGCCAATGGGGAGCTGTGTTTAGTCCTTAGGTGCCGGTTTACCCCCTCTTTCCTTGCCCAAATCAATGGCAAGGAAGTACTAAAACCCACTATTAAAACCTATACCGCGAAAATACATTCAAGAATCTCTCCGAAATTCAAAAACAAAACTAGCTCCTTGCAATTCTTTCAATCCTGGCATCCTGGCTCGCAAGAATAAAGTATCCGAACTTCATTCCCCCACAAAAAACTGAAAGACCGCCTTTTTTAGACCGAAACCAACCATCCAAGGCAAAGCAGGAGTTGGTCCCCTTTTAATGCTAATTGCGACCAACATTGCGAGAAAAGCCCGAACGCGCCACAATCGCTAAAAACAAAGGGCTCGATCAGGGTGATAAACACCTTAATCGAGCCCTTTTGATTAACATCTACTCATTGCGAACCCGCCCTAAAAACTGGTTCTCGAAGAATTGATTCTCTAAAACAGAAGCTTGGCTAAATCTGCCATATGAACAAGAGGATTCGGAAAGATACCAAATCCAACAGTAAATAGAATGCTTATTCCGACCACGATCTTAGCTTCAGTTGAAATTCGTAGCGAGCGAGCTACCGCCACCTTTGCGGGAGCTAGTACCGCCAAATCGCCTTCGGGTCGATCGAACGAACCCAGATCACCATCACCGCCACTCGCAAATACCAACACTTCCTCATCGTCAATAGGTGATTCAGAGACCTTGTCTTGTGGAACCTTAGAGTACATGACGGCTACCACTCGCAGATAGAAGAAGGTGGCGATTACAGCTGATAGCATCGCAATCACGGCGAGGATATAAGAATGAGCCTTTACAGTCGCAGCAATAACTGAGAACTTAGCCAATAAACCAGTTGTGAGCGGCGCACCTGCTTGAGCTACGAGTAATACTGCCATAAAGAGCGCTAGCGCCGGATTAGTTCTAGCGAGACCCCTAAGGCGTTCGATCGGAACCACACCCGTATCGCTATCTTCAAAGACATTTACAATAGCAAAGGTGCCAATGACCATGAAGGTGTAAGCGATCAAGTAGTACAGCGAGCCTGAAACCCCACCGGCAGTGCCAGCTGCAACTCCAAGTAGTACAAAACCAGCATGATTAATCGAGGAGTATGCAAGCATGCGCTTGATATCGCTTTGAACTATCGCCAGTATTGCACCCACAACGAGCGTAAGAGCCGCAAGTCCCCAAATAATAGGCTGCCAATCAAGGCGCTGAGTAGGAAACGCCGTTATCAGAATCCTCAGCAGACCTGCAAAACCTGCGGCCTTGGCCACTGCTGCCATATAACCACTCGCAGCCGCTGGAGCTCCTTGATAGACGTCTGGTGTCCAAAGGTGAAAAGGAACTGCAGCAACCTTGAAGCCCAAACCGACGATCAAAAGCGCAATTCCAGCCAATAAAACACCGTTAGAAGTTACGGTATTAGTGGCCAAGAAAGAGGCGATCTTTTGAATGTTGGTAGTGCCGGTGGCACCGTATGTAAGGGCAATTCCATACAAGAAGATTGCAGAGGAAAAACCGCCAAGTATGAAGTACTTTAGTCCTGCTTCGCCAGATAGTTGATTGCGCTTTTCGAAAGCTGCCATGACATAGAGGGCAATCGACAAGATCTCAAGGCCCAAAAAGACAACGATCAGGTCGCCAGCGCTTGCTAAAAGGATGGCGCCAGCGCTTGATAGAAGCAAAAGGCAGTGATACTCAACTCGACCGATCCGGCTCCTCGATAGGTAAGCTTCGCCGGCCAATACCGACAGAAGCGCCGCAGAAGAGATCGTAATCATCAAAAATATAGCAAATCCATCGAGTACGATCGAGGATGCTATCGCTCTCGATGCCCCATGGGAGACAAAGTTCGACCAAAGAACAATCGAATCGATCAAAGCAATGGCGGTTACGGCAAATGCCATCGCGCCAATCGCCTTGGTCCGTTTTAGCGATGGCGCAAGCGATGAGATCAGCATGATCACCAGGGCTCCCACGATCAGAATTATCTCGGGGCCAATTGCCTTATAGGAAATCGACGGAAAGACAATCTTGGGGCCAGTAGATATTAATCCAAGGATTGAATTCATAAGGACTATCCCTTTCCTTTTTGCACGATAACGCCCATAGCATTTGGAGAGACGTTCGCTGCATTTACATGGCTTATAAGGGCATTCACACTGGGAGTTATTCGATCAAGGATCGGTCGTGGATAAAGACCCAAAGCAACTACTATCACGATCAGTGGTGCAAGGACCAAGATCTGACCCTTCTTGATCTCAATCGGACGACTCTCTGGAATCAAGTCTGGCTCCGATGGCTTCCCATGAAATATCCGTTGGTATGACCAAAGCATATAGACGGCCGAGATAACGACACCAAAAGCAGCCACAACAGCCCACCAGCGATGGGTGCTAAAGCTACCAATGAGAATCAAAAACTCACCTACAAAGCCGCTTAGTCCAGGCAGTCCTATCGATGCCATTACAAACAAGGTGAAAATACCTGCCATGACCGGTGCCTTGGATTGAAGCCCACCAAGGCGATCCATGTCGATAGCTCCAGTTGCCGCAAAGAGAAAGCCCACCAATAAAAATAGTGCAGCAGTATAGATGCCATGATTTATCATCTGAAGCACGCCGCCAGCTACGCCCTCGCGCGACAGGGCAAAGAATCCTAAGATTATAAAGCCCATGTGACTCAAAGAAGAATAGGCGAGCATTCGCTTTATATCACGCTCGCCAGCGGCCACGATTCCTCCGTAGATGATCCCTATTACCGCCAAAGTAAGCAGCAATGGACCAAATGAGACAACCGCATGCGGAAAGAGCGTGAAGTCAAAACGCAAGATACCATAGGTACCAAGCTTGGCCATAATGGCAGCAAGGACAATTACGCCCGACGTAGGCGCTTGCCGATAGGCGTCAGGCGACCAAGTGTGAAAGGGGAAGATCGGAGCTTTCACGGCAAATGCCGCGGTAAAGGCCAAAAAGAGCCACTTCTCAGTTCCGCTAGAAAGTGATGTCTTAGCCAAAGCGGCAATGTCAAAGGTCGTAACGCCAGTTTGAGCCGAATGGATAAAGACGAGTGCAAGCATTCCAACTAGCAAAAGTGCAGAGCCTAGGAAGGTATAGATAAAGAACTTGATAGCCGCAGCGCCACTCTTTTCATAGCCCCACGACCCGATCAGGAAATAGGTCGGTATTAAGGTCAATTCAAAGGTAACAAAAAATGCGAACAGGTCCAAGCTCATAAAACTACCCATACAGGCTGCCTCTAGGAGAAGCATCCAGGCTGCGAAGCTCTGCGCGTTGGCTCGCTCCTTGGCACCGATATATGCAATCGGAAAGATCAAGGCCGTCAGAAGGACTAAAAAGATCGAGATCCCATCTACCCCGAGCTTCCAAGAGATCCCAAAAGAAGAGATCCAACTGTAGCTCGAAACATATTGATAAGATGCCACTCCAGCCTTGAAGTTGACGGCGAGAACGATCGCCAATATTGCCTCGGCAATAGATATAGCTCCTGTTATTGGAACTACCAGTCTTCCTCGGACCTCTTTGGGAAGGAGCGCAATCAAAAGAGCACCTATGGCTGGCAAAATAACAAGGACTTCCAATACGTTACTCAACGAACTTCACCGCCACTATTAATCTCATCTTGCATTGGTTCGACATATAACATCTCCTAAAGACCTGCTCTCGTAATTACAAAGCCGAGAATCAAAACCACACCAAAGCTGATGATCAAGGCATAACTTCGAACGTAACCACTTTGAATTCCCCGCAGCGATCCACCAAGAGCGCCAATTAGACGTCCCGAGCCATTTACGGCACCATCGATAACTTCATTATCAACTATCTCATTCAATTCGATCGCGAGTCCGCTAGATCCTCTAGCGAAGACTGAGTCGAAGAGATGGTCGATCTGCCATCCCTTTTTCAAGAAACCAACCTCGAGAGATGGGTTGCTTGCGGTCTTAGACCAAGCTCTAGTTGCTATGAAGATACCAAGGAGCGCAAAGACGATGTCACCGACTTCCAAAATCACTTTAGTACCACCACCAAAGGTCAAGTTTGCCTGAGCCTTACCAAAGACTGGCAATAGCCAGTTGGTTAGAAAGTCTGTGCTCGAGCTAATACCAAGGTTCATGACACCAGCCAAGATCGAGGCAATTGCCAGGATAATCAGCGGCACGGTCATAACCTTTGGAGATTCATGGGGCTCTGAATGAGCACCGTGGCCATCATGGTTAGTGAGCGCTTCGCGATATCTTGGTGAACCAAAGAAGACCAGATAAACTTCTCGTCCCATGTAGTAAGCCGTAAGTATTGCTGTTATGGCTCCAACGGCCCAAAGTATTGGAGACTTTGAATAGGCAGCTAGGAGGACATCGCCTTTGGAGAAAAATCCCGAAAAAGGCGGCAAACCTGCAATGGAAAGCCACGCAATGATAAAGGTGAAGCCAGTAATTGGCATCAATTTATAGAGCGCTCCCATCTTCTTGATATCTTGTTCATCACCCAAGGAGTGAATCACCGAGCCAGCGCCAAGGAACAAAAGTGCTTTGTAGAATGCGTGGGTTATCATCAAAAAGATCGCAGCAACATATGCTCCTGAACCAATTCCAAGAAACATATACCCGAGCTGTGAAACCGTTGAATAAGCAAGAACCTTCTTGATATCATTCTGGGCGGTCGCAGCGGTCGCAGCGACAAAGGCAGTCGCAGCGCCAACTATCGCAATCACGGTGCCAGCGTTCGATGAGAGGTGAATGATCGGAGCGACTCTAGCCATCAAATAGACGCCTGCGGTAACCATTGTGGCGGCATGAATCAAAGCTGAAACTGGAGTTGGACCCTCCATGGCATCCACTAGCCATACAAAGAGTGGAATCTGAGCGGATTTACCAGCCGCACCGACAAAGAGCAGCAAGGCAATCGCAGTAGCTTGGGGGCCGCTTATGAAGGGATGACCACCATGTGCTGCGCTCGAGGCAATATTGCCAAATACCGAAGTATAATTGAGCGACTTTGCAACCTCAAAGAGCAAGAACATTCCAAGCATGTAGCCAAAGTCACCAATTCGGTTGATAATAAAGGCCTTCTTGCCAGCTGAAGCTGCACTATCTCGGTCGAACCAAAATGAGATCAACCAATACGAACAGGCGCCAACACCCTCCCAACCAAGGAAGGCTACGACAAAGTTATTGGCAAGAACCAAGACCAACATTGAGAAGACAAAGAGGTTCAAATAGACAAAGAACGTTCTAAATCGAGGATCATGATCCATATAGCCAATGGAATAAGCATGTATCAAGGTCGCTACACCGGTCACGAACAATATCATCACGCTCGACAACGGATCCAAATAAGCCCCGAAGTGAATGCTCAAATGACCCACTGCAAACCATGTAAAGAGGTTAGGTGCCAACGCCCTAGCAGCTGAAGTCAGAGAAAGCAGGTGAAAGTATTCAGTCAGTGCAATTACAAATGAGACACCGACCAGAGCTGTTGCCAGCCAACCTACAACCCGCTTTGGAAGAAATCTCCCAAAAAATAGGTTGATAAAGAAACCAGCTAACGGCATAGCCGGTATGAGAAAAATTAAACCTTCCACGCTAGCCCCTCAAAAGATGTAAGTCATCGGCGGTAGCGCCTACGCGTCGCCTAAAGATTGAAACGATGATTCCCAATCCCACTACTACTTCTGCAGCCGCAACAACTAGAACGAAAAAGACAAGTACCTGACCGCCTATATCGCCCAACATTCGTGCAAAGGTAACAAAGGTCAAATTCACTGCATTTAGCATCATCTCGACGCACATAAACATCACGATTACATTACGTCTAACCAAAACGCCAACGACGCCAACACTAAAGAGCACCGCAGCCAGTGTTAAGAACCAACTTCCTGGAATACTCATAGATCGATCACCTCTTCATCAGATTCATTCTCAAAATCCTCGCTATAGTCGGCCGTTGAAATCGAGACCCCAAAGTCGCTATCATCTGGCTCGGGAATCGCAACTGCGATCTCTTCTTCTTCGTTATGTTCGACAACCACACGACGAGCCAGATACACCGCGGCAAGAACCGCGATGACGAGCAGAACTGCGGTTGCTTCAAATGGGAGAAGATAGGTCGAAAAGACAGCCCGTGCAATTCTTGTTACATTGTCCACGGAATTCCCGACTGGACCCGTCGATGCTTTAGCCCCCGTTGCCCAGGTGGTCTTAGCCAAAAGGAGTACTTCGCCCAAGGCGATTACTCCTGCAACGATACCCATAGGGAGTTGACCTCGGAGCTTCTCACGCGAAAAGATCTCTCTTCTATCGACGCCAAGCAACATGATGACAAACAAGAACAAAACAACGACTGCACCGGCATAGACAATTATCTGTACCGCCGCTAAAAACTGCGCATTCTCTTCAATAAACAAAATGGCGATTCCAAACATCGTCATCACCAATGACAAAGCCGAATGGACTGGATTCTTTGATGCCACAACGCCAAAAGCGCCAGCCAAAACAATTGCTGCAGCCGCAATAAATGTAATCAAATCCGGCTTAGCGATTGCAGCTAAGATAAGGCTTGTCTCCACTATCTAACCCTCCCACCGTTAGCTTTGGAGATGCGATCCCCTTTGATCTTCCTAATTGCAAAGGAATTAACGGCGCTCTCGTCTCTATCGCTCTTTTGACCGTCTTCGGGAGTTCTCGTCCCATAACCCAGTTCATTGGACCAATGAACAATACCTTCGAAGCCCGGATCACCACTTGGAGAGGTTGCGCGCATCCAACCAGATGTCATCTCGTCATCGCCTTCTCGCCAGTCCTCCCAGGGCATTTGCATCGGCTTGCCATCGTCATCGACGACCAATTCATCCTTTGTATAAATGGCGTCTTGACGCGAAGTAAAGGAAAACTCAAAGAGCTTCGACTCGGTGATTGCCTCGGTCGGACAGGCCTCTACACAAAGGTCGCAGTGAATACATCGAAGATAATTAATCTCATAGACAAATCCATATCGCTCACCAGGTGAGACTGGATCATCGATAGGATTATCCTTACCTCTTACATAGATGCAACCTACGGGGCAAACCCCGGCACAAAGCTCACAACCGATACACTTTTCCATGCCATCTTCGTAGCGATTCAGGACGTGACGTCCATGAAACCGCGGTGGCTTTGGCCTTTTATCCCTTGGATATTGGCCAGTAATGCGAGGCTCGGCCATTTGCTTCAGCGTGACTTTGAAGCCCTTGAAGCCATCAAATACGCCCATCAGTTATCTCCCTCATTTGAGCCTTCGATGGAGGTTTCATCGTTGAACTTAATCCGTGTAAATGTAGCAATCGTCTCAACGTCTGAATCGTTGTCGCGTCCGATCGATACAGCTCGATAGAGCACCGATCCACCTATCAAAAAGACTACGAAAAGGACAAAACCATAGACCTTAGATACTTGCATAGCTCCAACCAACAGAAGCCAAGCCAGCGAGATTGGGATAAGTATCTTCCAACCCAAATCCATCAGCTGATCGTATCTCAATCGCGGTAGAGCCGCTCTTACCCATACGTAAAAGAAAAGAAATGCACCAGTCTTGATCAAGAACCAGAGAATCGGCCAAATCCATGCAGGCCCACCGAGGTTGGGGCCATCTGGACCACCGAGGAACAAGGTCACGATGACAGCTGACATCGAAATCGTATTCATGAACTCAGCCAAGAAAAAGAGGGCAAACCGAATCGAAGAATACTCGGTATGGAATCCACCGACCAACTCTTGTTCTGCTTCGGTTAGGTCAAATGGAGGACGATTCAACTCGGCGGTGATCGCGATCACAAAGATAACAAAGGGTACGATACCAAGGCGAATAATATTCCACTTGGGGAAGATCCCAAAGAACGATCCCATCTGAGAGTTGACTATGTCCCGAGTACCCAAGGAACCAGTTATCAATACAACAGCTGCGACCGAAAGTCCCATCGCGGCCTCGTAGGAGACCATCTGTGCTGAAGCTCTAACAGAGCCAAGCAACGGGTATTTAGAGCCAGAAGACCAACCAGCCAGCATTGTACCGTAGACCGCGACCGATGACATCGCAAGCAAAAAGAGAATTCCAATCGGGGGATCCGCGACTTGCAACTCCACTACGTGACCAAAGATATGGACTGTGCCGCCAATTGGTACGATCGTAAAGATCAAAAATGCCGGGATAACCGTCAAATATGGAGCCAATTTGAAGGCGAATCGATCACTCTTTTCTGGTATCAAATCTTCCTTGAAAAAGAGCTTGATTCCATCGGCAAGTGTCTGAAGAATACCATAGGGGCCTGCTCGATTAGGTCCAATTCGGTTCTGCATATCCGAGATTATCTTACGCTCGAACCAAATCATCAAAAGAACTGAGACCAAAAGCGCTACAAAAGCCACGAGGACCTTTACAACGACGATCAGGACAACCCCTAGTGAGATATGGCCGAGAAAAAGCGGGTCTTGACCCATCAGTTTATCCCTACCTTCACATAATTTACTTCTTTAGACGAATCCACGATGGACAACAAGTTGACTCCCGACCCCAACGTACCGACCACTATGTCATCAGGAAGCGTCTTATCAATCAGAGCAGGAACCCTAAGGATGCCCATCTCTCCGTTGCTAAGTTCAACCTCCTGGCCGTCAATGAGTCCAAGACTATCCGCCAGGATAGAAGGAACTCGAACTTGCGAGGATGGTATCAAAGCCTTCATCACAGGAGACACCACAAGATCGGGGGTCGGATAATAGAGTGGACGCGTCAACACTAGGAGGTACTCGCCATGTTGTTGATGGTCAACAAGGTCAACTTTATCTGACTGCCTTGCAAAGCTCGCCTGAGTAAATCTTCCCACGTAGTCAGATGGTCCATTATCGACAGCTTCATCGATATTTGCTGGAGGACCTTGGCGACCACTAGACACCAGACCAGGAGTGGCGATCGGATCCAAAGAACGACGGCGACCAATCGCAACCTTCGTTCTCGGCAGCGGGACAATCACCCCGTCCGGAGACCGCTCAGAACCAAGTTCGCTATAGGAGAGGCCGCTATATAGTGCGCAGGTGGCCACCATCTCATTGAAAATATCTTCATGGTCATGGCTTGTGGCTTCGATCATCATCTCGCGAGCAATCTCAGCTGCAATCACCACGTCGGTCTTAGCTTGGCCCATCGGTACCACAGCCTTACCTAAACGCGAAACACGTCCCTCAAAGTTTGTATGAGTTCCAGCGGTCTCTCCCGGAGCCACCAGTGGCAAGATAGCATCGGCGTATTTACCCGTAGCAGTCAAATAGCTATCGATCACTATCACCGTAGATCGCGAAAGTGCAGCTTCGACTAAAGCCGTATCGGCCATCTTGGTGATTAGATCCTCAGCCAAGATAACAAGGACCATATCTTGGTCACAAGCACGTCGCAATATCGAATATGTATCGATTCCAATATTGCTATCGCCATTTGTGCCTAGGGCTACCCTACCTGGACCATATCCAGGAATCGCTCCTAGGTCATAGGCACCAAAAATATTCGCATCCGACATCATAAAGAGAAAACCCGCATTTGGGACCTTCTCGTGCAACGCCAGGGCGAGTTCGTCCGTGATCACCGAAGCATTCGCAATGGTTTCGTCCCCTATGACAAAGGTAACTTTATCCACAGTTGCAAGTCGATCAAACAAAGACTCTAAAGATGTGTTAGTGCCGAAGTTACCTTCGCGCAGTTGGCGCAAAAGGTCGATCTGAGAGACCCCAATATGCTTGGAAAAAGTTGAAATCGATGTCTCGACCCTAGAAAGCTCATAGATCTCAGTCTTGGTCTTAGATGCCTCGCCCATTCTCAGAAAGAGGACTGGCATCTCTTCGCGAGGATCGGCCCCTATGACAACTACGATCGACGAAGCCATGGCTTCGTTCAATGACACTCGCGGAAGCGAAAATAGAACGTCCGCTGAGCGACTTGGCATAACTCTGGCATCGAAATTCTCCACAGAAAGTCCCGACTTGGCAAGTCGAACAAAGGAATAGATTCCCTCATTGGTAAGGCTCGAGCCACCTATAAAGGCGACATTTGCTGGATCCTGGGAGATCGCTCCTCGAAGGATACTTCCGACCTTACCAATCGCATCCCGCCATGAAACCGCTGCAAGATCTGAGCGATATCGAACATATGGCTCTGAAAGCCGTTCGGAAGAGTTAGTGGCTTCGTAGCCAAAACGTCCCCGATCACACAACCAAGAGTGATTTACTGCGTCGGAATCGATTCCTAGATAGCGAGTCACTTCACTACGAGAGGTCTGAATCGCAATTCGACAACCTACAGAGCAAGTAGTACAGGTGCTTTCACTCTGCTCTAAGTCCCAAGGGCGTGCTTTGAATCGATATGGCTTCGCTGTCAAAGCGCCAACGGGACATATCTGAACCGTATTACCTGAGAAGTATGAAGCAAAGGGGCTGTCAGGGAAGGTATTTACCTCGGTATGATCACCTCTTCCGATGAACTCAATCAAGGGGTCAAAGGCAATTTCACTGGCAAATCGAACGCATCGGTCACATTGGATGCATCGCTCCCGATCAAGATAGACGATCTCAGAGAGGGCAATTGGCTTCTCGAAGTGACGCTTTTCTTCAACAAAGCGGGATTCGCCCGGGCCATAGGCTAAAGTCTGGTCCTGAAGTGGGCACTCGCCTCCCTTGTCGCAAACTGGACAGTCAAGCGGATGGTTTACTAAAAGAAACTCAAGAACGCCATCCTGTGCCTTTTTTACCTTATCGGAGTTGGTGATGACTTCCATTCCGGGAGCCACCGTCAGATAACAAGAAGGTGCCAAGCTAAAACCACGTGGCCCCTTTACATCCACCAGACACATTCGACAGACGCCAACCGAAGACATTCTCGGATGATAGCAAAAACGAGGTATGAAGACACCGTTGCGCTCGGCAGCCGAAATTATAAGTTCACCTGGCTTAGCGTCAATCTCTACTCCGTCAACGACAATCTTTAGTGAATCCGGATTCGATTCGGTATTACTCATACGGACAACCACCCTCTTTGATGTGAATTAAAAATTCGTCGCGAAACATCTTTATCGCAGCAACTACTGACGAAGGAATCGATGGTCCTAGAACACATATCGTCGTTTGGGCCGGAGGCCACGAAAGACCCGGCGCGATATTGTCGCAGGCATCCAAAAGCAAATCTAGATCGGCCTCGCGTCCTCCACCGTTTTCAATGCGTCGCATCATCTTCTCAATCCAACCGCTTCCTTCGCGACACGGCGTACATTGGCCACATGACTCTCGATTGAAAAATTTAGTGATACGCCACGCAGCCCTGACCATGCAGGTGTGGTCGTCCATCATGACTATCGACCCTGAACCAAGCATCGATCCAGCTTTGGCAACGTCATCTTGGCTCAAGGGAATATCCAAACCCTCAGGTCCAAACCATGGTGCCGAAACGCCACCTGGTATGAAGGCTTTGACTGATCTGCCAAGCCTCATGCCACCGCCGTATTGTGGCGAATCGACCAAATCTCTAAAGGTCATCTTCGCCATCTCGACCTCGTAATTACCAGGTCGATTGACGTGACCGGCCAATGCAAAGATTCGAGTACCTGTCGAACGCCCTACTCCCAGAGAGGCGAAAGCGGCACCGCCGTTATTTACAATCCATGGAATATTGGACATCGACTCTACGTTGTTTACAATCGTAGGTGCACCGTAAAGTCCAATTACCGCGGGGAAAAATGGAGGTTTGATTCGAGGATATCCGCGCTTACCCTCTAAAGATTCGATCAGAGAAGTCTCTTCTCCGCAAATATAAGCTCCGGCTCCGGGGTGTAGCACCAAGTCAAGTGAAAAACCGCTCCCGAAGATATTTTGCCCTAAAGCACCATAGCGATAGGCTTCGTTTATTGCAGCTTGAACTCTTTCTAGTCCTAACGCGAACTCACCTCGTATGAAGATAAAAGCTCGCGAAGCACCTACTGCATAGGCTGTAATTATGGTACCTTCGACTATTTGATGGGGATCGCCTTCAATAAGCATGTGATCCTTGAAAGTTGCAGGCTCAGATTCGTCGCCGTTGACTACCAAATATCGAACGGGCGAGTTCTTTAGCATGGACCATTTGCGTCCAACTTCAAAACCAGCTCCACCTCGACCTAATAAGTTTGAAGTCATAACCTCGCTGGCCACGGCCTCAGGTGTCATGGTGGTAAGCGCCTTTCTTAAGGCGACATAACCTCCAGTTGCTAGATAGGTATCAATCGAATACGATTGATCCAACCCGATGCGCGAAGTCACAATCTTGGGGACGTGTTCACTAACAGTTGTCACTTAGACTCCTTCGCAGCTTCAAGTGCTGCCTTACGACTGGCAATAGCGGCGTCCGACTCTCGGCGCTGAGCGACAATCTCCTCCATTGGAACCTCAATCCCAACCTCGCGATGGACTCGAATGAGTGTTCCATGGCTAGGAACTTCACCCTCGTACTTTCCAACGCTGAGGTCATCGATCAACTCATCAAAGGTCTCATCCGTCAGAGGCCCAAAAAAACGATAGTTGACTTGGACAGCAGGCGCTTTGTCGCAATGGGCAACGCACTCAACCTCTTCAAGGGTAAAAACTCCGTCATGGGTAGTTCCACCAGGCGAAACGCCCAACTTCTCCTCGGCGTGTTCGAGCAATTCGCCACCGCCCTGCAAGAGACACGCAATATTGGTGCATACGCCGACTAGATATTTGCCGACTGGCTCAGTGTGGAGCATGTCATAAAAACTTGCCGTTCCATAGACTTCAGCGGGCGTCACGCCTACGAGATCTGCAATATCTCGCATCATATCCTCACTGAGGTATCCAGCCTCTTCTTGTGCTAGATGACAAAGAGGAATCAAGGCCGAACGTCGCTCGGGGTAAAGTTCCACGAGAGACTCCGCACGCCTTCGCATTATTTGCGAAAAACCACTCATTTAACGATCCACCTCTCCCATAACTGGGTCAATCGAGGAAATAATTGCAACCGCGTCCGCTATCAAACTTCCAGCCATCATCGTTGGAAGCGACTGCAGATTCACAAAGGACGGCCCTCGAATATGCATACGGAACGGCTTAGCTGAACCATCCGCGACCATGTAACAACCCAACTCACCGCGTGGTGACTCCACAGCAACATAGCTCTCCCCAGGTGGCACATGAATGCCCTCTGTGAAAAGCTTAAAGTGGTGAATAAGTGCCTCCATCGATTCATCGATGCGCTTTCGCGGCGGAGGGGTAACTTTCTTATCCAAAGTGCGATATGGACCCTCGGGCATCTTTTCAATGATCTGGGCTATTATGCGCACCGACTCTCGCAACTCGGCAAGGCGAACTGCAAAACGATCAAAGGTGTCCCCCACGCTTCCCACGATCACGTCAAAATCAACTTCATCATAAGCCAAATAGGGAATGTCCTTACGAAGATCCCACGCTACGCCTGTCGATCGAAGCAATGGACCAGAAGCCGAAAGGGCGATCGCTTGGGCTTGGGTTATGATTCCAACCCCTTCAGTTCGCTCGCGAAAGATCGGCTGACCTGTAAGCATCTCATCGTATTCATCGAGTCGACCCGGAATCGTTTGACAAATTGCCAAAACGTCGTCGTACCATCCATCGGGAAGGTCCGCGGCGACGCCACCAGGACGAATGTAATTATGGTTCATTCGAAGACCGGTAGTTTTCTCAAAGAAAGAAAGCACCATCTCTCGCTCTCTAAAGCCATAGATCATCATCGAAGTCGAACCAAGGTCCATTCCATTCGTCGCCATCCACATAAGATGCGACGAAAGACGGTTTAGCTCCGACATCAACATCCGAATCCAGGTTGCACGAGGTGGCATATCAATTCCAAGTAACGACTCGGTCGCCAAGGAAAAGACCAGTTCGTTATGGAGTGGAGCGAGATAATCCATTCGAGTTACGTTGGTCGAACCCTGAATATAGCTAAGACCTTCTGCAGTCTTTTCCATTCCAGTGTGAAGGTAACCGATAACTGGCTTAGTTCGAAGAACCATCTCGCCTTTGAGCTCCATCATCAACCTCAAAACACCATGGGTTGAGGGGTGTTGGGGGCCCATGTTTATAATCATGGTTTCGTCTTCTGAAACCTCTACATCAATATCGCTCGAGTCAAGGATAGCACCCTCTGCAATTCGCAATACCGAGCCGGACTCTCGTCGGAACTCCACCATATCTGTGTCAGAGCGTTCGAACATCTCCTGAGAACCCTCAGAGGTCTCAGCCGCTAGAGCTTCTATCTCAACCTCCTTAGAGAGTAAATCTTTAGAAGGATTCGAAGCCTTATTTGGAGATCCGCTTGATACTTGCTTCACCATCGTCAATTCACCCCTATCTGATTGCCTGAGAAGCTTTAAACTGGACAGGGACTCTTCCAATCGAATAGTCCTTGCGCAATGGATGGCCCTCCCACTCTTCTGGAAGCAAGATTCGGCTAAGGTCAGGATGACCCTCGAAAACTATTCCGAAAAGGTCATAGACCTCGCGCTCCATGGCCTCACATCCCACATAAAGGTCAAAGAGCGAACCTACGATCGGGTTTGCCTCTTGAACTTGAACGCGTACCCTAACCCGCTTGCGTTCTACCAGAGAAGTCAGCACCACTACAACCTCAAAACGCTCACCGAGCACTCCATCTGGAAGCACCCTGGTGGAATCGCCAAGGTAATCCACACCGCATAGATCCGAAAGGAATTCATAGGTGTGATCCTTCAAATCCTCTATGAGCGCTAGATACTGATCGGGCCTTGGAAAATATACGCCCGAAGAATCTTTAACAACTTCATCCATCATCTACTTATTCACCACTTTTACCGAAGCGCTCTTTGGGGAGGCACTTGCAGGTGCAATCGGAGAGATCCTCGGACGCTCCTCAACTACTATCCCTGCTCCCTCACCCTTACGACGAGTAATCTCGCCAGTTCGAATCTTCTCATGCAAGGTCAATATTGCATGCATTAACGTCTCGGGGCCAGGTGGACACCCAGGCGCATAGACGTCGACTGGAACGATTTGGTCTACCCCTTGTACGATGGCGTAGTTATTAAACATTCCGCCAGTTGAGGCACAGACACCCATGGATATGACCCACTTAGGCTCCATCATCTGATCGTAGACCTGCCTCAGAACCGGCGCCATCTTTTGAGAGACACGCCCGGCTACGATCATCAAATCAGCCTGCCGTGGGGAAGCCCGAAAGACCTCCATCCCGAAACGGGCAAGATCATAATCTCCAGCGCCAGCAGACATCATCTCAATTGCGCAGCAAGCCAAACCAAAAGTGGCCGGCCAAACGCTATTACGACGCGCCCATTTGACTAAGTTTTCAATATTCCCGGTCAGGAAATTATGACTCAAGTCCTCTAAACCCACAAAAAACCTCCAAATTGGATTACCCAAGGGTATGTGGCGATTTAGATCGCCAAAAAAATGCACACGGAGACTATAAGCCTCCGTGTGCGCTATTGAGTTATCAAGCGGCTTCTTCGCCAGATGCAACTCGACGAATCGTCGATGTTGTCGTACGCTGCGGATAAGGTTCTTGAATTCCATAACGCTTTACTGGACCCCAGTCAAGCGCTCCATTTGAAATCAAATAGACGAAAGAAACAAAGACCACTACCGCGAAGACAACCATCTCTGAGAGGCCAAACGAGCCCAACTGATGGAAGACAACCGCAAACGGGTATAAGAAAATTATCTCTATATCAAAGATAATAAATATCATAGCTATGAGGTAAAACCGAACTGGAAAACGTGCTACGGGTTCTCTCTGTGGTACGATTCCACACTCATAAGGAGCAGATTTCGCATTTGTTGGCTTCTTTGGAGCCAACAAACCAGAGCCTATGAAAGACCCTGCAGCGAAAAGCATTCCCAACCCCAGCATGATAACTATTGGCAAATAAGGTGCCATAGCTAAAACATCACCTCTTAACAAAATCAGAATTTAGCCTACTAGTCCGACCTTGGAACAAAGCGTTCACTCTTACGGAAAACTAAGGCAACATCTGACACGCAAAAATCAATCGACTCCGCGTCCCGTTAATGTCTAGCACCTAGGTTAGTAAGAATCCCAAACGGGTCACAACATACTTTGTTCATAAGGACTTTCGCCTTTTATATAATGACAACAATGCATCAGCATCACACATCAATTTACACTATTCAACTTCGTAAGCTGAATCCCATCAGGCAACTTGGCTCGAACGTCACACAAAACAGTCTCTGAATTTAAGCCCTCGACCAAAGAGTCATAGGTACCGTCTTCGCCTCTTTGACGACCAAAGACAGCATCGTCTGCCCTGTTCACAATCGCATTGTTCGATCAAAATTAATCAACCTGAAACATGACCGACGAATAAATGTGACCAAAATCACCTAAAAGTTAACTCGCCGATTCCTGGGTCGATTCCTGGGTCGATTCCAAAAGGAAGAGAACTCAAAAACCAAAGTAAGAACGATGCAATTTAGGCGATGCATCCATTCGGTGCTCTTGAAGCCAGAAAGACTTCCAAAAATACATTACAGCTCGAAAACAACCGATTAAATCTAAGTCATTCGAAAGCCCATTTAATCAAGGTTTCGCATATGAAATTGTATAAAATACCAAAGGATTGATAGGGCCAAAATTCCTGAGTTGACATCCAGGCTTCTACCGGGATCCATTCCTGATGCCCGCAATGCCATTAATCTAATTTGCGATTGATCATTGAAGTGATAATTAAGTTAGCACCCGCGATTTATCACATTATCTCGCTGAAGCAATAGCAATATTTATCAACCTTTTAAGAAAACGAGTCTTCAGATCGATATACAGCAACCTGTTCCGACAAACCTACTGATGTGAGTTAATTATTAATCTGCATAAATTAACCTGAAGAGGATAATTATTAATCTACTTCTCTGGTGATAATGGGGCAATTGCCAGGACCCAAAACCAGATAGGTTACTCAGCAAATCAATACACAGACGCACTGCGAGCGTTAGTGGGATCTGAAATCCTCGATCAAAAAAACGAGATTTCCTTGAGATCACAAAAATCCCACCCATAATATCATTCGGTACCTAAATGGCAGGTAGCCAATCAACAATTTTATGCCGCCAATTAGTAGAGCTTCGAACTTGATGGCGATCTGTGCCAAATTGGGCTATCAAAATTAGGCTATCCAAATTGGGCTATAAAGTCCTTGATTGACCACCAGGATTGTACAAATCTAATCACACGTTCATCCTAGGCCGAGCGCGACGGATACAAATAAATCTTTGAAATCTAAATAGTTGCCCATGGTCGAAATATTTTTTAGAGCAAGGAAAAGAGATGTGTTCCCTTGAAATATTTCATACGACAATCCAATTTTTGCTTTTAAAAGAACGAGCAGAGCTCTCGATCTCCACACCTTCATAATTCTTTATAGTCTGCGCCTTTATTAGAGGAATTTATGAAAAGGTTCAAATAACGCTTTATCACTTCATTAATTTGTGGGGAATAAATATCTTAAATACCCGATGTCACAAGCCAGAAACCATAACGAAATGCGTTGAATAATTCACCAAGTAATCTTATGCCGGCAGATCTAGCACTGGTTTATTCCAAGATCTAGTCATTGTAGTAGAAGATAAAACGGCGAATATCAACCGTCCACAAACACCTCTGACCAAGAATTAACACACGAAATCTACAAAGTTAATCCAAAATCCCTGACCACTTCGAGCAAACAAAACTAAGGCACGCCAAGGGGACAACTAACGATCAGCTATGGTTGTCTTCGCGCGCGGTCTATAAACCGATGGTCATCGGTAGACCATGCGAGCAAGCATGTGAATATCAAAAGTTTACGACTGCTCTTTACTGCACCTTTGAGTTAACTTCAATAGAGCCCTAGGCTATAGGCGATGACTGAGTTGAACAACCAATGTGATGTTTTGATAATTGGAGCAGGCCCTAGCGGGGCAAGTGCTGCTTATTGGCTCTCTAAATACGGGGTCTCTGTAGTAGTCCTAGAGAAGAAGACGTTTCCAAGAGAAAAGACTTGCGGAGACGGCCTTACTCCACGTTCTGTCTTTCAGCTCGAAGCAATGGGAATGGGGGACTTTCTTGAAACCACCCATCGCTATGACGGTCTGCGAGCTGTAGCGCTAAAAAAAGAGATGGAACTCTCATGGCCAGATCATCCAGACCTTCCATCATATGGATATGTTGTGACTCGCTTTCGACTGGACGAAGCAGTTGCGAAGAATGCGGAAAATGCTGGAGCAACAATTCTCCAAGGTCATGAAGCCGTATCGATTGAAAGAGATCCAAATGGTAAGGTAACAGCTGTCGAGGCATACGACAAAGCCTCATCCACTACAGTTTCATTTCACCCTAAATATCTACTTGTTGGAGATGGATCCAACTCACGAATAGGGAGGTTACTCGGGGCAAAAAGAGATAGATCGCTCCCTATGGGCTTAGCGTTACGGGGATACTTCTCATCGCCACTCTCGGGTGATCCATTCATCGAATCCCACCTCGACATAAGAACAAAAGAAGGGGAGATACTCCCCGGATACGGATGGATCTTCCCACTTGGAGATGGAAGAGTAAATGTAGGAATCGGCCTCCTTTCCACTTTAGGCAAGTGGAAAGATGTCAACACCACCAAAGTTATGGAAGCCTTCGTCGAAAACGCACCCAAAAGATGGGGCCTTTCCCTTGATGATCCGATCTATGTCGGCACGGGCGGAAAACTTCCGATGGGGCTATCGGTTAGTCCACGAGTTGGCTCAAACTTCATCTTAATAGGAGATGCAAGCGGAACAATTAACCCCATGAATGGTGAAGGAATAGCATACGGCTATGAGACTGGACGTCTGGCGGCCGGAGTGATATTTGATGCATTATCTTTAGATGATCCTTCCATTTTATCGCGTTACGAACGTAGCCTTGAATCAATATATGGGAATTACTACAGGGTCGCCAGAGCTTTCGTAGGCCTAATAGGACACCCAACCATTATGCGAGCTAGCGTTGGTCTTGGAATGAACTCTAAGAGCGTCATGACCCCTATCGTACGAATTATGGCAAACCTTATGCGACCAAACCACATCGGAACTCCGGAGGCGCTCTATCAGCTTGGCCTTGGCGCAGTCAAGACCAAAGATCTCATCTGGAGGCCAGTATCCAAAAACCGCGCCAAATTCATGAAATTAATTCAGATACCAAAGCGACCTTCCGTAAAAACAGATAACTAACGCCTAGGCCTCGGACGATTATCGAATGAGACACTTCGATAATCGTCCACTATCTTGGGTTCCTTGGGGTCTATCGCTTTTATGACTTGTCGCTCTTTCTAGGTAATCGCATCTTTTCTAGGCTACTCATAGTTACAAAGTGCGATTGACTCTAACCCATCTTTCGCAGATTTCCCGAAAAATCGCCCTAATTGGTCCCTTTTGAGGGGATTTTGGGCGATTTTCGACTTGGGCGATTTATAGATGCCCTGGTAGATGGGTATTAGGTCTTTTTGGGTCGCGAATGTAGTGTCCTAATTTTTGAGTAGTGTTGATTATGACTTGCATTAGCTCTGACATGGTGCTATTGTCTTGTTGTGTTTATCCGTGAAACTCCAACAGTTAATAAAAAGACCGGCGTTAGCTACAGTAAGTACCAACTCGTTGAGTCCTACCGCTGTGAAAAAGGTCCCCGTCAACGTATAGTAATGACCTTGACCGAACTGGACCTGGATAAGTCATTGTGGCCAGCTCTGGCCAATGCAATTGCCAATGCTATTACCTGGGACTCTCTGGAGTAACCTCACTCTTTGAATCAGATCCTATTATTGCCAGATACGCAGATCTGGCAATCACTAAGTATGCAATTCGTTCCGAAGTTGCAGCCGCTAAAGAAACAAGAGCTACTGAGGCTGACCTTGAGATGGTGGATCTCTCTAGTGCTAAGACTATCAATAGTAGAAGTATCGGTCCAGAACTCATAGGAAACTCGTTCTATGAAGCTCTTAGCTTCGATAAGATCCTAGAGAGTGCAGGTCTATCGGGTGAATCCCTTGGTATTGCCAAGGCAACGATAATAGCTCGTCTTATTCATCCTGGATCTGATCGAAAGACCTATTCTTATATCAACTCCAACTCTTCATTACCTGAGATATGTGGTATCGATCTCTCTAAGTTTCACAAGGATAAGGTCTATGCAATTGCAGATAAGCTCTATGACGCTAAAGGCGTCATAGAGCCAGCACTCTATAGAGCTAGCTCTGATCTCTTTAGGACGAATACCAGGCTCTTTCTCTTTGATCTAACCAACACCTACTTCGAAGGTTCTACTAAGGGGAACTCCCTAGCTAAACATGGACATTCCAAAGAGAAGCGTTTTGATTGCACATTAGTTTCTCTGGCACTACTTGTTGATCACCGGGGACTACCCATCTACTCAGAGATACATGAGGGCAATACCTCTGAGCCTAGAACTCTCATTAGCGTACTTGATGCCTTGGAGTCTCTATCGGATGGATCTCTCTTTGGGGATGTTGTTCCTACCATTGTGATGGATAGGGGAATTGCTACCAAGGCAAACCTAGAACTTCTCATTAAGCGCAATCTCAACTACGTAGTAATTGAGAGAGCTAACAAAAAGAGCCTCTATCGAAGCCATTTCATGGAGATGGAAGGCTTCACCGAGATCTACGATGCCCAAGGATCCCCTGTGATGGTGAAAAAGCTCCAAGTGGAACCACAAAAGCCACAAGGGCGAGTGAGAACGCAAGTGCAAGTGCAAGGACAAGTGCAAACGCTAGAAGAAGACACCGGCACTGACGACAATAACAGTTACACCACCTCCGGCAACACTAGCAACAGTATCAGCAACAGCGACAGCAGCAACGACACCAAAATCATCAAGAGCGACAGTAGCACCGACACTGACGACTATATCCGTAATGGTGCCACCGGCAAGAATACCGGCAACAATATCAGCGACAGCACCGACACTGATACTAACGCCACCTCCATCTCCTCCTCCATCTCCTCCTCCATCTCCTCCTCCATCTCCATCTCCACCTCTTCCACCAACAACAACACCACAACCGTGGTGTTGTGTCGTTCTTTGGGGAGATCCAAGAAGGAATCAGCGATCTCTAGTCAAGCTAACGAGAGATTCTTAGTAGATATCACTTCGTTGAATACCTCAATCACAAAGGGTTCTATATCTAAGACCACAGTTGTCTCAGAGCGTATCGGACGCATCAAGGCCAAGTACCCAAGTATTGCTTCCAAATACGAGATATCCCTTGAATATCATCAAGACCATGGCAAGATCATCAAAAAGAGACGCTTTGACAAAGTAATCAATCTCACTATTACAGAAAAACCCACAAAAGCCAAAGATGATAATCTCCAAGGAGCCTACGTCATAGACACCAGCCATAGCGAGCTAGATGCAGGTGAGATCTGGAATATCTATACGACTCTCACTAAAGTAGAAGATGCCTTTAGATCCCTCAAGAGTGATCTTGGACTTCGACCGGTCTATCATCAACTAGCTAGCCGAACTGCTGCTCACCTCTTCATCTCAGTACTTGCCTATCACCTCCTTAGTGCTATTGAGCTGACCTTGAGGCAAAATAACGATAAGAGAAGATGGTCAACCATCAAAGAGCAACTCAACAGTCACCGCCGAGCCACCATAGTTCTTACATCAGATAAAGGCGTCGTCTATCACATCCGCACTAGTGGTGTTTCTGAGCCGGTTCACAAAGAGATCTACCGTCTCTTAGGAGTTAGTGATCCCCTTAAACGGATAAAGACCATTGCGACGCATTTGTAGTGTCCCAACGTAAGACCACATACTCAACTAGCTGGGAGAATGGTTTGATTTTTGGAAAGATGGGCTAAGATTTCGATCTTTTCTCTATATGCTTTGCCACTTCTCCAGCCGCAGCACTCGCAATGTCAACCGTCCATTCGATGTCGTCCCAACTATGTGCCAAAGAAGGAAAGATAACCTCATAGGCGCCAGGAGCAAAGGCGACACCACGGCGAAGCATTTCTCGAAAAAAGATACTGTAGAGACCGCTGTCTCCGCTCACCTTGGACTCTGAATAGTTCCTTGGAGCAGTATCTAAAAAGAATAATCCGAGCAAAGACTCAAATACCGAAACCACAACGTTTACGCCGACATCGGAAAAAACCTTAGATAGCCCTTCACCAAGAGCCTTAGAACGGCCCGCTAGCATAAGATAACTTGATTCGTCCAAGAGGCTCAAAGCAGCAATGCCTGCGGCGGTGGCAACCGGATTGCCCGACAAGGTGCCGGCCTGATAGACCGGACCAATTGGCGCCAACTTAGACATTACTTCGCCTCGACCACCAAAAGCGCCAATCGGCAATCCCCCTCCGATGACTTTACCAAAGCACCAAAGATCCGGGGTAACACCAAAATGCTTAGACGCGCCGCCAAAGCCCACTCTAAATCCAGTAATTACCTCATCGAAAATCAGTAATGCTCCAACACGATCACATTCGGCGCGCAGTCCTTCTAGAAAACCAGCAACCGGGAGCACAAGGTTCATATTGGCCGCAACGGGCTCCACAATGACAGCCGCGACCGACTCGTCCAAGGTGGGAACAGTGTTATATTCAAAGACCATTGTGTCAGCAATAGAACTAGGTGAGACACCCGCACTATCTGGAAGCGAAAGAGAGGCCAAACCGCTACCTGCTCCAGCCAACAAACCATCGGAATGGCCGTGATAACACCCATCGAATTTCACTATCTTATTTCGCCCCGTAAAACCTCTTGCGACTCTGAGGGCAGACATCGTAGCCTCGGTGCCGCTAGAACAAAGGCGAATCATCTCACAACCGGGCACCCGATCTATTAGCAATTGGGCAAGTACAACCTCGTTAGGCGTTGGTGCTCCAAAGGTAGACCCTTTCCTGGCCGCCGAGATGATGGCTTCCACAACGTCGTCGTGGGCATGGCCATGAATCGACGCTCCGTAGGATTGTACGTAATCAAGATACTTTCTGCCTTCGACGTCAACGACAAACGCACCCTTGCCCGATTCAACAAAATATGGCGTTCCTCCGCCTACCGAACGAAAGGCTCTGACGGGCGAATTTACACCGCCGGGTATTAGCTCACATGCTCGATCGAACAGTGAAGCATTGGTGACTTTTGATTCAGGGCTATTCACGTGCAATTTTCCTCGGAGGTCGGGCCAAAAGGGCCACAAATAGTTTTTATAACCCACTTAATGGCGACAGATCGGCTAAAAGTGGATAACAGAGATCCTAGCTGAAATCCCCCAAAGCTCATGAGACCTATTTAAAAGCCCCAGTGGGCACTATCACGAGATGCTGCGTTGGACCCAACATCCATAGTGCTACCTTGGGCGCCTCAATTACAAAAACTCAAGCAACCCCAGAGAGGATCGTTAGGCACGATAGGCTATCCGAAGGGCTCCCCAATGACGTCCTCCGACATAAATAGGCGAGGAAGCGTCCTTGCTGATCACAAATTGTCCGGTGCCCATATCTAGACGATAGAGCTGAATCAGATGTTCGTCTTCATTAGCAGCCGCTGCTTTAGCAACATCATCTAAAAAGATTCGCCTGTTTCTAGAGTTCGCTGCGTTCCAAACCACATCATCTCCCTGTGGTTTGGAATAGATATGGTTGTGAGTCCCTATGTATTCATTTCGATCCATTGCAGCACAAAAGATAATTCGCTTATCCATAGCCAGAACCCGCTCTTGAATTGCTGGTAGAACCTGGTCGGTAAAGTTAACGTACTTTGTTGTGTACTGGGTAGGTAAAGTACCATCGATTGGAAGATAATTATCATCAAAGAGGCTCGATGCCGAGATTCGACCTTCCCGAATAGATCTCTCGAATAGACCAGCTATCTCTCGTGCTATATCAAACGAGAGATGAGCAAAAAAGTAGTCAACGGTCTTGACTCCCGAATTCACAGTCTGATTTACCAAAAAATTCGAGGCTGCTTGAGCTGATGCTACGAGCTCTCGACCTTCGAAGAGCTCTTTATTAGAATCTGCGACTTCCTTTGATAGGCGACCAATGCCATCTGCGAACTCCCGCATCTCTGTCGCTGACTCTGATGCAGATACGGCTATTTCAGATACTGTCAAATCTGCGTCTTCCAACGAACTCTCTATCTCCGATATCGCATCAGCCATCGAGGTAGTTGCCCATTCAGCACGTTTCGCCCTATCTTTAGCAGTGCCTGAATCCTTTGAAAGAATATCAATTCGTTCACGCAAAAGATTTGCAGTATTTGCGCTCTCAGCGGCAGCTTTAATTGTCTGATCAGCAAGTTGTCTAATCGAATTAGCTATCACGGCAAAACTTGCGCCCGCGCTTCCAGAACGCATAGCTTCAATTCTTGCATTTAGGGCCAAGATATGGGTCTGTTGGGCAATCCTCGATATTGCAGTAGTAAATTCTCCTATACCTCCAGCGACATCACTAAGCCGAACCAATTCCTCAGATGTGGCATTCACCCACTTGATAAGCTGCTTAATTTCGCCAACAGCGTCATCGACTTGGCTCTTAGTAACTGAGATTCGGCTATTCAAGTTTTGAGTTAGCCCCCGAGCCAAATCGGCCGAATGCGCGACACCGCTATTTCGCACAGAGAGTCCCTCTGCCAAATCACCAAGTGATGCAACCTCGGCCAATTGATCATCAATTGAGCTCGAAACCACCTCCAAGACACCAGCCATCTCGGCAATACGTACCCCTAGATTTGACCCTGTGACGGCAATTCGATTCAGTGATGCTTTGACCTTTCGCGCATCGTCAGAGATAGCAACTTTATTTGTAACCACTCGATCCCCCGAGATCGAGCCATTCCTCAGGTGGGACCCAGAATCATCTACCATCGATCGATTAACACGAAATCGATCCGATCCAAAAGAGAAACCTTCTTTTCCAACTTGTCGTTCATCACTAGATTCATTAGAACCTCGTCCCAGAAGATCACCCCCGAACGATAGCTTTTGGAAATCAAAATCGACCTCCACTTCAACAGAGGACTCTTCAGGGACCTCGGGTTTTACAATTGATGAGGCACGGTCATCACTTGAAATACTTCGACGAACTTTCAATGCAGCTACTGCCTTATCGCTTCGCGGACGCCGCGTTCGAGTATTAAAAGATGGCGCTTGAAGTCCTTTCGATGCGGGCGCATCCTCAGATAAGGTACTTCGAGATTCAGTTGTGGTCACTCTAATCGTCTTCCCTAGTTCGTTTCAAGATCGCGCGCTCTTAGTCTCAACGACCGAGTCGGGCTAGGACTTAAGTTAAAAGTCTCCAACTCTATATCGAAACAAAGTTGACCAAACTCAAGCTCAATTTAAGAATCCATACACCTTGCCACAAAAGCTATCTCTGGCTGATTTAGATCCCAAAAGCATCATCGGGTATGTCTTTAGATTCTTGCATATGGCGTCAGGGCTTCAGAACTATCCTGGTTATTCCGATATTGAAGGCATGAGTTTTTTGCTTTTGGTTTTTGCTTTTGGTCTTTGCTGATTCTGATGTAGATGTTAACGCCTATATCCAGTTGATCTCGGAAATGGAAACGCGAAGCCATATATAGGCGCCATCGCCTTTTTGCCCTACGGCGAGCGCGCTGAACTCTCTGTAGATGCGATCGCTAAATTTCGAGAATACCCTTTTCCAATATTTTCTCTGGCCGACCCAAATCAAAAGTCCCAATGGCCCCAGGAATCTACCGAATTCCATCCAATGGCCAAAACAATTGCATTGAACCTAAGTAAATTCGGCATAATCGATCAATTGACTCGCTTTCTAGATGCTAATGCAAAAACGGAACAAAGCAATATTAGTTCTGCCGACCAGTCGATAGAGATCGCAATCGAATTCGAGGGTATTGAGGTAATCGAGACACAACTGATTATCGAAGAACTCTCTCAGATCAATCACTTTGGTCTCAATGAAATATCCGAACTCAAAACATTCACGAAACGAGCTGCCAACTATCCCATCGACTTAAACGAAACTGCAAAAAAGACCAAGATGGGGACAAGACATGCGAATCCTACCAAGGCCAAAATCCCAGCAAACCCTGGACCTGGTATAAAACCGATTCTCACAATAATCGTCCCAACATTGGATGTCACCTCGGCGCGTTTCCTACGATTGGTCAAATCTATATATCAAACCACAGAGGTACCGTTTCAAACAGTTATCGTCGACAACGGAGGTGCGCCCCAGGGATACACGACTCCAGTCAACACTGGAGTACGCTCTGCTCAAACTGAATATATCGCGATCGTAAATGATGACGTTCAGTTACTCCCAGGATGGTGGGACCCTTTGCAAGAATCACTTGACTCAGGAGAACTTGTAGTATTTCCCTACACCTTAGAGATGACTCGATATGACTTTTCCGCTTGGTGCTTTGTATTCAAAGCCTCATCAATCGAATTGCTTTCCGCAGGTAAGGACGAGTTCTTTGACGAATCTTTTACAATTTGGTTTCAAGATACGGATCTTTATGTAAGAATGCGCGAATTTGGAAGGTCACCGACTTGCGTTCATGAAAGCAAAATCTCCCATGGCCTCTCCGAAACCGTTGGAACCAAAGATCCAATCATTGCCTCCTGGATCCGCAAGATAGTCAAAAAAGACCAAGAACACTTTGTTCAAAAGTGGGGAGAAGGCAAGCTTTTAGAGTTAGGGTTTGTAAATCCATTTGAAGAACCAGTGGTACATTCCTAGTAAAATGCTCTACCGAAAAATAGGTTCGTTATAAAATCTGATCCGTCATGCCGAGCTGGGGTGGGATCTACCTAGCTTCATTTGACTAAGCTGCTAAACGCTTTAGCTTATGCCCCATTTTAAACTACAGCTCGAGACGACAAGTCTGACCCAAGCTATGCCAGCATAAAACACATTATGACGATCGACTATCTAACTGTTCGAATCTCTGTTATGTCACCCACTTGATGGTCCATAAGATAAGATTCGGCCGTTATCTAAGACGTCGACTGAGTTTTTAGGCTTCTAACGCCATTCACGTTGAGGCGTTGAATAGGATCTGCAACCACCCAAATAAATGAACCTTGAAATTTGCTCCAATGTGTAGAAATCTACAAACCATTGGAGATGCCAGTGGGATTATTATCTAAGAATCTCAGCAAGTTCGTGCGAAAAGTAAGTCAATATAAAGTCCGCCCCAGCACGCTTGATGGCGTGTAACTGCTCAAGAGCCACTGCAGTACCGTCAATATATCCTGCCGCATCAGCGGCTTTTACCATTGCATATTCACCCGATACCTGGTAAGCGGCGATTGGCAGGTTGACCATTGGTCGAATGGTAGAGATTATGTCGAGATAGCTCGAAGCGGGCTTCACCATAACCATGTCAGCACCTTCAGAGATGTCGAGTTCTATCTCCAATATTGCCTCACGACGATTTCTAAAGTCCTGTTGATAACCCTTCCTGTCACCACCATTGGCAATCGTCACATCAACCGCATCGCGGAACGGCCCGTAGAATGCTGAGGCGTACTTGGCCGAATACGCCAAGATACCCACACCCACGAATCCGGCTTGGTCTAAGGTTTGTCGAATAAATGCAACTTGTCCATCCATCATTCCGGAGGGCGCTACAAAGTCAACGCCACTTCGGGCTTGAGCCAACGCCATTTCGCCATAGAGTTCAAGAGTCTTGTCGTTGTCCACGCAACCGCGTTGGTCCAGGACTCCACAATGACCATGATCCGTAAACTCATCAAGACAAAGATCCGCCATTACGACTGCCTGGTCACCAAAAGCCTCTTTGAAGGCCCCGATCGAGAGTTGAGTTATCCCATTATCGTCATATCCTTGGGTTCCAAGGGGATCCTTTTGACTCGGGACTCCAAAGAGCATGAAGCCCTTTACCCCTAAGTCATTCAAACGACGCGCCTCTTCGATCGCCGAGGTAACGCTATGTTGATAGATCCCAGGTAAAGATGAGATCGGAACTGGCTCATCAAGTGCCTCTTTTATGAAAAGTGGTGCAATAAGATCGTTGTTACTTATTTGCACCTCCGAAACTAGATCACGAAGTGCTGCGGTAGAACGAAGACGCCTTGGGCGCCGCGCGATATTTGCCATAGTTAAAATTTAGGGCCAAATCGCCAAAGGCCATCAAGCAAATCGAAATCCGACGTAACAACCTATCCGTTACCGAAATAAAATGATTATCAGCTGACAGCCCTCGTGCAAAAGACATTCAGAAAAATCTAAAAAGACACCCCTAGTGATGGCGCTTATTATGAATTTGTATAGATCTATCCAATTCTGTCCACAGATGGAAAGTCATCAGCAAAAAAAGCAACAAGGGTTTCAACCAAACCATCGAGATTGTGAAGATCAGCTGTAGCAGATACCTCAATTCCACAGTCACGCGCAGTCTTAGTGGTGATCGGCCCTATTGAAAATACGGAACGCGGCAGTCTATCCTTAGAGTAGATCTTTAGGAAGTTTACTACCGACGAAGATGACGTAAAACATATACCGTCACAACCTAAAATTGCATCGATTTCGATCTCACTAGGGTCATAGTCGACATTACGGTAGGCTATTGGATCGACAACTTCGTGACCCAGTTCGATCAGTCCACCGATCAGGAGGTCCCGAACTATCTCGGCTCTCGGATAGAGGACTCGACCCTTATCAATCGGAAACTCTTTCAGTAAAGCCTCTTGGTGAGCCTCTCTTGGCACCAAATCCACACGGAGTTGAAAACTCTCTATCGCCTTTTGAGTTGAAGTACCAATTGCCACGAGTTTGAGTCTCGCGAGTCTCCTAATATCATCGATTCGACTAAAAAACGCCTCCACTGCATTAACGGAGGTAAAGATCAAGTATTCATAGGTTTCAATCCGTGAGATCTCCCGATCGAGAGAGTCATAGTTATCGAGAGGTGGAGCAATGTCGATCGACGGTGCAACCACTACCTCGGCGCCTAGTAATCTCAATTGGCCTTCGAGGAGGCCCGTTTGACGGGGTGCCCTCGTGATCACAATCTTCTTTCCAAAAAGTGGCCGCGACTCGAAAAAAACTAGATTGAAGGATGCCACGGCACCTATAACAATGGTCGAAGGAGAAGATATCGGAGCTTCCCCAAGCTCGCCAACCGTACCACGCCAGCTCTTTTGTGCAGCTTTTGTTCCCCATTGAATACTTGCCGCCGGTGTGTTGGATGCCATCCCAGCATCAATCAATCCTTGAGCTATCGCCTTTCGGTGTGCCACACCCATGAGTACAACTATCGTTCCACCTAATCGAACTAAGGCTTCAAAGTCCATCTCGCCCTCACCACCTCCTTGTCGGTGGCCGGTGACTATCGTCAAGGTATTTGAAACGCCCCTATGGGTAACCGGAATTCCGGCATAAGCAGGTACAGCAATTGCAGACGAGACTCCGGGCACAACTTCAAATCGAATCTTATGTTCAACAAGAGCCATGGCCTCCTCGCCACCGCGGCCAAAGAGCATAGGATCTCCACCTTTTAGACGCACCACCCTCTCATGTCGTTTGGCGCAGGCAAGAATAATTTCATTGATCTCATCCTGGGGCATTGGTCGATCAGGACGCTTACCTACGTCGATTATTTCAGCGTCACTCGGGACATATTTGAGTAGTGACAAATCGGCAAGGTAGTCATATATAACGCAATCTGCACTTGACAAAAGATCGCGACCTCGCAGAGTTAGCAATCCGGGATCCCCAGGTCCAGCACCAACTAGATAAACTACGCCGCTTGAAAACCTCTGATAAGAACTACTCACACAAACCTAACTTAGTCGAATCAGAACAATCCTATTGCGGTTTCAATGAGGTACCGGGCACCTCGGTCAAGTGACAAAAATGTTCCGGGGGCAAAGATTACAGCAGACAAAGGCCACTTCGCCTGAGATGAGTCACCAATCAACGGGTCGAGGCGACCTCGCAAGAAAATAAATTATGGCCCAACATCGGCTCTAATCAAAAGCAGACCAAATGAAAAAATTAGCCATTAGACAAAAGGCGTGAGCCACCATTCTCAAGAAGAAATGCACCCGCCCTCTGGCCTAGTAGGCCCGGGTCCTCGCTCTCCATTTTGACTGTGACAAATTCATCTCCATCGCTGGAGCTAATCATCCCAAAGAGGGAAACTCGAGGCCCGATCAGCGATGAATAGGCTCCAACCGCCAATGTGCAACCCGCCCCCAATGTGGCCAAGAGACTCCGTTCGGCGGTCAACTGCAAAAACGTATCAGAATCAGAGACCTCCCGAACAAGCTCTAGGGTCGACAGATCGTCGAGCCGAGCTTCAATAGCAATTGCTCCTTGTCCAATCTGTGGGCAAAACTCTTCGGGCTCGAAGATCTCTCCAAGCTCCAAATCAATGCCAAGACGCACCAAGGCTGCATTTGCCACCAAGATCGCGTCAACCTCACCAACCTTCGAGAGACGACTTCGGATATTCCCCCTCAAGTCAACCACTTTAACGTCGGGGCGCTTAGATAAAAGTAGCGCCCTTCGCCGGGCCGACCCAGTGGCCACAATGGCGCCTTCACGAAGATCACTTATTCGAGATCCAAATATTGCATCACGGATGTCACCTCGGGGAAGATATCCCGCAATGGTCGTCGCCTCAGGAAGAACCCCAGGAAGGTCTTTAGCTGAATGAACAGCTATGTCTGCCCGCCCTTCAAGCAGAGCATTTTGAACCTCTTTGACAAAGATTCCCGTTCCGCCAATCTGCGACAGCGAGCTTATTAGGTCACGATCACCACTTGACGTAATCTCAACAATTTCAAAGTCACATTTCAGCCGAGAGGCTACCTCTCGTGCTTGATAGAGGGCAAGCTCCGAATGGCGTGTGGCTATCCGAACGATCTTCGTCATGATTTTTCGCCCATACCTAAAACTAAAGTCCAAAGAGGTAGTGCAGAGAATCCGCTAATCGCTCGGCGCGTTCTAGGTTCGTCTGTTTTAATTTGCTCACGGGAGCGTGCAAGATCTTTCCAACAATGCCAGATACTAACGCCTCTACTGCCTTTGCTTCTTCGGGGTCCAAGTTCGACAGCCTACTCCTAAACCGCTCTAGCTCTCCAGATTTGACACTTTCTCCAAAGGCATAGAGTGAAGCAATCGTCGGCCCAAGGGTGGCGGCCTGGGTGGCTCGGGAAGAAAAGTCTGCCAACTCCAAATCGATAATCTCTTCAACGAGAGATATCTGAGACCTTCGTTTTTTCATCTCATCGTTTAAGTAGTCGTAGATACGCTCGAGATCAACCAGCTCAACACTGGAGATTAAACCCAGTTGGGGGTCAAGGTTTCTAGGCATGCCGAGATCAAAAAGCACCAGTTGAGAATCGACATCCACCTTCGATAAGATCGCCTTAGCAAGCGCACCCTTTTCAACTAAATAAGTCGAGGTACCAGTCGCGAAAAAGGCAGCGTCGTAGTCGACTAGGTTTGAAAGGGCAAAGTCTAAAGGAATAGACGATGCGCCAAAGGACTCAGCCAACTTCTCACCACGCTCGGCTGTTCGATTCGCAACGTGAACACTAACTCCATTATCGACCAAGGCTTGAGTTATCTTCGAGCCGATCTCTCCAGCACCCACTACGAGCGCTCGCTCCACACCAGGCTTTATTCGAGCCAACATTTCCGTGGCAGCATAAGCAGAGGAGACTGTTCCCTGCGAGATCGCGGTCTCGCTACGAACCTTCTTACCTACCTCAAGTGACCGTTGGAAGAGGCGCTCCAAGAAACTCTTAGTGGTGCCCACATCATGAGCCCTTGAATAAGCACGCTTAACTTGCCCAATTATCTCTGACTCACCAATAATTGTCGATTCAATGCCAGATGTAAGTCTAAACAAATGACGCGAAGCACCATTATCGTAATATACATGAGCGACCTCAGCGATCTCTGACCTATTCGCCGAAAGCCACAGACTTAGGTGCTCAATTACAGTGTCAACCCCAGCATGGAATGAAGAGACAACTGCATAAACCTCAGTTCGGGCACAGGTATTTACAACGACTGCCTCTTCAACAAGGCTAGAAGCGGTCAAGTCGACCAACAAATCCATGCAACGCTGGTCGTCTATCGAGAAATCACTGAAATCTCTGCTACCTAATTCATTTTGGGAAATTCCCACTGCTACGAGAGGCATTTATAAATCTCACTAATCGCCAAATCTGTTTCGCCCATCTTCATAAAATCAAAAGCTCCCGATTCAAGAACCCTCGACCACGCCCCCCTTGACAGGCTCACCTTTTCCATCTTCAAAGTCTCACGAATACTCGCACAGGCTTCTATAAACTTATCAAGCGATGGATCCATGCTCCGAACAAGTCCGTCGCAAACCCAATCGCTTACCGCCGGTACCGGACGATGGGAACTTACCCCCACAGAAAAGTTCTCCAACGCCCTTACCGCAACATTTCTCACCGTACTAGATCTAAAGTCGCTAGTATTGTTCACTAAAACTTTACCACTTAGTGCGGCTTTGGTAATAGAGTCATTCAGCTCATGCTTATCCGTACATACGACCACATAGTCAATGCCATCAAGGTCGCCTTCATTATATTCGCCTAAGCGAATCTCGATAGGCCCAAATCTCAATTCAATGTCCTTGGAATTATCCTCAAGGTTGCCTTGGATCAAAAGGAGAATCTGATCGGCGCACCCAATAGCATCGACCCCTTTGATAACTTCTGGATCGTAATCTTCCAAGAGGCGTCCAACCTGGAATAAAAGTTCCCTCGATATCTCAGGAGATACGATAAAAAGGCGCCTTGGAAGGGCGTCGAACCTTGCGATCTTTCGAGCTGCAACCGCTCCAGCGCCGATCACTGCCACATTCAAGCTGGACAGATCTAAGTCGACCATCATCGTTTAGTCACCGCTCCGCCTCGACGTCGGTCACTTTCAACCAATTGGTCGGCGCAATAGTGCCTTTGTTCGGGAGCTACTCTCACTTTTACCATAGGATAAGCGCCAAGGCTAACACATTTGTCCATATCTCATCTATCCTTAGATAAAATGGTAGAGCTAATCTCGGCAATCGTAGCCACACTAGTCGGAGTCATATTTGCACTATCGACCTATGAACGGTGGCTGAATAAGAAAAAAATTCATGAATTGGCATGGGCATCATCGCTTTCGATGTTTGCGATTGCAGCCTTCGCGCTAGCTCTAGGCGCAGCTGGTAGCTGGAACCACCTTCTATTCAAAGTCTTCTATCTCTTTGGTGCGATCTTGAACGTGCCATTTTTGGCACTAGGAACGGTCTATCTCCAATTCGGAGAAAAGATTGGCAACAAAGTTGCCAAGGTCTTGGTCTTATTGGCATTCCTTGTAACCGGAATGATGATTTCGGCTCCATTTTTAGCCCCACTCCCCTTGCATCATTTGGCACAAGGTTCAAAGGTCTTTAGCGTCCTACCAAGACTCTTTGCGGGAGTCGGATCCGGAGTTGGGGCAACGGTAGTCTTTGTGGGCGCAATTGCATCTTTTTTTCGAACCAACACTCTTCGATTCAAGGTATCCAACGCCCTCATAGCAATCGGAACGGCAGTAACGGGCGCTAGCGGACTCCTAAATTCATTGGCAAATGCCATGACGGCATTCTCAATAACATTGGTAATTGGGATTACCATAATTTACTTTGGCTTTATCGCTGCGACGACCGCCAAGGTGCCCGCTAAGGTATCCTGAGCGGGCACCAATTCAGAGCAGTGATAAAGAAAACTCAGCCTTGCATTTCCCTTGCTCTTTTATGAGCTGCGGCAATTCCACGATGAATTGCTCTGCGTAAACCAGAATCTTCCATCTCATTTGTAGCTGCAATAGTGGTCCCTCCGGGAGAAGAAACCGCAAGGCGTAGTCCTCTGGTATCATAGTTTGATCGTGCCAAAAGCTCAGACGAACCCAAAAGCGTCGAAACCGCCAAACGCGCGGAAAGATCTGCGCTCAAACCCAGCGCTACGCCTGCGTCAATCATCGCCTCGGCAAATAAAAATAGATAGGCAGGACCAGAGCCTGAAATCGCAGTAACGGCGTCAATTTGACTCTCAGGAACCACAACCACCTCACCAAGAGCCAAAAGCAACGACGACGCCCAAGTCAACTCGCCAGCAGTTGTATTTGAATTAGCACAGAGAGCGGTAATCCCCATCGCGATCTGACCAGGGGTGTTAGGCATGCAGCGAACGATGGACATCTGGGTCCCAAGTGACTCCTCCAAATAGGATATGCTAAGGCCAGCGGCTATTGAAATCACCAAGCCCTTACCGATCAAGCCGATCTCACCTGCAACTTCCCGAACTACAGGCGGTTTGGTTGCGATAATGTAAATATCTGATGCCTCAATTTTGTGACCCACAGTTATAGTTGGATGAGCCAGAACCGCATCGTCCAAAAGGGCTGGGTTGGCATCGAAAATTACGATCTCATCTAGCCCCGTAATCCCCACCGCGACAACAGCATCTAGAATTGCCCGACCCATTTTACCTACACCAACAATTGTCAATCTCGCCATAACAAGACACGCTATAGCAAATTTTCAAAAGGTAAGATCGTCATCGGGGCAAATAGTCAAACTGATAATCAACCAGCCTTGCTATCCGCAGCACGACCATATGAAAAGGTAGTCCTTAGCTACGCTCACCAATCATTTAAAAAACAAACCCTGGAAGAAACTTAGGTGGATTTACTATTGAAGCAGATGATCACCCATGAGTCATCGGAGGTCGAACTTCAAAGATCAGAAAGCTCTAGAACGGCGATATTTGCTTTCATAACCGATAGACATCGCAATTGGAAAGATCTCGTCGCTATATTGAAGTTGAGCGCCGGCATATTCCTCTAGCTGGTTCCTCGTGAAGTTTGAAGTGGGGCAAGTTCCCGTGATAAAGATCGCATCCTCTATCCCTATTGAAAATGACATCGGGTGAATTCGTGAATTCGAGGCAAGCAGATACTCAAAACACTGCGCAACATTCTCCTCGGGATATGGCATAAAGTAAGTCTCAAACATTACTGTACGACCCCTTTGGGTAATCCATATAGTAATAACTTCACGCTCTTGACCGCGACAACGCAAGTAATGGCGAAATATAGTCTCATCGCTATCAACGTTCAATACTATGTCAGACCTAGAAAAGTCCAAAAGATACCCATTGATCTCCATGAAGAGTTCTTTCTGCTTGGCTAGAGAGACCAACTCGGGCACTTATCCACACTCGATCAATTGTCGAACATCCAAAGATTCCACTACCGAAAGCGCTCGCTCAGCCGCTTCCTTCCAAGAGTATGTCCGTGCTTGCATAAGAGCATTTCTGGCTATCATCGAAGACCGCTCACGAGTAGACAAAAGCTCCAACATCAAATTAGCAAACACACCGCCATTTCGCACAGGAGCCAATAGGCCTGTTCGGCCATGCGATATTAGGGACTTCAATCCGCCCACGCTTGAGGCTACAACGGGGGTTCCAGATGCCATTGCTTCTAGGGCTACTAATCCAAATGACTCGGTACGCGATGGGACTACCACCAGGTTTGCGGCCCGATAGTAGCTTGCTAGGCGGATGTGAGGCTCTGGCTGTCGCCAGATAATCTTGTCCTCAAATCCCTTGGATCTAGCCATATCGAAACAATAGTCAAGTTCAACCTCGCCTAGATGGCCCGAAGGTCCTCCAACTACCACAAAGCGGCTATTGGGAAAGTCACCAAGGGTGCAAGAAAAGGCTTCGAAGGCAGTTGCAAGACCCTTGAGAGGCTGAATTCGGCCCACATAGAGGCTTATTGGATCGTTCTGAGGTAGCTCCATTGCAGATCTAGCCATAGCCATATCTCCCGGCGCAAAATAGGCATGTTCAACGCCCAATGGCACAACAGCAATTCGCTCCGAAGCTAAACCCAAATACCTCTGAATATCGAGCGCCTCTTGGTCACAGGAAGCGAGCACGAAGTCTGAACAACCGGCAATCTGATCCTCGGCATCCATCCGAAAGGATTCACTGACTCGATCGTCTGGAACAGTACGACCAATCGCTTTTATGGCTTCAATTGTGTGAAAAGTCGTAATCATCGGGACTTGATAGAAGTGCTTCAGTTTGTGGCCGACCAACCCTGAGATCCAATAATTTGAGTGCACGACATCAGGCTTAAGTGAACGGTCTATCTGAATTCTTGCGATCACATTTTCGGTGAACTCATCGACATATTCCAGCAGCTCGTCTTTATCAAGAGCCGCCAAAGGGCCTGCTGGGACATTGTGGACCCTTAGTCCAGGTTCGATTTCAATGCGAGCTGGATCGTCTTGCGAGGTCGCTCGCGTATAGATGTTAACGTCATTGCCGAGTCTCGCAAGGGCCGACGCTAATTGAAAAACATAGACATTCATTCCCCCGCCATCACCACTACCAGGCTGATCCAGCGGGGAACTATGGAGCGAAACTACGGCAAAATTGGTCATACAAAAACCCACAAAGTCTTACCTCTTACCCAAAGCATCTTCGATAACAACAATCATCGTCTCCAAGTTGTTTCCGGAACTACCATAACACCAAGACCATCTATCGTTTCAGAGAAGAGAGATACAACCTCATCAGGTAGATGTCGCTCACTTTGAGCCAATGTGGATCGAAAAAAACGACTTCAAAGATCATCTAAAAAAGCACGCTCCAAAAAATTCCCTTAAAGGTCAATAATCCCCAAATGACGAAAATGATAAAAATCCAGGACCGCAAGCACAAAAGTTCGACTTTGATGAAAGAACCGTTCGAATCTCAGAACCTCTGGAGTGCTAATCCCCTGAAGTTTCGCCTTGAATTACCTTGTTCAAAAGGCTGTCGATGATCGAACCATCATCTCGATATCGAACCACCAGCTCAGCATGAATAGCATCTATACTCAAAAACAGCTGCTTTCGCCACTCAGATAACTTCGTCTCCACCTGATTCAAACTAGAAAATTCAATAACTGAGTCCGGAGTAGGCTTTTCTAACGTGGTGCTTACTTGTGTCCTAGCGGCTGCGATCAATTCTAAAAGCTGAGCCTCGACTTCATCGATCTGGCTCTGACTAATCGAGACGTCAACAAAACGGCCATAAGATATTGGCCTGCCCCCTGAGTTGGGGGTAATAACATCACCGAGACGATCGACTGCCCCCGCATCGGCACTGGAGCCCTCTGCTGCCAAGGTCGTCGGATCGTACTCAAAAATTTCCATTCGCCCTTGGGTAATCCTCCGGGCGTAAGAGACCATTGCCTCGATGGCTTCAGCATCCTTCTTTCGAAGACGCAGTTCCTCGGTTGAAACCGAATCAAGATCGGTATAAAACTTTACATTTAGAATCCGCTCGATATCTGACTCAAGTCTTTGCATGATCTAAAATTATAGACTTCAATAAGTTATTGGCATCATTAAGGTGAGTCCAATGCCAATAGCGCGATCCCTTTTGCCCTTATAATTAGCCAAAAAGTAAGTTTTGCACCAAAATTTCGCTCCATCGACCATGCCATAACCCTAAAAAACTCCTTCGACGGAATTATACATCTCCTCGGAATTGTATGTAAAAGCGTTTTGGGATGTTCACTATGAGCTCTTCTATGTAGCTCGCCACAAACTTCGAAAGTTGGGCGAGTAGCAAAACCAGACTCGCCCCTGCAGGGAATCCGGCGAAACAACCCCAAATTGACGTGAGTCGATAGAAATACCTCGGTTATCGCCCATCACCTCAAATGATCCATCTGAGAAAATCTTTGATACCCTCTTGACCATAAGCTCACTTGTGGCTTCAAAATCAGCTATCACAACTATTGCGCCTAGAGCTAGAGATCTTCGTCGAAAGATCCCAACGCAAAGGAGTCTCTCCTTTGGCATCAAAGTAGGAAGCATGCTCAATCCGGTAACCTCTACTCTAAAAACAGGTCTCATTCACTTCGATCCTACAAAGTAAACCCCTAATCAGACAACTATATTTTCACCAGAAAATTAACGTTGGCCGACTAAGTCAATTACAAGAACCGAATTCCGATGTAGATTGGAGATGAAAGAAAATAGCGGCAAGGATGGCCGTATTCGGAGACCATCGGAATCGGATGAAAATAAACGGAGGATACCTTGAAAATCAGAAAGACCTTGGCGCCACGAATCGCATCTGCGCATTGCGACCTTCCTTGTGGAGTTTACGATCCGGCGCAAGCCCGAATAGAAGCCGAATCAGTCAAAGCCTGCATGGAGAAGTTCAATGCATCCAGCGATGATGTCTTTCGCGAGCGTGCTGTCAGAATCAAAGAGGACCGAGCTGAACTCGTCAAGCATCACCTCTGGGTTCTTTGGACTGACTACTTCAAACCAGCTCATCTAGAAGCACATCCAGATCTCCATCAGCTCTTTTGGTCTGCCACCAAGACCGCAGGCGAAGCCAAAAAAACTAATGACGTAGCAGTCGCCGAAAAATTGCTCTCAGAGATTGCCGCGATCGACACGATCTTTTGGGATACAAAGAAGTAGATCTTTATACTTTGTTTAGACCTAGTAAAACCTAGTAAAACCTAGTAAAACCTAGTAAAAATAAGAATAAGAATAAAAAAATGGAGAGCCCTAGCTGAAGTTTTCAGATAGGGCTCTCCATTTTATGAACAAATCCTTAGTGAAACGTAGGCCCCTGTTGCAAGTCGGACTAATGCCAATTCCAGCGGACCAATGCGTTGAATAACTCCAAGTATGGCCGATTAGGTGTTTACGATCAAGTATGACCAAGCAATTGCGTTCGAAGCACTTTTTAGTTAGAGAATTGTCTCAAAGATAGCTAGATCTTAAATCATCCCAAGCAAGACTAAAGATAGATCAAGACTAAACACCAATTATCCATCTTGGAATCCATTAGCTTGGGGCTATCGAATCAACTTCAAAAAGAACTAATGAACCTTGATCAACCGACCGGTCTGAAATAGGTGAACCCACGGAGCGATACTTCCATAACCCAGGCTAACGACGACAATACCAAAGATGATGGCAATCAAGACCACGATCAAGCGCGCCTCACGTCCTTTGAGTCTCACGCTTGAAAACTGAAAGGAACCAATCGCTGGAAGTCGAATTTCACCACCCATCTGATAGACAGCCCTTGGCAGATAGGAGACAACATGCATTGCCGTCAGAGCAAACCAAACGACGAAACTGGCTTGATGTATCCCTTTCCATGTATTCATCGCACTCGCGGTTGGACCTATCACCATCAGCACCACACCTGAGGCCATTAAAGCCACGGTCGATAATACCAATAATGGTGCCGCAACACGCAAAAGGGTGTGTGGCGGACCAGCGGCTTTATATCGTGGAGCGCCACTATAGTAGCGAAAAAATCGATACCCAGTCGAAACTAGCTTGAACAAAAGTGGTGGGATTAGCATAAAGCCAATGATTGCATGAAGTGTAAAGAGTTGGCCGACCACAGGTATGGTAATGCCAATTACAAACAACTCAAGAAAGATCAAAAGTCCTATGGAAGATGTAAGACGTGTATTTGCCAATACCGCTCGTTTGGGACCCTGATCGTCAATTTCTGGGTGAAAGATCTCTTCTACGATTGGAGCAATCGCCGGATGAAGTGGCTCGCTGAGGCCATTGCCCGAGATTGGTGTCCGCTCAAAACCAGTCGATATCCGAGATTCGATTCGGACTATGGGAGGCCGTTTCATTTCACCATAGTCGTTGACTATTTCCTCATTACCGTTCGCATTCATCACTATCAGTAATAGTCCTCCATTCTGAAGGCAACATTAATTGACCATGGAATCTACAAGGAAAATTTAGAACAAAGATCAAATTCCAATCGAAACGAAAAATTAAAACTGAATCGATGAAGCGCAGCCTTAATCGACTAACCTTTAAAGCTGTTCTTGACGTGAATTGGACGATTTTGGTCTAATGAGTCGGCTCCAGGTGCTGGAAGGATGCAAAATCCATCGGTTTGCCTACAACAAATCGGACTCATAGCCCAAGGGCCGAGGTTAGACTCTGTCATACTCCGGAATACGTTTCTAGATCGGACTGCCCTCCTGGCGCAATGGTTAGCGCAACGGACTTTTAATCCGGCGGTTCTGGGTTCGAGTCCCAGGGGGGGCACTTAAATCGATAAATTATCTAGGAATTCCACACATAAATGCCCTGGATCTCTAGTTCAAAAGCTATGTGTCAAAGGTGCAGTTTGCACAGGGAACTCAAAGACACGATGACACCATCTAATACACACACGTTTAAGGCACAGACCCTCCCAAAACATGCACCCTGATTCCAAGAAGATCATCCCTCCCACTAGGAAATTCTCCCAAAACTCCGATCCAATTGCCCTTGGTTTATCTGGTCTAGCTGGCTCTTGGATAAGTAGCCAACTATGCAACTCGTGAGAAGTTTTGACATCCCCCACTCCACTTCAGCTTGAACACCCAAAGACCAATAGAGGTGGCGTCATATCATGGCCTTTGGATTTATCCCTGATTTTCAGCGACAGTTGGAATACAACTGCGCCATAAGTTGGTTATAATTTTAGTTGCGTGCGCAACTATAGACACTTTGAGGTAAATAAAATGCCAGCTGTAACAGTTTCCGACCTCCTCGTCCTGCCGAGGACTAACAGAATTGACAGATCCATCTCCACTTCACGTTCTGTTAGTTCGATTACTAATGCCCCCAAGGGTCACGAAGGAGAAGGATTCCCAGTAAGGCGAGCCTTCCACGGCGTCGACCTAGCCTATCTAGATCCCTTCATCCACATGGACCAAATGGGAGAGGTAAACTATGCACCCGGTGAACCCAAGGGAACCCCTTGGCATCCACACCGCGGCTTCGAAACAGTCACCTACATGATTGATGGCACCTTCGTTCACAATGACTCGACCGGTGGTGGTGGAATAATCCAAAATGGCGCCACGCAATGGATGACCGCAGGAGCTGGAATCTTACACATAGAGAGACCACCTGAATCCCTTGTAGTGTCTGGAGGTCTATTTCATGGAATTCAGCTTTGGGTCAATCTTCCAGCACGGTCCAAGTGGACACCACCAGGGTATCAAAACTTGGAATCCGATAAGGTCAAATTGGTTACGACGCCTGATGGTGGAGCCCTCATACGCATCGTGGCTGGTGAAGTCGACGGATACGCCGGCCCGGGCGCTACCATGACCCCCATTAACTTTGTCCATGCTACCCTTGAACCCAACTCAATGGTCGAATTGAACTGGCCATCCAACTTCAACGCGTTGGTATACGTTTTAAGCGGACAAGGTTTCGTTGGTTCGGATAAAGCTTCAATCAAAACTGGAAATCTATCCGTCCTCGGGCGGGGTGACCATATAACCCTTTATGGAGACGAGCGAAATGCTCCAGACAAACTCGAACTGCTAATCTTGGGTGGACAGCCGATTAAAGAATCCGTGGCCTGGCATGGACCATTCGTGATGAATACAAGATCCGAGCTGCAAGAGGCATTTGACGATTTTCAAAGCGGAAAAATGGGTCGCATTCCTTCCTCTTACCAACACTAGACGAACAGTGGCCGCCTTTTTCTCTAATAGCTTCCTGCCTGCAAATAGAGAAAATACGAATAGGGCAAGGCTTTGTTCGAAGTAATTCTTCTAAGCCTTGCCCTTATCAACATATAAAGTATGCAAACTACTGGCCTTTAGACGTCCACCTTGAGAGATAGTCATTATCGAAGTTCCAACACCGCCTGAATCAATCCTGGTTCGAGCGTCGTATTTGATAAATTCACCTGGTATCGGCTCATCTAGAATACTTATCATTAGATCAACCGGGACATAGACAAACTCTCCCATCGTTAATTCTTGGGATATCCCATTCGCAGAGTCGGCAACGATGATCATCTCCGCTAATCCGGAGGTGGTTTCATTGGAAATTAGGGGGATCTTTGGTCTAGCGTGTACCAATACGGGGCCTGGATCATAGAAGGACCCCTCCTCGAATCTCCATTCAATATTTGATATGTAAGGGAATGCGTCAAGATTTAACACTTCAAATGCTTCTGGATCTAAGACCAAGCCCTCTGCCATTGAAACCTCGGGCACCCGATTCGGAGTCTTGCGGAGTCGCCATGCACGCCCGCGCAAGGTCGGCTCTCCATTTACAGCCAGTTCTCCTTCAACCAAAGATACCTTATAACCCGGTCGCACTATCCGAAGCGATACTTCAACCACCCCGAACAAAACCGGCTTCAAAAACTCTATCGAGATCTTCGATATAAAGGTGGAATCCGAACGCGAAAAGTCGTCCATCATCTTTGCTAAAAGTGCACACGGAGGTCCGCCGTGCTGTGCATCAGACGACCACGGACCAATGGTCGCTTCGTTCGGGAAAAACTTTCCATCACCAATTCGTTCGTAAAATCCACTATTTGCCATAGCGCCAGCATAGAAGTAAAGGCCCCGGTATATTTGCGAGCTAACACTAAAAAATAGTTGATTGAAGCTCGTTGATAGATCTAAGGTGCAAAAAACTTCGTGCTATCGCAATGACGCCTCAGAGATTCGATGGAACCAACTACTTCTGCAGCAAACGATAGCGTTTTTGCACATCTCCAATAATGAACCGAACGAAAACTATAGTCAATCCAACCGCGAAGCCATAGATAGCCACCGACCTATAGCCATACTGTCTAAAGAACAAGGTAGATAGAAATGAGCCGATTGCGCCTCCAAAAAAATAAGAGGTCATATAGATGCTTGTGATGCGACTTCTGGCTTGTTGCCCAATGGCATAAATAACAGATTGATTCGCAATATGTGCCCCTTGAACACCAAAATCCAAGAGCAAAACCGCAATCACGATCACAACTAAGTTATATTCAAAGAGATACAACAAACCAAAGGCGACGACTATCAAGGCTGCACAAAAAAGTGAGACGGCAAACTGACGGCCCTGGTCGGCGAGTTTGCCTGAAATTCGTGCCGCAGTCGCTCCCGCAGCACCAATCAGACCAAAAAGGCCGATATCAAAGGGACTTAGGTGTAATTTTGCCGACGACAACTGAAGCGAAGAGGTATTCCAAAATATCGAAAAGGCCATAAATTGCAACAGGCCGAGAAGTGAAGCCTGACGTACAACTGGCTCCGACTTGAAGGTAACTAACAAAGAGCCCAAGAGGGAACCATATCCACCTTGGTGCGATCTCGGTAAGGTGGCGATATTGGGAGCGATCACCAAGGCCAAAGCTCCAACTGCTATTGCACCCATGACAAAGATTGCACGCCATCCAAAGAATTGGTCGATCGTCCCAGAGATGGTTCGCGCCAGAAGAATTCCCATCAAAAGTCCACTCATAACGGTACCAACTTGCGCTCCTCTTCTAGCAGGTTCGGCGATCGTAGCTACAAAACCAACTGTGATCTGAGCCACCACCGATGTAACGCCAACAAGAGCGCAAAAAAAGAGAAAGAGGCCGAAGTTTGGCGACAATGCCACCCCCAGAAGTGACAGAGACGACAACCCCAACAAAAATGGAATCAGCTTACGCCTATCGAACAGATCCCCGAGTGGTACCACGAGCAAAAGGCCAAGTGCATAAGCAAGTTGCAACACAGTAGAGACTAACGACACAGTGGCCGGCAAAATATGAAGCGATCTTCCGACAGATGGAAAGATCGGCTGAAGGTAATAAGTCGATGCAACACTCGCACCGCAGGTAACAGAAAATATATAAAGTGCTCGATTTGTTAGAATCGGATCTTCTTCTCGCATTCTCTCTCACACCTCACTCTCGCTCAAAGATATTCAGACAGCAAAATGAGCAATTGCCGCCTTGACATACTAGGGCGCCATCGACGCCAACATCAATGGATCCCACATCTTTGGACCTGAGTGACAACCTTCGATTTCAGTGGTCAGCCAAGAGATTTCCAGTGATAATTTACACTGCGAGCGCCTAAAGTAGCGTCAATCAACGCGCTAATATGATTTCTAACTTATAATTATCACTCTCAGTGACGATACACAAAGTATGAAGATAGCTTTGAAGGCACCGATTCTGTTCAGACTTACGGCGATAGCGATCATGCCGCTCACAACGGCAGTTGTAGCTCACGAAGCCGGGGTAAACATGGCCAACACAGCCTCCGTCACCCTACTTAGCCCGGGATTGACTTCTCAAACGAATATGGTCAATGCACCAATTATTGCAACAGGTGCCGCCAAGTCGGCCCAAGTATCTCCAGCCCGAATATCCTTGGTCAATACCTTGGGATCCACTACGCCTAGCTCTCAAGCAACATCGACTACCGCTATCGGCCAAGAAAAGACCACCGCTTCACAAGCAACGATATCAAACCCGACCCAGCCAACCAAGAACGCAACTTTAGCGAACGCCGCACTACTTAGTCAAAATGCCAATCCTACAAGCCAAAGAGTAACTGCCACATCTCTCGCAGTATCTCAGGTGACAACGGCTGCTCCAAGCCAGGCTCCTGCTCCAGTCGCAGTTCCGACCACCTCGAAGCCTATAGCCACGACCACCACATCTACAACCGCAGCTACCCCCACTACAACCACACCTTTGGGAACAATAGGGTATTCGTCCTTTCCAACAAACAACCAAGGTACACCTGGTCAAACCTATGGTCCGTGGTTTGTCGACTTTAACGGCTATGGATCAATAAATCGTGTAAACGACCCAGTCCTTGGCCCTTCGCTAAATCTCTCACCAGCAGTTGCAAACGCTTCCAACGTCACACACTCCGCACTAGTGACCACAACCTCAAACTATGGAAATTTCAACGCGACCTTTACCTACCGAACTATCAGTCAACTTAGAACCGGCACTCCCCCAAACCCTTGGGAAGAAGGTTGGGTGCTCTTTCATTACACCAATAACACTCACTTCTACTACTTTCTGGCAAAGCCAACCGGGTGGGAGCTAGGAAAAGAAGATCCAAGCTATCGCGGCAATCAGCGGTTCATGGCCACTGGATCTTCCCCAACATTCCCCGTTGGAGCGACGTACAAGATCAATGTCATTATGAACGGCTCGACCATCTCAGTTAGTGTAAATGGAACACCAATTGTGACATTCACCGACAATCAGAACCCATATCTCTCAGGATCTTTTGGCCTCTACGATGAGGACTCATCCGTTGACTATGGCCCCCTTCAAATAAATTAGATACTCTAAATCCAACTTATTCGATTCTTTGTGCTGGAATCACCCAACAATTTATCTCAATCCAACTACATCAATGCCCATTCGTAATGGGTAGGGCCATCAATATCTTTGAAGCGCATCCAAGCGTAACGATTCAAATATTTCAATAAAGATACCAATAGATATCGTAACGTAAAAGTCAATTCCCCACGAAATTCCCAACGAGGAAACAACGGCCTTAGAAACTGGCAATCAATAAGTTTGTGCCGTTGCCAGTTCCACGCCACTTTGGCGGAAGCAAAATCCACTCATAGTGCTAAAATTAATCTTCATCCTCTGCGCAGATCCCCATTTACGATATGCCTTAATTCAAAAAGAGGGCGGGTCATAATCGCCGATATCGGTTGTATGCCAACCATCTCTAGCGGCACTACTCATCGCGCAATCCGAAATTTAGGTATCATTTGATCTTTAGAAATTTGCCTCGCGATTAAATTGCCTCGCGATTAAATTGCCTCGCGATTAAATTGCCTCGCGATTAAATTGCCTCGCGATTAGCTTTTAAAAACCACCTTAATCACTACTTCATCACCAAACGACTGTAAGCCCCAATTTATCCCAAAAATTAAATTAATACTCTAAAAAGCCTAACCATCAAAGGTAAGTAAATCTCGAAAATGAGCCAACTTCTAATTTTGAATGAGTTGTAATCTTCGAAATAATATTGCATCTAAAGCACGATAGCCTTTTCACCTTAATCAATCGTAAAAAACAGGCCAACTCAAATTGACGATAAGACCGAAAGATAGGGTACCTTCAAATCCTGGAAGCTCCATCAATTCGATAAATCAATCCGATAAATCAAATCGATAAATCAAATCGATAAATCAATGATATCTCAGGGAGTATCCATCATTCATAAGCCTCATTAGATAGGTTATCTACTTTCATAGGAGATAAACCCAAAGAACTTTCAGCGCTATGAGTCACGACATCGCAGCCGAAGACAAAGATCCACTCAATCCCGACTTTATTATTACGACTAGAGCCCAACAAGCAAAGCTCAAAGAACGCTTACACTTTAGAGAAATAGCTCGAACGAGATAACATCCCTGATATCCTAAAAGAACCCAGTTCGTTCCCAATAAGATAAGAATTCGCAATGATCGATACAGAACCCATGAATTCGATCGCCACCATAAATAGTATCTTCGAATTTATATTAATAAGCATTAGCTTAAATTGAAAAACTTGATTAAAAGTCAATCGTAATACTTTGGGTGCCGCTAGGAAGCCGTACCCAATAGCCCCCGAGTGGATCCTGGCGGGGTTGGAAAGTTATAGCCGCACCACCTTTAGCGGTAATAGATCTAGGTAGAGCAGACAAAAGCGCGTAGGTAGCACTTCTTGAGTAGTAATCAAATGAGATACTTTTGCTCGAGATGACCTTAGCTGTGGAAATTGCTGCATCAATTCTCATCAACCCCGGCGAAAGAGGTGAACCCTTCTCCCAAACCAAATTATGTTGCCCCGCAGGAATGACGCCAACTCCGCCAGAAACTGGCCACTGTACACCATCCACCTTAAGTCTTCCATAGGATGATTTCACGGACAAGACAACGGGAAACTTTGACGAAAGTCCATTTGGAAAATACACAGTACTGCCCGCAACACCATACGACAGATTAGCCATATCGTAGCTAGCAATAGTTCCCAGTGCGTAAAAGTCAACTCTCGAGCTATTCGCGCCCGCAAACATCGAGGCCAAATTGAATTCGCCCATGGTGGGTTTTGGCGTCGGTGCGGCTGACGCACCTCTTTGAACGTCGTTTATATCGATCGAATAGTTGGGTGCTGTCACCATCGACGAAATGTATTTATTGACTCCAACGTAGCGATTGGGTCCCTGCGTCCACACGGTATAAGGATCTTCGATAATCATCGATGCACCCCCATTTGACGCCACCTTTGCCAACTGATGGACATTCATACCAATATCCTGAGCCTCAACCGGGTCTATCGAGTCATCGATTACCGTAATCTGAAACGCTAGTGACTTTGCGTTTGCAAGTCCATTTGCCGATTTCAATAGCTCCGAATATAGACGGTCAACAAGGGAATATCGAAATTGTATCCATGCGGCAGGGTTGGTAAGTGGGTCTTTACCAAATTGACTCAGCGCAGCCGAAGAATAAGGAGTCGAAAGAGCCGGAGTTGCCAAAGTCTCAAAATAGAGTTCAGCAAAGTTGACACCATCCCAGTTGTAAGACGTCAACACCTTGCTAAATTGGCCCCATGCTAAGGCATAGCAAGTTGGATCTTCAAGTGCAATCAGCTCGCGCCAGCCGCCAATCGCCTGACTTCCACTTTGTGTCTTCTCACGACACTGAGGATACTTTTGCCATAGGGCATCGTTCACAAATGGCGGTTCCAGCCATGCATAAACTAAAATCCCACGCGCGTGAAGAGCGCTGATCAATTTTTGATAGGGGTAGTTCGCCGATGGAACAGAAAAACCAAAGTCCCAAGCAGCAAGTTCAACGGCACGAACACCATAAAGATCGTTAGCGATCTGAGCATAGTTGTACTCCAGATTCGGCCCCAAAACACCAGGATCAACAAATACTGTCGTCATGAGGGATTGAGCACCATGAGGGGCGTTGGTAAAGCCCCCGATCACCCTCGCCAGTGACGGAATAACTTCATATCCAAGGAAACCACCACTAAATGGATCAAAGGTCGAAATCAGTGCCTTTCCAATTCCGAACCCCTCACTGGCGACAAACGCGTTGGAGGGGTTAGCAGCACTACCTCCAAATACGAGTGGATTAAAGCCCTTAGTGAGTGAAATTGGTGTAATCTTTATGGGATTTTTGATGGTAACCGGAGTGCCAACAAAAGGAACCAATGCTTTTGGGTAGAGGTTAGCTGGCAAAAGCTTCACCCCTAAAGCGCTATTGAGCACTCGATTAAAGCTAACTAGATAACCACCCCTTCTAGTCCAGGTCAATATCGCATCGATCTGTGGCTTTGACAAAATTGCATCACCGAGCACGACAAGGCTTGATGCATTTGTGAGGAATGAAATCGATTCGCTATATGCCGCTAAGCCTCCAGAACGTAGGATATTCAAAGCTTTGGATATCTCGCTCGGTCCGCCTGCGACGACGATGGGGGAAGTTCCTCCCCACGCACTTAGCGTCTCTTTAGGAGCCATAGTAAAGGTGGAACCGGTCGATGGAACGGTTGCCGCCGAGCAAGCAGCCAATGTAACGGTCAATATTAAAAGTGAAACAAACCAACGCAAGAAGGCCACTGTCGATCTGGCCCTAGGATGGCTCGGACTTGATTTCGATAGAATTTTTCTCATTTATCAAATGCTTATTCGAAAGTGTCAGATTGAAGTTCGGGCCAGAGAAACCCCCACCCAGAGACCGTAGATTCTCTTCTCACGAGATCATCCAAAAATGCCTTCGGTAGTTCCCTTGCAATCAATTCCAGATCGTCAATTGCCACATCGGCGACGGACCCTCCTTGGCCGAAAGACATTACTGTTTGTCTTGGCCTATTTGGGTTAGGCCTAGAAGAACTGGTTTCATAGGGATCTAATATAGCTAGCTGCTTAGTAAATCTAGAGGTCTTAGACCAACCCTTTTTCCGAAACACGATTCGAAAAATGGCCTTCCAACCAGATATAAACCAAATGTAGGAATAAAGCACATATATATGGGCATAAAATAGGCCTTCATGATGCCGACGCCTGGAGTGTTCTTTAAATATAAGTAGGCATAGATTGGGCTAAATCCAAACGAAAATAGATAAACAATGATCAACGGCAGGCCATAGTTAGACGTCACCGCGTGTAGATACCTCATCGGCATTGAAATCGCGATAAAAATATTCGCCACCATAACCGTTACGATTGACAGGCTAAGCAAAAGGACGGTCATTGGCCCCATGAGGTTATACAAAAGGTCAATCGTTGCCGTCACCGGTAAGCGAGCTTTGATAAGCTTGGGCATGTGGTGCCAACATTGCAAATGGCCCTGAAACCACCTAGTCCGTTGTCGAATCAACTTTGAAAATACAGTGACGCCTTGCTGGGCAACGTAGGTCTCCTGACAAAAGGCATTCACCCATCCACGCTCAATCAATTTCAAGCCAAGGTCAAGATCTTCAGTTAAACAGTTTGACCAAGGAGATTCTCCTAAATCCGCCAATCCGCTCAATCTATTAAACTGCCCGTTTCCACCTAGTCCAGAACTGCCAATTTGATGGCGAGCCCGTTGAAAGATCTCGGTAAAGACTAGGAACTCGAAGTCTTGCATCCGGGCTAAAAGAGACTTGGCGCTATTGTACATGCGCACGCCAATCTGAACGGCTGCAACCTTTGGGTCACTAAAGTATGGAGCTACCCGAGCAAGTGCATTCTTTTCAAGACGACCGTCGGCGTCCACAATGCACAGAACCACCTTGGACGGATCGGACGCTACAATCTCCGGCGACGATGTGATTGCTCGATAGGCGGCATTGAGAGCTTCGCCTTTGCCTCGACGTGCATCTGGAAGTTCGCGCCTCAACAGCGAGACACGACGGTCGAAATATCCTGCTACGACATCATAGGTATTATCGTCAGAAGCGTCGTCTATGACGACGACGCTCTTATTTTTATACGGTAGCTCTAATAGTCGATCCAGACTTCGCCCAATGACTGCGCCTTCATTTAGACAGGGCAGCAAAAAGATAAAGTGAATCTCTTCCGCGGCTTCCTCAATCGCCGGTGGCATTGGCTTCTTAGTTCTCGAGAGAACCACATAACCAACGCCATAGGCAAGAAAGAGAAGTATCAATAACGCAGTGATCGATTGCACATGACCCTCTTGATCTATTTCAATTTGTTAACTTCCAGATGAAGCTCCAAAGGTAGTGGTGCTTTGTGCTCCTAGTAATGTCTTCGGCGATGCAAAGGTGTAGCCTAAGCCCTGAATTCCACTAACTATCTGAGTGAGGGCAGTAGTACCATAAGAAGGATCATAAAAGAAGCTGGCGAACCCATTTCGAACGGCCAAATTATCCTTAGCCTCAGCAACTATGTCGGCTGGAGTCCTAGCTGGGTGATTATTTAGCGCAATCGGCTCGTAGTCACCAAGGTTTTCTGGGATAACCGTGGATCCGTATAAGTCATGAACCATATAGGGGAAGAACTGACCCATCACTTGCGAATAGTTAGGAGCAGCAGGCGTGCTCAATTGCCCACCGAAGTAAAGCCTTCGATCGTATCCAGCGGTCGTTGTATTGGAACCGTAGTACTTCGCAAAGGCCAAATAATCCACAGAAGAAGCCGCGTAATGAGGCGTTACCCAATAGGTCGGCCTAGGAAGACCAACCGCAGCAATCTCAGACAGACCAGCCTGGACTCTCGAAGCAGCCCAAGATCCTGAGTCTCCCGGCAGTGGCCCCTCTTCTATAACCCAATCTGTATTTGCACACGGAGTTACAAAGGTATACGGCGCTGACGCTGTAGTTGCACATTGTCCACGATAGAACTCGAAATCATCTGCAGTGGTACCGTCATATGGATTTGGTATATTCGAATATTGATGGGTGTATCCCTCTTGTCCCAACACCCCGCCCAACCGTATCATCTTCTTGATGGTCGCAACAAAGCTCTTCGCCTTTGGCGAGGTCAATGGAATGTTGGTTGGCACGCCATTGCTATAAGTTCCAAGCGGATCCAACCAGTGAGGAATGAGGTTTATGCCAAACGAAATGTGCTGGGAATGAAGGTACCGCGCTGCTGCCAACAACTGACGGTTTGAGTCACTGACGCTGATATCTTCAAGACGCACTAGCGCGGTATGGCCGGTTACCGCAGGAGCTGTCAACCCCTGAACTAGATCTGCCAATGCAAGGTATCGATCCGTCTCGGTCATGTAAGAAAGCGGGTTCTCTCCAACGTAAGTCAAGTTAGCAGAGGTAATAGCCCACGGGAAGCTAGTAGCCCCATTTACTCGAGCCTGGCTTGCACAGGGGATAGCCACACCGGCAGTCGTAGTGCAATTGGCAGTGCCAAGCACTGTCACCTTAGCAGGCGTTACTATGTTGGGCCCGATGACGCCACCCGCCAAGGGGTTTCTAGAGAGCGTCTGACCTTTGTAATTAACCGATGCAATGTTATTTGTATCAAAATAACTAGTCGAAGGATCCCACCCGTATTTGTTGATGAACGCGCTCGTAGCAGTTGCGGACGAATTATCCAACACCCATGGATTCTCCCCCAACCAAAGTACCTTGGTGGAGGAGGTCGTAACATCACTTATGAAAGATTGTGGAATGGGCTCACCGTAGGTAGATCCTACATAAATCACAGCAGTGAACTTACTCATCTCACCAGCTGTGTAGTCAACCACCGGTTGTGCGGCAACCATCCCAGCGTTCGACGCTAGGTTCCCAAGCGAAATAGCATACATCTGACCAAGATATCCCCATGGACCAGTTGTGTCGTAGAGGACAAGCGTTTTAGCCGGCAATGAGGTAGTTCCCCAAACTGTAGAGCCCGGGGCAGTTGCTGAAATACTCTTGGCTATGTTGGCGGGAGTAGTCGAATCTTCGGCGAACGCCTTGGTAGCGGTAAGACCTCCAACACCAGCGCTCGCAACCGTGGCCATTGCCAGTGCCGACATGGCTAACCGTACAACAGGAAAGGACCTGCCCCTTTGGAAAATACTTACCGTACTTCCAAATCTATGCTTATCATCTCGCTTAACTACCGTCGTCCTAGACATCCCGACACTCCTTGTTGAAACTTTCGCTGTATGAAATTGAACATATATTAAAGCCGGATAATATCACGCGAGAACCGGCTTGGACTCTTTTATAAGACCGATATTTATGAAACCTAAAGCAGATGAAGCAAAAGCCACATCAAAAAACAATATTAATGGTTGAAGATCTTTACCACTAAACCAACTACTACCAGGCCCGCCACTAAAAGCGCATAGCCTCCCAGGGCAAAGCCAGTAAAGGCAAGAGCGTCATGGGCAACTCCGGTTGTTTGGCCTGCTGCAAGGGTAGTAGCGACACTACCTAGGGTCGTCCCTGTCACATTTCCAAGCGTTGTTAATGTAGTTCCTACACCAGACATAAAACCATTCCTTTATGGGCAGCATAAAACATGCCCGACCTCTTGTTACCACCCTATGTGACTATTATACGGATAATAAAGATTTTTCTTACCCAAAAAAAGTAAAATCTCACAATTTGTTAATATTACTTTATAAAATTAAGACGGAAGTCTCTTATGACTACGAATTCGCTAGAACTTACCGAAATTTTATCGAATCACCGGGAATATTTAGCTAGAAGGCACATAACTGCATTTTCCGTGAAAGGAAAATCGTAAATCCTACTCTAAGTTGTATCTATATATTGCGATACCTAGCTCAAGCGACGCATTAGGGCGCTTTGGGGTGGCTTAGTTGATAAAAATTTGCCAAGGCAGAATCTAAGCCAAGATTGCTCTTGTACTCTTCACCAAAGTACCACCAAAAAGTCCCACCGCCACTAAAGCTAAAGCCAGCCAATTCATCCTGATAGAGAGAAGCCACCGCTGCTCGCTGGGAGTCCGATGCGACACCGGGACTTACCCACCACCAGCTTCCCGTAACTCCAGAGCCACCATAGCCCAATTCGGTGATAAAGATCCTCTGACCTGGAGCAAACTGGCTGTGCAAAGTATCCAATACCCGATGAAATGCGGTACCCATTGGTGCTTCTTGTGGGTAGAGAGAGATACCTATATCGTTTATTCCAGAAAGTTCACTGTTTGTGATATTTGTAGCAAACCAATTGAATATTGAATTAGAGGCAGTATCTTCACCCAACTGCCAATAGAGCGTTAGCAAGGTAGTTGCCGAGGAGTGAGATCTAACGAAGCTAATTGCATAGGCCACCTTGGCAGCGACGTTCGTGCCCAGCCAATTGCCATTTACTTCATTTCCAATTTCGTATGAGTCAACATTCCGTAAAGTCGTTACGATTTGACTTACGCGAGCCTCATAGTTGGCAAGGTTCATCGATGCCATGTATTGTGAATCCACCAACTCCACCATCACTGATATACCAAGTGAATGGGCAAAATTGATAATAGATTGATATCTAGAAAGAGGCGTGCCTGGATCTATTACCAATCGAACCCGGGCACCGGTTGGATAGATGCTCTTTAGTGATCGAAGAGTCGTAATCGCAATGGCTGGGGAGTCAATTGTAACTCCATATCGATAATTATTGGCTAGTCCAACCGTAGAAATCTGATAGAGGCCCGCGTCACTTGTAACACTTACATCGAGGTCCATTGCCGCCTGGAGTTGGTTTTGGTTAAAACTCCCACCGGCCGGTTTGAGCAACTGGCTTGCAATCGAGTTGAAGGTGGAAGCTTGACCCAAAGTCAATGTCATTCCCTTATGCTCTGACAATATCTCAGAGACATCTCGAAGGAGAGACAAAGAACAAACCTGATCAAAATTGTATTGACCAGCCCCTGGAAGGTCGCAGATCAAATTCGAATATCCCAAATCAGACGGCCACGCCAAAGACAAAGATTCATATCCTGTCGCATCCAACGCAGCACTAACACCTATCCCTTGGTTATAGAGAGGTCCAAGATCTTCAACTTCAAGGGTCTTTGGATTCAAAAGCGCATCGTCGTATCCATTGGATCCAGTGTTATTAGATTCAATAGATCTAAAGTTTCCCCATGAAATTAGCGAACCATTTGCATTGAAAGCGCTCAGCAGAACAGTTCCTGGTGGCCCTGGAGTGATATTAGGTAGGGCAACCAGTGGTGGCGGTGCAATGCTAGGTGATGAAGTCAAGGTTGTAGACGGAGGTCCAGGTAACACCACTATGTTCGAGGTAGACGACGTAGTAGAAAGAGTTCGACCATTGACCACCGTCGTTGGGGCCGATGAAGACTTGACCTTTGTGGGACCAAGACAACTAGTTAGGGCCACCCCTAAGATTGCTAAAGTAGCTCCAGCTCTAAAACATTTTCCTAATAGGCTAGGTCCATCCTTGGGATAAGTGATCATTTTTATCGCCTAGGAGGCCAGAACCTTAGAGTCCCTCAAAGAGTCAGCTACGAAATCCGCCGGCTTGAGTGCCATTCCAAAGAGATAGCCAATTGCCATAAGTGATCTGAGTGCCGCGCTACCATCACCAAATGGATTCGCAATCTGAGCGATCGATCGAAAATATTGTGGGTCCGATAAAAGCCTCGAGGCTTCAGCGACGATCTGCGACGGTTGCGTCCCAACTAACTTTGCCGTACCTGCCATGACGGCCTCGGGTCGCTCGGTAGTGTCTCTAGCGACCAAAACCGGCTTTCCGAGCGATGGCGCTTCTTCTTGAATTCCACCGCTATCTGTAATAACCATCTTTGCACCATTCATCAAGCGACAGAAGTCCCCATAGGGCACCGGCTCGGTAATAATCACATTATCTAGGCCACTCACGCCACTTCGCATTGCCTCTTGCACTAATTGATTTGGATGAAGCGGAAGCACAAAATCGAGGTCTTTGAAAGTTTTAGCCAACTCGCCTATCGCCTTGGAGACCATGACCATCGGTTCTCCCCAAGCCTCTCTTCGATGCATGGTTACCAAAACAAATTCTCTCTTGCCAGAAAGGATCTTTGGCACAATCTCTGTCTCGAACGGGAAACCCCCATTCACCACGCTCAAAAGTGCATCAATAACGGTATTGCCCGTGATGACAATCTTTGCCTCGTCCACACCCTCTCGAATCAAATTCGCCGCCGAAATCGGAGTCGGAGCTAGATGAAGATCAGCAAGGGTGGAAGTCAGTCGCCTATTGATCTCTTCGGGAAACGGGGAAAATTTGCTGTCGGTGCGCAGGCCTGCCTCTAGGTGAACCACCTTTATCTTGTGGTAAAATGCCACAAGCGAGAGAGCGAAAGTCGTTGTCGTATCGCCCTGAACACAAACAACATCAGGCGAGGCTTCCACGATGACCCGATCGGCAATCTCTATCAAGGCGGTGGTCAGCTCAGCTAGATCTGGGGACTTTCGGATTAACTCAATCTCGTAATCTGGGATAATCCCAAAGACCTCCAAGACCTGCCGTAGCATCTCCTTGTGTTGACCGGTTGTTAAAACTATCGAGTCAAAGTCGGCACTTTGTTGCATCACCTTAACCAGAGGCGCCATTTTGATTGCCTCCGGGCGAGTGCCAAATCCAATCAATACCCGTTTTTTCATTTAATGTAATCCTTGCCTAATAATTTGATTTTCAATATCTATAAAAATTACCCAAAAACGGTTGTCTAATTCCTATCCATAGGCTCAAAGCAACGTCTCGGACAAAACCCAACTGACCATAGATCAACCAACGCACTGATCTGGTTTTGGCCGTGTATCGACTGAAAAAATAACCGTCTTTATATCCATAGATGGATCAAATACAAAAAAAGCCACAGGAATCATATGGTCGAACCGACTATAGCTAACCTCAAGACATGAGGCGCTCTTGGCTGTTGAGATCTGCTTTTCCGAGAGAGGCAACAACGAAAGTGCCAGCCCCTTGGCCAAAGCCAACGATATCGATGGATACAGCGCGAAAGTAAATCCAACAACCACTCCTGATTCAACGATCAAAGAGGTATAGGTGTCGCGGCCATCGCTCAAACGTGGCCAAAATGCCGAAGGCGCCCTCGGGTCTACGGTGTGATTTTGATCCCATATAGCCATAGTTGCTCCCCAGTTATTTAGGACTACTGGAAAAGTCACAGTTGTGGATGAAATCATCGAAGTTACTACGGTCTTTTTGATTAGCGCCTTCGAAGTTGGAAGCAATTGACAACCGCTTAGGCCAACTGCAAGAAGAGCCACCCAGCAAATAGAAGTCCGCATTAAAACGTCGGCCCCTCTAGATCGCCATCGCCTGGGTGAGAATTTGAGCCAATTCTTGCACCATCTCCTCCATCTAGAATCGCTCCATCTCAACCTCAAGGTGCATTCACCAAGATGCATCAAAAAGATCCTGGCAGCATGGAAGCACCAAAGTAAAAAGCCCCAATCCACAACACCAAAGACCCAAGCACCAGCGCAAAGCCCACTAAGTGAGCGCGGCGAATTGAAATCTTCCAAAGTCCATACAGTCCAACCAAAAGTGAAACAAGCGCCAAGGCAATCCCTCGCCAGCTAATCGTTGAGGAGGTACCGCTAGAGATAGAGACCTGTTTGTGGATTGTTTTGGTTAGGGTGATTGTAGAGCCTATCGGCTTTCCCAAAAGACGAGCAAAGACCACCAGGCGAGTTGATGCTGAAAAGGCTGGATTGCATGTTGTAAGGGTTAATTGAGCGAAATTAGTTTGATCCAGAACAGAATTGTCACTTGGAGCAACGACCTCAGCGCCAGTAACTAAATATTCAAATCGCCCGGCGCTGCTTCGAATATATATTGGATCGCCCGCGGCCAATTTTGCGATGTTATAAAAAGGTGCGCCGTATGTAGTTCGATGGCCAGCGATTCCCACATTACCCATTTGTCCAGGTAGCGGCGTTCCGACGTAGTGACCCGGACCCAAGATAAGGTCAGATTCCATGGAACCTTGCACTATTACCCTGTCAAGTCCGATCTTTGGGATATAGAGAACTCCGAGTACACTCCCCTGTTTTGGAGGCAGATACGAGCCATGGGTTACTCGACTTTGATAGCTATTTAGAAGGCTTGACTGCTCGCTGGCATTTATCAAGTTCGTGCCAAAGAGCATAAAAGCTATAAAAAGCGCGACAACCAGCGCCAAATAGAGCGCGATCGATCCAATGTACTCTATCGAGTGCTTCTGGTAACTTCTAGCATTCTGAAAGTGTATGGCGGACTTTCTATTGCGCCTTAGATCTTGGTTAGCTAAATGAGCATCCTTAAGAGTCCTAGAATCAAAGGAGTAGCGATCCCCAACGACCTCCTTTTCATAAGTCCGATTCGCCAAAGCATCAACCCCTTATCAAAAAATCTAGGGAACCCCAAGTCATGGTACTAAAGTAAATTTACCACTATCGGTGAATTATTCGACAATGAACGCATGCAACTTTACCCAAACACACTACTTTACGATATCGCAAAGTCGAAGCCTCCAATAGATAACTGCCGCATCTTTTTCGTCGCTTGATTTGACTTTCCACGCTATGGGGGTTAGCCACCATCGAACCATGTAGCCTAGCTTTGTAATCTAGGTTTGCCAAGAGTGAGCGATAGGGAGTCGTCTTTGAGAATATTCGTCGCCATAGTGGGTTCCCTTTTATTTGGCCTAACCGTTGCAAACATTCTGAAGACCCTAGTAATACCGGGCGGATACATTACCAAAACCGCAAGAACAATCGATCATGGTGTGAGTTTCATCTACCACATGGCGAGTGGCTTTCGTCCAAACTATGAAGATAAAAATGCACTTCTCACTAGCCAACCAGCTGCCGTCCTATTCGTACAATTGAGCACTTGGGGCATAATCTTTCTCCTGTCAACTTCAATGCTACTTTTTCCTGTAGTCCCAAACTTTGGTGCAGCCATCCGAGAAGCCGGCGCTTCACTAATGACACTTGGATTTGTAGCCACTAACCGCCCTTGGGCAACATTTGTTGATTTCACCGCCGCCTTTACTGGAATGATCCTGGTGGCACTGCAAATTGCGTACCTTCCGACGCTATATGCCGCCTACAATAAGAGAGAAACCGAGGTAACTCTACTAGTTGCACGAGCGGGTCGACCAGCTTGGGGACCAGAGGTTCTAAGAAGAAGTCGTCTCGGAATCGTCGCAGATGAGCTCCCAATCATCTATTTGGCTTGGGAACGCTGGTCTGCGCAAGTTGCTGAAAGTCATGTCTCATACCCAATTTTGCTTAGGTTCCGATCTCCTGGTTTTGCTACATCATGGATCACCTCCCTAATGGCTGTCTTGGATGCCGCAGCAATCCATCTCTCCCTAGCTCCCAGCGACGCTCCGATGCAGGCGCGTCTCTGTCTTCAAATGGGCTTTAGCGCGCTACGCCAGATTGCTCGTTCACTTAGAATCTCCTACGATCCAGATCCCCTTCCAACAAATCCGATCTCGATATCGTTGAGTGAATTTGCAGAAACGGTCGAGATGCTGAGGATCGTTGGCTTTCCAATTGAGCGCAGCGTCGAAGATGCATATCGACATTTTCAAGGCTGGCGAGTAAATTATGAGGCGATAGTCTTTCGGCTGTGTTATGAGATCGATGCACTTCCAGCACCATGGTCTGGGCCAAGGCGCTGGAAAAACCTCGACGTCGATTTTCCAAAATTCAAAAATAGAACGCCTGAAAATCCAAGCGGGAGCTAGTTTCCAAGATATCATTGCTCAAAGGGCGCTCCCAATCACCATATAGGTTTATCCCGACCTAGATCTAAATGATGCTTTAGCTATCATCGAAGAATAATTTGAACAAAAACCTATTGGCCAGCTCTGTTCATTCGCTGGCTTTGTTTAAAAGTGCCCTCTAAGCGCTAAGGTGGATGTGGTGGCAACCTTACTATTTTTTGCGCAATTCAAAGACATAACCGGCAAGACTAAGATATCGATCGATGCTAAGACGGTAGGAGAAGCAATAGCTTTTGCTCGACAATCTTTTGGAACAAAATTTGAAGAACTCCTCTTGGTCTCAAAGGTTTGGCTTGACGGCGACGAGGTTCCTTTGGATACCGAACTCTCCAATAATAGCGAGTTGGCATTTTTACCCCCTGTATCAGGTGGATAACAACTCTAGATGACAACTCCTCCTGAGCCTTATGCTTCCATAAAAGGCCCCACAGGCCCGACATCATATCTCAATTGCCTTTCGTGATCGCCTTAAAAGGGTGATTAATAGGGTGACTATAAGATAAATGTAGATATTGCATTTTTGGGTCAAAGAGATCAACCCCAAGGCTCATCAGGCACAGCCGTAACCTGCCCGGACTAGGAGGTAAACTTATCCCGAAGGATAACAAACTACCGGTCTTTTGTCGAGCTATATTTCAACTGAAATTGATCACTCGAGTCATGGGCGATCGTTCGGGGAAAATTTGGGGCTCTCCTAACCCTCATGTGGGTCACCAAGACCCCATAACTGATAAGTAACGCCTGTACGATAAGAACTTTTGGGTCTTTAAAAGCATTGAATGAAACGTGCACGGTTTGTGACCTCTAAATTTGAAGTTACTAACACACAGATTTAGGAGATCTAACCGTGCACGCTAACTCTCTAGTCAAGCAGTTGCTTGACGTTAAAGGTGTCATTGTCAACGATATTTTTATCTCAAAAGATGAAATTGTTGTAGATGTCAAACTTGCACGATCCAAACTCGCATGTCCACCGTGTTGTTGAATAAGCCGTAAATTCAAAACCAAATACCGCTACGACATCAGAACTTATCAACTCACGCTGGAGACATCTTGACATGGGAATACGTCGTACTTGGATCTCTTGTGCCCTACGGAGACCGAAATGCCCCAATCATGGAGTAATCACTGAGTCAGTGCCATTTGGGTGACCGGTATCGCAAATCTCGCTTCACGAGAGACTTTGAACATCTAGTTGCCGGCTCAACCGCAAAGATGGATAAAACAACAGTTACGAAGCTCACCCGAATTGCTCAGAAAACAGTTGGTACGATCTGTGAGAGAGTAGTAGCCAAAGAGATCGATCCAAAGCGACTAGAGAAGCTCTCAATAATAGGGGTAGATGAGATTGCCTATCGTAAACACCATAAGTACATAACCCAAGTTATTTAGAGCCCGTAACAGATCATGAAACTGGAAAGATCGTCTATGGAGCAGAAGGAAAAAGCGCTAAGAGTCTAGATGGGTTCTTATGTGAGCTTGGTTCGCAACGTTCCAAGCTCTCACACAAGTAGCAACAATGGACATGGGACCAGCTTTTGCTAAAGCTTTCGCTGATCGCACACCAGATACTCAAATCGCACTCGATCCTTTTCATGTCGTTAAATTGGGCACTGAGGCCCTGGAGGAGGTAAGATGCGACCTATGGCGCCAACTGAGAAAACTTCCTACTCCAGATTACGCCCGTAGGTTTGTGAGTGCAAGATGGGCATTACTAAAGAATCCTGGTGATTTGACTCAACGCCAAAATGAGACTCTACGTCAAATAAAGTCAACCGCTGCAATACTCCTAAAGCCCTTAGAGATGAAAGAATCCCTAAGAGGGATATTCGGTACTGGATTATCCAATGACGAAGTAGCTGAGTTCTTGGATTCCTGGTGTGCTCGTGCTTCACGATCACAGATACCTAGCTTTGTCAGATTGTCAAAGACAATTCGAATCCATAAAGCTGGAATTATGGCTGCTATTGAGCCCCCTAGCTTGAAAAGGGTGTCTCTAATGGAAGGCTTGAGGGTCTAAACAATATATTAGATCCGCCATTGCTAGATGCTATGGTCTTCACTCTGCAAAATCAACACTTGGCTTGGTGATGCTTTCATGCGGTCCGATTGATCTCAAGCTCCCCTACGAAAGGGTTGCTTGATCCACATCTATGTTAGGAGAGCCAAATTTGGTTCTAGAGCAGAAATCCTAACACTTGGTCTCATTGTTCTATCTCCAATTACTATCACATCACAACACCTTAGAATATGGCCAACCACATTTGCATAGATAGCAATACCTAATTACTCATCTTGAGGAGTAATTAGGTATGAGAAGATTTCCTATAGTTATCCAAATAGATATTAGGTCCTACCAAAGTCAGAGGGGACATTACAAACATATGCTCGATTTGATAGATCTCACCAAGACGTACGGCCAAGTTAAAGCTCTTGATCGAATGACATTTTCCGTTCAACCTGGAGCAGTATTTGGGTTTCTTGGCCCAAATGGATCTGGCAAAACCACGGCAATGCGATCAATCTTCGGGTTGATCTCGCTTGAGGCCGGCCATGTCCAATGGAAAAACGCACCCATTACGCCCGATGAAATAAGACAATTCGGATATATGCCAGAAGAACGCGGGCTGTACCCCAAAATGTCAGTAATGGATCACCTAGTCTACCTAGGTCGTCTTCATAGCCTATCCACTGAAACCGCTACCAAAAGGGCGCAGGCTCTTATAGACGAATTAGAGGTTAAAGGTGGTGGAAGTGCCAAAGTAGAGTCGTTATCGCTAGGAAACAAACAAAGGACCCAGATTGCAGCGGCGCTCATACATGAGCCCACCCTGTTGGTTATGGATGAGCCATTTTCTGGCCTCGATCCTATCTCGATTGAGGTAGTGCGCGGGATATTTAAAAAATATGCGCAGGAGGGCAAGACTGTACTCTTCTCATCGCATCAGCTAGAAGTGGTCGAGGACCTTTGCGAATCAGTGGCGATAGCTTACCAAGGTCGAATCGTCGCCTGGGATCGGCTCACAACGCTCACAGAGTTAGATAAAGACCTAATCATCAAGGTCCAAGACGATTTAGATGGTAACTATCTAAATCAAATTGATGATATCTCAATTTTAGATAATCATGAGGGCACCTTTCGACTACGCCTCGCACGACCAGAATTGGCTCCAGTCGTATTGCACAGAGCTATGGAGTTCGGGACCTTAGAGCGATACGAAGTCGCGCGAAGACGCCTCTCCGATGTTTTCAAGGAAGCCATCTCAACCTCTGGCCTATCAAATAGCCAATGGGAAACAAGAGATGACTTCGACGAAGACCTAAAATTCAAGGCAGAACACCAAACCGAACTAGGCCACGACCTAAAAGATGAGATCTCATGAAACTGAAACGACCCCAATTCGGGACTTCCTCGCTGGCACTAATCGCTAAGAGAGAAATTAGACAGCGCACCAATTCAAGAGCATTTAGGATAGCAACGATCCTAACGATGCTCGCAGCCTTTGCATATGTTCTGGTACCGCATTTAACCGCATCAAAGGCTGGACCTCAAAGCGTCGGTATCGAATCCTCTGCCCCAAAATCCGTTCTAGAGGCTTTTCAAATCGCCTCAACTGAAATTGGTGTTCACATTCGGATCGAAACCATCGCATCATCCAGCCAACTTGAGAAAGAAGTTCGAAGCCAAGCCATATCCGTTGGCTATTCACCATCAAAGCGATTCCTAATAAATTCCGCCTCTACCTCCTCTTCATCTTACGTTCTAGCCAATAGGACCGCCAATGTTCTTGCAACCATCAACGCACAGGATCAAGCAGGATTGACAAAGAGCCAACTCTATATAATCAATCATCCCGCTCCTTTTTCAATCACCTCCTTAACGCCAAGTAAAGCACCAAATCAGGGAGCGCAAAAAGCTGCGATCTTCGAGTTGATATTAATGTACGTTCTTCTATCCCAATACTCCAGTTGGGTAATGTTTGGAATAATCGAGGAAAAATCGACCCGAGTCATAGAGGTCCTTTTGTCGATCGTACGTCCAATTCAACTATTGACGGGAAAAATTGCTGGGATTGCAGTCGTAGCCCTCATACATGCCACCTTACTGATCCTCTCGCTAATCGTGGGGTTAGCTGTAATTGGAGTGTCGCCGACCAGCGTCGTCTCCGGATCACTCTTGGTCACTGGTCCTATCTGGTTCATCGCAGGTTATGGCTTTTATGCAACTCTCTTTGCTTCGGTAGGATCGATGGTCTCTCGAGTTGAAGATGCCCAAGCTGTTAGTTTCCCATTGGTTCTACCAATGCTTGCCGGCTATGGACTTGGCTTCTTTGAGGTCGCATCGTCCTCTCCCTCGCTATTGGCCAAAGTGCTCGTATTCATCCCTGGGGTATCGCCATTTTTGGCACCGGTTCTTTTTTCTCTTGGAAAAATCTCACTTGCATATTTCATAGGTTCGATTGCAGTTTCAATAATTGCGACTGTCCTAGTCGCACGAATAGGTGCTCGTATCTACATTGCTTCAATTTTGCGAATAGGTGCCCGCGTAAAGTTTTCCGAACTAGGCCCTATGGTTCTAAGACGCTCCAAAGGCCACGACTCTAAAAAACTGCACCAACTACCTCCCCTTTGAATTAGCGACCAACTAAATTTAGGAAATTCCACTCGAGATATTGAAGATTGGTTATGGAAGTGCCGAAAACTATAGATAGGTATGACTCAGACTTCCTTCGACATCGCAAATGTCTCTAAAAAAAATAACAAGCGAGCTCCTAGAAACTTCGACTTTCGCCAGCCGAAGTCTCTAGAGCGTAACCAACTTAGAACCCTCCAATTGATATTGGAGAGCTTTCTAAGGGCAGCTTCGTCGGTCCTATCTGCCAACCTTCGCATGCCATTTCGATTGAACATCGGCGAGTTAGAACAAAAGCCTTGGGAAGATGTAATCACAATTCTTGAAGATCCTGCGTCAATTGCAGTCTTTTCCCTCCCTCCATTGCCGTCAAAGGCTCTATGGCATATGCCAATTGAGCTTGTTATGCGTCTCATCGATATGCGACTTGGCGGAAACGGAAGAGGCGAAAACCCAAGAAGATCTCTAAGCGACTTAGAACGGGTTATCGTTCGAAATCTCATCGAAGAGATGCTTGCCCAATTAATTCCGGCATTCGCCCCAATAACCCAAATTTCAATAGGATCCATCCATCAAGAAGCATCCCTTCAATTTGTTCAGCTTGTATCGCTGTCTGAGATGTGCGTCTTGGCTCAAGTTGAGATGTCAATCTCAAATGACCCGCCAATTCAAACGGCTATCTGCCTACCATTTCCGCTACTTCGTCCCATCACTGACATATTAAACAATCGAGCCAACCCAGTAGAAGACGCGGCCGATACCACCTTAAGCCATGATTTAGAGGCTCGGCTATTTGACATTGAGGTAGAGGCAACGGTGGAATTCGAGCCAACGTCTCTTACCTCACGAGAGATAGTCTCTCTTTCGGTCGGTGACGTGGTGCGATTGAAACATCGAAAAGGTAACCCTCTGAAAATAAAGGTCGATGGAACCTATCTTTACTGGGCTCAACCGACACAGGTCGGTAAACGAGTTGCCTGTCTATTAGTCGAACCGGAGGAGACAAATGACCGACATTAGTACTGACTTTTCCGATACTAATCAAAATGGAAACGAAAACTTTCTTGGGAAGAGACTTGAATCAGACCTTGGTCCGCTAGGGGTTATCCAAAATGTCGAGATGGAGATTACGGTCGAATTGGGTCGCGCCAAGATGTCAGTTCGAGAACTCCTCTCCCTGACAAGCGGCGACGTCGTAGAGCTCGATCGCTTGGCCACCTCCCCAGTGGATGTTCTGGTGAATGGAACCCTAGTAGCCAGAGCAGAGGTAGTCGTCGTAGAAGACGAATTCGGCATACGTATCACCGAAGTGGTCGGCCGAGATGAGCGAAGCGACTCCTAGCCAAGCGAGTCAACTTTATCACTTAATTTTTCTATTACTTTTCAAACACGGAAGAATCCAAACCCTGCCAAGGATCGGCTTATTTAGACATCGCGATATGCGATGTCAGGAGAGTTACTTCAATGAGCATGGTCCTTCTAGCAGCACGAGTTGTTCTTTCCTTGGGAGCGACAATTGGAATCATCCTTCTCTTTTCAAAAATCTACCAAAAGCGAATGGTCAAAGGGACGCGACCCAAGCCCAAGCAGTTGCAGAATCTTGTCATCAAGAGTCGAATAACCATTGGGAAATCGAGCCAGATCGCCCTTGTAGAGTTCGGAGAGCACTCCTTTATCGTTGGAATCACGCCGTCCAACATCTCGCTAATCTCAAAGATAGAGGCCGAATCAAATGATGAAAGCTCCCATGAAGCCTTAGATGCCACAAACCTACTTGTCATGAAACCGCAAAAGCGCCAGGGTGGATATCAAGGTGAAGTTATCGACTTGACTGACGATGCAAATCAGCTCTCTAATAATAGCCTTGAGGATCTGACTGCACAGATCAGACAAAGCCAAGGTCGCTCAGGTACAAAACTTCGATTTGAAGAAGCTCTCGCTACCAAACTCTCCCAGAGCCTATTTAGTGGAACCCAAAGATTCACCAAGGCAAGCCGATGACACCCATTCTCGCAGCCGCCGGTCTCATAACACCGACCACAACAACTCTTCCTACCGTCAGCATCAATCTAGGTAACACCCTCACAAAGCCAAGTCAGAGTATTATTGTCATTCTGCTGTTGAGCCTGCTTTCAATAGCACCATCGCTTCTAATTATGATGACTAGCTTTGTCCGCATTATCATCGTCCTTTCCATTACCAAAAACGCCCTGGGCCTCTCAACGATCCCCCCAAGTCAGGTCCTGACAGGACTTGCCCTATTTATGACATTCTTTATTATGGCGCCAACCTTCACCCAGATTAATAATGTTGCAGTCTCACCGTATCTAAACGGCAAAATATCAGCAGTGACTGCATACAATGACGCCCAGGCGCCCCTGAAGACTTGGATGCTCAAACAAACTCGCACACCCGAGCTAGCGCTCTTTACACAGGTGACAAACCAACATCCCGCAAAGCCACAAGACATCTCAATGAGTGCATTGGTTCCGGCCTTCATGCTCTCTGAGCTCAAGTCTGCCTTCATTATTGGCTTCGTTATCTACATACCTTTTATGATCGTGGATCTGGTGGTCGCATCGATATTGATGTCAATGGGAATGATGATGATACCACCAACACTTATCTCTCTGCCCTTTAAACTTCTTTTATTTGTGCTGGTGGATGGCTGGACCCTGGTGGTTCATGGGCTACTGGTGAGCTTTCGGTGACCGACTCTCAAGTAATAAATATTGCAGGACAAGCACTCTACCTAATTGGCAAGATCGCAGGGCCAGTTATGGTAGCAACCCTTGCAATCGGACTGATCGTCTCCTTTATCCAGGCGATAACGCAGATTCAAGAGCCAACTCTAACTTTTGTTCCAAAACTAGTCGTGGCGGCGGCCGTGCTATTTGTTGGGGGACATTGGATGATCGGCCAATTGATCTCCTTCACCGACTCGCTGTTTTCTCAACTACCTCAGCTACTGGCTGGATGAGACCGTGACGCTCTCTGAAGCATCCTTGCTCTTGTTGCTTGGCGCACTGCTTCGCATCGGAGCATTCGTTGCTGTCGCACCGCCATTTTCATCACAGCAGATCCCGGTCTCAGTTAGAGTCGGTCTCTCCTTGGCGATGGCACTTCCAGCAGCTCATCTCTTGGCAGTTCCAAGTGGGACATTTTCAAACCCCAACTCGACGCTAATCTTTCTGGTTGTACAAGTCGTATTAGGGCTGGCCCTTGGAGTCCTTGTCAACACATTGATATCGGCCTTTTCTAGCGCTGGCTTTCTTAGTGGTCTACTCGGTGGATTTTCACCTCCGCCTCAATTAGACCCACTGAGTTTAAACCAAAACTCTGGACTTGGCATCTTGTACGAGATGATCGCACTTATGCTCTTATTCACCTCAGGTGCCTACCTATTTATTCTAAAAGGACTATTTGTATCACTGAAGATCGCGATGCCAACCCACATCTCATCCTCTGCGATTAGTCAACTAGTTATTAACAACTTCTCGACCTTCTTCGGAGCGACCCTGCAGATAGCAGCGCCAATTGCAGCGGTGGCCTTTACGGTCCAAATACTCTTATCCATCCTCTCTAAGGTCTCACCTTCGATCTCTATCTATGCACTCTCATTTCCCATTCAAATCTTGGCAACAATCCTGGTCGTCTCCTTGGTAATTTCGAATCTTCCTGGCTTTGTACAACTAATTAGTGGTGACTCGGTAACGACGATGATGAACTTCATGCGTTTGATCAACGGGGGGTGACCAGATGGCCGCCGACAAGAAGAGTAAGACTGAAAAACCCACCGCTAAACGAATCAAAAAGGCGAGATCTGAGGGTAGTGTAGCAAAATCTCCGGAATTATTTTCATGGTTTTCACTTTTAGCAGCGACGATTCTGATGCCAATCCTATTGGGACCTGCCGAACAAAAGATCGAGGTGCTCTTTTATACAATTCCTCGCGTAACCCTGAATCCAACGACAACAAGCACAACGGCCATGCTCAGCGATGGATTCAGCGCATTCGTATTGATTGTGGGTCCGATAATTGGAGGAGCAGCCCTTGTTGCTATCATCATTTCGGTTGCTCAAACGGGATTTGGTCTCTTCTATAAATCTATAACCCCTAAACTCTCCAAAGTCTCGCCCCTCAAGGGCATCAAGAAGATCTTTTCTCCATCTGGCCTCACAGAAGTGCTAAAGAGTTTTGTCAAGCTAGTTGTCGTGGTTGGGCTTGGCTATTCACAGGTTCATGGCCTCACATCTTTGCTCTCCACAAATTCAAATCTGGCAATTGGAAGCGTTACAACTGAAACGGCCGGTATTGTCCTAGGAGCTGCCAGAATGATAGCAGGATTTGGTCTAGTAATAGCCGTAGCCGACTATGCCCGTCAGAAAAAAATGCTTACCAAAAGCTTAAAGATGACCAAACAAGAGGTCAAAGAGGAAAACAAAGACGATCAAGGCGATCCAACCGTAAAAGGTAGAATCAGAAGAATGCAGATGCAAATGTCCAGGCAGAGGATGATGGCTGCAATAGCAAAATCAACTGTTGTGGTGGTAAATCCAACCCACTTTGCAGTCGCCCTCTCTTACAACCCCAAGATCTCACCGGCGCCTAGGGTCGTAGCCAAAGGAAAAGATAACATAGCGCTCCTGATAAAGGAACGAGCAAGCCAAAATCATGTTCCGATCGTTCGCGACGCACCATTAGCTCGCGCACTCTATGTTTCCACGAAGATTGACGATCAAATTCCATTTGTGCTTTATAAGGCCGTTGCTAAGCTGATCGCATTCGTCTTCAAGCTATCTGCCTTTGCTAAAAGCCAAGAGATGAGCCACACAACTCCGAGCGCAGAGATCCCCAATGAACTATTAATCAAAGCGGATTCAATTGCCTAGGCGACACCTCTATGGGCAACCAACTATCGCGATTGGCACTGGAGGTAGGCAAAAGATCGATCTAAAGAGCGTCCAAGAGGGCTAACCTACTATCACATCGATTTGAAATATCACGGATCAAATTGAGATATCGCTACGTGAAGTAAAAGCCCCTAGAACCCAGACTATCTATAGTCGACCTATAGTCGACCTATAGTCGACCTATAGTCGACCTATAGTCGACCTATAGTCGACTAACCAGAGCTCGCCTAGGTCCGTCCATTCAAAAAGATTGTCTCTTTGGGATCGTCTCTTTGGGATCGTCTCTTTAAAGCAAGCGAGGCGGCCAAAGTGCCGTCCTTAGAAAAAGAATCAAACGAAATCTAAAACCAAAGATCGACTTCTACCTCAGGTCAACAAAGTCTCGACTTTCAATCAAAGTTAGTTCGAGGGGGCTCAACGCTAAAGGCAAAAACGCTCTACGGCAAATAAATTGACCTTGGTCACAAGGCCTCAGATTCCTCTATTTACTTTGGCGCTGTAATCGGGTGCTTATCTCTGCCTGGTTGATTCAGTCCCTTTTTCAAAGACTCTATCCTGTGGACTCCTCAAGTTCACTGAGTGCAAGACAGAGCGAGCGAAATTCTACTACCCGAGCTCGATCGAACTCACACCCCGAAGGATCGATGACTTGGTCCACGCCTTCTAGAAAGTCCAATGCATCGTGTGGTTGACCGGCTTGAGCCAAAGCCTGGGCGCACAACCAATTGCAATATCGCTCTTCACCACCACGCTGGCGTAGCGAGATCGCCAAGCTTATGCAATAGCGGAACCTTCCAAGGGCAAGATATTGGCGTGCTAGAAAGTCAGTAGCGCACATCCAAAGTTGCGGGTCTCTAGCGGTGCCCCGAGCTTGCTCAAAATATTCACAAGACTCTTCTCTACGGCCTAAAGTGACTAAACTGCGCCCAACTTCGAAGGCCTTTTGCGCAAGGAGGTTTTGATCGAACGAGAACTCTTGGTGATCTAACAAGTCACGAAGAGCCAGGGTATAATTTCGCTCACCTTTAACCAAACAATCATCCTCATTTTGATAGCCAACGTCAATAATCTTCATTATCGACGACTCCAAAAAAGAGACCACTGGTTCAAAGCCATCTGGGGTCAAAACCTTCTCATGAACCCGATTAAACCAGCGAAGTTCCGTCCTGGTAAAGAGCCGTGGAGCTCGAAAAGAGTAATCTCCTCCAAAGCTAGTTGCGCTTTTCACTTCTATATCAATCAAATAAGCTTGAGTACCTCTTGGATATCTAAGCGCAAAGTCCAAAGCGTCCCAATTTACTTCCACCCATTCGTCTGCATCGATGCTCAAAATCCACTCCGACGAGGCGAGATCTAGCGCTGCATTTCTGGCGAGGGCAAAGTCGTCTTTCCAGGAGACCGAAAAAACCTTGGCACCAAAACCCTGCGCAATCTCAACTGTACGATCATTCGAACCGGTATCTACGACCACGATCTCATCGACATGGCCATAGACAGAGCTCAGACACCTCTCCAGGTGGATCTCTTCATTTTTTGTTATAAGACATGCGCTTATGGTCTTGACCATATTTTAATTATTCGACCTAACAACGAGGAGACTTGAATAGCATTTAACGGCGACGATTTAGATCGCGATCCTAGCCATTTTGCCCTTCTGCGGCTGGTGCACCTTGGTTGGATTCCAACTGGCCCGACCCAAGAGATAAAATACATTGATTGATCGCCAACTCTAGCAATCGAAGACGAAGCTCAAAGTAAATCAAGTAAAAATTTTAGTCAGACCTTCAAGCTGTCGAAAATTATTGAAAGCCAGGACGGCTCTTTGGAACTTAACCATGATGGTTGCGTAAGAACGCGATGTGAGGATAAGTCTTGAAGGCTGGTAAATGGACGCTCTTTGGTGTTCCCTTGGCAATCGTAGCGATCGTTGTCATGTTGGTGGTACCTATACCATCGATACTTTTGGACATCTTGATATCTATCAACATAACCTTTGCCGTGCTCGTGCTAATGATGGCGATACGAGTGAAATCAGTCTTGGAATTTTCTGCCTTTCCATCGGTCTTGCTCATCGCTACGGTCTTTCGCCTTGCGCTCAATATAAGCGCCACACGCCTAGTTCTCCTGCATGGATTCGCTGGATCCGTTATTGAAAGTTTTGGCCACTTTGTCGTCGGTGGCTCGATCGTTGTCGGCCTAGTAATCTTCTTTATCCTCTTCATCATCCAGTTCGTTGTAATTACAAATGGTGCCGGAAGAGTCGCTGAAGTCGCAGCTCGATTCACACTCGATGCAATGCCTGGAAAGCAGATGGCAATCGACGCCGACCTAAATGCAGGCCACATCAATGAGGCTGAAGCACGATTGAGAAGAGAAAAGATCTCAAAAGAGGCTGACTTCTACGGAGCTATGGATGGCGCATCGAAGTTTGTAAAAGGCGATGCCATCGCAGCCGTCATAATCACGATGATAAACCTTATAGGTGGATTTACCGTAGGCGTACTACAGAATCATCTTGGGCTCACTCAGGCGATTTCTACCTACTCGCTCCTGAGCGTTGGAGACGGTTTAGTCTCACAGATTCCGGCTCTATTGCTCTCAGTTTCAACTGGCCTTATCGTAACCAGATCAGCTGGAGAAAACGACTTTGGTTTAGACCTACTATCGCAATTCAAATCTCAAAAACATGCTATGACCATGGCTGGAGGTATCATCGCCGGCCTTGGAATCCTCCCAGGACTTCCGAAGCTCCCATTTATACTCGTTGGTTCAGTTGTCTATATAATTGGTCGTCGAAACAACGCACAAGCTGACGCTAGCGCCAAGGTGGAAAAAGAAGAGCCAAAGGTAATAGCTCCGCTTCCACTTGACACCCCAGAAGCCCTTATGAACACTATGAAGGTGGAACCTCTCACTCTGGAACTTGCAATTGATCTTTTGGATCTATTGGATACTCCCATGGGTGGCGACCTTTTGGATCGCGTTCGAGGCCTTCGTCGCAAGATTGCAAATGAACTAGGGCTTGTCCTCCCACCGGTAAGAACTAGAGACAACATAGAGCTAGCCATGACTGAATATGCGATCTCAGTCCATGAAGTACAAGTCGCAAAAGGACGAGCCCCTCAAGGGCGATCTCTAGCAATCGGAGGCGATCTCCATCTAATCCCGGGCGAGATGGATAAAGAACCAGTCTTTGGCCTTGAGGCCAAGTGGATCCCCTCTTCAATGAAGCAACAGGCCATGATGATGGGTGCGACAGTTGTCGACCGCTCGTCAGTAATTACCACCCACCTCTCCGAGGTGGTAAAACGTCACGCAGGCGAACTACTCTCACGACAACAAGTCAAAGAACTCATAGACGCTATCAAAAAAGGAAATGAGGCGGTTGTAGAGGAGTTGGGAGCAGCTGGCATAAACCTCTCGGAAGTACAGCGAACCCTAAAAGATATCCTCGACGAAGGCGTCCCGATTCGCGATCTCACACGAATCTTAGAAGCTATCACCGAAAGAGCTCGTGTGAGTCGCGATCCCGATAACCTCCTCGAAGCCGCAAGAGTGGCGCTTGGCCCGTCGATAGTCTCACTAAAACTCACCGATGGCGAGCTGCCTATGATCACACTGGACGGCCTTGTAACCACGCATTTGATGGAAACGCTCAAAATTACAGAGGCTGGTCTGACCCTTGGAGCCGACCCCACATATGTTAGACGAGTTGTCGACGAGGTGGGAGCGATATTTGCAGACTCAGAAACCAAGGGAAAGTCCCCGGTTCTAGTCGTCCAACCCAAGCTTAGGGCAGCGACCTACCGAACCATACACCCTCTAATACCTCGATTAAGCGTCATTTCGACCGCCGAACTGGGTGGTTCATACCGCCCCAATCTGATAGGAGTAGTGAGCCTTGTCAACGCTTCAGCAATTTGAGGGTGAATCCCTCGAGCTCCTGATTCTCAATGTGAAGAATCAATGGGGCTCCGCCGCAAAGATTATAAAAGCCGAAAAGATTAAGCCAGCGGGATTAAAGTCGCTGGTCTACAAAGAGAGATTCTCCATTCTCGTTGAAATCTCCGACAATCCCAACTTCTCAAATGCTTTAGTTGAAGACCGTTTTCGTGCGGAATCAGCCCGTCTAAGAGAAGATACTCTCGTTCGAGATCCTGCTGAATTTGCGGTACGACTAGCACGTGCATACGGAGAGGTCGCCCCATCGCAGCCCCAGTCACCTTCGACCTCTCTTCCGTTTCCAAATTTAAAGGTATCTTCGAACCCATCACAGCACCTCTTAGACGATCCATCCGATCCGGATAAACGAACGCTTCGCTCAAATTCAAAAGGAGCAAAAAAGACAAAGACGCCAAAAGAGGTTACCACTCCCCTTTGGACTCGCCTATCGAAAAAGTTCGATGGCGAAGCTGAAGCTAACGCCCCGACCAATGACAACTTTGAGTTGGACCTCACCAAAGAGAGCAAATCTCCTAAGGCTAGCAAAAATGATCTGGCCTTTGACTTCTCCAGCGAACTCAGCCAAGCATATCTAGGAAGCGATGCCTCAAACGATGAACTCTCAAATGAATATCTAGTCTCTAGAAGCTCCAATAGCTCCTACGATTATTTGGAAGACGACCTCTCCCTTGAACTTCTCGATGACATCTCAAATAATGCGGCAGCACAAGCCACCCCGTCGTCCTATCGAAATTCTCCCGAAAAAGAACAAATAATAGACCTTCGAACTCCAAGTACCTTTGAGCCCAAGACCCCTTTTGAGCCCAAGACCCCACCAGAACCCGAACTTCTGCGTGGGAATGTAATCGAATTAGACGACCTTCGTCAAATTAGAGACAACAGCTCCGCTCACGATACGAAGTCCGATCCTATAACTTGGCTCGAAGCTCGAATCAACAGCCTCACACGGGGCCTAGCTGCCGACATAAACGAACAAAGCCGCCCACCGAGCCCAAACGGAACTCTAAATCAAAGTCGAGATGGAACTCTAAACTCTCCTTCGCTGGCTGCCCTAAGAACGATTTTCATAGGCGAGAAAAGGCAGATCCGCAAAGGTTCCTACCAGCTTTTAGATCTTATTGAATCAGAATATCGGATCGAGAGTCCTTCACTCTTTCTTGCTGTGGCTACAATCGAGCAGATCAACAACCTCTTTGGACAAATTGAAACCTCTAATTCTCCAATGACAATTGCAATGGAGATCGACGAAGAATCGCTAAACCCGACAGAAGTGGCCTTTGTACGTCGCGAACTTGGCCTTCCATCTACATATCTATTTTGTGATCCACGGTGGTCTAATGCCTATATCAATCATCTAGCCCGAGAACTCGGTGGCAAAAGCGCAATGACGCTCGTCTTTTTGAGCAACTCGCCTGGCTTTGACGCAAACAACTTCGACCTGCCAGTTCTGAACCTGGCAACAAATCAAGCCGGTCGAGTTGTTCCAACCAAGATGACCAGGTCGCAAAGTAACCCTGATTGATAGGAGGTGAGACTCGATGCACTTTCGACCAAAACTAACATTGGCAGCATCTGCTGCGATTACCTTTCCGGCCTTTTCGTCTTATAGTGCGGGCTTCATCTCCCTCAACGACCTTCTTGGCCGTGCATTAATCTCAATTGCGGTCTCGTTTGTTGGGGTTACCCTTCTTTCGTATGTACTTGCAATCTTTACTGCTCAATCCTTGGAAAATATAGAACTCTTAGATGCCAAGGAGAAGGAGAACAAAGGCGATAATGTGGTGCCTGCCAAACTCGCCTTAGAGGAGATAAACCAACAGACCTCTCAGCCACCACCTGCCATTGGCTAAAAGAGCTAATTTAGAACCTATCGACAACTACGCCATGGCTTCAATCTAAAGAGCATTGTCTCTTTAGATTGAAGCCATGGCGTAGTCAATTTAGTTAACTGATTTAGTTCCATTGCGCCTCACCTTTGCGCCTCACCATTGCACCTCACCATCATCGGCTATCTCAAATGAATCTGCGGAAATCGATCCCTAAATCGATCTTCTCCCAAAATGCTAAAGATAGCTAACTAACTGGACCCTATCAAAGGGTAAAAACATGGTCTTGGATCGTCAAGAAGACAAGAGACGAAAAGAGAAAAGGAAGAGATCAAACAACTACCATAGCGCAGATAGACTCTGCAAAATCAATTTAGAGGTTGCGACCTACAGTACCAATTCGAATCGTGTCTGTGTCCCAATCCCTGGCAACAATCCTGGTCGTCTCCGTGCCAATTGCGCCTGGAGGGTCTTGAACTTTGTAGCCGACCATGAGAAAGTCAATCACAGCTCCAGCTCATATGTTCAGTCGCAGCGCTTTGGTCACACTAATAATGAGGACCCGAGCTCAATGAATCTCTTTATAGATCTATTCACAAAAATGTAGAAATCAACATTCGCTCATGATATCCAGTAGCGCGAGTCAGCTAACCTAGATTCGGAAGCGTAGTCAAGGTCGGCGCTAAAGAGGTGGCCGTAGAAGAGAGACTCGTCGATATCGTCGTGTTGAGAATCACGATATCAACTCGTCGATTTTCCATCATGTTAGCTGGGGTGGTATTTGGAAGCAATGGCTGCGTTGATCCATATCCGGTTGCGCTCAAGCGCGAAGCCAAAATATGATCGTTCTTCACTAAATATTCAAGCACGTTCACGGCACGCATGGCCGATAATTCCATATTAGAGCTGTAAGGTCCTCCTACAATTGGCTGGTTATCGGTGTTACCTTGAATAACTACATTATTTGGAATCGGTGCAATCACCGAGGCGACGGCATCCAAAATCTTGGTTCCACCAGGCTGAACGTTGGCAGAATCAACGGCGAAAAATACCTTATCCGTCAGAATCCTAACAATAACTCCTTGGGAGCTTGTCAAAACACTTACCGAAGAAGAAAGTCCTGAGGATGCGATCGACCTGCTCAACTGGCGTTCTAAGCTAACAGTCGCATTAGAGGAGCTCGAATTTGATGAGGACGAGATCGTAGCCTTAGCTGACGAATTGCCAGGACTCGATACAAGTGAATTCGCTTGTAAAATTCCAGTTCCTCCCGCTTGTAGGGAGTTTATTTGAGGAGAAAATGCAGAGATCACACCAGTCCTAAATTCATTAAATTTCTTTACACTGATAGAACTCATAGCAAAAAGAACCACAAATAGAGCAAGCAAAAGAGTAATCATATCGGCATATGTCAGTAGCCAACGTTCAGAGTGCTCACCAACTTCTTCCTCGTGCTTTTTCTTTCCTCGATGAAGTGCAGGAGCAGTATGTCCCTTAACGCTCATCTTGTTATGCTGCCTTCTTCTTAGAAGCCGCTTTTGCAGCTTCAAGCGCTTCTCGGTCTTTTGGCGCCAAATAGGTCAAGAGTTGCTGTTCGACAATTCGAGGAGCAGATCCCTCTTGAATTGCCAATATCCCATCAAGAGTCAATTGCTTGGCTTTGACTTCTAACTCTCCCATGCGATGAAGTTTGCCTTCGATTGGAAGCCAGATCACATTAGCAGTCATAACACCCCAAAGGGTTGCGGTAAAGGCTGCCGAAATTGCGGGCCCTAGAGTGCTAGGGTTAGAAAGGTTCTGCAGAACATGGACCAAGCCCATAACTGTTCCCAAAATACCAATCGTAGGTGCATATCCTCCCATGTCCTTGAAGATCTTTCCCGCAGCCTTATGCCGTGCCTTCATCGAGTCGATATCGCCCTCTAAAATCATCCGAATTACCTCCGGATCGGAGCCATCCACAACCATTTGAAGGCCCTTTTTCATAAAGGGATCCTCTATGTCTTTTGCCGCAGATTCCAGCACTAATAGGCCTTCCTTGCGTGCAACCTCTGCGTATTTGACTAAATCGGCTATCGACTCCTCTGCCACTGGAGCCTTTGCTAACATTGCAGATTTGATTCCACCGATCAACATAGACATATCTTTAAGACGGACCGTCGCCATAGTAACGCCGATCGTGCCTCCAAAGATCAAAAGCATTGAAGACGGAGCGATCAGCGATGCAGGATTGCCCCCGTCCATTATCATCGAAACCATAATTGCCACTAAGGCAACTCCAATTCCGATTGGTGTTGCGAAATCCATTTCTACCCCTCTTGGTCAGGTCCTATAACCAGTCGAAGTGCGGGAGAGGGCTCTCCGGTGCGTCCCAAATATGCAGCCTCTGCCAAAACAGATGCCTGAAAGGTACGAACCCCAGCAACGATCTCATCGACGCTCTCTCGAACAACGTAATGAGTCCCGTCACTCAGCATTATCACGGTATCAGGGTTAGCCTCAACGCGTTGTATGAGATCCGAATTGATGACCATCTTCTCACCATTCAATCGAGTTAGATTAATCATCTATAAGTTTCCTTTTCGAACATCTCCCGACAATTCCAACACCTAGAGTGTCGGCACTCTAGGTGGCTAATTTAAAGAAATCAATAAATAAATAACGCAATGCTCAAGATCATCGAAATTACAATCTGAAGATTTCCTCAATTGCGTTCGACCAAAAAGGCTGGGGTCCGAGGCAAATAGTGTTTTATTGGATAATCCAAAAATCGATAGATACATTAAACGATGGTGTCTTCGCTATCTCATTTGACACCAATAGTTTCAGGGGTATCGCCTCATGGGGCTGCCCTTTAATCGGTTGAACTATATCTGTTATAGACAATGGAAGTTTCTGACACAACGATCGAGTAGCACGCATATCTTGACTGCTCACGGCATATCCGAAGGCAAAAACATGGGCACCAGGTTCACAGTTACCCGGTGCCCATTTGGCGGATTCGTCGAAGAAAAAGTGATGAATTTATTTATTCAAGGTGGTCAGCTACATCTGAACCAACGACTGAAGGACCATGGAAGTTGTTGAAACCACTTTAGTGTCAGCCTGGTAGGCAGTTTGGGCGACTATCAGGTTCGATAGTTCAGTTCCAAGGCTGACGTTAGAGTTTTCCAAAGAACCACCTAGAAGTTGCCCTCGACCACCAGTACCAGGAGTACCAAGTTGGGCAGTTCCAGAGTTCAAGGTGGATTGATAATTTAGATTACCCACCTTGGTTAGGCCATTTTCATTGGCAAAGTTTGCCATTGCGATAACTCCCAAAGATTGCGTCTTACCGTTTGCATAAGTACCAGTTACCGTCCCGTCAGACCCAATGGAGAAGTTCTGCAAGGTTCCAGAAGGATATCCATCTTGAGAAGCAACCGCTATCGTACTTGATCCAGAAAACTGAGTTACAGCCCCTGTCGTCCCAGCGGCCGGAAAGTCCAAATTCATTCCCGCCGTCGGCACGCTATAGGATGTTGGAAAACCCGTCAACGGTATTGGAGTCGTTGACGTCATTTGCCCGGTGGTCGGATCAAAGGTAATCGTACCGCTCCCTAGGGAGGTGGTGCCTCCCGTTGTACTTCCTGGCGTCGGCGTGGTTACCTTTACGCCATAGCTATCTGCCGTCCCCGATGTGGCTGTAAATGTAACCGTAATTGGTATCTGATTGCCAAGGCTATCATACGCTGTAGTCGTAGCTGTATAGCTTGGCTGCGTGGTAACCGTAGCTCCGTTCCAAGCAGGGAGGTTTCCCCCCAAGGTTATATTCGCTGTAGCTGCTGGATTTGCAGCTTGGCCCTGAGGTATTGATAGGGGCCCTGTCGGTCCTGTAGTTAAGATAGTACCCCCTGCAGTCGTTGGGGACCAGCCTTGGATCAGTGCTCCAGTTTGAGTAACGAGCTGACCGTTGGCATCAAGCTTCAAATTACCAGCTCTGGTGTAGTAAGTTTGGCCATTTTGTTGAGCTACCAAGAAGCCCGTTCCTTGAATTGCAACGTCAGTCGGACTTCCGGTTTGAACATTTGTACCTTCAGTAAAATTAGTACTTGTGCTACTGACACGAACACCGCTACCGACAAAGATTGGGTTTACGCCACCCGTTACTCCAGTCTGCGGCGCTCCAGCAGGAGCTACCTGCTGATTTAAAAGGTCTGCGAACTGGACACTTGTGTCTTGGTATCCAACCGTATTGACGTTTGCAATGTTGTTACCGACATTATCAAGCATTGTCTGTGCGGCATCTATTCCTGATATAGCAGCGGATAAAGAACGAGTCATTTGGCTTGCCTTTCTAATTTAATTGTTGGTCGAATTGAAATACTTATGATTAATAAATGGATAACTAAGAGAGCAAGATCTAAGAGACTGAGCTGACGCTTGCGAGTGGCACGGATTGAGAACCAACATTTAAATTTGGCCCACTTGCTGTTACGGAGACAGAAGATACCAAACCCGAAAAAGGTGTTCCATTGGATAATGTACCCGAAACCGTCTTACCGATCATCGACGTCGACGCCATCACCCCCATCTCCTGGTTCGTTTGAGCTGACGATGTTTGAACCGCTTGAAGCGCCTGAACCATCGTAAGTTGTGCAGTTTGAGTTACAAAGGTAGTCGGATTTGTTGGATTCAGGGGGTTTTGATTCTGCAGCTGTGCGACTAATAGTTGCAAAAACTCACTCGAATTCATCGAAGCAATCGCATTGGTCGAAGTTGCACTCGAACCACCCGACGAGGACGAACTTGGTGTCGTCGAAGTGGATGACGTAGTAGGCGTCGTCGTAGAAGTACTGGTAGGCGTAGTACTGGTAGGCGTCGTCGAGGTTGAAGTGGTGGTTGTGGGTGATGCGATCGAGCTAAAGGTCGGCATTGCAGGTGGGATGATCGGTGGTATCGCCGGTATCGATGAAATAGATGACATTAATTTCCTTCTCTCAAAAAATAGATAGTTCTCTCATTAGTCACTTCAAAGACGCATATCAAGTACGTGATATCCGCTGATCAAAACTGAAGAAAGCGAAGCGGGCGAGGGCTGTTGATTTTCGATAGGTCCGTCTAGAACGGCTGTGGCGGCCGTTGGTGAAAATGCGCTCGGGGTAGGACTTCTTTGTCCAAACGAGCGATTCTGCGAAAAATCTAAGTGGGTAGATAGGCCAGATGCACTCGTAAGTTCACTCGTGAGTTGGCCAGCATGTCGCAATAGAAGGGAATTAGTTGCTGAATTGCTAGAGGTCAAAGAGACCACTAGACCGCCTGAATCAATGGTCATATGTGCTGTGATTGGTCCAAGATTTGGTGGTGTAATAATAAGTTCCACATTTGCGCCCATCCCAGCCTTAATCCCCAATGTTGCTATCGCACTTGAGATAGCTTCAGAAGGTGCAAGGGGCGTCGGAAATGAAATGGTCAAAGTCTTCGGCGCGCCAGAAGTTGGGTCGTTTGACGCAATAGTTCCAAAGTTGGCTAAAAGACTAGCCAACTTCTCTTCTGAGGGGCCAACTGTGGCAACGCTTGGTTGGTTCTGTGTTCCTGGGGTTAAATTACCAGAAGTATGACTCTGAGACGCAGCCGCCTTAGTAGCTTCGCCAACCAAGGTTGAAGAGATACCAGAAGCACCTGATCCGCCAATCTGTGCTGAAGAAGAAGTCATTTTAGAGCCGCTCATAACTGCACTAGTAAAATCAATAGGGGCTGCACCTTTAGAAGACGCCTCCTGTTGACTTTGACTAGAAGACAAAGGCTGACTCACACTCGATGCATCTTGGGTTTGGTTAGGGACTGTTTTGGCTAAATTCTCTCCCAAAACAAAAGTCGGACTGTTTGAATTTTGAATCGCCTTATTAGAGGCCGTCGCCTCCGGCGCAGCAGCAGTGCTGGATTTGTTTCCAAGCTGATTTGGCAAAAGGGCACTCTCTGACACTGAGGCACTAACCAAAGATACCGAAGCACCTTGCTTTGATGCACTTTGGACGCTTTGGCCATTGGTGCTCGAAGATGCCACCTTACTTGAGAGATTGGAAGCACTCAATGCAATCGTGATTGGTGCAAGCTGATTCGACAAAATCTGATTCGGAACAGTGGTCGACTGTGCCGGTGACCCTATCGAATTACCAGGTGATGAAATAGGTTTCGACTTTGATTTGGTAGCTGTGGTTGTGGTTGTCTTCGTAGGTTGCTTGTCCAAAGGCGCGCCAATTGTAGTTATTGGCTGGGAATTTGAATTTGCGAGATAAGCATTTTTGGCATCCGAAACAACACTGGCTAAAGACGGATTAGTCGCTGGTCCAGTGCCATTTGCGACACTGACATCTGTCAGCATCACTGTCGAAATAGCAGCACCTTTAGGACCATTATTCACCCCATTCGAAGAACTATTCGCGGCCGCAGGGCTCTTTGAGGTCGCATCTTGACTCTGCGAAGAGGTAGGTGTGCTCATATTGGTTTGGGAAGCAGATGCCCCTTGGCCGATAGTGTCACTGACGCGAGAGATAGTTTGAGACGAAGAACTTGATGCAGCGTTAGATGTTGCAGCATTGGGAGGGGATGTCGCCTGCGAGATCGCATCTAAAAAAGAGGAACCGCCTGACGAGGAGGACCCATTTGAATTTGGCGTTGAACTTACTGTAGAGCTAGAGGACGAATTGGATGCAGAAACACTTATCATGCAGCTGCTCCTTTCATATTCTGAAGTACCGAGGTGACGTAATTTTGAGTTTCTGGATACGGAGGAATTCCTCCATAGGCTCTTACCGCATTGTCGCCGGCATTATAGGCAGCTGCAGCTAAAGCCGGGGTCTTGAAGGCTCCAAGCTTTTCGCTGAGCAACTGAGCAGCGCCATAGATAGCTTGGGTTGGATTCATTGGGTTAATTCCAAGACCGCTAGCCGTTGATGGCATTATCTGCATTATGCCTTGGGCGCCCGCCGACGAAACGGCATTTGGATTAAAGTTTGACTCGACTTTAGCGATTGAAAGCAACAAGTTCACATCAATGTGATTTGCCGCAGCCGCAGCCTGGAAGGTCGGAAGGTAGCTTCCAGCTTGGCTCACCAAAGAAGGATTTGCTGTTGCGCCAGTTATTCGCACAATTGAAGTAGGAGTGCCAACCGAATTTACCTGAACGTTCTGGCCTGCTTTTGGAGCATCGATCATCTTTCCATTACCTATATAAATGCCAACGTGATAAGCAGGGCTTCCATAAAAGATCAGATCGCCAGGTTGTGCAAGTGCCAATGATGCAACTGGGGTTCCTGTGCTCTGTTGTTGAGCCGCGGTTCGAGGAAGTGAGACGCCGAGATCCGAAAATACCTTTTGCACCAGGCCCGAGCAGTCAAATCCTGTTGATGGAGAGGCCCCACCCCATTGGTAAGGCACACCTAGGTATTGCATAGCATCACTAACTACAGATGCACCATTTACGACAGGCGCGCCCCCTGTGATAGTTCCGCTCGAAGCTACAGGAGACGCTGGAGATGTAGCAAACGTAGGAGATGCAGGAGACACAGAGGGGGTACTAGATGGTGAAAATGCCCAATTGCCTGTGGCGAGAGCTTGTGCGCCGCTTGGTGATGTGGGCTGTGATGGAACTTGAGAAGTTACCGCTGCCGCATTAGATAAATTTGTCGCCGATGGATTTGCCGCATTATTTAAGTTCTGCAATAGGTTTGCGCCATTGATCAATCCGCTAGGAGTCGCAGATGCTAAAGCCGAGGCAAACGATGCACTTGAAGGTACCGCTGCATCAACGCTGCTTGCCAAGGTCTTGCCCATGTTAGAGATGGAATTTATGGTAGCCAAAATGCCCGAGATCGCACTTTGGCTCATTTGGACCGATGGGTTCACAGAAGAAGAGCTCGATGGAGCGAGGCTAACCATACTCATTGTTCGTCCTCTCTCTTTCTCATATACCACATAACCGATCCGACTTCATCGTTTTCCATCTGTTCAAAGCGTGTTAGTTCCTCGATGTAGTTTCTATAATCGCGTTCCTCTAAACGAGAAAGCGATTCGAATGAACGCTTTTCAACGGTCCACTTATCCTTTGCACTATCTCTCTGATCAAGAGCAATCGACTTTTCTCGCTCAGAAAATTCCAGGGCTTCCACTCCGTTTAGCTGAAGGGCGAAGGTGCCTTGCAACTCCTCTTTGGAAGAGGCATTAAAGCTCATGGCAGATAAAGAATGAGACCTCGTCTTCACCTGGACCTCCGCGAGACGAACGATATTCTCCTGAGTTAAAAGCTGTGCCCGAGCCACCTCCTCGCGCATCTGAGCAAGGCGCATCAGCCGCTCCAGGGAAAAGACGAACTTCTTCATCGAGACACCTCTTCGTAGGAGGAATTCAGAATCTCACCAAGTCGCCCAAAGGCTAGGTCCACATCGCTTTGATCATCGATAGTCTGACGTAGGAATTCATCAAGTCGTGGTTTGACTGAGATAGAAAGGTCGATCTCAGGATTAGAGCCACGCTGATAGGCACCTACCTCAATTAGATCGCGGGCCTCGCGATAGGTGGCCATCAACCTTCGAGATCTTGTGCACAAGGCTCTGCGTTCAGGTGTCAATATTGCGCCTTCAAGACGAGAGATCGACTCCAATACATCAACAGCTGGATACTGACCTGAGGTAGCTAACCGCCGTGACAAAACAATATGACCATCCAAAATCGACCGTGCGGCATCTGATATTGGCTCGTTCATCTCATCGCCATCAACCAAAACGGTGTACAAACCAGTTATGCTGCCTAATTCGGAGTTTCCAGCTCTCTCTAGCAACTTAGGCAAAAGGGCAAAGGCAGATGGTGGATATCCCCGTGTAGCTGGTGGCTCGCCGGCACTTAATCCAACTTCTCGTTGAGCCATAGCCAAACGCGTTAGCGAATCCATCATTAGCACTACTGAGTTGCCCTGATCCCTAAACCATTCTGCAATACGAGTAGCGGTAAATGCGGCCCTGATTCTCACCAAGGCAGGTTCGTCAGAGGTGGCCACCACAATTACCGAACGCGCCAAGCCGTCAGTCCCAAGATCGTTCAAAATGAACTCATTTACCTCTCGACCTCGTTCGCCAATCAGTGCAACTACATTTATGTCGGCCGCGCTACCGCGAGCTATCATCGACAGCATTGTGGACTTGCCGACTCCAGAGCCAGCAAAGATCCCAAGGCGCTGGCCAATTCCACAGGGAACTAAGGTGTCAAGCACCCGCACCCCTAGAGGGATCTGACGTGAGATCGTTCCTCTCGCCATGGGACTTGGCGGCTCTCCATGAACTGATATCACTTCGCCACCACTAATAGGCTTACCGCCATCGATCGGGTACCCTCGGGCATCGACCACTCGCGCCAAAAGCGCTTCACCGACTCTAATTGTTGGTGGCCGACCTGCTGGCATCGCAGAACTTCCAAAACGAAGGCCACGTAAATGACCAAATGGAGTGCAGATCAAACGCCCCTCTCGAACGGCCACTACTTCGGCTTCCATAAAACCATCATCTCGTTGGACCATTACCAAGTCGCCAATTGCAGCGCTAACGCCCTCTATCTCAAGTTGAAGGCCGGTGATTCGAGAGACCTTCCCAACTGGGCGAAATGCTGCCCCCTCGCGAAGGGCATCTTTGATAGAACTAGGTATCATTAGTCGTTTCCTAGTTCATTAAGGACTTCCCTCATGCGAGCCAATGCTGAAGAGATCTGAAGATCGAGTTTCATGGAATCCGCCTCTAATATTGCGGCGCCAGCCTCTATATCCGGATCTTCAACTAGCAAGAGTCCTGACGGAGGTGGAATCTTTCGCTCTTCAAAGGCGACTGAAACCACTTGGAAATCTTTAGGATTGAGTCGAATCGTGACAGCTTTAGCATCGATACTCATGGAGATGGTACTCTTGAGCACCTCGATCAATCTCTGACGCAGATCGAAGATAGGGGCAGATAACACTGCTTCCACCAAGTCAACCACGAAGGTAGCTAGGTCGGTTGACTCAGTCATCTCTAGGATTTCGCTCTTTGACGAGATTGACTCGATGGCTTGAGAGAGTGACGATATTGCTGAATCAAAGGCTCGAACCTTTGCTCCAAATTCACTTTGGGCTTGTTCTCTTGCTTCGTTGTAACCCTGGAGCCTTCCCTCCTCAAATGCATCCTGGCGTATTCTCTCTTTTTCTTGGGATTCGAAGCCTGATGAGGGATTCCCCTCGGATGAATAAGATGCAACCGATGGTAGCTCAAGTGGTGAGATCAGCTCTGGATTATCGCGCATTGCTCCAAATCGCAAAACAGCTCTCGTAGATGCGTCCATATTTTCATATCGATTGCGGCTCATTAGATCATCTCCTCATCGTTTCGAGTGAGAACAATCTCTCCAGCTGACTCCAATTCGCGCACAACCCTAACGACCGCCGACTGTGCCGCTTCAACAGCTGAAACCCTCATAGCACCAAGCGTCTCGATCTCATCGACCAAGTCCCCAGCAGCACGCTCTGACATATTCTTTAGGACCTTTTCTCTCATGTCGTTTGGAACACCCTTGAGTGCGACGGCTAGATCCTTAGGCACAACCTGCCGAAGGATGCGTTGAAGCGTTCGATCGTCCAAATTCATCACATCTTCAAAGACAAACATCTGCGTTCTAATTCGGTCAGCCAATTCAGGATCCATGGCATCTAAGTCGCTTAGGATCCTCTTTTCTGTATTTTGCTCTGCCCGATTCAGCATCTCCACAACTGCTGAGACCCCACCTCTGCTAGAAGTTTGCCCAGCTTTTGCCAGACCAGCAAGCTTTCTCTGCAAGACCGATGCAGCAAGCTCTAGAACCTCTGGGTCAACTCGCTCCATGTTGGCTATTCGCCTAGCTATATCGGCGCGCGAAACATCCGGAAGTGCAGACAAAATTGCAGCCGCAGTATCTGGGGACAAAAAACTTAGAATTACTGCGACTATCTGCGGGTGCTCATCTTGAAGGTAAGAAGCAGTCTGGCCCGCATCCACATGTGCCAAAAACGAAACCGGATTATTTACCTGAGATCCAGAAAATTCATCAAGTATCTCTTCGGCCGCCTGGGCTCCAATTCGAGAGGCCAAAAAATCCCTGGCGGTGTCAACTCCGCCTTGGGTGAGGTTTCTAATTCCAGCCAAAGAATTAATAAAGTCATCAGCAATTTGACGATTCAGATCATTTTCAATCTTTGGAAGGCGCGCTATTTCGAGCGTGAGCGATATCGCCTCAGTCTCCGACATCGATCGAAGGATCCGACCAGCAACATCTCTTCCGAGTTGCACCAAAACAATGGCTGCTCTTTGGGTTCCTGTGAGTTCGCTGGCTTTCACCGCCATCATCCCGCCTTTACGGCTGAAGTCATCCAGACTCGAAGCAGCTTGGCGACATCTTCAGGCTGGCTCTCTATAAAGCTCACAATTTCAGTTGAAATCATCGGAGCTTCAGCAGGTGGAAGTTGACGAATCTGTGCCTCTGGAATCTCATCGTAATAATCGCTATAGGCAGGAATATCTATCTCGGCTCGAACCTCTTTTTTGGACGATCGAATGACAAAGAACATGGCCAAGATCACGCCTAAGACTAGCAGTGCAGTCTTTATCAGGGAATAAAGCGATGATGCAGAAGACGCTCCAACAATCGGGGTAGTCTTAGGTAAAACGCTAAAGGGCATTTGAACAACCGAGATAGTATCGCCCCTGGCCGCTACAATTCCGGCAGCCGCCGAGACAAGTTGCGAGACTCGCGCCGGGGTCACACCTTTTACCTTTGAGTTCAACAAAACTGCGACGCTCAGCCGCTGAACCTGCCCTGGTGCTTGGGTGGTGCTTTGGTTGATTTGGCCAAGGGCGTAGTTGGTCGTGTTGTTGGTTTGCTGGTAGGTGGAATTAGCAGCACCGGTAGCGGCATTAGTCGTGATACTTCCCAGAACTCCACCTGTTGGGGATCCAGTTCCGCTAAAGTTCTGAGTTGCAGTTTGAACCTGCGTTGGAACCGTGATCGGAGTTCCCTTAGGGTTAGTCTGAACGGCTTGACTCTGAGTGGTGACTTGATTGAAATTCAGGGTTGCAGCCACGCGAACCACGGCGTTGTTAGCTCCCACCAAGGGAGTCAGAAGAGACTCTAGAGCGGTCTGAAGGTTCTGGTCATAAGCAGTAGTAGCTGCCGAATTGGTCGAAGACGCAGTATTCATCCCCGGTGCTGAGAGAACATTTCCATTTGAATCAACGAGGGTGATGTTTGATGCTGAAAGATTTGGAATCGACGAAGCCACTAAATGGACGATCCCTTGGATTTGCGTAGCGCTAAGAACAGTCCCGGTAGCCAGTGTTACCAAAACCGAAGCAGATGGCTGTTGGGTATTTGAAATCGCAAAGACATTGTTAGAGACCAACGCAAGGTTGACCTGAGCCGCAGTAACACCTTGGATTGCTTCGATCGTAGAGGCGAGTTCTCCTTGCAAAGCACGCTGGTAGTCGGCTTGCTGTGTGAGTTGCGAGGCAGTAATTCCGACTTTGTCCAAGATCGCAAGGCCAACCGTCGAATTGGCTGGAAGATTTGCTTGGGCCATATTTAGGCGCTGCTGGTAAACATCTGGCTGTGGGACCATAATCGTGGCACCACCGTCAGCTATTTGATACGGAACGCCCGCCGCCTGAAGCTTTGCCGTCATAGCAGCAGCGTCAGATGCTGCCAACCCCGTAAACAAAGGAGCATAACTGGGCTTAGATGCGTACTGGGAATACACAAATCCACCAAGCGCTAGAGCCGCTATGGCAAGAACTGTGAGAACTTTTTGACCGGACGTAAAGCCATTTGCGAACCTTACGCCATATTGCCTAAGCGATCCTACGCTATCTGAAACTGCCACATTAGTACCTAACTATTTCTTAGACCGGCATGGCCATAATTTGATTGAACGCTCCAACTCCAGCAGTTTTAATTGCCGTCGCTACTTGGGTATCCAAAGAAGCCTGCTGTGCTGAGATCATCGCGTCAGCGAGATTAGCTTGACCGGTAGAGACTTGAAGTGCTTGAGAACTTGCCTGGTTCTGCACTGAAGAGATCGAATCCACAGCCGAAGCGAGGGCATTACCGAAGCTAGAAGTTCCACTGGTAGCTGCAGCCCCTCCGATTGGCTGTATTGCGCCGATGGTAGGGTTTGTGGCAATTGCACCTGTCGCAGATGAAGAATTAGTCGAGTTAGGAGTCGCGATTTGATTCAAAGGGGACAATCCGCTCTGAAGTGGTGGGATCGATGGAATGGCGGAGATAGCCGGAATCGCAGTCATGGTAGTCTTTCTCGGTAAATAATTTAGGAAACTTTTCGCTTACTATACAGCGAGCGTCAATGCGGATTGATAGATCGACTTCGCATGGTTGATCACAGCAACATTGGCTTGATAGTTTGCCTCAGCGATGTTCAAGTTTCCAAGCTGATCGGCAAGACTGATCCCAGGAGTGCGCACATAGCCACTTGCGTTAGCTACCGGGCTCGTTGGATCATAGGTGAGAACTCCATTTGGAAGATTCGTCGTAACAGCTGCGACGTGCACACCCATACCATTTAGGGGAGATGTTGGAATTGCACTCTGAGAGGGACCGTATCCTGTTGGTACCGCTCCCGGTGCGGCTACGATCTCCTGCTGCAAAAATGGCGTTTTCGCTGGATTTACCGCGTCATTGATATTGGCGATATTACTTCCAATTGCATTCAACCAGGTTTGATTCGTATCAATACCAGAACCAGAAATTGACAAAAGGCCAAACAGAGACATTAGAAGGACCCTCCCGCTGAACCACGCATTAGGTGATATTGGTTATTGATTTCAGCAGAAGCTGATTGATACCAGACCGTAGATTTTTCAATTCCAACAAGCTCTTGGCTCATGGAGACATTGTTTCCATTTGTGGAGGGCAATCTACTTGAACCCGTTATTGCCACCGAAGCTACAGTTGGAGCACCCTTTGTGCTTGACGCTAGAGCGTTCTGGAGAGAAGATGCAAAGTCAACCCTAGAAGCAGTGAATCCAGGCGTACTGACATTTGCGATATTATTTGCCTGAACATTCTGCTGGATCGTCAGGCCATCTAATGCGAATTGTAATGCTTGAACTACAGGTCCACCCATTAAGTACTCACCGAAATCCTTCATTTGGACATAAATGTCCGAATCCGAATACGGCCCTTCCTGGGCTCCTACTGCGCTATCCTGCTCGCACTATTGTTTTCGGTGTCAATTGAACAGTACTTAAGGCAATTTCCAAATAATTTGGATACAAAGGGTAAAAATCCGTTAAGCCAGTGCTGGTATTGAGAATTCACTTATAACGATAAGAACCAACAATCGACTCTCCCCTGGCAATCAGCCGGAGCACCCATCTTTATTTATTCCAATCCAAGCAAGCGATTACTTGAATCTCTTCACGTTTTGACCTTCCAAATCAGATCGCTATAGAATAAATACCGCTCATAAAATCTCATGCGTTTCACAACTTCTCGCTCAAGTTAACGGGTTTCAATCCTCTCGTTGAGTATTTGTTCCTTTACCGTCACGGACATCTATAGCAGCCTGTGACGCATCAAAGCACGAAAGCGTCTTGGGTGACATTTAGTGATTCTGAGCCCTAGGTGTCAAGGGAGTTGGCATCTATTCGAATAGAATACCAACCATGCAGGGCGAGAACTTTGATCGAACACGATGAAGCCTTATCCCAACCCATCTTTCGCAGATTTCCCGAAAAATCGCCCTAATTGGTCCCTTTTGAGGGGATTTTGGGCGATTTTCGGCTTGTGTCATTTATAGATGCCCTGGTAGATGGGTATTAGGTCTTTTTGGGTCGCGAATGTAGTGTCCTAATTTTTGAGTAGTTTTGATTATGACTTGCATTAGCTCTGACATGGTGCTATTGTCTTGTTGTGTTTATCCGTGAAACTCCAACAGTTAATAAAAAGACCGGCGTTAGCTACAGTAAGTACCAACTCGTTGAGTCCTACCGCTGTGAAAAAGGTCCCCGTCAACGTATAGTAATGACCTTGACCGAACTGGACCTGGATAAGTCATTGTGGCCAGCTCTGGCCAATGCAATTGCCAATGCTATTACCTGGGACTCTCTGGAGTAACCTCACTCTTTGAATCAGATCCTATTATTGCCAGATACGCAGATCTGGCAATCACTAAGTATGCAATTCGTTCCGAAGTTGCAGCCGCTAAAGAAACAAGAGCTACTGAGGCTGACCTTGAGATGGTGGATCTCTCTAGTGCTAAGACTATCAATAGTAGAAGTATCGGTCCAGAACTCATAGGAAACTCGTTCTATGAAGCTCTTAGCTTCGATAAGATCCTAGAGAGTGCAGGTCTATCGGGTGAATCTCTTGGCATTGCCAAGGCAACGATAATAGCTCGTCTTATTCATCCTGGATCTGATCGAAAGACCTATTCTTATATCAACTCCAACTCTTCATTACCTGAGATATGTGGTATCGATCTCTCTAAGTTTCACAAGGATAAGGTCTATGCAATTGCAGATAAGCTCTATGACGCTAAAGCCGTCATAGAGCCAGCACTCTATAGAGCTAGCTCTGATCTCTTTAGGACGAATACCAGGCTCTTTCTCTTTGATCTAACCAACACCTACTTCGAAGGTTCTACTAAGGGGAACTCCCTAGCTAAACATGGACATTCCAAAGAGAAGCGTTTTGATTGCACATTAGTTTCTCTGGCACTACTTGTTGATCACCGGGGACTACCCATCTACTCAGAGATACATGAGGGCAATACCTCTGAGCCTAGAACTCTCATTAGCGTACTTGATGCCTTGGAGTCTCTATCGGATGGATCTCTCTTTGGGGATGTTGTTCCTACCATTGTGATGGATAGGGGAATTGCTACCAAGGCAAACCTAGAACTTCTCATTAAGCGCAATCTCAACTACGTAGTAATTGAGAGAGCTAACAAAAAGAGCCTCTATCGAAGCCATTTCATGGAGATGGAAGGCTTCACCGAGATCTACGATGCCCAAGGATCCCCAGTACTGGTGAAAAAGCTCCAAGTGGAACCACAAAAGCCACAAGGACAAGTGAAAACACAAGTACAAGGACAAGTGCAAACGCTAGAAGAAGACACCGGCACTGACGACAATAACAGTTACACCACCTCCGGCAACACTAGCAACAGTATCATCAAGAGCGACAGCAGCACCGACACTGACGACTATATCCGTAATGGTGCCACCGGCAAGAATACCGGCAACAATATCAGCGACAGCACCGACACTGATACTAACGCCACCTCCATCTCCTCCTCCATCTCCTCCTCCATCTCCATCTCCTCCTCTTCCACCAACAACAACACCACAACCGTGGTGTTGTGTCGTTCTTTGGGGAGATCCAAGAAGGAATCAGCGATCTCTAGTCAAGCTAACGAGAGATTCTTAGTAGATATCACTTCGTTGAGTACCTCAATCACAAAGGGTTCTATATCTAAGACCACAGTTGTCTCAGAGCGTATCGGACGCATCAAGGCCAAGTACCCAAGTATTGCTTCCAAATACGAGATATCCCTTGAATATCATCAAGACCATGGCAAGATCATCAAAAAGAGACGCTTTGACAAAGTAATCAATCTCACTATTACAGAAAAACCCACTAAAGCCAAAGATGATAATCTCCAAGGAGCCTACGTCATAGACACCAGCCATAGCGAGCTAGATGCAGGTGAGATCTGGAATATCTATACGACTCTCACTAAAGTAGAAGATGCCTTTAGATCCCTCAAGAGTGATCTTGGACTTCGACCGGTCTATCATCAACTAGCTAGCCGAACTGCTGCTCACCTCTTCATCTCAGTACTTGCCTATCACCTCCTTAGTGCTATTGAGCTGACCTTGAGGCAAAATAACGATAAGAGAAGATGGTCAACCATCAAAGAGCAACTCAACAGTCACCGCCGAGCCACCATAGTTCTTACATCAGATAAAGGTGTCGTCTATCACATCCGCACTAGTGGTGTTTCTGAGCCGGTTCACAAAGAGATCTACCGTCTCTTAGGAGTTAGTGATCCCCTTAAACGGATAAAGACCATTGCGACGCATTTGTAGTGTCCCAACGTAAGACCACATACTCAACTAGCTGGGAGAATGGTTTGATTTTTGGAAAGATGGGCCAAGGATCAAAAAGAAGCTGTAGTCAAGAGGCCGAGGGAGCTGTTGTCAGATCCCAATGCACCCAGAGGTGCAATCGTCGATTTGGCTAAACAAGTCCAGATACCAAAGACAACTATCTACATCTGGAATCGTGAATTAAAGGACCAGATAGATCGCCAAGATCCAACTAAGCGAACCCCAGCCAGTTTATGGAGTTCAGAGGCTAAGTTCCAAGCCGTGCTTGCAACTGCAACGTAAACGTTCGGTGAACCCGTACCACCCCTGACGAAAACAGGACTGAACACGAAGCGCTAGATAGTGTTAACTGGTAGTCATGGACAGTTTGCATACAACCGAGTCAGCGTACTGGAAGGCGGAGGCAGAACGCCTCGCTGGCGATAATGCCCGTCTTCAGGCGGAGAACGCCGAGCTTCGAGCACGGGTTAGTGAACCCGAAGGCCAGATTGGTGCACTCACCGAGAAGGTGACGACTCTCGCAAAGCTCGTCTTTGGCACCTCGTAGGAGAAGAGTAAGCCAGTCGAGCCTAGAAGAGGCAAAGACGATATCACAGGTGAGAAACGCCTCCGTGGTCAACAACCAGGGAGTCCAGGGCATGGCCGACGGGACTACTCGGCCCTTGAAACCGTCGAAGTGATCCACGACGTACCAGACAACGAGCGAATCTGTTCGGGTTGCGGGGCACCTTATGCCGCCTTCGGCGAAGAGACCTCCTACCAGATCGACTGGCAAGTACACATCGTGCGACACCGACATCGCCGCCCTACCTACCGGCGCACCTGCAAGTGTCAGACTCGGGGCATGCTCGTCGCACCGGTCCCGGCCAAGCCAATCCCCAGGGGAATGTTCACCTCAGGGTTCCTGGGCCGCTTGGTAGTGGAGAAGTACGTGCTCGGGCGTCCCTTGGAACGCATCGTCGCAGCTCTCTCAAATGACGGGTTCGAGGTTTCAAAAGGCACCTTGACAGGAGCGCTCAAGGCGCTTTCGGACCTACTTGAGCAACTTGACGCAGCGATTAGGGAGAGGAACGCAAAGTCGGCGCATCTGCACATCGACGAGACATCCTGGAAGGTGTTCGAGGCGGTAGCTGACAAAGCGGGCAACCGCTGGTGGCTGTGGACCTTCCTCGGTCCCGACACCGTGGTGTTCTTGATCGATCCCAAATGCTCGACGAGAGTGGTAGCCGAGCATTTGGGTATCGATATAGATGCGGGTTCGCTCGAACCTGGCCGACAGCTCCTGATAAGCTCAGACTTTTACAGTGTCTACCAGCCCCTTGGTGCACTTGAGGGAGTAGATCCGTTGTGGTGTTGGGCACACATCAGGCGCTACTTCATCCGCGCTAGCGATGCGCATCAAGAGCTGCGGAGTTGGACTACTTCATGGCTCGCTCGCATCGGGTCGCTTTATGTAGCACATCATGCACGCCAAGCACTTGAGACGGGAACTACCGGGCGCTTACGCGCTGAGGAGGACTTTACCAGGATCATCAGAGCAATGGATACTGCCAGAAAGGCTGAGGCTTGCGATCCGACGCTTCACCCTGGGGCCATAAAGGTGCTCGCAACACTGGATCGTGAATGGGAAGGCCTCTGTCGCCACGAAGAGTTCCCCGAGTTGCCACTCGATAACAACCCAGCAGAGGCTGTACTTCGCAACCCAGCAGTAATACGCAAGAACTGCTATGGATCCGGTTCAATATGGGCAGCCACCCTGGCGGCGCGGATCTGGTGAGTATTCCAAAACTCTTTACCAGTCATTCCAGTAACTCTTTACCAGTGCTTTTAACCTACCACAGGGGCCATTGCGAAATGACCGTTTTGGCGTATTCGACAGCAACGCATTTACTCAAAATGGTTGCTTAGAATTCAAGAACTCCCCTCGAGCGTTTCTTTGGATCCAAAGAAATAAGCAGTCCCGTAATTGGATCTGAAAGTTGTGTTCTTAGCTCCATTGAATTCGAACTAAAGGGGTTTGATTCCAATACGTAGTTTCGGAACCAGTTACCCTTCTTTTTATTATTTGTTTATCGGTAGTAGCGATAGCGGTGGGCCCTGTGGTCGAGATCTGGCACCTGTGTGTAAACGCGAAGCGTTTTGCTCATGTGTTAGATTATTTGCGAAGCAATCGTGCAGGCGTCCACCGCTCATTAAAGATTCTCAGATCTTTGATTCGCTAGATTCGCTTAACCAACGGTTAGCTCGTCATAGGCAACTGCGCCATCACAATGAGGACACAGTCCTCCAAAGCCAACACGACGCATGAATTTCTGACATTCTTGGCAGCGTTGCTCCCCGAGGGCTCGCTCCCCGCAGATATCACACTCATATACGGTGATTGGCTTTAGCGGCTGTTTCTTATTTACGATAGGTACCTTGGGCTGGGTGTTATCGCGTCGAGCTCGGTAAGCACTAGCTCTGCAACGCTCTGAGCAGTAGGTTCTCCTCCCTGACAAGGGGAAGTTACCTCCGCAGACGGGCAAGCTATCGTGAGCCTATCGTGACGCAACGGGGTTTTGGGATCTTGTGTCATTGCGACACCTCGGTTTGGTTTCCCCGAACCGATGGTGCGCTTTGATAGGAGGAGCCAACAAACTTGCGCATTGACTCTCCGAGTAATTCCACTTTGATCGAATTGTGAATCACACGATCAAATACCCCATCAACCACAGTACGTTCCTCAATGGTCATATACCAAGAAGAAAGAGGTAGTTGTGAAGCAATGATCAAAGAGGAGACTCCGCTCCTGTCATCGATGATGTCAAGAAGCTCCCGGGCACCATTTACCGTTATAGGAGATAATCCCCAGTCGTCAATTACTATTAGGTCAATACGCGAGAATTTGTTTACAAATGATCGGTAGCTACCATCAAGACGGGCAGTTCAGATTGTCTCTAGAAGGCTAGAGCACTTGAAGTAGCGCACCGTGGCATCTGATCGAATTGCAGCAGTTGAAAGTGCACAAGCCAAATATGTTTTGCCAGTTCCTGTAGCTCCAGTGATCAATACGTGGTGGTTCTTTAGCCAACCAAGTCCAAGTAACGAAGAAGCAAGTGCTTCGGGGAGTCCACGGGCACTCTTATTTTCTAACTCTTCTGGTACTGCGTGAATTCTAAGATTAGCTTCTTTTATCCGACGCTCTATCCTGCGATAACTACGTCCAGATAACTCCGTATTTAGCATTAGTTCAAGTCGATCTTCAAAGGATAACGAAGTTGAGCTTGCATCTGTAGTTTGTCGGCGGTATTCCTTTTCTGGCGCGGGGAGACAGAGTTGGGATAGTTGGCTTGATATAAGAGTGGGATGTGTCATTATGACACCTCCTTAGCGTAGAACTCTTCACCACGGATATTTTCATGTTCGCCGGTGGGTAAAGACACCGCCTCGATCATGGGGGTACGATTTATATGCAGTCCCCTTGCCAAAATAGAACTGACACTAGCTCGGGTGGGTGAACCTATCTCAATGGCCACCAAACAAGCCGCTTCAAGTTCAACATCTGTGTAGGTATTGGCAAGACGAAGAATTGCTCGAGCGGATTTATGTGCACTTTGTGGAAAAGCATGAGATAGCAAAACGACCCCTATCAACTCCTCACAAGCACTTCCGACTGTTTTAGCCCGAGCGGTAATTTCATCAGTAGTATTTCGTAAATAACTTCGATGAGATTCTGGCAAATGGGTGTTATCAGTAACCCAAGTACCAACTTCCCTCGTGCGTCGATGGCTTGTGATGTGAATATTGTTCGAATAGGCCGATACGAGATCATTTGTGATCCGAAGCATAATCTCTGATCCTCTTAAATGAAAGGGTACGCAGTTGTAGACTCCCTCAAGAGAGAAGTGGTAGTTGGACCCCACTTTCACGGGCTGCCAGGAGGCGTACTCGTAGGAACCAAGGGTAATATTGCCAAGTGCGGCTTTTTCCTGGTTGAGGTACCTCTCCTGGCGACTGCCTGGTAGTTTTTGGAACTTCTTTTGGTTGACGCTAGTGAGTAACGGACTAATTGCCTCGTTTAGCTCTGCTAAAGTGAAGAACTTCAACTTTCTCAATCGTGCCAGAATATTAGTCTCGACCAGGTATACAGAGCCTTCAACTTTACTCGTATCGCGAGGGTGGTATGGTCTTGGCGGGGCTGGAATCACATTGTAATGCTGGCACATTTCTAGGTAACTGCGAGTCAGTACCGTTTCGTCTCTAGTGTTCTTGGTGACGCCAGCGCGGAGGTTATCGCCGATCAAACTCTTTGGTACACCTCCTATGAATTCGAACCCCCGAGAATGGCCCTCCATGAGGTTGGCGATATCTTGTGACCTCTGGGCCTCGACATAGACGTATCCCGAATAACCAAGAGTCATAACAAATATTGACGCTTCGAAACTTACCTCGCCACTTGTGCAATCATAAATTGGTATTTTCTGCCCGGCGTAGTCAACCATTGCAACGTCACCTTAGAGCGTGATGAAGGACCATCGATATCTCTTTGGATTCATCAAAACGACCAAGTTTCTCACAGAAACCTGAGTATCCATAGGCATGATCTTCGCCTACCTCATTTTCATATTCGCACCAAAGCAGGTATCTGGTAAGGTTTTGTCGCTTGCCAGCCTCCAATTCCTTTAGCACTATCGCGAAGTCGGGTTCCACCTTGTTGGCTACCCCATGGCGTCCTGGCGCTAAAGAATAGAATTTATCAGATATGTCACTATCTGTCATTGACTCTAACTCGCTAGCGCTAAGGCCTAACTGCCTAGCTTGATTGAGTACTTTCCCTACCGAGGGATGCGAAGCTCCAACTGCTTTTGCAACTTCGCCTTTGGATATTGATGGTGATGATTCTTTGATCGTCACGATATTTCTAATCACAAATAGTTGCAGGGACCATCCTCCTTTTCTTTTCAATGCTTCCTCCTTGTAAGTGGATCGAATACTTCGATCCACTTACAAGTTTCTCGCATTTACCTACTTCAAAAGAGCGGTAAAGAGTTTCCGGAATGGGTGGAAAAGAATTAGTGGAATAGGTGGAAACGTATTACTGGAATACGTGGAAAAGAATTAGTGGAATATTCACGCTGGTGGAAAGGCCCCGAATCCCGCCGCGCTGGAGCGGTTCTTTCCCTGGGCGGCGAGCGAGACTGATCTTGTTGAGTGGCGCATGCCGCCACCTGGTCCAATGCCATGAGTGAAGCGCTTCGCTACTGCGGGCGGGACTTCTCCCAAGCAGACCTTGAGGTCATCTCCAACCTGATCGCTGTGTACTGTAGGGCGACGCTTTCGTTGATTACGCGGGGGTATTAAGGCGTCACTGAAGCTGATGATGACGTAGAGGTGGCTGTGTAGTTGCGTATGGACAGAGACAGACTCATCACCTTGCCCAAGCCACTGCATGGCAACGGCAACGGCCGCATCACCCGCTACGCAAAGCCAATCGCTGAGCTACCCTTTGCCTATCCTGAATCGCTCGACGATCTCTGTCCAATCAAGTTCGCCATAGCAAATACCAAAGCCCAAAAGCAGCGCTGGCGAAACCTCATTGCAAGCTACCACTACCTCGGCTACACCACCTTTGCCGGTGCTGAGGGGCGCTATCTCATCGAGAGCTCCTCTGGAACTATCGGTGCGATCGGCTTCGCTGCCTCGCCATGGAGCTGCGCACCACGCGATAACTATATCGGCTGGGACAAAGCGACCCGCGAAGCATGGCTGCACCTTGTGGTTGGCAACGCGAGGTTTCTCATTCTTCCTCAGGTACGTGTTGTGAACCTCAGCTCATACATCCTCTCCCGTGTCGCTCGCCGCCTCCCTGGCGACTGGCAACTCGCCTACGGGTACCAGCCTGTACTCTTGGAGACCTTCGTGGAGTCTGCCAGGTTCACCGGAGCGAGCTACAAGGCGGCGAACTGGATCCGTGTCGGGCAAACCAAAGGTCGGGGCAAACTTGATCGCTACAACCAATACGCTCTCTCTGTCAAGGAAGTCTATCTCTACCCGCTGCACCGTAACTATCGGAGCATCCTTGCTTCACCTGAGTGAAAACGCAACAGGATATCAGATTGGCCCGGGAGGTCACTCTCTAACGGGTTGGCCGAATGTTTACGATTTTCCTAATAACAGCTTCTTTTCTATCCTTTGGATAAAGTATCATCGTTCGCCGGAATTCTCGCCCTATCCGATCATTCATGCTTTACTTGAGCAGATACCAACCATCCGGACACCTAGGGATAAAATGCGGAATGAGATATCAATTTAGGAACTATAAATTAGCATTATAAATGATAATTATTTGATGATTGATAATGAATTGCTCGTTATGGCTATATCTTATCGAATATCATTTTCCCGGGATGATGACCACTTCCGATAAACTGAGATGCTATCAGGTGGTGTCTAGCTGGGTGATAAAGTTCGTTTGAATCATACTGACCGAACTTGTTGGCTAGGTCATTTCGAATAAAAAAGGCATTAACTCCCGTGATCGAACAGCAGATGAGTCGGTATCCCTTGCGTATTCCAAGATCAACGAGGGCTCCTAAAGAGGCACCGTAGTCATCAGTTGCGTGGTTCCATACCCAGCGCTCATCGTACTTTTGTACAAGTTTCGCCGGTGGTGGAAATTTTGAGTTGTACTCGATAATTACCAACGGAGGACTAAGTTGAAGTTCTTCCCATATGTAATAGTCATTTCCATCGATATCGATGGACACCATACCTAGTCTCTCTGATTCTTGTTTGTTTGTTAGTTCGTTAATATTTGAACGGGTGATAAAACTATTTTTAATGATTAGCTTTTCTTCTTGCAAGTATTTTGCGAACGTCAGAGATGCTGAATTTAGTTTTTCGTGGTTCCCGTCTATCCAAATTCCTTGCCATCCATTTTGCAGTAACAGACGGGAATTGCACTCCAATCCGTCCTCTACTCCTATCTCAATAAAGGTCGCAGTCGTTAGTCCGATTATCTCCATTATCTTGGAGATAATTCCGTCTTCCTCGTGTTGAGAGTAGACTTTATATCCATAGTTTTCTAGACGGTTAGGATCGTTCGAGTGGCGAGCAATAATACGATCGCGTTCGGCCCGTGCCAGATATCCGTCAGCCTCAAAGATTTTTTGAAATATAGCTCCTTGGTTCCCAATTGCAACGCTGATATTATTTAGCAGTAGGTTCCAGGTTTCAGGCGTTTCGTTCAACTTGATACTCTCATTCTCGGCATATTGGTCGTTTAGGTGGAAGCATTCGACTAAAAGGGTTTCATAAAGGTGGGGGAATTACTCGTTTCATTCAATTATATATTCTCTTTTTTCCGGGGTAATTGCTAGATATTGATCTTTCGATAATATCGCAGCGTCTGTGTACTTCCTGCATTCGATTTACATCGATATACTTCTAGTTGTGGAAGGCTCCCATTTAATTGATCCGCTACTAATGTGAGCTTTGTATCCATAATGTAGATGGAGGAAATTATTGTGAAGTCCAAAAGGCATACCCCAGAACAGGTGCGCAAGAAGATCGCCGAAGGGGACAAGATGCTAAATAACGGTGCAACCATAAGTGAAGCTGCCGCTTTGCCATAAAAGCCCTAAGGCGCTGCAGTTACCGAGACAACCTGGCACCGATGGAAGAGTACCTACGCTGCATTGAAGGGAACCAAAGTAAAGCTTACTCATTGAATTTGAATCTAAAGAACCGTCGCCTAAAGAACCGTCGTCTAAAGAGCATCGTTGTCGACCTAACTCTTGATGTCTCCATGCTTAACCTGGATCCACCGAAAATTTAGCCGCTCAACTTTGATTTAGACATAGAAAGGGTGCTCTGAACTGGTGGAATGATGTTTGAATACAATTCAAATCCATCAGTTCAAGGAGCACCTTTTAGATGCAAGCATCTACTAGTGCTTTAGAGTGTTTGATAGTCACCTTTGACGATTCGAACGCAGTTTCCAACAGTGGGTTAATACTCCCTATCACCCTTGCTGAGAGACTTGGCCTTAGGGATCTCTTTGATTTACACATTGACCTAGAGGATCGTCCTGGACGAGCAAATGTTGGCAGAAAAGCTATGGCTATCGTCGCATCTATCTTGGCCGGTGGTGATTGCATTGATGACACTGCAATCCTTCGAAGCCCAAATGCGCAAGTTATCCTTGGTCAGATAATGCCAGCACCATCTAGGTTTGGTGTCTTCTTGCGTAGTTTTGAGACCAGTGACATCGCAGATGTTGAACGAGTTGCAGCTTTGTTGCTAAAACGAGCCTGGCTAGCTGGAGCAGGTCCAGGTGATGAGTCACTCACCATTGATGTTGATTCCACAATATGTCAGGTATATGGAAACAAAAAAGAAGGAGCTGGATTTGGTTATACCAAAGTAAGGGGGTATCACCCACACCTAGCAGCAGTTGGTAAAACAGGTGACATTCTTGGAATAGTGACACGTGAAGGCAACGCCAATACCGCCCGTGGTGCCGGGGAGTTTGTAACCCAGGTAATCAACAATGCCAGAGCCGCTGGAGCAACTGGTGAAATAACCATGCGTTTTGACTCTGGGTTCTTCTCAAGAGCCGTTAGAGACGCAGCTAGTGCGGGTGATGTTCGCATTTGCATTACAACACGGATGTCAAAACGATTGAAGCAGGTTATTGCAGCCATACCAGAAGAAACATGGACTTCAATTCCTTATTGGCTTGAAGGTGGAGCTGATGTAGCAGAAGTGAAATATCGCGCATTTGCAAGAGATAGACAAGACGTTCGTCTTATCGTACGAAGGGTCAAGCCTACTCCAGGGTCTCAGCTGGCACTATTTAGTGACTATGACTATCACGCATTTATTACCGATCGACAAGGCGAAACGCTCTTTCTTGAGGCTGATCACCGAGCACATGCCCAGATCGAACTAGTCATCAAGGATCTCAAAGGAGGTTCGGGGTGGAATCATGTTCCATCCAGATACATGAACGCTAATGCCGTTTGGTTGGCTCTGGTCTAATTAGCTCTGGTCTGGTTAGTTATTGGTGTAACTGCACACAACCTGGCGCGGTGCAACTGCACAACCTGGCGCGGTGCAACTGCACAACCTGGCGCGGTGCAACTGCACAACCTGGCGCGGTGCAACTGCACAACCTGGCGCGGTGCAACTGCACAACCCGACACGGTGCAACTGCACAAATAGGTGCTATTGCAGAAACTGTAATAACCACACCAAAGCTTCGACGGTGTTACTTTCAGATCGCAGGACATATCACTCGTTCAGCTAGAAAAGTAATACTGCATCTTGAAGAACACTGGCACTATAAGGATAAGTTCTTAGAGGCTCTTGATCGGATCAGAAAGTTTGAGATCGCCATCACCTGAACATCTGGTTACCTAACACACTGAATATTACTTGAAGGAACTGCTCTAGAAGACAAGGGATTAGGTCACTATACCCAAAATGAGATTTCACAATCTCAAAAATGACCAAACAGGCTCAATTACAAAGGGAATAGGTCATATTTGGCACTCTGAAACCAGATTTAAACCATAGACCCTCCGTCAAACCTAAATCAGATCCTAAAAACCGACTTGGATTCACACCGAGGGGCTCAAGCTGGTCCATTTCTGTGGATTCAGGCTTAAGGAGGTGACGATAAGAAACTTCTAACCCCGAATCGTCGTCGTATGGTAGTTCACAAACTACAGATACGATTCGGGGTTTCTAAAGAGACGAGCCTGCAAAGTAGCAGGTCAAAATGGTTCTACGCAGCGTACCGTAGCACCTGAACGCAAAAGTGCAGATCTAGACTGACTATTCCGATTCTCTGGACCACTATTGGTAGAATCTTTGGACCACAGCACCAGTATCTTTGGACCACTGTACCGAAGTCTTTGGACCAGACTTTCCTGATCCCTTTAACCTATCTCTAAGTTACCTCAATCCTGGTAGATGTCAGGCTAGAAGGTCCCTTAATTAATGCCTAAATGGCTCGTCTTTTTGATATTTATTTGTCCATAGTCCTCTCGTTGTTGGATTAGAAAGTTGTCTTTCGCTTTTCTGAGGATTACGGACAACTCTAAGCCAGGAGTAGCACGAGGGGTAACTGGTCCCAATGGGTAGTTTCGGAACCAGTTACCCTTCTTTTTATTATTTGTTTATCGGTAGTAGCGATAGCGGTGGGCCCTGTGGTCGAGATCTGGAACCTGCGTGTAAACGCGAAGCGCTTATTCACATGTGTCAGATTATTTGCGAGGCAAGCGTGCAGGCGTCCACCGCTCACTAAAGATGGCCTGATCTTTAGTTTGTTAGATTCGTTTAACCAACGGTTAGCTCGTCATAGGCAACTGCGCCATCACAATGAGGACACAGTCCTCCAAAGCCAACACGACGCATGAATTTCTGACATTCGTCGCAGCGTTGCTCCCCGAGGGCTCGCTCCCCGCAGATATCACACTCATATACAGTGATTGGCTTTAGCGGCTGTTTCTTACCTACAACAGGTACCTTGGGTTGGGTGCTATCGCGTCGAGCTCGGTAAGCACTAGCTCTACAACGCTCTGAGCAGTAGGTCTTACGACCCGATACTAAGAAATCACTATGGCAAACCGGACAAGCTATCGTGACGCTATCGTGACGCAACGGGATTTCGTTACTCATGAGCCGTCTCCCATTTCGCTATGTTGTGCTCGTATCTTTCGCATTGACTCGCCTTTCATCTCGAGGCGCATTGAGTCATGAACGAGACGATCGAGTATTGAGTCTGCAACTGTTAGATCTTCAAAACTTTGATACCAAGTGCTAACGGGAAGTTGTGAGGCGATGATGGTAGATCCAACACCAATGCGCTCGTCAAGAATATCTAGTAGCTCTCGGCTACCCCGTGATGCAATTGGTGCTAGACCAAAGTCGTCTATCAAGATAACGTCCTTGGACCTTATCTTGGTGAGGAACGACTTGTAGGTGCCATCGGCTCTTGCTATGGTTATCTGTTCAAGTAGATGCGACAGTCGAAAGTAACGCACTGTATGGTCCGCCACGATTGCGCTATGGGCTATAGCACAGATCAGATAGGTCTTACCGCAACCAGTAGGACCGGTAACTAAAAGGTTATGGTGACGTCTTAGAAAACCAAGTGAGAGTATCTCGGCTACCTTGGCCTTAGGAACACCCCGATCAACTGAAAAGTCTATTTCGCCTGGATGAGCTAAAACTTTTAATTCCGCCTCTTTTATACGTCGTTGGATCCTACGATTAACCCTTAGATCAACTTGTGCACCAAGGATCATGGCCAGCCTCTCTTCGAATCCCAATGACAGTGAGGCTGGTTCATTTAATTGCCGATGAAACTCTTCCAGAGCGCCCGATAGTCCTAGGCTATTTAGGTGTTGGGTAACTATGGCCTCAGATGACATCTTCCATACCTCCGTAGTAGCAGGCACCCCGGATGTTGTCATGAGTTGTGATGCATGGCAAATTTGGGGTTTCACCTATTTCGCTATCGAATAGTCCCTTGGCAGCGATGCTCCTAAGAGAAGATGACTTAGTGGATCCAATAGCTATTGCATATGCGCACGATTGCTCACATACTTGAGCTCCGTAGAGTTTGGCTACTTCAGCTATCTGAGCTAAAGAGCCAATTGCTAATCCAGTAGATGGCCCCACTCTATCTAGGATTACCTCGGCGAAGCTAACTGCTGATGGACCTATGTTTTTGATCTGCGTCATCAGTCCATCGATGGATGTGGATCTTTGATAGATGAGGTGATTTTGTGGCATATGTGCTTCGATGGTGGTGTATTTTCCAGATAGCATCGATCTTGTATGAATAGCCACGCAGTTGCTACCTTCATAGATCTCAATCGTATCGATGGTTGCCTTAGCACTTAGGGAGCTATTTGCTAGGCGGTATGGAACGCTGTAGTAGTTTCCTGCTACCTTGACGTGGTAGTTGGATCCTGCTCTGGCATTAGACCAGATGCCGAATTGGAACTTATGAGGAGGAAGTGGAGCTAGGCAGTTAGCTTCGAATTCTACGAATCTATCCTCGCGAGAGAAGTCCTGGCCACCTATCTTGGTGTTGTTTAGCCGATTGATCCCATCTAAAAGTGCTACATTGAGCTCAGCTATAGAGTAAAAGCGTTGATTTCTCAGTCTCCCGAGAATATCTCTTTGTACATAGCCAACCATCTGCTCTACGCGAGCTTTGTCTTTTTTATCCCGAATTCGGGATAAAAAAGATTATCCCGAAGTTTTAGTTATCCCGAATTAATTTCACAAGTCCCGTTCAGGGTGTCAAGAGTAAGCAAATCTTCGGGATAACCAAAAAATGAAACCCCAAGTGCATTTACCCAAATCATAACATCATCCATACTTATGACACCGGCAACAACGCCGGTTCGAGCTATGGAGAACCAGATGGAGAAACAGCTTTCACTTGAGGAATTGATCGTTTGTACGAGAAAAGCGATTGCTCCCCTTAACCACAGCAAGTCAACGCTGTGGCAGTACAACTACGGCTGGGAAGAACTGCGCTTTTATTTTATTGCCCATGGCTACGACTCATTTTCGATTGACCTGGCAGGTCGTTATGTTGATGAGGCCAGGGAAAAGTACGAAAAGGGTGCGTTGAAGATGTGGAAATTCAAGCTATTCCGCAAAACTACGGATCTTTTAGTTCAGTTTCATGTAAGTGGAACCGTGCAATGGAAGAACTTACCAAAATGGGGAAACCAAAGACTCAAAGAACAGCACTTCATCGACATTTATGACACTTACGTCCAAAAGCTAAGGATCGCTAGCTACGGGGAAGGAACCGTAGAGCTTTATGCCATCGTCGCCAAGGAGTTCTTCAAATACCTTGAAGACAGAGATATAAAGAGTCTTGGGCAGCTGACTCTAGCGGATATTAGCTTGTTCATTTCTGTTATTTCTGGGCCTATCAACCAACAAGTATGCGCACGGTATTGTCGGGGCTTAGAAGCTTTACCCGCTTTGCTGCAGAGAGCGGTCTCACCCCATCGGATCTAACAGCAGCTGTTCCGAAAAGCTTCGGGAGAAAAACCGCACTCATCCCCACGATCACAGCCGAAGAAGAAGAGTTACTGCTTGCAGCTGTCGATCGGACAACCACTGTCGGTAAAAGGGACTTTGCCATGCTTCTGCTGGCTCTGCGTCTTGGATTGCGCTCCATAGATATCATTCAGCTGAAACCTACTGACATCAAATGGAGGACAAACTCCATATCGATCATCCAGCAGAAAATACTGCGTCGCTTAGAGGTTCCGCTACTTACAGATGTCGGCAACGCAATCATAGATTACCTGCTCAACGGCAGGCCAGAATCGAATTCACCCTACCTATTTCTTCGAATTCAGGCCCCTTATATAAACATCGCGCCTCGTGGAGGCATCTATAACATGGTCGCTTTGTACATGGAAAAGGCCAATATACGCCAAGAGATAGGACAGCGGCGGGGTCCTCACTGTCTGAGACATTCCTTGGCCGCACGTCTATTGGCTGACGAAACTCCTCTGCCTGTAATCTCAGGTGTTCTTGGCCACGCAAATAAGAACAGCACCAAAGTCTATCTCTCTACCGATTCTGAGCATCTACGCCTCTGTGCGCTGGGGCTTGAGGGAATTGAAGTCAGCAGCAAGGCATTGTCATGAGCAAATTTTCAAGTAGCTTCAAAAAAGATCTAGAAGGCTTTGTTGCTCAGAAGCGAGCAGTTGGGTTCCCTTATGATACCGCGGAGCGAATACTTGGTGTCTTTGACAGATTTTGTTTAGAACATTATCCAGATGAATGTCTCCTAGGGATGGACATGGCAATGCACTGGGCACAAAAACGGCCGGGTGAACACGTCAACACGCTCACCCGGAGGATCACCCCGGTTCGCCAATTTGCGAAGTATCTACTTAGCTTTGGAATTGACGCCTATGTTATCCCAGATGGGATTCCAGCCAAGAGTGTCCGCTATGTGCCGCACGTATACACCAAAGACGAACTGAAGTCTTTTTTCTCGGTGCTCGACCAGTTCACCTACAACGTGAATTCTCCTACTCGCCATCTGGTTGCTCCGGTCATCTTTCGCTTGCTTTATTGTTGTGGCCTACGTTCATCAGAAGTCATCGGGCTGAAAGTACAAAACGTGGATCTTATTACCGGAACCCTGAGCATCTTGGAGTCAAAAGGACACAAGGACAGAATCGTGATGATGAGCCAAGACGTTCTTCGCCTTTGTCAGATTTATCATCAAAGAGTCAGTGTGATATGGCCCGAGAGGACCTATTTCTTTCCAAACCATCGTGGGGATCGGTATAGCAATGGGTTTTTATGGCATACCTTTCAAAAGTGCTGGAAGGAGGCAAATATAGGATACATCAGCGGAAATTCACCTAGAGTTCACGACTTTCGCCACGGATTTTCGGTTAATCGTTTGAATAAGTGGGTATCGGAAGGGAAAGACCTAAACGCATATTTGCCATACCTCTCGATGTACCTCGGCCATGCGCATTTAAGCGAAACTGACTACTATCTTCACCTTGTTCCGGAGTTTTTCCCGACCCTGATCGCTGCTAGCGAGCAACGGTTTGCTCATCTGATACCGGAGGTGAACCAATGAGCCAAGATGATCGCTTCTTTTGCTATGTGCGTGACTTTCTTTTGATATATCTACCCAAGAATCGCTGTTTCAGCGGGAACACGGTGAAATCCTACCGCGAAAGTATCACGCTACTTTGCGCATTTGTAAGTACAGAAAAGAAAATAGCTATTTCAGAGATCACCTTTGACTGCCTCAATCACATTCTCATCGGGGAATTCATAGTTTGGCTGGGTGAGAAACGAAACTGTGCCACCTCGACTCAGAACCAGAGGCTGGCGGCGCTCAAGTCATTTTTCAAGTATGCAGCTCAGCGCGATATCTCCCTGATGGCGGCATATGTGGAACTCTCTAAAGTTCCGCTAAAGAAGGCACCTGCATTACCTATGCGATACTTGTCAGAAAGCGCCTTAGAAGTACTGCTGCGACAGCCAAACGTAAAGACTCGACTTGGAATCCGTGATCAATTCTTTATGGTGCTACTGTACGACACCGGCGCCAGAATCCAAGAGATACTAGATCTTCGTCTTATGGATCTCCACCTAAGCGACACTGTTCCAAGTATTTACCTAACGGGGAAGGGACAAAAAACACGGGCGGTGCCACTGCTTTCAAAAACAGTCCGACATCTCGAGTCGTACATGGGATATTTCCATAACCCAAAGCCACACGACGTACAAGAGCTGCTCTTTTACACGGTGATAAAGGGTAACTCCGGCAAAATGTCACCGGATAATGTTGCATCCTTTCTTAATCGTTACGCGAGATCAGCAAGACAAATTTGTCCGGAAGTCCCCGAACGAGTCAACCCTCATCTATTTCGTCATACTCGCGCCATGCACTTGTACCAAGCAGGAATGCCGCTCTCGTATATCAAGGACTTTCTCGGCCATGCAAGTGTCAACACGACAGACATCTACGCCTCTGCTGACTTGAAGATGATGAAACAAGCACTTGAAAAAACGTATGTAAACGAAGATGCTCCTCGAGAGATGCCACTGTGGCAAGACAATGAAATACTGTTGATGCAATTATCTGGGTTGTAATAAACGAACTTGGTTATCCCGAAGATTTGCTTACTCTTGACACCCTGAACGGGACTTGTGAAATTAATTCGGGATAACTAAAACTTCGGGATAATCTTTTGGCCTGCGAACCCTGGTCGGAGCTATTAAAGTACCAAGATGGTTGGCAAATTCCTTGAAAGAATTATTTAGCCCTACTTTCGGCGTGCGTCATGAATGAAAGAGGTTGTAAATCATGTAGAAGCTGATAACAATCACACTGCAATGCTACATAGATGATGGAGGTAGGCCCTCCGGGATCGCCTTTTGGGAGGAGATTCCAAACCACCGTACGGGGCATTAGCTAAAGACTGTTGTCCAAAGCGGTACGGAAAAGTTAGAGCAATGACTCTTTCAGGTATGAGTTAAGAAGACGAGTGAAAACAAACCACTGACGAAGCGTTCGAAATTGGTATGGATGATGTCGAAACCGAGGGACGTCGAACTTTCGGGACAACTTGGAGACTAACCCAATTAGTGCTCCTTGGGCATCCGGCGTGTAGGTGGCGTGAGCTTAACATCAGGCGTTTATGTGGAACATGAGAACCCAGTCCTAGACGTTCTTGGCTAAGCCCACATGGGCTAAGCCCAAAGATGAGGAAAACCTACAAGTTGCAGATCAACAAGAGGGAAAGTACCAAATGCCTATGGATTGGGGGCGGACCATCCCGTAGTAGCTACGAAGTCCTTGTAATGAGGATGGAGCCAAAGAGATGGAGTAAACAGCAGATCTAGTTGTAATTGGCAAATGAACAACTTCTCAAGGTAAAAGTTGAGGGGGAGGGATCAAATGACAAGACCACGACAAGAAAAAGCTTTTGACAAAAGACAAGTACGTCGTACTTAAAGCATACAAAGAGGCAAAAGCCAATCACAATAGACACAAAGCGAGCACCAGGGATTGATAAGCAGTCCATCTCAGTCTTTGAGATGGATCTAAAGAACAATCTCTACCAACTCTGGAATCGAATGGCTTCTGGAAGTTATTTTCCAGCGGCAACTAGATATGTCGAGATAGACAAGTCAGATGGCGGTAAAAGAATCCTAGGTATTCCAACCGTCAAAGATCGCATCGCCCAAGGGGTAGCTAAAGCCTACATAGAGCCAAGATTGGAAGAGGTCTTCCACGAAGACTCCTATGGTTACAGGCCGAATCGCTCAGCCCATGATGCCATTGAAAAAGCACGCAAGAGATGTTGGAAGTACGATTGGGTCATTGATCTAGATATCAAGGCCTTCTTCGACACAATAGATCATGAACTGCTGCTAAAAGCTGTCTCTATGCACGTATCAGAGCCATGGATAATTCTCTACATCAAACGTTGGTTGAAAGCTCCAATGCAAAACAAAGATGGACAACTAATAGATCGAGAGCAAGGATTACCCCAAGGCGGGTTATGCGAAGCTTCGCATAACCCGCCTTATGTGAAGTAAACGATTATGCGAAGTTGAAGGACATACCCGCATTTCACGGTGGTATTTGGGTCTGATTTACTTCGCATAACGCCATGGTGTTCCAAAATGGAGTGGGAGATCCTTACGATCCCACAGTCCATTGAGGAGGCACTAAATTGATTCCTGAATCATTTTCACAATTGACAACTGACTTAGAAGCCGAGCTATATCGGCTGCACTATACCCAGGCCACTACCAACTACTATCGCCGCATGTGGGGCCATGTGGCAACGTTTCTTGAAAGTGAGGGGGCTCAGCAGTTCACTGAGGAATTAGGTCTGCGATTCTTAGACAAGCAATATAACTTCTTGGCTCATCAGCAAGCCGGAACGCTGACACAAAACATGATTACAGCTCTTAGAGCTGTCCGTATGCTGGGTGACTTTTCTCAGCACAGAAGCATTCTACGGCGATACTACAAGCATCGCCAACTATTACAGAGCGACGAGTTCACAGACACGGTGGCTGCTTATATCTCCATGTGTCAAACGCGCGAGTATTCGCAAGTCACTAAGGCACATTATCAACGGAGTGCAGAGAAATTCTTTAGTTTTTTAGAATCCCACACAGTGACCAATACCGTTCAGATTATACCAAAACACATAGGCGAATACGCTTCGACTTGGCTGGGATACAGCTCTAAGACAATAGAACTTGAGCTCACCGCGTTACGATCCTTGCTTCGCTTTTTATATGCGGATGGTAGGAACAATCGAGACCTCGCCCTGGTGGTCCCCACAGTCCACGTACACCAGCATGCCCGAATCCCCTCGGTGTGGAGTCCTGAGAATGTAAAAAAGTTATTGGATGTGATAGATCGAGGGAATCCTGCTGGCAAGAGGGATTATGCAATGATTCTTTTGGTAGCTCGCCTAGGCCTTCGAACTATGGACGTCAAGCACTTGCAATTTTCCAATCTCTGCTGGGAAACCAACCGTATCGAGTTCGTCGCTCAGAAAACAGGGCAAGCACTGAGCCTGCCTCTACTTAGTGATGTTGGGTGGGCCATTATCGATTACCTACAAAATGGCCGTCCGAAGGTGAGTTCGCCATTTATTTTTTTACGACATCTGGCGCCACTTGTACCGTTTTCAGATGACGATCATCTCCATCAAGTGATCAAAAAATATATGCAACAGGCTCATCTACCACTTTCACCCGACAAGAAACGTGGCATGCACTCGCTTAGACACACTTTGGCTAGCGTCCTCTTGGAACAACACACCCCGTTGGCAGTGATTTCCGATATTTTGGGTCACGCCAACTCAGATACCACTGCTATTTATCTTAAAATAGATGTGAATCGGCTCCGTGAATGCGCTCTCGATCTCGAAGAGGTGGAACTTTCATGACCACCTATACCTATCACAGCAGCCTGCACAGCCAAATCGAAGGAGTGCTCCGACAGAAGAAGGCTCTTGGCTACGATTGTGACGCCGTCGCGAGACTCTTTTACAAGTTTGACCAATTCTGCACAGCCTACGGTTACGAAGGGGCAGGACTAGACAAAACACTAGTCGAGGCTTGGAACGAAAAACGCTCCCACGAAGCTCCCGCTACATGGAAGAGAAGGATAAGTGTGGTCCGTCAATTGGCACTGTATATGGAGCGAATAGACCTTCCGGCATACGTGACACCAACTCATATCTATCGAGACGGACCCCGTTATGTCCCCTATATCTTTTCGAACGCGGAACTGAGTGCAATATTTCGACAAATTGACAACTGCACCTATTGTTCGACTGTTCCTTATCGAGAGTGGGTAATGCCTTTATTATTTCGTGTTTTATATGGTTGTGGTCTTCGACTCTCTGAAGCATTATGTCTGCGTCTGGCGGACGTTGACCTAGAGATGGGGGTACTTACAATTCGCGATGCCAAGTTTCACAAAGATCGTCTGATACCAATCACTCAAGATCTGTTACAACGCTCCAGGAAATACGCGAAACTTGTACATCAATATTCAAACCCTGATGCAGCGTTCTTTGTCGGCAGGCCTGGTCACCCCCTTACATCCGGTAATGTTTACAAGAACTTCCGCCGGTTCCTATGGCAAGCTGGGATTTCCCACGGGGGATGGGGCAAGGGACCTCGCGTTCACGACTTTCGTTATCCCAACCTTAATAAAATCCCAACCTTGGCCCCCAAAACGATCTGACACCGGCCAGCTTTGAGAGAAAAGGTTGGGATTTTATTTCATTGTATGCTCCACTTTGTCAATCTAAAGAAGGGCATTCCTATGGATATACAAAACCTGCGGGATCACTATCCCGAGCTTCTTGCCTACATGGAAGACCACGGCTACTCGAAACTCTACGTGGAACGGTTCGCCCGGGAGTTGAAACAAATATTGGCTCGGGCGGATTCCGCGGCCTGGTCCTGTTATGCAGATGTGTATCGGGACTATACCTACACCTCGCGCTCTGTCGGGTATCTCCGGGATAAACGCACGATCATTGGCGCTATTGAACAGTTTGATCTCTATCACCGATTCCCAGATGGTCGGCGGCGTCATGAGCTTTTTCCACGAGGCGCTTACCCATTACTATCACCCGAATTCCGATCGATCATTGACGACTACGGTGCCATCGCAGCCCAACAGGGCAAGAAACCAACCACCATCGACACCGAATCGCATCAGGCTGCGACCTTTTTCTTGGCCCTTCAGAACCAGGGCATCGATCGCCTCATGAACGTAACCCAAGCGGCAGTGCTATCGGTCTTTCTGTCTTCGGATGGCACCCTACGACGGAGTGCTTCGTACAAGAAAAGTGTTATGGCGGTCTTGAAAGCGGGTCTCTCCGACCACGAAGACCTGTGCAAGCGAATTTTGACCTTTCTACCGGCATTACGGGAAACGCGCAAGAACATTCCGTATCTCACCCCTGAAGAGATCGATAAGGTGAAGGCGGCCCTCGCACCCGAGAACCCCGCACTAACGCTGCGCGATAAAGCCATCGGGATGCTCGCGCTGTATACAGGGTTACGAAGTTGCGATATCGCGGCCATGACCCTTGATTGCCTTGATTGGGATCGGGACGTCATCACCATTCGCCAGCAGAAAACAACGGTGCCACTGGAGCTCCCCTTGACAACCGGCGTCGGCAATGCCCTCTATGATTTTCTAACCCATGAGCGTCCATCAACAGACAGTCGATACATTTTCCTGTCCCAACGTCGGCCCTATGAACGATTACAAAGTAGGAGTCTTGGCAACGTCGCAGCGCAGATAATGCGCTCTAGCGGCATCCGACAATCCTTTGGTGATCGACGGGGACTACATCTCTTTCGGCACCATCTAGCGACCACCCTTTTGGGCCAGGGCGTTCCCCAGCCGGTCATCAGCCGGACCCTCGGCCACACATCGCCCAATTCCCTAGGGCCCTATCTCAGCGCCGACTTTACACATTTGAAGGACTGTGCGCTCAGCATCGTGAGGTGGCCAGTGGCCGAGGAGGTGTTCTCCAATGACTGAGTTCACTTCGCACTTAGCGCCGCTCATTCTGGAATATATCACCTATCAAAAAGCATCCGGGCGATGGAATGACACATCGTATGGACCGAACCTCCTATTGTTCGATCGATACCACGAGGCTCATGATCCCGAAGCGACCTGCCTTTCCCAAGAGCTGATCGACACATGGTGTGTTGCCAACGAGATACCGAAACTAACAATTCGTGTCGATCCCGCATCTATGTGGTGGTTAGTTTCATCAGATACTGCCGGGCACGTGGCATAACCGAAGTGATACCGCCAGTTATGCCCAGGAAAGAGCCCCGTACATATATTCCCCATGCCTTCACGGAAGTGGAACTAACGAATTTTTTCCGAGCCTGTGACAACCTGCCTTCGGGTTCAAGCACGCCCGACCAACGGTTGCGTAAGATCACCATTCCGGTCTTCTTCCGGCTTCTCTATAGCAGCGGACTGCGTACGAATGAGGCTCGCCTGTTGCGGGTAGAAGATGTGGACTGGCAGCATGGCATTTTGAATATTCGCTATTCCAAAGGGCGTGCCCAGCATCACGTCGTGCTGGCCGACTCCATGTTTGATCTGTTGACCCGGTATGATGCGGCTATTTCCCGTTGGTATCCGAATCGTACCTATCTATTTCCGGCTCGCGGTGACTCATGTCACACTCGGCAATGGGTGCAAACGAACTTCCGAGTGCTCTGGGATCAATGTCACTCGTCGCATGCGACGGCATATGCCCTTCGGCACCATTATGCCATCACCAACGTCAATCGCTGGATCGATGTTGGTTTTGGATTCGATGCCAAGCTCCTCTATCTCTCCAAGAGCATGGGCCATTGCACGGTGGAAAGCACCAAGAATTACTATTGCCTAGTACCGGGACTGGCACAGATCCTTGAAGAAAAAACCAGCGCCGATTTCGATCAGATTGTTCCGGAGGTGGCTAATGAAAAAAGCTAACAATGAATCAATTCTCATTGCCCGTCACATCAACACATTTTTGAATACGTATGTTCTGTCCCAACAGACCTACAGTCAACATACTGCGAAATCATATAGAGATGCCATCGTCTTATATCTCGGCTTTTTGGAAAAGGAAAAAGGGATTCGTACCGAAACGCTAGGGGCCCCGTGTTTCAGCCGCGCCATGATCGAAGAATGGATGCAATGGCTCTTGACCGAGCGTGGCTGTAGCCCTGCCACCTGTAACAATCGCCTGGCCTCCATGGGGGCGTTTCTCAAATACATAGGAAGACAAGACATCGCACTACTGTACTTGTTTGAAGATGCCACCCTCATCCCAAGAATGAAGGACATGCATAAGCCCGTCCATGGAATGAGTAAATCAGCCATGCAGGCCTTGTTGGCCGTGCCAGATGGATCCACCAAGTCGGGACGGCGCGACCTAGCTCTCATGGTTACGCTATATGGCACTGCTATGCGCTTAGATGAGATCCTCTCTTTGACAATGGAACACCTGCATTTAGATGCCGCCAAACCGCACGTCACGATCGTCGGCAAAGGGCGCAAAATCCGCACTCTCTATCTGCTTCCGAGGGCTGTAGCCCATTTGAAGCAATACCTCAAAGAATTCCATGGGGATATGCCCCACCCCACTGCGTATGTTTTTTATTCCCGCAACATTGGGCCCCAGGGAAAAATGAGTCAGACAGCGGTCAACAAGCAACTAAAGAAACATGCCGGCATCGCCCACACACGGCGTCCTGAGGTCCCCCTGGATTTGCATGCCCATCAACTGCGGCATGCAAAGGCCTCCCATTGGCTAGAGGACGGAATGAATATTGTGCAGATTTCCTTTCTACTAGGCCATGAACAACTGCAGACGACGATGGTCTATCTAGACATTACTCTCGAACAAGAATTGCAAGCCCTGGCAACTATAGAAGACGAGAAAGACCGAACCGTCTCAAAGAAATGGAAAACGGGGAGCGGCGGCCTCGCTGCATTCTGCGGCGTAGCATCTCTGGAAAAGTGAAGAAAAAATCCCAACCTTTTCTCTCAAAGCTGGCCGGTGTCAGATCGTTTTGGGGGCCAAGGTTGGGATTTTATTAAGGTTGGGATAACGAAAGAAATCCAAACGTTTGGATTTCTTTCGCCATACCTATTCCGTGCATTGCTTACGTAAATGGGTTCGCGAAGGTAAGGACCTTGGCGCCTATCTACCCATTCTGAAAACGTACCTCGGCCATTACGAATTTAGTGATACCGCCTATTACTTAAGCTTGACGGCCGAACTCTATCCAGATATCACCGCCCAGATGGAACAGGCCTTTGGCTATATTATGCCAGAGATTGGAAGTGGCTCAAATGAAACCGACTGACTTCGCCCGAGCATTATCTACCTATTTGTCCCTCTATCTACCAGGCCACAGAAATGTCAGTCCGAATACGATTGACTCCTATCGGGATACCTTTAAGTTGTTTCTTGGCTACTGTCAAGGTGAGCGGCACTTAGCAGTAGAACGACTCACCCTTTGTGATATCGACGATCAGTTAATCATAGGGTTCCTCAACTGGTTGGAAGAGGAACGGCACAACGCTAAATCGACTCGTAACCAACGCCTCGCATGTCTACACGGGTTTTTCCGCTATTTACAAGTTCAAGACCCCGCTGGACTCTTGTCGTACCAGAGGATCCTGGCCATCCCTATGAAAAAGACACCGCAACCGCTCGTCAATCATCTCAGCGCCAACGCAATGCAGCTGATATTATCCCAGCCCAACCGCACAACACGTCAGGGACGGCGCGACACTACGTTGCTCGCTGTGCTCTATGATTCCGGTGCGAGGGTTCAAGAATTGGTCGACCTACGCGTGAGAGATGTGCGACTCGATCCTCCACCGGTTCTCTCGTTGACCGGCAAGGGTAGAAAAACTCGTCAGGTACCGTTGATGTCTCCTACACAAGCGTTGCTCAAGGCGTATCTAAAAGAGAATCATCTGGGTAGTAACCGAACCGATGATGTCCCACTTTTTTGTAACCGTCAGCATCAGAAGCTAACTTCCAAGGGCGTAGCTTATATTCTCGACAAATACGCGGCTTCTGCTCGATTGGTTTCACCAATCGTTCCAGAAGGTATAACTCCCCATGTTTTTCGTCATTCTAAAGCAATGCACTTGCTCCAAGCTGGAGTGAACTTGATCTATATCCGCGACCTCTTGGGGCATGTAGATATTTCCACTACCGAGATTTATGCCCGAGCCGATACCGAGTTGAAACGCCAAGCTCTCGAAAAGGCGTATCCCAACATGATCTCGCCAGATTTGCCCGAATGGAAGGACGATGCTAACCTCCTTGCCTGGTTGACAGGTTTTTGAGGAATTGATACCCGATTATGCGAAGTAAATCAGACCCAAATACCACCGTGAAATGCGGGTATGTCTTTCAACTTCGCATAATCGTTTGCTTCACATAAGGCGGGGTGATTTCTCCGATTTTGGCGAATCTGTTCTTACATTACGCTTTTGACAAATGGATGGTAAAGAACTTCCCGGATGCCCCGTTTGAACGATACGCGGATGACCTTTTGGTACATGTGGAAACAAAGAAACGAGCCGAAGAGATCCTAGAGGCTATAGGTCAGAGAATGACGCAGGTCAAGTTGGAGTTACATCCACAAAAGACCAAAATCGTCTATTGTAAGGACTCCAACCGTAAAGGAGAGTTCGAACAAATACGCTTTGACTTTCTAGGATTTACCTTTGCACCACGCTACGCCCGCAATAAGTTCAAGCAGCAGTTTAACAACTTCCTGCCAGCGGCTTCAGATAAAGCGGTAGAAGAAATGGGCAGAGAACTTAGGCGGTTTCGTATTCACCTCCAAACAGGCCAAACCATAGCCGAACTCGCCAGGCTTTACAACCCGGTGATCTTAGGCTGGATCAACTACTATGGACGCTTCTACAAATCCAGATTAGGCCAACTCCTCCGACGTATCAATATCTATTTGATTAGATGGGCACGCAAAAAGTACAGGCGACTTAGCATACGAGCAAATGCTTGGAAATACCTATCTCAAATAGCCGAACGTGAACCCAATCTTTGGGCTCACTGGTCATTTGGGGTAATACCAAAAGTCGGTTCGCTAGGAGCCGTGTGAATTGAGAGGTTCACGCACGGTTCTGTGAGAGCGGGGAGGGGAAGTTCCTCCCCGCCACTCGACAACCACCCCATGAAAGCCCAGGTCATGAGCATATTGGTGTCTGGATTTGGGCACTACAGTTGAGCAATCACCTTCTTGGTTCGAGCTAGGGTATCTACTACTCCAAGAATAGAGTAGATCTCTTTTTGGGTAGAGTTTGGAGTAGAGGAGATACGAAGGTTATGTAGACGTTTGTTATCATCTAACATCGTTACGTTCAAGCGGCTATGGGTAGACACTTGAGCAAGAATGCTGTGAACACTTCTTTTGTCACCGGCTTGAGATAAGCTAAGTGCAATTGCTCCATAGAGGTGATAAGCAACTACTGAGATAAATAGATGAGCAGCGGTACGACTAGCTAGTTGGTGATAGATCGGTCTCATCCCTAGATTGCTCTTTAGGGCTTTGAATGCATCCTCTACCTTTGTTAGGGTCATATAGAGCTTCCAGATCTCTTCTGGTTCTAGATCGTTCCTATTGGTCTCAATCACATAGGCACCATAGAGAGTCTCAGCTGCTTCTTTTACTTTTGGTTTCTCGGTCAAAACCAGCTCTTTGACTTTTTGGTCATCGCCAGTTATGGTATCTATCTCATAGCGACGTGCAATAGAGCGATGCTCTTGCTTTAGCTTTCCTATTCTTGAAGCCACAGTTGTGGCATTGGAATATTGACCACGCTTAACTGAGTCAGCTAGTTTGTCAAATGCACTCTGGAACTTAGTTTGCATACCTCTAGCAATTGCCTCTTCTTTATCCCTGCGACGCTCTGAGATACATAGGATCTGCTTTATCTTGTTGTCCATGGAGCCACTTGCGTATGGTTGAGCTCTATTGGAATGGTTGGCTTGGGGTTCATTGCTCTGGGAGTGCTTGGCCTGTGGACCGCCAACTTGTGGAGCAGTATCCATCGAATCGATACCGAGGGACTCGCCGCCAAGTGAATGGTTAGCTTGTGGATGAGCGCTGAGTGATCCAGCATCGATGAAATCAACACGCATCGACTCGATGCCCATCGACTCGATGCCCATCGACTCACTGCCTTGTAGATGAACAACTATTTGCTCAGAATCCACCTCAGCACCCAGGTGGCCACCCGACTCAGCAACTTCTCCCTCGGCACCCGATTCGGCAACTTCTCCCTCGGCACCCGACTCAGCAGCTTCTCCCTTGTCATCCACCTCAACGCCAAGGTGGCCACCTATCTCAGCAACTCCCATCTCGGCACCCATCTCAGCACCCGATTCGGCAACTTCTACCTCAGCAACTTCTCCCTCGGCAACTCCCACCTTGCCATCCATCTCGGCACCCGACTCGACAACTCCCACCTTGCCGTCCAGCTCAACACCCAGGTCATCACCCAGTTCTTTGATGTAGATGCTCTCATTGGAGGAGTTCTTGATCTCTAAGAAGGTATCTTTTCCTTGGCGTAGTTCAGCTAGATAGTGTCTAGCTGCATTAGCGCGTGTAATTACCAGATAGCTAAGACCATAGGACTCAATCAGTGCGATGTTGTCATAAGTTGCTATCCCTCTATCCATGATAACCGTTGGGAGATCTTCGCTAAAGAGTCCCTGTCTTAGGTGACTAGAGATACTAGATAAGACATCACCAAGGGTTTCAGGCTCTGACTGATTACCGGGATATATGTGGCTATAGATCGGTAGTCCACGATCATCCACCAAAAGGGCAAGACTTACTAAAGTACAGTCGAAGCGCTTCTCTTTGGAGTGGCCATATTGGGCTAGATCATTACCAAGTGTTCGTCCCTCAAAATAGGCATTGGTAAGATCAAATAAAAAGAGACGCTTATTAGTTGGGTAAAGCTCATTCTCGGCTTTGATAAGTGCCATCTCGATTGAGTCTTTGGCTTCGTAGATAGCATCAGCTATCTCATAAATAGCATCTTTACCGATATTGCTAAGGTCTTGGTCTACCAATTCATAGAGTGCAGAGTCCTCTTTTAGGAAGCGATGTGTTTCAAGATCAGAAGAAGGAGCAACCAAACGAGCACATATTACAGCTTTAGCAATTGCTGTCTCTTTTTCACTAAGGCCACACCGTAGTAGCTGCTCTTTGATCTTCAATCTGTCATAGAAGCTACTAGCTATTAGTTCAGGACCTAAGCGCCTAATATCAGATGCCTCTAGAGATGATGTATTGACATTTAGGAACTCGGCATCTTTTGTGATTACTTCACGATCAGAGCGAAGTGTTTGAGTAACAGAAAAGCTAGATAGAACTTTATCGGCGATTGACTTTAGTTCTAGGTCACCTTCAAACAAAGACTCAGAGCCAGCTAGTCTCATCGTCAATATCTGAGCTAGCTTCTTGTAGTCCTTAGGATCAATCTCAAGTCGTCCTAGATCCATAACTATCTCTTGGCGTACTTTGTCTCCTTCGCGATAAGACCTAACTAACTGATGCTTTATATATTTAGTTCCAGTTGCCTTATTCTTAGTGGTCTTCTCGCGAATGAACATATAACAAGTATACCAGATGAATTACCTTGTAGGTCAATATTCGCAGCTAACTCTCAGCTTAGGGCACTACATTCGCCACTTGAGAAAACCGAACTTCATCTACCAGCATCTCCAAATAGGGGTTACCCCTAAATAGGGGCTAAAAGGGGGCTTAAACAGGCTCTTGGGGGGAATTCAGCCGAAACTGGGGTTAGCTTCAGCGCAGTCTTAGGACCTTTGGCGGTAGTTACCGCTGCAGCCATATTGTCTGGGACTAATCGACCTACAACACCGCCAAAGAAGTAGAGAGCCCTTTCGGTTGCATCTATCACACAAGATACATCTTGATATCTGGTAGCCCAAATAAATGTCTTGCCTGAAAAGGCAAGAGTAGCAACAAAAATAGAGGCTTGGTAGTCGGGATCACTAGCACCTGGCGATGAGTAGATTCCCACCTTATCCCCAGCGAAGTCAATCAATAACTGATCCCCTGGTACATGCTCTAAGTGCATCGTGAGACTACGGTCTTTTTTGGCTTGACGGATAAATTCGGCAAATTGCGAATATCCATAGTGCTCATCGGGAAATTGCTCACAATACTCGTCAAAAAGTACTTTGCGAGTTGGTGGGTTCGGCTTGGCTAGCTCTGTGAGTATTGCATCCAAATTCGGCATTACCGCTCCATTGGATTTTGGACCCGGACTATTTGGATAGCAGATAGCAGAGAGTGCCTCATCGTCAAGGTCGCATGCCTCTTGGGTACTAACGCCTGCTTTGGCGAGCCTATCGAGATGTCGACTTACGCTTTGGTGTGAGATACCAAGCGATGTTGCTATCTCTCTATTGCTGTAACTACCCTTGGCTACAAGAGCCAATAAATTACGGATATCTTTCATATCCACCTTCCATTTCTTTGAAGCCATTTATGTTCATTCCTCCTTTGGCGTCCACATTTTTCAAGACGCCAAAGCAAGTTAATCAGATAAAGAATCAGGTGGTCCAAAGATTTCGGCGAGGTGGTCCAAAGATTGTGGAATCATGGTCCAAAGATTTCAGCGAGGCGGTCCAAAGATTGTGGAAAAGTCATTAGACGAAGAGATCACGCAATTCCTTAGAACGTTTGTCCTAGAACACAAAGCTCAAGGTTACAAAAGAGCATATCGCTACGTCATAGACAAGGGATACCATGTCAATATCAAAAAGGTAAGGTCTCTTTGGCGACAAGCCGGTTTGAAAGTACCCTATAAGAAGAAGAGAAAGTCACCTGTTGGCCATGGACAAGCCATGGGCTACAACGTTCCCCTGGAGAAACACGTTTCATGGGCACTTGACTTTCAATTCGACCAGACAACCGATACTCGTACTATCAAGATCCTAAATATCATTGATGAACATACCTATCAAGTTTCGTAAGTTTCGCCTCCACCGAGACCAGATTGGAGCTAATCTTTAGTAGAACAGATGTTCGATAAAGCTGTCTAGGTGGATCTCTCAGGCTTTATGGTACGCTTCGCTTCAGAGGAAGCATGTGAAGATCATTTGATCAAATTGCTTATGCTATGAGGGATTTAGATGCCCAAAGTGTGACTTCGACCAATTTACCTTAGTCAGGGCAAATCATTTCAAGAAATGCAGCATCTCGAGCTCCACTTTTTCAATGTAAATCTTTTCACCGTCAAACTAGCGTTACCTCCGGGACTATCTTTCATCGAAGCCATATCTCTTTATCCAAGTGGTTTTCTGCTATCTATCTATCTATTGTCCAACGACAAGCGTGGTCTTTCGGCTACTACCCCCTAGCCATCAGAGCCCTTGCTAAATTCGTTCAAGTATCTTATCCAACTGGCTGGTTGATGCTAAATAAGCTACCTAAGGCAATGGCTGAGCGTAATGGCTGAGCGTAATGGCTGACCGAAATGGTTTATACAAACTTGGAGGAAACGCCTGAGTAGATGAGTTCTTTTTAGGTGGTGAGAGCCATGGCGAAGGCTAACGAGGAAAGGGAACAAAACAAACCAATGTTCTAATTGGAGTGTCGATTAGCAATGGTGCTCCTACTCATTGCTTCATGGAAGTAATCAAAGATACCACTGCTAAATCACCCAAAGATGTTTTTGTGAGACGTTGAGATTCCGATACCAAGCTGATAAGTAATGGTAACCCAAGTTACGGGGTATGTGCTGAAAGACCTTGGACTAGCGCACTGGTTCACTCTATCCAAAGACGAACAAGCACATGTAACATTCAAATGGCTCAAGATCCTAAATTGGGAACTGCAAGAAATTTATCGACGGAACATACCACTGTTACTGGCCATTGAGAACTGCAAGTTGGTGGACACGAAGAATGCATACAAGTGGCCATCACTTTTGCACATTTTACCACAGCTCGCGTTTATCTGAGGCCGCTTTTTTTACTATTACAGTAGCTATTTCATTCGGTCCTTCTATGGGCATTTCTTGTCGAGGAGGTGAAATAATGTAACCTTTGGTCGCAAAGGTCTATTAACTACTCCAACTTGCATCCAAGAGCAGTTAATTGTCGATTAGATGAAAGTGCTCCATCGAGGCGCAGTGTGATTTTTAGATAGGGTTGAGATTTCGTTGAGGGCGACTTGGAAAAGATCTCTTTATTATTCTTTTTTATGGGTAGTAGCTACAGGTTGAAAGAGCCTCGTGGGCGAAGATCGTTGGATTGTGCGTAAACGCGAAGCGTTTTCCACATTTCAACTTTCGTTTGCGTAGCAATCGTTCACAACTCAATAACCCCCATTACGTTCCTGGATAGGTGGAGGTTCTAGGTTCTAGATTCTAGAGAACTAGCGAGTAGTGACGGCACCGCAAGTTACCCAACCCAACCAAGAGGCCCCATCGTGAACCCCAATGGCCCGTTGCGCGACGATAGAGCGACGATAGGTTTGCTTGCAATCGAACAAATTGGCCCCATCAGCTCTTGGGCATGAAGTTGACATGGCGAATCAGTTGACATGGCGAATCAGTTGACATGGCGAATCAATGAGATCGTGGAACATTCGCGACAAGGGTTGGATCCCGTGGGCTTTGTCTATATGGTGACGATTCGCTATCCTTGTTGGTTCTCTTTGGTCAAGAGCTAAGACATATCGTCATTAGTTCTCTAAAGTGTGGGGTCTAAAGCGTGAGATCCATGTGTGGTCATTTGATTCATGAGGAACGGAGATTTCTCCGAGTCTGGTGACAGTAGGGCACCAGCAGCTATCAATCGAGAAACCGAATGGATGTATCAATCGTCCTGATAGTCGCCGATATAGATAGAGCACTACACGGATAGAGTCCTATATAGATAGAGCCCAACCAAGGACTATGTTAGGCCTTGGTTGGGCTCTTATTTGATTATTACTGGGTTTCTAAGAGTGTTATCTCTATATCTCTCCCATGAGTTCGCCTACTGCGAGAGGCTCGTCGCAGTGAGGGCACAGCCCGCCAATGCCAACGCGAGTCATGAAGACTCCACAATCGCTACAGCGTTGTATGCCGAGTTCGTGCACTCCACAAGAAGGACACTCATAGATACTGATATTTCGACGAGGTTTACTTATTCCAACTATGGCATTGCTCACCAATCCTTGATGGCGTCTTCGATAGGCTCTATGTTTACAAGTTGCCGAACAATAGATGCGTCGACCGATTGAGACAAATTGACCTCCACAGATAGGACAGGACTTCTTTAGAGAGGGATCATCTAACGCCTCTCTATCGTTGTGATAGGAGGGATCATCTAACGCTGGTCTCTGGCTCATAGTGGCACCACACCTTTACCCGAAAGAGCTTGGCTAAGGCGAATAGAGTCTCCTTTGGTTTCTATGAGATGGCCATGATGAGCCAGACGATCAACAAGTGCTGCAGCGAGAGATCTAGGCGTGATGATCTCGTCGAAGGACGCTATAGGGTAATTCGAGGTCACAATCATTGAAGTCTTCTCATAACAAGCATCGACCGCCCGATAGAGAGACTCTGATTCCATAGAGTTCATAGGAAGTATTCCTAGGTCGTCAATGACAATCAAATCCATTCTCATCAATTTGAGCATCATCTTCGCCAAGGTGTCAGTGGCCTTAGCTATATCCATATAACGACACAGAGTTTCAGGGGTGTACCAAGCTACCCTGAAACCTGCTTCGATTCCAGCACTTGCAAGTGCCTCCGCCAGAAAGCTCTTACCCGTTCCAGGAGGACCAAGAACCAGTAAGTTCTCTTTAGTCTTACCCACTCCAAGTTGGACAATCCCATAATGGTTCTATTTGGAATCGATGATATGGATGAGTCAAACCCCTCTAGGGTTCGATTGGAGGGGAGATTCGCTGCTATGCGGCGAATCTCTAACGTAGAAGCATTTCTGCCTTTTAGCTCGATTTCCAATAGCAGCCGGATCATCTCCATGGGATCCCATCGCTGTGCTCGGGCCGAAAGAGCTAAATCATAGTAGCTCCGCCTAATATGAGGAAGCCTAAGACGCTTGGTCATAGCTTCGATCTCGTCTTGGATTATATTATCGGCCATTATGACACCGCCGCAAGTTTGGACCAGGCGTCAGTAGATGCACCATAGGGACCCTGTGGTGAGCTAGATGCACCATTAGAACTCTGTGGTTTGGAACTCTGTGGTGAAGTGGCCTTAGTTCCACTACGAGCTGACCTTTTGTGAATTACCAAGAGATCAGCTATTACCGAGTGATTGAAGGCTCCAAGACGAAGTGACTCCTCAATTATTGAAGAGGAGACTTCATTATTGGCGTAGCCCACTAGATCTGCTATCGAGGTTTCAATACCGCTGGCTCCACTATTACAAGCCCTAATGAGCCATTGGCTAGCATCAGGTGTAATTGAAAGAAACTTAGCCTGAGTTTCATTGGTCGGAATCGGCATCCTCACAAGTGGGCCATTGGGATGATCTGGTTCCTTATGAGAATCGTCAATGACATAGCTGAAAGCTTCTCCTCTTGCATGGCGAGCTATTTCGTTAACATATCCACCAGCTTCTTCCTGGGCTACGATGACCACTTCTTCCCCAACGCTGCGAACATAGACTACTTCGCGACGATATTTCGCTGGTACCGAGTAACCACAGTGGTTGAACCTAACGATGGGCATCTTTGGCTCTACCTTGCGCATCACTCCATAAGCACCGAGATAAGGCACTTTAGGAAGGCTATGAAATGTCATAGCCTCAGATTGAAGTACCACTGATGGGATCTTGCCTGAGGTTGAGTGGACAACGGAGTTGATAGAAGTGGTATAGGCGGCACATGCAGCTTCAAGTTCAGCGATGTTCCTGTAGTTTTGAACGAGGTTGGTGTCTTTTGGGCAGATATCTTCTTTTGCCACCCTAACTGCAGCTTCTACTCCACCTTTTGATGCTGGATCATAGACAACGCAAGTTTGGATACTAAAGCCATACGCACTAGCGAAGGAGACCATCTTGGGGTTAATGACAGCCACCCCTGCGATATGCTTCACCGCAGCAGTCTTAGCGTTGTCGGTGAGTACATAAGCCGGAATACCCCCTATGTACCTAAAGCAGTAATCTAAGGCCATAATCACATTGGGCAGTGACTGATCCGGGATCCATTTAACGATCCTCACCTTAGAGAAAGGGAGATAGAAGTGAAAGAGTGTGGTCTTTTTCCCATCGATCACAGGACCATGAAGAAAAGTCATACTGTGCCCATTTCCCCATCTCGGCAATCCAAGGCCAAAAGATTCTTTGCGTAGATTTCCTCCAGGCGACCTTGGCTGTAGCTACAGCTCTTCTAGTGCTTCGAATTGAACCGTTATAACCTAGCGCCACCAGCCTGACATGGATCGCCTTAGCCCGGACCTTAGCCTTAGACTTGTCAACGGCTTCCTCAATTACGCCAGCGAACTTATCGGTGGCCTTAGGACGCCTCTCATATTGACCCTGTCGTATCAGTTGTCCGGCATTTCGTGCTTGAACATACTTCTTTAGGGGTATTAGGAGAACAGCCAACGAACTGCGCTGCTCCGTTATACGATCTAAAAAGATCGTAAGCCTCAATAATTTCCATGGATTCTTTGCTATCCTTCACTTTGGGCCCTTTCTTGGCATTAGGAGTGGTATAAATCCATAATGCCCCAAGATAAGGGCCTTCATTCTTCTTTTTTCTCAAAAAGTGATAGCCAGACCGCCTTTGCATGCCCACTCTCGGGTCCAGGAGACCCGAGAGTGGGCCGTCACGCTAGGCGGTCATCCTGTATGCAATTTTCGTGGCTATATTCATTCATGCCAAATGGCCATATTCATGCATTTTCAAATGGCCGTTGACATACCACGGAGATGAGGAACATAAGCAACTTATGCCTCGAGGAATTCGCATACCGATTCAACGCAAGGCACTTTGAAATGTCCTTGGTAGAGCGACTTCTCAATACATGTGTGTTTGCGTCTCCACATCCGCTACTCCGCGAATCTGACTCCAAAATGGCTCTTGCTTACGAAACTTGATAAGTATGTTGATGAATACTCAAGCCCTAGGTTTTGAGGGAAGCCCTAGCGTCAATAACAGCCAGATCGATCGATTCACTAGGGGTTATTGCCGTCCTAGATGATATCGTAGCAAGCCGAGGTCATCCTATCTATATAAGGTGTGACAACGGACCAGAGTTCATCTCGAAAGCTCTTTCGGATCATAGAAGGAGATAGTCGACGCGCCATATGCTGACATCGCCATCCCTCCAACATTGCATCAAATAACATCGGCTCTACGCGCAGTGGCGTTCCAGCACCCACCAAAACCAATGCAGCCGAACCAGACGGTCGTCTCATTCGTGCTCCTCCCTGTTGTGGCATCAGATACAACATTATGTACTTCGACCCAACTTATTAGATGCATCATTATTGCATCTAGCTGACTATAGGTGTTATATATCCATTCCCACCAGCGCTTTGGTGCGCGATGGACAAACTTCTATAGAACTGCTTAAAACTGTTTTCCCAGGTGGGAACTAATCACGAACCATGCTGAATGATGCATCAGACCTAACATTGCTCATTTTACGCAAACGAAAGTTGAAATGTGGAAAACGCTTCGCGTTTACGCACAATCGATTGATCTTCGCCCACAGGCTCAACAAACAGCTACTACTAATTACTTAAAAAGCTCTATGGATTTGCCCTAGAGTCGCTAACCCCTAAAAACAACCCGATCCAAAAATAACATTAATTTTGGACCATTAAATGGGGACCCGCCAGTTGTATTTTCCGGCTGCTATGGTTTTGAATTGTATTAGTTGGCTTGTGGGTATTAATCAGTCTTTTCCGTTAATCTAACAGGATGGAGTTTTGTTAATTTATGCACATGTCAAAATGATTTGTAACTTCGCAGTCACATCATTACGGGACTCATGGCGGACATGAGAAGGGAGTGAAATCTTCAGGGTGATGTTTCAAAGTTGTTTCTTTCCCGAGGAGATATCCCTCGAAATTTTATTGTGTGAGCTCGTTTTGCTGTTTATTGACTTTGTGATAGCGAATATCGTTTGAAATGTAACTTTCTTTTTTTATTCTTATAATTTCGGTGGATATCCCAGAAGGAGAGCCTCCAATATATCGGACTTATTAATGTTTCGAATATCGGTCATAAAATTCTCTATGGCTTGCTGTGATGTCCTGCCTTTCGCCACCGTTTCATCTGGATTGTCCTGTGATTAACCGGCTAATCCTGTTTCAAGCAATCTATGGACTTTTGAAGATTTCAAGTCGCCTGTCGTCGGTAACGATCTTCTCTGCTGAGACGTCGAATCTGTTCTTCATGACGACGAACATTGTCTGCTAGAACTTCGACTGCAGTGCGTAGGTGACTGATTTCGGCAGATAATCCCAAAAAGGTGTGTACATCTCGACTGATATTGCGGTACTCCGTTACAGTTGCACGAAGTTCTTCATTTCGATAAAGTCTGTTTCTCGTGATTCCTATCCGACGGGCAACTTCAACAAAACTAACCACTTTGCCTTCGTCAACTAGCTCTCGGCAAGCTTGCTCCACTTTGGAAATGACCTCTGGTGACGTCAATTTGAACCTGCTTGTTCTATGAGTGCGTCAAGACGTGCCACTAAAGAGCGGTGACGATCAGCTTCGGTGATCCAACCCCTATTAGTCGCGTCCTCTGCCAGTATTTGACTATCCCTGCGCTGGGAATCAAGAACCGCAACGTTAGTGGCATCAACGCTAAAGTTGGCACAGTGCTCACAGATATTGCAATACGAGCATGGCCCTTGTGCTACTGAGCGCAGACAGTGTCCTTTAGAGAGCCTGGATTTGATAAGAGGAGCACTCTGCCAGGGGCTAGATTCATCTAGTGTTACCGCAATGTACTCACGCTTTTTCGGTATTGGTCCAATCCTGGCTTTTACCAAGTTAAGAGCCCTTTCATATTCTGCTCGAACGGTTGAATCAAAAAGACGGCCATATCGAAGACTCATTTCTGATGATTTATGTCCTAACAAAGCCATTAGAACCTGAAGTGATACTCCAGAATTTACCATAGAAGTGGCAAAAGTATGACGGAGTTGATGGGGAGTTACATGCCTAATCCCCGCTTCTTCGCCAGCTCTGCAAAGTTCTTCTCTTAACGCATTTTGTGATAATCGCCTACCGTAGTGCATAAAGAGAAACTGGGCAGGTTTGCCAGTTCGGGGATGAATTAATGCCCTTCCGCAACTTCGTGTAGCAACAATAGAGTCAATGATTGAGACCGTCTCCTCATCAAGGGGACCATACGCTCGGTGTCGAGTTTCCCAAGAGGCACCTTTAGCCATGAACCATTGTTTGGGATCTCATGGATACAGTCCAGTTCAAGATCCAATAGTTCCCCGATTCTAAGTCCAGTAGCTCGGGCTAATAAAAGTGCATCGGCAGCTAGACGGTGGTTGGAACTTCGCAGTGCCAGTGTGAGCCTGCGGTCTGCATCTATGGGTATATACCGTGGAAGCGGATCAGGCAGGCGAGGCATATCGGAGCGAAATATCAAAATACGACTTGGGATGTCCTCCCAGCCCCATTCGGTTATATCTCTAAAAAAACATGTAACTGCGAGGATGCGCCGTGCTTGGTCGGCTGTTGTAATTGGTTTGCCAGTTCGGGAATTAATTGCAGTTGCGATTGAATTTAGATATGGCTCGATGTGACGGCGTCGCTCTAGATCTCTAATTGAGGTAAGTTCAGGATCACATTTGGAAATAAAGCGACCAAAGTGTGACAGACGAGTTGCCAGCGAGCTTACAGTTTTTAGCCTACAGGTCCCCGATTTCCGCTCCAAATACTCAATCAGTGAAGACTGCAATGCTGGATGCGTATCAGACATTCTCACTAAAAATGACTTGGGCACCAAACAAGGTTTGGGCGGAGACTCAAGCACTCCTAGATGAAAAAGTATCCGTTCGGCTGCAGTGAGTGCAATTTTATAGTGTTCCCAGCCCTGACCGGTCGCATCCTTACGTTCCCGACAGGCGTTGGCTAGGTCACTAAGGTCAGAGGCTTTCAGTTCATGAAGGCTTTTGCCACTCTGTATTAGCAGTCGTGCAATCGTCTGAGATGCGACTCGTATAGAAACCTTTTCGCTAAATCCAGCTTTCTGTGCGCCAAGTAGAAAAGAATCGATATCACTTTTTATAGGGCTCGCCTCGAGTTCATGCCAGAATCCACAAAGCTTTCGCTCCACCAAATAGTCATAACCTGGATGTAAATACCCATGCAGCATTAAAAAAAGAAGAAATCGCCCAGCTTTGGGGAATTCAGTCAATCTCAACGAAAGTGGGAGATCTGATAAGGTCTCAAGATCTGGGTGCAATTCGAAATACGAAGTCGCAATATTTATAAGCCTAGATTTGCCAAATGGGTCAACTCTTAGAACGCTAGCGTAGTGAAGGAGGATGTCTTCCTTTGAGCAATTAGCGTAAGTTGCGACTACGGGCATAAGCTGCATCAAATTCAGCCTTTATATGGATAGGTGCAAGATGGATATAACGGGTGGTGGTATCTGTGTGGGTATGTCCGAGCAGTGCTTGCATAACTGCCAAATCGACCCCGGCCTCAGCTAGGCAAGTGCCAAAACTGTGTCTTAGGGAATGTGGGTTCCCGCCGACAACGCCACTTGTAATGCGGTGATAGCGAAAGATGGACCGAAGCCCTGCAGAAGAAAGAGGAAGTCCACGATTTGGACCTTTGGCAACCAGGAAAAGGCAGTCACTCAAAGATTCTGGACGTTCAACTAGAAGGTAGGTCTGGATAACTCCAGCCACATCAATATCAAGGGGGACCTTGCGCTCCTTCCTCCCCTTGCCTAAGACATGAATCCATCTTGCCCCAATGTCTATATCTGTGACTTTGAGACCAAGTACCTCACTCGAGCGAAGACCACAGTAGACCATAAGTCCGCAAATGGCCCTATCGCGCCAGGTCTTCATGTCCTCAATAAGATTGACGACTTCCTTAGAGCTAAGAGCATGAGGCAGACGCTTTGAATCTCTAAGTCTCAGTTCTGAACGGTATTTTGGCCCTCGGTTTATATGGGCCAAAAGCCCATTACGTTCAGACGAAGACAACCGCCGGACATTTACACCACGTGGAATCGGACTCCTTTTTTCCGGATCTCGCATTGACCAAAACCCGAACAATCCGGAGATGGCAGCTAGGCGATGATTGACCGTAGCGGGCGCGTAACCATCAACTCTTGTACCATCAATGCGCACAACATTGGAGGTGGACCGGCCTAGAACTGTGGCCTGACGGCATGAAGATAGATACTTGAGCAGTACCTTGGTGTCTACTGTATCCAAATCAATTTTCTCTGTCAACAGCCACCGACAAAAAGCAAGGAGCGAAAAGGCGTAGGAGCGAACAGTCTTCGGTGAATAGTTGCGGTCAGCTAGATAACCGAGGTAATCGTTCACAAGCTGGAGCCCAGCTAACCAAGAGCCAGTCAGTACCCAAGTGTCGTTTACATACTCAACCCGAAGTTCAACTTCATTCATAGATACAGATGTACCATAGATGATCCAAAAAAGCAAGAGGTTTCCATCATTTTCTGGGTTTATTTACTAATTTGGAAACGCTCGATCGCTATGGCCCAATACGTCTAAGTGAGTGACTGCGGTCGCCATTCAATGCCGACGACGCGCCATGAGAGATTTGTTGGTTACAGACAGATCCCTTTGGGATCTGTCAATTTCGCTAAGATTCACCTATTTGGCGCTCCTTTTGAGCTTGCCACTTGGATGGCTTCTAGTCAACCAAGTGAAATTGCATTTGCCCGTAAAGCCGTATTTATCGGCGTTGTCGTGATAATCGATGACAACTTGGCCCTGGGCTTACTAAGAATTTAGACCAAGGAGATTAATTCTGATCGATTCTTTGGCTTTAGGATCAATCAGAATCTGGCGATAGTCCTATAGTTTTTGGATTCCTCGAGAATCCACCCGACACCAGCGCAAGTGAGATAGCCTCAGATGTCTACGTGAAGCCCATGGCCCAAGGCATCAAAGAGAAGGGCCGCTGTGGCGAGTATGATTGTTGCGAATATGGTTGTAGAGGGGTATTCCTCAATCTTTCTGAGCCCTAGGCCGCAATTCGATGATTTAGGTGACTTGGAGACAAAAGTGAGGTATTCCTCCCCGATTGTTTTGGATTCAATTCACATCCGCATTGCTTATGGACCAGGCACCGCCTTTAGCTAACCCGATGACACTTTGAGATCGCCAATGCGTAAAGACTTCAAAAGGGGCTATGGATTTGTGGACCAAGAACACGGGCTAACCCCAAAGCTATGGCTTTCGTCCATCGATTTGTCATCGGCTACTCTTGGTCAACAAGACCCACAGCCCGTCACTACTACCAATTAAACAAAAGGTTCTTTATTTTTGGTCCTGCTCTAAGTTGTCATAGCCATAGCCAACATCTGCGTTTTTTCTTGGTAGGTGAAGTTGAGGAATCATAGTTGTTAGACCATCTGATCAAGCTCATCGGAGCTGGTTAAATCCGGTGTTTCCACTAATCCATATAGAAATGAGATCTTATTAGCCGGTTAACAGTGAATATTTCATTTTCTCAAAGAGCGATTCCTCGTCCACCTCTAGCCAGAGACAATCTCGAAATAGTTGATCGTTTGATGTAGCTACAACGGGAACAAGACCTGACTCCACTAGGTATGAATTTTCATTGGAGCAGAAATCCATATGTCCCCCTTTGTCTGGTGCTATGACTGGTTTGGACATCATCATAGCTTCTGCATAAGGCAATCCGAAACCTTCTCCGCGAGATGGTAAGACGAATACGTCGGATCGATGGTAGAGATCTTTGATCTCGGAGGTGTCCAAGTTTTCTGTGATGATTGTGATCTTTTCCAAAAGCTCCTGACGCAATCCTTGGGGAAGCACTCCATCCATGAATTTTATTAATTCAGGCGTACTAATACCATTTACCTTCAGGATGAGGCGAGAGTCTTGGTGCACACTAGCGACTCCTTCGAATGCTCGCAATAGAGATGCTAGATCTTTCCTATCCTGAAAGTCGAAGATCGATAGGTAGGTGAAGGGGTGCGATGCTGACGTATCTTCAGTTCTTACATCTCTTGTCGGTATATTTAGTGCGTTAACTATTATGGGAACTCGGCGAATTTTGGTGGGATCTAATCCTGATGCGATAAATATGGATCGGTCGTACTCCGAAAAGGTCCAAATTTCGTCAAATTGTCGAAGGGAACTAGCAATTGTCTTTGGAATTGACCAAGCTTCCCAGGAGGTTCGAGCGATTTTGACTTTTGATCTTGTCAATGGCGTGATCTTCGAGATCCAAGTCAAAGGTGTATTGATTATTGTGGTGCTATAACTTTGTCCCCGCACGTCGGAGAGTGGCGGATATTCGCTTCTGTAGTCGGTTGCTAGTACGTCGAATTTTTCAAGTCGCACCCCTTGCGGTCAGTCGCTTAGAAGCGTGGCACAGTCTTTCGAAAATCCACTGTTTCCCTGGAAGAGCCCCATATAAGCAACCGATAGTGAGGATTGGTCGTTTGTGGTTACTTCGTTCGATGGAGTGTTTTTCTGAGTCGAGCGATGGTTTACCTTTTTAGCCATCGCAATGACATCAAGGGGTGCAATTTCGCTGATGCGCCGGCAAGCCCCTTCAATTGGCGCAAATCCGGCGGCCTTGAGCATCTCCTTCATTAGTTCGATGGGATAGAGACGAATGTTAGTGGAGTCAAGCCAGAAGTTGAAAGAGGTGACAAACGGGTTTGTGAAATCTGGAGTTTGAAGCAATATGGTTCCACCGTCGTCGATTCGACTATGTATCCATTTGAAAATCTCTTCAGCGTGACTCGGTTGCAGATGTTCGATGATATGGCCCATGAATACTCCGTCGAATGACGAGATCTCGATGTCGTTTAGAGTCTCCGACAGCCAGCCTTCGAATACGGTGAAGCCGTCTGATCGGAGGTTTGACACCAGAACGGGGTCAGCCTCTATCCCAATTGCATCGATGCCACGTTCTCGCAGCGCGCGCAACATCGAACCTTGTCCACAGCCAATGTCTAGGACCTTTCGTCTTCCCGCGAAGTACTGCGAGAGGTGTAGTGCGATTTGATAAGTTTGATCGTCACTACCCTCGAAGACATGAGCCACCAATCGGTTATTATTCGATGCGGACAAGTTATTGATCAGTTCGCGATGGTGGGATTTCGACCAAAGGTCTTTTCGAGTGTTGGCTAAGGTAAATAGTTGTTCGCGAATTTGCTTAAGTTGACGATTCGAATCAGCATCTGAGGCGTCGATAAGTGTGAGAGCGCTTTGAAAGTCCCCCAAATTTGTAAGTTGCTGTACGACTTGCAATACCAAATCGACGGTTACTGGACTTTGAGACCAAACGGTCATCGCATCTGTAATTATGCTGTAAGCATCGAGGATGTGTTGCGAGTTGGCAAGCGACTGAATGTGCTCGACCGCCTTACTGGCAATGTGCTCCCAAAGATAACTCTTTGCTCTTTCGTGTGCTAATTTCGCGAATTGTGGAAGTTCGTAGCGATACGTAAGTACATTTCGCAATGTATTGGCAATGTCGATCGGTGAGCATTCGAGGTACCAGAGCCTGTCGGAGAGCAAACTATTGCTGACTACCGGAATGTCTTGAACAACAATATCAGATTTGATTAGGACCGATATGTCCGAAGTGCAAAATTCGTTTGTTGGACCATTTGCGGTGTGAATTACTGGGGTGCCTAGTGCCATAGCTTCAAGGACTGGCATGCCGAATCCCTCTCCTCTGTAAGGGTGTATTAGAGCATCTGATCCCTGAATCAAGTCGTAGAGCTCCCTTTGATCCAAATGTTCGTCGATAATTTCGACGATTGTTTGGATTTCGGGGTGTTCTGTGAGCTTTTGCTCTACGAGAGATTGGCCGAGGTATGCACCGCCGGAGCCAACTTTTTTTATAGTTAGGCGTAACTTTGATTGCTCGGCTGCAGAAAGCAGAGCGATGCCGTCCATTAGGAGATCAACGCCCTTCCTAAATATGGCGCCGCCGAGAAATAAGAGGCGAAAAGGATCGTTGTATGTAGTCGATTTTGTGTTTGATAGTTTTTCAGCCCCCAGTTTCAGAGCGTCAGAATTTACGCCGTAGGGAATTACTCGAATCTTTTTGTGATCAACCCCAGACTGTACGTAACATGCTTTAACGAATTCAGTTGGAACCCAAACCTGATCCGCCGAAGCCACGCCCTCAATCCAACTTATTGGGATCGAACCGAACTCCCAAGGTTGTAAGACGACCAACTTTTCATCTGGAGAGTACTTCGTCCAAATTGGCGGCCAAACCATTCGGATTCTTATATCGCAGGAGGCGTCTCTATCTGCAACCTGAAGCTTAGAGTTATTTATAAGTAAGTGTTTTGAGAGTTTTTTTGCGGATGTGTCGAATGGGAGCAGCGAAACATCAAAGCCAAGTTCGAGAAGTGACTCGGCAAGCGAAATATTTACGATCGCATAGCTTCCCGATGTGTCCAGATTGCCTTCAATTATTATCTTTTCCACATTGCCTCTTGTATTCGAATTTACGACCTCTTTAGGTTTGATAAATATCGTCTCGTTTGGCGTTGTGCTTGAACATGGCAGCAGTTTTCCTGACCCATCTTTCGCAGAATTCCCGAAAAATCGCCCCAATTAGCCCCTTTTGAGGGGATTTTGGGCGTTTTACAACTTGTGTGATTTATAGATTCCATGGTAGATGGCTATTAGATCTTTTTGGGTCGCAAATGTAGTGTCCTAATTTTTGAGTAGTTTTGATTATGACTTGCATTAGCCCTGACATGGTGCTATTGTCTTGTTGTGTTTATCCGTGAAACTCCAACAATAAATAAAAAGACCGGCATTAGCTACAGCAAGTACCAACTCGTTGAGTCCTACCGCTGTGAAAAAGTGTTACTGGCCATTGAGAACTGCAAGTTGGTGGACACGAAGAATGCATACAAGTGGCCATCACTTTTGCACATTTTACCACAGCTCGCGTTTACCTGAGGCCGCTTTTTTTACTATTACAGTAGCTATTTCATTCGGTCCTTCTATGGGCATTTCTTGTCGAGGAGGTGAAATAATGTAACCTTTGGTCGCAAAGGTCTATTAACTACTCCAACTTGCATCCAAGAGCAGTTAATTGTCGATTAGATGAAAGTGCTCCATCGAGGCGCAGTGTGATTTTTAGATAGGGTTGAGATTTCGTTGAGGGCGACTTGGAAAAGATCTCTTTATTATTCTTTTTTATGGGTAGTAGCTACAGGTTGAAAGAGCCTCGTGGGCGAAGATCGTTGGATTGTGCGTAAACGCGAAGCGTTTTCCACATTTCAACTTTCGTTTGCGTAAAATGAGCAATGTTAGGTCTGATGCATCATTCAGCATGGTTCGTGATTAGTTCCCACCTGGGAAAACAGTTTTAAGCAGTTCTATAGAAGTTTGTCCATCGCGCACCAAAGCGCTGGTGGGAATGGATATATAACACCTATAGTCAGTTAGATGCAATAATGATGCATCTAATAAGTTGGGTCGAAGTACATAATGTTGTATCTGATGCCACAACAGGGAGGAGCACGAATGAGACGACCGTCTGGTTCGGCTGCATTGGTTTTGGTGGGTGCTGGAACGCCACTGCGCGTAGAGCCGATGTTATTTGATGCAATGTTGGAGGGATGGCGATGCCAGCATATGGCGCGTCGGCTATCTCCTTCTATGATCCGAAGTCGTGAACGAGTGGTAAGGCGATTCGGTGACTACTGCGAAACCTGGCCCTGGGAGTGGCAGTCTAAAAAAGTTAGATGCCTGGATTGCCCAAGGCAACTGGTCACATTCGACAATCAGATCTTACCAAGGATCAATCGCTTTGTTTATGGGGTTTCTCTGTGACCCTCACTATGGATGGACAGCGGAATGTCTCAGCCAGGTTGGTGTTGCTCCAAGTTAGATATGTCATAAAGAAAATATGTCAGTGCATGTTTCAGGGTATGAAGGTCGACCGGCCAGGCGTCCGTTCACCCGAGGGGAACTGCAGGCACTATTTGATGTCGCCGATGCTTGTGTCGAAGAAGCTGCCACCTCACCAAGAAAAGGTTGGCTGGGGGCTTTCCGGGATGCGACACTACTGAAAGTAATATACGGGTGGGGGCTACGGCGCAGAGAAGCAGCCATGCTAGATGTATCTGATTTCGGGATAAACCCAGCAGCTCCTGAACTTGGCGAGTTCGGCATATGTCATGTACGATTCGCAAAAGCAATGCGCGGCAGCCCGCCGAAGCGACGTTCAGTAGCTACAGTGTGGCCGTGGACATCTGAGGTTGTAGGCCAGTATGTAAAAGAGATTCGTCCATTACATGGCGATCCTGCCCGTGGTTCCGCACTATGGTTAACCGAACGTGGCGAAAGAATCTCACTTCGCTCAATTGACGACAGATTTGCCACCTGGCGTAGGTTGGCAGAGTTACCACCTGAGCTGTCAGTTCATTCCTTGAGACATTCTTATGTATCACATCTGATAGAAGATGGTGTCGATCCGTTATTTGTACAGCATCAGGTGGGCCATTCCTGGGCATCGACCACTGCTATTTACACTACTGTCGGATCTGACCATATGAATCGTATGCTACGCGGTGCACTGGACCGGGCATTTAGGGATAAGGAGTACTGATGAGTACCAAGAGGATTGCGCCAGTTAGTTTTAGGTGGCATTTGCGGACGGTCTTAGCCCAAAAGGGGATCTTTGTAACATCGGAACTGGTGCCGCTATTGGCATCACGTGGGGTAACACTCTCTCGGGAGCAGGTTTACCGACTGGTGGTAAAGACTCCTCAGCGCCTCAGTTTGATGACACTATCGGCACTATGCGACATTTTAGAGTGCAGCCCATCGGATTTGATTGAACCACTTTCTGGTACGGAATCTGGCCCAGCAGATACACCAGCGCCTGGTCGGGCACAAATATCAGCCATTCACCCGATAAAGGCAAAAATCACACCGGATCCCCGTCTATGAACCAAATGCTTAGAAGTCACACATATGACCATCACGACAACTCATCTAATGGAACTCATCGCACCTCCCAGGTAGAAATGATACTTGAGAGCATTGTGGCCACAGTTGGTGAAGCCGATCGTTTGGCAATTGCCCAAGTGCTCAATCAGATGACTGTTAAACCTGCCATATTAGCTTCACTCTACCGAGCGTTCTTAGACCATCCTGACGCAGTATCGATCGGTGCACCTCCATTGGTGGGACGTCTGGTTATGGCTTTGAGAGAGGCAGGTATAGCAATTGGCGAACCCACATGTGTAGGATGTGGACGAACAAATCACAAGCTGACCTCGTCGCAGGAAGGCGGGGTGTGTGGTAATTGTCGGCATCGACAGCTGGCTACAACGTGTGTTTCGTGTGGGAAGATAAAGATCGTCCACGGACGTGATCCCAACGGCGGAGCGTTGTGTTCGCTATGTTCTCCACGGAAAAACGATTAGGTTCTCTATGTGGTCGGATCCGAGTAATAGCGCTTCGAGCCCACCAAGACAGTGGCGACGTATGTAATTCCTGTTACAAGGGACCGCTGGCGCTGTGTCGGGTATGTGGCCGGGAACGTCCATGTAATTTCGTATCATCCGGCCGGCCGGTCTGTGTGTCTTGCTCACCACGTCCAAAGGTACTCTGTGTTCACTGTGGAAAACTCTCTCCACCGGCGGTGCACTGGCCAGAAGGGGCAGTCTGTAAACCTTGTTATCGCGGCGCGCTCAGCCGCAGGGGTATTTGTGAGACCTGTAGGAGTGAACGCCGTCTCGTAGATCCACCAGGTCCAAATGCACGACTATGTGCTGATTGTTCGGGTACCCAAGGCCTATTGCGTTGTCGAGAATGTAACGCCGAGGAATGTCCCTACAAAGATGGCCTTTGTATCCGCTGCGCACTTAGAGAACAGACACGTTTACTAATTGACAATATAGATGGTCCACTTGCACCAATTTATCGGGCGATTATTTCAAACCCCCAGCCCTACAGCGCATACAACTGGGTAAGACAATCAGCAAGTGCGAAGATTATGGCTGAAATATCTAATGGCACCCTTGCGCTTTCTCACGAAGCTCTTGACTCATATCCCAAACGAGTCGCAGCCAACCTGGTGCGCCAGATTCTGGTAGCAAACGGCGTGCTTATGCGGCGCGATGACAGACTTAGTGAACTTGAAACCTGGATAAACAGCAAACTCGACAAGGTGTCTTCGTCCAAAGATCAACACCTACTTCGGTCGTATGCAATTTGGTGGGTCCTGCGACGAAACCGTGAGCGTGGCGCGCTTTCGAATCGATCTACAACCTCGACAGGTCATTCGAAGTGATACGCCCCGGAAATCTTGGAGACTCCTAGTCTTGAGCTAAGGGGTCATCATTATCAAGGCTAAAGAAGTACTCACCCGAAGTTCGTGATCGGCCAATACGAATGGTCACAGACCATCGGGGTGAGTATCCCCCACAGTGGGCAGCTATCCAATCTGTTGCTCAGGAGCTGTAAAAGACGCCCGAGATGCTTACGTACTTGGGTGCGTTAGGCTTCGATAGATGTCGGTGAAGCTAAAGGAACAATTACTCAATGAGAGAGCGCACCCGTCAACTAGAGCGAGAAGTCGTAGAGCTTCGTAGAGCTAATGAGATTTTACGACCAGCAATATTTCTTGCAAGTACGTCCAATCCACAACAAGCTAATTAGCCAAACTCTCATCAGGCGTGAATATCAACCGCAAGTGGACGATTCAACTCGGGACGCTTCGAGCTTGCCAATAATTCTGATAGGACTTCTTTACGAGCATTAATCGCCTCAATTAAAGATTCATTGCGACTAAGCAACCCAAGCAATAGAGCCTTCGAAGATTTCGGAAAGCTGACCTGGCTAAACTGATTAAATTCTAAAGGCATAGGCCAACTCCGCTTTCCTTCCAATGCTAGGACCGATTCATTTTGATTGTCCTCTATCTGTGAGATTACGTCACGCCACTCCAATTGAAGCTCCCTCTCCTTGTATTTGGTTAGCTGCCCCTCGCCATGCCATAATTATTTGAAGTATCAACTTATATGCCACGTCAAATCGCTTCCTGTCGGCTCGAATATTGGCGTAAACCAGTTCACTGTAGATGAACCCATAAACCGAGGCCAGCTGTATAGCCCCATCCCAGATATCAGGTCTTAGAGAATCCCGAAGATGTAAAATGATCTCTTGTGCATGAATCAATGCGTCGTTCCGACTTTGCACATTAGCTTCGTCAAAGCCTATTTCAGCGCGTTTCATATCAATTTCCAGACGATCCAGAAACATCAAAAGACGTTGTGTCGGTGACGCAGTTAAAATTGCATCTTTTACATAATCATTAGGCTTTGAATACATAAATGCCTTCCATGGAACGAGTAAAACAATTCATTAAGGCAGCTTGGCAATCGCCGATGTAAGCCATTGCGTCTGATTTTGCAGAGTTCCCAACTGAACTTCCATATTTGAAAACTCCTGCGTCAACAATTGCTGCTCTGCGTTAATCATCGGCGTATATGAGCTGTACTGAAACTGCAATGCGCCGACTTGGCTATTCAGGCTAGCTATCGTAGTAGTTGTCATGCCATTGACAGCGTTGGAGCCTAAATTACCGGTATATGCCATTCCCCCGGCAATGCCTGGCGTATAGGAAAATGAGCCTATATTCGTCGAAGATGTAATTCCAGATGCCGTAACAGATAGAGCCATGCCCGCCAGAGTTGGATCAGTAGCTGGAGCAGTCAAAATCTGACCCGATCCAGTAGCGGTCACACCATTTATCGTTCCCGCCACATCAAGACCACTAAAGGTCGAGGGAGTATTAGCCACGCTAGCCAGCCCGGTCTGACCGGCACCAACAGCTGAACTGGTTACACTAAAGGAAGCAGCCGAACCATATGCACCGCTATTTAGAACCAACTGGCTCCCAGATCCGTTTGTAACTACAGATGCATTTACCCCTATACCCTGTGCGGATAGAGCGGAATTCAAACCAGTAGCTATGGCGCTGAGACTTTCACCCGCAGTCGCCGAATACGATGCGCTCGCAGTCCCTGAGGTTATCGTCAAATTCTCCGCGCTTGTAATGGTTCCCGTTGAAATCACATTTCCAGCATCCTTGGCTTGAGTAGCAGATTGTGAAATATTTACTGCATAGGTTCCTGGAACTGTAGCATCTGCGCCGTATACCAGAGAAACCGCTCCGTTATAGGTGGCACTAGAAGACTGAAAGTTCCCACCCTGGGAGAAGATCGATGCAACGGCTGAGGGGTTTGCGTTGTATGCACTTATGAATGTATTTTGGTCAAAAGTTATGGTACCAGTCTTCGTCAAGGAAAGACCAACAGCTGCAGAGTTATAAGCCCCGGCAGGCCCCGTCGCTGACGCCACTGTTTGCAAGATTGCCTGTGTTAGAGTTGTCATGTTAGGATCGGCCATCAAAGGTCCCGCGGTTGATGTTGAAGAGTTATAACCTGCTAACTTATTGATTGTAGACAAAGCGGTATTAGCTGCTGAAACCAAGTTAGAAACTGACGATGCCATAGCTGTTGCATTTGGAGTTATTGAAACACTCACAGGGGTGCTTCCAGCAGCTTGCGCCGATACCAAGTTCAGCGTCACCCCTTGCATCACTCCTGTAACGGCGTTAGTTGCAGAATTTACGGTGTACCCGCTAGATCCACCGATTTGAATTTGTGCATCCTGACCAGCAACTACCTGCTTCATACCACCCAGCGAAGACGACAGTGCAGAATTATCGAGGGTTATTTGAGAGGCAGTACCTGTTGAAGTTGATGCAAGTTCAAGGACGTAACTATTCGTTCCGAGATTTACAGCAGATGCACTAATTCCAATACCAGCGCCATTGATCGAACTTACAAGATCCGAGAGAGTGCCACCACCTATGTTTAAATAGTTCGCCGTAAACGATCCGGTACTAAATCCCGTTGTACCAACGGTTGTTGCGATCGTCCCACCCGTACCGGAATTGAGAGTAACAGAAGATCCAGCCGCAACATTATTGACGGTATTGACAGTCCCATCAACAGTAATAGAACCCGCGGTACCGTTAACCGCCGAGGCAGCTGCGGTAAGTCCCAGAGAGGACAATGCGTTGCCACCAGTTATTTGAAGAGACGAGCTTGATCCGAGCTGAGTCGTACTAACCGCTAAGCCACCATTCTGGGCAGCTGAAACATTTAATAGTCCACCTGATGCACTCGCAAGGGCGCTGGCGAGTTGTGACTCCGAATAAGTTCCTGCCGCAATGGTGAAGGTCTGTGCTGTTCCGTTGACGTTCGCGGTAACGGTATCGTTAGAGCCCGTGGTAATCGTAGTAGAAGAAGAGCCTGAAGTTCCCGTAACCGATGCTCCGCTGAGTGCAGATGTCACATCAATCGAATGCGAACCAATCGCTAACCCGGTTCCCGCGGTCAATGATGCAAATCCAAGGTTACTAGCCCCGGTAGCAATTAATAGCGGAGCGGTGGCTACGATGCTGGAAGTCGATCCAACGGAACTATTGCTCATTTCAACTGCGCCCTGAGCAAGTTGGTTCACACTAAAGCTTAGGGTGCCCGTAGGAGCACCTGATGTGGAGGTAGCCGTGGCTACTGAAGAGTTGGATGAAGATGCAGAGGTGGCGTCCCATAGATACGTCTGGTTGATAGCATCGGCTGCGGCTTGAAGGGAACTCAGCTGACTCTGGATAGTTTCGTAGTTTGAGATGTTGGAATTGATTTGTGAGATTTGATTCGTGATGTTAGTTTGAGGTTGTTTATAGGCTGCCATGAGTGCAGCTATTATCGATTGGGTATTCAATCCAGAGATGACCCCGCTGAAAGTTATCGGCGCTCCACCGGATGTACTAGTAGTGCTACCGGCAAATGGGTTGACAGTGGTTGTACCGCTACTAGTGGTAGAAGACGTGGAAGATACTGTCATCTAGAATCACCCTTTCAATTTATCTCAAAATGAGTTCCAATCAAACAATCCAATAACCAAAGAGCTGGGGCACCGAAGCCCAAAAAGCTCCCGCACCCCAGCCTTGGCTAAAAATTATTTATTACGGTATGAGTTTCAACAATAGGTTAGGCAACTGCTGCGCTTGGCTGAGCATAGCAGTACCTGCTTGCATCAATATCTGCTGAGAAGAAAATGTTGTCATCGCTTGGGCGACATTAGTATCAACAAGTGTCGAGTGCGCTGACTGAACGTTCTGCTGACTAACTGTCAAGTTCGCGATATCGGCTTGAATCTGATTTTGCGCCGCACCCAGTGCGCCTTGAATCGACGAGATATTGTCAATTGCCAACTGAACCGAAGCCATTGCCGCGAGTGCCGCTGTTCCGGAGCCAATTGACGCACCGGAGAGAGTGAGTGCGCCGAGTGTGGTAGCGTTCAACCCTACTGTTACCTGATTCGCAGACGTTGTAAATGCACCGAGTTGGAACGTCAGCGTCTGAGTTGAATTCAAAAGCGTGTTAGACGCGGAACCAAAAGACGTTGAATTGGCAATTTGATTTAGCTGATTTGCAAGCGAAGTAAATTCAGCATTGACCGCACTATAGGCATTAGAAGTCATGGCACCTTGGTTGGAGGCTTGCGTTGCAAGTTGGTTCATCCGCTGAAGAATAGATGCCTGCTGGTTCATTGCTCCATCTGCAATTTGAAGAACTGCAATTGCATTTTGCCCGTTTGTTATTCCAACATTTAGGCCATTTGATTGTGCCTGCAAATCCTGGGCAATTACATAGCCTGAAGCGTTATCAGCAGCTGTTTGAATCTGAAGACCCGAAGACAACTGAGATATTGTCTTACTCATTGCATTGCTAGTACTATTCAGGTTGTTATAAGCGTCAATTGCTGCGATATTAGTATTGATAGAAAGTGACATTTGGTAATTTCCTCCTTGATTTTTACGTCTCCCATCCTTGGTGACGCGATTCTTGCGGCAAGATTCACAGGGTCACCGATGGAGTGGCTACCTAATATCTCGGCTTAACTAATACGAACTTTAATTTTTCCTTGATCTTTAAGCCTTTAATACTTTCACACATTGTCACTTGGATTTTTGAGACATATGGCAAATCAAACTTCACGAAATACCAGCTTGAAGGGGTACTCCAGCAACTATCATTGGGATTATTATTTCATATCTTTGACGAATCTCTTCCAAGGCATCTTCGAGCACGCATCGATCCACTGACCGCATCAGCTCGTCAAGCTGTTTATGTGCAAATGGATCCCCGAATGCAAAGTCAGCGACGTACAAAGATGCGACCCGCTCCAAAAGTTCCTTTGATTCGTCAACACCAACCTTTACGAGTGGGCATTTATCGCTTTGTCCGCAATTCCTAGCGATCGCTGACCACTCCAGGCGATCACTCAACGAGGCGTTATCGACAAAATTGAGTGCGCATGCGAGCAATAGATCCTCTTGGACTTGGCTCTTCCATAACGAAAGTAAAAACTTACTCGCAACTTCGGGGTCGCTGTAGCCTAGCTGTTGAATAAATCCAAAGACAGGAATTCGCCGTTTTTCTGGAATTCGCTTATAGAACTCTAAGGGCTGGACATTAGCTTTCTCCAGAATTGACACAATCAATCCAGGGTGAATCTCCAGATAACCCGAGATATCAAGGCCCTCAATAATAATTCCCAGTGCCTCTGAATATCTTTCACTCTCGTAGAGGTGTCCAATCAACGCTGGCAAAAATCTGCTTTTATCAAACTGTTGATCACCTAAGTAGCTCTCAGAGAGAGGCAGCGAATGATAAACTAAAAGAGCTTCGTCTGTTCTATCAAGCGAGATCAAGATCATCATCTCAAACGCGGCTTGGTCTGCTCGATGTGGAAATCTATCTTTGAATTCTTTATGCCAATCGATCGCGGCCTGAGAATTACCGCGGTCAAGCTCAATTTGAATTAATAATCTCAGAACAATCGGATACCAACTAAGCGGGGTCGAAGTGGAGCGAATCACATCCTCAAAGAGTTGGGCCGCTTCATCTATTTCTTGAATCATCAAAAGGGAGCGACCAAGGTGCACTAACGACTCGGCACTTCGATTTGTGGATTCGACAAAATCTCGGGAAATCGTCACGTTTCTCAAAGCTTTAGCTTGCATATCAACCCTGGTAGGCTGGTATCCGAAATGACTGATCGATCCGCTCTCAAGAGTGGAAAAATACGGTGGCAACAAGGAGTGTTTAGGAAGCACTATTTCATGCAAATTTCCTTCCCACCTCGCGTCTACCCTTCTCAGAATACGGCCCATTTGGTTGCGAATTGGAGTGGATATGTCAAGATTGTCCACACTTTTTATATTCACCATAAGTCCAATGCCAAGGCCAAGGTTTTGCGACAATTCAGACAAAATATCAGGAATAGTAAAATCAAATTCCTCATCAGCGTCTAAACACAGAACCCAGTCGCTATCGACCGATTCAAGAGCTAGTTGCCTCGCCTTACCAAAGTCGCCGCACCATTCAAACTCCCCGACCGCACCTCCATGAGAACGCACGATATCGCGGGTCGAATCACTCGATCCAGTATCTAAGACAAAAATCTCCTCTACCAAATCAGATACCGAGGATAGAGCTCCGGAGATAATATGCTCCTCATCTTTAGCGATCATCGTTAGGCTCAAGACCGGAGTTTTCACTCGTCCTGTCGCCGGTATCTCGCGAGAAGACAGCGCATTGTCACAAATGGCGAATTTTTGATATTTGTGAAAGCCGGTTCCTTGATTTACATTTCGATATTCAAGGGTTAGATGATAATCAAGCACTGCATCGCTATGGAGAAATTGGGAGTCATCCACGACCATAGAGAGCTGGTTCTCACTGGCCCAGGTCGCTATCGACCAAGATAGCTCAACCAGGTCATCGCAATCGGTCAGCTGCGAGGCAAATCGAATGAATGTCTCCTTGGCCAATGAGATACCGTCAATTCCTAGAAAAGGAGTCGATGAAAAGAAACCGCTGTGACTTTTAATCCATTCGCACTGAAACTCTCGCATAGCGCTTCTTCCGTGGTAGCTCTGTCCAAACGAGAGCTGATATCCTGGAAGATAAGCACTACGAGGACCGGTGATCACATCCGTGGCTATCAGGGATGAATTTCTGATCTGGTCCAAATGCGCCCTAGTCACAAAGGCACCTGCGCAAAAGAAGACGACCTTGCCACAAAGATGGTTAGAGGAGATAGATGCAATGGATTGGACCAAGTCTGCGCCTCGAGTGACCTTGAATCGAGGTGGCATTCTAAGTGTTGAATCAACAAGTTCAACAATTGTCACTTCATCTCCGGCACGAATTGCCGAAGAAATTGAATCAACAGATTGCGAGAGCAGCTTGGTGTTTTTTTCAGAGTATAAAACAACGATTGACAATGATTGATCTACCATGGACTATTAATCGACCAAGAGGTCGCCTCAATTGAGACGACCTTTTGAAAATTATGGTCTATTTCCGATTAAGAACTATCTTCACCTAGCCTCTAGATGGCCCAAGCCCCTTGAAACTATTACAAAAATACCGACCCAGAAGGAAGAGCATTCAGTCAAAACGGTCTATCAAAGGCAAAAACGAAGCTCGCCCCCAGGATACCCTCCCGGAATAAAAACATCGTAGGACACTATACGACCTGGCGAAGCTATGAGACTGCTTGTTTCATCGTCGAGTTCTTCCGGCAGAACGACAACTCTATCTAGCTTCACTCGCTTGGCATGGCTACGGCGATCATTCAAAAGTGATGTGATAACATTTGCCACCTCGTGAAAGTTCTCCAATAAATTCTTTGGGATCTCACCTTCGTCGGTTGCATCTTCTGCGGCTCCTGCTGGGATCATCATCATAGAAGCGCCCAAGGAGTTAGTAAGGCCCAGTTCGCAAAAGACCGCTGCTCCAACTTCATCATCATCGAATGTATAGATAGAGACAGTACCCACTCCGGGCAACTTACCCGGCGTTGCTATCCGCTTGGCTGTGACCGACTTGCCAAACAACATCCCCAGTGTCTCTTCAACATCGTTCGGATTTGGCAGTTTTAGGTCTGCTCCTTGATTCGACATGGGACTACCTCTCTCTTCTCTCGTGCTATAAAAAATTACGTTCGGTGGCGAAATACCATCAAGTAAACTTCCGCTCCCGCTAGATCAACTTTAGAGGCTGCTGCCTCTTGATGAGATGTCGGATGCAAAGTTCCATTGAAGAATGCAGGAAGTCCCAGTTTGAGGCCAGTATCAATCTCCGACATACGTCTTTTTATGCCTCCAGCTACAATGTTTATAACTTCATTTACGGCATCTGCCAGATCATCATCGCTGAGTTCTTCCTCTGGCTCCATGAACAATAGCGCCCGTGCTAGAACCGCACAAGAATCCCAGCTTCCTGCTATCCCATATTCAAAATTATATGAATCACCAATCAAGGCTACATACGAACCTGGGAAGTCCCTCTCCTTTGGGAGCTCTTCATTTATAACGGTAATACCTTCAAGACCAAGAGTCGAAGTGGCGAGCTCCTCGGCAGAATTTACCATTGCATGAAGCCAAGTTGAAACTAACGTCGGATCATCCATCTATACCACCCCAGCTGCATCTAGTGTCTCCCTAAAGGTATCCACAGTAAATGGCTTGGCGATCAAAAATAGAGCACCGGAGTCACGGGCAAGCATGTGCATATCTGGAGTACCTTCTGATGTTACAAAACCGAATGCAGTGTCAAAGCCATCCGATCGTAATTTACGAAGAAATTCGAGACCATTCATCTCGGGCATGTTCCAATCGCTCAGGATTAGATCCGGACTTTCGGCTCTAACTTGGCTAAGGCCCTCGAGGCCATTTGCTGCCTCGCAGAAGTCCGCGTCACCATGTCCCGCTTGGCGGAGGTGCCGCAGGACAATCATCCGCATCGCCTTTGAGTCATCAACAATAAGTATCTTCATTCTAAGCTCCCTATTCAATCCTTTGCTAGAAGCTGTTGTCTTATTCGACCTAACTATAAACAACCTTGAAATTATTACCGAAGTCCAGCTCGTGGTGCAACTGGAGTTCCACGAAAGGTTGGGGTAGATCCAACCGATGGTGCAACCGAACTAGCACCCCCACCTTTTATTCGATAGTAAAAACTGGCGCCTACTGTTACGCGGTCAAATTCATTAGTGACATTCATGGTCGTTTCGGATCCACCAAGCAATAACGAAGCATTCGGTGCCATAACCCGAACAACCTTCTCCAAAATTGCCCTTTTGGTAGGAAGATCGAAATAGATCAAAACATTTCTCATAAAGACGATGTCCATCCTGGGCAATATGGGCCAGTTCCCGGCTAAGTTCATCACAGAAGCATCGACCATCGAAGTCAATTCACCTTTGATCTTCCACTCGGAACCCACCTTGGAGAAGTATTTCACCAACAGAGGAGCGGGCAATCCACGATTTATCTCGATCTGTGAAAAAATCCCCTCTTTAGTTCGCTCCACCATAGCCCTTGAGATATCGGTACCAATTATCCGAACTCGCCAAGTAGACAAAGAAGGAAAGTGCTCCTTGATTGTCATCGCAATCGAATATGCCTCTTGGCCTGAAGAACATGCTCCAGACCAGATATTTAAAGATCGATCACTTCCTCGGCGTTCCATCGCTTGTGGCAACAGTTCGTTCCTCAATACATCAAAAGGTTTTACGTCTCGAAAAAAATAGGTTTCGTTTGTCGTCATCGCCTCGGAGACCATCATTCCGATCTCCGAAGTCGGAGACGGATTGGCTCGCAATTTTGAGACCAGATCGGAGATACTTGAGGCACCTAAGCGCCACGCCACGGGATTCAATCTCGACTCTACCAAGTAATCCTTATCTGGAGTCAAAACAATGGCAGTTGAATTCTTTACGTAGTTAGAAAGAAAGGTAAAATCACCTGGAGTTAGTGCCATTTACCACCTCCTAGCTCTCTCGATTGACCACGAGGTGAACCCGAGGTTCCAACGAGGCTTCCGGGAGTCAACATTTTGGGTTGCCTGGCAAATCCACTAGATCCATTGCTTGGCGCACAGCGCTTGGAGATAAAGTCGGCCATTGCTGACAAAGCGATAACATTGTCGGACAGTCCAGCATTAGTGACAAATCCAGGCATTCCCCAGACCACCGAGGACGCCTCATCCTGAGTCGCAATCTCGGCCCCTACGCCCTTGAGCTCTCGAGCTCCTACGTAGCCATCTTGGCCCATACCGGTCATTACGATCGCTAGGACTCGACTTCCTAATCTGACAGCCGAATGAAAGAGCGTGTCAACCGAAGGTCTGCAAGAATTTACCGGCGGTGAGTCATCTAAAGCCAAGGTTAGGTCGCCGCGAGAGTTGGTATTGACAACCAAATGATGTTCTCCTGGTGCAATGTAAACTTCTCCTGCACGAGGATTCTCCCCTCCTTTAGCTTCCATCACATGAAGCTTTGACTTGGTGTCTAGCCTTTCCGCTAAAAGTCGGGTAAAGGTCGCAGGCATATGCTGCACGATCACAATTGGCACCGAAAGGTTGGCTGGCAGTGCTGGGATTACCTCCCCTAGAGCATTCGGCCCCCCGGTGGATATGCCAATCAATACAACAGAAGGAGCTCGAGTAGGAGCCGCTCTTGGCACTTGCCTCGAGCCACTATCGCGAGAGCCTTCATCTCGGTGAGAAAGACTACGGCCAATTGGCTCTGGCAGAGCGTTGCGGGTCTCGCGCGAATTGGAATGGCGAGTTTCGATAGTTGAAGAAGACCCTCTGGTGGCACCTGGTCGATGAGTCGGATTGACACCGCTTGATCCCGGTAACGAAGGAGGAGATTTTTTTCGCTTTTGGCCAAGTACCCTAATCTTACCGACCAAAGCAGATGCAATAATGTCTTTCGATGATTCTATGCTGGCGCTAGATGTTGGCTTTGTTACATAATCAGTCGCACCACAGCTGAGTGCATCTAAGGTAGCCTTGCCCCCAGCCTCTGTAAGAGTTGAAAACATGATGATAGGAACTCGCGAATCCATAGCGCGAATATGACCAATCGCCTCAATCCCATTCATCTCGGGCATCTCGATATCTAGAGTGATTACATCGGGTTGCAACTCCCTAAAGCGAGCAATCGCTTCTTTACCAGAGGCTGCAGTCCCTACGACTTCTATATCGGGCTCCCGAAGTAGTGTCGAGGTTACGATCTTACGAATAACAGCAGAGTCGTCGACGACCATTACACGGATACGCGTACTATCCATCCGCCTACCTCGCTCCGAGACCCAGGAGCGAGAGCTTCTCATCTATAACGTCCTTAGTGAAAGGTTTCATTACATATTCGTTAGCACCTGCTTCGAGAGCCTTTAAGACTTGCTCAATTTCGGTTTCAGTAGTGACCATCATCATCGTCACATCGTCGAATTGAGCCATCGACCTCGCCTTTACCAAAAACTCATAACCATTCATAACCGGCATATTCCAGTCAATTAGAATCAGCTCTGGCTTGGCCATCTTCGAGAGTTTATGAAGAGCATCAGCGCCATTTTCTGCCTTTTCGACCGAATACCCAAGCTCCGTTAAGATACGTGCCAAAATCATCCTCGTTGCGCTCGAATCGTCTATTACCAGGGCCAACGCCATCTAGATCCCCTCCGGAGATAGTTGTGATTTAATATTTGCCCAAAGCGATCCACTGGGCCAAAAGGTGAATGTGACTACTCGGGCCAAATCAGGCGTCGACTAATGAAAATACCGCTCGCTCAAGATCCAGAACAAGCATCAGTTTGCCTTCGAGCTTATAGACACCCCTAATCAGGTGACGAAATGAAACCTCAAGCGTCTCGGGCGGATCCTCAAAGAAGTCCGCCTCCACTTCGACGACATCTCCAATCTCATCGACCAAGAGACTCAAGGGGCCATCGTCGCTTCTAACCACTATGTTCATAGGAAGACGACCATCTAGATGCGCGAGACCCATGACCTTCCTAAGGTCAAGAGCAGTTACAATCTGGCCTCTCAGATTGATGAGTCCAGCAACTACATCATCGGCCAATGGAACACTTGTCATCGGTTGGTATTTGAGGACCTCTTGAACCTCGCGAACGCCTATTCCAAGAAAATGATTGTCCAAATAAAAGGTACAATACTGCTTTTCACTCAAAATCTTTTGGGACACTTCTAGCCTCCGTATCCAGCTAAAGCAAAATTGGACGAATCGATAAAGTTCACAAGAGCGCTTTGAACGATTTCGTCGACGTTAACTATGTCAGTTACTCGATCGTTGATAACTGTTGAACCGATGACTTGTGACTTTATAGAACACTTCTCTAGGTTCATATTGACAGCAACTATGTCAAGGATCCGATCGACCACTACTCCGACACGCCTGCCATGGCCCGAATGAACCACAACTTGAATGCTCGCGGAATCGACTTCTGTTGCACTCGGTACACCAAGGGTGCTCGAGAGCCAGATGAGTGGCATTATTGCGTCACGGTACTGAACAACTTGGTTATCCCCTGCCCATTCAAGGGCATCGGAAGGAAACTCTTCCAGACGATCCACGCTCGACAGCGGAACCGCGACCCTGTACGAATCGCCGACACCTAGCAGGAGCAGGGTTTGGCGCTCTCCCACCTCGAGCGTTGAACTAGCTGAAAGTTCACTTAGCTTACGATCTCGCACCTCTGAAATCACCGACGACCGCTGTGCGATTCCCATTACATCTAAAATCAGTGCAACGCGTCCATCACCCATTATTGTCGCGCCAGCGTAGACATCTACATTCTTTACTTGCTTACCGAGTGGTTTCACGACGATCTCTTCGGTGTCAACGACGTTGTCAACTACCAGGCCAAATTGCCTCTCGTCGGCTTGAAGCACCACTACGTTTACAGCATCATCTTCTATCTTTTTCGTCGAGGTATGCATCAAGTCGCACAGATAGACAAGAGGAAGGAGATTTCCCCGCAATCGACAGACAGGGGCACCATAGACAGAGTCAATATCGACCTTAGCTTGATCTCGCTCCAGGCGCACAAGTTCTACTAAGGAGACTTGAGGGATTGCATAGCGCTGGCCGCCTGCAGCCACCACAAGTGCAGGAATGATAGCTAAGGTAAGTGGAATCTTGATCTTGATAGTGGTTCCCTCACCAGGAGTGCTTTGGATGTCGATAGTGCCGCCAATCTTTTCGATATTGGTCTTGACCACATCCATCCCAACGCCACGCCCCGAGACATTGGTAATCTTCTCAGCGGTGGAAAACCCTGGCGCAAAGATGAGATTTGTAATCTCACGCTCACTCATCTTGTCAAGTTGATCCGCTCGAAAAAGGCCCTTCTTGAGAGCATTAGCCCGAATCCTATCGGGGTTAATTCCAGCACCATCATCTGCAATTTCAATATTTACGTGGCCACCTTCGTGGTATGCACGAAGGATCAATCGACCATCCCGAGCTTTACCTGCTGCAATTCGACCCTCTGGTGTCTCAATTCCATGATCTACTGAGTTACGGACAAGGTGGGTCAGGGGATCCTTGATCGATTCGATGATAGTTCGATCCAGTTCCGTCTCTCTGCCTTCGAATTCAATAGCCACATTTTTACCGACAGAGAGGGCTAAATCTCGAACCACCCGAGGGAACTTAGACCAGACATTCCCAATCGGCTGCATCCTCGTCTTCATCACACCCTCTTGGAGTTCAGATGTAATCAGATTCAACCGTTGCGAAGCTGCGACGAACGAAGAGTCGGTCTGAGAAGAGGTATATTGCAGAATCTGATTTCGTGCTAGAACCAACTCTCCGACTAAGTTCATAAGCTTGTCCAGCAACCCAACGTCAACCCTTATATTGGCGTCAGAGACAGATGTGACAACTTTATCCTTGTCGACATCACCTCTATTTGGAGGAGTTGCATCCTTTGAGACATCACTTATAGGCGATACGGCCAAAGGCTCATCGACTGTGACCTGCTCGGATGTCGGAGCCGCTATAGAGACGGGTTCCTGGGGTGGAGCAGGCTTTGAAACCTTCTTATTGAAGACAAAGGAAGACTCCCCGACCTTAATTGGCGCATGAATCTCTGGTTGAACTTCTTCCGGCGGAGAGATGGGGTCTTGAGATGTAGGGGCACTCGAAGGAACCGTGGCTGGGTTAGAGCCTTGGCTCGGTTGCGGTAGCGTTCCATTGGTCATCGAAGCAAGAAGCTCGATTAGCGCGCTGTAGTCGCCATTGCCCTCGTAGTTTTCCTGCTCTATAAATGAGAGCATCTCACGAACTGCATCTACCGTTGATAGAAGCGCCGAGGTAATCCCCGGATTTATCATTATCACGCCGTCACGTAGCTTCGACAACAGATTCTCACCTACGTGGGCTACCTTTTCCAACTTCTCAAACCCTAGAAAGCCACATGTGCCCTTTATGGTGTGAATAGTTCGAAAAATCGACGAGAGCGTCTCCTTATTATGTGGATCGCTCTCTAGTATCACTAGATCTTGGTCAAGTCTGTCAAGGTTCTCATAACTCTCAACTAAAAATTCCGCAACTTCCTCTGGTATCTGACCGCTGGTGTCGCCCGAATTGGAACTCATCTAAACCCCCGATGGTAAAGGATGTCTCCAATGACTTTCGGCAAGAAGATCGGCCACCTTGACCAATTGAATAAAGTGCGTACTCAACCAGTTCCAAGCACTATTAAGATCGATAACTATCCAGCCTCTCAAGGATCAAATGAAACTATCCCAGCGACAGTGCGCGCCATTAATAATCCCTAGCTAAAGTTGGTATCTCAAAAGTCCGATTCGTAATCTGCATCTATAAAACTATGAAGAGTCGGCTCCAGGCAAAGACAACCATAGCCAAAAAGAAAGTATTATCCATCTAGAACTAGACGTAATACAGCCAAAGCCAAAACCTAAAACTACGCCTGGCACACCTAGCACGCTCCGGGTGAGATCTCTAAGTGAACAATTAGTTGTCTCAAAGATTGAAATTTGAGCCGCATCCATCTAAATAGGTATGGTTTATTTCCCTGACGAAGAGTCGGCTCCAGGCTCTTACACAACAGCTTTTCAAGATATCCTATAGCTTATAAAATTCGTGAATTGAAGGCCTCAGCGTACCTGCCATAGGGTTAAGCAAAAAACCTTTGCAGTCAAAGTGCTATCGGTAAAAATGAAATCCTTAATTTTTCGAACCAGGAACCGTTACCATACAAGGCTAAGCCTGTCTGCAACTAGCATTGAAATCAGATACTTGATCTAAGAATAAATAAAAGTCAAAAATTAGCTCTCAGACAAACCACACGGTTACCCATCGAAAATAGCAAAATTGCGCCGAAGTAGCCTTTTCTTTCGATCGGTAACAGAGCAGAATTTAGAGCAGTTGGTCTTTGAATCTAGCTAGTTAGATTTGCCCTATACCTTTATGTTTCAAGACATGATCGCATCGTTGATAGTTTGTCATCTCTGGATACAATACAAAAAATCACAAATTACACAGTTCCACCATAAAGATTTTCCAGGCCCTAAAAATCAAGACCACCTAGTTGAAAACCATCTTTAATAACGACCTAGCTGAAAACAAGCCTATGCCGCCATAACTATCATGGAAAGCAACTCAAAGAAAAATCTAAATTCCAAAAGTAGTTTTTGTCATTTCCTCGGAAATATTCCAAAGACGCTCGCCTGCGACATCATCGAGAGCCTTTGGCGGAGGCGAAACCACTGTTGGCTTACCTCTCAAACCAAAGGGGCCGCGTGGGCCGAAATAAGTCCAGTTCTCGATCGAAGACGTAGCCGCCATTATCGATGGACGTGCACCCATACAGGGCCTCTGCGCAATCAGTGGTTGCAAAAGCTTTAGCACTCCCGGCGTTCCCTTGCCAATTCTCGGCCCATTGAAGGAGAGATTGGTAGCGCTATATCCTGGGTGTGAGCTTAGGGAAATGATTGGATCGGAGTTGGCCATTGCTCTCTTTGAAAGTTCTCTGGCAAATAGCAGATTGGCGAGCTTTGATTGGCTATAGCTCTTCCACGGCGAGTAATTCTCGTTCGCATTCAGATCATCGAAGTCGATAGTTCCAAACTTAGCTACCATCGACGAGACCGTAACCACACGAGGCGAATTGGACTCAAGTAAAAGGTCGTAGAGGCCAGCTGTCAAGACAAAATGGCCGAGATGATTCGTCGCGAATTGGCTCTCAAATCCATCGTTGGTCTCCATTCGCATAGGAATAGCCATCACGCCGGCGTTATTGATTAGGATGTCAATACGATCAAATCGTGCCTTGAGCTCTATGGCAGCCATCAATACCGATCCAACCTCTGAGAGGTCGAAGACCACTTGATCGAGCGTTGCCTTTGGCGCCACTTTAGCAATTTTCTCAATCGCATCATCAATCTTGCGTCTATTTCGACCCGCGAGAATCACATGATCATCCCGTTTGGCAAACTCCAAAGCAGTCTCTAGGCCAATTCCACTTGTGGCACCTGTGATCAAAATTACTGCCAACTAAATCCACCGATCATAAAACTAAACCGCTACTACCTAGGCGATAGCAAGAAACACACGCTTCATCCGTAACAAAACTTAGCGCATCGTTAGCAAATCGAATGCAAAGCCACTGTAAATTGATCATAACGCATCAAGAGACCTAACCAAAAAGACAATCAAACTCAAGGAAAATTGCTAAGACGCCCTTCCTTCCTCTAGCCATTGCGATGATTTGCCTCTTTCATAAAAAGCCTTCTAAAGCATCTAATAATAAAGATGCAAACGGAGCCGATCACATTGAAACTAATAACAGCTGGAATTGACCCAAAAAGCACGACGGCTGGCCGAGTAAGTTCAAACTCCACTGGAGGATTTCGACGCGTAACTCCAGGACCAAAGAGGTGCGATATCAAAAGACCTCCAAAGCTGCAAGTCGCTTTGTCGATCTGATGGCAGGGCAATGGGAAAGCTTCTCTACAAGGATTAGTCATTCCGACTCGCACCTTATCGACTTGCGCCTTGCCAATTTGTGCCTTGCCAATTTGTGTCTTGCCTAATTGAACTACAAGGCCCTTTGGCAACTCACCACAACAGCCAGTTTGACCCAGTGCATTTTGACCCAGTGCAGTTTGACCCAGTGCAGTTTGACCCAGTGCAGTTTGACCCAGTGCAGTTTGACCCAGAACAGTTTGACCCAGGCAAAAGCGACCCAGAACAGTTTGACCCAGTGCAGTACGTCACTCAAATACCTTCAGTTGCAAGTGGCACCAAAGGCATAGCTTTCGGATACTAACCAACTAAAGTCGAGATGCTACCCGGAGCCATCTCCACATAGTCAAAGCTATAAGACACTCTGGTGGCTAAGAAAACAGTTATCTGGGGAAAAGTAGCTAAATTTCAATCCTTTTGCGAAGTATTAGCATTTGATCGCAAAATATACCCAAATAGGCCCTATTGTATAAGTTGTTCGTTACTTGCCTACGACCATCTCGCGCAAGGAGGCGCTTTGCTAGTACTAACACGCCGAGCCAACCAAAGCATCGTCATCAGTGACGATATTGTAATTACGATACTTGATATCCATAGAGATCAAGTAAGAGTCGGGATTTCGGCGCCACGGGATGTAGAAATTCACCGAGAAGAAGTTTATCTGGCGGTGAAAGCTGCGAACGAAGCGGCGGCAACCAGTCCTAAGGCATTAGGCATCGATATGGGTGAAATCAAGATGCCGATTGATGATTCCGCCAAAGAATAGCTAACGCACATCGGCCACCTAAGCCATTTGCTTGATGAAGACCTACGCCTACCTCCTAGGAGTAACTCTAATAGACCAGGGCTGTAGGGTCACATCACCATCTCGGCGTTAGGTTTGGGCTGTGCTAGCAATAGAGTTTTAGGTAATTTACTTATAACCTTGGGCTAGCGCCAGCTTGTCAACTAAGGTTGCGGCCCGCCCAAGTTCGACTATCCCGCAATGGCGCTGAAAGTGCCCTGGGGCTTCTTGTGGTTTGTCCTATATTAAAAGATGTACCCGGGTGGGTATCTTTGTCGAGTTCTCTAACGACCTAGTTCAAACCCCTCGTTCAGGTCCCTAGAGAGTACCCTAATCCAAAGGTGATAAGAGACTAAGTACTTGGGCTGCAGGAAGATCGGATGGTGGTTTTTAAAATCGACCATCCCAAAACCACCCCTAGAGTACAACTCGGTCTGAAGCCCGAAGAGCTAGTGAAACTTCGTGGGTAACAGAGTAGTCACTCTCCACCTGAACAACTTGGGCTGCAATCTTGCTTTCAACATTTAGAACTATCGGTCCAAGTAAATTCACAACAGGATTTTTGTTCTCCCTTAGAGTTGCTATCACAAGCACCAGTGCGTCCTCTGATCGCGTCAAACCCAAAAGATTCTGCGTTGGGTCATCCACGTGAACCTGGTAGTCCTCAACGACAAATCGAGGTTCAACCACGATAAGAGTGAGTTCGGAGGTGAACGAACGTAATGCCATATAAGGGTTGTAGTCGTCTCCTAGATCCAAAAGTGCAAACTTGCGCTCAGCAAAGAAGCCGGGCAAGCCCTTCGGCAAGTTGACTTCGGCTACGATTCGAAAACTCGGAGCGCCCGACTTTGGTGACTCATCCACCTCTGGCTCAGATTCTATGGTATTCATTTATTACTCTCCAGTCCTAATACTAGTGAAGGTATGTGGCCAACGATGGTTGTTGGCCCAATTGTGCCGTCGCATAAAGTGCGACTTGATAGTTTGAAAGAGCTTGCTGATATTGTGTAGAGACGGAAGCCACATCGACATTTTGAATCGCGCCAAGTTGGGTATTCAACGATTGTTGAGTATAGGTCGTCTGCTGTTGCATGGCCTGCATCTGCTGATATTGAGCACCAACTTGACCAGCATTTGTCTGAAAGACTGCAAAAGCAGTATCAAATTTACCTAAATCAGTAGACATATTGGCAGATGATCCAGATTGTAAGTCTTTGACAATACTACTTAAGGTAGTCATTATGTTAGCTGTGTTATTTGCGTACCCAAGCTCTCCAGAAACAGGAGAAGCTGGGTTTGAGGGTGGGTTTCCAGTTCCAAAAGCGTCAGCCAAACTCGCATTTACCGTGACTCCCGGAGCAACCGTTCGGCTCGGAGCAACACCATTGCCCTGATAGGTATAGACCGTCGTGCCGCTAGTAGTAGTTGGGGTATAGGCGGATTGCGCACCCGAGGTTCCCCCAAAGATTGCCACACCTAGATATTGGGTATTTGCTATCCCCGCCAAGGTCTGGACATATCCATTAATTTGGTTAGCTATCGCCTTTATCGAGGCTGAGGGTAAGGCACCATTTCCCGCAGAGAGAATCGCCGTGCGAGCTTGTTGTAGAACATTCATCGCAGTACTCATTGCGCCATTAGCAACCCCAAGCATCGTCGAACCGTCTTTTGCATTCGCCACGAACTGATTAGCGCGCGAAAGCCCAGTCTGCACCGCCAGCAAGTTGGAGATTCCAACCGGACTATCACTTGGCTTTGAGATGTTATTGCCTGTAGCTAAAAGCTGCTGGAGATTTACTAGTGTGTTTTGGTCTCCTTGGACTGAGTTGACCAAAGAACCAACGAGTGATGCATTTCCTATTCTGTCTGTCATTTAACTTATACCGCCGAAATAAGACTTTGAATTGAGGTCGCTACGGTTGCAATTACCTTTGCAGCCGCCTGATATGCATTTTGAAAGGCAACCATATTGACCAACTCTTGATTTGTATTTACACCAGAGACGCTAGCTAGCGCCGAGGTAGCAGATTGAGAGCGAGCAGATTGTGTCTTCACATTTGATTGAGCCGTCGAAACGTCAAGGCCAACCTGAGTAACAATCGCGTTGTACAGTGCATCCGGAGATGTGCTAGAAGATGACGACCCCAGTGCAGCTACCGCTGCCGCGATAGATCCATCCATAGGTGTATTCGAGGACGACGAGGACGCAATTAAATTTGGATTTGTTGAAACTGCCTGATTGACGGAGATGGTCGCTGCAGCCGTTGACGATGAAGTCGACACGCTAAAGAGCGGTTGACCAGCAGGAAGCGGGTTAGTAGTAGAAATAGGAGGTGTTGCGTATCCATATGTCCCTCCGCTTGACGGCGCTAGTGCACCATTGACCTGGGTGGCAAGCTGATCGGCGAAGTTATTCAAATTCGTCATATAACTCGGTATATTATTATTTAATGCTGCCAAGTTACCACCAATCGTACCCGAAGCAACTGGAAGTGTAGCTCCAGTCGAGTTCGAGACGATCGATGCGGTACCAGTAGCTGGCGCTGTTGGAGCTTGAACATTGAGCGAATCTGCTACTATCCCACTCACTAGCGCAATACCACCAGAAAAGATCGATATAGAACCGTTACTACCATTTACAACTCGCGCTCCAATTGAGTCGGTAATCGACTGGACGAGTTGATTTCGCTGATCTATCAATGTATTCGCGCCATTTTGACCCTGAGCTGCCATAATCTGGCCATTCAAAGTGGCCACCTGTTTCAACTGCTGATTGATCGAGGTAACCGAAGACTGAACCTGGCTCACAGTACCGTTATAAAGATTGGTCAACCCTTGTGAATCACTATTGATAGTCGTAGAGAGTTGTTGGGCAATATTGACCAATTGTGTTCGAGCCGCCATAAGGTTGGGCTGATTTGAGACCTGATCAAATGCATTCCAAAGGGATGACAACTGTTCATTAATTCCAATTGGCGAGGGCTCTTGAAAATTTGTTTGAGCCGATGAAAGCGCCGATGAAAGGCTGGTCGCCGCATGCGAATCCGCAGAGGCACTTTGAGCTTGCGCTTGCAAAAAAGAGTCAGAGATTTGAGAGACAGAGGCTACTATAGCACCGGATCCTATGTTGGATCCCGGGTTGATAACAGCCGAAAGGTTAGCAGTCTCCCTTGTATAACCAGGCGTATTGACGTTAGCAATATTCTGGCTAACGACATCCATACTTTTAGTTTGCGCCTGAATCCCTGAGAGTCCAATATAGATCCCAGCATTGCTCACAATAGACCATCCAATAGTGAAATCGTGGCTTCCTTGCTACGCCTTCCATTCCTTCCGTAGAGATTGGTTGTTCCGCTTGAATCGATTAGATTCAAAACGTCTTCAACCAAAGCGATGCGCTGTGCTAAGAGACTATTGATCTCATTTTGCGCTTTAGCGATCCTGGCTGTGACCAAAAGCATCTGGCTTCTTTGTTCAGCAAAGACAGACTTCCATGGCTCAGGAGTCGCCGAAATAATCTCCGACAGCGGAGCCATCGAATCGATCTCAAGAAAGTCACAGACCTCCGAGGATGCGATTGCTCGTCGCAGTTCGGCATGCTTGATCTCGCCGCTTACAGCTTGAATCTCAAAGTTAGCTTCACCTAAATAATGGTGACGTTCATTGGCAACTAAAAGGCGTTCCTCTTCCAATTTGAAGAGGAGTTTTTCAAGTAATGCTGTCTCGTATTCGAGTGATTGCGAAAGTTCAGAGTATCCCACGGCCTTAGTATCGGCAACTCAGATACAAACCTAAAAATAATAACAACTACCGTCTTGGAATTCTTGCCGAGAGCTCTATTATGGCCGGTGGTCGATGACCATAGACCAAAAGAGCCTTACCTGGCTGAAGCCTTCTAAGTGCCCCAAGTGCAAGTAGATGGCGCAATTGGCCACCATCTGAGTTGGACTTTTGCCAAATTGAATTTGGGTACTCACTTTTCATCCCACATAACTCTTGTGCGAGAGTCATGGTTGATGGATCTGAAATCGCCCCTAAAAAGATCTTAGCTCGATGGTTATTTACAATAGTGGTGGCAGCCTCGCCATATCTAGCACGCAACTGTGCTAGATCTTGATAGATAGTTATCAACTGAACGCCAAAGGATGACACGGTCGAGATTATCTCGTCAAAATTTGCTATCGGAGCTAAATTAGCAGCCTCATCCAAGACGATCAAAAGAGCACGCTCTGTCACTTCAAATTGAAAGATGCGATCGAAGATCTCTGCTAGTAATGCGCCGAAGACGGTTCCAATCTCTCCTTGTCGATTCGGTGGGGCAATCAAAAAGAGACTCGACGAACCAGAGGAATCGAAATCCACCAAGTCAAAGTAGCCCTCAATAGGCGTTGTGCCAATTGAGAACGGAGTTATCGAGCGATCTAGGGTTGTAAGAATTGACGAGAGGATTCTCTCATCCAAATCAAGGGTCGCCGCTATCGACCGGGCATATTCAAGATAGTTGTTTTCGATCAGAAAATTACCAGCTTCCTCGAAGTCCCTTTGATCAATCCAACCGATCACGTCGATGATGCTTAGCCCTAAATGAGATGCTGCCAATAGCAGTGGCGCCAACAATCGAGCTGCTAAAGTCGCCCAGAATTGCCCTTCTTCACCCATATGGCGCAAAGTTCGAGAAAAACAGATACCTTGTGCAAGTCGTCTCGATGAATTAGCATCCAATTTTCTAGAGAGAGGGTTCCAAAAAGAATTACCTCGATCGGTACTTCCCAGCGGGTCATACACGATCACCCTACCCATAGTCGATCGTGCCTCAATGGTTGCCTCCATCAAATCACCTTTGACGCTCGAGGCGATCACTCCCCCGCGATGTTCCAGGATCGCCGGAATGGCCAGTCGAGATGTCTTAAACGACTGCGTTGGGCCAAAGACGATTGCCGAGTCCCGGCGATCAAGTCGGATAGATCTCAAACCCAATTTGCCTATAGAGATAGAGGGATTCAAAGTTTTAAAGTCGCTCAAATTGAAGCGACCCGCAAAATGCACTCCCTCATGGATTCCTCTGCGACTCGACTTGGTTGGTCGAAACCTCCCCATGGTCTTTTGGTGCTCGCCCTTTGAGTCACCAACAAATAAAAAGATCGCCACTAGGACAAGAACCACACCAAAGCCACCAACGCTAAGGTGAGGCATCACCACATCAAGCGACCTACCGAAAGAGAAACAGCTCTCCAGCGAGCTAAAAACCATGAAACGCTCCTAATGTCAACCAAACAAACCAAAAGGAAAAATCAAAAGGAAAAATAAGACCCACCAAAGCGCCATCAAAACGCCAAACAAATAACTTTTTGCGCCCAAAAAGACCACCCAAATAGTGGACCTAAGATAAAGATTGCAACGGATAGATCAACGATGCAGGATCCATCTAACCCTAAAAGTAATAATGACCGAGATCAGAGTGCCAATAAAGCAGTCAAGACAAAGGACGATGTCACAGATACAGAAAGGTCAAAACCGACAATCATCCAAGTAACAACTAAAGTAACAATTGCCAAAAAGCCTGGTACTGCTATCTTTGATTTCCAAATAGAAAAGGGCCTCAAGGCCAAAGGTAGTGAGCAATAGCCCGAGTTGGAGCCCCGAGATAATAGCCCACTAAAGCCATTCCATAGAATCAGACCTTACATCGATCTAAAACCGATACCTGATCAGATTGGATTAGTTGAGGTATAAGTCTGGTCGCCATGAACCAATCCAATATGGCTAGAACGGCCCAACTGGCCCAATCAGTCTGGGCCAATCAGACTGGGCAATCAGACTGGGCAATCTGTCTGGGCAATCTGTCTGGGCCAATCACTATCTCACAATTACATCTGGCACTTTATTAAGCGCCATGGCTATTAGAGTCAAAGACCTGGATTTTTTGGCTCGGCTTTCATTTAGGCTTCTAGCAATTCGATAGACAAAAAACTTGCGCAAGACAAAATAGGCGGAAATCTCCACTACAAGCTTCCCATAAAACCGCCACGGAAACAGCAGCCCATACCTTGGCCGCCATTGATTTGGCGGTCACTGGCAATTCAAGATTTAGAGTGAGTTTATAACTTCATTCAATCTATTGCGGTTGACTCAATTAGGTTTAGCCCGTACGCCCCTGCCAAGCAAGGGTGCGTCCGTATTGAAGAGAGCCGTCTCGATTGAAGTTAAATAATGATCCACCAACAGATTTCGCTCTCCAATCTTCCACAGCGCACTTCCCTTTCGTAGTTGACGCAGTAGCGGTGCCACTTCTAGGGAAAATCCAAAGGCGCTGCAAAGGTGATGGGCCTCGTCCACTTCAAGCGCGAACGAAACTATCGTCTCTGTATCGTTGATCATTCCAAGACCACGGTTTATCTCGCTTATCACAGTTCTATTAGGTCCATTGGAATAGTTTGTAGAGCTATTGAGCGACTGTGATTTTAAATGGGCACCGACATCATCTCCGCCTGAGAAGTCACTCAGCCTGTGGCTAACTCCTATATTTGCAATTCCAATTCCTCTTGATAGTTTCCAATAGCTACCTAGCCAACTCGCAATATTTGAGTCACTCATCAGCGCCCAAATCTCATCTATGGCAATTATGAGAGGAGGAAGATCCCGGGTCATCTTGTGAGCTCTAAGCGCCCCCAGCAATAGCGCTACTACGAGTGGATATCGGCCGGATCCAAAGAGGCCTGATAAGTCAAATACTAAAATGCTCTTGCCTAAAACTTTGCCCAGATCAAAAGACGACTCACTTTGAGCGACTAGACCCGACTCAATCAGCGAATCCAATACCGCTAGCAGACTAGCGAGACTCCCGATTGAATACGAGCCTCTCCATGTGGTCGGACCTCCACTACGGTCGATCTTCTCCAGGCATGATCGCAACTTGAAGAAGTCAACTCCCCTTGAAATCTCATTCAGCGCCTCCGATATGGCAAGATGCTCAATCTCGGTAGGTCTCCTTCCTAAAGCCACAGAGATGACATATGTCGCCATTTCGCTATTTAGCTCCCGTGCTAAAAGACCATTAGGAGCCCCTTCCACCTCCACGAAAGGGTTAACCCCTCTCTTGGATGCCAGATAGTCAATCGGATCAAAGCCAAAAAAGCGTGCCAAAGCGCCATATTCTCCCTTTGGATCAAAGACTACAGATGGATAACCCAAAAGAAACATTCGAGCGAGATAGCTCTTCAATAGGGCGGATTTACCTTTTCCGACTTGGCCAAAGACAAAGGCGTTAGGGTTAGAGATCACGCCGTCGCGATAGAGCTCAAATGGATTAAAACCAAATCTACCGCCGAACCTTGAGGCACCAAGGATCGGAGCTACATTTTGAGAGCCGGTCTCACAAAATCCAGGCAACCAGAGCGAGAGCGCCGTGGTTGATTCAATATCTGCTATCGCATTTAATTTCATGGGAGATCCTTGACTAGATTTACAACTTAGATTCAAAATCACCAAATGAAAATACCTAATTCTTGCCGTCATGAGCCCAATTCGACTCGTTAGGCAGCCAAGCCAAATAGCGCTAAATCACAAAGTGGGTACTTTTATCTAAGCTCAGGGGGCTCCTTCGGCTTGATTTAGGCAATTATCATTCTGAAAGGTTCTTTTAAAAGAACGAGAAGGAACGAATTCGATTGATAAGCTCGGCCTGCTTACCAACTTCGAGGGCGACGCTCATAGACATAGCCTCAAAGGTCTCACCTATTGGCCGTCGGCCTTTTGGGTTCTGGCTCTCGATAAAAAGGCACGAATATTCATAACCAACATGCCCGTTCAATAGGTCAATGTCAAGGTCATCAAGGCCAACCGCACGCATATCCTTGGTTCGATTCGCAATAAAGCCTCGGTCTCTTGAAGCCATTAGATCTGCGGTCCCCTTGGCTCTTTGGCTTCGAATCGAATTAGCCATCTTCCTTTTGCTAACCGGACGCATAAAAATCACCAAAGCATCAAGTGAGCTTGGGAACCTAAATAGCCTAAGAAAGTCACCAGGAAATAGCCTCGATGTGGCCATCAACCGTAACCTCCATATCCGAGATCCTCCCTTGGAATTTGATATCGCCCCAAATCTCTCTGATTCACCTCCACATTGGGAGTCACCATCGCCTAGATACCGCTCTATCTCAATCAACTCCCTGGCCCCAACCAAATAGGATTGAGGAAGGTCTGAACTAAAACACAACTTCTCGAGAGCGTCCACCATGGTCTTAGCAAGGAGACTCGAGACTACCCGAGATCCAAGATCATCTCCTTCTGCCACCGAAGCGACTTTGGGTGAATCCCCTGGTGAATCCTTGGACGACGAAGCATCGCCTTTGAACAAATTCTCATAGTTTGCATTTTTATCCCTGGAGCTACCAGAGGTCGCCGGAGGATCAAAGACCTTATCTTTGGCCTTTGTATTGGGTGGCCCTATGGGATAATTCGACCTGGTAGGTCTCTTCTCGTCGAAAGAGCACCATTTGACACCGACCATAGGGGATGCTTGGGGCGGTGCTTCACAAGCCAGACCCAGAGGATCCAGCTCCATTTCATCCAGCTCCATTTCATCCAGCTCCATTTCGTCCAGCTCCATTTCATCCAGCTCCATTTCATCCAGCTCCATTTCGTCCAGCTCCATTTCATCCAGCTCCATTTCGTCCAGCTCCATTTCGTCCAGCTCGTCTAAATCGATGCCAGTAGAGCTATCACAATCTGTGTGACCATCGAGCAAAGAGGAACTTGGAACCAAGGCGTCCTCGGCGACATCGGTCAAAAACGAAGATAATCTCAGGTCAGCCTCTCGCTTTAGATCAGAGTTATCACGGGGAGACTTGCGCCATCTGCTGTAGCTTTTCTTGGTGCTGTAGTTTCTCCTGGAATTTCCGCTACGGCCTCGGTCTCTCAAAAAGAGGTCGGCTCTTCGTTGGTCCTTAGCGGCTTTTGAGAGATCCTTTCTTGCTGGAGCTCCTTGACTTCTTGGTAGTCGTCTACCTTGGGTACTGGAAGTTCTTGAATCAAACCCACTAGTAGATGAAATGCCAGCGGAATCCAAAGGACTCTTATTATCAGGCCCACCAGGTTTAGGGGAGCTAAAAACATTCAGTCCAAAGTTACGTGGCCGATTTGAGCCAATATCGGTTATAGCTCGAGAGGAACCCCTCTCAAAATTGCGTTCAAAGAAAGGAGGCAACCTAGCCGAGAGGGCAATAAAACTACTTGGGCCGCCATAGCTTGATATGATCGTTCGATCCAGCTCATTCAATTGATCAATTAGGTCGAAGGGAGTTGCCCCTTGGGATAGATCTGGGTCAACCTCAACTACAGCCTCAGCTTCCTCAGGGGAATATTGCCTGAGAGGTGCTATAAAATCGCCACTAAAAGCGCCTGGGTTGTCATCGCTAGATCCCCTGTGATGGCTGGCATTGCCTATCGAATTCTTCTTAGAATCGTTGGAGCTATATCCTCCAAATCTTTCAGTACAATTGGCAAAAGTTACCATTGCGATCTCCATCTCGGCCAACTTTAGGGTGGACAAGTTATCCAGCGCATCACAAAAACGCTCGGCACGCTCGCCTAGCTCCAAAGAGCCCAAAAGATATGGGGTTACATTCGCATTTACATGGGCGATGACTACGATTCGAGATCTCTCTTTGGAATATAAGTATCCAACACCACTCTTGTGATCACCAAAGATGAACCTTCCTTTGCCATCCAACCCAAAGCTAAAGACTCCATCGGCATCGCTCATGTGATTAGCAGAAGTTCGCTTTGGCTGATCGTAGCCACCGTTTTCTTCTGCTACCTCTTCTGCTACCTCCTCTTCAACCAAAGCGTCAGCGCCGCCATCCAAAGTCTCCCTTGGTGGTTGCCCATGGGCCAGCGCCTCAATTTGGTCTTTTGAACTATGGAAAAAGCGGCGCGACCTTCGATGGTCAAGATCACCTCTTGGTTCCAAGTCCCCATCACGACGCAGCCAATTCGTCAATGACTCCGCTGGGACCGTACCATCCATCGGCAAAAGTCGCCAAGGTGATCTCTCGGACCCATTAGATCTAAGCCGTCTAAAGTGCGAAAGGTCGAACAATCCACCTCGATGACGCCCGATATAGCTTCGATCTTCACCGTGATGCATAGCTGTGAGGGGGCTTTTGGATTGAAGACGACCGCCAAACCCTAGGCTACCTCCAATTAAAGCGAACTTCCCCGTCTGAGATCTTTGACTTCGAGGGCCCCTGTTAAACCTGTCACCTCCTGCTCTGTCACCTGCCAATCGCTCGCCTTTTATCAGGACAAAAATAGTGAAAAAGTAGCCCCTAAGTCTCTTGAGTGAAAGACAGTATTTGACGTATCGAATTCCAACCCCTAAAAGAGGAAGACCTCGACTTCGAAAGCCAATCAAGGACGAAAACAAGAGCGTAATAAGTCCTGCTCTTTCTATCGAAGCTAGAGAACCAAGCGATAAAAAGACAAAGCCGCCTAGAAGTGGTCCGCAAAGAACTAAGATTCCAATCGAATAGCGATCTACTACCATTCGATAAGGTCTCAGACTCGAGACAAAGTAACGTCCTAATTGATCATTGCGATCACCATTGGTGCTCATTATCCCCTCCCATCGGCGTCGAGATTCGCTTTCTAATTTTTAGTTCCTGGATGCAGAGCTACCCTCGATGAATATCCTTCTAGATCCACCGAAGAGCGAGATCGCCCTTTGAGGTGTTCAGATCCACTCTTATAGATCTTTGAGGCCAGATGAAGAGCCCTCATCGGAGCCGCCTCGATCCCTGGAGTAACTGGATTCTCCAATCCAAGGAGGAGTCGAACCAGAAGAAAAGGAGAAACAACAGATAGAACTAAAATTGCAGTACCAGAGATGGCCAAAGAAAAAGATCCCCTGGAAGAAGAGTTCCCCATCGCCACATTTAATCCAAGACCCATCGCAATTACTATCTTGGATCCAACCACTCCACCTAAAAGAAGGAGAAGGCGAAAGACAAAACTTCGCAACTTTGGATTTATTGAGAGCGCCAGTGCTATCGGCATCAAAGCGACCACCAAATAGATGAGAGCCGCTCTAAGAGATAGCTCTAAGTAGGTGAGACCAGCAAAGACAAAATAGAAGAACTGAAGAAAGAGCTCTAGGAGCGCAGGTGGCCCGGACGTACCTTTACTCAAGACCCCTTTTGGTAGGCCACTGCTGGGTAAGGCCATTGAAAAGGTAGAAAAGATCCAACCCGAGATGGAGTCAGCCGCCCTCATTCCCAGAGTCACAAACGAAAGGAAACCTCCACTTCCAACTCCAACCACAGGAAGTGCAATTACGATCTTTTTGATAGATTCATAGGTTGTTCCCGAGATTACCGCCATAGCCACCCCTGACAAGAGAGACAGCAGTGCTATCAGTAACCCGACACCAAAGAGACGTTGGTAGGGAACCCGAAACCAACTGGAATTCAAGGTTGGGTCACCCATGCTTGAAATGGATTGATAGAGATGCCCCGAAAGAAAGGCATTTGACTTTATCAATTGATCTGTGATCGAACGGCCTATGGAGCTAATAGCACCACTGACAATCGAAGAAGCAAAAGAAGCTATGAGCATCGAAAATCACCACTTCAGAGAATGCAACGCTAGATAAATCACTAGCCATTTATTGAGGCTCTAATCAGAGCAATAAGCAAAAGCGCTCTCTTTTGTACAAAAACCAAAGACACTCTCACAAAAGAGCTGGTCTAAATCTGTGTCAAAGTGCTATTCACTATCAAAAAATCCAAGGACTCTTTGAAAAGTAGACAGCCGACAGAGTCTTTCAAAAAAAGACACAGTCTTTCAGTGCACGCCTTGTCCAAGATGAAAGAAAAAATTTATCAATGCAGGAGCGGCCCCGACTACCACCGCAGCGGCTGCGGATGTGCCGAGAGTCTTCTTTCCGCTGTAGGTTTGTTGATAGTTGCCAGCATGTGCACCTAAAGCCCACATAGCTGCTCCGACCAAAAGACCCACAAGAGACAGAACTAAAGCCCACGCCGCAATTCCATTTGCGATCGATTGAAGCGCAGCCGAACCAGGCAATGAGGAGATGCTAGGAGTGATAGATACGTCGGCAACCAGTGCGATAGAAGTCCGTAGGAGTTCTCTCATAACTCAATTATAACATGTTTCATGCTATTTCATTATCTAATAGCACTTTTGTTTAAATTCATATTGCCCATCGTGTGACGAAAGAGTCACAACTGCCTATAGTTTTGACGTAGGGTTCCACTGAGTGAGAATGAGCTATGGACGACTCGATAGAAAATATTGTTAGCGGCGGCAACGAAGATGAGCTGAGATTTGAGGTCGAGAGCCTAAGAAGTGCACTCGACAGCGTCTCTCAGGCGGTATTTATCCACGATAGCAGTGGAGGTACCTACTTTGCCAACCAAGTCGCCAAAGAGTTAGAAAATGCGCGCCACGAAGAGGCCGGGCTTATGCGTGCTATCAATGAAGCCGTTGATAGTGCACTGAACGGTCGCTTCAAAGAGCAGAGTTTTTCAATCTTTGGACCTCCAAAAAGAGACTTTATAATTAGGACAACCTCGGTCGGTGAAAGATTAGCGCTAGGCGTCATAACCATCGTCGATGATTTAACTGTGCGAAATCAATTGGACACCATTCGCCGAGACTTCGTAGCAAATGTTAGCCACGAACTTCGAACACCCATCGGAGCACTCGGCCTTCTCGCGGAGACCTTGGCGTTCGAAGATGAACCAAGCGTTCGCCAGCGGCTGGCCAATCGAATTCAAAATGAAGCCTTTAGGGTCGCCAAGATAATCGACGATCTCCTCGACCTCTCAAGATTTGAATCCGAGGGGGCAGCATCGATAAGTAGGGTTTCAATGCCCGAACTTGCCATGGAGGTAATCGATCAAATAAGTCCCGCCGCAGAACTCCAGCGCGTAACTATCGATCTACGATTGAATAGTGAAGATACTTACGTTCTAGGCGATCGAGGACAACTAAGATCAGCGCTGACAAATTTAATTGACAATTCAGTAAAATACTCCGAACCCAACTCAAGCGTATTGGTAGAAATATCACAAAATAACTCAACCGTAACCGTAGCAGTCGTCGACCATGGAATCGGAATTCCCCAAAAAGATATAGAACGGATCTTCGAACGCTTTTATCGCGTCGATCAAGCCAGATCGCGACAGACCGGTGGAACAGGCTTGGGCCTTTCGATAGTTAGGCACGCCATAAGCAATCATAATGGCACTATCGAGGTGGATTCCCGCGAAGGAGCTGGGTCTACCTTCAAAATTCACCTCCCAATCGAACCAGGAGCCAATCAATGAACAAGACCCTCACAACCGTACTCGTCGCCGAAGACGAGGAGTCATTTATTGACGCAATCACCCTAGGCCTTTCGAAAGAGGGCATGACTGTAGCCGTAGCCCGTGATGGAAGAGAGGCGCTCGACCTCTTCGCCTCAGTAAATCCTGATGTTATATTATTAGACGTAATGCTCCCCAAGCTCTCTGGGATCGATGTATGCAAGACAATTCGAGCGACTAGCCAGGTACCCATAATCATGGTGACCGCACGAAGCTCGGAATTAGATACGGTAGTTGGCCTAGAAGTCGGCGCCGACGACTACGTTGCAAAGCCATTTCGAATGAGAGAGCTTACGGCTCGAATCCGGGCTGTTCTTAGGCGCTCACCTAACGCTATCGACTCAATTGAGATCGAGGACATGATTGAGATAGGCGAGATTGTGTTGGACACCGCCCGCCACGAACTACGTGTTGCCCAAGTCCCTGTGGCGCTACCGCTAAAAGAGTTCGAGCTGTTGGAGTTACTGATGTCGAATCCCAATAGAGTTATGACACGAGATATGATAATTGATAGGGTATGGGGCCCTTACCACACAAGCGATACCAAAACCCTTGACGTTCACATCAAGAGACTAAGAAGCAAGATCGAACCAGACCCATCAACCCCAACCTACATCAGTACCGTTCGTGGACTCGGCTATAGATTCGAATACAAACAAATGAACAAATGAACAGCGACTCAAGGGCCAGCCTTTTCTCCGAAAAAGAATCCGTAGATCCTGCTGCGCGAATTCGCGCAGCAGGAGCACGTGTTACTCCGGCGAGAATGATGGTTCTTGAGACAATCATTCGGTCCAATGGGCACCTTAGCGCAGAAGAGATCTTTAGCGCAGTTGGAGCCATCAATTCAGAGATTCACCTGTCAACTATCTATCGGGCCCTCGAAACACTAGAAGAGATCGGAATCGTTGAACATGTACACCTTGGCCATGGGAAGGCGATCTATCATCTCTCAGAAAACCTCCACCAACACTTAGTCTGTGAATCGTGCGGCTCTACCTTAGAGGCACCACCGGATCTAAGCGCACGCTTAGAGCTTGAACTCAGTGCTCGTTTAGGATTTCATATCCGGGCATATCATTTTTCAATTCTGGGGATCTGCCAGAAGTGCTGGAACGAAAATAATTCAACTGAGAAATCGAAACAACCCCAAGAAGAAGAGACGCTTTGAATTGTCGATTCTAGCTCGATTCGACGATTCTCCCCTAACTCATAGCGACCGATTTGCGCCCAGACGGGCTCATATGCGAACTACCTAAAGATCAGGCGCTTTACAGATTGTCCTTTGGCCAAGTTGAAAAGCCTCAAAGGTCTCGAGACTAACGAGACTTGCATCTAAGACAGATTCTGCCTTAGATGCAAGGCAACCTAAGGCAGAATAATAAAATCAAACTAAAAATCAGAAGACTAGCAAACTATTCTTCTAGCAAGCAGTATCGCCATCTATCTGACGCGGCGAGCCATTGACCCCCGAAGCATTGACGTAGGACGTCTGCAACAGCCAAACTGGCCCACCCCCAAATTGCTTGGTTGGATCGGTGCAGTAGGAAGAGCCAGAGGCTCCAGCAATCCAAGTTGGAACTCCGGGTGAATAACTACCAGCAATTATGTGAAATTGATATGCGGTTGAGTAGATCCCACTTTGATGACCGGTCGATGCTAGGTAGGCCAAGGCGCCCGCAATTACATTTTGATTGGCAATAGCATTAGTCCCCCAAAGTCCCGGCGTTCCATACTCGACATCAACCCACCAGAGCGGAGAGTTGACCCCCTGGGAATTCGCCCAAGCAACACCAGCACTCATTAAATTCCAGCCCCAGTTGTAAGATTGACAATTTATCGCTGAGGGATTCGCGACATTTGCAGCACAAGAGGCTTCCGGTCCACTAAGAGTATTCGTAGGGTCAACGATTTGAGAAGGGGCCGACCAAAGCGGAGCGAATAGTGAAACCGTCGCACCTTCATTCTTTAAAAGTGAGACCTCAGAAGCTAAACAAGGATTGGTGGTCATGGCATTAGAAAGAGTGCCACCAAATCCTTGGGGGTCCGAGTCAAAGTATGCGCCAACTACACCAACACCGGTAGTCGGAACAGACGCTAACGCACTTGGTCCACCAGGAGTTGAACCCACACATTGAAAGGCGGAGAGATCAACGCCCGTGGCACCGGTTGTATATGGATCGAGAGATCCCGTAGAGGAGATCCCAACGATCGCAGCATTAAGCGACGTTCCGCCTTCAGAGCCAATATAGGGCGCATTAAAACTGAAGATTCCACCATCTGAGGCAACCAACCAATAGCCTCCTGTTGTTGGATCTGCAGCCATTCCAACGATCGGCTTATTGAGAGTTATATTTCCAGTGGAACCGTAGAACACCGCGTCACCAAAGGTGAAGATTCCACCATCTGAGGCAACCAACCAATAGCCCTTGCCATCTGGAGTAGCAGCCATTCCAACGATCGGCTTATTGAGAGCGATATTTCCGGTGGAGCCGTAGAAGGCGGCGTCACCAAAGGTGAAGATTCCGCCATCTGAAGCAACCAACCAATAGCCCTTGCCATCTGGAGTAGCAGCCATTCCAACGATCGGCTTATTGAGAGCGATATTTCCGGTGGAGCCGTAGAAGGCGGCGTCACCAAAGGTGAAGATTCCGCCATCTGAGGCAACCAACCAATAGCCCTTGCCATCTGGGGTAGCAGCCATTCCAACGATCGGCTTATTGAGAGTTATATTTCCAGTAGAGCCGTAGTAGGTGGCGTCACCAAAGGTGAAGATTCCGCCATCTGAAGCAACCAACCAATAGCCCTTGCCATCTGGAGTAGAAGCCATTCCAACGATCGGTTTATTGAGAGTTATATTTCCAGTAGAGCCGTAGAAGCCTGCATTACCGAAGGTGTAGATTCCACCGTTAGCACCAACCAGGTCGTAGGTAGGAATTGCACCTGCAACCGTGGTTGAAACCTTGGCCGTGGCAAGCTTTGAGAAGTTAAAGGTCGAATGCCCAGCGTTGCTAGATAAGTTACTAGATAAGTTACTAGACGAGTTACCAGACAAGGATGAACTGCCTAAAAGACTGATCGAACCCGTGGCTTGGCCAATACTTAAAAAAGCTAGGAGAGCTAGCAGGCTTACCAAGCCACGGCCACGGTTGAAGTCGAATAAACGTCGCATTCTTTTCCCACTTTTAGCTAATCATTACCCGCCTCCGAAGAAGTATTCGGGGCTTTCTACGCAATTTGTCACGCAATAGATTAGCCACCGAATCTAAATTCAAAACACCCGGATTAAAATTAGCTAAAAATTTCTCTCTACAAGGTACCTTTATAGGTCACTATGGTGATCGTACCAAGAACAAAGAGTGCAAATGAGAGGGAGTAGATGGCCGCCTTTGTAAAGGCTCTGCGCCTTGGAGTGCGAATGTAGTCATCCATAATAAAACGAAGCCCATTATTACCGTGAAGAAGACCAAGTGCCAGCAAGAGCCAGTCAAAGACTCTCCAAAGCGGATTGGACCAACGCTTGGCCACAAATGCGACGGTGGTCTGAGTGACATCGGTAAAGATGTGCGTCAGGGAAAAATGAATCAATGCCAAAAAGAAAAGGACAAGGCCGGAGATTCTCATGAAGAACCAAGACCAAGTCTCGAAGTTCTGCTTTGATCGACGACGAGGCGTTGAACTAGAACCTTGGGATGCGTCGTTCATCGGTCTAACTACCATATCAGCCCACACTCCCTGTAAAGAATGGCCTCAAAATAATAACGCCCCCAACAACTGTTAGTAAGAGAGATAAAGATAAGATCCCGACAAATACTCTTTTCTCATTCTTGATCGCACCCGGGAAAAAGTCAATCATGATAACGCGCAACCCATTGAGAGCATGATATAGAAGTCCAAAGAGAAGACCAACTTCAAAGGTACGTAAAACCACGTTGCCATAAAGTCGATGAATCGAATTGTAGATACTCGGATAGTTGATGGTTGAGATGTCTATTACATGCAAAAGAATAAACATCAAGACCAAAAAGCCAGTTACTCGATGCAAAACAAAGGCCCATTGACCCGTCTTGCCCTTATACATAGTCGAGCCGGAACTCATTTTGGGGACCTCCGAATCCACTTGTCTCCCCACATAGTGGTGGATACTACAAAGAGAGCAAAGCCAACAACGCTGAGGCTTACCACTCCTAGACCAATAGAAAACATTATCTGTGCCATATTCACGTCATAAAAACTATCGCGAATTCGCGCTTAGCTCAAACTGAAAGGGCTATTTTGGGACAATGTTTTGAATTCCGCCCATGTATGGCACCAAAACGAGCGGTATTGTAACACTCTCGTCCTGATTTCTATAAGTCTCTATCAGCACCGCAAAGACTCTGGCCCACGCTAGAGCCGACCCATTCAAGGTATCGACATAGGAAACCTCGTTGGTCGAAGCATCCCTAAAGCGTATATTTGCCCTACGAGCTTGATAGTCACCGAACCATGAGACCGAGGAGACCTCTAACCAACGGCCAACGCCCGGGGAATAAGCCTCTAAGTCGAAGGTCCTCTTGGCCGAAGCGCCTATGTCACCTGTGCATAGGTCTAAGACTCGATAGGTCAACCCAAGAGATTGCAGGATACCCTCGGCTCGTCGCAACATATCCATAAAGACCCCTTGGCTATCCTTTGGGTTCGAATAGACCATAAGTTCAACCTTATCGAATTCATGAAGACGCAAGAGTCCTCGGGTATCTCGACCAGCCGAGCCAGCTTCGCGTCGAAAACATGGGGTCGCAGCCGTCATTCGAATTGGGAGTTCTTCACTTGGAAGTATCTCATCGCGTGCCATTGAGGTAAGTGGAACCTCAGCCGTTGGAATGGCCCAAAGATCGTCTCGCTCCATTTGATAAGCATCTTCAGCAAATTTGGGTAGATGGCCAGTTGAGATCATGGTCTCTCGTTTGACGAAAGTCGGGGGTCGGACCTCTAAAAAGGCATCGCTATGAGCATCAAGAGCAAAGGAGGTTAAGGCACGCAACATGCGTGCACCTGCTCCCTTGTACATTGGAAACATACTCCCCGACAATTTTGCAGCTCTTTCAAGGTCCAAAATTCCCAGCGCAGCCCCAATCTCCCAATGTGGAACCTTTTGAGCTGGCTCATAATCAAGGTCCACCTCTACAGTGGAATGGCCCGTCTTTGGACTCCAATATCGAAGGATTACATTGTCTTTCTCGCCTTGGCCAATTGGGGTATCAAGTGATGGAACGTTTGGGATAACCAGCCAAAGGTCCCGTCGAGCGTTTTCAAGCTCTGAGACCTCCTTAGAAAGCTCCTCTAGGGCCTCACCATGTGCTTTTGACTCTTCCTTCAGCTCCTGTGCGAGGGCGGTCTCTTTTTGCCTATAAGCCTCTGCGACGCTTCGAGAGAGGTCATTGATCACTGCGCGAAGGGAGTCTCTCTTGGAAACTGAACTTCGCAACCTTAAATCTATCTCTAGCAATTCGTCTACTACAGCTGTATCTATTCCACGTCGCGAGAGCAATTCTTTTGTCTCGTTGGGATTTTCTCTTAGCGCTCGAATGTCGATCATCAAAAGTAAAGGCTAGCTTCTATTAACGTGTCAACAATCGAAGTTAATGACCTTTGGGTCTCATATGCAAGCAAAGAAGCGGTCCGAGGGATAAGCCTCGAAGTAAACGCTGGTCAGGTTATAGGAGTCTTGGGCAGAAATGGAGCTGGCAAGACCTCCACTGTCGAGGCGATCGAAGGGTATCGACCCATTGCCAAAGGTAAAATCACAATCCTCGGTCTAGATCCAATTCAAGATCGCAAAAAACTATTGCCTTTGGTGGGGGTGATGCTGCAAAATGGAGGCGTCTACCCAAGAATGTCACCTCTCGAGGTTCTAAAACTCTATTTCGGATATTATGACGATCCGATCCCAGTTGAAGAGCTCATAAGGCTGACCGACCTCTCTCGCGCCCAAAAAACCCCATATAGGCATCTTTCAGGTGGCGAGCGCCAACGACTCAGCCTCGCTTTGGCCCTAATTGGAAGGCCTAAAGTGCTCTTTTTGGATGAGCCAACAGCTGGGGTAGATGCAGGCGGGAAAGGGCTGATTCGACAAGCGATATCGACATATGCAAGTCAGGGGGCTGCCATATTGCTCACCACACATGAATTGATCGAGGCAGAGCGCATCTGCGATGAGATAGTCGTCATAGACACCGGAGAGGTAGTTGCAAAAGGAAGCGCCGAGCAGTTACGGGAGAGATACGGAAAAAGTGCGATCACCTTTCGCCTCTCCAAAAGCATCGATGTGGCCGAGATCTCAGCCAAGATAGGCGCGGAGGTAACTGAGCTCGAAGATCTCTCATATTCAGTCGATCCCTCGGCTTCCCCTTCGGTCATATCACTACTAACCTCGGCAATCTCGCAGTTGAATGTGGAGATAAAAGAGCTAAATGCTGGAAAGTCCTCACTCGAAGAGGTCTTTATCGGGCTAACCGACCACCTCGAAGCCAATAGTGATAACGCTAACCAATCAAAAAGAAGACGAAGGCGATCCTAGGTAATGTAATCTGGCGCGATCTAATCTTTATCTGGTGCATCTAGCGCGAAAGATCAAGACAAATCGACCAGGTTCTAACCCATGGACAAATGATCGATTATCCAGTGATCGATTATCCAATGATCGATTATCCAATGATCGATGGGCCAGACAAGGGGCTGTCCTTAGCTAGAAGCCAATTCGATCCTACGAGCCCAGAAATAAAAAATCATAAACAACCAATACAAAGTATTTAGGAGAGATAACAATTGACAGGGCATCCCTATAAGTCTCAGGCAAGAGCAGAGATAAAACTAGCTCTAACACAATATGAATCGTTGCTTGTAACTTTTTTCATACCACTACTTGCCCTAATTGCATTCGCGAAGATCCTCAAGATCTCTTATATGGGCTCAAGCCGAATCAACTTTTTGGTCCCCGGCACGATAGCAATAGCAATCATGGCAACCGGCATGGTCTCTCTGGGGATCGCGACCGGTGTTGAGCGCAGCTACGGGGTTCTAAAGCGCTTAGGAACAACCCCGCTTTCGCGCAGCAGTCTCCTTGGCGCGAAGATTACTGCAGTAGGGGTAATCGAGGCAATTCAAATCGTTCTAATCTTGGCGTTGGGCATCGGCCTTTCTTGGAGCCCCTCCATGAACATAGCAGAATTTGTAATCGCGGTAATATTGAGCAGCGCTACGTTTGCTGGAATTGGATTAATCATGGCAGGCCGATTGAGTTCTGAAGGCGTATTAGGAGCAGCAAATGGCACATTCCTATTCCTATTGTTTTTTGGTGGAATGATTATTCCAGTTACCTTGCTTCCATCTCCACTTGCCGACCTAGCTAAAATACTCCCCGCATATGCAAGCGCGCACCTTCTCTTTTCCACCACAACAAACGGGGTGAGCGGGACCCTCGGTGCCTGGATAACTCTAGCCATTTGGGCAATTGGTGCTCCTGCCTTAGCAATTAAACTCTTCAAATACGAATAAACCACGGCTACTTATTTTGTTTTACGCAATCACCCAAAAACTCACAAAACCCCCAAAGAGATCAAAGACCTATGCTTTTTTGGGGGCAGTCGAGTTAGACCAACGCCACACGGACCAATAGAGCGGGCCAGCAGATCCAGTACATTCCAGTAAATTAAAGATCAATAAAACCAACTGCAACCAAAGTCTCAAAAGACAAACAAAGACTACCTAACGATCACTGGGCAAACAAGTAGGTCAAAAATAACTTTGGCGGTGCCGGCGTCACTCACATGCGGCCCTTTCTAGTAAATGACGATCTATCTAAAGTCGATCCACCACGGGAACCTTGTTGAGGTTTGGGGAGACGATGTACCAAAGGGCCAAAAATGGTTTAGCCTTTAAGGTGTGTTGAAAAAATGGCTAACTGAGTGGAAAGTTTCTCCGGAACTTTATAAAAAACTGTCCTTTTTCGCCCTAATCGGCCTCTCTCTGATAATTGTCTCAGGTGGAGCAGTCCGGTTGACTCAGTCTGGATTAGGGTGTCCGACTTGGCCCAATTGTCAAGGTAACCAGCTAGTGGCTCAATTTTCATTTCACCCAATGGTCGAATTTACCAATAGGATCGTGACGATATTTCTGACAGTAGCGGTGATGATAGCTACAGCAGCAGCCTTCTTCAGAAAGCCATTTCGTCGCGACCTTGCATGGCTATCAATGGGAATGGTCGGCGGCCTTTTGGCTCAGGTTGTCCTGGGAGGGATAACCGTTCTAGAAAAGCTCGCACCCCCCTTTGTAATGGCCCACTTCTTGCTCTCTCTCGTCTGTGTGCTCGACGCGATAATTCTCTACTATAGGGCTAGCGGATCGCAAGATAAGCCAACCAGAGTTGTGACCAAAGAGGTAATGTGGCTTGGAAGAATCATCCTGGGTGCTCTTACCTTTGTTGTGGTAATTGGAACAGCCGTCACAGGTTCAGGGCCGCATTCAGGTAGCCCTCTAGCTAAGCGACTGCCATTTCCGCTACGCGACGTTGCTCAACTCCACGCTGACGGTGTGCTCTTTCTAATCGGCTTAACCCTCGCCATGTTGTTTCTCCTGCACCAATCCAATGCCCCCGAAAACGTCCTCAAACGAGGAAGAGCGTTGCTTTGGCTAATGGCAATCCAAGGAGCAATTGGATATACGCAGTACTTTAGTAATCTTCCTGCCCTCCTAGTTGAGTTTCACATCGCCGGAGCAGCTATCCTTTGGATTGCTGTCTTATGGTTCAACCTAACGCTATTCGATAGGGGCGAGATGGACAAGGGACCAAGTGACGACGAACCCTCTGAAATAACCTCAGATACCCTAAGCAGCTTCGGATCGTAATAGATTACAAAGATATAAATGGGATCGCGTTCCCAAGATCTCCTGAAATATAAAAGAGACAGAAGAGACTATAGCGATGCAATCGAATGGAAGTTTTGATGGCTACACTAACAATTACTGAGGAGAAAATCGACACTTCTAGTTTGAATGCTCTCGATAGCTCCTGGAGAGTCGTCCTTTGGAATGACCCTATAAATTTAATCTCCTACGTAATCTTTGTATTACGATCAACATTTGGCTATTCACTCGAAAAAGCTACTGAATTGACGATGGAAGTCCACAACCATGGCCGTTCGATCGTATCTAGCGGCAAAAGGGAAAAAGCTGAAGCTGACGCCCATAGTTTGCACCAATTTGGACTTTGGGCAACTTTGGAAAGAGAACCGGCATAAATAGTGTTGAAACAGCTATCATGACAATTCCCAGCGGACCTATCCGACGAATCGGACCCGAGCTTTTTGAAAACCAGCTTCGCGAAGAAGAGATTGAGCTTTTATCTCTCCTTCCTTCGCTAGTGGAAGAAGCGATTGAGATGAACTCACCATATGTGGCACGTATGTTTCCCCCCACCTATCCTTTCGATGCCGTAGCACAGTCAAAATTCGAAAAGACCACCGGAGATTCACTAGTTGAAAAACACAAAGTTATGCTCGAAGGCTTCACATCTAGCCTTCACAATAAGCAACTGAACTTTGCAGACCTAGCGATTTGGGTTGGGGCAATTAACGATATTCGCCTTCTACTCGGTACAACTCTTGACGTCTATGAAGGCATGGAGCCACCTGATCCGAGTGATCCGACCTATCATAATTTTGTCATTTACGACTACCTCGCATGGCTCCAAGGCTCAATATTAGATTTTCTGGGTAGTCAATTTAGCGACGATTAGACAGTCGCCAGATAGTCATTCAAGGTGTTTCAACTTTAATTTAGCCCCATGACAACAGGCGTCTCACCCAAAGCGCCAGATACAAGGAAGCAATACCTACTTAATTTCGTTATCTAACAGACTATAACTTGAGCAATGTAGACCTAAAGGCGACAAAGATAAGCTACGCGAAACAATTTCAGGAAGATGAGATGGTATCGACCCTTCCAAAGAAGAGTGACTATGAATAACCTCGAGAATTTGCAGAACTAGATCGAAAATAAAGGATCAATCTTCCGGCCCTAGGGCATAATAATACAAAAACAGAAATGCCCGATACTTCGACGATCTAACAGCCCAGCAACGGGTCCCAAACTGAGAACTATTCCTGGTAGTTGAATAGAACTATTTCAATAAAGGCAAAAAAACTATTTCGAAATGAAAGGAACCAATCTTGAGCTCTCTTCCCAAGATAACAGAGTCCAAAATTGCAATCCACGCCAAGAAAGAAGGCGAGAAAGCAAGAAAGTATTGGTCAGAGATCTTTTGTGGCTCCGCCTGTCTCGTAGCGGTCGATTCGCTCGGCAAGTGCAGTGGCGACAACTTTGATCTGGTAGTAATTAACGATTCACAAGAATTGGCTCCCGAGGAATTGCTCCTCTTGGAAAAAATGGCCAGTGATACCACCCATTTTTTGGTGGTTGTTGGATCCGGGGATTTAGAGACCCCATCGCTCTGTGATCTACTTGGAGCCGAAGGTACAATTCCGATAGCGCATGCAGAATGGTATCTAAAATCCATAAATGCACAAAACCAGCCAATTGAAGTGGCAATTTACGGCAAATTCCATGAGATAATGCCAAAGACTGATACAACTACACTAGCCAGTATCTCAGTTGGATATCGAGATCGACCAGCCCTAATTGGTCGAGGTAACATTTTTACCTTTGGAGTTGATATCGACCTTGATCAAAGGGTGCAGAGACAACTTTCACGGGCCTTCAAAGAGCTCATCTTCAAAGACAACACCTCCAACGTAGGGCCATTCGGCGTCGGTGTGGCTGGATATGGACCTTACGGCGGCATGGGACACTACCATGGCAGCGCATGCAATGCCACCCCACATCTAAAGTTCGTAGCAATCGCTGAGCCCAATCAACAAAGACGTAATTCCGCAAAAGAACAATTTCCAAAGATTCAAACCTATGAGAGCGCCAAAGAACTGATCGAAGACGATGAGGTAGATATCGTCATAATCGCAACTCCACCAATTACCCATTTCGAACTAGCCAGTCAAGCGCTAAAGGCTAAAAAACATGTCGTAGTTGAAAAGCCAATGTGCCTCAAGGTCTCCGAAGTCGATGAGTTGATTGAGCTAGCAAGGCTAAATAACGTAGTGCTGACCATCCATCAAAATCGAAGATTCGACGCCGACTACTTAGCCCTCAAAGAGCTCATCGAATCGGGAACGATTGGCGAGGTCTTCAATATAGAAACCTTTGTTGGCAGTTTTGAACATCCATGTCGCGCCTGGCATTCAGATCAGGAGATCTCTGGAGGCGCCGCCTATGATTGGGGATCACATCACATCGATTGGATTCTTCAATTCTATGGGACAACTCCATCACACCTCTTTGTCAACTCCCATAAAAGGGTCTGGCACGACGTGACAAACGCCGACCAGATTACGATTTCAATGGCATTTCAAGATGGAAAAGAAGCCAAATTCATACAAAGCGACGTCGCAGCCATCCGTAAACCGAAGTTCTATGTTCAAGGCACGAAAGGCACCATCCAGGGTTGGTACCGACCACTCGCAAACGACGTTGTTGACTTTCCATTCGGCTATCGAAGTGAAAGATTTCACCATGCGGAAGCGCCTGTGGACTTCGAAGTCGTACAGTACGCGATAGACAATCAAACCCGTTCATATAGAGTTAGCCCCACAGAGGTAGAGCCATTTGAATTTCATCGAAACTTAGCTGCCCACCTGGTCAATTCAGAGCCGTTGGCTATCGTGCCATCTAGTGTCCGAGGGGTAATTGAGATCCTTGAGGCCACACAGAGGCTATCCAACTCGAAAGAGCATTACGTCCAAATATAAAGAGTTAGAGTTGAGTTGCCCTCAGCAATAGGACAACTCAACTAACATACCCATATCTCAAAGCCCTTTTCGGGCCATTCCGGGAAGACAAACTTTAGACGACAGGCGGAGATCTACCTAGAAAAGGGGAAAAGGTGGCAAGAAAAATCAAATGGGGAATTTTAGGTGGCGCATCTTCCATTGCCAACGAAGAGATAATTCCAGCGATTCTAGAAAGCTCCACCTCGCAGTTAGGTGGCTATGCATCAGCTTCTGCTAGATCACCACTTCCACTCGATGAATTAGGAGTGCCAAGATTTACTGACTACCAATCGCTAATCAGCGATGGCGAACTCGACGCTCTATATATTGCATTGCCTAATTCATTGCACCACAAATGGATAATCGAAGCCGTCAACCATGGCGTCGCTGTTCTCTGTGAAAAGCCCCTTTGCATGAACGTAGCTGAGATCCAAGAGATCTCTCTTGTCTCTCAGTCAAGAGAGGTGTTGGTCGCAGAGGCGTATATGACCCCCCACCATAACCGAGAGATAGAGGTTCGTCGCCTGCTCAAATCGGCCCGTATAGGAGAGCTAAAAGATTACCAAGCTACCTTTGCCTTTACACTTTCCAATCCCAACAACTACAGATGGATAGATCACCTTGGCGGAGGCGCCCTTCGCGATGTAGGAATCTATTTAATTGACCCAATCGTTCACCAATTGGGGCTTCCGTCGGCGATCGAGGTCAAGAGTGTGGCTATGAAAGGTGACGTAGACGCAGACATAGTGGCTCAACTTATATACACCCAGGACGTAAGCGCGACTATCCATGCATCCTTTATCGCCAAGGAGAACCTCACCCAACGATTCACTGGAACTGATGGATCATTATGGATCGATAATCCATTTTCCCCAGCGCTTGAAGATGTTGAGATCCATATCGAAGAAAAAGCTTCCGGCGAGCTACAGACCATAAAAACAACACCCGGGAGTCTCTATGGAGCTATGATCGAAAACTTCAACTCTGCCCTCCTCAATGGAACCAAATTTTCTCGCACTTTGAGTGAATCGATACAGGTTCAAGAGGTAATCGATCAAATTCTTTCAATCGCTAAAGCAAGTATTTAGCCTCTTTGCAAGCTTGTCCCAGACAATATCCCATTCAATGAAGAAGTTGATCAACAAATTATATACTTGATAGATTTGACTGACTCACTGCAAATCTATCCAATTTCATACGACCATATCGCAGCACCACTAAAAACGAGACATAGATATATATGTCTTCACATTATTGGTGTAACGCAGGATCGATACCATAGCAGTTTTCAATCAAATTGATTGCTCTATATCTACATAGAGACGTTAGTTTCAGTTATCATCTCGGAAATTCTCCGTAATATATTAGATGTAATCGCACAACATAGGCGGATAATAGATGAGAGTCATCGAGTTCATGGGGCAGCTCCGACAAAAAGGCTCGGCTAAAAAGAAGCTTTCAGATCAGAAGAAGCCAGATCAATGATCTATCCGTTGAAATGGTCCCTTTGTGGACATGAAATAAAGATCGCCAAAAGAAATTGTCTGGATTATCGATCAAAGTTGCCATAACGAAAATTTAAAAACCTTTGAGACAAATAATACTAGTTTTCAAAAAATATATCAATTAAAAACCAAGCATTTATGGCGGATTATGCAAGAAAAATATGTGCCTTTAATGTTTAAATGGCGCGGTTGATATTGCGCGGTTGAAACAGCACGGATCAAAATTCATCAACACTATTTCCCTCGTGTTCTCGGGTTATTGCTTATCTTCATAGCTAACTCTTGTCTTTAACCTATATCTCTGGTCAAATCCATCTTGTGCATCTTGAGGGTGACTATTAAGACGGAAAAATAAAATAAAGTACCACTTCTGGCAATACTACATCTCTTGGAGAATTCTATATATAAAGGGTAAATTCAAGCCTTCGGAATTACAAGTCAAACCAGAGGGTTAAAGAGATTTGTGAAGGCTGAAAATATCAAAATAAACGACGATCTCACCATGGCGATCATCACCAGAGGAGATCCTCCGTGGGACTTCGTCTTAATCCACGGTTTGGCCTCCAACGCTCGCTTATACGACGGTGTGGGTGAATGCCTAGAGGCCAAGGGGTACTCCTCTATCGCGATCGATCAACGAGGCCATGGAATGTCCTCCAAGCCCAACTATGGATATAGCACCGACCAGACAACCCAAGACTTATTCGACCTATACAGTCACTTTTACAGCGGCGATACACATACCAACCCGGTCTGGGTGGGTCAATCCTGGGGCGGTTCCGTAGTTGTAAACTTTGCAAATCGCCACCCCGAATATGTCGATGCCATAATGGCAATCGATGGCGGATTAATCGATATGAAGTGGAACTTCCCAACCTACCAAGAGGCTTCCAGCCTCCTTTCACCACCGGAGTTAAGCCATTTATCGCCTAGCCAACTCTCTTTCATGATTAGGAAATCTCACCCTGGTTGGAGCGACCAAGCCATCGAAGCAACCATGGCGAATCTAGAGATCGACCACGATCAAAGGGTAAGGGCACGCTTGAGTCGCCAAAATCACATGACAATTCTGCGCGAGTTATTTGACTACGAACCAATGAAAGAGATTGCGAAGTTATCGGTGCCAGCGCTCTTTTTAATGGCTCAGCCCGCAAAGCCCAAGGGCGAACAAGACCTCCAGAGGGCTCAAGAGACTCTAAGTCACCTCAAAGATATTCAAATCGAGACTATTGAGGGAGCAGACCATGATATCCATGCTCAGATGCCCCAGGTGGTAGCTAACTATGCAATGGGTCTTTTGGGCCTAACTCGACAGAGCCACATTTGAATTCAAAGAGAAAGACTGGAGTTATAAATTGAATCGTCGGATATTGATTCTTCTCGGATCTGGTGAAACATCACCGACAATGGTAAAGACCCACCGCGAGGCATTTAGCGCATTGCCTAAAAACTACAAGGCAGTGATGCTCGATACACCTTTTGGCTTCCAAGAAAACGCTCCAGATATCTCGGCCAAAGCAATCGATTACTTCCGTAGCTCGATAGGCGCCAAGGTGGCACTCGCCTCGATGCGTTCGGCGACGGAGGCCTCCGTCCTTGAATTGGAAAATTTTGCAAACACACTAAGAGATGCAAACTACATCTTTGCGGGGCCCGGAAGCCCCACCTATGCCCTGTCCCAATGGGCTAAAACCCCAATCGCCTCGATTCTAGAGGACAAAACAATCAACGGTGGAGTCGTCACATTTTCATCGGCAGCGGTGCTTACGCTAGGTAGATATACAATTCCGGTCTATGAGATCTACAAGGTTGGCGAGGCGCCAAATCTAAGGGATGGATTGAACGTCCTTTGGGCACTTGGTCTAGACGTTCTTGTGATTCCACACTTCAACAATGCCGAGGGAAACAACCACGACACCCGCTACTGCTACATGGGTGCTTCGCGCCTGCGGATCTTAGAGAGCCAAATGAACGCGACCACCGCAATCGTCGGAATCGACGAACATACCGGAATCGTAATCGACCTAGATCAAAATCAAGTTGAAATCGTTGGCCTTGCCACGGTCACGATAATGCGCCATGGATCGACAAAGATTCTCCGCGCCGGAGACAAGATGAGATTCGATGAATTTTCAAGTTACATACGTGAAATAGCGAACAAGACTCCCGCCTTTGAAGAGAGTGAACCTATAAAACCTGAGGCCTTCTTCGAGGCACAACAGCCCAATGGGACTACTTCTTTGCTTATTGACTCCCTCGCAAGACATGAGGAGAGATTTAGTGTAGCACTAAAGATGCGCAATGCGAAAGAATGCTTGAACGAGATTCTCGAACTAGACAAAGAGATCTTCGAATGGGTATTTGACACCCTTGAATCAGACGAAATAGACAAAGCCAGAACATCGATGCGCTCTATGATATCGCGACTAGCTCCGATCCTAGAGAACGGATTCCTTACCAAGTTAGATCACCTTCGGGGTGCGATCGAAGCCCTCGTAGAAGTTAGACAAACCTCCCGAGAACAAAAGCGATGGAGCGATTCCGATCTAATTCGAGATCGCTTGGCCTCTATAGGAGTCACCGTTACAGATACGTCAAATGGTCAGGCATGGGAACTTAAAGAGTGAAAGCAATTATTATTTGACCAAAACATAGGCTATCTCTTGTTAGAAGTCGCACTAGACTGTCTTGCTGTACCTAATGCCCCCATCGTCTAGCGGCCTAGGACGTCGCCCTTTCACGGCGGTAACACGGGTTCGAATCCCGTTGGGGGTGCGTTATTTACAATTTGTTGCAAGGTTAGGAAACTATTGCGCTAAGATATAGTTTCCTGCTTCGCAAGGAAGTTGGTAACGTAAGTTAGGACCTGTGGTGCAGCTTGGAGTGCACGCCGGCCTGTCAAGCCGGAGGTCGCGGGTTCAAATCCCGTCAGGTCCGCTGGTGGTTCTAACCGCCTTGGTCGGGTAGCTCAGTTGGTAGAGCACACGCCTGAAAAGCGTGGGGTCACCGGATCGAAACCGGTCCCGACCACCAATTTGATCAGCCCGAATGCCTAACTTTTGGGCTCGTCAAAGCAAAATCATAAAAGCCAAAACCTTGGATCTCCTTCTATTTCCACCTTCTGATCAAACGACCCCTGTAAGCCCCAGCCCTGTAAGCCCCAGCCCTGTAAGCCCCAGCCCTGTAAGCCCCAGCCCTGTAAGCTCCAGCCCTGTAAGCCCCAGCCCTGTAAGCTCCAGCCCGTAGATCAATCGATTTCGCCTCGAAAAGCTAGCCATCACACCTCCTTGAATCGAAACAATTAAGGTCCAATAATGGCTCGAAGTCGCCGGGGCCCTTCGATGCAATCGACGATCCTTGATATTGCGCTTATTTTTATTCACCAAGAGATTAAATAATCAAGAGCCTCCTTCGAAGTTAAACCTTCGAAGGAGGCTCTTGGTAAATTCCTATCAACAGCTAGTAACTACACAGCTAGTAACTACACAGCTAGTAACTACACGTGGCCAATAGGTAGCATCTAGATGCGATCCAACCGGATCACGCCATCTAGTCGAGCGGCTTCGGCAACGGCCTGTGCAACGCGAGGGGCAATGGATTTATTGAAGACGGAAGGAATTATATACGACGGCGACAGTTCACCATCTCCAACGCTAGAAGCGATAGCGTTGGCTGCCGCTAACTTCATCGACTCGGTAATAGCCATCGCTCCTGCATCGAGGGCGCCTCTGAAGATTCCAGGAAAACAAAGGACGTTATTTATCTGGTTTGGATAGTCGCTTCGACCCGTGGCTATGACCGCAGCTACCCCCTCAATCTCCTCAGGGAGAACCTCTGGATCTGGATTCGCAAGTCCAAAGACAATCGGGCGACTCCCCATCTTCTGAACGTCGCTACGCTCTAGGAGCTTTGGTCCCGAGACACCAATGAATACATCTATCCCCGCAATCACATCCGAGAGAGAGCCGTGACGTTTGTTTTGATTGGTATTTTCTCCCAGCCAATCCTTGGCCCCGCCAAGGCCTTGACGGCCATCAAAGATCGCTCCGTGGCGGTCTACGACGATGATCTCTGGAACGCCTGCATTCTTCAGGATTTTAGCAATTGCCACCCCAGCAGCTCCAGCTCCCGCAATGACGACTGAGATCTCGGTGATCTTTTTGTCAACAACAATTACCGCATTTCGAAGTGCTGCTAGAACTACAACGGCAGTTCCATGTTGATCATCATGAAAAACCGGGATATCTAAACGTCGCTTCAGCTCCTCCTCGACTTCAAAACAGCGAGGAGCTGCAATATCCTCTAAATTGATTCCCCCAAAAGTTGGCTCCAACATCTCGACCGCTTCAATTAAAGCTTCAGAGGTAGCGACGTTCAAACAGATAGGAAAGGCGTCGATTCCCCCGAACTCCTTAAAGAGCTGCGCTTTTCCTTCCATCACTGGCATAGCTGCATATGGGCCGATGTTGCCGAGGCCGAGCACCGCCGTACCGTCGGTAACCACAGCCACGCAATTCGCTTTGATCGTGTAGTTATGGACTTCAACAGGCTTTCTGGCAATTTCCAAGCAGACCCGAGCAACTCCGGGTGTGTAAGCCATAGAAAGATCATCACGATTTTTAATAGGACTCTTGCCTACAACTTCAATCTTGCCCTTTTGGTGCATCCTAAAAGTTCGATCCATAACACTTTGAACGTGCACTCCTTCTACAGCTTCGACTACCAAGCGAATCGCTTGAGCGTGATCGGGATCGCTAGCAAGGATCGTGATGTCACGCACGATTGTGTCAGAGTTAGCCTCAATGAGATCAAGGCCCAAGATATTGCCACCGGCCTCGCCGATCGCAGTCGTAAGCCGACCCAATACGCCGGGTCGATGATTGAGTTCAGCTCTAATTGTTACAGAATGTGAGACATTTGGTATAGTCATAGCTTCCTACATTAGCCGAATCACAATCTTGACTGAGTAATTTATGATTCTATTTGCCTTAGGACACCAAGCAATTGCAGCTACAATGCGCCTAGAAGGGGATTTTGACCTATATTATCACTAGCGAAGACAACACGTAGCTAGCTAATAATTACACGAGGTTATAAAGTGGCCCTCTTCAAGAAGAATAATTCCCAGACTCCAAAGGTCAAGTCTCAGGCCGCTATCATTGCAGCACAACTGCGGTCGTCCATCATTGAAGAGACAACCGAATTCAACGCACAAACAGAGGCTCAAGCGCAAAACAAAGGTAAAAAACCTTCTCGCAGATCCAAGAATGCAGCCGCTCCAGAAAAGGTGGGGTCAGCCCTCCCAGTCAATCAAAGTAAGTCAAAAAACCCCAACGACCTCGCTCCACCGGAAGTTACTACTCCAGCGCAAGAGCACCAATTGGATGAAGTGCCAAAAAGATCTGGAATTTACAACTTCAACGATCCGATGACAGAAAAACAAGACGATCGCGTCGAAGGCGATACGAACAACGAGGATGCGAGCTCTAACGTAGATAGTGGTCTCTTCGAGTCACAAGCGACTTCTAGGAGCGAGATCGGTAATCACTTTGCCAGAGAAACGCAATCATCACCCGAAGTGGAGTCTGGGCGCGACAATGGCCCTATCACAGATATCTCCGCTAAAAAGCCTCACCATCTCGTCGGACTAAGCGACAACGATATCGTTGCAATGTATCAAACCATGCTAGAGGCAAGACTGCTGGATCAAAAGATGTGGAACCTTAATCGTTCTGGTAGAGCTCCATTTGCAATCTCATCCCAGGGGCACGAAGCGACCCACGTCGGCATAGCCGCCGCAATTGAAGTGGGTATTGATTGGATCTTGCCGTACTATCGCGACCTTGGCCTTCTTCTGGGTCTTGGCGTCAGAGACAAAGACATTTTGCTCTCGCTCCTAGCAAAAGCTCCCGACCAGATGTCTGGCGGACGTCAAATGCCCAACCACTGGAGCGTGAAGGAACGTAACATAGTCACGGGATCATCTCCGGTCGCAACTCAACTTCCTCATGCCACCGGAATCGCCCTAGGAATCCAGATCGACCATGGCGACAGTGTCGTCTTTACAACCTTTGGCGACGGCGGCGCGTCCAAAGGAGACTTCCATGAATCACTCAACTTTGCATCTATCCATAAGCTTCCAATCGTATTTATCTGCGAAAACAATGGATATGCAATTTCGGTTCCCTTAGAGTCCGAAAGTGCGGTCGCAGATATTGCCACAAGAGGAATTGGATATAACATCTTCTCTGAGATAGTCGATGGAAACGATCCTATCGCCGTCTACGACGCAGTCAGAAAGGCCCGCATTCGTGCCGCAAGTGGCAATGGACCTAGCCTCATAGAAGCCAAGACCTATAGGTTTCTCAGTCATGCCTCTGACGACGACGATCGCACTTATCGCTCTAGCCAAGAGGTCGCAGACGCCAAGGCAAATGATCCCCTCATTAGTTTTGGCAACTATCTATATAACCATGGTCTCATGACAGAATCTCTAGAAAAAGAGATGGTGGAAGCAACAAGAGAGGCAATAGAACTAGCACTAGCCGCGGCAGAGTCATCGAACGACCCGGATCCCTCTACCATTTCCGATCATGTCTTTGCTAAGCCCATTCGCTTTGATCAACCGGCATCACCTAACCAAGTCATTGCCGATCCCAGTGCCAAAACCGTCAACTATATAGAGTCAATTAGAAACACCCTTGGAGAGCTCTTGGAGGAATTCGACGAAGCGATAATTATGGGGGAAGATGTTGGAACTCGGGGCGGAGTCTTCAAAGCGACTGAAGGACTGATAACAAAGTTCGGACAAGACCGCGTCATTGATACCCCAATAGCAGAATCTGGCCTCGTTGGCTTTGGAATCGGCCTTGCCGTATATGGAAAAAAACCCATCGTTGAGATCCAATTTGGCGACTTCATCCACTCCGCTTTTGACCAAATCCTCTCTGAGGCAGCTCGAATTTGCTATCGATCCAATGGTTCCTACAACGTTCCTATGGTTATTAGAGCCCCGTTCGGAGCAGGAGTACACGGAGGCCTCTACCATTCTCAATCGATAGAGGCCTTCTATGCTCACATACCTGGAATCAAGGTAGTAGTCGCCTCAACACCCGAAAATGCGGCCGGTCTGCTTCGCTCAGCGCTAGAGGATCCAGACCCTGTGCTTTTCCTGGAACACAAAAAGGCCTATCGCATGATCAAAGGGGCCGAGGCGGCGAGCGGCCATAGGTTCCCAATCGGAAGAGCGGAGATCGTGCGCAAAGGGAGAGATCTATCGATCATTGCCTATGGATTGATGCGCCACTATTGCCTTGCGGTGGCTGAAGAACTTTCTGGCATGGCATCCATTGAAGTCGTAGATCTATTGACTATCTCACCACTGGATCGAGCCACAATCATCGATTCGGCCAAACGATGTGCCAAAGTGCTGGTAGTCCACGAGGATAATAGAGAATTCGGAGTCGGCGCAGAAGTAGTCGCGACCATTATGGAGGGTGCCTTCTTGGACCTTGATGGGCCAGTTGAGCGCCTCGCACCAGACCACTTTCCAATCGCCCCATTCGCACATTCTCTTGAGGGAGCCTCACTAATAACCCCCGAGCGCATCAAAGAGAGAGTCCTAAAGATGCTTTCAGATTAGATAAAATAAATTCACTACATCTCTTGTAATACCTCTAAAGTTCCCTAGCACATAGTCCGAATACAATAACTAGGAGATCTCGCAGAATTGCGAAATCTCCGTAGGTTTTTGCGCTTTCATAAGGAAAAAGTGGATTTTCTCTTCTACCACAACGGCTCAGTGAACCAGCCCAGGGAACAAGATGGTTTTAGTGCTCCTTCTTCCCATGGTTTTCTATGGTCTAGGAGAATGAATGTAACTTAGGGAGAACGAAGTATCTAGTCGTTTTCATTTTAATTCGTCCCTATAAGGAAAACCAGCTCAGCCAAGTGGTCACCCAAGAAACAATCAAAACAAAGGCATGACCAGACAGAACAGGTCACAAACTTTGAAAATCGTAAAAAGCTACCTTGGGTAATCTTCAGCTATGGTCTCATGGAAAATGGACTTCACGGGTTAAATCAATTAAGCGAAAGATGGAGCTCAAATATTGAAGTTCACTGATAAAGGGACCTCGGCTCCCAACGAGGCCCCTCAATCTAGCAGTGGCTAAGACAAACGAACGTAACGAATTCGTACTTGAGTAACGTCTATCTCTTGCAGTAGAGATGAGGCATAAGATAGGTGCAATCTTTTGCCCCACCGCGAATCATAACGACTCCTAAATAAGGGAATCGACAAGAATCGCTCAGTGACTAACCTAAACTATCTTATCACCCTTATCACCACTCTAGGCAACATTGCCGCCATAGAGGGCGAATATAATGACATTACGTCCACGAACTGCCCTTCAATCTTTAAATGATGTTAAAGGTATAAATTCGAATACGCATATAGGGCAAATAAGTCATTACGGCATTTGAGATTCTCAAATCGTAATAGCATCGATAGGTAAGCTATCCAGCGATTACGAGCACTACCATTGGGATCATAGCGCTAGACACCCGATCCGCTTGAAATAAATAATGTAATTGACACCCGGACAAATAAATTACTTGAGCGCCCTCAGAAAGGCTCTAGATACAGTGAATGAACCATTGCAACGAATTAAAATTGAACGACCCGCAACGGGTGGGGGTGTTGGACGGTTATCCGACGGAAAAGTCATCTTTGTCAAACATTGTCTTCCAGGTGAAGTTGTAGACGTCTCAATTACGACCACCAATGCCAAGATGGCTCGCGGCGACGCCATTGAGATTATCGAACCATCACCCGATCGAGTCGAGCCCCAATGCCAATACGCTCGTCCCGGAATGTGCGGAGGATGCGACCTTCAGCATGCAAATAAGGCATCTCAAGTCAAATGGAAGTTAGATATCGCAAAAGCGCATCTCGAACGCTTGGCAGGAACTGACCACGAGATCAAAATCATTGCCAATGATATCGATGATCTAGGCTCGCGTACTCGACTGAGATGTGGCGTAGACGACGAAGGACGCCTTGGGCTTAGAACTTCTAGATCTAGAGAACTGATAGCGATAGATCATTGCCCCCTTGCTAGCGACCGATTGATTCCGGCCTTTAGCACCTCTTGGAAAGGAGCCGAAGAAGTAGAACTCCGAGCCATAGGAGAAGGAGAACCCTTTGGAGTAGTAAGGTACCATTCCAAGCGAGGAACCAGTATCGACCTGGCACGCCTCGATGGGAGTCCCCTCAACTCCAAGTACACCTCCTTTGCAAATGTGGATGGATACCAATATCGCATAAGTCCTCTTTCGTTTTGGCAATCACACGTCGGGGCACCTAGCCTGCTAGTCAAAGAAGTCATGCAGACCGCAGAACTCAAAAGAGGAGATCACGCTATCGACCTCTTCGGTGGTGTTGGACTGTTCTCACTTCCCTTGGCCAAGGCGGTAGGTGCAAGTGGAAGAGTGACATGCGTAGAATCATCAAGTCACGCTGCCCAAGATGCCCGTTATAATTCGACTGACATAAGTCAGATCGAGGTCCAAGAGGCCACTGTCACCAAACGAACGATTTCAAATCTACTGATGGAAAATAGTGTTGTCGTCTTAGATCCACCGAGATCAGGCATCAATGGCGCCGCTTTGGCAGAGCTCACCACCTCTAGGGCGAGACAGATCATCTACGTAAGTTGCGACGCGGCCACCCTCTCTCGCGACTTGGCGACCCTAAAAACTCAGTACGAGATAAAAGAGATAAAAGCTTTTGATCTCTTTCCAATGACAGAGCACCTAGAGTTCATGGTTAACCTCGAAATAATGAGGTAACTCTATAACCTGGCAATTCTAGGGGCGGTGGAGATTCAAAATGGGTCAGTCGATTCCTATTGGAATCGCTATCTAAATAGACCGACCTTTATTATCTCCTTTGAATAGGAGTGTTCGATTTAGGATCCCAACCGATTTGGGATCTCAACCGATTTGGGATCTCAACTTGGTGAAATCCCAAAAAGCTACAGATCGTCCAAAAGCTAAAAAACGCAACGGGACGATCTGCAGTTCAAAAAGGATATCAAACCGTCTCAAAAGCGCGACCAAATCGGATCAACTCCTGGCCTTGGAGACCATTTCGCGACATAGCACCTCTGTTAACTGAAAATCCACAACTTAGGACCAAAAGCCCACAAAGATAATGATCTGCTTTGGGAGAGCTACACAAGAGGCGTTAATGTGGTGGGGTTCCACCGCTCATTCCAGGGACTAAAGGCCGGCCAACCTAGCAACTCACCAGGGGCAGCTGTCTAAATTACCGCATTCAACGCACGAATCTAACCTTTTGACAAAGGGGCGATGCAACCACACAAGGGCGTAGTCCCCCTGACATAGAAAACTCCGCTAGTTCCTTGTGCAATCGCTGTGTCCAAAGATCACCCTATATAGATGGGAGATCATTCAAAAGCTATCTAACCAAAAACCCCTTGACAGTAGTGAAAATGCCACCTTGACATTTAGTCATCACTCCTAAAACCCCATAAGTCGCATCAGAACGCATAGATATTCCAAGAAGGTGCAAACGAGTGTCTGTGATGTCACAGATCATTAGGCGAAAATAAAATCTTTGTCGAAATATTCAAGTATTGATAGATCTGCTAAGGATAGTTGCAATCATAAATATATAATAGAGATATGATTACTTAAGAAGGCGTAAATGGAAATTACATTTGCAAATTTAATCAAACTCAAGTGTCGATTGCATATTTTGTCGATTAAAAAAATGCAGCAAAATCGTAATGGACAAGTTAAGTCAAATCCAATGGACGTAAGGCAATTTCGCCAATCAATTGTTACGCCGAGTGGTGATATAACCCTCCTGCGTCGTCCAGTAATCGTCACGACAATCTCATTAATTGCAGTAATTATCGATACAATTCCACTTCACCACTGGTTGCTAAAGCTAAAGGCTGACCATAATCTCCTACTTCCATACACCATTATCAGCGATTCCATCAAGATATTGACCTTCGCAGGATTGCTTAATTGGGGAAGATATGGCGCAATTATTCTATTGTTTGCTTTGTCTATTCTGACAATAGCAACTAACGGTATCGCTAGGGCAAATATTTATCTTACGATTGCAATTTGCATAGTAGTCGCGATTGGTCTTATCTTATCGATGCCACTTTTGATAAGTTCTGCGATTCTGACATTCACAGCTCTCGCAATAATGGGAATGTTTGTAATCCTGATTGCAAGCACCATTGCTTTTATCATATTGATGATTCGCAAAAGTTGAATGGAAAATTCAAATGGAGATACTCGAAAGTAAAATAATTACAATCTTGGGATTATCAAATCAAGAAACATTAGATCCAAAAGAACCACGGACGGAGTTAGAAGACAAGACCAAAGAACAAGGTGGCGATCTTCTAACACCTCTGGGTCCTGCACAAATTCATCACACTCCTGTTGGCATTTCAACCCATGGTGAAACCGATTGGGTCATATTTGACGTCGAAAGGCATCCACAAATCAAAGCGGGTAATTTTTCAGCGCCATCATCGCCACTAAGAGAACTGCGTCGAATTGATCGAACCGGCGTTCATTTCGACCGATTATTCATAGCGCACGAGCTTCCGATCGGCTCAGTAGCTCAGATAAAATCAAATCATGGCATCAACTGGGAAAAGATTATTGGCCCACCTGCCGTAGATGAGCGAATTAGGCCGATTACTCGTACCTTCGCAAAGGCATTTGCTCTCCGAGACAAAGGTACCCATAGTCATTCTCATTCGCTTAGATACGACGGAGAGACCAACGTCAAGCCTCTGAAAAATCTAGTCTTTGGATGTGTTTCAGAGTCAGGTAGATCTAGCGCCGGCGAGCTCGGATATTGGTTTCTTTTGACCAGTTGGAGCTAGCTAAAGACGAACATCACCAATAACCATTACATCTAAAATGGTTATTGGTGATTGGTGATTGGCGATTGATGATCCAATAACGATAGGCCATACCCATCCAAAAAGTGTCGCTCCCGCTCTGAAACAGCAATTCAGCGGGTAGTCTCCCTACCTTGAATCTACAAGGTTGGCACTTCCATCAAAGCTATGGGTTGGTTTTATTGATGCGCCACTACCCCGAATCTGCGTATTAGGAGCCTATGTTGGGGGTCCCTATGCACCCTCGTACTCAAAGCCAAGCTCGGGCGCGGTGACAAGTGGCTTATAGGCAATACCTTGGTCATTACACATTCGCGCTACAGTACCTCCGCGATCCACTATTGCTGTCACAAAGGTAACGTCGCCATCACAACGTCTCACTTGCTCAATCGCCTCAAAGATAGAAGTTCCCCTCGTAACCGTATCTTCTGCGATTGCCAGATGATTCCCACTATTTAAAACTCCTGCGATCCTTCCCTTGCCGCCATGGTCCTTCTCCTCTTTTCTTACCGAAAACGAACCAAGCATCCGACCCATCGCACAGCCAATAGCGGCTGTCGCATACGAAACTGGGTCAGCTCCCATGGTCAAACCGCCAATGCCATCGATATCGGGAGGAAGAATCTTCATAATCGAGACGGCAACCAGTAGGATCCCCTGGGGATGACATGCTGTAGCTTTAGAGTCGATGAACCACTTGCTCTTTCGGCCAGACTTTAGGATGAAATCACCCTTACGGATCGAAAACTCCTCAAGATGGGTCATCAAAAGATCCTTGCGAACGCTATCTGTTAGGTTCAAGGCCTCTTGTAAGTTCTCAGGATACATTGCAGATAGTTGCTGATACCTTGTCACCTTAGTTCCACGCCTTTCGCAGCCGATTCGATAGAGCCAATTTCATAAGCCCTATGTCCCAATAATTCAATTGTGGCAATAGCTTCTTTTCGTTGATCGTGATCGATGACCAACACCATGCCTACGCCCATATTAAAGACCCGAAACATCTCATCGTCATCGATTGCACCCGAACGTTGAATAAGCGAGAAGATAGGTGGTATCTCCCAAGAGTCGCGTTTGACAATGGCACGTTCACCGTCTTTGAGCACTCGAGAAAGATTTCCCTCGATTCCTCCCCCAGTAATATGTGCACCAGCGTGAATATCAATGGTCTTGGAGAGCTCTTGAAGGATCGGACTATACAGAACGCTAGGTTCCATGAGGATCTGACCAAGCGTGCGTCCATCGTCAAATGGTTTGGCATCCACAAGAGTCTGAAACAGGTCTCGATTGCCCCCATGGTCTATGTCGCCAGCGTTCCCCAAGAGCGCACGACGCGCCAGCGAAAATCCATTGGAACGAAGATTAGGGGATTCAATGGCAACTAAGGAGTCGCCCGCTCTCACGAGATGGCTCCCTAAGATCTTAGATTTCTCTACCACTCCAACCACGAAGCCCCCAAGGTCGAAATGACCATCCGTCATTGAACCGGGGTGCTCCGCCATCTCGCCACCGATCAGTGCAGCGCCCACCGCCTTTGCCCCTTCGGCGATTCCACCTACAATCTCTAGGGCCAGATTGGAGTCCAACTTGCCAACAGAAAGATAGTCAAGCAAAAATAGTGGCCGCGCCCCCAGTACCGCTATATCATCGACACACATCGCAACTAGGTCGATGCCTATCGTCTTATAGGAGCCAAGAGCCCCGGCGAGATACGCCTTAGTGCCGACACCGTCGGTAGAGGAGACCAACACCGGTTCCGCCATGTCTAGGACGCTCAAATCAAAGAGGCCACCAAAGCCGCCGATCTTGCTCATGACGCCATCTATCGAGGTCGCCTCCACAATCTTTTTAATAGACCGAACGGCCGCTTCGCCTTCATTTATGTCGACGCCAGCACTGGCGTAACTCAACTTCTCGCTCATCAATAAAAGTACCTTTTCTATGCTCACAATATTTGAAAGTGTCATGTCGATTTGTGCACATTGGCCCTTGGGATGGTCAATAGTTCAAATAGATCGCAAGGATTCGACTTCCTCGTGAAATTTCATTAGAAACCATCGATTAGAAGTGATCTCTCTCACCTGGATAAACAGGACTCACCTCGATAAAAAGGGCTAGCCAAGATCCATCGGTCATTGCTTGACCGAGTAAGTAAGTCTCAGAGTTGCCTTCAGCCAATCTTCTTTGGACGTCGAGCGTTCAACATTGCTTCAGGAACATCGATTGGATACGAACCTGTAAGACATGCATCACAAAAACCATCTTCAGGCGAGCCAATAGCGGCCTTGAGATCCTCGAGATCCAAATATGCAATTGAATCCACCTCTAAAAATGCCTTAATCTCATCAATATTTTTAAAGGAGGCCAAGAGGTCGGGTCTAGATGGGGTGTCAATACCATAAAAACAAGACCATCGATATGGAGGCGAAGAGATTCGCAAGTGGACTTCAGTTGCTCCTGACTCCTTCAAAAGCTTTACCATCGCCTTTGTCGTTGTTCCACGAACTATTGAGTCATCTACAACCACAAGTCGTTTACCTGAAATGTTATCACGCAAAACGTTAAGTTTTCGCCTAACTCCATCGATTCTCGATGCTGGATCGGGAGAGATGAAGGTTCTACCGATATATCTATTCTTTACTAAACCTTGCCCATAGGGAATGTGGCTAGCCGAGGAGTAGCCGACCGCTGCTGGAACTCCCGAATCAGGCACGCCCATAACCAGATCTGCATCCACCGGTAGCGCCTTGGCCAAAAGCTCGCCCATGCGCCTTCGAGTCGAGTAGACCTCTTGCCCCAACAACCGAGCATCTGGTCGAGCAAAATATACAAATTCGAAGATACACAACTTGGGATCAATGGACTCGGGAGGAAAGGGGCGAAATGAACGGACACCGAGTTCGTCGACGATGACCATCTCACCTGGTTCCACCTCTCGAATAAAGGTGGCGCCAACTACATCTAGCGCTGGAGTCTCGGAAGCAATAACATATCCCGCCTCCAAGCGACCTAGACAAAGGGGCCTAAAGCCATTTGGATCACGAACCCCAATCAATCGATCATGGTCCATAATCACCAGTGAAAAAGCACCTTTGAGCTTTGGTAGCACATGCTCGAGAGCACTTAGCACCGCCTCGGGATGACTCTTGATCGACTCAGTCACGGATCCAGGTTTACCACCTAGGTTTGAGGCTATCTCGGTGGCCAAAAAGTGAGCGATAAGGTCCGAATCACTTCCGAGTTCCATCGAATCAAATCCAAGCTCTTTGCTAAGGGCTTGAGTATTAGTAAGGTTGCCATTGTGGCCAAGTGCTATTCCTGAGTCACCCACGGCCCTAAAGACCGGCTGAGCGTTCCCCCATGTTGAGGAACCGGTAGTTGAATATCGAGTATGGCCTATGGCCAGATTACCCGGCAAAGACAAAAGTGTACGATCATCAAAGACATTTGAGACCAACCCCATGTTCTTGACAACCGTAATGGAAGTTCCATCTGAAACAGCCATGCCCGCGGACTCTTGCCCTCTATGTTGCAAGGCGTAAAGACCATCGTAAGTAGCGTGCGAAACCGATCGAGTCATTGGTTCAACACGTATTCCAAAGACCCCGCAGGCCTCTTCTGGCGAATCACCTCGCTTTAGTTGATCGAAACGATCTTCGACCATTTCATCGCCAACTCCAACGCTATAATTGGCGTCCATCTTAGGCTCCCAGATAAAATGCCACAAAAAATGTGACCACTAGTTAAATCGACTCTACAACTTGCACAGGTCAGCCCTTGCCAAAACTCCCACTTGGCTCCCACCATTGAGTGATTTGAAAGAATTTCTTCATTTGCGACGATGCCATCGCCGGCACACACCTAAAATTTACTAACTTGAAACAAATTGCGCGCGAACTTTTCACCTTAAGAATAACTGCCCGAGGCGGCCTCTAATGATAGACCTTCACACACATTCACGAGTTTCAGACGGATCCGCAAGCCCGACTGAGGTAGTTGAGCTTGCGGCAGCGGCTGGATTGAGGGCAATAGCGCTCACTGATCACGACCGCTTTGACGGATTGACCCAAGCTAAGGCGAGAGCAATAGAGCTTGGTATTGAATTCATTTCAGGCGTAGAAGTCTCTTGCCACTACAACGAAGGGACGATGCATATGCTCGTCTATTTCGTTGATGCGCACTCCTCGCCAATCGCAGAAACCCTGATTGAGATGCAGATGGCGCGCGAAGACCGAAACCTCAAGATTCTAGAACTAATGAACAAGGACGGAATCAATATAACCTTTGAGGAACTCTCGGCAGAGGGCGGAGGCGTCGGCATAGGAAAGCCACACTTCGCAGCACTCTTAGTCAAAAAGGGCGTTGTATCGACTCTCCAGGAGGCATTCGATCACTATCTTGCCAAAGGCAACAAATACTACGTTGAAAAGATTACTCTATCGCCCAAAGATATGATCGCCCTTTCCCTGCGATCCGGAGGAATGCCTGTCTTAGCTCACCCATTCACCGTAGAAGAAGATCGGGACCGACTAGCTGACATTATCCAAGGATGGGTCTCTGATGGCCTTGCAGGTATCGAAGCACACTATGGCCGCTACAACCAAGAACAGCGAGAATTCCTAGTTGGTCTCGCCGAAAAATTGGATATCGTAGCCACTGGTGGCAGTGACTTTCATGGAACTTACAAACCAGACCTTTCAGTAGGGGTAGGAAAAGGAGATCTAAGAGTTCCATATAGGGCACTAGAGCAGCTTCGCCTGAGATCCGAAAATCACCTTTCCAAAGTCTACTGATCATCAAATGCTAAAAAAGATCAATTGAGGGCTAACCAATTAGCTATCACTTGGTAATGACAATCTCACCTAAAAAATTTATGGGTCGCTCCCTGTTGGGGACCATCGATGAAGCGACCCGAAAGTGTTCATGGTGCAACTCTTTTGTATTTAGTTTGTATTTAGGCTTCCGAAGTCACGTCGTAAGGAACCACACGAGTGACAACTCGGCCACCAAAAAATCATCCCATAATTATCATCCCATAATTATCATCCCATAATTTAAGATCCAAAGGTCAGATCCCTAGATTGTGGCCAATTGGGCGATGAAACTTCAATGTGGCAACCCCAAGAACTCTCAGCCTCAATTGAACAATGTACCAATTAAAAAATGTACGAACAATGCACAAAAACTGCGCAGGGTGCCTAAGGCGAAAAATCAATGACGGTTTCGATTTCACTTTGAACCTAGATAACCACCGCACCCATTACTTGGAATCGCCTCGGCGCCTTTTACAGCGAGCCAAGAGATCGAGATCCAATGGAATAGTCATACGTCCGTGGGGGTTATAATGCGAATAGTTCGCAAGAAATTTTAGTCACAAATTTTTTTGGAGTTTGATCATTGCCTCAAGACAAAACAAGAGCACCCGCGAGCTCAATCAGCCCCAAAAACCAAGACGCCCCCATTTCCCAAGGTCTAAACCAGTCACTCCACATGCGCGATCTAATCGCACTATCAGTATCGAGCGTTGGGCCACTCTTTTCAATTGCAGCAACTGGAGGCGTCATGGCTGCAAACGCTGGCCTTTGGACGTTGCCATCGGTCGCATTGATAGCCATACCTTTCATAGTTGCAGCCTTTGTCTTTAGACTTCTAAATCGTCATTTTCCCCATGCTGGTGCCTCTTACCATTGGTCCGCTCGAGTCTTAGGGATAAGAGCCTCTAGGTACCAAGCGTGGATCTTGATAATCGCCTACTTTACCTCTATACCTCCGATCATCATTCCAGCAGCGACTTATACCTTAAATCTTCTCTTTCCGAGCTACAGTCCATCACCGCTCGCCGAACTTGGAATGTCCTTATTCTGGTCTTCATTTGCCCTCGTTCCGCTCCTGCGAGGCGCTAGACCTACCGCCAAACTAACCCAGGTATTTCTGGCTATTGAGCTAATTTCAGTCGCGGTAATCGCCACTATTGCCATTGCAAGGTGGCACTCCATCTCGGTTCCTATTCACTTTGGATCGCCTCCAATCGGCGGAATGATAGTTACAGCAGTAATAGCAGCTACGATTCTTGACGGCTGGGAGATTGACAGCTACGCCTCTGAAGAATCCGTCGCACCCAAGGCAGACCCTGGAAAAGGCGGCATCATCGGAGCGATAATGGCTCTTGGATTCTATGCCCTGATCTATCCGCTTATGTTTGGAGAGACACCGCTTCACCTCCTAGCCGGAGCCACCAATCCCATGGCGGTTTGGGGTCACAGATTGGTTCCTGGAGCGCCATGGCTAATTCTCTTACCCGTTCTCGCCTCTACTGCCGGTGGCCTTTGGTTGACTTCGTTTATATTGATTCGAGCTCTCTATGCAATGGGGCGAGAAGGGCTAGTGCCACCATCGTTTTCGACCCTAAACAAAAATCAAGCTCCAAGCGTTGCGACAATAGTTGTCGTGGGCGCATCTTTCGCAATCACCGCGCTCCAAAGTCTCTTCTCTTCACTTAGCTCATTCTTTGGCCTAGTCCTATCGGCGGCTGGCTTCTTTTTGGTCGCAGAGTTCTTCTTAGACTCCCTAACTGCGAGTGTATTCCTGGGTCGAATTCACAGAAGTGAATCGCTGGAGGAAAACCAACCCCACCGCCATCGGCTACTATTACTTTTATCGTGCCTTGCCTGTCTAAGTTTCTTCGCCTTCATGGTGGGATTCGTAATATATGGGCCAAGTGCAATCGGCTCTTCAATCGACTATGTGATCTTTGCTCTTCTAGGGGGTGGCTTCGTCTTTTCCTTCTTTGCCAAACGGCACAAAAACATCGTCATCTTCCACGGAGATTCAGAGCCAGATAAAAGTGGCGACCAATCACGAAAGTACCCAGACAAAGAAGAGGAAGTCTCAGTCTCCTTACACTCTCTTGGAGATATTGAATAATTGAGTGTCACCTTTTGAATTCGAAGAAGAGCCCTATTAGCGGATCGAATTCCCGGGCTCCCAAAAGACCGATAGCCCCTCTAAATCGCTCCTCATCGACCGATCCAGATCACAACATAGCTAGATCCACATAGCTAGATCCACATAGCTAGATCCACATAGCTAGATCCACATAGCTAGATCCACATAGCTAGATCGCACCTTATAAGATGGCACCAGCCGCTGACATCGCTATAGAAGATCTCCTTTGCGATCAAATATTTGATCCAATATTTGATCAAAAAAGCAACCCAAATCGTCGATAGCCTATTTTATAGCGGCTATCGACTCTTAGTTAAAAGATCCTGCTATGGCCATAAAACAAAGAGACCACTAGCTACGAAAAATAGGTGTCTGGTGCCTTGGATAACCCAGTGGTTATCCAAAGTCCTCGCCTAATTCAATTAGGTCTTAGACCTGAGGTAGTCAGCGTCATTAAAGCCTGAGCCCCAAAGTCAAGGGTTGCCGTGGAATTGGTGCTTCCAATTACTACTGCCGGAATTGACCCTTCGTCAAAAAAATCGATGACACTAGTAGGATTCGAAGTGACTACCACAATTCGAGATGGCGCTTCGCTAAATAGTTGGCCTGGGGTGAGCTTGTAGTCACGATCGTCGCTACCAAGGCTAAATCCATACCCACTAGCGCGAGCCATCTCAAAAAGGGCCAAAGCCAAGCCACCATCAGAGATATCGTTCATAGCGCTTATGCCATATGTAGATGAGTCATTGGCCAAACATAGAACTGCTTCTATCAAGGATCGGTGGCGATCGTAATCCACCTCGACGAGGTTGCCGCCCTTGAGGGAGCGGCTCGACCATGCCAGCTTGGAGCCTGCCAACTTCGATGATATATCTCCAACCAAGACGATCGAGCGATCTACGCCATAGGAAGTGGTAGGTGGAATTCCACTAATTTTTTCCACCAAGCCAAGGGTTGTCAATACTGGAGTTGGCTCAATGTTTCGCCCCGAGGCCTCGTTGTATAGGCTGACGTTGCCGCCCACCACTGGAATACCAAGTTCTAAACTTGCTCTGGCTATTCCATCAATCGACTCCGAGAGTTGCCACATAACGCTGGGATGAGTCGGATTCCCAAAATTCAAGCAATCAACCATGGCTACGGGCTTAGCACCAACCAATGCTACATTTAGCGCTGACTCGGCAACTACTAGCTCTGATCCAACTCTTGGATTCAATTCACACCAACGTGAGTTACCATCACACGAGAGCCCTATGGCTTTATTAGAAACCCCTATTTCAGGACTTGCCAGCTGAAGCAAAGTGGCGTTGGAACCCGGTCCAACTATCGTATTGAGGAAGAGCTGATGATCATATTGGCGATAAACCGCCGATGGATCTCCTATCATCTTGGTTAATTCCGCAATCACGTCTATCTCACCAATTAAAGAGTCGACGTCCATTTGGCTATTCTCATCAAAGTTATCCGGCTTGGCTAGAGGGCGATGATAGAGTGGGGCTTCATCAGCTAGTGACGCAGCTGGCACGTTGGCTAATACCTCTTGACCATCTAATATTCGCAACATACCCACACTTGAGCCATCCTCGTGGACTACGGCCGGGGTGACGGTACCGATGACGGCCGCCAATATCTCCCATTTCTCAGCAATCGCCAACACCTCAGCGACGTTGGCATCCTCCACAATGGCCAACATTCGCTCTTGAGACTCTGAGGTCATAACTTCAAATGGTTCCATATTTGGCTCACGCCGTGGAATGGCACCAATTTGAACGTCCATTCCCAATCCAGCCTTGGCCGCAGTCTCAGAAGTTGCACACGACAACCCCGCCCCGCCTAGATCTTGGATTCCCACAACCAGCCTCTTGTCCAAAAGCTCAAGACAAGCTTCTATCAGACGCTTCTCTTCGTAGGGATCTCCTACTTGGACGCTTGGACGCTTGGACGAATCCACCTCTTGACCAAAACCCGCTGAAGCGAGAACCGATACACCACCAATTCCATCCCTACCAGTGGTAGCACCTAGCAAAATGGCACGATTTCCAATTCCATCAGCTCGTGCAAGCACCAGCTTGTCGCGCATCAATACACCAACCGCTGCGACGTTTACCAGAGGGTTAGCGTTATAAGTCTCATCAAAGACGATCTCGCCGCCAACAGTTGGAACACCGACGGCATTTCCATATCCCGAAATGCCTGCAACGACTCCATTGTATATGTACCTATTTCTTGGATCACTTTGATCGCCGATTCGCAGTCCATCTAAAAGTGCTATCGGTCGCGCACCCATCGTGAAGATATCGCGCAAAATTCCGCCAACGCCCGTAGCAGCGCCTTGATATGGCTCTATAGCAGATGGATGGTTGTGTGACTCCATTCGAATCGCAACAGCGATCCCATCACCAGCGTCGATCACACCAGCATTCTCTCCGGGACCCAAAATCACCAAATCACCCTTGGAAGGTAGGCGACGCAGATGAACTCTCGAAGACTTATACGAACAGTGTTCTGACCACATAACAGAGTACATCGCAAGTTCAAGATAGTTTGGCTCTCGCTTCAAAATCTCTATAATCATGGAGAGTTCTTCGTCTGTTAGACCGAGCGCGGCGTGTATTGGTTGATCCATGTCATAAAGACTAAAAGACCCCGGCGCTCGCCAATGCGACATTGAAAAAACTAAAGTCTTGCCACCGCCAACTTCTCGGGAAGAAGACTTTATTTACAGGATAACCTTCACCATGGATATCCACCGTTTTAGTAAAAAACTATCAGTATCACGGCTGTCTTTGTCAAGAGTCATGATCCCTCAAATGAATTCATCAAATTAGAACGCATGCTCCAATCTGCATGATCTCGCATCTACTTTAGTAAATGCAAAGGGAAGTTATCATCAACCATCTCACATCATTCGTGCCAATTTAGATCCGCTTGAGGAAACAACCGAAGCAACAACAATGAATATCAACGCAAAGCTTCATTAAATTCAACAAAAAATTCAATCAAATCCTTTGACTCGCCAAGCCTCTAAGTTAGAATGCATAAAAACTAACCAAATCACACAGCTAAGCACGTTCGACCCTCCAAAACCAAAGAACAATCCAAAGAAGTAGACAAAATCTAAGAGAGACCACCGGTTGGCGCGAAAAGCACTTCCAATGCTAACGTAACCTCAAAATAGAATCCAATAATTCAGCTAGAGCTTGCAAAACTACAAACCTTTTATTCTATTAAAATCTTTGGCCGTTCGATAGATCCATCCATAGGATTTCCCAGATTCCAAAATCACTTATTTCGCCATAGGTCAACCCTAAACTTAGCATTATCCAAGAAGAGGTCTCAAATGAAACACCGATGCCGTCGTCATAGCTCTATTTGAAAGATACCCAACACCTCAAAACTAACTAAGGAATACATCGACCATTATCAATTCCCAAATGGTTGCACTAGGCGTTAGCAGATCAGCAATCTTGGTGTCAGGGCGTCCTTTAGCTCGAAAAATCTCAACGAGAATTTTCATTTCCATCAAAGGCTACTCAATCGAACCAAAGATCATATAACCACAGTGGTACCTTTTAAATTCCCGAATCACCTAGGGATCCACCTGCCTCATCCAGGTTGTCGAATCGGTCATAGCCTGCCATAACTCAATGAGCACAAGCGATGCTGGCCTGTTATAGAAGGATGATCCTTATCTGGATCATCACCAGGAAAGCCCTAAGTACTAAATGAATACCTGTGAATCGCCATGCCATCATAGGTATTACAACATCAGCCACAACTGGTTAATTTGAAATAAAACCCTAGATATCGAAGAAAATCACAAAGACCAGCAACAGATAAGTTGCCCTAGGGCTAACCTTGGCGTGGATCGGCTTTTTATGACTTGGATCTAATTAGCCAGTCGACTCCATGGTATCTAACAAATAGACGATGGTTTATGAATCTCTTCAGGCAATTCACAGCAATCACTTAGCTTTTTATGGACTGCTCAGATCAAATAACGAGGAACATGGCCGCGCCCTCTCCCAAAGATAGAACCCTATTAGCAAAAAAAGAAATTATAAGCCTCAATATAGTATGGATAAGGGTCCCCTTATAAAATGCTATCCAGAAATGTCAAATAAATTAAGTCAATTTCCAGCTAAAACAACCAAGTATCGCTTGAGTTCTTGCAATGATTTGCCAATAATCGCTTAAATAATTATCGTCCTGTGATATTACGGATATAATTAATTACATGGCAGCACACGATGTAGAAGTTGAGATTGACGGGGCCAAGGATGCTTCGGCACGCGCTCAATCCAAAATTATTAGAGATTATTTGGAAGCACTAGAGAGAAATCGTCCTCGGAGAGGAAGAAAAAGGACTCGAGATACGGTAGAAAAGCAACTCGCCTTAGTTGAAGAGCAGTTAAATGATGCCGATCCTTTGGATCGCCTTCACCTGATTCAAAAGCGAATAGACCTCGAAGCCGAGCTAGTAAATCTTAAAAATAAAGTAGATATTGGAGAGCTTGAGGAACGTTTCGTTGCCTCTGCTCGAGAATACTCTGATAGAAAAGGAATCTCCTATGATGCATGGCATGCACTTGGAATTCCAAACGAAACTCTAGAAAAAGCTGGTATTGACGTTCCTAAGGTGACAACCCGTCGTCGTCGATCCGCTGAATAGACTTTATTTTCAAAAGAATAAATAATAAGTAAAGATAAAACCAATTCAGCCCTGACCAAAGTCAGGGCTGAATAAATTAAAAGCTCCAACTTGTCTCCCAATGCAAAGTGCTATCTCCAAGGCTAAACCTTGCGGGCAGTCCCAAAGAATGGCTGAGTTAGACATTCTCCCCGACGAAGGAGATTCGGTCTTAGTCTTCGGGGGAAAATGCAGTCACACAAATTAGAACCGCGAGTCAAAACCACAAGCAAGAGAGCTGAAATCAAGTCGCTTTACCCTTTTCACCAGGGCCGAAAGCCAATAAGTAGCGGCTCGATCGCGCCATTGCATCGACAAGCCAAATCCTGCGACTTCCAGTGGATTTACCACATTACCAATAAAAAAGGATTTGAGAACTCACGACGTTTTTGCTCCTTATCCGGAATCAAAAAGTCCAAAACAAAGCGATCGTAATCGACTTCATCGGGTCAAATTTAGGGCTCCGTGTCGCGACACGCACCTACCAACCATGTCGCTAGCAACGCCACTCAACCAACACGGATTCAATCAACGCTACATCGATCAACAAAGGTCACCTCTAATGTAAATCTTGGCGACATAAGATCCATATGGAAAGATTTGGTAAAGTTTTCCAAGCTAGATGTAGCAAAGGTAAGACCTCTTCGGCAAAACTTAGCACCGTGTTGTAGGCCCCTTTGAGCTTAGACGATCAGAGCACGCCCATGGCGTAACCATAAGAGTCTCATCTAACTCGCCAAAACAGCTACAAAGAACAGACGACTCTGGGCCATCTAGATCCAACGATAATAAATTGAAAAGATATCAATATTAGCTTTAGTCAGCTAATTTGCAACAAAGCGAGTACCTACAAGGCACCGACAACAAGCGACGCTGCAAAACTCGCTAGAACCTTCAATCCGTCGCTATTTCCTAAAAGTGCACTGCTAGCCCGTTCAGGGTGCGGCATCATCCCTACGACATTCCCACCCTTGTTGGATATCGCAGCAATGTTATCGATCGAACCGTTGGGATTATCTATATAGCGCATCACGATCTGGTCATTGTCGATGAGCAGATTAAGTGTTTGCGAATCGCAGGTGTAGTTACCTTCGAAATGGTTTATCGGAAGGGTAATTCTATCGCCTGGCGACAATTGAGAGGTGGTGATCGAACGCGTTGTAACGACCTCTAGAGCCTCAGGCTGACAGATAAAGCGTAACCCACTATTTTTTTGCAGAGCTCCCGGAAGAAGTCCCGCCTCTGTCAAGACTTGAAAGCCGTTACAAATTCCAAGAACCGGAACCCCTGAATTGGCGCAAGAGATAATCTCACTCATAATCTTAGAAAAGCGCGCAATTGCTCCTGGTCTGAGATAGTCTCCGTGGGCAAAACCACCGGGGATTATAACGCCGGAATATGAAGAAAGATCGCTATCGCCGTGCCAGACTAGCTCAGATTGAACGCCCAAGTTCGCCAGTGCGCGAGCAACATCATGCTCACAATTTGTTCCGGGAAATACGACAATTCCTACTTTAGACATTTTAACTATTTGACGATACTAAATCTCGTACTCGAAAATCCTCAAGTACCGGATTAGAAAGAAGGCGTTCCGCAATCTCTGAGACTACGTCGGCTGCTGAATTTTCGTCCTCTGCCTGAAGAAGGAGACGGAACAACTTGCCCGAAGCCACTTTAGAAACCGAACCGTAGCCCAATGAGACTACAGCATCAAGGATTGCTACTCCTTCTGGATCGGATACCCCATCCTTGAGTAGCACTTCTACAACTGCTTCGTACTTCAATTTGAAATACTCCGATATGCTAGATTTTCCAATTCGCGACGTTCACGGGAAAATGTGCGACGACGAGTGCAAAGTCTAGGCGAAAATATTTCCATTTGTGCCAAAATAAGCATTCTTCGCATCTGTGATCCAATTCTCTATAGGTTGACCAGCAATTCTCTCGTAAACCATTGCATAGCGATCAGAGAGAGATTGTAAAACTTCTTCATCAAGAGAAGGCGGCGGGGGCGTTTTATCCCAATCGAGTGTGTCTAAATAGTCGCGTAGCGGTTGTTTGTCATACTGCATTGGCTCTTTACCAGCTTCGTAGGTAGATGCCTCCCAAAAGCGCGACGAATCCGGCGTCAATATTTCATCACAAAGCGCGAGTTCCCCATCGATAAATCCAAACTCAAATTTGGTATCTGCCAAGTAGATTGAGGACTCCTCGGCAACCCTAGCTCCGCGGTTATAAATCTCAATCGATACTTCGGCTAAAGTAGATATCAGCTCCGATCCAAATATCTCTTTCGCTCGCTCGATAGATATATTCTCGTCATGTCCACTGTGGTTCTTGATAGAGGGGCAAAAGATAGGCTCATCTAGTCGCTCGGCCATAACTAGACCGTCTTTGAGCGACCTACCGTGAACAGTGCCAGATCTAAAATACTCACGTGCGGCACTGCCTGCCAGATAGCCGCGAACGATGCACTCGACTTCAATCATCTGAGCCTTAGCAACTATTACGCCTCGTCCGATGAACTTTTCGAAGGAGTCGTCATCAAAGGTTTGCTTGGTCGGAAAGAGTTCGACGAGATGATTCGGGACGATATCTTCGACAAGCTTCATCCAATACGCACTCATTGCTGTCAGGATGGTGCCTTTATTGGCTACCTGTTCATTCATAATCACGTCATAGGCGGAGACTCGATCGCTTGCCACCATCAAAAGTGAATCTCGATCTATCCCGTCAAGTTCATAGATGTCCCGGACTTTACCCGAATAAATATGGCGCATCTTTACCACTCTTTGACCACATCCCTCAGAGTCGATCCCAACTTCACCAAACTGGCGCGAAGGCACCACAAAGCAAAGATTCAATAACGGTTTAACCCATCCCATAATCTATTAGCAGCGCTTTAGTTTTTCACCTTCGCAAAGGCAAAAGCCAAACGTGCCTCGAAGAAACAACCATCTCAATAAATACCTAGGGTGAAGTAGCGCTCATTGGCCTGAAATATCACTTATCTGTCTTGCGCGGCATTTGGCACAGAAGGAATCCAAAAAGGACTCTAAATCCAATTGAATCCTCTGTTGTCAGCCAAACAATCCCTAGCCAACCAGCCAAGGATATTCAACCAAATCGATCGACTCTTGGGTTCTTCTGCAGATCTTGTAGGTAAAGCTACCCTGTCAAACAATCCTTATGGCACTCCCCTAACTAACAAAGGGCACCACAGATTGTCACCGTTTCACTGAAATTCGTTGCGCACAAGAGGAATCTTTGACGCCTCTTTCAACGTCAATGAGGCGTTAGCAATTATCCTATGAGCGTCGAAAGCGGCATCTAGCACGCTCTCGTCCAGTTGAACACTAGCCTCATCTTCAAGAACCAAGCGCAGGTGACGCCTCTCTTTTATTGCACGAGCAGCGGCACCTTGAACGATTCGATATGCATCATCACGAGTTCGCCCTGAATCTACGATCGCCAACAAGAGCGACTGAGAAAAAACTAATCCGAACGAATTGTCAAGATTTCTCTTCATCGCGACCTCATCGACGACCAAACCGCTAATCAACGAGGTGAGTTTGTTTGCCATATAGTAGGCCAAAATAGATGCATCGGGCATGATGACGCGCTCGACTGAAGAATGTGATATGTCTCGTTCGTGCCAAAGGGCGATATCTTCCAGCGATGAGATCAAGTAACCTCTCATCACACGGGACAACCCTACCAGTCTCTCAGAGAGGATGGGATTGCGTTTGTGAGGCATCGCGGAAGACCCCTTCTGTCCGGGCTGAAAATACTCCTGGGCCTCGCCAAGCTCTGTTCGTGCAAGGTGGCGTATCTCAGTCGCAATCGTCTCAATCGTCGCCGCCATTGAGGTCAATGCATATACATATTCAGCATGGCGATCCCTCGCTATAACTTGGGTGGCAGGCGTAGGAGTAAGACCAAGTGCGCCACAAACAATCTTTTCGACCTCAGGATCTATGTTCGAATAAGTTCCAACCGCACCCGACAATTTACCGACTGATATTCCAGAGATAGCTCGTTCCAAACGCTCATAATCACGGTTCAGAGCCAAACAAAAAAGAGCGAGTTTGTTGCCGAAAGTTGTGGGCTCGGCGTGCATTCCGTGTGTACGGCCTGCCATCACCGTATCTTTATATTCCACTGCCTTGTTGTAAAGCGCAAGTATCGCACCTCGCACTTGGCCGGAAATTGCCTTACCAGCCTTTACAAGAATGACCGAGAGAGCGGTATCTACTACATCCGAAGAGGTCAAACCGTAATGGACCCAACTAGCTGCGCTCACGCCGATATGAGACTGAACCACATCGACGAAAGCGGCCAGATCGTGATTTGTTATCGCTTCTCGGGCACCAACCTCATCCACAAAAGCCCGGTCGATCTTTGGCGCTAATCTGCGTACCAAAATGGCATCTTCACTTGGGATCTTTCCTAAGGTTGCTAACGCCTCGACGGTGAGCAACTCGACCTCCAGCCAAGCCGTCATTCGAGACTCATCGGAAAATATCTCGCCAATCTCTCCTATGGTATATCGATCGATCACTCTTTTGCTCCTTGGCCTAGTCGGATAATTAAAGTCAATAAGGACTAAAATAGTCCCAAAATTAGCTCATCAAATAAGACGCATCAAAACACGTCTCAAATACATATGACAATCTATTCGCCAACGATCCCTATTGCCGAAAAAGCAAACCTAGGAATCAGAAGTGATGCATAAACAATTAAATGCAAAAAGAAATCCTTAGCCAACAGATCTCGATCAACCATTAAGAAGGGATCCCTACTCTTCTCTCGCTGCTATATCCCTTCGGAATTGTGCCCCATCGAAGGAGATGCGATCTACCGCACGATATGCCTTGGAGATAGCGCCTCGGAGATCTTCATCAAAGCCACAAACTCCTATTACTCGACCTCCGCCAACCACAATTGCACCTTGGTCGGTCAATTTAGTTCCGCTGTGAAAGATTCGTACACCATCAAGTTTCGCAGCTTCGCCAAGACCGATGATCTCTCCATTTACCTTGGGCGACTCAGGATAACCAGGTGCGGCCATAACCACGACCACACCATTTTTCTTATTTGGCACGATTGCACTATCGAGGTCACCTTTTGCTGCGCTGAGCAAAAGCAATCCTAATTGGCCCTCTAGCTGCGGAAGAATAACTTGAGCTTCTGGATCTCCAAATCTCACATTAAATTCAATCAGCTTAGGACCCTCTTGGGTAATGATCAGTCCCGCATAGAGCAGACCACGATAGTCGATTCCCATTGAAGTCAACTTGGCCAAGGTTGGATGCACTATCTCGTCCATCGCCCTTTGGGTCATTCCTTCATCGAACCAAGCGACCGGAGAATACGCACCCATTCCACCTGTATTTGGACCAAGGTCACCATCACTCAAACGTTTATGGTCACAAGCACACGGTAATGCCAATGCGCTTTTACCGTCACAAACGACCATCAAAGAGATCTCATTACCAACTAGACACTCTTCTATGATGACCTTTCGCCCTGCATCTCCAAAACTAGTACCACTTAATTTTTGGGTTACATCCAAGATTGCTTCGTCTAAGTCGCTTGTTACAAGCACGCCCTTACCAGCCGCTAGACCGTCGGTCTTTATCACGTAGGGACCATCGGTTCCTCTTAGATAAGAAATAGCTAGTTCCAAATTATCAAAAGTACGATAATTTGCCGTAGGCACCTTCGCACTCGCAGCAATCTCTTTCATAAAGTCTTTAGAACCTTCAAGCATTGCGCCGTCGCGTCCAGGACCAAAGACCGACTTGCCCTGCTGGCGAAGGCGATCAGCGAGACCATCTACAAGTGGAGCTTCTGGTCCAATCACAAATAGGTCAGCTTCTAGCTGTGTTGCATCCAACGAAGAGGTACCACAAATTTGTGCAATTCCCGGATTGCCAGGTGTCACTGTAACACTATGACCCTCGCGAACAAGCGTGTCGGCGATAGCGTGCTCTCGCCCTCCACCTCCGACAACGACGATCCGCAAATGGGGACTCTGAGTAACCGCGGTCACCATTAACCCTGTACGAACTGTTCGCGCTCTGGTCCAACACCTATTGTCGTAATAGGCACACCAAGATTCTCTTTCAAGAATTCAACGTAGACCCGAGCCTCTTTTGGCAAGTCGCTAAGTTTTCGCGCAGCAGAGATATCGGTCATCCAACCTTGGAACTCTTCGTAAATCGGCTCAACCTTATGAAAAACACTCTGATGATAGGGGACCGAATCTAGGATCTTATCCCCATCTCGATATGCTACGCATACCTTTATTGTCTCAAAGCTATCGAGGACGTCCATCTTGGTAAGAGCAATCTCTGTCAAAGAGTTCAAGCGTGCTGCATGTCGCACCAAAACTGCATCAAACCATCCCGCCCTACGTCGACGTCCAGTCACCGTTCCGAATTCATGACCGATCTCTATGAGGCGATCGCCGGTCTCATCCTTTAGCTCAGTTGGAAATGGTCCAGCTCCCACTCGGGTGAGGTATGCCTTTGAAATTCCAATGATCGATCCGAGTTGTCGTGGTCCAATTCCGCTTCCGATGCAGGCACCACCAGCAGTTGGCGAAGAGGAGGTGACAAATGGATAGGTCCCATGATCTATATCCAAGAAGGTAGCTTGGGCGCCTTCGAGAAGAATCTCTTTACCCGCTGCCACAGCATTTTGTAAAATCTCAACCGTATCAGCGATATGAGGAGCAATCTTAGAGGCATATTCGCCTAGATAACGATCGGCAATCTCATCGCCCGAGAGCGGAAGACGGTTATATACCTTTGAGAGGACAGCATTTTTCTCACGCAATGCCACGTCGAGCTTTTGGCGAAAGATCTTTTCATCGAGGAGGTCTTGAACTCTAAGGCCAATTCGGTTGGCCTTGTCGGCATAGGCGGGTCCGATTCCCCTCTTGGTTGTACCAAGGGCATTCTTTCCAAGGTAACGTTCTGTTACCCTATCGAGCTCTAGGTGATAGGGCATTATCAGATGTGCAGAGCCAGAGACCAGGATGCGAGAGGTATCCACACCTCTCGCATTTAGCGCCTCCATCTCTTTGATTAAGACACCTGGCTCAACCACAACGCCATTACCAATTACGCAAGTGGCACGCTCGGATAAAATTCCAGAGGGAATCAACGAAAGTGCAAAAGACTCTTCCCCCACCACTACAGTATGGCCGGCATTATGACCACCCTGATAGCGAACCACATAGTCACACTGTGCGGCCATGGAATCGGTGAGCTTTCCTTTGCCCTCGTCACCCCATTGCGTACCTACTACGACCTTTACTGGCAAGATAGGCCTCCTTAGAAATCCCAGAACTTTTCCGGTGAAAAAGTCCAAGTAAATGCTAGGCGCATCTCAATCAATTAAGGGCAACGGCGAGGGGATTAGATGGATCAATAAAGGCATGAATTGTATCTCCCTCTCCGAAGGTTCCACTCAAAATAGCACTCGAGATCGCATTACCAAGAAGGCGCTGCAAAACTCTCCTAAGTGGTCTAGCCCCAAAGGCCGGATCAAAACCTTCGGTTGCAATTAAAGTTCGCAGGCCAGGAGAGACATCCAACGATATCTTACGAAGCGCCAATCGCTCTTTGATCTCATCGATCATCAGATCTGTAATTTTGTCTAGGTCATCCTGACTAAGGGAGTGAAATGTAATAATCTCATCGATACGGTTTACAAATTCCGGTTTGAAGAATGCCCTTGGATCTACAGTTAGATTCGAAGTCATGATCAAGACGGTATTGGTGAAGTTGACAGTTCTCCCCTGGCCATCTGTCAGCCGACCGTCATCTAAGACCTGCAAGAGAACGTTAAAGACATCCTGGTGCGCCTTCTCTAGCTCATCAAGCAAAACCACCGAATAGGGACGTCGTCGTATCGCTTCGGAGAGTTGTCCACCTTCGTCGTATCCAACATATCCTGGAGGTGCTCCGACTAAGCGAGCTACGGTATGTGCCTCTTGATATTCTCCCATGTCGATGCGGGTCATAGCCCGCTCATCGTCAAAGAGAAAGCCAGCTAGAGCCTTTGCCATCTCGGTCTTTCCAACTCCTGTTGGCCCCAAAAATAGGAAGCTTCCAATTGGTCGATTCGGATCACCAAGGCCAGCACGAGAACGCCGAATAGCATTGGCAACAGCTGAGATTGCATCGTCTTGGCCAATTACACGCCGATGAAGTTCATCCTCCATCGCCAGCAATTTACCGACTTCCCCTTCGAGCATCTTTGAAACGGGAATTCCTGTGGCATTTGAAACGACCCCCGCTATGTCGGCGTCGCTCACCTCTTCTCGAAGCATCTTCATATCAGATTGCAGCTCCTCAAGGCTGGCACTTTGGGCCTTTATCTCCTCTTCGATCATCGGGATTCGCGAATATAAAATCTCAGAAGCCTTATCGAGACTTCCCTCTCGCGAATAACGATCAGCGGCCAGTCGAGATGACTCTAGGGACTCCTTGGCTGTTCGTATCGTCTCGATCTTTTCCTTCTCAAGCTGCCAGTGACCAACCATGGTAGATCGCTCTTCGTTCAAATTCGCCAAATCAGAGTCGATCTTGCTCAAGCGATCAAGCGATGATCGGTCATCTTCTCCCTCGAGCGAAATCTTCTCGATCTCCAACTGGCGGATTCGTCGATCAACGACGTCAATTTCAGTTGGCATTGAGTCAATCTCAATACGCAAACGACTCGCAGCCTCATCGACCAGGTCTATCGCCTTATCGGGCAAAAAGCGATCTGTAATGTAACGCTTAGATAGCAATACCGCAGCCACTAGTGCACGATCCTGAATCCGAACACCATGAAAGACCTCATAGCGCTCCTTTAGGCCTCGCAAAATAGCAACTGAAGCTTCAACGGTTGGCTCTTCAACCAGAACCCTTTGAAAACGCCTCTCAAGTGCAGGATCCTTTTCGATGTATTTGCGATATTCATCGAGTGTGGTCGCTCCGACCATCCGAAGCTCACCTCGAGCCAACATTGGCTTGAGCATATTGGAAGCATCCATCGCTCCCTCGCCAGCTCCAGCTCCTACCACAGTGTGCATCTCGTCGATAAAGGTGATTACCTCACCATCAGAGGACGCAATCTCAGCCAAGACAGCCTTCAGTCTCTCTTCAAACTCACCTCGATATTTCGCTCCAGCCACCATTGATGCTAGATCTAAGGCAATTAGACGCTTGGACTTAAGGCCTTCTGGCACATCGCCTTGTACGATTCTTAGCGCCAAACCTTCAACGATTGCTGTCTTTCCTACGCCCGGTTCTCCAATTAAAATAGGATTATTCTTAGTTCTCCTCGACAGAACCTGGATCACCCTACGAATCTCTTCATCTCGGCCAATGACCGGATCGATCTTTCCCCCAAGGGCAGCTTTAGTTAGATCTCGACCATAACGCTCAAGAGCGGCAAAGGTCTCCTCTGGATTTTGAGAGGTCACCCTCTGGCTACCTCGTACCTCTTTGAGTACGCTAAGCATAGAGGCCCTGTCGACTTCAAAGAGAGGTGCCAACTCAAGTAAAAGGTGTTCTACCGAGAGATAGTCGTCACGCATCTCAGCACGATTGAGGTCTGCCATCTTGACTAAATCCAATAGCGCCCGTGACATAGTTGGATCAGCTCCAAAGACCTTTGTCGACGAATCAAGACGTGCCACAATCTTGTTGCGTAATGCTAGAGGCGAGAGGTTCAATTTCGACAGAATCGGCAATGTAAGTCCCTCTCCTTGGCCAATCAGTGCAAGTGCCAAGTGATCTGGAGTCACCTCTGGATTCGAGCGAGCTTTAGCGTCTTCAAGGGCCGCTGAAAGCGCCTCTTGGGTCTTTTGAGTCCATTTGTTAGTATTTATCGTGCTCATATATTAATCCACCACCTATTTCGGGTCCCTAGCTCCGCAATCGATAAACTGAGCCAGAAAATCTTCTAAAAAGCAAACAAGATCCTTGGTCAAACAATCAAACAGTTATTCGCGCCTAAAATTCTCTACCAAGAGATCTAATATTACGTAATCATAATTAATTCAAAGACAAAAAAATAGAAACTTTATCCCCTTTTAATTGGGGAAAATAATCCTGATAAAACAAAAAATCCCAAGAAGCAATCCAAGTTTTATGGACCTCGATTGGCCTTAGTTTTTAACTTTATTCATGGTAACTTCGGATCTATTTTGCGACAATCTCATCTTCGAATTATCACCCTGGACTAACGTCGAAATTTAACTTAATCAAGGGTCATAATTCCAGGTCGATTAAAATGGGCATGTGTTACGGTCTAGCTTCTACTGGGTTGGCTTCTACTGGGTTGGCTTCTACTGGGATAAGCCCTAGGTGATATCTTGTCTGGGGTTGTCTTATGCGGGGCGAAATTAAAACTGTTGGAAGCTGTGTTACCAACAAGATGCCAAAGCCACTAGCTACAAAACCACATTACAGTCAACAATTCTCCCAAAAAAGCAAATTATAAATTTCTCGACGCCCAAATAACAAAGCGACCATTGCTAAAGAAGTGATGCGAGAAAGCGCCTATACCAAAGTCCTACGATCTAAGGCTTCGACCAATATGTCGCCCTTTAAATTCATGGAATGTCAAGGCTACGACAATACTACCGATCAAATTGCCAGGATAAAAGAGTCATTTCGAAAAGATCTCCAAGACCTACATCTAATCGACCTCCAAACCCAAGAAGAAGAGCGCCTTTGATTAAGTCCCCTGAAAAAGATCCCGACCGCTAGATACGCTATGGCAGACGCCCTAAACCCAAAAGCCCTAAAATCAGGTTTTCCAAAGTTAGCTACCACAACGACAACAAAGCACAACTGGGGGATTTATTGCCTGTTTGAAAGAGCCCGGTTGGAATCAACAATTAGGAATCACTAGGCAAAAACGAACTTCCGACAAAGAGCACCTAAAGTGATGCATTCAAAACACAACTCGCTATCAAAATTACAAGAGAAAGGCAGCTCCCAAATGTCGTTCAAGATAGATCACAAAGACACCTCAATGACAATATAGAATCTGGGCTATTTCGGTAATAAATGACCGAAAAATCACTCTGATTCGAAGATAGCTCGCTTTCGGCAAAAGGACACGTTAAAATCCACAATTATGAAAATTTAGCCACCAAAGACTCCCAAAGCATCTCAACGATTCCAAAAGAACTAATCGTTATTTCCAATTGGAAACCTATAGTACATAAATGGAACAACCGCCTGGTTAATCGGGACTAGATCCCTTCGATATTGACGATGGGTCTCATCCACCTCTTCTTTTTTGGAATCTTTAATTCGTTTGATCTCGCTCTTTAGCTCCATCACCTCCTCTTCAAGTTCCAAAATTCGCCGAACACCCTCTAGATTCACGCCAGCTTCAGTTAGATCCGAGATTCTCCTAAGTCTCTCAAGATCACGCTGAGAATAGCGCCTGGAGCCACCGCTAGTACGCTTTGGATCCAAAAGACCGCGCCGCTCATAGATACGGAGCGTTTGCGGGTGCACTCCTGCTAGTTCGGCCGCGACAGAGATAACATATACGGCTCTAAAAAATGATTCATTATAAGATTCGCCTGCCATGGCACCTCCTTAGTGATATAACAAGAAAGGTCACTCAAAGAAGAGTCGAACTAAACCTCCTTAGGTAGGATCCGTGCTAACTCTTCAACTAATTTACGTTGTTCATCAGAGAGATTCTTTGGAATAACGATTTCAATCGTTACCAAAAGATCACCTGGCGTGATCCTGCGACCCGAGGGTGCTACGCCATATCCCTTGGCTCTCAAAACCTGACCAGACTTAGTGCCTGCCGGAACTCTAAGCTTCACACTCGAACGCAATGTCGGAACCACAATGTCGGTTCCAAGCGTCGCCTGGGGAAAAGAGATCTTAGAAGTGGTAACCAAGTCATTTCCGCGCCTGGAAAATCTTGGATCCGCACCCACCTTAATGGTGATATAAAGATCTCCACTTGGGCCCCCATTTCGTCCCGGTCCACCCTTTTGTTTGAGCCGAATGCGTTGACCATCTTCGACTCCAGCTGGAATTCGAACATTGAGCTTTCGATTGGAAGGAACCGTTCCTGTGCCTTGGCACGAATTACAAGGTAAGTCGACTCGTAGTCCCCTGCCACCACAGGCGGGACAGGGTTGAGAAAAGGAGAAAAAACCTTGATTCTCATTTACCGAGCCACTTCCTTGGCATCTCGCACAGACAACCGGAGAACTACCTGGCGCTGCACCAGTTCCATGACAAGTTCGGCACTGGGCCTCCCCAATCACATTTACTGAGGTGGTAAGGCCTTCAATGGATTCGATAAAGGTAATCGACAATGAAGTATCTACGTCGCTACCACGCTGTGGTCCAGCTGTAGGATTTCGCCTACCTTTATTGAAGAGGCCACCAAAGACGTCTCCCAAATCCTCGACTTTGAAGTTGAAGCCTGGCTCTGATCCTCCACCTCCGCCTCCGGTTCGAGGCATAAATGGAGATTGATCCTTAAAGGAGTCGTATTCACTTCTTCGTTTAGCATCTCCGAGCACCTCATAGGCGCTTGAGAGTTCCTTGAACTTCTCCTCGGAACCGGGATGGGCATCGGGATGATATGCCTTGGCCAACTTACGATAGGCATTTCGGATATCTTTTTCGCTTGCCGACTTATCGACACCCAAAATTGAGTAGTAATCCTTTTCGTACCACTCGCTGTTAGCCGACATGGGCTATCACCCCACTACCTTTACCATCGCTGGTCGAATCGTCTTACCCTTCCAAAGGTATCCAGATCTAAATATTTCCGCCACCTTGGCTGGTCCGTCACCATCTTCATGAGCAACAGCTTGATGGATCTCAGGGTCAAATTCAGCACCGACCTCTTCGATAACCACTAACCCTTCATTTGCAAGCGCGCTGAAAATTGGCCTAATTGTCTTTGTTACCAACTCTTCGTCAGGAGCACCAACTTTATGGGCTAAGAGCGAGGCTAAATCATCGAGACTTGGTATCAATCGCTCCAAAAGCGCTACTACTCGTCTTTCAGATGCTTCGGCTTCCAATCGAGCCGTTCGTCGACGGAAATTGTCGAAATCTGCCTTGGTGCGCTGTAGTGCATCCAAATAGTCGTCGCGCTCTTTGGTGATCTGCGAAACCACATCAGCCAAATTATCCCAAGAGGGAACCTCGTCATCGGCCAAGGTCTCATCTATAAGATCGGGAACGATAACCTCATCACCATTTTCCGTAAAATCATCAAAGATGGCTCCGCCGTTGCCGTCGATCTCTTGGTTCTGATCGCCAAACGTACCATCGTCTGCCCTCGTAATTGCTCCTTCGGCTTCCAAAGGCGCATCCGAATCGCTCATTGGTATCCTTTCGGTAAATATCTTCAAACTTACAATGCGTCTATCGCAAAGATCTACTCATAGCACTGTGGGAATCTAATTTCATCAATAAAATTCACTTAGATGCCACAGTGCAACCCAAGAGAGATTTGCAACTCTACATAAGATTGAACTGGTGGCCTTTTGTAATCGGTCAAAATCACAAAAGGCCAATAGCTCCTATGAATAGAGTCAGCAACTCATTAAGCGTTTAGGGCTTGGGGTCGTCGACGATCTCTGCATCGACGACTTCATCGTCACTAGCGGCACTTTGAGCACTTGCATCCTCTTGGTTAGGCGCACTAGCTGCTGCCTTGGAAGCCTCTTCGTAAAGGCGTTGAGTGAAATCTTGCGAGGACTTCATGAGGGCATCTGTGGCATTCTTGATAACCTCGACATCACTGTCGGCAAGCGCCTTCTTGAGTGTCTCAAGGGCGGCCTCCACAGTTTCCTTCTCGTCACCCGAGAACTTCTCACCTTGCTCCTTTAGCAGCTTCTCAGTCTGGTAGACCAAAGTATCGCCGTTATTTCGGATATCAGCCTCTTCGCGACGTCGCTTATCGTCAGCTACGTGAGCCTCAGCATCTTTGACCATTCGATCGATGTCATCTTTGCTTAGCGTGCTCTGTCCTGAGATCGTGATCGACTGCTCTTTGTTGGTAGCGCGATCCTTAGCAGAGACATGAACGATACCATTGGCATCGATATCAAAGGTTACCTCAATCTGAGGAATCCCTCTTGGTGCAGGAGGAAGGCCAACAAGCTGGAACTTTCCAAGGGTCTTATTGTACATGGCCATCTCGCGCTCACCTTGCAAGACATGAATCTCAACCGAAGGCTGACTGTCGTCTGCGGTGGTAAATACCTCAGTACGCTTGGTTGGAATCGTAGTATTTCGCTCGATCAACTTGGTCATCACTCCACCCTTGGTCTCAATACCAAGGCTTAGAGGGGTAACGTCAAGAAGTAGAACATCTTTTACTTCGCCCTTTAGAACGCCAGCTTGCACCGCAGCACCAATTGCTACTACCTCATCGGGGTTTACACCCTTATGAGGCTCTTTTCCTGTGATACCGGTTACTAGCTCTTGAATAGCTGGCATACGAGTCGAGCCACCTACCAAGACAACGTGATCGATCTGCTCTTTGGTTAAGCCAGCATCGCGAATTGCTTGCTCGAATGGCCCACGACAAGCTTGAGTTAGATCCTCGGTTAGCTCTTGGAACTTAGACCGAGTTAGCTTGAGATCAAGATGCTTTGGTCCCTCTGCATTAGCAGTGATAAAGGGAAGGTTAATTGTGGTTTCACCAACGGCGCTAAGCTCAATCTTGGCCTTTTCGCCAGCCTCTTTGAGCCTTTGCATCGCCATCTTGTCGCCAGAGAGGTCAATTCCCTCTGTATCCTTGAAGGTCTTTACGAGCCAATCGATCACACGTTGATCCCAGTCATCGCCACCAAGGCTTGTGTTTCCACTTGTCGACTTGACCTCAAAGACACCGTCACCAATCTCAAGAACTGAGACGTCGAAGGTGCCACCGCCTAAGTCAAAGACTAAAACCGTCTGATCCTCGCCCTCTTTGTCTAATCCATAGGCAAGTGCTGCTGCAGTTGGCTCATTGATAATACGAAGGACCTCAAGGCCTGCAATCTGTCCGGCCTCTTTAGTCGCGGTGCGCTGAGCATCATCAAAATAAGCAGGAACCGTAATTACGGCTTGATTTACAGTATCGCCAAGGTAGCTCTCAGCATCTCTCTTTAACTTTGATAGAACACGTGCCGAAATCTCTTGTGGAGTAAAAGGCTTCCCATCGATATCGATGGTCCAGTTTGTACCCATATGGCGTTTTACGGAACGTATTGTGCGATCTGGATTGGTAATTGCTTGGCGCTTGGCGACTTCGCCGACAAGAACCTCTCCAGTCTTGGAAAAAGCTACGACTGAAGGGGTCGTACGACCACCTTCTGCATTGGGTATTACTACCGGGTCGCCGCCCTCAAGGACGCTAACGACCGAGTTGGTAGTTCCGAGGTCAATTCCTACGGCTTTTGGCATCTTTCTAAATACCTCCTAGTGAAGTTTCATACACATTATATGTGCAATAAAGTTGAGTGTACTCATATCAACTTTGATTTTTGAGATTTTCTTTCCAATTCTGAAAGATTTTTTGAAAATCAAGGCTACCTTTAGAGCTTGTTATGGGACAATTGATACTTTTACGACACGGCCAGAGCACCTGGAACCTAGAAGAGAAATTCACAGGATGGACAGACATCGACCTTACCGAAAAGGGCGTTGAGGAAGCAATAGCTGCCGGCAGGCTTATGGCCAGCGAAGGCCTAGCTCCCGACATCCTTCATACTTCACTATTGCGTCGAGCTATCAAAACCTCGGATCTTGCCTTAGAAGAGCTAGGTCGTAGTTGGATCCCTGTCTATCGTCACTGGCGATTAAACGAACGACACTACGGAGCCCTTCAAGGCCACACTCGAGAAGAGATGAAGGAACGCTTTAGCTCAGAGCAAGTTCATCAATGGCGACGCTCCTATGATGTTGTGCCACCGGCACTTGATAGGAACGACCCAAGTCATAGTCGTCACGATCTTAGGTATAGCGATTTAGCACCAGAGATCATTCCGGATGCTGAATGCCTAAAAGACGTTAGAGAAAGGATGCTTCCTTACTTCTATGACGTAATGGTCCCCCAGCTTCTAGCAGGAAAGTCCCTTTTGGTTTCAGCCCACGGCAACTCTCTGCGAGCCATGGTAATGCATCTTGAAGATATCGACCGCGAAGAGATCCTAACCCTTGAGATCCCAAATGGACTACCCATCGTCTACGACGTCGATCAAAACCTCAAAGCAACACGCACCCACTGGTTGGGACGAGACTAGTTACTTGGCATCAAGTCTCTTTGGCTAAGACTTCCTCGTTCTAACATTGGCTTATTACCAGCGTCTTCTTGGGAGGCGCTGGTCTCTATAGTTCTGCATGACTCTGTGTAGCTCTTTATGGCTCTTATTGCTTATTTACACTTATCGCTCTGTATGACGCTTATGGCTCTTTGATAATTTGATAATTTGATAATTTGATAATTTGATAATTTCAAGCGGCTCTCCAAGAGCACCATTATTAGACATCACCATCCAAAGCCTAGATTTTAAAGCCAAAGCGTAAAGCCGAGGTGTAAAACCAAAGCGTAAAACCAAAGCGTAAAACCAACTCCGGCATCAAACAGGGCTAATAGTCCTAATAGGTTGATCTCAAAGATAGATCTAGATCATGGGTTCGCCGATTTCAGCGCCTTCGCCTTATAAAACGCATGAAAAACGGGGTCCTCATCGATCTTGCAGCTGGCAACCCGGGCAGCTCCAAATAACACCCCAAAGATAATAGAAAGTGCTATTGTGGCGTTGATATCTTAGCGAAACGCCAAGTGAGCAAAGCGTCCAAAGATAACAATATAGCGAGGGACCCATGGCACTTTGAATCGAAATAGCGACCAATTTCTCGACCGACGGCGATTCCTAAAAGGTGCACTAGCTGGTGGTTTGGCCGCCCTAGCGGCGTCTTGTGGAAATTCAAAGACGATCTCAAAGGCAATCGCGATACCTCCAGCTGGGTCAGATCTAGGGGCTATCGAACATGTGATCTTTCTGATGCAAGAAAATCGCTCCTTCGACCACTACTTTGGAACTTACCCCGGAGTTCGAGGTTTCGACGATCATCCAAGTGGCCAACTCGGTGCCTTCTCCCAAGCATTTGCCGCAAACACCACGATACCTCCACTCGGGCGTCTCCTACCATTTAGGCTCAACACCTCATCTAAGGTTGGAGAATGCACCTTTGACCTGGCGCATGATTGGCAGACGCAACACGAATGCTGGGACCACGGTTCGATGGCTAGGTTTGTGAGCACCCATACCGACCCTTTGCATGAAGGTGTGGCAAATGGAGTCCTCACCATGGGATACTATCTTCGACAAGACCTTCCATATCACTATGGGTTAGCCGATGCCTTCACCCTTTGCGACGGTTATCATGCCTCAGTCTTAGGACCAACGCATCCAAATCGCCTCATGTCGATCTCCGGAACGATCGACCCTAACGGTAGCCATGGTGGCCCGGTTCTAATTACCAACTCCTCTCCGTCAGCACGATTTAGCGTCGATTGGACCACGATGCCCGAAGTACTAGAGGATGCCAATATCAGCTGGAAGGTCTACACGCCACCTGGACCCCTATATAGAGTTGACAACCCAGAAGTTCTTTGGATCTCTGACGCAATTCTTCCTTACTTCTCCCAATATCGCCACAAGGGGTCATCGCTCTACGAAAAGGCGTTTACGCCGACATTTCCCGACACCTTTATGACAGACATTCACAACGACTCGCTTCCATCGGTCTCTTGGGTAATTCCGCCTTTGGGCTATGACGAACACCCACCGGCTCCGCCTGCACTTGGTGCTTGGTTCATCGACCAGTTGCTAAGTGCGTTGATTGCATCACCAAAGGTATGGTCCAAGACGGTTCTCTTTATCTCCTGGGATGAAAATGACGGTTTCTTCGACCACGTTCCTCCTTTAGTGCCACCACCAGGCACCGAGGGAGAATACATTACCAAATCTCCTTTGGATGGATCATCTGGCGGGATCAATGGTCCCATCGGCCTTGGAATGCGAGTCCCAATGTTAGTTGTGTCTCCTTTTTCAAAAGGCGGTTACATAAACTCCGAGACCTTCGATCACACCTCACAACTTCGCTTCCTCGAAGAGAGATTTGGCGTTCAAGCACCAAATATCTCCAAGTGGCGTCGAAGTGCGGTGGGAGACTTGACTTCAACACTAGCGATGAAAGCCCCGAATTTTATCGCTCCAAATCTGCCATCGCCAATCGCTAACACCGCCTCCGAATTAGCAAGTCTTGGATGTGGCCCCGGCGACCTTCAAGAGGTCGACTACAGTCAGGCACCTTATCCGATACCCTCACCACAAACCATGGCAACACAAGAAGCGGGCACAGCCAAAAGAAGGCCTAGCCAGAGTTGAACCGAGTGAAGCAGTCGGCCAGAATATCTCTTTCGAAACATCGAAGACTCCACCAAAACGAACAAAAAGGTTAAAAAATAGATTTCTTTTCAAATTAGGTCGAGACCAAGTATATTCGACCCTATTAGAGTCACTCAAGAATAATCGAGCGACCATTTCAATTGCGCAACCATCGCACTCAGCTAACCCATGAAGATACAAATCCCAAGCAGATCAACATTCCAGTCCGCACTTGGCAAAATCTTCGACAAGATCAACATGCTCGCAAATGGAGATTGGAGAGAGTGGATCATCAGGCAACGCACCTCATATAGAGATTGACAATTCTCGGATCGATCCGCTTAATTTTGCGATTACTCCCAAGAGCTCAAAGACCACGGAAAAAGCGTCTCCCTGGTGAAATATTGCCATTTAAAGAAAAAGATTAATGGATAACGCTATATTTGTCGAAAATATATTTGTGCACACGAAGTGTCCGTTCTAGCGAATCCGACCTCTGATTGATTCAAGGTAGGTATCTGCAAAAACCTAGACCATGGGATCCGGTCGTTTACAACCTTACATCAAAGTTTAAAAGGACGACGTAATTTCATGAGCAACTACGAATTCACAAATAACTGGTTTCAAGGTACGACCAAGCCGGTATGGGATGCAATTTTTCCGCAATTAAATCCTAGAAAACTTCTAGAAGTCGGGTCCTTCGAAGGAGCGGCCACCACATATATAGTCGAGACCGTCGGTGCATTGGCAAATGTCGAACTTCACGCCATTGACACCTGGATCGGTGGCATCGAGCATATGGAACAGGGCCTCGACATGTCATTGGTCGAAAAGCGCTTTTTATATAACATTGAGCTAGCCAGAAATAGTATCGACAATCGCCTTGATCTTCATATACACAAAGGAACCTCGGACTTCTTCCTCTCTAAATTATTCGCGATGGGTTTAGGCGAATATTTTGACTTTATCTACGTCGACGGATCCCATCAAGCTCCTGATGTCTTAACTGACGCGGTCCTTAGCTTTAAATTACTTAGAGTTGGAGGAGTATTAGCATTCGATGATTATCTGTGGTTCGAACAGCTCCCCTACGGACAAGATCCAATCCGTAGTCCGAAACCTGCCATCGACGCATTTACAATGATCTTTGGGCGCAAATTAAACTATATCCACGTTGGGTATCAACTCTATGTAACCAAAACCGCCAACTAAATAAAAGTGGCTTATAGAGATCTCTGACGAACCACGAGACAGACGGCAAGAACGAGTTTTAGTTACAAAAAATAATAATCTCACTTGCACATGTAGTTCTCTAGGACTTGATGCTGGGTTCAATCAAAAGCCACTAATTCCACAAAACAAAAGCGACCAAATGCCGTTGATACGATCAACCAGACTATCCAACCCAATTGCCGACTCAGGCCTACCTAAATGGGAAGCCTATTTCTTTTGCGCCGTTACGAAGATCTTTTAGTCACAACCAATAGGGCCACATTTTGGTTGGATTCAAAAAATCTCGCCAGGCGACCAATAATGTTGAACTAACTCTTGCTAAATCGACAAATTATTTCACAGTTCCCCTTAGATGTGGCCCCAGCCATCTCCAAGAGGTCGACTACAGTCAAGCGCCTTATCCGATACCCTCGCCACAAACCATGGCAACACAAGAAGCGGGCACAGCCAAAAGAAGGCCAAAACAAAGCTAAACAAACTGACTAACAGCCGTTATCTAGCAATAGGCCCTCTCCTGAGACATAACTCATCACAAGAAAGCAGGTGGCAGTGGTCTTTCGCGAATAGTCAGTTCATCCAAATAAGGTGATGTTATGAGTAATGGTGAAGAAAATAGCAAAGTCACACGATCCAAACATATTCCCCCACCCCTACTTTTCGTTCTGGCCACCACCTCGGCTCTAGCTTTGGATAAAAAATCCAAAATTAGGATAAAATCCGGAACCAAAATGACAGTTATTGGACGTCTCGCGATCCAAGTTGGAATCACAATATCTACTTGGTCGCTTTTGACCATGAAAAAACATAGTCAAAACCCAAATCCAAATGTAGAGAAAACAGAGCTAATTCAAGACGGTCCCTTCAAGTTCTCACGCAATCCAATCTATCTGGGAGCAGCCCTTAGTAACTTTGGAGCGGCAATAGCTAACGGATCTATTACCGGCGTTGTTCTCAATAGCGCAGTACTGGTTGTCATCGACAAAATAATCATCCCGAAGGAAGAAGCCTACCTAACGGCCACCTTCAGCGATGAATACAACACCTACCAATCTCGAGTGGCTAGATGGATAAGCATTAAGGGCTAACCCAGTCGAGTGAACCTCCCCGCCCTCACGGACGGGGAGGTTCACTCGACATCTTCAAATACGGTGGCACTTGCGCTGTTAATAGCTTGGTGGGCTTCACGCTCTAGCGTTTGCCACCGCTCAGTCCAAAACCATGTCTCTGATCCACCGAAACGCCAAAATGGGAACGCAGTACTATCTCTTCTTCTCTCTCAATCACCTCGACTTGGGCACCCGCCTTATCCAAGCCAAAGCGATTCAGGATACCGCTCGGAAGTGCAATAAGGCCACGATTTTGTACAGTAACAAAAATCTGCTCTTTACCCATAGAGTTATCGTAGCAATATTACCGTGGAGCGGGAATACTGCAGTTTTGAGGTTCAAGGATTGCGTCCCACCTGTTTGCGCTTTGGGAGATTCAGTGCGCGTACAAAGCCAGCTCAAAAAGATGATCTGGAGGTCATTATCGACCATAGAGCTCTCTTGGGGGGGGATTCGAGATACCCGAAACGCTTGAAACGCTTGACCAAAATGACCCCAATACCTCTGCGCTAGTGACCCCACTCAGCATCAATTTACAACGACGACACCGAAGTAATGGAGTCATTAGGCGTGTTCCCAATCGACCAAGAAGGGCCCGATCTCCTTTAGAGGAACGGTAGACGCGGGAAACCAACCACATTATGGGATATTCATGGCAAAAGATATATACCCGATGGGCTTTGTTTTAATGGTTACGATCCGATATCCATCTTCGATCCCGTGAATTAAATCAAATGATAAACACCAGTCAGTCGATCCACAAGCAACCAAAACTAACTAGATTCTGGCGCCGCTAAATTACCAAAGACCGTTAATCGGAAAACTGAGCAAATGTGCCACGTGCTCTGGCGCTCATCGATTAGGCGAAGAACCATAATGTGCGGACATGCAATACAATTACTACCGTGACTTTGCATAGACCGATGATACTTTTATTCTCCACGTTTCTAAGTGGTGCCATATTGACTGCTTGTGTAAAACCAACTGGATCAAAAGGACTACCTCCTGAGGGTGGAAGCCTAGGTGCCACCAGTGCCAGCAAAACCGCGACCTTAGGTGCAGGTGGAACCAATGCTCCAAGTTTAAATGGGGCGTCTACTGCTAAGCCACGCACCTACAGTGGTGCGGGTTTCCAAACTCCTGTCTTTTCGCCAACAACTGTTCCGAACTCAATTAATGGCCTGCCCAAAGGTCCAACTACGATCATGGTGGAAAAGACAAACTACGGAATGGTTTTAGCTGCCCCCGATGGCCATACTCTCTATATGCGACTTGGCGATACCCCAACCTATCCTGGCTGCAAAGCAACGTGTTCACTTGCCTTTCCTCCAGTGCTTACAAATGGCGCTCCACAAGCCTCAGGGGGAATCTTGGCCGGTTATCTAGGAGTTCTTACCTCCCCTACCAAGGGAGAACAGATCGCCTATGCTGGGCATCCCCTTTATACGTACTCAGGCGATACCGCTCCCGGACAGCTGAATGCCCAAGGCGCTGGTGGAATTTGGTTTGCCATAACACCTACAGGTGGGCCTCTCAAGGCACCCGCGGTAACCGCCAAAGGATAGACTTCCAAAACAACGCTCATCACTCCTTAGAATTGGCTAGTTTTTAGCTATGACAAAAAACGAACCCGTCGACTCCAAGGCGCAACACCTTCGCTCCATCTGGCTCTTTGCTGGATGTTCCAAGCGTGAACTAGCCCTTCTAGAACGAGCTTGCGATGAGGCCCTGGCGCCGGCGGGCAGTTCAATTTGCGAAGAAGGTCACTCGGGTAGGGACTTTTATCTAATTGTCGAAGGAGAGGCGCTGGTGACAAAAGCCGGAAAAGAGGTCGCAACCCTAGGGGCTGGCTCACACTTTGGAGAACTCTCACTACTGGATCATCTGCCTCGTTCGGCTAGCGTGACCGCCAAGAGCGATATGACACTTCTTGTTCTGAGTGCGAGAGAATTTACCTCGGTTTTAGAGGAGATCCCCGCCATGGCACTACGCCTCCTAGAGACCATGTCCATGCGCCTTCGCCAAGCTGACGAGCACGCCTACAACTAAGAATTGGCGATTGCCTACAACTCAAATCGTACGTACCACAAAAGATCTCGCCAAAAGATACCGATCACATAGAAATCTACAATATTTGGAGTAGGCTATCTCGGAATCGGCTGCTTTGGCGATTGTGGATCTCTTTGTTGTAAAGTTTTGTTGTAAAGTGTTGTAAAATTGGCGGTGGCGGGCGTTTCCTATAACGTGACAAACCCGTCACATTTGGACGATTTGATCTAAACCATTAGTTCGCTAGGTCATCCCCAATACCGCCAATATCGCGGCTTTAGTGATGCTGAAATCCCTCTCTGCTAAGCCAGTACGTACCCCCAGCGAAGCGGTATTGAGCTTCTCCATCAAAGCGACCCTCCGATCTTTGGTCGGATGGAAACACCGGTGTTGGTTAATGCCCATGAGGCTTCGAGACAAACGGACCAAGACGTTATTGTCATTCGATGTCACCAACACCGGGAATAGCGCTTCACCCAACCGCATCGTATCCCCGTGGCGTATCAATGACGATATGGATTTATCCTTCCTCGAATTCGACGATCCATAAATGAAGGTTCTTCTCAAAATCGCTGATAAGGTCAAACGGTCGCTGAGTATTCCTCTCTCTCTTGCGGTTGACGATCACAAGTCGAATACGAGACACTGATAACAAGTATGATGCAAATCGTAGCATTTGCGCATATCAGTATCTAACGGTGCACTCGAACTCTCAATACATATGGGACACTTAGCTCTTCAGCGACGTCGAGGAACGGTCCGAACGGGCTTGTTCATGCGAGTATCGACTTTTGGATGGGCAAGCTATCGCTCCAGATCCGTAAACGCAGCGATGACCTCGGGTGCCTCGAACGCCTTGTTTCGCCGTCCGACATTCACCTGTTGGAGAATCCCAGCTTCGACGAGCCGCTCAATCGCAGCGGCTGCCGGTTTGTAGGTCCGTCCCAGAAGCTTTGCAGCGCTTTCAGCGGTCAGGATTGGGGCACCGGGAAGGATCCCGAAGAAGGATGTCCGTTCCAGAGTTAGCCCGAACGGACCCCAGTCGTTCGCGCCACTCAAGTTCCAGTTCCGCAACCCGCTCCTCGTAGGTAATGGCGTCAGCCACAGACCTAGTGCAGGCACTCGCAAAACGACCGATCCACGTATTCACACCATCGATGGCAGCAGTGTCGTCAGGCGATCCGACGTATCGGAAAAGGGCAAGGCCATTGATGTAATCCCGCGCCCATGTGGCGAGCACCAACGACACCGGAGGGATGCTTCGCAGAGCAAGTCCACGACGCCGAAGGATCAGGTGTATAAGGGCTCGTCCGGTTCGACCATTGCCATCCACGAACGGGTGAATGGTCTCGAACTGCGCGTGAGCGATGGCTGCCTGCGCAATGGCTAGAAGGTCGTCGGTGCAAGAGAAGTCGCACAAATCTCGTAGGAGTTCAATGACGAGTTCCGGGGGTGGAGGCACGAAGTCGGCGGAGCACGGGTTGTAGGAACTCCCACCGATCCAGTTCTGCTGGTCCCGAATGATACCTGCGTATGGCTCCAGTAGTGTTCTGGCGAGTAGACGTCGGTGGATATCAAGAAGAAGATCGACGGTGATTGCCTCACCAGAGCCAATGCTTTCGACGGTGAAGACCAATACATCGATATTGTTGAGAACCTCGGTTGCGCTGACGTCGGATGCGGACTCGGCCATCCCTCGAATAACTTCGGCGTGCAAGAGGCGTCGAGCTCCGACCTCTAGCCCCTCGATACGTGACGAGGCGACCGCTTCAGCACGAAGCAAGATTCGAGCAAGCGCCTCGGTCTCAACCAGAGCTGCTGCTTGAGTATTCAAGCGGGCAATTGCGGCCTCGGCATCTGCTACATCGGCAGCGACCTCACCCTTTAGGCAAAAGCGACGACCCATAAGACGATCAGGGACGTAGGCCTCGTAAATACACGACGCCTGTCCCTCCGAGAAAGTCCGGTGCCACCGACATCGCTCGTCCAGCGCCGCTTCACAACCTTAGACATGAAATCTCCTTATTGGAGTTTAACATACAACCTCCAATAAGAATTCGTGGAGTTGGAGGTTACGAGTCGCCCAATCCTGCCGTTCCTGCGCTATTGGGTAGCGGTTGGGTTCAGAGATGGAGATAAATTTGAGCTTCGGCGATGCAGATGCAGGAGAAAATCTCACCTCGCGCGATTGCCTGACTATTGCGATTCTCTGGAGCACTATTGGCAGTGTCTTTGGACCACAGCACCAGTATCTTTGGACCACTGTACCGAAGTCTTTGGACCAGACTTTCCTGATCCCTCAAACCTATTTCTAAAGTTACCTCAATCGTGGTAGGTATCAGGCCTCAATATTGCTTGATCGCAAGTTATGAAAAAGTCACCAAAGATACCTATCGCATCCACTATCAACTTCCGCCTTTAGGTGCCCTTCGCTTTTAGTCACCCATCGTTATGGAGGTTAGTGGTCTTTGACTTCCTTAGTTTCACTCAAGTGACTTCTCGAGGATCTGGGCTACATCTAGGACTTCTACACCTTCTTTGGCTCCACCATCAGCGATCTTGGCCTTGACTGCGTCATCTAGCATGATCATGCAGTAGGGGCATGCTGTAGATACCATATCTGGATCCATCTCTAGAGCTTGATCCATGCGTTCTACATTGACTCTCTTGCCGATCTTTTCTTCTAGCCACATGCGAGCTCCACCGGCACCACAGCAAAAGCCCTTTTCTTTGTGCTTGTGCATCTCAACAGACGACAGTCCTGGAAGCGATCCAAGGACACTTCTTGGTTCTTCGTAGATGTTGTTGTGGCGACCTAGGTAACATGGGTCGTGATAGGTTACTTTGGCATCTTGGGTAATGGTTGGAACTAGTGCTTTGGCATCTACTAGCTCTTTGAGTAGTTGGGTGTGATGGATGACTTCGTAGTTGCCACCTAGGCCACGATATTCATTGGCTAAGGAATTAAAGCAGTGGGGGCAAGAGGCTATGATCTTTTTGGCTTTGGCTGAATTTAGGGTCTCTATGTTGGTCATTGCTTGGCTTTGATAGAGGTATTCGTTGCCTAGTCTTCGAGCTGGATCACCGGTGCAGCTCTCTTTCTTTGCAAGTATTGCAAAGGTGACTCCAGATCTATGAAGTAGGCGAGCAATCGATTGGGTGACCTTTCTAGCTCTTTCATCTAGTGCTCCAGCACAGCCAACCCAAAAGAGGTATTCGATATCCTCAGGGATCTCATTGGTGATTATTGGGACTTCAAAGTCAAGTTCTGATACCCAATCTCCTCGATGAGAAGAGCCAAGGCCCCATGGGTCTCCTTGGTTTTCTATGTTACGGAGCATGCCTTGGGCTTCACTTGGGAAGTCGCTCTCCATTAGAACTTGGTAACGACGCATATCTACAATTGCATCGATGTGTTCTATATCTACAGGACAAGCTTCAACACAAGCTCCACAGGTGGTACAAGACCACAGGACATCTGGATCTATGACACTTGGGACCAGCATCTTGGGTTCTTCAAGAAGTTGAGTGGTTCCAGCGGTTGTCAATAGGCGCTGGGAGGATTCAAAGAGGTGCTCTCTTAGATCCATGATAAGGAGTTTGGGAGAGAGGGGCTTTTGTGTATTCCAGGCGGGACACTGTTCTTGGCATCTACCACATTCTGTACAAGTTACTAGATCTAGCAGTTGCTTCCAGGAGAAGTCCTCTATCTTGCCTACGCCAAAGACGCTGTCTTCACTTAGCTCTTCTGGGTCCATGTTAGGTGTCTTATCTAGGGCACCTAGTGCCTTGGGACGTCGAGAGAATGCGATGTTGATTGGAGCTACGAAGATGTGTAGGTGCTTGGAGTAGGTGACAAAGACCAAAAAGCCCATGATGATGGCGATGTTACCCAATAAGAAGATGGTCTCAATTGCACTGTTGGCTGAATGGCCCAGGGGTGCTAGGGCGTTAGCGATTAGGTGGCTTGCAAATGCGAAGTTGGAATAGGGGAAGTCACCTGTATTTACTTGAGCGGCTCGATAGACCAATAGGGTTATGACAACTAGGGCTATTCCCGCCAGTACTAGCCATGCTGCAGAGTTATGTGATCCATAAAAGCGAGATGCTTTAGCCTTTTTCTTAGGTGCATTTATCACTCTGATTATTGAAAAGACGACCAAAGAGACTAAGACAGCTACAGAGAAGAAGTCTTCGATAAAGCCAAGCCATGAGTCATGGCCAATCAGTGGAATGGCGAAGTTGGATTGAAAGAGAGCTCCATATGCCTCTATGATCGTTGCGATCAAAATGGTAAATCCCCAGAAGGTAAAGAAGTGTGCAATTCCTGGGACTGTCTTGGCGAGGAGCTTTCGTTGACCAAGTACCTCTGTGAGTTCAGTTGAAATTCGAGAAGCTATGGTTGATGAGCGATTTGGGGCTTTAGCTCCAGATCTCACCAACTTCATAATAAATAGCGCTCTATTTAGAGCTATGGCCAATGCAGCCACAGTAATTACTAATCCAACGATTAGACGCATCTAGCCTCCAGGGATCTTCATCGGTGCCAAAAGATTCTAACGAGTGCTCATTTCGTCATTTAGTCGCCATTTAGTTTGAAACAACCAATTGGCAAAAGTATCCAATTGGTGGAACATCCAAATAGATTAGAGGAAAGAGCAGTCATAAAATAGGCAAAAACTAATGTTACCACCAAGTAACAAATCTGCCAACTCTATAGATGGTTATTCTTCGAAGTTCTTATGGCTCATAGATGGCTGACGCAGTCACCCCCCCCCCAAATAACAGTCGATAGCGAAGATGGTTATTCTTCGAAGTTCTTATGGCTCATAGATGGGGTTGGGCCGCTTTGATTTTGGTACTTAGAACCAAGGCTCTTAGAGCCATATGGGATAAGGGCTGGGGTTGTCATCTCCAAAAAGCTGATCTGTCCGATCTTCATACCTGGATAGACAGTTATTGGGAGATTGGCTACATTGGAGAGTTCCAAGGTGATATTGCCACTAAAGCCAGCGTCGACAAAGCCAGCGGTTGAGTGAATCAAAAGGCCAAGACGGCCAAGGGATGATTTACCTTCCAGGCGGCCTACTAAGTTGTCTGGGATTCCAATGCGCTCAAGAGTTGAGCCTAGGACAAATTCACCTGGATGCAAGATAAAAAGACCATCGAGATCTACCTCGATAACTTCAGTTAGATCCTTTTGTTCGACACGTGGGTCGATCACCTTAGCTACATGGTTGCGAAAGATACGAAAGAAGCGATCGACACGTAGATCTATAGATGAGGGTTGAATTGCATTTTCACCCAATGGGTCAACTACTATTCGTCCAGCCTCAATCTCAGAGCGTATGGTGCGATCGGAAAGAATCATACAAAATAACGATAGTAAGAGAGATTGGCACTGACGAACGAGGTCGGGGGAACTTTTGATTCATTTAAGGGCTAAAGACAGATCAAAAAGCTTAGAAGGCTCTTGGTGCGAGGAGGGGAGGCCGACAAGCTGACCCCCTTAGGAGGGGAACCCTAGGTCAATCTGGCCAATCTAAGTCAATCTCATGACAGATTCAACTGTGCTGCCTTGGCCCTTATCTAAATCAGCCTCTAAGGTAACGAACCTGTGATACTAAGGACAGACAATAGGATCATCCTTGTCGTAGCTGTAATAATCCATTTGAGCAATTACCTAACGCTGGGCTATTCAATGGCAAACCAATCCGCTCTATCGTCACAGGCACCCTCTAATGTTTCAATACTTGAACCCGAAGTTTGTCGGTCGGAATGACATCCATTGCCTGTTCAGCGACTCTCTCATGGTGGGTGAAGAGCAGCACCTGCATTCTGGAAGAGAGCTGTGCCAATACAGCCAGACCTGCACTAGTGCGCGCATCGTCGAAATGTACGAATAGATCATCGAGTAGCAACGGTAAGTTTCGGGTACCAAAGGCATAGTGTTCAAGGCCAGCAAGACGCAGTGAAAGATAGAGCTGATCCCGGGCGCCTACGCTCAATGCCCCAACGTCCAACGAGCCTCCGGATGTAGCCGTAGCAAGAATCACAAGGTTGCCTTTTTCATCGACGTCGGTATCAATTCCAGAATATTCTCTAAGGGTAAGCTGACTAAAGATTTCACTTGCCCGTCGAAGAATCGGCCCCTGATTTTGAGAACGGTACTCAACAATCTGTTGTTCTAAAAGATAGCGAGCCACCATGACCCGGACATACTCATCACAGTTATTCTCAATATCCGCAAGGATGAACTGCGTGCGCTCGGCATCTAGGGCTGCTTCATCAGAGTCATCGATCGATGCCCTCTTGACATTAAGACCACCGATGACCACAGCGACCTCTTTGCGCTCTTGATCACAATCATCAAGTTCGCCAGACAGCTCTTTGATCAGCGCGTCAAGGTCGCTTCCGGCCAAGGAGTCAACTTCCCCCAAGAGCACATCAAGTGAAACACCGCTAGCACCATATAGATCGGTCTCTATCTTCTCAATTTCCAAAATAAGTGTCTCGGAACGCTTCTTAGATTCGATCGCCGCTATCAATGACTGTTCATCGGGAACAAATGCCTCCTTGATCAGCGCATCTATCTTCGCATTTGCATCTGCTTTGGACCTACTAATCCTCTCGACCTCAAGAACCTTACTATCGCGTTGTTCTCCTAGAGCCCGTCGTGTCGCATCGGCGTTCTGTTGAATCTTAAGTAACTTTTGAAGGGCATTGATTCTCATCTCTGTTGAGGTGGCATCGATCGTGAGATGTGAAAGGAAGCTCAGAACTGCCTTCAACTGCTCTTCGACCTGAGAGTTTCGCCGCTCCATCCCAAAGACTCGACGTCGCTTTTCATCTAATTCGCTCTGCTTATCCTCGATCATCTTGAGGGTAGACAACAACGATGAGACATCTTGGGGTTTGGTCGTACCATCAACACCCAAGGGCGCAATTGCCTCGCTCCACTCAACTTCCCATAAAGCAAGGTTGCTCTCAGCGACAACCACCGCGCGTTCGTGCTTTTCCATCAAGCTACGATTGCCTTTGATCTCTTGGTCTACCAATAATCTTTGGCGATCCAGGGTCTCTGATCTCAAACAATGCTGTTCTGCCCGTTCAAGTAGAGCAACCAGACTCAAGGTGTCCTGGGGTATATCTCCAACCTCACCGAGAAGGCCACGCAGATCATTGACACAGCGCAATATCGTTGCGCTCACTTCGCCTTCTTTTGCATCAAGATCTCTAAGTGTTAGCGATTGCGATCCCAGTTCTCGTGCCGCCTCCAAGAACTCATCCATCTCAGCCCGGCTCGAAGCCACAACTCCAAGTGGCTCCCATAGCATGGCCCACTCTCGACCTGCGACCTCGCACTCACCACGGCGCACCTCGATCAGTCGTGCATTTTCCTCAATCAAGGCGAGATCGAGGGCACTTTGGCGCTCTAGGTTGGCTCGCTTTTCCACATCCCTGGCTTCATGCCAGCCCCTATCGGCAATCTTGTCAGCCCCACTTACTGCGGCTTCATAAGCCCGGTCAAGTGACTGGCCATCGCTCCATACCTGGGCTTGTGCCTGGGCTTGGGCTTGTGATTCGATCGCCTCGCCTTCCAGCCAGACTTGGCGCACCAGGGCCCATCCTTCATCGCGATGGGCACGGGCAAGAGAAAGTTCCTCGATAGATGGCGGGTCTTTACGTTGAATGAGCCCTTCGAGATCATCTTTTATCTTTGCCAGCTCCGCATCAATTCTTCTACCTTCACCAAGTGCCTCTGCAAGTGCTGCATTTGCTTGCATAACGTGTTGAGCAACATCATTAACTCGTGCTAGCGAAGGTAACGAAAGCTTGTCGCACTCTCTTGGGCTTATCGTAAGACCAAGAGATGCAATTGAGGAATTGATCTTGGTTTCGAGTCCTATGATCTGTTGTCGATATCCCTCTAGGCTCAACTCGAGCTGACCAGCCTCTCGGATCCGAGCTAGAGCTACCCGTAAGTTCGAGATATCGGAGGCTTCAGGTAGCAGATCACGATCATCCATGTTGCGACTAAGAGTAACCTTTATCTCATCTCTTGAGAGACGTGCACCAACTAAGGCGTCGTCTATCTTTGGCCATGCCTCCCCTAGGCGTTGGATCTGTGATCGTTCAACGTCACTAATCACGGGCATAGCCTTATCATCTCTGCGACAATTCTTTGGAACCCGTCGAAACAACACTTCAAGCTCCCGCTCGAGGTCTCCAACCTGCTTATTGAGACTAGGTAGATCCTTTAGGTTCTGGCGAATTCCTCCAAGTTGTTCACTTAGGTGTTCGATCTCCTCAGAGCGTGAAAGTAGGGGTTCGTCAACGTCGATCTCAGCAAGTCTCATATCAAGCTTTTCAAGATCGGGCACGAGTGTTGCAAGGCTGGCTAGGCATTCTCTACGGATCTCTAGGGATTCATTGAGAAGTGACTGCATATTTGGGGTGACTCGGACATTTCCTAAGTCGATTCCCGAAAACTCCTGAAGAAGTTGGGCTCTTCGGCCAATTTGGCCCCTGGAAGATAGAACCCTCGTGGCTCGAACCAAAGCGCCAGAGAGTTCACGATAGCTCAATTCTAATTTGCTAAGTCGTTCGTTTGCTATATGAAGTGACTTATCGAGCTCCTCAACCGCAGAAGAACTCTGACTATGTGCCTTGACCGCCGAAGTCGACTCTTTGTAGCTCGTTAGAGCTGCATTTATCCGTGGTTTCGAAGCCCCGGATTTGAATAGTTCGCCTGCTTTTGCATCCAACTTGGCCATAACTGAGTTCAGTTGCGTTAGACCAGTGCTGGCAGCAAAAAGGGCTCGCCCTAGCTCGCCTTCGTTCTTTAGGAGAGACTGTCCACCTGAGACAATCTCCTCATGGCCGATTGAAAAAAGGGAGTCATAGACTTCTGCCCCTACCCCACCGAGCACCTCGGCCATCGTCGCTTCGGAAATTGGAAGATCAGAACCAGATCGCAAGGATTGCGTGTTACGTTTGATCCGATAGACCTCAAAGTCACTGCCATCATTAGGGCGCACGATTGCACCTATGCGCAAGTCGGAGTTCGAATGAAGATACGAATAGGGACTGCGTAGAGGTATACCATAGAAAAGTTGTCGAACTGCCGCCATCGTCGTCGTCTTGCCCGCTTCATTGGCGCCGATTATGACGTTGACACCCTCTGCAAGTAGATCCAGCTCTCTTTCAGTGAACATCCCAAACTTGACAAGATTCAACTTTAGAAGCCTCATGATGGATCCGTTTCGCTCAAAAGGCTAGATATTAGATCACCGGCAGATTCTAACGTGGCTCGAAGATGACTTTCTGAGGTAGGCCCCACCGATTCCTCGCCGTTCAATCCATTCACCCGCAGCTCAAGGGGCAATTTATTACGCAGGTCCATAAAGACCGAAAGAAGGCTAGCGAACTCCTCTGGGTCGTCTTGTAGTTGCTTTGCCCTTTGTCGAATAGCCTCAACCACTTCACCATCAGCTCTGACGAAGTTGCGAGTACCCAGCACCACCTTCTCTATCCAAAGATCACCTCGGACCGCTCCAAGTCCACGAACCTCACTATCTAATTGCTCGGATCGCCTCCAAAGCTCTCTGTGGATCGGTGATGTGCCACTGATATTGACTCGAGCAGCCACAAGTCTTCCAGAGGCATCGATGACACTTTTATCTAGCACTTGAGATATCTCTGAGATCACCTCTTCGAAGGTTTGGGCTTGACTTACATCAACATTACAATTCGCCCATCGAACGACATCGAGTTCCAGAGGCGCAATTGAGACAACCTCTGCCTCTTGGGTGGTTACGAGCGATGCTCCTTTTGGACCAGTCTCTCGAATATGTCTACCTTGAAGGTTGCCCGCAAAGACAATATGGGGCTCAGTGGATACGACCTCTCGTTGGTGTACGTGACCGAGCGCCCAATAGGAATAACCTCTACTGCGGAGCATATCCACAGTAGTAGGGGCATATGAAGCATGGCCTACACGACCATCGAGGCTTGTGTGTAGGAGGCCGATGGTAAAAAGTCCGGGGTCTGCGCTAGGAAAATTTGCCACCAGATCGCCCGCCACCACTCGACTGGCATAACTTTGACCTACAACAGCTAGGTCCAGCTCATCAAATAGTTGAATCTGTGGCGCAGCGCTTGATAGCTGATAGACATTGGGAGGATAGGAAAGACGCTTGCTAACCTCACTGACTGCGTCATGGTTGCCAGCTACAAGCACAACCGGAATTCCCTCGTCGTAGAGTCGAACTAACTGTCTAATCCAAAATAAGCCAGTGCTGTAGTCCTTCCAGTCGCCATCAAAGATATCACCCGCTAGCACAACGAGATCCACGTCATTAGAGACCGCTGCACCCACGAGGTTTTCCACGGCACGACGAGTAGCACCTCGGATCTCTTGTATTGGTGCTCCCTCATATGCAGAAAGCCCCCGAAGTGGACTATCTATATGCAAATCGCTAGCATGCAGAAACTTCAACGGACCGCCGTCCCAAATCGAAGTTCCATGCGCCATTTCAAAATTCCTTGTCTCAACGCTCTGCCTTCATCGCAACCACCACTTCGCCTAACATAGCACGTATATGTAATGGGTATTGCCTTGGCCTCATGGTTAGTTCTACGCTGGGTTAAACGCTGGGTTAAACATCGACTTTGTAACTTGGTATTGCAACTAGGAGCTTGTCGTATCTTTGGAAAGCGGCCTCTAAACCACCACTAAAAGCCCAAACAGTTAGGTTTTGGCGCTAGTTCATCAATTTACCTCACACGCCAAAGCACTGCATCCGTCCCCGGCTCGGCTGAGATTGGGCTACTTGGCCTTTGGCCCGCATCGACAGTTGTTGCTCCACGTAGCCTAAAACCCTAGCAACAAGCTTTTAGCGGGGCGTATCATTCCGGCAAGATTCGCAACTGGTCACTAGCAGAAGACAAATGGATCACGCCGAGTGTGGCACAACGAGAGAGGTGGTCAACCACGGTACAGCAGCACACCAAAGATATTTCCAAGAAATTACGTCAACTGACTTGACAGTTACCGGAAACGAGGATGGTGACAAAGATGAATTCGACGAATGACGACCCAGCCTCTTCTCTAACTCAGCGATCTTTGTTGTCAACGCATCTATCTGGTTGGCAACGGTAGTGTTCATTAGCCGCAGCGAACCGATCTCAAAGTGTTAGAGTCTCATTCTCACTCCGCAGCGTCTCATTCTCGCCTCGCAGCGAACCGATGTCACTTTGGAGTCAGCGGCTTCGCCTGTGCTCAATTCGCTGGGTAGGATGGCGCATTCCACGGCCCTGTCACTCGCAGTTGCCTGAACGAGCGTAAGGATGTTCAAGGCGAGTTCGCCACTTACATTGCACGAAAGGTTGCCAACCTCAAGTCAAAGGGTTCCTTGGGCGTTGACGACAGGCCGTACCTTTGCCACGAACGAGCCAAGGTTGTCTACAGCGATATTTGAATGAGTTAATGTCCTCATGAGTATAGTATGGCTGGAAACGAAAGAAACGCAAGCCAACTATTGGGCCGCGAGGTGAGTGACTTTCTGCTGTAGGTATCGTAGCCTTCGGTGAGATCGCTCAAAGGTTTGCAATGTTTACCTGGTTAATGGTGTCTCTCTCCGCTTGTGAGCCATCGCCATAGCGGTGCATCGCAAGACCTCTCCGTATTCTTGGGTTGGAATCGTTAGTTGCGATAGAGGAAGTGGATCCTGAACTTTACCCAACTTTTCACCCAACAATTGTGTCCGCGAACATCCCACCCAGTCCGAGGCCGTCTCGGTATCCTTGCTAGAACGCTTCAATGAGCAGCAAAAATGAGACGTACTCGGATAAATAGGTTATCAATTCTGATACTTTGTAAACACCTCATAATCCCTTGGTCCTGGGTTCGAGTCCCGGTTGGCCCACCATTTTCAAGTATCTTTTGACAAAACGAGATAGCGCCAAACACGCTGAAATCCGATGATCCGGCATGGTCCAATTTGTAGTTGTCCGATCTCTATCTATAAGTGCGGCACCGTTGTCTGTGATATCAGCGATCAAGGTGCCCACTCGTATGCGAAGGTTGTCCCGGTAGGCGTTACTTCGCTGAGTTGATGCGCATAATGAGGTCGTTCACTCTTACTAAGGCTTCATCAAGAGAGTTTCCTACTCTCTCGTTTTCTTGGAGGTTTCTCCAAATTTCGTCCCATCCTGGGTAAGCCCCAATGACGGGTGGCCATGGCTGAGCGCATCTAACCTCTAATATCGTGATGCAAGCTGATCTGGTAGCCGATAGCTCGTTGTGTACATTTCCTAGTTCAGCAATTAGCAAAATGTCAACGAGATCGCGTGCCCGATAGTTGGGGCGATCTTCGGTCGGAGCTTCAGTGCAGGCATGAAGCTTTTGAGCAATCTAAAATCTTATAGGTAGGAATGCTATTGCAGCGGGCTCGATGAGCTGCACACGCTTGAGACTGATTGCGAGAGCGATAACTTCTGGTTCGTTTAACGAAGCGGCTTCTTCGGTAGACATTTCGAAAGGGATGGTCATAAAGTCTTTGTTGCGATAAGCAAGTTTGATTTTGAAACGTATTGCGGTGGTTGATCCAATCAAGGTTTCGATAGGTTGTGGTTCGGTCACTCTTCCAGTAAATCCACACCACCCTATTTCAGCTTTCTCCGTTATCAAACTAACTGCCAACTCTAAGTTGCCACGAAATGCGGCATCGAGATCCTTGGTTGCTCTTGCTTTAGTTCCGAAACGCATCACGAGGGCGGAACCTCCCTTGAATGCGATTCTAGGTATTCCTTGATCGTCGGATAGTCCATCGAGCATCTGGGCGATGACGGAAATGCCAACAATGTGACGAAGTCGAGCTACGATGATCTCCTCCGATTTGGACCATTCCGTCAGTAATCGCTCAAGACGGTTTTTGTCACCGGGCAATGGTTTTTATTCATTCATGGTGCAATGAATTTTTGGATGTGCTTCTGTCTGCTAGTTGGACGCGAAGGCGAGCTTCGGTAATGGTGCCGATCAATTCACGAGCTTTGGCATTTGCAATGGCCTGTGCTACGAGCTCACCTGAAACCCCCGCCTTTATGACGTCATCGATAGCCAATTTTGGTGTAATCACTCGGATGTTGTCCACTTCCTCGATGTCGCTAATTTGTAGATTTCGTCGGCGTATTCTGTATCGTTCCTGCCCTTGACGTCGAGGCTGGTAATTGGGAGGAACTACTATTTCTATCTTCATAGGGTTGACGTCCGCTAGGTTCCAAAGGGCAAGCGCAGATTCCCCAGCAATAACACCTAATCCGTTAGCCCACAATACGGCTTCTTGGAATTCATCCCTTTCTGTGATGGGAATGGCTACTAGTCGGTAAAGGCCCCAACCTCGATGTTCGAGACGACCAACGGCGGCAAGTTGACGGAGTATTGCTGGGTTGATTGAGAGTTCTCTCGCTTGAGCAGCGCGGATGAAGCCATGTTGGTCGAAAGCCCGCTCTAAAAGACGCTCGTATACAGTCAATGCTCTCACCCTCATCAGTTTAGTTCACACAACGGTAATGCACAGGGAAAGATAAAAATGGTAGCAAAAAGGTAGTTATTTACTACGCTTTTGCTCGAATAATAGAAGTTCTATTGATTTGATCTCCATTTTTGCTTACTTGCTTTAATGCTTTAGTGTCGTTTGATGAGTTTTGTGGTTACGCTATACGATACTTACGGAAGTGTGCTGTGAAAGATTAGCTACCGATTGACGGGTGGCGAACTCTTATGCCAACTCGGTATCCGATGTGCTGAACGAAATTCGGTCGGGCAGGAAATCGCGCAAGCAAATGGAGTTAGCGGTCTCCCTTTCCATTGCTGGTTTGGCAGTCGCCTACTATGTATTGAGGATGGCGACTTTGCTGTGATGGATGGAGTACGGGACTTCAGAACGGTGCGCTGCTGATCCAGCGCTAAGTGTCCTTAGACTTCAAATGGGAAATATCTAAAGTGGGAAGTTGGACGTCAGCGATCTGAAAAATTGCTTCGATGGCGAAGTGATCAAGGAGCTCATGTTGGATCTAGGGGACTCTTTGTTCTATCGAACGAACCCTCCGAACTTGTGGACAATAGCGCTGTCTTTCGGGTAGGGGTGTCTGCAAGCTGCTCTGGATACTTTGTCCGAGCGTGATTTGATCGTTGGGCTGTAATCCCATAGTTCATCAACTACTGGATTAATTTAGCTTGGGGACATGAGTAGGTAGAACTTTCCAAAATCGATGGGATGCGCCAATCAAACATCAACGGGAGCAAGCTAGGACTGATACCGGTGCTCCTTTTACCGATCAATGAGCAAGCCGTCATCGTCGAGTATGTGTTACGGGCGTTGCTTTCGGCAGATGCGATTCAGTTTCTTGTTGGAGCGACATCAGGCGTAATGGATAGAAGCTGACAATCTGTTCGCGCAAAAGCCTTTCCGGGTCATTTGTCAGCTGCTAGTCTATGGGTTTTATCATTTATAGACCGAAGATCTCCGTTTATCATTGGAGTCACCGATGGCGACGTACGCCAGTGCCACGTCACCGCAATAGTTTTGAGACTTCTCTAATATGAGCAAAGGCCAGAGTTCCTCGACGTCACGTTCGTCACCCCGCCAATCTGCTATTCCCCTGACAGCAAGCGCGTCCGAAGTCCACGAGCCCCTCAAACTCCCATAGCTCATAGTTGGCTCCTGTATGGCCTGCCTAATGTCAGGCGCAGATTGCACACGAGGTTGATTACTATCCAAAAGCATGGCGGGAATTCATTTGGGCATGTTCCCGTCCATGGTCCCTTCCATGCGCTGGTACAGATCGGTGACGACGATGCTACTACCGATTTCTCGCGGCGGGTTGGTACCTTCTCCCGCTTGTCAACGACGAACACCGCCGGAGTTGCATACGGCAGCGGTACACCTGTAGCGGGTGGATCCGTGTAACACATTGCTCGTTTCACGGGCGAAAATGCAGCGAATCGTGGAGGCCGAGTTCGTTGCAGAATTGCTCTAGAGGTTTCTGGACCAGGGAGATGCCGGTGAACTGGAATGAGAGTTCAGTCCTACAGACGATCCGTCGGTGATCGGCGAAGTAAGTACAGCAAATCGGGGAGTATTTTCTAAAATCAAAACATGGTGCGAATCGCTAGAAATGCCAAGAGTCGGGTATTAGAGGCCCTTGGCGATACCAGAGTTGTTGTTATACAGGGCGCTAGGCAGGTGGGGAGACGATACTCATTAGAGAGATCGTCGATTCTAAGGACGGACGGTTAGTTTCATTTGACGATCCAGTTGCGGCGAACGGCGCCCGTGAGGATCCAGTCGGGTGCCTCAACTCCGACCCAGGTCGTCTTTTGGCTATTGATGAAGTACAACGTGTCCCTGAATTAGTTTTAGCACTAAAGTTCGTAGTCGATGGCGATAATCGTCTGGGTAGGTTTCTTTTGACTGGATCGGCCAATCTCCTCAAATTACCCACTATCGAAGATAGTCTTGCTGGTTGGGCTGAGATTATCGAGTTGTTCGGCCTAAGTCAGGGTGAGCTCATAGGGCATAGGGAGAAGTTCATCGATCGGGCTTTGTCCGGTGAAAGATTCATAAACCATACAAGTGATCTGAGCCGAAGTGACTATCTCGAACTAGCTGTTGCGGGGGATATCCCGAGGTCTTGAATCGTGCTCCGGGAAGGCGTCGTGACCTTTGGTTTGATAACTATGCTAATGCCATACTTCGCAGGGAGGCTGAGGATATCTCGAACCTTCAACATGTCACGGAGCTGCCAGTGATCCCGAGAATGTTGACTGCAAGAAGTAGCGGAGAGTTGAACGTTGCCGACTTGGCTCGCGACACCAACATTCCTCAACGTACCCTGACTCCTTATCTAGAGTTGCTACAGACCTTATATCTGACGCAGAACATACCGGCGTGGACAACCAACCTTTCAAAGCGCGTTGTATCTCGTCCAAAGGTTTCACTTCTCGATGCAGGCTTGGCTGCGCGACTTATGAATGTTTCATCTAAGGGTGCCTCTTTAGATGCCAATCCGAATCTAGCTGGCGGCTTGGTTGAGACCTGAATTACCGCATAAGAGCACTGCTCTATAGCGGAAAGCCCAACTGGCGGGTACTTGATTCAATCGTGGTGAAATAGCTAAGCCACCAATAACCGCCTTCATTTACCAAAGACAACAAACAACAAGATGGTCATCGTGTCAGTGATGCCCTTTGTCTTGGCGTATCTGGGTTGACTAAATAGTTTCATATGGTCTTATCCATGGCGCAACTATAGATACCTATCAGACAAAGAAGATCACTTGGGGCTGATAAAGAGTGTTACCGCATATGAAATCGAGTACTCCACCCCAGTAGAAACGGAAGAGTCGCAAAATGTACGCAAAAATTTACGCAATGTGGTCGAAATATGGTCTGAGCATGACTTTCGGGAGCTACACGAAATAACTCGGCATTAAAAACAGCCGCTGAAGAGCTAATACATCTGGAGCGGGCGACGAGAATCGAACTCGCGTTCTCAGCTTGGGAAGCTGATGTTCTACCGCTGAACTACACCCGCGTATAGCCCTAATCTAGCCGTTTGAAAGAAGTTTTGAAGCCAGTTTTACAAGATTGGTTTGTATCGACGGTGTAATGGCACTATATGGGTATCAGCGGGTATCAGGGGTATCTTACAAATCAAAGTCGGTGCGATTTCAAGTTCAATAGCTATCAAAGAAACGACCACTACCGCGCAATCATCTATTGCCTTTTCCACCGGGTAGAGTCCCCTGCTGTCGCAAATGAAATACCAACAAGCATGCCGTCCCTGATTCGAGCGCGACAATTCGAGCTACACAACTGAAAGGAACTGCATTGTGATCTTCCATTGGAACGTACCTTGTCATCAAAAGTACGCTCAACCCAGCTAACATCCCCTGTCAAAAAACTACCCAGCTAAAGCAACTAAGTGAAAATTTACCCAAGGTACAACTCCAAAAAGCAACGAATCAACTTTGATGTTGCCTGCCAAGTTCGCTATCGGTCCAATGGCGAGTAATCCAGTGGCCTCATTTGGCCATGATTATCCCTATTTGACCGTAACTGATAGGCAAACTTCCAAATTGACGGTGACCAATCTCTCTATAGATAAACCAAGGTTCACTACTTGTGATCCAGCGCTCCCAAGTTCATATTGAGCTTCATGAGACCTTGTCGGCCCAGGTGAATCAGGCCCAGGTGAATCAGGCCCAGGTGAATCAGGCCCAGGTGAATCAAATCGAGAGCGGGGCATCTATCTTCGTAGATGGCGGTCTAATGACGGTCATAGAAACAGAGATAGCGTAAAATCATTGGGGGTCACGCTCAATGGCTATTTTTGAATTAACTATCCCAACCCTCTTTTGCGCAGATAACCATGACGGCCTAAAAAACTCTAGGAGCACTGGTGATGGGGGCGTTTTTCAAAGGAGATTGACAGTGTCTGGGACATATTGATAAAGCACACACTAACCATATCCCCACAAATGACCTAGTCCATGTGCTGGCCTTGCAAGGCAAGCTCCAAGAATCACCGGAACCCGTGCCTTACACAATTAAGTTGCTCGAGATAAAGACACAGGGATGAGCCTCAATCAAAGGACGCTGTCTGCTTGCGAAAGAACCTCAACCAGCTATCGATCCGACACCTTGGGATGAGCAGGGATAACTCGAAATAATAGAGTGAAGGCCCAAAAGCAAAAACATTCTCGCCAAATAGGCACAATGGGAATTTGAAGATCTTGGTGGTTTCCAATTCAATAAAAACTTTTTCTGTCCACGAGCTCCACAATCTCTATCGCGCTGCCAAAAATCAAAAGGTGCCACATCCTTGGAGTTATGAGATCAGCTATATCGAGTTACTAGCCCCCATAACGGATCGCCACGTCGACTTAGGTCGATCTAATTTCATTCACGACGACTGCGACCCTGCCACATAAATGGTATTGCATAAGCCGTGTCGGCTCCCACAAAATCTGTCGCCGACATCATCAATGGTTCAAAATTGCACCCAATGGTCGCTTGAAAGTCTTAATCTTGCTCACTCCTACCTTCCATCAGTTCTCTACAGCCTGCGTTTTCCAAATTAATCTCCAAATTAGAGGTGACATAAATTCACTTGAAATAACACAACCAACCTCGCCTCAACCCACAGCTCCAACCGGGTAAATTTTCTGATCATTACCCAAATAATTCCACAGCTTGAAGGCTCCAACTTCTTTCCCAACCAAAAACACCAAGCGATCCCTTGTCGATGAGTTCGAAGCCAATTAGTTTCCAATCCTATTGTCAAAAAAATAAAAGCTGCTAAAACTCAGACTCAGCAGAGTCCTGGCTAGGAGGTTTGGCCAAGGTGAGCATTCGCATTAATAGCAAGACAACCGAGCAAAAGAGCAAGATTCAGCAAGGATACTTAACTAACTTTGGGATCTGGTCGATAAAAAAATAGTTGAAGCTCGACCGGCTCCATCGTAGAAATGGATTAAATAGCGTGCCATGTAGAGAATGCGGTACCTTCTGCGTGCCAGAACAACAAGAATTTGATCGAGTCTTACTCTCGGTCCCATCGATGGAGTTACTAATACTCTTAGAAGAGTCAATGCGCCGTGGCGGCTTTGATTTTGAAGTTAACGGCCTCTCACTAAAACACAGTGGTGCAGATTCAGTTACAGCGCTACAGTTTCTCGCATGTCAGGCGAACCTCTCAGACTTTCAGCAACGCGAGATTCAACTCCTCACCCTTCGTTCTGGTGAAGAAGTCACCTTTGATGTCATGCGAGGTGTCCAGAGTCTCGATAAATACCGACGCTCTATGGGACATCCAGAAGTGCGCAAATGTCTCGAGAACAAAAGAATTGAGACTCACTTTCAGCCCGTGGTGGAGATAGCAAGTCAACAATTACATGGCTTTGAGGCACTATCTCGAGGACGAAACGAGACAGGAGAAATCATCTCACCCACGGTGCTCTTTGAATACGCGCGAGCCAACGATGCCGTGTTTTTCCTGGATCGCCTTGCTCGAGAAACCGCCATTCGCACAGCCGCAGAACTGGAACTTCCAGGTCGCATCTTCATCAACTTTCTTCCCAATGCAATCTATGATCCGCGTCAGTGTCTGCGCACCACCCTAGAGATAGCTGATGAGGCAAACTTTGACCCCAGTCGAATCGTCTTTGAGGTAACCGAGACCGAACGCATCGAAGACATGGACCACCTTGGTCGTATCTTCGACTACTACCGTCACAACGGCTTCAAAGTGGCACTAGATGACGTAGGTAGTGGATATGCAGGTCTCAATACATTAATTGACCTCTCGCCCGACATCATCAAGGTCGATCGCGAAATTATCATTGATATTGACCGCAATCCACTGAAACAGTCGATCTTCCGCGGCTTAGCAACTGCTGCCAGAGAGCAGGGGATCGAGGTCGTAGCCGAAGGTATTGAGACAAAGGAAGAGTTCGCTTTCGTTGCCAAAAACGGTGCCACTCTCGCACAAGGCTTTCTCTTTGCCAAACCTATGCGCAATCCCCCGACCAATCTCATGTGGCCCAACCCCTCATAGTTCAAAAACCATAACAGCTAATTCGATCTAAAGGTAAAGCTTGGTAATCAGCAAATAAAATACTTTAATCTCCCTGAACGCTAGGACTCGGTCTCTTTCAAAGTTTTTCCCTTCGCAAAAAAAAACAAGTGGCGCACCGTTCGGATGGATAAGTGAAACGGTTGGCCCCCTAAACAAGATGGCCCTGCAAGGAAATAGCTATTCAACTCTAAAATTACGACCTACGAATTAGCCTCTGGCGGACGCAGTCCCTAAGCAATCCTCTTGCGTATCAAATACGAAGGTGGTCTCTTTATTAATATGCAACTATTAATATGCTCGATTTCCGCTACTACAAACTTTTGGCCGATTCACATCAGTGGCCAATAAATCAACTGAAAATCAACTAGGCGTATTGGCATCGGGTGAAAAAGTCAACCATTCACAACGGCATTAGTCGCTCAGTTTGTCAACGGCCATTACAAAATGCATGAATATGGCCATTTGGCATGAATGAATATAGCCACGAAAATTGCATACAGGATGACCGCCTAGCGTGACGGCCCACTCTCGGGTCTCCTGGACCCGAGAGTGGGCATGCAAAGGCGGTCTGGCTATCACTTTTTGAGAAAAAAGAAGAATGAAGGCCCTTATCTTGGGGCATTATGGATTTATACCACTCCTAATGCCAAGAAAGGGCCCAAAGTGAAGGATAGCAAAGAATCCATGGAAATTATTGAGGCTTACGATCTTTTTAGATCGTATAACGGAGCAGCGCAGTTCGTTGGCTGTTCTCCTAATACCGTAGGGAAGTATGTTCAAGCACGAAATGCCGGACAACTGATACGACAGGGTCAATATGAGAGGCGTCCTAAGGCCACCGATAAGTACGCTGGCGTAATTGAGGAAGCCGTTGACAAGTCTAAGGCTAAGGTCCGGGCTAAGGCGATCCATGTCAGGCTGGTGGCGCTCGGTTATAGCTCTCAATGGCCATCAAAACTTGCATTACCCAAAAGTCTACGATGTCCAGCCAAAGTCGATTAGCTATCTCCATGGGAAGCACAATTTCTCGAGCCACAATCTCACCAGGAAACAATCTCACCAGGAAACAATGTCTCCTTAAAACCTTGGGCTTTGTAAGTGAGTTTTGATGCTTTAGGCCGTTTGGTATTGCCCTGTATTTCGAAAAGAGCATTGAGATGAGCTAAAGTCGATATGAATCTCATCCACCATTTGCCTTCTTTATCTCTCTTGACTCTCTAGAATGAGATCTACCTAGGGATCTGCTCAAGGATCTGGTTATCTAGCTCATTAAAGCACGTGATAAAATTTCATGTCAGATATCCTCAGCCTCATTTGCACACAAGGCACCTTTTCGTGGTATCCAGATATCAGGTTTTTCAATCACTAGCTTGTCCAGGTAACATTACATCGATACCCTAAGTGAGAACACCCCATTTCTTTTGCGATATCCCAAACTGATCGTTTCCTTACCAAAGCTGGCGTATCGAATCTAAAGGGCCAGTTCGCCGAGGATATTCATGAACGCTATTGAACAGGTTGGTCGAGAAGAGAAAGCGACACCATCCACAGCCTCCGTGCGGTTGATGGGTCAATCGCCCACTCCTTTACAGCGTTACCATTAGCAAACAAATCGCTGTCGTTAGGGACTGTCGGTGCTTCGTTGCAGTCACTAAGGTAATGGCCTCCAGTTTGAGAAAATTCATGGCTCACAGCTGCAACAAGGGTGGTAGCTGCCCCTTGCTCGGCAGTCTTGTAGACAAAGACACCCGCTGCTTTGCTTCTGCCAAGTAATCCCTTTGCTTCTGCGTGAAATCCCTTTGCAACCCGCTAGCAACACCACCAGGATTGACGGCATTAGCTACAATGCCATCTGCTTTCCACTGGCGTGTAGCTTCGACCACAAAGAGCGAGTCCGCCGTTTTAGACTGAGCGTAGGCAACTTGCGGATCATAGTCGCGACGTTCAAACTGGATATCGTCAAATACAACCGGTGAACGCATGTGACCACCAGAGCTCAGCGAGACAATACGTGCGTCACCCTGAGCACGAGCGCCCTTGGCTAGCCCTACTTTCGGCGTGCGTCATGAATGAAAGAGGTTGTAAATCATGTAGAAGCTGATAACAATCACACTGCAATGCTACATAGATGATGGAGGTAGGCCCTCCGGGATCGCCTTTTGGGAGGAGATTCCAAACCACCGTACGGGGCATTAGCTAAAGACTGTTGTCCAAAGCGGTACGGAAAAGTTAGAGCAATGACTCTTTCAGGTATGAGTTAAGAAGACGAGTGAAAACAAACCACTGACGAAGCGTTCGAAATTGGTATGGATGATGTCGAAACCGAGGGACGTCGAACTTTCGGGACAACTTGGAGACTAACCCAATTAGTGCTCCTTGGGCATCCGGCGTGTAGGTGGCGTGAGCTTAACATCAGGCGTTTATGTGGAACATGAGAACCCAGTCCTAGACGTTCTTGGCTAAGCCCACATGGGCTAAGCCCAAAGATGAGGAAAAACCTACAAGTTGCAGATCAACAAGAGGGAAAGTACCAAATGCCTATGGATTGGGGGCGGACCATCCCGTAGTAGCTACGAAGTCCTTGTAATGAGGATGTAAGCCAAAGAGATGGAGTAAACAGCAGATCTAGTTGTAATTGGCAAATGAACAACTTCTCAAGGTAAAAGTTGAGGGGGAGGGATCAAATGTCAAGACCACGACAAGAAAAAGCTTTTGACAAAAGACAAGTACGTCGTACTTAAAGCATACAAAGAGGCAAAAGCCAATCGAGGAGCACCAGGGATTGATAAGCAGTCCATCTCAGTCTTTGAGATGGATCTAAAGAACAATCTCTACCAACTCTGGAATCGAATGGCTTCTGGAAGTTATTTTCCAGCGGCAACTAGATATGTCGAGATAGACAAGTCAGATGGCGGTAAAAGAATCCTAGGTATTCCAACCGTCAAAGATCGCATCGCCCAAGGGGTAGCTAAAGCCTACATAGAGCCAAGATTGGAAGAGGTCTTCCACGAAGACTCCTATGGTTACAGGCCGAATCGCTCAGCCCATGATGCCATTGAAAAAGCACGCAAGAGATGTTGGAAGTACGATTGGGTCATTGATCTAGATATCAAGGCCTTCTTCGACACAATAGATCATGAACTGCTGCTAAAAGCTGTCTCTATGCACGTATCAGAGCCATGGATAATTCTCTACATCAAACGTTGGTTGAAAGCTCCAATGCAAAACAAAGATGGACAACTAATAGATCGAGAGCAAGGATTACCCCAAGGCGGGGTGATTTCTCCGATTTTGGCGAATCTGTTCTTACATTACGCTTTTGACAAATGGATGGTAAAGAACTTACCCTATGCCCCGTTTGAACGATACGCGGATGACCTTTTGGTACATGTGGAAACAAAGAAACGAGCCGAAGAGATCCTAGAGGCTATAGGTCAGAGAATGACGCAGGTCAAGTTGGAGTTACATCCACAAAAGACCAAAATCGTCTATTGTAAGGACTCCAACCGTAAAGGAGAGTTCGAACAAATACGCTTTGACTTTCTAGGATTTACCTTTGCACCACGCTACGCCCGCAATAAGTTCAAGCAGCAGTTTAACAACTTCCTGCCAGCGGCTTCAGATAAAGCGGTAGAAGAAATGGGCAGAGAACTTAGGCGGTTTCGTATTCACCTCCAAACAGGCCAAACCATAGCCGAACTCGCCAGGCTTTACAACCCGGTGATCTTAGGCTGGATCAACTACTATGGACGCTTCTACAAATCCAGATTAGGCCAACTCCTCCGTCGTATCAATATCTATTTGATTAGATGGGCACGCAAAAAGTACAGGCGACTTAGCATACGAGCAAATGCTTGGAAATACCTATCTCAAATAGCCGAACGTGAACCCAATCTTTGGGCTCACTGGTCATTTGGGGTAATACCAAAAGTCGGTTCGCTAGGAGCCGTGTGAATTGAGAGGTTCACGCACGGTTCTGTGAGAGCGGGGAGGGGAAGTTCCTCCCCGCCACTCGACAACCACCCCATGAAAGCCCAGTTCATGACCATATTGGTGTCTGGATTTGGGCACTACAGTTGAGCAATCACCTTCTTGGTTCGAGCTAGGGTATCTACTACTCCAAGAATAGAGTAGATCTCTTTTTGGGTAGAGTTTGGAGTAGAGGAGATACGAAGGTTATGTAGACGTTTGTTATCATCTAACATCGTTACGTTCAAGCGGCTATGGGTAGACACTTGAGCAAGAATGCCGTGAACACTTCTTTTGTCACCGGCTTGAGATAAGCTAAGTGCAATTGCTCCATAGAGGTGATAAGCAACTACTGAGATAAATAGATGAGCAGCGGTACGACTAGCTAGTTGGTGATAGATCGGTCTCATCCCTAGATTGCTCTTTAGGGCTTTGAATGCATCCTCTACCTTTGTTAGGGTCATATAGAGCTTCCAGATCTCTTCTGGTTCTAGATCGTTCCTATTGGTCTCAATCACATATGCACCATAGAGAGTCTCAGCTGCTTCTTTTACTTTTGGTTTCTCAGTCAAAACCAGCTCTTTGACTTTTTGGTCATCGCCAGTTATGGCATCTATCTCATAGCGACGTGCAATAGAGCGATGCTCTTGCTTTAGCTTTCCTATTCTTGAAGCCACAGTTGTGGCATTGGAATATTGACCACGCTTAACTGAGTCAGCTAGTTTGTCAAATGCACTCTGGAACTTAGTTTGCATACCTATAGCAATTGCCTCTTCTTTATCCCTGCGACGCTCTGAGATACATAGGATCTGCTTTATCTTGTTGTCCATGGAGTCACTTGCGTATGGTTGAGCTCTATTGGAATGGTTGGCTTGGGGTTCATTGCTCTGGGAGTGCTTGGCCTGTGGACCGCCAACTTGTGGAGCAGTATCCATCGAATCGATACCGAGGGACTCGCCGCCAAGTGAATGGTTAGCTTGTGGATGAGCGCTGAGTGATCCAGCATCGATGAAATCAACACGCATCGACTCACTGCCCATCGACTCGATGCCCATCGACTCACTGCCTTGTAGATGAACAACTATTTGCTCAGAATCCACCTCAGCACCCAGGTTACCACCCGACTCAGCAGCTTCTCCCTCGGCACCCGACTCAGCAGCTTCTCCCTCGGCACCCGACTCAGCAGCTTCTCCCTCGGCACCCGACTCAGCAGCTTCTCCCTCGGCACCCGACTCAGCAGCTTCTCCCTCGGCACCCGACTCAGCAGCTTCTCCCTCGGCACCCGACTCAGCAGCTTCTCCCTCGGCACCCGACTCAGCAGCTTCTCCCTCGGCACCCAGGTCAGCACCCGCCTCGGCAGCTTCTCCCTTGTCATCCATCTCACCACCCAGGTCATCACCCAGTTCTTTGATGTAGATGCTCTCATTGGAGGAGTTCTTGATCTCTAAGAAGGTATCTTTTCCTTGGCGTAGTTCAGCTAGATAGTGTCTAGCTGCATTAGCGCGTGTAATTACCAGATAGCTAAGACCATAGGACTCAATCAGTGCGATGTTGTCATAAGTTGCTATCCCTCTATCCATGATAACCGTTGGGAGATCTTCGCTAAAGAGTCCCTGTCTTAGGTGACTAGAGATACTAGATAAGACATCACCAAGGGTTTCAGGCTCTGACTGATTACCGGGATATATGTGGCTATAGATCGGTAGTCCACGATCATCCACCAAAAGGGCAAGACTTACTAAAGTACAGTCGAAGCGCTTCTCTTTGGAGTGGCCATATTGGGCTAGATCATTACCAAGTGTTCGTCCCTCAAAATAGGCATTGGTAAGATCAAATAAAAAGAGACGCTTATTAGTTGGGTAAAGCTCATTCTCGGCTTTGATAAGTGCCATCTCGATTGAGTCTTTGGCTTCGTAGATAGCATCAGCTATCTCATAAATAGCATCTTTACCGATATTGCTAAGGTCTTGGTCTACCAATTCATAGAGTGCAGAGTCCTCTTTTAGGAAGCGATGTGTTTCAAGATCAGAAGAAGGAGCAACCAAACGAGCACATATTACAGCTTTAGCAATTGCTGTCTCTTTTTCACTAAGGCCACACCGTAGTAGTTGCTCTTTGATCTTCAATCTGTCATAGAAGCTACTAGCTATTAGTTCAGGACCTAAGCGCCTAATATCAGATGCCTCTAGAGATGATGTATTGACATTTAGGAACTCGGCATCTTTTGTGATTACTTCACGATCAGAGCGAAGTGTTTGAGTAACAGAAAAGCTAGATAGAACTTTATCGGCGATTGACTTTAGTTCTAGATCACCTTCAAACAAAGACTCAGAGCCAGCTAGTCTCATCGTCAATATCTGAGCTAGCTTCTTGTAGTCCTTAGGATCGATCTCAAGTCGTCCTAGATCCATAACTATCTCTTGGCGTACTTTATCTCCTTCGCGATAAGACCTAACTAACTGATGCTTTATATATTTAGTTCCAGTTGCCTTATTCTTAGTGGTCTTCTCGCGAATGAACATATAACAAGTATACCAGATGAATTACCTTGTAGGTCAATATTCGCAGCTAACTCTCAGCTTAGGGCACTACATCGGCCACTTGAGAAAACCGAACTTCATCTACCAGCATCTCCAAATAGGGGTTACCCCCAAATAGGGGCTAAAAGGGGGCTTAAAAGGGCTCTTGGGGGGAATTCAGTCGAGTGGCGGGGAGGAACTTCCCCTCCCCGCTCTCACAGAACCGTGCGTGAACCTCTCAATTCACACGGCTCCTAGCGAACCGACTTTTGGTATTACCCCAAATGACCAGTGAGCCCAAAGATTGGGTTCACGTTCGGCTATTTGAGATAGGTATTTCCAAGCATTTGCTCGTATGCTAAGTCGCCTGTACTTTTTGCGTGCCCATCTAATCAAATAGATATTGATACGACGGAGGAGTTGGCCTAATCTGGATTTGTAGAAGCGTCCATAGTAGTTGATCCAGCCTAAGATCACCGGGTTGTAAAGCCTGGCGAGTTCGGCTATGGTTTGGCCTGTTTGGAGGTGAATACGAAACCGCCTAAGTTCTCTGCCCATTTCTTCTACCGCTTTATCTGAAGCCGCTGGCAGGAAGTTGTTAAACTGCTGCTTGAACTTATTGCGGGCGTAGCGTGGTGCAAAGGTAAATCCTAGAAAGTCAAAGCGTATTTGTTCGAACTCTCCTTTACGGTTGGAGTCCTTACAATAGACGATTTTGGTCTTTTGTGGATGTAACTCCAACTTGACCTGCGTCATTCTCTGACCTATAGCCTCTAGGATCTCTTCGGCTCGTTTCTTTGTTTTCACATGTACCAAAAGGTCATCCGCGTATCGTTCAAACGGGGCATAGGGTAAGTTCTTTACCATCCATTTGTCAAAAGCGTAATGTAAGAACAGATTCGCCAAAATCGGAGAAATCACCCCGCCTTGGGGTAATCCTTGCTCTCGATCTATTAGTTGTCCATCTTTGTTTTGCATTGGAGCTTTCAACCAACGTTTGATGTAGAGAATTATCCATGGCTCTGATACGTGCATAGAGACAGCTTTTAGCAGCAGTTCATGATCTATTGTGTCGAAGAAGGCCTTGATATCTAGATCAATGACCCAATCGTACTTCCAACATCTCTTGCGTGCTTTTTCAATGGCATCATGGGCTGAGCGATTCGGCCTGTAACCATAGGAGTCTTCGTGGAAGACCTCTTCCAATCTTGGCTCTATGTAGGCTTTAGCTACCCCTTGGGCGATGCGATCTTTGACGGTTGGAATACCTAGGATTCTTTTACCGCCATCTGACTTGTCTATCTCGACATATCTAGTTGCCGCTGGAAAATAACTTCCAGAAGCCATTCGATTCCAGAGTTGGTAGAGATTGTTCTTTAGATCCATCTCAAAGACTGAGATGGACTGCTTATCAATCCCTGGTGCTCCTCGATTGGCTTTTGCCTCTTTGTATGCTTTAAGTACGACGTACTTGTCGATATCAAAAGCTTTTTCTTGTCGTGGTCTTGTCATTTGATCCCTCCCCCTCAACTTTTACCTTGAGAAGTTGTTCATTTGCCAATTACAACTAGATCTGCTGTTTACTCCATCTCTTTGGCTTACATCCTCATTACAAGGACTTCGTAGCTACTACGGGATGGTCCGCCCCCAATCCATAGGCATTTGGTACTTTCCCTCTTGTTGATCTGCAACTTGTAGGTTTTTCCTCATCTTTGGGCTTAGCCCATGTGGGCTTAGCCAAGAACGTCTAGGACTGGGTTCTCATGTTCCACATAAACGCCTGATGTTAAGCTCACGCCACCTACACGCCGGATGCCCAAGGAGCACTAATTGGGTTAGTCTCCAAGTTGTCCCGAAAGTTCGACGTCCCTCGGTTTCGACATCATCCATACCAATTTCGAACGCTTCGTCAGTGGTTTGTTTTCACTCGTCTTCTTAACTCATACCTGAAAGAGTCATTGCTCTAACTTTTCCGTACCGCTTTGGACAACAGTCTTTAGCTAATGCCCCGTACGGTGGTTTGGAATCTCCTCCCAAAAGGCGATCCCGGAGGGCCTACCTCCATCATCTATGTAGCATTGCAGTGTGATTGTTATCAGCTTCTACATGATTTACAACCTCTTTCATTCATGACGCACGTCGAGTGGCGGGGAGGAACTTCCCCTCCCCGCTCTCACAGAACCGTGCGTGAACCTCTCAATTCACACGGCTCCTAGCGAACCGACTTTTGGTATTACCCCAAATGACCAGTGAGCCCAAAGATTGGGTTCACGTTCGGCTATTTGAGATAGGTATTTCCAAGCATTTGCTCGTATGCTAAGTCGCCTGTACTTTTTGCGTGCCCATCTAATCAAATAGATATTGATACGACGGAGGAGTTGGCCTAATCTGGATTTGTAGAAGCGTCCATAGTAGTTGATCCAGCCTAAGATCACCGGGTTGTAAAGCCTGGCGAGTTCGGCTATGGTTTGGCCTGTTTGGAGGTGAATACGAAACCGCCTAAGTTCTCTGCCCATTTCTTCTACCGCTTTATCTGAAGCCGCTGGCAGGAAGTTGTTAAACTGCTGCTTGAACTTATTGCGGGCGTAGCGTGGTGCAAAGGTAAATCCTAGAAAGTCAAAGCGTATTTGTTCGAACTCTCCTTTACGGTTGGAGTCCTTACAATAGACGATTTTGGTCTTTTGTGGATGTAACTCCAACTTGACCTGCGTCATTCTCTGACCTATAGCCTCTAGGATCTCTTCGGCTCGTTTCTTTGTTTTCACATGTACCAAAAGGTCATCCGCGTATCGTTCAAACGGGGCATAGGGTAAGTTCTTTACCATCCATTTGTCAAAAGCGTAATGTAAGAACAGATTCGCCAAAATCGGAGAAATCACCCCGCCTTGGGGTAATCCTTGCTCTCGATCTATTAGTTGTCCATCTTTGTTTTGCATTGGAGCTTTCAACCAACGTTTGATGTAGAGAATTATCCATGGCTCTGATACGTGCATAGAGACAGCTTTTAGCAGCAGTTCATGATCTATTGTGTCGAAGAAGGCCTTGATATCTAGATCAATGACCCAATCGTACTTCCAACATCTCTTGCGTGCTTTTTCAATGGCATCATGGGCTGAGCGATTCGGCCTGTAACCATAGGAGTCTTCGTGGAAGACCTCTTCCAATCTTGGCTCTATGTAGGCTTTAGCTACCCCTTGGGCGATGCGATCTTTGACGGTTGGAATACCTAGGATTCTTTTACCGCCATCTGACTTGTCTATCTCGACATATCTAGTTGCCGCTGGAAAATAACTTCCAGAAGCCATTCGATTCCAGAGTTGGTAGAGATTGTTCTTTAGATCCATCTCAAAGACTGAGATGGACTGCTTATCAATCCCTGGTGCTCCTCGATTGGCTTTTGCCTCTTTGTATGCTTTAAGTACGACGTACTTGTCTTTTGTCAAAAGCTTTTTCTTGTCGTGGTCTTGTCATTTGATCCCTCCCCCTCAACTTTTACCTTGAGAAGTTGTTCATTTGCCAATTACAACTAGATCTGCTGTTTACTCCATCTCTTTGGCTTACATCCTCATTACAAGGACTTCGTAGCTACTACGGGATGGTCCGCCCCCAATCCATAGGCATTTGGTACTTTCCCTCTTGTTGATCTGCAACTTGTAGGTTTTTCCTCATCTTTGGGCTTAGCCCATGTGGGCTTAGCCAAGAACGTCTAGGACTGGGTTCTCATGTTCCACATAAACGCCTGATGTTAAGCTCACGCCACCTACACGCCGGATGCCCAAGGAGCACTAATTGGGTTAGTCTCCAAGTTGTCCCGAAAGTTCGACGTCCCTCGGTTTCGACATCATCCATACCAATTTCGAACGCTTCGTCAGTGGTTTGTTTTCACTCGTCTTCTTAACTCATACCTGAAAGAGTCATTGCTCTAACTTTTCCGTACCGCTTTGGACAACAGTCTTTAGCTAATGCCCCGTACGGTGGTTTGGAATCTCCTCCCAAAAGGCGATCCCGGAGGGCCTACCTCCATCATCTATGTAGCATTGCAGTGTGATTGTTATCAGCTTCTACATGATTTACAACCTCTTTCATTCATGACGCACGTCGAGTGGCGGGGAGGAACTTCCCCTCCCCGCTCTCACAGAACCGTGCGTGAACCTCTCAATTCACACGGCTCCTAGCGAACCGACTTTTGGTATTACCCCAAATGACCAGTGAGCCCAAAGATTGGGTTCACGTTCGGCTATTTGAGATAGGTATTTCCAAGCATTTGCTCGTATGCTAAGTCGCCTGTACTTTTTGCGTGCCCATCTAATCAAATAGATATTGATACGACGGAGGAGTTGGCCTAATCTGGATTTGTAGAAGCGTCCATAGTAGTTGATCCAGCCTAAGATCACCGGGTTGTAAAGCCTGGCGAGTTCGGCTATGGTTTGGCCTGTTTGGAGGTGAATACGAAACCGCCTAAGTTCTCTGCCCATTTCTTCTACCGCTTTATCTGAAGCCGCTGGCAGGAAGTTGTTAAACTGCTGCTTGAACTTATTGCGGGCGTAGCGTGGTGCAAAGGTAAATCCTAGAAAGTCAAAGCGTATTTGTTCGAACTCTCCTTTACGGTTGGAGTCCTTACAATAGACGATTTTGGTCTTTTGTGGATGTAACTCCAACTTGACCTGCGTCATTCTCTGACCTATAGCCTCTAGGATCTCTTCGGCTCGTTTCTTTGTTTTCACATGTACCAAAAGGTCATCCGCGTATCGTTCAAACGGGGCATCCGGGAAGTTCTTTACCATCCATTTGTCAAAAGCGTAATGTAAGAACAGATTCGCCAAAATCGGAGAAATCACCCCGCCTTGGGGTAATCCTTGCTCTCGATCTATTAGTTGTCCATCTTTGTTTTGCATTGGAGCTTTCAACCAACGTTTGATGTAGAGAATTATCCATGGCTCTGATACGTGCATAGAGACAGCTTTTAGCAGCAGTTCATGATCTATTGTGTCGAAGAAGGCCTTGATATCTAGATCAATGACCCAATCGTACTTCCAACATCTCTTGCGTGCTTTTTCAATGGCATCATGGGCTGAGCGATTCGGCCTGTAACCATAGGAGTCTTCGTGGAAGACCTCTTCCAATCTTGGCTCTATGTAGGCTTTAGCTACCCCTTGGGCGATGCGATCTTTGACGGTTGGAATACCTAGGATTCTTTTACCGCCATCTGACTTGTCTATCTCGACATATCTAGTTGCCGCTGGAAAATAACTTCCAGAAGCCATTCGATTCCAGAGTTGGTAGAGATTGTTCTTTAGATCCATCTCAAAGACTGAGATGGACTGCTTATCAATCCCTGGTGCTCCTCGATTGGCTTTTGCCTCTTTGTATGCTTTAAGTACGACGTACTTGTCGATATCAAAAGCTTTTTCTTGTCGTGGTCTTGTCATTTGATCCCTCCCCCTCAACTTTTACCTTGAGAAGTTGTTCATTTGCATTTCCTGTTCACTCCATCCCCTTGGCTCCATCCTCATTACAAGGACTTCGTAGCTACTACGGGATGGTCCGCCCCCAATCCATAGGCATTTGGTACTTTCCCTCTTGTTGATCTGCAACTTGTAGGTTTTTCCTCATCTTTGGGCTTAGCCCATGTGGGCTTAGCCAAGAACGTCTAGGACTGGGTTCTCATGTTCCACATAAACGCCTGATGTTAAGCTCACGCCACCTACACGCCGGATGCCCAAGGAGCACTAATTGGGTTAGTCTCCAAGTTGTCCCGAAAGTTCGACGTCCCTCGGTTTCGACATCATCCATACCAATTTCGAACGCTTCGTCAGTGGTTTGTTTTCACTCGTCTTCTTAACTCATACCTGAAAGAGTCATTGCTCTAACTTTTCCGTACCGCTTTGGACAACAGTCTTTAGCTAATGCCCCGTACGGTGGTTTGGAATCTCCTCCCAAAAGGCGATCCCGGAGGGCCTACCTCCATCATCTATGTAGCATTGCAGTGTGATTGTTATCAGCTTCTACATGATTTACAACCTCTTTCATTCATGACGCACGTCGAAACTGGGGCTAGGGCATCATGCAAGCCGCAGCTTAAGGCGAAGTGACCAAGATAATTGGTAGCAAATTGCAGCTCCCAGCCCTCTGGCGTTCGGAGCAGCGTACTTGGGATGATACCGGCATTGTTGATAAGCAGATGCAATGGGCCATTCCAGCGATCGAGAAAACTAGCTATCGAGGCACTGTCGGCCAGGTCCAGCGAAACTACCCTTACGCAGTCGTTACCAGTCGATCTCACTATGTTGTCAGCTACGGCTGAACCCGCGCTGATGTTGCGTACTGCTAACGTTACTTCGGCGCCAGCACCAACAAGTGCGCGAGCGGTCTCGACTCCGATACCAGAAGAAGCACCGGTGACGATGGCAGAAAGGTTGCTGAGATCGAGACCCTCTACCACGTCCCAAGCAGTACTAGTTCCATCGAATTTAGTCGTAAAAAGTGAATCGTGCATTGACAATATGGGGGCTCCAATGCGTATTTGCCTCGCATTCTACTCTCGCATTCGGCTAAATTTCACCCAATCGTTGCGCCCGCCCCTTGGACCCTAGCTCTTATTGAACGCTGAAGGTGCTATATCTTTTTGTAGCACCCCAGATGACCACGGTCCAGCGGCGCTCGAGAAAGCGATGACCAAAGGCAATCCAGAGGTTTTCTTTGGAAGTCATGAAATCCATCACTTGGGAGTTGGGATCGCAGTTGGCTAGCCATAAAAACTTCTCTTTAGTGACAGAGGTACCATATTTTTGGTCGATCCACATTCGCCTTGGCCAAGAGGTTCGACCAAGAAGACCAATCAAGAACATCAACCGGCCATTTCGCCAAGTATCTGCTAACAGGAAGCTGACTTGAAAAACTACTCAGGCGATGCCTTGAAAATGATCCAAAGAAGCCTCAATTGGAGATCTAGAAAGACTCTGGGTTATAAGATTCCAGATGAGAAAATAATCGCAGTTGTTGTGCTATCTAGTTGAATCCACCCAAGGAGTCCTTGCAAGTTCGCATGATGCGAGAAGGAGTAATGACATGACGGACACTGCCCTCAAATTCATCGCTAGTTTTCAGGCGGCGCTTGGCTCCCCGGTGCCGTTTTCTCCTGTGACGTTGTTGGATGGAGGTTCATTGCCCTCGGTATTTGCCGTGAGCGACTTAGCACAAGCTTCGATCGCCGTGGCTGGCTCGTCGTTGGCTTCGTTCGTGGCCCTGAATGATGGAAACACACCGCCAGGCGTGGTTGTCGATAGAAACTTGGCCTCGGCCTGGTTTGCTGGTTCGATCCGACCACAGGGATGGAATCTCCTACCGGCATGGGACGCAGTGGGCGGAGAGTACGAGTGTTGTGATGGTTGGATCAGACTTCACACCAACGCTATTCGTCACCGCACCGCGGCACTCACCGTTCTAGAGGTTCCAGAAGACCGCGATGCTGTCGCTGCTGCCGTCGGTACTTGGTCGGCTCAAGAGTTGGAGAGCGCTGTAATAGGTGCGGGCGGTGCCGCGGCTGTCATGCGACCAATTATGGATTGGCAGGAACATCCCCAGGGTCGAGCGGTTGCCAGCGAACCACTGATGTGGACACGGCGCACATCAACGGCTAGCCAGCGCAATAGGTTGTTTGGAAACAGAGAACGTCCCCTGGATGGACTGCGCGTGCTCGACCTCACTCGAGTTCTTGCTGGGCCAGTCGCCACCCGATTGCTCGCGGGCTGGGGCGCCGAGGTGCTGAGGATTGACCCACCCGACTGGGATGAGCCCGCGATTGTTCCCGAGGTCACCTTAGGTAAGCGCTGCGCCCGTCTCAATTTATCCACGCCAGATGGAAGGACTCACTTTCTCGAGCTACTCGCTTCGGCTGATGTCGTCGTTCACGGTTACCGTGCGGACGCCCTAGATCGCCTTGGACTCGGAGATGAAGTACGTGAGAACGTTTGTCCCGGGCTTATCGACGTGAGCCTCGATGCGTACGGGTGGACCGGCCCTTGGCAGCAACGTCGAGGATTCGACAGTCTCGTTCAGATGAGTTCGGGTATCGCCGATGCAGGTCGCCTTATGACTGGTGGCAGTCGACCGGCACCCCTACCAGTGCAGGCGCTCGATCATGCTACGGGCTATCTGTTAGCCGCCGCGGCGATTACTGGTCTCTCGCAGCGCCAGATTGATGGCGCCGGTAGCCGATGGCGGACTTCCCTTGCGCGTGTGGCCGATTTGCTAATCAAAGCGGGGCCATTGCAGGTCCCTTCCGATCCAAGTGACTCACCAATTCCACCTGATCCTATTGGTCCAATTGAGCGAACTGCTTGGGGCGACGCACTACGACTGCCGCCTCCAGTTGTTGTGCAAGGAGCCCCACTTCAGTGGGCACTTCCTGCTCGTCGCCTTGGCTCCGATCCTCCACAATGGCTTAGCGGCGAAAATGAGTGAGCACCAAGACGGATAGTGCATAACCGGAACTTCGGATTTATTCGGATTTAATTGTGGAAAGTTAGCTTCTAAATCAGAATAAGCCACTGCCTTTGGGCCATAGGGATAACCGTGGACTCTTCCAATAGCACCTTGGGTGACGATCAATTACCAACTATAGATCTCTAAAACACCCACCAGAACATCTATCCCATCTAACAACCTGAGACCACCTAAGAATTGACATGTCATCACCCTTAGTCTGAATCAGATTGATTGATGCTACTCGAATATAAGATCCTGCTTGATCCATGACCCGTCTTGAACCAAGTCCCCGTGTGTTGACCATAAACTGCGATAATAATACCACAATGGCCCCTTCGTCCAAATACAGGATTTGGGTCCCACTGAGGACCTAAATCACCAAGATTGCCTAACTCTGTGGAAAATTGCTAGGAAAACAATCTTGGAATGGCAGAACGCTTTGCGTTCTACCATTCCAATGTCCTTTGACCACTGGGATCTCTAGTTGATATCAAGATAGCTAGAAGCTAGAAGCTAGACAAGCTCATCTTCATAGGGCTACGATTTTCTATCTGCCAAAGAAAAAAAGGGGGGACATTAATGAAATGTCTATGTCGCAGTTGCTAAAAGCTCCCAATTGACCTTGCTAGCGCCAAGGAGCGTTCGAATGGACGAAGTTATGGAATCTCTAGTCAACGACCTAAGTCGAAACGTTTTTATCGCCTTCACCAAGTTTGACATAGCTTCAGGGGGTCCATTCGTGAAATGACAAGAGTGCCAAGTTAAGATCTCATCATTCTGGGAGGTAAGAGTTGCCCAAAGCAAGAAAAGAAGTTACAGTCATGAAGATTGATAGACTTACTCCCAGTCCTTTTAGCCAAATTGCCCTAGCCATAGGCGATAATACGCGTCGGCGTATGAATAGCAACTAACACACTTAGCAGCACGAACAGAGTTCACATAAAACGAAAGAATGCATTTCATGAGCAATCAAATGAACCTCAGGAAAATAGCCACATTGCCAGCTCACCTCGGAAGTCACCTAAGCTGTCCTAGGACTGCTAATAGTCAAGGCGCAGGGTCATTATCATGAAGGTAGCAGTCATTGGCCTTTGGCATTTAGGTTGCGTTTACTCCGCATCGCTTGCAAGTCTCGGCCATCAAGTTCTAGCCATAGATGAAGATCTTGCAAGGGTCAACGACCTAAGTCGAAACGTTTTACCCCTAGAAGAAACTGGTCTAGCGGACCTAATGCTCACAGGAGTCGCCAGCGGAAATCTCACCTTTAGTTCCGACTTCGACCTTATCAAAACCGCTGATGTAGCATGGATTACCATTGATACTCCAGTTAGAGATGACGACTCAGCTGACGTCAACGCAGTATTTGAAATCATCGACCGAGTTCTCCTACACCTTCGAAATGAAGCATTACTCGTCATATCCTCGCAACTTCCGCTCGGCAGTACTAGCCGCATTGAGAAGCGATTTGCAGAGCTCCGACCAGATCGTCACGTTGATTTCGCTTACTCGCCAGAAAATCTTCGCCTAGGAACTGCTATCTCTTCCTTTATGGAGGCAGACCGGATCGTCATCGGCACATCATCGCAGCAGGCCGAAAGCACACTTTCAAAGCTCCTAGCTCCATTAGATATACCGATAGTCTCAATGTCAGTTGAATCGGCTGAGCTATCCAAACATGCTCTCAACAGTTTTCTGGCGATGTCCGTGGCCTTCGCAAATGAAATTGCACGTGTCGCCGAACATCACGGAGCTAACGCATGGGATGTTGCCGCTGCCCTGAAATCGGACAGGAGAATAGGACCACGTGCCTATGTTACTCCAGGTGGTCCAATAGCCGGCGGTACGCTCGCCAGAGACATACATTACCTCGAGACTCTTGCTCATGAGGACCAAGTCCGGATCCCAGTCATTGAAGCGGTACTTGAGAGTCATAACGAACAGAAACTCTGGCCAATCAGAGCCTTAGTGCAAACCAAGGGTCCCAAAGATGGTCCAATACTCGTGCTGGGCCTCGCATACAAGTCTGGTAGCAGTACCTTACGACGAAGCTTCGGTTTAGAGGTAGCGCTACAGGCCAAAGAGTTAGGATACGACGTTCGAATTCTAGATAATTCCGCCGAAGCATTGCCTCCGGGCTTTGAAGGGCTAACCCGATTCGCCGACGTCAATACGGCTCTTGTCGACACGTCTGCAGTCATCATCTGTGCTAATGAAAGTACGGTAACTACTCTTCCCGGACTTCTTCAAGGAATCAAAGAACCGCCTTGTCTCATAGATGTGATTGGCGCCTTCAACTCTTCGAGTCAATTACTGACAGAGATTACGGTTTTATGTCCTGGCAAAGCAAGACGGGACAACTAGTCAAAGCTGCTACAACGCATCTACAGCGATGAAAGTCTCAAAAACGAAGAATCTAATTTATAGAGCTCACACTCTGACTTGCTCCTTGAAATCAAGCAAAGAGTATGGGAATGTCGTCGTGTTGAGATAGTCGACTAATTCCTTTGTGACTGGTTCAATCTTGGGAATGAAGCGATTGTGGGTTACAGCAGAGCGCCCTTGCTTCCAAACGTGTTCCTGGGGATTGAGTTGCGGAGAATACGGAGGGAAATGGACTGCTTCGATGTGATGCTCCCTAATTGCCTCTTGAGCGACGCTCCCTCTGTGCCATCCTGCCCCATCCCATATAAGCAGAATCTTCTCTCTTGGGTAGATCTTGCGGATCGCCAGCAGTATGGCCGCTGTTTCATGCATAGTCTGGCGCTCTGTTGCAAATGCATGCTCCTTGCCTGTCTTGAGGTTCAAAAACCCATAGATGCTCCGGTTCTTTCTGGTTCCATTGGTCTCAATTACAGCTGGTGTGGTTCCTTTCGGTATCCACACTTTCTGAGTAGTTGTCGCCTGAGTGAGAACCATCTCGTCTTCACAGAGAATCACCGTATCTGGATCAGAGAATGCCTCTTTCAGACGTTCTTGCTGCTCGTCTTTCCATTCAGCTACTGCTTGTGGATCAGCCTTCTCGTACTGTTTGCCCGGCAGATGGAAGCTGAACTTACTTTCCCGAAACAGAACGTAATAGCTAGTCCTAGAGGCATAGAGAACACCGTATCTGCGCTTGAGTACTGTAGCCAGGATCCGTGTTGACCAAAACGGGGAACTGCTATAGCCGTGGTCATTGGGAGTTGTAGTCGTGAGCATGATTGCCACTTCATCTCTTTGAGACTTTGAGAGAAGTACCGGAGCGTTGTTATGGCGCTTGTCCTTGAATGCCTCAGTGCCAATGCCGCGGAATGACCGTCGAATTCGCTGTACATGCTTGACAGAGAGGCCTGTCCTGTTGAGGGGACTCCCATCTTCAAGGGTGAGAACTGCCAGCGCCCGCTTATATTTGTCGATGTTTTCAGTCTTCGCCATGAATGCTTCAATAGTGGCGAGTTCCTCGGGTGTAAGCATGTCATGAGAAGATTAACACACCTTACAAGAAATTAAAAGGGCTCATTGGAGCATTTCAGAGTGTTATGCGAATAGCTTGTTCGCTATGAAAGCTTGGTTTAGCCTATCGAAAACAAGGTCGGACCAAGCTCATAGGCTTGCAGTTTGATCTAAAATCATTCATCCAAAAACCAACGAGCGCTTAGTTGATTCATACTTTCCTAGAATTACCAAAGCTTATTTAAAGCACATATTCTCGTTCAGCTACCAGCAGCCGAACGAGAATGAGTCACCAACAAAGCTAGCAACACAAAAATCCAAACAATTACCTACTAATTGACGCATGCCTTCGATGGAATTAAAACTCCCATAACAATCACATGGACCAGCTAGATGTCAAATCAATAGAGAAACGCGCAAAAATCAAGCCTCTCTCGATGGCCATTAACACGAAGATACTTCCACGGAGGAAAGGAGTACGATTTGAGAAGTTGAAATGTGAAACTACCAAAGACATCGCCAATAATAGATACCTTTCTAGAGCAGCGACAAAAGGTTGTCTATCTGAATCTTGCTGACAACGCTGAAAAGTTGACAGTTCGGGTGCCCTATGAATTCTGCGAATGAATTTGTCTCCGTCACCTAACCCAAACCGCGTCTGCGAAGCTATCATTGAAAAAACCTAAATAACTATCTAATCTATTAATCCAACCCCGAACCAATAATCAGGCTACATTACAAATGGGTCACGCGAGAAAAGCCCCTAACGGTAACTTCAGGTCTAATAAGGCTTTGGAGGTTCAATCCCCTAGTACTTCAGTGGCTCCAGCAGGTGTTGGTACAAAACCGTTTCCGACGGCACCAGGAGATCAACTTCTGCCGCTACGTACATCTCCAAGCAACGAACTGCCACTATTACCCTTCGTCTAGCAGCCCCTTACAACGAATAACCGATGGAACGCCTAAGGTATAAGGTTCATAGACAAATTAAGCAAACATACCCCACGCTAAATAAGAAGAGGTGAATGTGCGGCTATTCAAACAAATCGGAACCTGTTGGGCGGTTCTATCGCTCGGCCTTTTACTTGGAGCATGTGGCTCAAGCGGCCAAAGCGCGACGACCACAACAATTCCACCAACCACTACCTCGACAACAATTCCACCAACCACTACCTCGACAACAATTCCACCAACCACTACCACTACCAAACCGAAAGATGTAAGAGTCGCGGGCGGACGATGTGTACCAAGTCAGCTCACCATCACCGAGGGCCGCCCCTCTGTGGCGGCAGGATCGATCGGCGTATCTTTCTCGATGACTAATTCAGCATCAACCGAATGTTACATGCAGGGATATCCCGGTCTGGAGATGCTCAATAGCGCTGGCGGCTCCATCCCCACTTATGTACATCGGGGAAATTCAGTATCTGTAATTTCAGAACCTGTAACTAAAGTCACTCTCCAAAGCGGCCAAACCGCCTATTTTCTCCTTGGTTACTCCGACGGCACCGGATATGGTAGTGCAAGCTGCCCCACATCCGCTTCGATTGAGGTCACACCACCAAATGACTACGGATTCAACGTCGTTAAAGCTATTATCAATCCCTATGGCGGTAGGACCATCGCGAATCTTCAATGTGGAGACGTCACGGTCTCACCGGTAATCGCATCGCTTCCCCCAGGATACTAACTATCTCAACAATTCCACCAACCACTACGAACAGTTAGATGTACGCCACTGAAAGAATTACTTTGGCACATTGCATAAACGATTATTTTTAGGTACCTTAAATCCAAGGAATCTATCCCTGGTTCCAACACCAGGGATAGATTCCTTTATAAAAACTCATTTACCGAGACTCAACCGTTGAACCTCAGATAATACGACACACCCTGATCCACATCAAACATATGCTGTTTAACCCACTCGAGCACTCGTGGCGTCTCTTTTGGATATATAGCCCATCCTCAATCAACTTAATTACAACTCCCCTTGAAAGAGTGCCGGGTCGAGACAACCACAGTTTTCAATGGCCATTGCCGCTCAGGCAAATTGATAAATTGCAAACCAGACAACAACCCTTTACCAATCACCCGGTAGCAATTACCAGACTTGTCGCATATAGCCTCTAGCCAACACTCACCTAAGGTAACTATCTATCAACCCGCGGAGCCTCCTAGGACTAAAGCTCACCAACATATGCCTTTATCTGACAAACCTTCAGTAGCATCCCGCAAAAACACCACTACCAAAAAAACCAGAACACCTAAGCAAAATCCAAGGCACAATTTCCGCCAAAAAATACTAACGTCAAAGACTCAAAAGCTCCGTGAGCGAAACACTAGTTGGCCTCAAGTGACTTCTCGAGGATCTGGGCTACATCTAGGACTTCTACACCTTCTTTGGCTCCACCATCGGCGATCTTGGCCTTGACTGCGTCATCGAGCATGATCATGCAGTAGGGGCATGCTGTAGATACCATATCTGGATCCATCTCTAGGGCTTGATCCATGCGTTCTACATTTACTCTCTTGCCGATCTTTTCTTCTAGCCACATGCGAGCTCCACCGGCACCACAGCAAAAGCCCTTTTCTTTATGCTTGTGCATCTCAACAGACGACAGTCCTGGAAGCGATCCAAGGACACTTCTTGGTTCTTCGTAGATGTTGTTGTGGCGACCTAGGTAACATGGGTCGTGATAGGTTACTTTGGCATCTTGGGTAATGGTTGGAACTAGTGCTTTGGCATCTACTAGCTCTTTGAGTAGTTGGGTGTGATGGATGACTTCGTAGTTGCCACCTAGGCCACGATATTCATTGGCTAAGGAATTAAAGCAGTGGGGGCAAGAGGCTATGATCTTTTTGGCTTTGGCTGAATTTAGGGTCTCTATGTTGGTCATTGCTTGGCTTTGATAGAGGTATTCGTTGCCTAGTCTTCGAGCTGGATCACCGGTGCAGCTCTCTTTCTTTGCAAGTATTGCAAAGGTGACTCCAGATCTATGAAGTAGGCGAGCAATCGATTGGGTGACCTTTCTAGCTCTTTCATCTAGTGCTCCAGCACAGCCAACCCAAAAGAGGTATTCGATATCCTCAGGGATCTCATTGGTGATTATTGGGACTTCAAAGTCAAGTTCTGATACCCAATCTCCTCGATGAGAAGAGCCAAGGCCCCATGGGTCTCCTTGGTTTTCTATGTTACGGAGCATGCCTTGGGCTTCACTTGGGAAGTCGCTCTCCATTAGAACTTGGTAACGACGCATATCTACAATTGCATCGATGTGTTCTATATCTACAGGACAAGCTTCAACACAAGCTCCACAGGTGGTACAAGACCACAGGACATCTGGATCTATGACACTTGGGACCAGCATCTTGGGTTCTTCAAGAAGTTGAGTGGTTCCAGCGGTTGTCAATAGGCGCTGGGAGGATTCAAAGAGGTGCTCTCTTAGATCCATGATAAGGAGTTTGGGAGAGAGGGGCTTTTGTGTATTCCAGGCGGGACACTGTTCTTGGCATCTACCACATTCTGTACAAGTTACTAGATCTAGCAGTTGCTTCCAGGAGAAGTCCTCTATCTTGCCTACGCCAAAGACGCTGTCTTCACTTAGCTCTTCTGGGTCCATGTTAGGTGTCTTATCTAGGGCACCTAGTGCCTTGGGACGTCGAGAGAATGCGATGTTGATTGGAGCTACGAAGATGTGTAGGTGCTTGGAGTAGGTGACAAAGACCAAAAAGCCCATGATGATGGCGATGTTACCCAATAAGAAGATGGTCTCAATTGCACTGTTGGCTGAATGGCCCAGGGGTGCTAGGGCGTTAGCGATTAGGTGGCTTGCAAATGCGAAGTTGGAATAGGGGAAGTCACCTGTATTTACTTGAGCGGCTCGATAGACCAATAGGGTTATGACAACTAGGGCTATTCCCGCCAGTACTAGCCATGCTGCAGAGTTATGTGATCCATAAAAGCGAGATGCTTTAGCCTTTTTCTTAGGTGCATTTATCACTCTGATTATTGAAAAGACGACCAAAGAGACTAAGACAGCTACAGAGAAGAAGTCTTCGATAAAGCCAAGCCATGAGTCATGGCCAATCAGTGGAATGGCGAAGTTGGATTGAAAGAGAGCTCCATATGCCTCTATGATCGTTGCGATCAAAATGGTAAATCCCCAGAAGGTAAAGAAGTGTGCAATTCCTGGGATTGTCTTGGCGAGGAGCTTTCGTTGACCAAGTACCTCTGTGAGTTCAGTTGAAATTCGAGAAGCTATGGTTGATGAGCGATTTGGGGCTTTAGCTCCAGATCTCACCAACTTCATAATAAATAGCGCTCTATTTAGAGCTATGGCCAATGCAGCCACAGTAATTACTAATCCAACGATTAGACGCATCTAGCCTCCAGGGATCTTCATCGGTGCCAAAAGATTCTAACGAGTGCTCATTTCGTCATTTAGTCGCCATTTAGTTTGAAACAACCAATTGGCAAAAGTATCCAATTGGTGGAACATCCAAATAGATTAGAGGAAAGAGCAGTCATAAAATAGGCAAAAACTAATGTTACCACCAAGTAACAAATCTGCCAACTCTATAGATGGTTATTCTTCGAAGTTCTTATGGCTCATAGATGGCTGACGCAGTCACCCCCCCAAAAAAAATAACAGTCGATGGCGAAGATGGTTATTCTTCGAAGTTCTTATGGCTCATAGATGGAGTTGGGCCGCTTTGATTTTGGTACTTAGAACCAAGGCTCTTAGAGCCATATGGGATAAGGGCTGGGGTTGTCATCTCCAGAAAGCTGATCTGTCCGATCTTCATACCTGGATAGACAGTTATTGGGAGATTGGCTACATTGGAGAGTTCCAAGGTGATATTGCCACTAAAGCCAGCATCGACAAAGCCGGCGGTTGAGTGAATCAAAAGGCCAAGACGGCCAAGGGATGATTTTCCTTCCAGGCGGCCTACTAAGTTGTCTGGGATTCCAATGCGCTCAAGAGTTGAGCCTAGGACAAATTCACCTGGATGCAAGATAAAAAGACCATCGGGATCTACCTCGATAACTTCAGTTAGATCCTTTTGTTCAACACGTGGGTCGATCACCTTAGCTACATGGTTGCGAAAGATACGAAAGAAGCGATCGACACGTAGATCTATAGATGAGGGTTGAATTGCATTTTCACCCAATGGGTCAACTACTATTCGTCCAGCCTCAATCTCAGAGCGTATGGTGCGATCGGAAAGAATCATACAAAATAACGATAGTAAGAGAGATTGCACTGACGAACGAGGTCGGGGGAACTTTTGATTCATTTAAGGGCTAAAGACAGATCAAAAAGCTTAGAAGGCTCTTGGTGCGAGGAGGGGAGGCCGACAAGCTGACCCCCTTAGGAGGGGAACCCTAGGTCAATCTGGCCAATCTAAGTCAATCTCATGACAGATTCAACTGTGCTGCCTTGGCCCTTATCTAAATCAGCCTCTAAGGTAACGAACCTGTGATACTAAGGACAGACAATAGGATCATCCTTGTCGTAGCTGTAATAATCCATTTGAGCAATTACCTAACGCTGGGCTATTCAATGGCAAACCAATCCGCTCTCCATGACTACTACAACCAAAGCATCGTCTTAGAAGCCAAAACTCGCCAAACATCTCCGCCATACAATGAGACCCGCGTGATAAATTTCTCTACCCCAATAGAGAAACAGGGGGGCGTGCGACATAACCGCACACCCCCCTGAGGTCAACTAACTATTAGATATATTGATAGAACTTACGCTACTGTAACGGATCCTAGCGAAGGAACCGCAACTACATACATTCCTGTGTAGCCATTGGCCCTCAACTGTGTTCCGCTATTGAACTGGTTGGCACTGCCTCCAGAGGTAACGTAGATTCCAGCTGAGCCTACTGGCTGGATAAGAGAACCGTCAGCAATAGTCGAACTTGCTGGAGCCGAACCGGATCCAGTAATAACAGTTGAACCCGTCGATGCCTCTACAGCAGCCGCTTGAGCTTGTGTAGAAATTCCGAATGCGTGACCACCATCGTAAACGTAGAACGTTCCGCCGAAGTTCTGAATCGAACCGTCAGCCATCGTGGTCGCTGCCGTTGGAGGAACTCCAGTACCTGCGGTCAAACCACCCGAACTTGGAACTTCTACAACTTGCATTGGCGAATATCCATCAGCCATAAACTGCGATGCGCTAGAGAACTGGTAGATCTTACCATCAGTACCCACAACCCAGATACCAGCAGAGCCAGCAACCTGTATCAAAGTACCAGCCCTTGGACCCGTTGCGGTTGGGAATGTTCCAGTAACAACTGAAGCAGGATTCATCGCCTGTAGCTGTCCAAAAGCAGCTTGGGTTGAGATTCCGAACCCAATTCCGCCGGCAATAACGTCAATCTGAGCACCAGACTGAACGAACGCGCCGTTTGGATAGGTCATTGCAGTAGTTGGAAATGTTGGCGCAACTGAAACTGTCGATGCAACGAGACCGGACAATGTGGCCACGTCCGTACCAGCAGCTGGGTTGATCACGTTAGAGATCGCGATCTTCAACTGATCGCCTTGTGCGATCGCCTTGCTCACGGTCAAAGTCACACCCGTATCACCAGCCACAGTGGTGTCAACCGTAACCGTTGCTGGAGCCCCAGTGCCACTCGAATTAGTCAAGTCAGTGATCGTATACTGAGAAGTAGCCGTCGGCAACCCTGTTCCTGTAGGGAAGTAGAGGCCTATCTGTGGTGTTGTTGACGATACGCCGACTGGAAATGCTGCGGAAGCCGAAACATTAGAAATCGTATATGTCGACGCTCCACCTGCCAAGGAACTGCTCAACGTAACGGTAGGGGTCGAGGTTGTTGTCGAAGCTGCGGTTAGCGAATAGCTAGCTGAAGTTGAAATCGTGTCACTATCCGTATAGACAGACGCGGAATCCGAACCAGCGGCGCTCGGGTTAGTTACGCCCAACAACGTGATGGAAATACTATCACCTGCTGTTACGGCAGTTGGCACCGAAACCGTTCCTGTATTTGCGGCCGCACCAACACCTGGAACTACAGTGGCCGGACCAGAAGTGCCGGCTGTCGTATCAACAAAGTAAGCACTTGTTCCGAGCACAGTTCCACTAGCTAAGGTTACGTGAACCAGCTGACTTGTCGAAAGGGCCGAAACGGCTTTGAAGCCAACCGAGTAGGAGGTCGAAGCACCCGTGGTTGCGCTAGCTGGCGTTACAGCCAAAGCTGTAACTGCAGTTGGAGAACCAAGAGACAGTGCACTAAAGGTAGCGTTGCTTGTGGTAGGAGCTGCCCCTCCACCTGCACCGGTCAACCAGTCAGTACCCGTGGTTGGTGCTGGCGTCAATGTAGGAGTAACGGTTGTCCCAGTCCCCGGATTGAGTACATTTGCAGCCGAAATCGACACATAGTCGCCAGCTGGAATGGCCGTACTGACAACCAAGTCAACATTATTCGTACCAGCAGTAGCTGATGTTGGGTTAGTTGTACTTATAACGGTACCTGCTGAGTTAGTAACGGTGATCGTATAGTCAGTTGCCGTCGAGGTGAAAGTACCGTTGGGCAATCCTAAAGTAAGGACAGTCCCAATCGGGAAACTCGCTGCGGTCCAACTTGAAGTAGTAGCAGCCGGGGCCGTAGTAGAATACAGCTCCACGTTTCCAACTGTGAGTTTGGTTGGTCCGCCCAAGACCGGACTCGACAATGAATCTGTCGTCGCGGCGGGGGCGGCAGTAGCGACCGTAAACGTATTCGCTGCCGTGGCGTAAACGGAATCAACCGAGTCCGCTAGCGTTGCAGTATATGTCCCCGCTGCATCATTGGCCGTGGTGAAGGTCATAGAAACAGCCGAGCCAGCCGCAATTGAGGCGCCGGCTGGAAGCTTGATGGCTACTGTAGTAACACCTGTAGTAACACCACTCGCGTAGGTAATGCTGCTCGTTGCAACAACCGTATTTCCACCACTCGTTATCGCAACCGAAGGAGTGGAGGCGGCGATTGCTTGGACCGTAGTGCCACCCGTTAGCTTAAGGGTGATCGTTCCTGCAGTTCCGACTCCGTCAGTAGCCACAAATGACGTAGTATAAACTGTATTGCTACCAGCTGTTAGATTTGACAATCCTACTGACAAGCCGGTAACTTGCGAACCAACTATATAGTTTGAAGTATTAATCGTCGTTGCGGCCGATGCAGCTGTTGCACCAATAAAGACCGAGCCTACGCCACCAACTACTAGCGCCGTAGCACCAGTCATAGCTAAAAATCTCTTAGTAAATGATCCTGTTCGTCGGGACAATCCACCCTCCTCGGTATTAGAGTTATCAAATTTCAATTTGTTCATATCCTCTCCACTTCCTCCTGCACTTTTTTTTGTCTAGCTCTGTAAAGGCCAAAAGCCATCTTTTCCAGAGTATTCCCAGACATGGGAGCCAGAACACTCTGATCTACTTCACCTACACCAAGTGTAATCTTAGACGTATGGATCTAGCTGATCGAAAGATAATCTAGCACCTACTTCCCGCCAATGGTGCCAAATTTCTCAATACAAATGCGAAATTCCTCCTAATTAATCCAAAATCCTTTGAAAACCTCAACCTTTACTCCTGATTTAGGTCAATCCTTCATTCAAATTCACAAAAACGATTGCCCAAGTGCATTCATAGCAATCGTGGCGAAAACTCAAAGGGTCGATAAATCTGACTCTGTTGATCTGCGGAGTCAGATTTATCGACGGGGAAAGAGAAACTACTGGACAACCATAGAGGTTCCGTTGCTACTATCAAGGAGTCGAGCGCTCTCCCCAATTCCGAGCTAATCACCCTCAACGAACTATAGAAAGGCAACTCCAAAAACAAAAGTCTTTGAGTGTCAAGTCCTCCCGGCTTATTCGTAGACGTGTATACAGTTAAAAATACGAGAAATACTGAATTTACCTTCAGAGCAAGTGCACCTAAGAGCAATGAGTGATGTCGGAACTCCGTAAGAGCACCTAACGACTCTCCGGGAGAATCACTTAGCCAATTTTCTATCCATCTCTCGAACTCGGCTAACCGACTCGGTCTCAAAAGTGCCATTTCTGCTAAGATTCGGATTATAAAATGGGTCGTCTTCGATGTATTTCATCCAAGTCGCGCGAAGGTACGCTATTTCAGAGTTGAAGCGACGCTTTTTAGCGGTGGTATCTTCATATCCTCGAGTTATCGACTCTTTGTGCACGAGTCTGACATTCGGATCCTGCACAATTCGATAACCGCTCGAAAGCACTTTCATGCAAAAATCGGTATCATTGAAAGCTATTCCCAGTCGTTCCTCGTTGAAACCTCCAACCTTAAGATAGATATCACGGTGCACCCCAAGACATGCACCAGTAACAGCGCTGACATTTCTAAGGGCAAAGAGATCATTGAAATAACCGTGACTTCCATCTTGATGCAGGTGGTACAAGTGTCCTGCCACCCCGCCCATTCCAACAAGCACACCGCCGTGCTGAATTTGGCCACTAGGATAAAGAAGATGAGCACCAACAGCGCCTACGCCCGGCACGGACAGAACTGAGACCATCTCACTTAGCCATTCGCCTTCGATGATCTCGGTATCGTCGTTGAGAAAGACTAAAATATCTCCCTTTGATATCTTCGCGAGAGCATTCACAGCGACCGAATAATTAAAACCAGCGTCAGCACGTCGCATGCTTAGGTGATAAGAAAATCGATGTCTTGTGGTCAAGGAATCCAAATACATGGTCGTTCTCGGCGATAGCGCCACATTTGAATCTACCCGCAGAACAACTTCATAATTCGAATAGGTAGTTTTTCCAAATAGACTATCTAGACATGCCCTTATCACTGAATAACCACCAGCAGTTGTAATTAGGACAGAGGCGAGTGGAGTCGAATTAGGAATCGGAAAAACTACCCTATTTATTGCTTTTGCTCCCGCCGAGGCAACAACCTCACAACCTGGAACAATGTTATCTAAATAAGTCTTCACTGCATTACGCCCCGCTTCGAGCGCGTAAGTTTTTACCTCAGATCCAGTCGATGTCGGAGAAGGCAGACTCCTCCAATGGTAGAGGACTCTTGGTATTCTCTTCGATAAGGAGAGGTCATTTCCAATTTCGCTGAGCAATCTGAGAAGAAAGTCCCAATCTTGAGCACCATCGTAAGCCGGCCGCAACCCACCTAAACGTCGCAGAGTTGAAGTCTTTACGACGCTGAGATGATTTATGTAATTCTTAGACAAAAGCAGTTCTGGAGAGAGAGTAGGTTTGAAATAGGCTTCGAAACGATTGCCGGTTCCGGTGATCTTATCCTCGTCGCTATAGATCAACTCAAGCCCAGACGATTTTTGCAGTTCCCTAGCAACATAAAAGAGGGCGAACTCAGAGATCTCATCATCGGCATCTAAAAATGCCAAGTATTCGCCTGTCGCTAGCGAGATGGCATCATTAGTGTTAACTGAAATTCCGCCATTCTGCTCTCGATAATGCGCTTTAATTCGCTTGTCCGATGCGACATAGCGCTCAATCAATGTCTTGATTCGAGCGTCGCTAGATGCATCATCTGAGATGCACAACTCCCAATTTGGATAGATCTGTGCTCTAACAGACTCGATTGCTGTTACAAAGTGATCGATTGGGGTATTGTAGGATGGAATAACCACGCTAATGAGTGGCTTTTTTGAAACGCTGCTATTTCGTCCAAAATCGCCTGACGATCGCCTTCGTCAATGCGCTCAGAATTCTCAATCCACTTTATATAGTTACTTTCGTCACTCAAAAGTTCTTGCTGGTTTTGAATTTCGGGCAGCTCCGACAACAAAACATTTCCAATAAGAGGACCAAAGATTCGAGCGATTCGATGATTTGGGACTCCCAAAATCGGACGCAGTCGGACTTCCTTCAGTTGGAATTCTCCGGTAAAGCCCATAACGACAAGTTCTAAGCGAGTTATCGTAGAATTGAAGTGAAATTGGATCTCTAACTGCTGACCAATTCTTCGAGAAGGAACCTGTTGGCTATAGCGATCAAAATTATTGGTCTCAGCGATAACATAGCCGCGAAGATTTTCCGTACCAACCAAAGTCTCTATCTCGACCTCTAGCTGATACCAGCCTGGCAACGGTAGAGGTGGTTCAATCGAATATCGCACCTGTCCACCAAGTGCGATGGATTTACCGGCCAAGCCACTCGAAACTACGCCTTGGAGGGGCTTTAACTTCGGATTCGTCATCGATAAAAAACGACGCCAACCCATTAAGCGTCTGATAGATATTATTGAATATCGAAGGGGCGCTGTAATGCGCCACGCCTCGGAATTTAGAACCTCGGTCTTTTCCTCAACTGCTCGTCCGATTTGCATTGAAACTGAGTAGTTGAGTTCCTGCTCAGCCGCCAGAGAAGCCCTAAGATCTTTAATCTCCTCGGTGAGCCGATCAGCGAGTACTTTATGCTCGGCCAAGTCACTACTGACAAAGTACATCTCATCGATCAATTCGCTATATTGTCGATTTGCTTCCGCGCTACGACTTTGTTCTTGGAAGAGACGAGCCTGTAGATCTCTTTGTTCGGCATTCAACCGATCTTTTTCGCTTATCTGTTGACATCGCGCTCCAAGTGATTGAAAGAGTCCTAAGACACTCGAAGGGTACTCCTGATAAGACCTTATGAGGTCTGCCAAAACAGGTGGCACTTCCGGACCGACCGCTAGAACGCCCAATCCATTCGAATGAGTGAACTCAATGCTTGGATAGCGGGTCTTGACTTCATCCCAAAACTTCCAAACGCCAAAGTCTCGTTCTCTTACGACTATATCGTGAAAGAGAACGACCCCTCGAGATGAGAGCTTGCTGACCCATTTGTCAAAGTCAACCTTTACAGCCTCGTAGGAATGGTACCCATCTACATGAAGCAAGTCGATAGTGCCATCGTCAAAGTATGAAAGGGCATTGTCAAAATACATTCGAAGGAGTGTAGAAAAACCACCGAATTTTCTTTGGTTATACGCTGACAGCTCAGCGAAAATCTCATCGCCATACAAACCCGAATGCTCGTCACCTTCCCAGGAATCGACGGCATAGCAAGCAGTGGGAAGACCTAGTTCGCTGACACTTTGACAAAAAGCAGAATAAGAGTCACCCTTATGAGTGCCAAGTTCAACAAACAATCGTGGTTTGACTGCTTCAATTACCCACAATGCAAAGGGAATATGGCCATGCCACCCAGGAATTTCGGTCAATCTGTCGGGAACTTTAAAGATGCTTGGATTCAGCCAATTATATCTGTCCATTGATCCGCTTGTCACGTCTGAAAACTCCCTAAAATCAGAACTTCTGGCCAAGATGAGATCGCTCTCCATGACGTTGCCAGACGAACCCTTCTAATTTAAATTGATGTAAGTACCACTAATCCTAGCCCTAGCAAAAGTTGAAGGGCGTACTGACACATTTGGATCGCTCCCGTAACACCTTGAACCCTCTAGTCCAACTGACTGGAAATGCAATAGCCGATCGATGATCAACTACCAAAGATAGTTGCAACACACCGCGTTAGCACCGATCAATCTTTGACCATTGAAAAATGTCTAGATCAACAAACAAAAATATATCTCGCTTCAGGGAAAAATCTTCGTCTTGTTGCTTTATCCATGGCACCCAGCATAAATTAGAGCGAATTGCAATGTCGGTTTTGTCCAGCTTGTTTAGCGATTGGGATCACACCCAAGTTATCTTGATTTCTAGCCAAAAAGCGATCCCCTTCTCAAGAGCTCCCTAAAACTTCTCTATCGTTGCTTTGCAAAGTCAACCATCACAGCCAACTAGGCGATCACCTTGGCTACATATGAGTTCACAACACAAGGTAATAACCTGAAACACGAACTAAAGTTCTAAGAACCACACAGGGATAAGTCCTTAAATTAATCCTGGAAACCTACTGACAAAAGCTGGGCACCAGTAGCGACCGCCACAAAATATCATCGCCCTGAAGAATCGCGATTAACCTTAGAAAAGCGAATTAGTTCAACGGTTCGCCGAGAACAAAATCTCAATCACCATAGATAACCGCCGGGCCAGATAAACACCGGGCCAGATAAACATCATGTCGCCCATATCACCTTCGATGGTACGATTCGGCACACCAATGCTACTCAACTAGTCACCGCTCAACCATTACTGCTCAAATCCAAGGGCCAGTCATCGCCATGTCACCCCTAAAATTCAACGGCAGAGGCTAAGGTTTCGATAGTCCAATTCAATTTCCGCTGTATCGAGTTGTCCTTCACAAAAAAACTGTGTCTGCGAACTTAGATCTCTGCAAAAGAGTCACCGATCTCCAAAAGAGCCACAAATGGTCAATCAAAAATTCGAACAAACATAAAAACAGTTTCAACCGGGATCCTAATGTATCGTAGCTTGGTCTCAATGGAACAAAATACACTTTGAACAAAGATCCATGATTGAAATGAATAGAGAAATCGGCGGTGGAGAATCTATGACAATCAAACGAGTTCTTGTAGCCAATAGAGGCGAGATTGCACGGCGCATCATCCAAAGCACAAACAATTTAGGGATCGACACTATTGCCTACGTCGCGCTAGACGAAAAAGAGATCGCCCAAAACTATGGGGCTAGCTCTATTGCGCTATCCCAAAATTCAGGAGCAGCAGCCTATTTAGAGTCAGAAGCCATTGTATTAGCGGCACTAGAAAATCAATGTGACGCCATTCATCCTGGATATGGCTTTTTATCCGAAAGTCCAACCTTTGCGAGGTTGTGTTTAGAAAACGGCGTAACCTTCATAGGTCCCAGTGTTGAGACGCTCGAACTCCTTGGAGACAAAGCCGCTAGTCGCCGTCTCGCAAAGATGCTTGGAGTTCCCACGGTTCCCGGTAGCGATGGCCCAACTACCTTGAGCGAAGTTCAATCCAGACTAGAGAGTTCAAATGCCTCTCTAATTTTAAAGGCAATCAGCGGAGGTGGTGGAAAAGGCCTTCGAATAATTCGACCCGGCGACGACGCAAAGATCGTCTTTGACCAAGCTTCCAATGAGGCAAAGGCCAACTTTCTAAGTGGAGACCTCTATTTCGAAGAACTAATCGAAGAAGCAAAACACATCGAGGTACAACTAATCGGAGATGGAAGTGGGCGGGTCTCTCATCTATATGATCGAGATTGCAGCTTACAGAGAAATCATCAGAAGTTAATTGAGATAGCTCCAGCTATCACAGTCAAAGACGAGATTCGAAAAAAACTCTTCGAATACAGCGTGGCGATTGGCAAGCATCTCAAACTGATGGGCCTTGCAACCATTGAATTTCTGGTCCACGAAGACAAAGTCTACTTTATCGAAGCCAACCCTCGAATCCAAGTCGAACATTGCATAACCGAAGAGATCCTTGGGGTCGACCTGGTGGCAGCTGCTATCAAAATCGCTGGTGGCGCCCGCCTCTCTCAGATTCGAATGCGACCTGATCAGATTGAGCCGCCCAAGAGCCTCTCGATTGAGGTGAGAATCTGCGCTGAAGCACTTTCAATAGAAGGACAAACAACACATTCGTCTGGCATAGTTCAATACCTGAACTTTCCTAGCGGGCGTGGAATTCGAATGGAGAGCAATCTCACACAAGGGTGTCACATTAGTTCACGCTACGACTCATTGATAGCCAAGATGATTCTGACAGACAAAGATGTGACCTTGGCCGAGTTGGCCAAAGGAATGGTCCGTAGCCTTTCGAGGCTTTCGATCCAACCTATTGACACTGACCAAATGCTCCTATGTGCCATTTTGGAGACGCCGGAATTTCGAAATGGTATTGCCACTACAGACTTCTTCGACAAATATAGAGCCCGCCTCCTTCACCGCGCCGCTCAGCTGCAGTCCGACATCAAAAAGACAAAAGCATTCGATGATGCAAAGGCGAAGGAGATCGACCCAACACCTCTTTTTATTTCAGAGAATCAAAGTCTAATAAGTGCAAAGATCACTGGGGTAGTAGTGGAGATGCTGGTTTTCCCAGGTGAACAGATAAAGGCATCGCAGGCTATTGCGGTAATTGAATCAATGAAGATGCACCACCTCGTATTAATTCCGACACCAGCAAGAATTGAGCAGATATTTGTCAGCGTTGGAGACGAGCTTCGAATCGGTGATCCGATTGTCCTTATTGGATCAATAGACGAAGAGCTCAAGCTTGGTGAAACCTTAGAGGTAACAGAGATAGACCTAGATGAAATTCGAGACGACCTAAAAGAGGTCATTGACCGGCACAACCTAACTCTTGACCAACATCGGATCGAAGTAGTTGAAAAACGTCACTCAAAAATGCGTCGAACGGCTCGCGAAAACATCGATGATCTATGTGATCAAGGCTCTTTTATTGAATATGGGGCACTAGCAATTGCCGCACAGAGAAGACGTCGAGACCTCGATGATTTAATAAAGAACACTCCAGCCGATGGCATTATTACAGGAATCGGAAAAATCGATAACACCTCATGCGTGGTCATCTCCTATGACTACACGGTCCTGGCCGGAACCCAAGGCCTTCAAAACCATAGAAAACTCGATCGAATCCTTGAAATTGCCAGAGAAAGACTACTTCCTATTGTCCTCTTTGCCGAGGGAGGCGGTGGGCGGCCAGGCGATAGTGACACCTCTCAAATTGCGGGTCTAGATTTAAATACCTTCTTCCTATTTGCCTCTCTCTCCAAAGTGGTACCAATTATCGCGATCGTCTCTGGCTATTGCTTTGCTGGAAATGCAGCATTGGCCGGCTGTGGCGACGTCATCATCGCAACTGACGACGTAAGCATTGGAATGGGTGGTCCAGCCATGATTGAAGGTGGTGGCCTTGGGGTAGTTGCACCAGGAGATATCGGCCCCATGGAGACTCAGTCGAAAAACGGAGTCATCGATATTGCCGTACCAGATGAGCAAAGTGCAATTACCATGGCTAAAAAATACTTATCCATTGTCTCAAAGCCAAAGATTACTGACAATTCCATAGAACAAGATCAAAGAAAACTACGGGTAGCTATTCCGCCAAATCGCCTACGGGTTTATGAGATAGACCCGATTATCAAGACGATCTTTGACTTTGATTCAGTCATTGAACTAAGAAGCCAATATGCAGTAGGTATTCGTACCTATCTAGCTCGGATCGAGGGTAGATCGATTGGGGTAATGGCAAATAACCCTCTTCATCTCAGTGGGGCGATCGACGTAGATGCTGCCAATAAGGCAAGTCGATTTATATCACTCTGCAGCGCGTATAAGTTGCCGATTATCTCACTCTGTGATACCCCTGGATTCATGGTGGGCCCCGATTCTGAGCGCCTAGGAGCGGTCAAGGTCTTTGGAGACCTCTTCATAGCCGGCGCGAACGCTAATGTCCCTCTCATTACAGTGGTCCTACGAAAGGGCTACGGCCTTGGAGCAATGGCAATGGCGGGTGGAGGCTTCAAAAGCTGTGCGCTCACGGTCTCTTGGCCAAGTGGGGAGTTCGGCGGAATGGGGCTCGAAGGGGCCATTCGCCTTGGCTATCGCCGTGAACTCGAGGCGATCACGGATCCAATAGCACGTCAAAACAGATATGACGAACTATTGGCACAAATATATGAGGTGGGCAAAGCGATCTCAATGGCTAGCGTCTTCGAGATTGACGACGTTATCGATCCCTCTCACACCCGTTCCAAAATCTCGAAGACTCTCTCGCAGCTTTAATCTTTGGCTACGATGAAACCTTGGCCATTCAAAGAATAAAGAGAAACGGTCCCTAAACGATCCTAATCAAGGCTCAGAATCCATCGGTGAAAATCTCATCCGAAGCAAGTCAACATGACGTCAAACTCAAAAACTAACGACCCTAAAAAAATGAACAACACAAAAGGTTTAAGGAACCAAAAAGATCAACCCATAGAAAAGTTCTGCCCATGAAAAAGTTCAATTAAATCTCCACAAGGCCACCTATCTATTAGTCCTCTATTAGATTGCTCCGAATAATAACTGGCCTTAATGCATGAAATGGATCAGATCGTATCAATTGCCATTGACGGTCACCGTGCTTCAGATACCTTGAGCTCTGGCGACTTAGTCTTAGTATTTCATGGGCCGTTGTGAGGGTCGCTGTCCGATTGCATGGAGGCTACCCTTCTCAAAACACCCTTAAAATCTTCCATAAAAGTCCTAGCTAAAGATAGTCTCCTTGATAACTTGGGGTCTAACTCCGTAGAGAAACCCATAGGGAGCGAATACAAGTCATAAATAGAGACGCCATTCCACCGCTAGGAGTCGACCAGATAATGCATCAACCAGATAAATATGATAAATACATAATTCACCGGCTGACTTATGTAGGTGAAATTGTATCCTACCTCCACTGAGCTCAATGTTCAAAGCTCAAAGCTCAATGTTCAATGTTCACTAGAGTAGGAGAAGATGATGCCATTCTGCAAGCAAAATCTAGCTCATCATTCAATTCGAGATTTACCGTTCTCGGTACCGTCTAAGTTAGTTCGTCGACCCAAACAGGGCTCAACAAATAAAGATTCCCTATATTCGATGACATCGTTATCGACTTCGCACATATGCAATTCGATAGACCCATCGATTGAGCACCGTTAGGGGAAGCAATCTGGTTATTTGCAAAAGAACTCTTGAAATAGAAACAGCCAAAAACGCTGTCGTAGTAATGAAATTTGTCGTCAAACCATCTCGTCTATCCTAAGAAAGATAACCAAATGCGACAACCTGGAAGATAGATTCCCAAGTAAGGAAACCGATTTACCAAATGACCCCATCAAAGCCAATGAAGATCAAAATCAATAACGCGTCAAATCCCAAGAACAGTTATCCAAAGGCTAATTGCGAGTGTTTGGTGATAACACTCCTTGGCAAAACTTCTTGGCAACACTAGACCTCAATGCCTTCCTAGTTACAGCGCTTGAGACTGTAAAGAGGTACCTGATTCTTTCAGGAAGCTAAGCCCCCTGAAAGAATCAAAGTTCAAAGCAGATTGATCCCGATTTAAAGGCCCGCATGGCCAACAAGTGCGCCTACGGCCGCGGTAACCGCCATGGCGAGCGAACCACCTATCATAACGCGCAAAGTTGCACGCCAAGGCTTAGCACCACCTACTGTTGCTCCTAAGAAGCCAATGACTCCCAGAGCTACTACAGCCACCGCAACGATAACTATCGTTCGAATGTTAGATGGAGCCAACACCAGAGCCACAATGGGTAAAGCTGCGCCAGAAGCAAATGCAGCGGCTGAGGCCAGTGCTGCTTGGACTGGACGAGCCTTTGACATCTCAAGTATCCCAAGTTCCTCACGGGCATGAGATCCCAAAGCGTCGTGCTTGCTAAGAGCTTCCGCAACTTGAACGGCTAACTCTTTGGTCAGACCTCGCTCAATGTAAAATCCAGCTAGTTCACGAAGTTCGGCCTCTGGATAGTGCTCTAGTTCGTGAGCTTCACGAGCCAAGTCCGCCTCTTCGGCGTCTCGCTGGGACGATACTGAGACATATTCTCCAGCTGCCATAGCCATGGCTCCGGCAGCTAATCCAGCAAAGCCTGCAGTTAGAATTACACTGTGGGAGGCTGAAGATGCCGCAACGCCTATCATCAACGAAGCAGTTGAGACAATACCGTCGTCGGCGCCCAGAACCGCTGCACGAAGCCATCCAGCCCTATGTAGTTTGTGGCCCTCGGCCTTTGGGTGGTGTTTTTTAGTGTCATCGACAGAAGTCATAGTTAAGACTTTAACCTCTATGTAAAGTCACCTAACTAATTGCGAAGTTGAATTTACCCGTACTTTACTCAATATTTGCCCTAGGTTCGATTAATCCAAGATTCATCTTTGAACATAAGGTCATTAATGTATTTCGCGAATCAGTTTGCCTTCAAAAAGTTAGAAGATTATAAAACCCCAACGAGCCGGATTAGCAAGAACGGGCGCCCGTGGCTACGATAGGTATGACATAAATAGAAGGAGAGACGATGGCCAACTCTTTTGGTTCAAAGACAGACCTCGTTGTCGGTGACAAAAGCTACTCAATTCACGCACTAAGTGCTACCTCGCACTTGGGAGACGTTTCAAAACTACCCTTTTCTCTAAAGATACTTTTGGAGAACCTGCTTCGAAATGAAGATGGCATATCAGTCAAAGCAAGCGATATTGAATATTTAATAAACTCTCGAAATGGCGCAGCGCCACAAGAGATCGCTTTTTCCCCTGCTCGCATTCTGATGCAGGACTTCACCGGAGTGCCAGCCGTCGTTGACCTCGCAACGATGCGAGATGCGATGATTGAACTCGGCGGGGATCCCAACAAAGTCAATCCACTCATTCCAGCTGAATTGGTAATTGACCACTCGGTAATTGCCGATGACTTTGGAAATTCGGACTCCTTCTCGATCAACGCTGGGCTAGAAGCCCAGAGAAATAAGGAGAGATATCAATTTCTTCGTTGGGGCCAGCAAGCCTTCGACAACTTCTCAGTCGTACCACCAGATACTGGTATTTGCCACCAGGTCAACTTGGAATACCTAGCTCGAGTGGTCTTTGTCGACGACAATAACAACGCCTACCCTGACACCTTGGTCGGCACAGATTCACACACCACCATGATCAATGGCCTATCGGTTGTAGGTTGGGGTGTTGGTGGAATTGAAGCTGAGGCTGCAATGTTGGGACAACCCATCTCCATGCTGGTTCCACGAGTCGTAGGAATCCGCCTTTCTGGAACTCTACCCGCTGGAACGACAGCGACCGACCTTGTTCTCACCGTTACTGAGATGTTGAGAGCCCATGGAGTGGTTGGCAAGTTCGTCGAATTCTACGGTCCCGGATGCGCAAATGTACCTCTTGAAAATCGCGCAACGATCGGTAATATGTCCCCAGAATATGGATCGACCATCACCGTCTTTCCAATCGACGACGAAGTTCTCAAATACCTATCCCTCACGGGAAGGTCCAAAGATCAGATCGCACTCGTTGAGGCATATGCTAAGACTCAAGGTCTATGGCTAGATCCAGATCATGTTCCTCAATACGACGAATACCTAGAGCTTGACCTATCGACCATCGTGCCATCGATAGCTGGGCCAGCACGACCACAAGATCGTGTTCCACTGACACAAGGAAAAGAGCGCTTCGTTGACGCGCTTGAAAAATCCTTCGCGCAACAAGGATCAAACAGCGAGCTCTCCAATAAAGTCCCCGTCACACTCAAAGATGGCAGAAGCTTCGATATCGATCATGGGCATATTGTCATTGCTGCTATCACCTCCTGTACTAACACCTCGAATCCTTCGGTCATGGTTGCCGCTGGACTGGTAGCCAAAAAAGCGGTTGAGCTTGGTCTCAAAGCCAAGCCATGGGTAAAGACGACACTAGCGCCAGGCTCCAAGGTTGTCATGGACTACTATGATCGAGCAGCACTGACTCCATATCTAGAAAAGCTAGGGTTCTTCTTAGTTGGTTATGGATGCACAACTTGTATCGGCAACTCAGGACCACTCCTTCCTGAGGTCTCAGCTGCAATCGCCGCGGGCAACATCTCTGCGGTATCGGTGCTCTCGGGAAATAGAAACTTCGAAGGCCGAATCAATCCAGACGTACGAATGAACTATCTAGCTTCGCCTCCCTTGGTAATCGCTTATGCAATCGCTGGCACCATGAACATCAATCTCGCCAGCGAGCCACTTGGTGAGACGGCTGACGGCAAAGCGGTGTATTTGAGTGACATCTGGCCAAGTGAAGCTGAAGTAGCTGAGGTGATCCGCCAAAGCATTGGAACTGAGATGTTTGCCTCATCATATAACAATGCGTTCCTAGGCGATGAGCGTTGGCAGACCCTTGATACTCCATCTGGAAGTCAATTCAAATGGAATAATGAGGAGTCAACCTACGTCCACAAGGCGCCTTTCTTTGCGGGTATCACGCCAACTCCAGCGCCAGTCAAGCCAATTGTAGGTGCAAGAGTTCTAGGGGTCTTTGGTGACTCGGTTACCACAGATCACATCTCGCCTGCCGGATCGATCAAAGCTTCATCTCCTGCTGGCGAATGGCTCTCGATGCGCGGTGTCCCCCAAGGAGATTTCAACTCATATGGTGCTCGTCGTGGTAACCACGAAGTAATGATCCGTGGAACCTTCGCGAACATTCGAATTCGAAATCGCCTTGTTGAACCAAAAGAAGGTGGCTTTACCAAACTCTTCCCCGAAGAGACCATTACTACGATCTACGACGCTGCTATGACATACCAAGAGCGAGGCGTTCCACTGGTTATCTTGGCTGGAAAAGAATACGGTTCTGGCTCATCACGCGACTGGGCCGCCAAGGGAACTTTCCTCCTTGGAGTTAGGGCAGTTATTGCGGAGAGCTTTGAGAGAATTCATCGTTCCAACTTGGTCGGAATGGGCATTCTTCCACTGCAATTCATCACCGGTGACTCAATCGCCTCCCTAGGTCTAAGCGGTCAGGAAGTCTTCGACATTAGCGGAGTCGAAGAGCTAGCTCAAAGTGACTCACTTCCCGATATGGTTACGGTGACCGCTGGAGACAAATCCTTCGATGTAGAGGTAAGAATCGACACTCCAAAGGAGTTAGATTACTACCGCCACGGTGGAATTCTTCAATATGTGCTTCGCAACTTGGCCAAATCCTAAAGACCAAGGCAATTGAAATTAACCCTTTGAATCTCAACCTGGTTTGGTTCAACTAGTTGAACCAAACCATTGAGATGGTCGACTTTTTCAATGGGTTCTTTTTTATGAAAAGCCGCGATTAAAGATCAGCTAGAGGAAGATGTCTCTTTCTCTAGCTGATTCGCATTAACAGGTTATGACATACGACAAATCAATCAATTACCTCTTACCAATTCGACCCAAAAGCTTCCAAACTCAAGAAAAACATGGGATCTATCTGGCGGGTCTCCTTGAATTTGCAATGTCAAAGATATGGACGGCCAAAGGCTTATAGCCCATTGGATCAGTTCTTTTGGGTTAAGGTTTTTGAATCAGTATTTTTTTGAAAAAGTCTTTTTAGAGGATGTTCTTGAATCGGCTTTTCCTTGTCCTATCTGGAATCGTGATTTGATCCGCTTGCACATCTAAAATGCACCACCGAGGCACTCTCGTACTTAGATGGCAGATGGTCGATGATTTATACAAAGACCAAAACCTCGACAACCAAGCCATTGCAACCCGGCGCTACATTGGGATAGTCATCCCATCTGCTCAGGAAAAAAAGATCGATGTCGTCGTTCACAAATGTGGAGATAGCCAAAGGGTAACTTCTTTAAAAGGCCACGTCTTATAATGCCAAATCAAAAATAACCGCACTATACCAATCCAAAGCTCGCTCTCGCGAAAATCTCTCTAATCGAAATCAACTTGCCAAAAAGATCCGCAAAGGACTAAGTTATCCTTTGGAAAGGCAAAAATGGGCACCAAAGGTGAGAACCTCTTCGATGCGCAGGTGGTAATCGACCTTAAAGCCCTCCTAGCCGGCTTGGTCATTTCGGTAACTTTTGACCATACTTTCATGCCCCCCAATATCGTCTCAGAGATCCCTCCCTCTGAATATCTTGGCTTTGAAGTTCTAGATATAACTTTTGACCCGGTGATGGGTCGAAGACGTATTCTCATACACCTAATTCGAGATGGATCATCCACAATAGCAACCCTTGACGCAGATGACTACCTACCGGTGATAAATGACTCTTCCTCGATGGAACTCTGGCCCAATAGTTCAGGTGAAGAAGTTATGATCAATCTAATGTCGGTTCATCTAATGGAAATAATCGGTGCAATACCCGCCCAAGAACCTTTGCCTGAAATAATTCAAATCAGCTAAAACAACTGGGAACAAATTAAAGCCCGGCAAGAACCCACGACAAAGAGTCCATTTGTAGTCTTTGAATTATTTGAGGGTCGCCCCACTCGTCCAATTCCAGGTGACCTATTAATTGGGTTTGCCAGCGTTCCCATGCAATAAGTCGCGACATCCAGACCATTACTAGCTAATTTACATTAGCGCAATGACTCAAAGATGAATTTTGATTCGCACCCCGTTCAACCGCAATCTTTTTGACAATCTCGCTATAGCGCCAATTTCATTGCTTGGAGAGTAACCTCGCCAGATATCACAAAAGGCTCCAAGTGCCATTTTCTTAGCCAAAAGTCTACTTCACCAGCTTTGACAACCCTGGCTCTATCATCTCCAATGAGTAGATAGGCTCGCCATCGCCAATCATTGGTAGATTCACAATCTTCAAAAATTATCATTTGACACCTTGTGCCTAAGCGTATCTGAGTGATGAACACCTCTTGGGCAACACATTTACACCCTTTAGCAAGGAGCAGATCCATAGCCGCACGAGAATGAGGCCTCAACAGCACACTCGCATCTTGTCTTAATCCATGGATCACTTTATGGGATAGACAACCAGGGCTCTAGAAAAATTACATAATTTCGCTGACGGCCAAAATCGACGATCGTCATTGGTTAGCGGGGATCTAAGTCCTCTTAAGAGGGTTATTTCACGTGTACTTGTTGCAAATATTGCGATATTGCTACTCCCAGAACGATTATCACAAGGCCGACTACCTCGAATAAAGTCGGAGTCTCGCCTAAAAAAACCAGTGCGAGCAAAACGCTTGAAATTGGCTGCAGGTAGAGAAAGGGTGCGGCCAGCGACGATCCAAGAATTGAAACCCCAAAGTTCCAGCCCGTAATCGCCAAAAGTGTCGATATCACACTGACCACGAGAATCGAGATCACCACAGAGACACTATTTAATTGTGGAATGACTGGATGCAAGAGTAGTTGAGCAACGATAACAATAGGGCTAACGCAGATGACCATCCAAGAGGTCATATCTAAAGCCGATATCTTCCAATCTTGGGTCAGAACGCTATAGAGGCCCCAGCAAAAAGTGGCTAAGACTCCCAGGATTACTGCCACTACTGCATTCGAACCGCCTGCTTCACCGCCCGGTGCGGCCACTGCGGCCACCACTGTTCCAACAATGGCGAGCGCGACACCCAATAAAAGGCCGCGAGAGAGTCTCTTCCTGATAAAAAGAGTGCCAAGGATCAATATCCATATCGGCTCTGTCGTGAGCGATATACCCACGATCGTGGCATGGGAATAGGTCAAAGCCGCACTTACCAGGCCATTGTACCCAAGGCCACCCAGCAACGAAACGCCTATGACACGAATAGAGCTAAAGCCACCTAAATCTAGCACCTTGAAATCTCGCCGCTTGATCGATCGAACTACCAATAGGAGCAAAATTACAACGACAAGCGGGACGAACCGATATTCCATCAATAGCACAACCCCACCACCACGATGTAAGAATCGAGTGGCCACTGGAGAAGCACCCCAAGCAATAGCGACTAACGCCAAGGCCGCCTTGGCCAATCCCGACCTTTTATCCTTCACCTAACACCGTAACTTTCAAGCAAAATCCCCTGAATCAGATTAAACCTAAACAAAGCAGGTGATATCCATCAAAAAATTAAATAGCGAAATTGAATATTCCGAATCAAATGCCCTGCTTGATCACCATTTCCATGGTATAACTCTCTATGCTGAGCTACCGATTGAAAGGTGGCATTACCTTCAGGTGGAGAATTCCCATAGGGGCCGGATTGATCAAAATACATCGTTGCATATAAAACTATTGCTGAAGAAAAACTTTTACCAAATCAAAAGGGCCGAAAAATGAAATGCCCACCCCCAAAAGCTACCAAGCTCTAGATACTCGCAATGACCACTTATCCAAAGCGAAATCCATGATAATCGCGGGCAAAAAAGCTGAGCTTGGTCATGGCTCAAAGAAACTACTACGCCTATTGGTTTCCTGGGCCCCTGGCCATATTGGCAAACTTGGTATAAGACTCCAAAAACGAAAGACGCGCCACTCCGGTCGGGCCGCTTCGATGCTTGGTAACTATGATCTCCGCAATTCCCTTGTCTTGACTCTCTGCGTTATAGACCTCATCACGATAGATGAACATAACGACGTCGGCGTCTTGTTCTAGCGAGTTATGAACAACAATCTCATTTGCTATGAAGTTTGAGGTTGCTGGAACAACAATGTCATATGTAGATGAAAGACCCATGGATCTAGCCGCAACCACTGGCTCAAAGGAGAGATCGTCTCCCAAAAACAGCGGATTCGATTCGACACTTGCCTCGATATCCTCTGACAAATCGCTACTCAAAGAGTCAATGTGGCCATCCTGTTCGTTGCGAAGTAACACCGCAAGGCCACCGCGAAAAGTGGGGCCACCTTGGGAATCGTCGGCAACATATGAATAGACCGTCCGAGTCATATCTCCTTGGTGGTCTCCTTGGCGGCCTCGGGCTTGGGTGGACTGGCTCGTCGTTGGATAGACAGCGACTTCATCTTGGTCATTTAGTTGCCAGAGCATCTTCCAACCTCGACGAGTAAAGAACCTATGGTTCAATGTCGCATCGATATAACGTCCGCTCAAAAGCTCGAGTCGGGTGGTCTCTTTGAAACCAGAAAACCGCACATCGCTAATGGGACTTGAAACCAGATCGCCATTTGAATTCATCGTCAAGACCTTGGTCTCACCAAGGCCCCAGAGCCTCTCTAGGGCTCCAATAGATATTGTCTCACCATTGGCCAAACACACCTTAGAGGTGCCGGCGATGCACCCAGATTCACGGAGATCTGCAAGTGCTGGACGCTTGTCTTGACGCATCTCAAGACCGCGTGACAACTGCGAAAGAGCAAGAACTGGCACCTCTAGCTCTCGGGCTAAGAGCTTTAGGCCTCTTGAAATCTCTGATACCTCAACCTGTCTCGATTCCGACCTAAAGCCACCCGACATCAACTGAAGGTAGTCAACGACCACAAGGCCTAGGCCGCCAGTAGCCGCCTTCAATCGTCTTGCCTTGGCTCGTATGTCTAAAACCGTTACCGATGCATTGTCATCTATAAATATTGGAGCTTCGCCCAAGTGACCAAGAGAGCGAGAGATTCGACTCCAATCCTCTTCAGAGAGGTTGCCCGTTCGCATCTTGCGCGAGTCAACCCGTGCTTCAGCCGCGAGTATTCTCTGGGTGAGTTCTATATGGCTCATCTCTAAGGAAAAGATCAAAACTGGAAGATTTGCGCGAGTCGCGACTTGAGTAGCGATTCCAAGTGCAAATGATGTCTTGCCCATAGCGGGTCGGGCTCCAACGATAATAAGAGCTGAACGCTGAAGACCCGACAGGATCTCATCGAGCTCATGAAAGCCAGTTGCAACTCCAGTAATGGAGTCTGGATGTTCATATTGGGCCTGAAGTTCATCGAGGGTCTTGAGTAACACATCTTTGATAGAGACTAGGGTCTCAGCGCTCTTTCTTTGAGAGACCTCAAAGATCAAAGTCTCAGCCATATCTATGACTGCGCCTACATTTTCTGGGACAGAGTAAGAAAGCTCTGAGATCTCAGTGGCTACCCTGATCAACTTTCGAAGTAGGGAGTATTCCTCAACGATTCTGGCATATCTCGCAGCACTGGCAATTGTTGGGGTCTTGGCCTGAAGTTCCAAGAGCGATGCGGTTCCGCCTACCGTCTCCAACTTGTCTTGGCGACGAAGTTCATCAGCAACGCTAACTGGATCGCTAGATTCACCTCGAGAATGAAGACTGGCTAACGCCTCAAAGATTGCTACATGGGATGGTTTGTAAAAGTCAGATGCCTGGCAAAACTCCAACGCATCTGCAATTGCGTCCCTGGATAATAACATGGCGCCCAGCAAAGACTCCTCAGCCTCGAGGTTATGAGGAATTGCTCGTTCTAGACCACCATCCACTGACTTTAAATCACGGCGCGGCGCTCTAGCCACTTTGGTCACCACCTGCTAAAAAAGAGGATCGGACTATTCCTAATCAGCAAAATCGCTAAAAAGAGATAGTCCGTTGCTCTACTTATAATAGTTATTCACTAACGCCTAGGCTAAAAGAAAAGCCATGATGACGTCTTTATTCGGTTACTGAAACCGTAACGCTAATTCGCACTTGTGGGTGCAAGGAGATCTCAACCGTGTGATCTCCAACTTCGCGGATATGATCCACTAGGAGAATCGAACGACGCTCGAGTGTAACCGAGTGACTCTTTTCGATCGCCTCGATGATCTCAGGAATACCGACTGAGCCGTAGAGCTTTCCTTCATGGGAAGCATTTCCGCCAACCACAACGGTAGCTCCAGCTAGCCTCTTGGCTATCTCTTCAGCACCTTCTCTGGCCTTTTTGTCTTTGAGATCGCGCGAACGACGCATCGAATCGGCCTGTGCCTTTATTCCAGGAGTCGCCTTTATGGCGTGGCCCCGTGGAATCAAAAAGTTTCTTGCGTACCCATCAGCGACATTGACGATGTCGCCGCGCTTACCTAAGTTGGCTTGATCAGTTCTCAAAACAATCTGCATTAGTTCTCATCCTCCAAATCAGCTCCACCAGCAAACATGTCGACCAAGTCATCGCTTTCATCTGCGTCAGGCGTATAAGCATTATTGGAATCTTGCTTAGGCGGACGAATCGAGGTACGCTCTGCGACCATTCGTTGGGTATAGGGAAGTAGTGCCATTTCGCGGGCGTTCTTGATTGCTCCCGCAATTGCCCTTTGATGCTGATCACAGTTACCTGTGACTCTACGGGCACGAATCTTGCCACGCTCGCTCATAAATTTCTTTAGCGGATCGGTGTCTTTGTAATCTATGTACTCAATCTTCTTGATGCAGTACATACATACTTTTTTCTTGATCTTCTTGTTAGTTTCCTTGGGCGCTCTACGGGACGAGCTCTCTTTGCCTTTGGCCATTAAAAGGGTTCCTCTTCTTCGATGTAATTACTTGGAATTATTTCATTCACAGGACCCGATGGTGTTTGGGTAGGCGCTCCATAGGTTGGAGCGGAATAACCCTGTGAATTGTCGTTAGTACGGGTACGGCGTTCGGTACGATTCAACTGTGCAGAGGTAAACCTCAGGCTAGGTCCAACTTCTTCAGCCGAGATCTCAATTTTGGACTTCTTTTGTCCATCTTGATCTTCCCAACTTCTTTGCTGAAGTTGCCCTACCACAATCACACGCGAGCCCCGATATAGGCTCTGCGCGGCGTGCTCTGCCAATTCGCGCCAGCATACGACGTCAAAATAAGAGGTTGCTTCCTCCCACTCATTTGTCTGTCGATTCTGCCAGCGTCTATTAACTGCAATTCCGAATGTTACGCTTGGTTGTCCTGATTGGGTATATCGTAACTCTAAATCACGAGTTACATTTCCAATCAAAGTTACCGAGTTTCCGTTTGACATCTGTCTTCTCCAGCTGGTGTGGTCTGAGCCATCGGCTCGCTATTCTTGGGCTAAAGCCTCTTTGGCGAGCACTCGACCCGCGATGCGCTCTGGCAATCTGATGATCTTGTGGCGTAGAACTCCATCCGATATGGAGAGAATTCGAGAGATTTCAGTAACCGTAGCTGGAGTAGATGCAAATTCAATTATCGAGTAATTACCCTCTGAAACCTTATTGATCTCATATGCGAGTTTGCGTCGTCCCCATCGATCGATACGTCCGACATTTCCGTCTTTACGCACGAGATCTAAGACTCTTGTTATGATTCCATCTGAATCGCTATCATTTAGACGCGAGTCAAGAATAACCATAAGTTCATATGGCCTAAGCAATATATATTCCTCCTCCGGACCCTGGTTTCCCAGGGGTTCCATGGCCAATCCACAGAACAGGTTCGGTGAGATTTCTCCCACAATTTCAAAGAGTAAAGCTTAGTTGTATATGAATAAAAAACGACCGAGCCAACCAAGGCACCGTTCATGAGAATCGCTCAGCAAAACGTCATCTACTTCGATTTAGAGGCTCGGCTAAGAAGCAAAGACAAGGACATTGATGGAAATCGACCATATCGCCTTTTGACTATCGGCTATTAAAAAAGCTTAGCCTTGGGGTCACCTCTCTAAAGTGGCGACAACCCCAAGGCTTCATATTTGAGTTTTATCTCCCAGAAACTAAATGTTCCTAAGAATAAAGGTCTAATAGAGCTTAGAAATTACACCGTCGCTGTCATGATATGTCTGAGTGTCATCAGGAAAGTGGCCGGTCCGCACATCTTTAACATATCGAGCTAGACCCTCTATACCCAATTCTTCAAGATTGGCGTAACGCTTCACAAACTTCGGAGGCTTCTTGGAGCCATACCCCAAAATATCGTGAAAGACTAAAACTTGTCCATCACATTGAGCACCCGCACCAATACCGATAGTTGGAATCGAAAGTGTATTTGTAACCGCCTTAGCCACTACATCTGGAATTGCCTCTAGAACTAGACAAAACGCTCCGGCCGCCTCGACTGTTTTGGCGTCTTCCAAAAGTGCTTGGGCCTGTTCGTTGGATTTAGCTTGGACCCTAAAACCACCAAACTTATTTACCGATTGAGGCGTCAATCCCAAATGGCCGACAACTGGAATCTCGGCCTCCACAATCGCCTTTATAACCTTAGCCCTGATCGCACCGCCTTCAATTTTGACGGCACTGGCACCAGCTCGAATCAACTTCGATGCGCCAACAACAGCATCTTTCGTCCCGGTGTGATAGCTCATCCAAGGCATATCGGTGACAATCAAAGCAAGAGGATCTGCTGCGGCTACCGCTTTTGTGTGATGTACCATATCGTCAATGGTTACCGAGAGAGTGTCTTTGTGGCCCAAAACAACCATTGCCAATGAGTCACCGACGAGAATCATGTCGGCCCCTGCCTGGTCGACCATACGCGCACCAGGAAAATCATACGCGGTGATCATGGAAATTGGCTCGTGCCCGAGACGAACCTTAGAGTTACGAATAGATGGAACAGTGACGCGTTCCCGAATCATGGTAATTACCTCCCGTGTCCCGCGCTAGAAGCTGCAGGCACTGATTTCAACAATATCAGTAACTACTTATTGCACGCAAGGGGCAACCAAAAAAGATTTTCTACCCTTTTCCTACCAGCCGCTCAACAACTCTTCAAATCTGCCGCCTTGAATTGCTAATCTGCTTGACCTATCGGTGCATAGATTGGATCCTTGGTCTGCCTGCGCAATCTTTACTTGCGTCATATCGCAAAGAGGCCATGGCTGGCAAAACAGCCATCGAGCGACACAATCGAAATATCTAGATGGAAATGATCCCCAGCAAAAGACCCAATAACAAGAGACCGATCAAACCTAAAATTGACCTTGTGACTCCCCAGAGGAGGTCAGCTAACCCGTCGAGATGGACTAGCCATACTGAATCTAGAGCCAATCAGATCGATAAAATTGACTAGCGTTCGCAAATGCTTCCTGCTTCTACGGACTTGGTCAATCTATGCGGTGATCATCCAAAGCAAAGGTCGCCATCCCAGCGAATATCACTATTTCGTCATCGAGCGAGGCTACGCTAAGCGCTCTCTTCGCCAAAGACAAAAGGGGCCAAAAGTCGATCAAGATGGTTCCATTTACAGTTTAAACACACCTCTACCTCATACACTTTTGCATCTATATGTCTCGATAGGATCGAATCGATCTCACTCTCAGAGTTCAAACATCGCCCGTGTGCTGGCAACTTTGGACCAAAGGCAAAGTAGACGCTAACGAGTTTGGTATCTCGACATATAGGACATATAGAACTCTTGGGCTTCCCAAGGTTCAAAGCAGCGCGCATCAACTCTGGTTGGGCATCGCAAATCTCCGTCTTTAGGACCTCTCCTCGTCCAAAGGCACGTAGAAGTGCTCTTCGAGCAAGCACAAAATCAATTGTTCGCTCATTTACACCTGATATGTCTATTTTAGATTGTCGTTCCACCGAAGTTAAATGTTACCGAGCTTCTAGAAAGTAACGACAACGAAATTTATCTTTGAGCAACTATGGCTGCCAAAAGGGTGAAATTTCGACCCTGCTTGAAAAAAAATACGATCGGGTATTGTTTTTTAAGGAATAACTTCGTGATATATCAAGTTGATATATCGAAATCGCATAATTGATGGGTAGACGCACTAGGGCAGACTGGTTTGAGAGTAATTAGTTGATATCAAAGTCAAGGAAATCCAAAACGCTGGGTTCTATCGATCTGGGTTGCATCAAACAGGATATCTTGAACTTGGTTTGATGCTTGGATACAAAAAGAACCTCGAACCGTTGGTTCTAAGATTTGGTCCTTGAAATCAGGTAGAAACCACCACTTGAGGACAGCCTTAATTACGGGCGTGGCTTTATCAAGTAGTAGTGAATCTAGTTATCATTTCGCCCACAGAGATCGAGATGGTGGCCAATGAGATTGGCCAATGAAATATAAGAAAAGTTCGATAGATGATAGCTGACACCAAATCTGATTGTCAGATGTCAGCTATCAACGATTACAAGTTTGACTTAAAGTGAATTGCCAAGGAGGTGATCATGAAAAAGACATCGTCACAATTATTAGATCTAGCCGTCTTAGCGCTCTTGAAGCGAGGCGATTACCACGGATATCAAATCAAAAAAAGTCTCTCAGAGTTGGCTGGTCCTCTTCTTCAATTCTCATTTGGATCGCTATATCCAGCACTAGCTCGCCTGGAGGAACGCTCCGCGCTTGAATCCTTCGTCGACTCTGCCTCTACCTTTGTAGCTGCCACAGGATCGCTGACTGGTGATCTCGCGATGAGTGACGAATGGGTGAGGGCCACTACATGGCGCTCAAATACAGAACGAACCGTTCGCACTAGGCGTGTCTATAAAATTACCGAGATTGGAGTCAAGCTCTTCGACGAACTTTTCGAGCATGCTCCACTCGAATCTGAAGCCGATTTCTTAGCTTGGCTAAGCCTCGCCGATGAATCCAAATTCGATATCGTCTTGGAGCGCTTTTACGAGAGGGTGGCAAATCTCGAGAGGCTTCGCAAGATACGCTCTGTCGCATCAAAACCAAATGCAACCGCTGGCATCTTGCCTGACCAGATCAACCGAAGGCTAATTGGAATCGTTGAAAACGAAATCAATTTCGTAAAGTCCCTAATTGCCACGGTTGAATCGCAAATTTCACTAAATAATGAAGAAAGGATCGCTAGGGAGACTACGTCGGTTTCACAACCATAACTTCTAACCTCCATCGATCCTTTCTTTGCATTAGCAAAGTCAGCGGTTCAGGGAGATCAAGAATCAAAAAATTAAGGGTGAATCGATCTATCAGAGATAGTGATTCTAAACTAGGAAGGAATAAATATGGGCTCAAAGATAAAGGTAGCTCTAGCCGGAATCGGTAACTGTGCCAGCTCGCTGGTACAAGGAGTTGAATACTACAGAAACGCTGACCCAACTGAGGTCGTCCCAGGATTGATGCACGTCCAACTAGGTGACTACCACGTTGGAGATATAGAATTTGTAGCCGCATTCGATGTCGATGCTTCAAAAGTAGGGACTGATCTCTCCAAGGCGATCCACAGTGGTCAAAATAACACTATTCGCTTCGCCGAAGTGCCTGATCTTGGTGTTACGGTCCTTCGCGGACCGACCTTTGACGGCCTTGGCAAGTACTACCGACAGATTATCGAGGAGTCTCCCGCCGAACCCGTCGACGTAGCAGCAATCCTAGCCGCCACTGGCGCTGACGTTCTCGTCAGCTACCTTCCCGTTGGTTCCGAGCAAGCGCAAAAGTTCTATGCACAGGCTGCCATCGACGCTAAGGTCGCCTTCGTAAATGCAATCCCTGTCTTTATCGCCTCAGATCCGATCTGGGCAGCCAAGTTCACCGAAGCCAATGTGCCCATCGTTGGCGACGACATCAAGAGCCAAGTTGGCGCTACGATCGTCCACCGAGTTCTTACCCGTCTCTTTGAAGACCGTGGAATGGTGCTCGATCGAACCTACCAACTAAACGTTGGCGGAAATATGGACTTCAAAAACATGCTTGAGCGTGAAAGACTAGAGTCCAAGAAGATCTCTAAGACACAAGCCGTCACAAGCCAGGTAGATGGTGGCATAGATGACTACAACGTCCATATTGGGCCATCGGATCACGTTGCTTGGTTAGAGGACCGTAAATGGGCTTATATTCGCCTTGAGGGAAGAAACTTCGGTGACGTACCTTTGAACATTGAGCTAAAGCTCGAAGTGTGGGATTCGCCTAACTCAGCTGGAGTTATCATTGACGCTCTACGTTGTGCCAAGATCGCCAAAGACCGTGGAATTGGAGGCCCAATTCTAAGTGCCTCAGCCTACTTTATGAAGTCTCCACCGGTACAATATCGCGACCACATCGCCCACGATATGGTCAATGAATTCGCCAAGGGACTCTAAGTTCCACTAGGGCCGACGGCCACGGTTACAGCGACAGCTTTATAATCAAAATTTATAGAGGCCCTTGATGAGAAATTATCTCATTATTGGCCTCTATTTTTTATTGAAATCCTACTTAACGGCTAGTTAGTGTGGAAATTCCTCGAAAATCACCTAATGGCTATATTCGCCAACAACGTCAACTGATAACTACATCGCCGAAACCACATAGATCCAACCAAGACAAAACTAGATAAACTTTGCCGACCCAAGGTTGGAAAATTGAGACTTAGCCCAAAAGGCCATCTTTTGGCAATCTCCATGTCGATCTAAAACAAATAACCTGGTCACCTCATAAGAGCCACCCATTTGCAATCAAATCCCAAGGTGTTGATAAAAATGGGTAGATGACTCTGGTGAGCAACTCTGTTAAACAGATCAAACCAAACCAAGCAGCACACACAGAAGGCACATCATCAACATTAATTAATTAATCGCAACACAAATTAATCGGGGGCAAAAGAACCTTCGCTAGAGTCAAATCAACTCGATTAGCTCCAACATCGACTCTTTCCAATAGGTGAACTTGCGCTCTGGCAGCATAAGGGCATGTGATGGATGATAAGCAGCCACAAAAGCTCGATCGTGGCTCACCAGAATCGAAGTCCCACTCCAGTGGCGAAGCATCTCTCCTACTGCCGCTCTCGATCGAGGATCAAGGTTATTCGAAGGCTCATCCAAGATCAAAAGGTTGTTGTTTCCAGCTGCGATCTTAGCCAATGAGAGCTTGGTACGCTCACCACCGGAGAGCGAAGCGGGATTCTCATTTACGTGGGCATCTTTGAGTCCAAAAGATCCCAAGATCGCTCGACGCTCTCGCTCTTCTTTGAGAATCGAATCCCCTAAATTACCAAGAACCGTAGTTCCATAGTCGATCTCTTCATGCTCCTGGGCAAAGTAGCCCATAGCCACATTGTGGCCCAATTTGATCGTGCCCGATGTAGCTTGTTGAACTCCTGCCAGACATCTCAGCAGAGATGACTTACCAGCACCGTTTCGGCCAATTACAACCAGTCGGGTTCCTCGCTCAAGACTCAAACTAAGCGAAGGTATAACTACCAACTCTCCGTATCGTACCGATAACTTATCGACCTCTAGAGCGGTCACACCCGATCTTGGTGGTGTAGGGAGTTTGAATTTAATCTTGGTGGTAGCCGCCCTTACCTCTGTTCGACTCGACTGCATTCGTTCAACTCGTGAATCTAAGCTCTGGGCGGTCTTAGCTCGTGATGCGGTTGAGTGGCGCATCGAATCAGCAAGTTCTTTGAGACGCTTTATCTCTTTTTCTTCCATAGTGGAAGCTTTAAATCGTCGTGCTGAATCTTCTTCCACGAAGGCAAGATACGCAGAGTAGTTACCCTTAAACTGCTCCAGCTTTCCGTTCTCTAAGTTAAAGACTCGAGTTACCGATTTATCCAATAGTGCCAAGTCGTGGGAGACGACCAACAGTGCACCGGCAAAGGCGGTTAGCTCCGCCATTAGCCATGCCTTGGCCTTTAGGTCCAAGTGGTTAGTAGGTTCGTCTAAAATCATCGTCTCTGGCTTTTGATAAAGTACTCTTACAAGCTCCAATCGACGACGCTGACCACCCGAAAGAGAAGACAATTCAGCCAATAAGACATCTTCATCAAGGCCAACGCCTTTTGCCAACCTGAAGATCTCTGACTCCGACTCGTATCCACCGCGGTGGCCAAAATCGTCTTGTAGATCAACGAGATGTTGTATGTTTTCAGTGGTTGGATCTTTGCTTACGAGCTCTTGGGCAACTCTTAGGTCATGTTCGATGCGATCCAGACCCCTGGCTGAAAGGACATGATACAGGCCATATGGCTCCATACCTAGACCTTCATCGTCTACATCCTGAGGAAGAAACCCCACACTACCTTGGGCTTCTATGACACCACTAAAAGACAGGGCAGCTGCTGCATCACCCATGAGCACCGACAGCATTGATGATTTGCCGGCCCCATTACGTCCGACAAGTGCGATCTTATCTCCATTATTGATTGAGAAACTTGCGCCGCCGACGAGTTGTCGGGCCCCAAGGTTCACATCGAGTTTCTCTACTCTGAGCACGAAAAGTAAACCTGCATTTCTGGACTTGTTACTATAACAGCGTACTTCGCCACAGCGGCTTTATCGACCGTCGCATAGCAGGCGGGCCATCACCCATGCAAATACAAATATTCACACCACTCAAACAAGAGAGCCAAAATGAACCGCTACCAGCGACTCTAACCGAATAAAAAAGAGATCTTCGAAGATCAGCGGTCGAAGATGACCCAGACAACTAAATGCCCATTATTACCGCGCACTGCCGACTTGACCAATCCAAGAGGACGGTATTTCTCACTTTGGATACACTCACCTAATCGAAGAAAGTGAAGCTAAAAATCGCGCCGTAACCCGCCCAAGTTACATCTCCTAGTGCTAATTCTTTAAAAAATTAGATCCAACAATTAAAGCCAACTGAAAAACCACCAAAGAGTACTCGCGTCATATCAATTGGTTCAAATTTAATTGAGTCAAATAGACCTGAGCCTCAAAGTGCCTCGTCCGTTTAACCAATCACTTATTTACTCATAGTCAATTGGGTGGGCAATTAGCCAGTCGATAAGAGCCCACCTATGGGAGCTAACACTTTATAGAGATATAATCACATAAAACAATTATTTAACAACTAAAAATGAACTTAAACTAGCTTATATAGAGAAAAAATCGTATTTATGAAAAAACCCACACAAAACCACTAGATCAACCCTCACCAATTGCCGATAGGGATCGAGCTGAAATTTTCCAATCGCTAACTCACATGGACTCGATTGGCTATTTTCTGATTAGCTGGGTTCTAATTAACTCTCAAATAGTTAGCTCCCAACTAATGGCGCAAGCAAACCTCACCTAACATCGTTGGGTTGACCAATAATGCGATAGATCTCCACAGCAAATGGACCCTCAAGATGCGCCTCGTCGGTTGATCCCACACCAACTAGTCCGGCACAGATTTCTTCCCCCGCGCCGCGAACTACTGGTTCTCGGTGGCTAGCCAAATCGTCGTTTTTAGCATCTTCACCATGACTATCCATTCCCAAACTAGTCATAATCAATTCAAGATGATCAAAACCAAGGCGATCTGTTTTATATAGATTTTCTCTAGAGTAGGTGACATTGACGAGAAATTTATCGATTCTATAGATCCACTGGACCGGAGAAAAGACGATCTCTTCGATCTTGGCATCTAAGGAGATCTCCGAGTGCAGAGAGATCAGCGCTCGACTCCAATTCAGAATCGACGAATGGTCGGCGATCTGTTCTTCCACATCTCCGAAGATCGGGTCGCTTATCGGAAGCCAAGTCTTATCTCCCTTGGAAAAGCCACGATTTACCTGCGAATTCCACGGCATCGGAGTTCGAACCCTATCTCGTAGGAAAGCTTTTTCGTTTCCGATGCGTTTTCTGGCCTGAATGCTCATGTTGTCGAGAAGATCAGCCTCGTCTAAATCTGAATCAGCCAGGCCGATCTCATCTCCAAAGTACAAGACACTCACCCCTGGCACCATAAAGATCAACGCCAACGCTACCTTTATCTTGTCTTTATCTTTATTACACCACCGAGACCCAAAGCGAGAAATATCATGATTCGACCCAGTCCATGTAGCCCTAGCTCCCATTGGAAGGCCGCCAATAGCGCCCATGATCGAACGACGGATCGCGGTTGGCTCAAATAACGAGGTCGTAAAGCCAAAGTTGAAAGTCAGCTGCAGCTCGTCACCATCTCCAAAAAAGCGAGCCAAGGTCTCTGGTTTGTTGACCCACGTCTCACCTAAGAGAACCTTAGGAGGATCATATTCATTACAGATTTCTCTCCATCTTCGATAGAGTCCGTGAACCTCGGGTCGGTTCTTGGAAAAGATTGGTGCCACTCCAAATGGTGCATCCATTACATCCGCAATAGCGATCGGATCATCGCGAAGATAGCGATCTTTGTAGATCCCATGGGCAACATCGATACGAAAGCCATCAACTCCCGCATCAAACCAATAGGTCAAGATCTTCTCAAACTCTTCGTGGACCGCTGGATTCCACCAATTTAAGTCGGGTTGATCTGCCAAAAAATTATGAAGATAGTACTCATTGCTATCGTCGTCTAGCGTCCAAGCGCTCGATCCCGTTCCATCTAGCCAATTATTAGGTGGTCCACCATCGCTCTTTGGCGGAGCCCAAACGTAGTAGTCCCGGTATTTCGAAGCCTTAGATGATCGGCTATCAATAAACCATGGATGCTTAGAACTTGAATGATTTGGAATTATGTCCAAAAAAACCTTAATTCCAAAGCTCTTCGCCTTGGCGATCAAAGCTTCAAAATCACTGTCATTGCCAAGTTCCGGCGCTAAGGCGATGTAATCACTAACATCGTATCCAAAGTCCGAATTAGGAGACCTAGTTATCGGGGAAAGCCAGATTGCATCGATTCCAAGCCATGCTAAGTAACCTAATTTAGAGATAACGCCTCTAAGATCGCCAATGCCATCCCCGTTTGAGTCCACCCAGGATCTAATGTAAATCTGATAGATGCTGGCCTGAGACCACCAATTAGGATCGCCATCTAAATGCGACGGAGAAATTTGATCAGTCATAGTACCTCTTTTTAAAATCTTGCTCTGACGATAGCCCTTGGGCTAAAGAAAATCTTGACGCACCACTTATTCGTCTCGCCATTCATCACGCCGCTATACGGTAAATACAACTGGCTAAGCCAAACTTGGAACTCCTGCTGGTTGTCATCCGCCGTCCCCGAGTTGTTCTAACGGCGACAAAACCTCACTAGGTAACCAGCCATTGTCGTCTATCAACTTGGCGACATCGAACAAATGAACATTGCATTCATCTCTGGCAATAACGTAGTCGACTCACCTTGGATAAAAATAAAGATCGATGAATACTTGAATTAGAGCTCTCAATCTTGCTTTATCTTAGAAGATTCGAGAAAATCTCCTCTATTGCACCCGTTGGCTAAGGACAAATGCACCCGACAAATAAAGAAAGACTCAAATAAAGAAAGACTCAAATAAAGAAAGACTCAAAGATGACCCCCTAGCGACAAGTCTCCGGGTGCGAGCTAGGTAACGACAATATTGCATCAAAATTAATTTGGATCCAAAATCAAAGATCCATGCATCCCTAAGCCAATTCGACAACCCCTAAGTCGCCAAAGGGCGCTAACATTTCTTTTAAAAGACTGCCTTTTGGACGAATAATACTTCCATTCTGGCGCTCAAGATTTAGGTACGGTCGAGATGAACCCACTCTTTGGAGCTATCGAAAGAAACGTTGGATCACTTCGAAGTTGCCGCGTTGTTGAATTAGGTGCGATAGGAGGCATAGTCAGCGCTCCATATACCAACGTCATCTCAAACCTCATAGTTGTAGAACCATCCGCCGAAGTTATAACGAAACTTACTCAAGAGGCTGATCCAGATAGCCCTAGATATGAGGTTCACAATGGAGGTCTCGATGAATTGGCCTTTATCAACATCGACTCGGCCGACACCGTCATTAGCGCACTGGGCTTATTGTCAACTAGTGATCCAGATCGCCTTCTTCGAAGTGTAAAGAGAATATTACGCCCATCTGGATCGTTCATCTTCAGCGTTGCCCATCCCTTGCTAATAACCAATTCACTGATCGAACCTCCTAGTGACTATCGCTACTTCGAAAGCCACATCGTCGATACCCAAGTGCTCGGCTTTGGCCTTGAACTCCCACAAAAGATATCGCTTAGGCCAATCTCAAAACTCTTTTCGCTTGTGCAACGAGCGGGACTTTATGTCGATACCTTTGAAGAGATCTCAATAAGAAATCAAATCAAACAAAAAACCCAACAACAAGATAAAGACAAGGATCTACCTGATTTCATAATTGTCAAAGTAAAAAAACGATAGAGAAGCGAAGCTAGCACTCCAAGAGCACTTCATTTGCTATTTCACCAAAATCGAGTTAGCAAATAGAACCAATCTCGCCATTTAAGCCCTTTTCCCTGGGGCGGCACACAAGCCAATGCAAATCAGGCCATTTCAAAGGCGTCAAATTGGCAACCATCAAGCCGTATCCACGCGGCAGAGGTCTTGCTCGATTCGATGAACCTGCGACTCGCCTTGATCAAATCAAAAACCACTAAATAGTCAAAACCCATCGACCTACGTCTTTAAGAATGTTGAATCACCTGATGGGTAAATGAAGGCGCTGAATCATCTTGGTTGGCTTTGGATCGACTTACTTAGTCCTGCTTAGTCTTAGAGCCGACCATTTCGCTCTTGCCAAAAGGTCAAGAGGCGCTTGGTTGCTTGATCTTCACCGATCAAACCTTCTTCGATTCGCAACTCCATAAGAAATTCAAGGGCAACTCCAACCTCTTTCGATGGAGCAATACCTAAGATCTGCATAACCTGGGTTCCATCTAGCTCTGGGCGAAGTGAATCTAGCTCCTCTTGGGCTCGTAGCTCTTGGATTCGAACCTTGAGCTGTTGCATCCGAGCTTCTAGTGCTCTCACCTTATTTGCATTTCTGGTGGTACAGTCAGCCAACGTCAACGCGTTCAAATTATCTAAGAGATCGCCTGCGTCCACGACATAACGTCGCACCGCCCTATCTGTCCACCCCGCTTCATAGGTATGAAATCGCAAGTGCAAATAGACGAGACGCGAAACCCTCTGAATCATCTCACTTGAATAGCGAAGCGCCCGCATCCTCTTCTTGGTCATCTTTGATCCAACTTTGTCGTGGTTGTAAAAGGTCACTCCGCCTTTTTCAAAACGACGAGTCGCTGGCTTTCCAATATCATGAAAGAGCGCCCCTAGTCGCAGCTCCAAATTCGCTTCAGTCTTATCTATGACGCTATAAGTATGTTCAAGTACATCTTTATGGTGGTGAATCGGATCCTGTTCTAGGGCCAATTGGGAGAGTTCTGGTAAAAAGAAATGCGTAAGGCCGGTGTCGTTAAGAATCCTAAGTCCCAAAGATGGCTTTGGGGTTACCATAAGTTTGTTGAACTCCGTAGCAAGCCTCTCTGGCGATATAATCTCAATGCGACTTGCCATCTGTGACATCGCCAAAACAACGCCTTCATCAACTCTAAAGTTCAGCTGCGCTGCAAATCGACAAGCCCGTAGCATCCGAAGGGGATCGTCATCGAAGGACTTCTCCGGCTCTCTAGGCGTGCGAATCAAACCTTGCCTGAGATCTCCCATCCCGTCGAAGAGATCTATTACAGAAGGCGACTCATCCGAAAGATCTAGCGCCATTGCGTTGATCCTAAAGTCGCGTCGGATCAAATCCTCTTCAAGGGTAGTTGGCATGGTCACCACCGGTTTGCGGGAATCGCTCCTATAGAGATCGCCTCGATGAGTAGTAATCTCAACTATCCGTGAACCAATAAGTGCTGAGATGGTGCCATATTCGGCGCCAACCGTCCAAACCTTGCGGCTGATAGAGGAAAGGATCGCCTCTACCTCATTTGGCATGGCGTCAGTGGTTAGGTCATAGTCAATCGAAGGACCTCTTGATTGATCCGCCGAAGCTTGGCTTACATCCGTTCTTGGATCATCCTCTAGAGATCCATCACCGCCAAAAAAATCTCCGACAGAGTTATCACCCATGTGAGATGCACTCTTTGGGTAACTCATTTTGTCATGGGTCGCACTCAAAATCGCGTCGCGGACCGAACCACCAACTAGATAGATCTTTCTTTCGTGACGACTAAAGGCCTCAACTAAGGTATGAAGTTCGCCTTTGATCTCCCTAACACGAACGTCGAATTCCGATTTATCAAATTGCATAGTCTTTAAAGTTCCAGTGATCGCGCCCTTTGTTCTCTGATAGCATTCAAAACTCCAACAAGGGCTCCTCCCTCGCTGGCTCGTTCTAGATGGAGAGTCTCTCCCCCCATGGCCGCTATCGTCTCGGCTGTACTCAACCGAAGGGCATCTAGATCGTAACCGCCCTCTAGGAATGCCAAGCGCCGACCCCCTGGAACGAGTGAAAAGAGCCACGTAATGAGCGAGCCAAAGTCACTTGAGGTCAATCCCAGATCGCAAAGAGGATCCCCAATATGGCTATCAAATCCAGAAGAGGCTATTACCCAGGTTGGAGAGAACTTCTCGATAGCGGGCATCAAGATCTGCTCGATCGCACCAAAATAGGTAGCACCGGTTGTACCTTCTGGAACCGGGATATTTATTGTGGTTCCCAGTCCCTCTCCAACTCCAACTTCTGAGGCGCGTCCTGAACCTGGATAGAGAGGATATTGGTGAACTGATGCGTACATTACGTCTTTACTTGAATAAAAGATATCTTGAGTCCCATTGCCGTGGTGTGCGTCGTAGTCAAAGATCAACACCCGTTCACCTTGGCTAGCAAGGGATGCGGCGGCTACTGCGACATTGTTAATTAGACAAAACCCCATCGCACGATCTATCACGGCGTGGTGGCCCGGGGGTCGAACAGCTAGAAAAGCGCTATCGGCTTCATTGTCACCAAGGCGGCGTATGGCATCTAATCCAGCTCCTGCCGCAAGGATGGCAGCATCCCATGAAGCCACAGAGACAGAGGTATCAGGATCTAGTCGTCCGCCACCCATAAGGCAGAACCGTCTCAGAGCATCGATATAGTTCTTATCATGCACGCGGTAGAGATCTTCCATCTTGGCTGGAGTTGGCTCGAAGTGAATAACCGCCTCACCAACCCCTGACAGATCCACACCCTCTAGTACGGCCTCCAAACGCTCTGGACGCTCTGGATGATCAGTTCCGGAGTCATGCTCATGGAATTTTTTATGAGTACCAACAAGTATTGCCATCACCCAATAGCTTAGGTCCACAGCGCCCTAGAGTAATAATCACCATATGGAAATTTCAACAGCAACAACTATCAAGTGAAAGAGACTCCCATCTGAACTCGGGGTCTCCAGTTGTTGACATTGCCTTTGCCCTTCAAACAACGATGGCTTCGATCTCAACGGAAACCCTAATAACTTGGGGAATCCCTCCTATTGACTCAAGATCATTTCCAACGAAGCTTTCGCCATCTAATCCATCAAAAACAATCCCGACTCCCCCAAATATTACAGTTATCTTGTGATAAATAACAACCACATCGATATTTTCCAGATGCTTTATAGCAATAGATCGCCGCTATTTAAAACATCTAGTCCACTCTTTAGAAAATAACTAAATGAAGCTATAAAATCTACTCGGGATACAAACCTAATGTTAACAATTGTCAACGTTTCAAATTGTCAACGTTTCAAATTGTCAACAAGGTGGCCTAGGATGAATCAAAGTGAATAATCATAGATTCTCAACATCTCACCGTAAGGAATGTCACCGCAAAATAGCATCCTCGGAACGATCTAACATTTGAAGCTTGAAGTCGTCACCTTAAACCACCCAAGTCACTCTAACTCAATCTAAGCGGTTTGTAGTCTGGACCTAGTCCTATAAAAATAAGTGAAAAACAAAGCTAAATATAAAAAATATTTCATAAATTAATCGCTTCATATATAAATGCAAAGTCAATATAGGATCTACATTAAAATCAAAAAGAAAAATATTTTCAAATCAAGACTCTAAAATTATGGATTCTACCAATAGATATACAACCTCATATTGATCCGCTCTGAATCACTTATTTCTCCAAATAAAATTCGATAGCCCCTCTAGAAGATTCTCATATGCGAGTATCGATCTCTAGATGCAAAGTCATACAAGTTAAATGAACTTCCAATACCCAACAACAATTCGATAATCACTGTTACCTCAGGATCCTTGGCAAGAAGCAAAATACCAACTGGCAGCGTCCATGGAACCATCTCACCTTAGATAAAAACCATTACTAAACCTAAAGCATCGCCGTAGGTGCCTGCCATCTAAGGTGAGATTGGTTAAGTAGCGTAAAATAACGAGAGACAAATGCGAGCAATTTTCTTAGACCGTGATGGAGTTTTGATAGATAATGTCGTTCGAAGCGACCAGACTGTTGGCAGTCCAAGAAGCAGGGCTGATGTAATCATCAACCCACTCTCAGTGCAATTTGTAGAGTCACTCCGTCAACTCAGCTATAGCGTTGTGGTAGTAACTAACCAGCCTGACATCGCTCGCCATCTACTTTCGCTAAATGAACTCCTTAGAATAAATTCATTAATAGCCAATAGAATTCCTGGAATTGAAAGTATTGCGACCTGCATTCACGACAAAGACGACCGTTGCACCTGTAGAAAACCATTGCCCGGAATGTTAACTAAAGCCGCGGAGCGACTTGGTATCGATTTAAATCAAAGCTGGATGATTGGTGATAGAAGTTCTGATATCGAAGCGGGAGTCGCTTGTGGGGTAAGGTCGATTTGCGTTCCATCGCTTCTTAGTCATAGTCGACCAAGACGTACCTGCGAATCCCACTATCCACACTTCCAAGCGGACGATCTTATCGATGCACTGCGAATCATTACAGCTAATTCGATCTAGCGGATTTATCGACTAAATGCCGCTCAACATAGTCAAACGATTCAGGTGTACCTATCTCATAGTAGAGCGCCTCTGTGGGCAACGCTCGAAGTTGCTGTCTCTCAGCCAATCGGGAGTAAATCTCAGACAGATCAAATCTCGTCTCTGAAATACCAAGATCTAAGATATGGTCTCGATTTAGCAATGAAATTCCAAAATCAATCCAGTCTTTATCAGCTACATCCACTTTGGAATGACTCTTGACCAGGTCACCTTCTATTGCAGTATTGCAGCGTCCATCGACTCCATTTTGTGGCCTTGAAACCACAAGGACGCTTCTTCTCTCAGGATCTAGGTTCGAAAACCTTGTGATCTCTTCATATGAAATATCCAGTAAGGTATCACCATAGGTAAGAAAAAAGTTATCTGGTAGAAATGCGAGTGCCCTAAGTAAGGCTCCACCTGTGCCTCTTAGGTTTGGGCCATCGTCTACCATAGCAACAGGAATCGCGCTATCTCTAACCGACAGCGAAGCACTTATAGCCATAGAGCCCTTGCCGGTCAATAAAAAGACCGAATCAATCTTATTTTGATAGAATTCCGCTAACTTCCACTCTAGGAAATCAGCTCCACCCAAGGGCAACAATACTTTCGGTCTGCCCTTTGCCAAGGCCTCTATCCGGGTACCCAAACCACCCGCCAAAACAACTGCGACGTTCATTACCACGCTCTCAAGGTGGTAGTTCCTTCGTAATCAATCGCAATGGGAACTTCTTGAAGGCCATTCTCCTCCATAGCAAGACGAAGTTTAGCTGGATGATCAGTCGAAAAGAGTAAAAAGCCGCCACCTCCAGCACCAATCAACTTGCCGCCAAAAGCACCGGTAGCTAACCCTTTTTGAATAATCACATCCATCTCATCGTGAACCAATGAAGGTTGACGATGATACTTCAGCTCCCACTGGCGAGTCAACATTCTTCCAAAGCCTTCAACTTCGCCATTTGCTAAAGCTTCAGCAGCAATATATCCCGCCTTGCGCACCGACTCTAAATTATCGACAATTGCTTTAGTGGTCCCGGCCCCTCTGGCGAGCGTCTTGAGTTCCTCTGAAGCAGAACGTCTAATACCTGTATAAAAAAGCATCAGAGATCTCTCAAAATCACGCCTATCGGCCTCGCGCATGACAATTGGGGTAACCGAGACGGATTCATCGCTGCGAAATTCAAAAGCAGTAATTCCACCACAGGCAGCAATATATTGGTCTTGCTTTCCCACTGGCTCGTTCAAGACGTTTATCTCAATGTCGCTGGCAATTGCCGCTATCTCTTGAGCCGAGCGAGGATCTCTCGAATAAGAAGATAACGCTCTTACCAATCCAACACCAAAACTACCCGAACTTCCCAGACCCGTTCCAGCCGGAATATCAGCAATTGACGTCACTTCAAGAGCACCTGGAGAATCAAGTCTCTCCAAAACAGCTCGTATCATGGGATGTCTAATCTCGGAGACCTTGGCTACGTTCTCTATCTCAGAGTATTTAAGGAGGTAGCGATCCTCGAAATTGCGATGTATTGCAATGTAGATATGCTTGTCAATCGCCGCTGCAACTAAAAACCCGGAACCATGGCTTCGATAAAACGACGGAAGATCGGTTCCACCCCCACCAAGAGAGATTCGCAAAGGGGTTCTTGAAATTATCATGCCTCATAGGACCTTTGAACGATTTCAAAGACAGCCCTAGAATCAAAGACTGTGGCGCCAATTGATTCATTTCCCTCTATTGCGCCGATAAAGTCCACTATCTCACGCTTCCAGGAAAGATCGTCTGGTTTGAACTCCACGGACGATATCTGAGGGGGCCCCAACTTCTCCCCCATGTCGTATATCCGGAAGGTCTCCGCGCCATAAGAACCGCCCAAACCTGAAACCTCGACCTTTGCACTTTCGCAGAAGACCTCTAGCAAAAACTTGTTCTTCCATTCTGTCCAGCTAGCGTGCAAAAGCGCTTCGAATCCCGAATTAGAGCCGACAAGATTTAGGATGGCGTTATCCTCAACCTTGCCTCCCCAAAAGATGTTCGAAATACTTGAAAATTTATATAAAAGATCTTCCCCTGTTAGGAACCTCACCAGATCAATCAGATGAGAGCCTTGATCTAACAGTTCGCCACCTCCAGAAATAGCTGGATCAAATCGCCATTCGCGTTCATAGCCAAGGCGACCACCATGGCCATAAACAGCTCGAATAAATTTAACTTGCCCATATCTTCTAGAGAAAATCGCTTCGCGCATCGCCAAGATCCCCGGATGAAAGCGATGATTAAAGCCAACCGCTATCTTTGAGTCTGAGCCACAATGGGCTATAAAGTCGATCAAAGAAGTTACATCCTCCAGCGACATGGCACCGGGCTTTTCTAGAAGAAGATTGACATTAGATTCAACCACAGCCATTGCAGCCTTAGTTAACTCGCAATGAGGAGTCGCTACAACAATGACTCCATCCTTACCAACTGAGGAGATCAGCTCTTGGATGGTTGATTTGGCTACCGATCCAAAAGAGTGCGCCAGAGTACTAGCCCGACTCTCATCAATATCGAAGACGCCGGCCATCTCAAAGCCAAGCTCGGCCAAAGCTCCGCTGCGCTTCTTGCCGATAAGTCCGGCTCCGATTAGACCAAACCGTTTGCTTACGCTAGCCATGGCTCATAGTATCCAATCATTTTCAAGAATCCATTTGACGGTGTCCTTGACAGAACTCTCGATCGACCTTTGAGTTGTCCATCCAGCGAGCTTTGCTTTATCGACGTCAAGCAAGATAAGGGGATTATCCCCGATCCAACCCCTATCTCCTCCGCTATAGGTAATGTCTGGGTTGAGACCCATCACTGAGGCAATCCACCTAGCCGAAGAATTCACCGTTGAGAATTCGGGTGTACCTAAATTAAAGACGTCAAAGCCAGAATCCGATCGAATGTCGATCAAAGCTCTCACGCAGTCCTCGACATGCATATATGATTTACGCTGATTGCCATCTCCTAGGATATGAAGCTTGGATGGATCTTTAGCGAGCTGTCTAACAAAATCAATGACGTGACCATGTGAGTAACGAGGGCCAAGAACTGACACGAACCTGAAAGCCGTAACCCTAAGCTTTTTCGCATGGGCATAAGCGGCTAAAAAGCCTTCGGCTGCAATTTTGGAAGCACCATAAAGACTTGTTTGAGTTGGTATCGCCACATTCTCAGGGGTGGGAAAGATCTCTGCTTCACCGTAGATCGAACCAGTCGAGCTAAAAACAAAATCTATGACACCTTCGCCTGCTGCTGCGTTAGCTACATTTAAAGTAGCGATAACGTTTTGATAGGCGTCCCTATCGGGATTGTTCCACCCATCGCGTACATCTGCATTCGCTGCAAGATGAAATACGGTATCTATCCCCGCCATGGCCGATCGCAACTCATCGACGTCCCCCAACAGGTCGCCACGTCGCACATCTGCATTCGACGTCTCTAGAAACTCGCCGCGACCAGTGGAAAAGTTATCAAAGATCCTAACGTTGCATCCGATTCGTACCAATTGGTCGGCCAAATTCGATCCAATAAAGCCGGCACCGCCAGTTATAAGTACATTTCTCATTTAGAAGTAATGCTCTCCCAAACCGGCTTGGACTCGATCACCTTAGGGTGTCCTACAATCAAATGCCATATGACTGCTTGAAACCCCTCCACTTGCGTTGTCACCGTGGCATCATTGACCGTTGGAATTATCACCGAAGCCGTTGAATTTTCCCCTAGGTGACCGCCATCTCTACCGACTACGCCCACGACACTAGCGCCAATGGAATTTGCGTAATCAACGACTCTTACCAACTGCATGCTCACTTTACGGGCGGCGTCGCCACCTCCTACCGAAAAAACAAAAACAGCATCATTGCTTGAAAAACGCGAAGCCTTCAGCCATTCAACGTAACATTCTTCCCAAGATTGGTCGTTTATGCGCGCAGTCAATTCACTTACGTTATCTGAGATACAGTACGATTCAATCCCTAGCAATTTCCTAAAATCGCAGGTAGCATGAGAGGCATGACCTGCTCCCCCACCGGAACCCGCAAAAAACACCCGCCCGTTCCGACCTTTTACGTCAGAAATCACATCAACTAATCGTTCGATACTGTTGACGTCAATCAGTTGGGCAATTTTAGATGCTTCGGACAAGAAGTCCTCAACGTAGGTCATATAGCCACCTTGTTCTCGCTACAATTTAGATCTGAAAAGCATCCAATCAAAACCACTGGTAAACGTTTATCACCGTAAACGCATTCTTGTATTGTACCAACCTAAAATCACAGACCTGTTGAAAGCGAAACTAACTTGACAGCAAATACAATCGATTTAGACCTTTACGTAGATGCCGCAGATCTCAGCGCCATAGCAGAATTCATGAATAACCCCCTTGTAAAGGGATTCACAACAAATCCGACACTTATGAATAGGGCGGGCGTTAAAAATTACGCGGCCTTCGCCTTCGAAGCCGCTCAACTGGTTAGCCCCTTTCCCCTCTCGCTTGAAGTATTCGCAGACGATGAGCAAGAGATCTATGATCAAGCAATCGACATCTCAAAAGTTTCACCAAATGTCTTCGTAAAAGTACCTGTGACTAACACCAAAGGACAGAGCCTAGAAAAAACGATTCATAAACTCGCCGACAACGGAGTCAAGATAAACGTGACTGCGCTCATGACGATAGATCAGGTCGAGAGAGTGTCGAATGCGCTAATCTCTGGGGTCGATGCAATAATATCGGTCTTTGCGGGGCGAATCGCAGATACCGGAACTAATCCCATCCCGATCATGAAAAGATCGTCAGAGATCACCCACACCAAAGTCGGGCACAAATTGCTATGGGCGAGTCCGCGCGAGATCCTAAATCTAATCCAAGCTCAAGAGTCCAATTGCGACATCATTACTATGACACCAGATCTCTGGAAAAAATTACCTATGCTTGGAAAAGATTTGACCGATCTTTCCCTAGAGACGGTTCAAATGTTTTACAACGACGCTACTGCAGCCGGATATTCGCTTTGAACAACTGATATAGATAGCTACAGTCGACCCTTAGCCCTCAGCTCGTACCTAACAACGAACTAAGGTTCGACTGGTAAAAAGATGGATTCATAGATTTTGAGAACGATACAAGCCAAATATAACTACGCACAGCGTGCGGATCGCATAAGCGTTATCATGCCGGTTTATAACGAGATTTCTACGATTAAAGAGGCAATCAAATCATTTCAAGATGCCTACAAATTAGATAGCCGCCTAGAGTTGATAATCGTAGAGAGTGCGAGCGATGATGGTTCGCGAGAATATGTCACTAAATTCCAGGATGAAAAGGGAATATTGGTCATTCTTGAGGAGCGCCCATTCGGCAAAGGTCACGCTGTGCGCAACGGAATCAGCCATGCCAAGGGTGACATAATCTCGATTTTCGATGCTGATGGGGAATATGTCTTCTCCGACATTTGGAAACTAGTTGACGCTATCGAAGATGGACGTGCGTCATTCGTCCTCGGAAGTCGACACGGACCGGGTCAAAAGGTCAGGCAATTTGGAAAACACAATTGGCTTGCTCAATCGATGAATCTTATGCATTGGATCTTTGCAACCATGATCAATCTTGCATTTGACGTACGTATCCGCGATCCGTTTACGATGTGGAAGGTATTTCGAAGAGAGATCCTAGATCATCTAGAGCTCGTAAGTGATAGGTTTGATCTCGATTGGGAAATTATCTGTAAGTTCGCGATCTTGGGCTTCGTGCCACTTGAGATTCCAATAAATTACATCTCCAGAGACTATAGTCAAGGTAAAAAGGTAAAGCTTATTAGCGATCCAATCTCGTGGATAGTACTACTCCTCAAGTTGCGATTCAGCCAAGCCACCAAAGAACTCCGTTCGACAAGAATCTAAATCCAAATAGCCAATTCTCAACATAACAAGACTTTCCAATGAGGGCCACTCAAAGATTCGAGTGGCCCTCATTGGTGTCATCTGCGTTACATCGCGACCATCTCGGTATCGAACGATTGCCAACCAGTAACGCTAGTTAAAACTTCCAAATCTCAATCTGACCCCGTTCAATCTGACCCCGTTCAATCTGACCCCGTTCAATCTGACCCCGTTCAATCTGACCCCGTTCAATCTGACCCCGTTCAATCTGACCAAATCAAATGTTTAGCAAAAACAGAACCTAAGAATGCGGACGAGCCCCCTAACACAGAGCCCGTTACATCACCTTTGATCAAAGGCTACGTAAAACCTTCGCCACTTGACAAAAAATCATGCGAACCCTTCTCCTTTAGAAACACAAGGGTAACCGAATTAGTCGTGACTTACAGACCTCAGCCCAAACCACCACATCGATCCATTGCATTAGAAACTTTTGTAAATACCTACTCACTTCTTTAGAGATTCCACTCGAACAAAGAGGAGGTTGCGACGGATATAGTTTGACAATTTGCCACATTGATAAACCACCAATGCCGCTAGCTCCTTATCATGGATAAGGGCTTCACCGTCAGGCCACTCAAGGATGAACGGGTTGCAATTTTTACACTTTACTAAAACACCAAACCTAGAAAAGGACAAATTTAAATATGTCGCATGTGATCATCACCGGCGCCAGTAGGGGTTTGGGAGCAGCTGTTGCTCTACGAGCTTCTAACTTAGGTTGGGACGTCTCCATTGGTGCACGTTCGAGAGTCGATCTTGATACGATCTCAAAGCTGCTCAACCCAAAACAAAACAATCACGCAAACTCAATCGATGTGTCAATTGAGAAAAGCGTCACTGAATTTTTCAAAAATGCAGTTGATCACAACGGACCTGCCTCTGCGGTCGTTCACTGCGCTGGAATCTATGGACCATTTGGGCCATCAAACTCAATCAGGGCAGACGAATGGATACGTACTATCGAAACCAATCTCATGGGCACTTTCTACGTTGCTCGCTCTGCTATCGACATGATGCTTGAGCACAACGGCGGCAAAATAGTTCTACTAAGTGGGGGCGGTGCAACCAATCCGATGCCCAATATTTCAGGCTATGCCGCAAGCAAAGCAGCGGTCGTGCGATTGATGGAAACACTGGCCCTAGAGGTTCAAGAGCACAACATTCAAATCAATGCAGTAGCGCCAGGTCTCCTAGACACTGCGATGCTAGATGAAGTTATCAAAGCCGGACCAAGTGCTGTTGGCGAATCATTCTTCAAACGGATGGTGCAGGCTAAATCAGATGGAGCCGACTCCATGGACAATGCCGTGGAATTGATATTATTCCTAATGAATAACAACGTACCAGGACTCACTGGAAGGCTAATAAGTTCGAAGTGGGACGAATGGAGATCCTGGGATGCCAATACTTCAATATTCAATAGCCAAGATATCTTTACCCTGCGGCGTCAGGTAACTCCCTGAAAAGTAATAAGCCAAAAAAGACCCGGCAACCAGATGCAGCACTTTAGCTAAGCGATCGCGAAAACTACGCGGCTCACCATTTTCACTACGGTCGCCAAAGCTTATTAATCGGCTCAGCCAAGAGTCCAAAAGTCCAGTGCGTGCAACTAAGACTACGTTCATCTAATAGCTATTTCACGAAACCCACGTCAAAGGTTATGCCCCTAGTCCTGAGACCCTAGTCCAATTGACCTCAAAAATTCGACGATCAAACCGCAACAGAGAGAAACCTATGCCCAATAGATTTTGAATTTGAAGAAAGTAAATGAGAATTTAGTTCCAATCCAAGATACGAGACCCCTATTTGAAGGTTGGCCCATGAAGTGATCGACCATCCATGTCTCGCAAGGACTAATATAATTCAGTATTTAATATAAAGATAATGACTGATCGCAAAATTAAGGGCGACAATTGAGCTGATAAGATATCCTAATCTAACAATTCGAACGAGACATAAAAGCTTTATAACTTCTCGAATTATTAATCTTCGGGTCAGTGTCGTATTCAATTTGCAACAAGTAAACGATATCTAAAATCAAAAAATAAATCAAAATATCATAGAAACAGGGGCTAGACAATAAAAACGATCAAAGATCAGACACCAATAGATCATGCAAACCAAGCCCCTGTCAGCATTCTACGCAAGGACGGGTCACGCGACAAAACACTCGATCTTGCCTCAATTGTGGTAATGACGCTAATCATTCTTGGCCGATATTACAAAATCCTGTTAGGGCAAGCGAGTCTCTTTAGCGACACCAATATTATTCCTAAAAGCTACTCTGTGGCCGACCCAGTGGCTGGGTCACAGATAACCTACTATAAAGAAATAGCCGTCAACCATGCTTGGTCGCTAGGACACCTGCCGATATGGTTACCCAAAGAAGGTTTAGGAATCACCCTGGCAGGAAACCAAGCCGCTCCTTGGTTTGTGCCTGAGATAGTACTGCATCTTCTCTTTCCACACAATCTATCGATATGGAATGTCGTTGCCTTGACTATTGGAGCGTGCGGCTCCTATCTTTTTGCCCGCGCCCTCAATATTAGCTACCTCGGTTCGATCGTAGTTGGCCTATCGTATTCCTTGAGCGGACCTGCGATCGCAAATCTCAATCTAGATATGATCAATCCTCTTATGGTGATGCCCTATCTCGCTTTAAGCTCCACGTATTTAATTGATGCAATCAACCTAAACCGCAATAAGTACCTGTGGATCGCCATAAATACATTCGTTGCATCTCAATTGTTCTTGTCGGGCTTCGTAGAAGTCTTACCGATTGAACTCATCACAATTGGGCTAATCACATTGACGATGATCCTAAAGACTAAAGGCTCCTGGCAATCAAAGATAGCGATGGCAGCGCTTTGGTCAGCTACGTTAATCGCGGGCTTCGTTGCTGCATTAGTTGCAATCGTACCATTTCTGACACCACTAACCAGCTATTATTCATTTCAAGACACCAAAAGTTGGTCGCTACATAACCCACGGTATTGGCTCCTGTCACTCTTTGACTACTGGTCATTTGGCAAAGCAATAACATCGGGCTCCTTGCAAATCAACAACACCGTTTGGACCGCGGGAACACCAATTCTTTTTGGACTGAGTGCTACGGCCCCGATAGCACTATTTATAAAAAGACCTTCCAAAGACAATCATCGAGCGATCGCCTTGGTCATGACCGCAGTAGTCATCTTCGGGATACTAGGATTCAACGATACTTTCTCGGTACTAAACATCTTTCAACTTCCTCCGCTGAACCTAATAGCCATGGTTCGATTCCTGCCATTTTTATGGTGGCTGCCCCTATGTATTCTGGCTGGATTTGGGATCGATGCATTGAAGTGGCGACTTCCGCTTATATCAGGCTTTCTATTGACGGCTAGCATAATCGCACTACTTTGGTTCGACATTTTCAAAAAGGGTCCAGCGATCTTTGCGATAATTTCAAAGACCAATCTGTCATCCACAATCGCTACAAACCTACCAATTATAGCGATTTTCATAGCGCTACCCCTTGTCATCGTATTTCTACCGAATAAATTTAGAGCTCCAGTCGCCTCCATCGTAAGCATTTGGATGATTCTAATCATGGTACCCAGCACCTTCTATACAACTAAAGTGCCCACATCTCAAATACGAAAAATTAGCCAAATCCTAACCAACAACGGCTACCAAAACTCGCTTACCTTCTCACCCTTCAATTTTCTTCTTCCGTCGATATTGATCAAGAATTCAATTCCGAGTATTCAAGCATTTGATGTTTATTTTCCTAAAGGCTACGCCTACTCACTTAAAAAATATTTCGGAAATCAATCGCCATTTCAGCCGCAATCGCCGATCTTTCCCTTTGCTCCAGCGATGATCAACGTCCCCATAGATTATCAAACAATACCTGAGCTAAAAGCGCTCGGCGTTGAAGTTGTCATTGTCTCCAATCCATTAAATTTGAGCCGCGAAATTCCATTATCTGCTGTAAAGATCTCAAATGTTCCACAAAGCCTAAAGGTGTCCCAACAAAGCTTTCAAAAGGCATTCACAACACTTTTGAATATCTACGACTCACGACCGGATCTACAAAAGGCATTCACAATTGACAAAAGCGGTACAACACTCCTGAAATGGGCAATCAGCGTCACAAATAGCTCGGACACATCTGCGCCCCAACTGGCTCCGTTTGATCAAATATATAAGAGCACGCTCTCTTACTTGCGCACCCAACCGAATTTTACGATCTACAACTATTCAACGAGTGGATTTCGCAAACCTCAGCTTCGCCTACTAGGAAAGACGCTAGTCCAAGGGCAAATTGAGTTCATTTACGACATAGCAAATGGCAAAAATAGAACTCCGTTATGGGTCCCAAAGACAATCAATTACTCTAATAATCGCAATCGGAATCCGATAGCCATCTCCTCGAACTCAGTAACGATCGAGGCGTCTAATCTATCAAAAACTCTTCAAAATAATGCTGTCAATTTGACTTCAATACACTTCACTGAAAACTCGTCTCAAATGTCGGCAAGCTTCAAAGCCAACAGACCTGGAATTGTAGTAATTAGACAACAAATATCACCCGGTGAAACAGTTACAGTCAACAACCACAAGACCAAAGTTCTCCTGGTAGACAACTTTATGGCCGGAGTCAAAGTAAGAGCCGGAAATAACTCAATCAAAATTAGCTTTACTTCACCATTACAATTAATAATCTTTTGGGGAGACCTCTTGCTAAACTTTGCTTTATTGACAACAATAATAGTTCTTTATTTCGGTAGAAGGCTAGGATCTGTCTGCCAAGATAAACAAAATGATTATCTTGCTCAACTAACCGAAGGGTAAACAATCATACGAACACTTTCAATTCCTCCTAGTTATTTGGGAATAAAAGTGTTAGATTTAGCTTGCATCACTTTCTGAGATTAACTATTTGAAATTATCGAGAAGCTGTGGTGCCTAAACCTGTCACGTTATTCTCCTGCGCCTCGGTCAATATTTTTAGGTCTTATTTAGTTTGTATGTCGCTTATTTTTACCTTCAAAGCGAAACAATTCCACAAAAAAAGTCATCGTGGAGCGACTTTCTCGTCCATCACCCGGCTACAGATCACAATCCTCAGCACACACGTAAATCAATTCCACATCCGATCTTGACCATAGAGCCTTAAGGTCACAAAAAGTACAACAGAACTGAACATAGAGGCATTCAAAATTTCGATTTGAAATGCCTCTATACTTAGAGTGAAGGCGACTGCTTGCTTTACATGCCGATTTTTGGATCTATGACTCAAAACCATTTACACATCAAAGAACCGATAAATCGTATTTTGACAAAAGGTAACTCCTCGAAACAAACAACTTTGAGCTCTCTAGCTGGCACCGTGGTCACATCGAACGACAGCCAATCCCATAGCCGCCTGACTAAAAACACCAAAGATATAAGCCGCCACACAACGCATTTGTCTAGGTACCTTTAGAAACAAACAAACCATTACCCCGATCTCCACATAGGATAAAATAGAGACGTAGCGCTCAATAGAACGTCACAAGAATATGGGCCATCGAATATCATAGGAATCCTTGAGCTAGCTCTCAATTTAGCTATCTCCGTCAGAGGATCGAGACGTGGCAACCCCTTAGAAGATGCCGATATCAACAATCTAACAAAAGTACCATTAGCATTGACATGGTCGAAGACCACCGTCCACAAACCGTGGTCTGAGCCAGAGTAGTCAAGAGTGTAGGTTGCGACCTAAGTACAATGCAGGGGCATGGAAAGCTTCGATGGCGCTAAGTCAAAAGTTCAATCTAGCCAGGATCCTCACGAATAGGGATAACTATGACTCTCGACCCAATAAGCTGAATTTCTATTTGGTAAAAGTTAGACCAAGTTCAAATACATACCGGAACAACAATTACTCGAATAATTCAAGGCTAAGAACAAAGGCCTTTGGCCGACTACTTACTTCGATCGTCTTTCTCGCAACCTTTTTCACCTTCGGAACGATCTTTGTCGGGCCCATCGCATCATCGTCCGCAGCTGCCGCAGAGACGTCGCCCTCAATCACAGTTACAGCAGGTCCTTCCATAGCACATCTAGGAAGCGGCTATGTAATTTCCATAAAGGTCACCAACGCACCCTCACACTCAGCTATAGAGGGCTTGCTCTATCCAAAACTTCAAAATCGAAGTGAGTTAAAGTATCTAAATAATGCTGGGAGTCTCAGCTATCCAATCGCATTTTCTAGACCGGTATCGGTTCCAGGTAACCAAACGGCAACTTCCACCCTTGTAATACCGATCTCATTTACCGCGCCGGGTTCGGCTAGTTCTAACAAATCAGGCTTCAACCTCGATCTCACTGATTGCGCCAACACATGCGATGGTGTTTACCCATTGGTAATTACCATGATCCACAAAGGAGCCACGATCGCATCTCACGCAATTCCTATAGCTATTTTGAGTCCGGCCGTCCCTAGTACCGTTCCTCTTGGACTCGGGCTAAACATAGATCTAACTTCTCTAAAGAATGCAAATGCCATCCCAGTTATCTCTGAGCTTGCTAAACTTCTATCGACCTATCCGACCCTCTCGCTCACCCTAAGCTTTAGCGCCCAAACTCTAGAAGTAATCAAAACCTCGAAATCGCAATCCGCTCACCAAGCGTTACGCACGATCGCCAGCTGGGCCTCTCAGCCAAACCACCAAATTCTCATCAATAGTGTCACTCCGTTGAATTTGGTGCAGTTGGATGCTTCTAACCTTCTTAGTTACATCGCCCAAGATAGCGCCCTCGCCTCAAAGATTGCAAGCCAAGTCGGCCTTACACCAGCTACATCGCCCAAAATATTTGTTACCCAAGGACCCCTTGATAACTCTGCCCTTAGCGCGCTTGCTAACGATGGCTTTCATCAGGTTGTGACCGCTGGCAACAACCTCGACCTTCCTGACCTAAAGTACACACTTACAGCCGGGTTGAGAATACCTCAGGGAGCTTCGAGTCCAGTTTCAATATTAAGCCAAGACCCAAAATTAAAGCAAGATCTTCAAAAACCATCAAATGCCTTTGAGAAATCAAACTTTACGATCTCTGATTTGGTATCGGTCTTTGAAGATCAACCTAATGATTCAACACAGCGAATAATGTCGCTTACCCTACCTGTCAATAGCTCAAACCAAATAGCTGTTGCCAATGACTTCCTTGGCTCTTTATCGGGTGCAAAAGTGATAAAAATCATGACACTTGGTCAAGCATTCGACGCGTTAAATTCCGCTAAGCCAAAAGCTCAGTGGCTAGAGACTTCTCTCACACGACAAAGACACTCCCAAATAGCCAATCTTGCCACCTTCAATAAAACTGCTATCAAATTAGCTGCTACAAAGAGTGCCTTGATCAATAAGAAACTCGCAGATCCAATGACCCTTTGGCTTATGGAAGCGCTATCATCGAATAACTCGCAATCTCAAAACCAAAGCCTTCTAGCCAATATCAACTCATCGATCACCAAAATCTTCTCAGGTGTTTCACTTCCAAGCAATAGAACTGTCACATTGACTTCAAATAATGCAAGCGTTCCCATCTCTGTTACTTCACATTCGCATGTTGGCCTGATGCTTCGCCTTGGGCTATCTAGCGACCGTCTCAATATACCAAATGGCAACAACGAGCTAGTAAAAGTAGTCTCTGCCACAAATACCGCTACCTTTGTTATCTCGACCAAAACTCTGGGAATCTTCTCGGCCAAAATGACACTGTCGACACCAAAGGGAAACCTAGAGATCGCATCCACTCAAGTAGTTTTTAGATCTCTTACATTTTCCACGGTTGGATCGCTGCTAACGATCTTGGCGCTGCTAACCTTAGGATTTTGGTGGCTCAGAACCCTATTTAGAGGACGGTCGCGAAATCAAAATCTCATACCCCGCCAAGCCCCTCAGAGTCAAGTTGAATCAAAGGACCAAACAGAACCACCTGCCTTCGACCAAGAAGCCGCCTTACAATCCGACCAAAGCTCTATTGATGAGACTGATTAACAAATGAAAAAGATGGAGTCTTTGATTGGGAACGTAGCCACCAGGCGCCGAAACGCTGGAGCTATGGCCATTGGCACGATAATATCGCGCGTAACTGGACTTCTTCGCCTCTCTGCAATTGCATGGGCACTTGGAATTTACACGATCTCAGATATCTTCAACCTCTCCAACAACGCACCTAATACATTTTTCGATCTCTTGATTGGGGGCGTACTAGCCTCCACGATCGTTCCGGTGATGGTAAAAGCATCGTCTCGAAAGGCTAAAAACGAGGTCTGGGAGTCCCTTTCAGCCATCACGACTGTTACCGTTGGAGCCTTAATAATTGCCACCTTGATCTTTGAATTAGTGGCAGGGTTGATAATTCATGGTTACTTCCTCTCCAACCATGCACCAAATCGTGACCTTCAAATACGAGCGGCAATAAATCTGCTTAGGTTCTTTGCCCCACAACTCTTCTTCTATGGGGTCATCTCAATCGGAACAGCCCTACTTAACACCTTTAGACACTTTGCCGTCCCCGCCTTTGCGCCCATTGCCAACAACGTCATAGCTATCATCACCCTGGCAATCTTTCACTTCTCATTCTCCTCTCTAACTGAGGCACAAAAGCTGAACTCTCTCGCAAATGGCGGTTCACTACTTTGGCTCTTAGGGATCGGAACTACTGCGGGGGTAGCACTTCAATGTGCAATCGTCCTATATGCAATGAGAGGACGAGGCTTTGCCCTCTCTGTTCGTTTTGACCTCTCCAACCCCGCGGTAAAAGAGATCACTCGCCTTTCGGGGTGGACCTTTGGTTATGTGCTTGCCAATCAAGTCTCTCTATTTTTCATGCTCACCCTTGCAGAGGGCCACTCCCCCGGCTCTGTGAGTGCCTATAACAATTCATATCTATTTTTTCAGCTCCCCTATGGCATTGCAGCCTTTTCGGTCATGGCTGCAATCTTGCCAGACCTTGCCGAATACTACTCCCACCACGAGATAGGGGCCTTCCGTCGCAACTTAACTCGTGGGGCTCGAATCTCGGTAGCCCTATTGATCCCCTTCAGTGCCATCTATGTCACCATGTCACATCAGATAGTTCAGATTCTCCTTGGCCACGGAGCAGCAAGTGCTATTGGCATCAACTTGACATCCAAAAGCCTTATCGCTCTAGGCCTTGGATTACCGGGATTCGGAGCCTACCTAGCACTCGTACAAGGCTTTCAAAGTGCAAGGCGAGCCAAAGAGGTATTTTGGATCTATTTCATCGAGAACCTGCTAAATATTATTCTGGCAATAGTTTTAATCCATAGCTATGGCGTCTTTGGTCTTGCTCTCTCAGTCTCGATTAGCTACAGCGTCTCAGCGGTCATCGCAGCCATTGTCATGCGCCGACTAGCGCTTTCACCTTATTTGAGATCTCTTTTATACTCTTGGATTCGCATTGCGATACCGTCATTAGCCATGGGGATAGTCATAAAGGTTGTCTCAAACTACCTAGGTGCTTCAAATGGGGCTAAATTGATTGTCTATATTGGCGTCGAACTTATATTGGGGTCAATTGCCTTCGGTTCAGTTGTGGCCTTAGGTTATGGAATTTCAACAATCACCAGAAGCGGAAGAACAACAAAATGAGCAAGATCAAAATCATAACGGATTCAGCTTCGGATATACCGCCGCATTTGATCGACGAACTACAGATAGGTATCGTTCCACTTACTATTACCTTCGGCGATAAGTCCTACAAAGACGTAATCGAATTGAGCGTCGAAGAGTTCTGGGAAAAGTCACAAAGCTCGCCAACCCTTCCGCAAACGGCCGCCCCTTCTATAGCGGCTTTCGTCGAAGCCATGACAGAGGCGATTGAGAGTGGTTATGACGGAATTATAGTCATCACTCTCTCCTCGAAACTTTCAGCAACTTATCAAAGCGCTACCCGCGCTAGCGAAGAGGTCGGCCAATCAAAGATTCCGATAATAGTCATCGACTCTGAATTGGCAACATATGGCCAAGGCTCACTAGCCGTTCTAGGAAGTGAAAACTCCTCGTTGCCAATCGAAGAATTGGCAACTTTGATTAGGAACACAAAAGCGAGAACGCGCGTCTTTGGGGCCTTAGACACTCTTGATAACCTAAGAAAGGGCGGCAGAATAGGCCCTGCAGCCGCAACGCTGGGCTCAATCCTCTCAGTAAAGCCGATCATCGAGGTAAAAGACGGGGTAATTGAGGCACCTTCAAAGCAACGCACCCGAAAGCGCGCGCTTGAATATCTCTACGACCTCGTTCAAGGCCAAGCGGACCAGATAGAAAAGATTGCGGTGATTAGCGCTTTAGCGCCAGACACCGATGAGTTCGTCGCAAAGATAAAAGAGATCACAAAACTAAAAGATATCCCAGTGGCGATAATTGGACCTGTAATTGGCTCCCACAGTGGCCCAAGGACTATTGGGGTGGCCTTCACCCTTCAAGAAAAAGCCCACTGAGATAACTTTGGCATTAGGGCTTCTAGAAGGAAAAAGCATTTTATCGGGTACATGGGGCGAATAAACTAATTGATAGTTGAAGACTTCTTTTGCCCCAAATTTTTCGAATCATAAGAGCCAGATCAAGTTATCGAGTTGGTTCATTTAGAAAAACTAGATTTAGAAAAACTAAATAAAGACGAGATGCGTAGATGCCTTCAAGTGAACACTAACCAATTCGAACTGATGAAGATATTTAGAACAACTAGAGCCAACTGGAACAACTTAGATACACCTAAATCTATTGATTCCAAATCCACCCAGACCACAATAACGATTTGACAACGGAGATTCCAATGGACCAAGAGATCAATCCACAAAGCGCCCCGTCCAAAAAGAGCGACTGGCCAGAACGCGCGACAAACTTGGTAATTGAAGTTACCGATTCGATCAGAGAAAAGGGGATCTCACCCATCTATCGAATAGTGAGAGTTCTGATCTTCGGCCTTTTGGGCGCAGCCCTTGCCTCTACCGTAGCGATCCTACTATTAATTGGCATCATCCGAGCGATGACGGTCTATCTCTTTGGAGACAATGTCTGGATCACCTACCTAGTTTTGGGAGTTATTTTCAGCGCCGCGGGGTTCTTTATATGGTCAAAGCGAATCAAAGCGCTCAATGATTAAAGATTTATAAACCAAGGAACAATAAAAAGATGACCCAAAAGACTAAGGTAGCAATCGTCGGATCGGGACCAGCCGGACTCACCGCCGCCATCTATAGCGCAAGAGCTAATCTATCCCCCGTAATGATCGAAGGAGAGATCTCCTCCACCTCGGATCAGCCAGGTGGACAATTGATGCTTACAACAGAGATTGAGAACTTTCCTGGCTTTATCAATGGAATTGATGGTCCGGAATTGATGGGGAACTTCAAAGCCCAAGCCGAGCGATTCGGAACTTTGATACACAGCGCCAAAGTCTCCAAGGTGGACTTTTCCACTCGCCCATTTCGTCTTTGGACCACAGATCAAGTTGGAGATCTCAATGATCTTGATCCAGCCTATGAGACCGACAGCGTCATCATTTCAACTGGAGCTAGATCATTGATGCTTGGCGTTGACCGAGAGATAGAACTAATCGGCCACGGGGTCTCGACTTGTGCCACATGTGATGGATTTTTCTTTAGAGGAAAAGAGATTGCTGTCGTCGGTGGTGGAGATTCAGCCATGGAAGAGGCGATCTTCCTTACAAAATTTGCAACAAAGGTTTACGTGATAGTACGACGCCACGAGCTACGAGCCTCTAAAATCATGGCCGATCGCGCTATGGCTAACACCAAGATCGAATTCATCTGGGAATCTGTCGTTAGTGAACTTATCGGTGAAAACTCCCTCGAGGCGATAGTTCTGCAAAACAGAGCCACCAAGGAGACCTCGAAGCTATTAGTCACGGGTCTTTTTGTTGCTATCGGCCACGTCCCCAATACCGACATATTCCAGGGTCAGATCGACCTTGATGAAAATAACTACATCATCACCCATGATGGCACCTACACCTCCGTGGAGGGAGTATTTGCCTGCGGTGATGTTCAAGACCACAAATATCGTCAGGCTATAACAGCTGCAGGGTCGGGATGTATGGCAGCAATCGACACAGAGCGTTGGCTCGAACACCAAGTGACCCATTGACTCAGGCCAGATAAAGGAATAGACCAACCTTAAAATTGCGTTTTAAATGACGAGCGCTAATGTCGATCGAATTGGTCGTATTTTTGTAGCTAACTAATGGCGAAAGGCTAGATAAAAAGATGGAAATTTTAAAGGATAAATCCTTTGACGAGCAACTGCTAAACAATGATCTTTTGCTCGTAGACTTTTGGGCAGAATGGTGTGGCCCTTGCAAGATGATAGCTCCGATCCTAGAGGAGATTCAGCGCGAGAAAGAGGGAGTACTCCAGATCGGCAAATTGGATGTCGACGAGAACATGGAGACGGCACGCCGATACGAGGTAATGAGCATTCCGACACTAATTCTCTTCAAGAAGGGCGAGCCAGTGCTACGCATGGTGGGAGCTCGATCGAAATCAGCACTACTTCGCGAAATAGAGGCACACCTCTAAGGTCCATGACAGAGCGTTCGTTCAAAGCTGGCGCCAACGAAGAATTTGAGAGCGACCTCGGCGAGGCCGATATCCCAATTGGACCAGGGTCTAAACCCACTTCAGTAGGACACCTACAGCGGCTACTTACCCAATGTGGGTATGTAGCCGTAGATGACTTAGGTACCTTTGGCTCCTCAACCAAAAACCAACTTCGCGCATTTCAGCAGTCAAAAGGCATCACTCCAAATGGAATCTGTGATGGATTGACTTGGCATGTCTTAATTGAGGCCCACTGGAAGTTGGGCGACCGCTTGCTCTATCTAAAGACGCCCATGCTTAGAGGTGACGATATTGCCCAACTGCAAGGTCGTCTCTCATGGCTCGGCTTTGATCCAGGCAAGGTAGATGGTGTCTTTGGACCAAAGACCCTTCGAGCCGTAGGAGAGTTCCAAATTAATGTGGGTCTCTCTGGAGATGGCATATCAGGAGCAGAGACAATAGCCGAACTGGAACGAAACATCGGTCGTAGTTCGGTTACAGTAACTAGCTTCAAAGAAGCCTTGCGCTTTGGAGACCCGGCAAAAGATATAAGAACATTAAAGCTTGCCATTGCGGCCCCGCTCAGTCTTGCCGTGAATGCCGAGATGATCCGCCAATCGCTAAACAAAGAGGGCATTCGCTCCACTAGCTTTATCCATCCCGACATCACTACCATCGCAAGCCTCACCAATACCTCCGGTGCAGATCTCTCGATCTTCCTTGAAATATCTCGCTCAAACCAAGGATGTATCTCCTACTTTCAAGGCTTCAGATATACATCAACTATCGGGCGATCTATCGCCCAAACTATCGCAGATGAGTTAGAAAAAGTCCTACCTATACCGTCGGTTGAAGTATTAGGTTCTACACATAGAATGCTCCAACTTACAAGAACACCATCTGTAGTAGTAGCAATCGGGGAGCCACACCTATGGAGCCTCTACTCCATCGAGATATCAGCCGCTATTATTAGCGGCCTGACCAGCTGGAAAGCTGACCAACAGTAGTTATACACAGGGTTATCCACAACTGTGTAAATCTCAGATTAAGGTTTAGATTCAGACCATCTAAACCTTAAAGTTAGACTTTACCTACCACCTAAATAGATCGAAACAACTCTAAAACACACCTGAGATACCATCGCCATCCCCATAGCAAAAATAATGAAGGCTTCTCAAAAAAACAAGGGCCAAATTGCCCTTGGCCTTGGTTGTGTTACTAAAGAAAACTTATAATCGCCCCGATATTAAAGACAGCTAATTAGTCGAAGGTACCGGAGATGCTATGCAAGTTACGACTAGCTCAGATCGAGAACTCCTTGGTTCGCTACGGAACTTTCTTACCAATACCGAAAAGGCGCTAATTCTCGTAGCTCGAGAAGAAATCATTTGGATCAACAATGCAACCGCAACACTGATGGCTACGGCTGCTATCGATATCATCGGTCAACGACTTGACCAGATTACCACTATAGAGATTCCTGCTAAGCTCAACCACGCTCAAAGTCTCGAGGGCGAACTAGTTCACGCCACTGGAATTACGATACCAATTTCTTGTCTAGCAACCCCGCTCTCCAATAGCGAGATGATGCTAGAGATCACAGACCGAACCGAATTTGATGCCCATCACGAGCTCGCCCTCTATCAAGAGCGCCTCTGGGTTTTAGCAAATCAGATTCCTATAGGAATCTTCTACAGCGAGGTAGGCCTACGTACCGAATTCGCAAATGACTTTCTGGCACAGATATATCAAAGTCCGGTCGAGACCCTCCTTGGCACCGGATGGATTGACCAGATTCCTCCAATAAGTCGTCCTATAATCGAGGAGGCCGTACTAAAGACCCTATCTGGCGTAGTAACAGAGAGCGAAATTGATCTAGTCACCTTTAGTGGCACCACCAAACGAATCCTATATACCATTTCACCAATTATCTCTGGTGACGGGCGAGCAGGATTTGCAGGCACGGCAGAAGACATCACAGACAGATGCCTCCGCGAAGAACAGATGGCCCATGCCGCAACACATGACCCCCTCACCGGACTGCCCAACAGAGCAGCGATGATGAACGATCTCTATAGCCACCATCAAGCTCTCACCAATAAAGAGATTAAGGGCATAACGGTAATCTTCTGCGATCTAAATGATTTCAAAGTTGTAAACGACAGCTTAGGTCATAAGGCTGGGGACCGTATATTGATAGAAGCTGCCAACGGTCTACGTTATGGCTGTCGAGATGGCAATCTAGCCTATCGCTATGCTGGAGACGAATTTGTAGTCCTTTGCCCTGGAATCTTCGACAACGCTGAAGCCACAACAATCATCGCCGAACTAAAGTCATCCATGGAGGCGCCAGTCCACTTCGCAAATACACAAATAAGAATCTCTGGAAGCTTCGGCTCATTTACCTCCAGCGATCCCGCGATATCCCCCGAAGAACTCCTAAATAGAGCTGATGCCTCCATGTATGGTGTGAAACAACGTTCAAAGCAAAGACGCGAGGGGTAATTATGTCCACTTCAACACTTTCAAAGTTAGTATCGCTCCTGAAGAACGCCAACACAAACCCTTCAGTAGCATCAATGATCGTCTCAGCCATAGACAACCCCGACTCTGGGACCGGTGATATATCTAAGTTGATCAACAGTGATCCTATATTAAGTGCGAACATAATTCGAATTGCCAACTCAAACTACTATGGTCTTCCCGGAAGAGTATCTAACCTCAACTTCGCCGTCTCAATCCTGGGTCTTTTGGCAATCAGGTCGATAGCACTCGCATCACTACTTAGAGCTTCAATCGATATTCCCACGCAAATATGGCACAAACTCCTCGCCAACTCTATCGCCACAGCAAAGACTGCAGAAGCAATGTCGCTAGATCGATCATTTGGACTAACTGGAGGTCTCTTGGCGGATTTTGGTGAGGTAATAATCTACAACAGCGACAGAGATACCTGCAATCAAATTCAAAAAGAAACCCTCCTACAACCACTAGCTGAACGCGGACCCTACCAGGAAGAACTCGAACTCATCCAATTTGGTGTCACACATTCAGAACTCTCGAACTCAATCTTAACCAAATGGGGATATCCTGACGAATTCTGCAATGCTATCGCCCACCATCACCATGAACCCATAGAAGCAAGCGATCAAAACTCCAAAGCTCTCTATTGGGGAATGCTCATCGCTGAATCGATTCAGCAACCCGATCACACTACCTCAGACTCGCTCCAACTACCCTCCCCCATGGGCGGATTTAACTTCGAAACGATCTCCGAAGAGATAGGCCTCTTTATCGCGTCAGTTGACACACCGTAAGAACCAGATAGGTCCTCACCAGGTAGAGTTCACCACAATCCCAAAATAGCACGCCTCACATAACCACAAGTGCATAAATCATCCACTCAGAAAAACAGGAAACCATCCCGGAAAACTCACGGATAATTCTCCTGGAATAAACTCTTACACCAGGGATCCTGTCATGGCCATCGACCAAACCAAGACAAAGAGATCTCAATCAAAAGGCTGCCGCGAAATGGGACGACCTACTAAAACCAACCACAAACCTTAGAGACAGCCTATCTTGATGGCACAAGAAACTTTAGCTATAGTCCAATCCCGAAGCGGTTCACTTTAACTAGCAAAACCACACAACAAATGCAATAAATCCAAGAAGACCAACAGTCGCCAGTCGCCAGTCGCCAGTCGCCAGTCGCCAGTCAGAAGCATCTTCTAGACACCACAGTCGCACCGACCTGAAGTCCTTATAGTGGCTCCTGAGACCACCAAACCGATCCACAATCTGTCTTTGAGCATCTACCAGGACTTCCATTACGCTCAGACACAGTACTAGACAACCTCGACCGCATTAGCCGCCACTCAATACAACCCAAGAGCTCTCACACAAGGCACCATATTAAAACGAAGGACAAACCAGTAGTCCCAGCTCTGGATCAATTCCTAGAAAAAGCCTCATATCCATAGAAGCAAGATACTCAAAAGTCTATCCACCAAAGGGTGCTCCTTGGATAGATCCCCTATTGACCCAACCCTAAAGCCCCAACTAATGCACCCCATCTTTACCAACCGGCTCAAACCCAGCAACCTCCCCTTAACCATGGCGAAGCAAAACGAACAACTCGCCCTTAGTCCTCACCCTTGCGGTGCAACAAATCGACCGCAAAACCAATGGAAACCATCACCATAATGACCTCCCCTTAACCATGGCGAAGCAAAACGACACAAAAAAATCGTGCTACCTCAAAACTCCCTAAGAACCATACGAAGAAAGTTCTATGCAAACCACCAGCTACATCCGATGATAACGCACCATAGCCTCTGCCCTAAACGGCACAATCTTCCGCTTTATAAAAAAGCTGGGTGATGGACACAAAACCGATTATCGCCCAACCTATGGCTACGAAACCAGCCAACCAAGAGCCCGGATTTCGATTGCCATGCTTTGCACCAATCCCAACTGGTACCTCTATAACACCCGGTAGAACAATTAGGGCTAGTTCCGCTACATTTCGGACCAAATACTTGCTGGCCAGGAGGAGATCCAACCTCGGGTTGCCTAGAAACACAAAGCTATCTCAAAGAGCAATTGCTACGAAAATCTTCCAATTAGTTCTGTTGCTTACTTTAAATCTCGATATCGCGATCCTAAAGACCCTTGTGCCTCTCGGCGAAATAAAGATCGAACAACTCCCCCGTCACCACTATCCAAACCAACCATGACAGAGCCCAGAAAATTGACTGGACATAAAATTGACAGCCAAGGAAACTAACTCGGCACTGGATATTTGGGCTGATCGGCGAACCAATGTAAGAGACCCTTGAAGGGGAATCAAAAAAACGATCACACCAAAACATAAGAGACCTTCCGATCGCCAGGGGTAATGTTCGCCATATTGATCGTAGTCAGGAGCAAAACCATCCTCCTGTATTATCGATATCGAACGAAATGGATTGCGCAGCTTTTCTAGATCGATCTCACCTACTGAGAATCTGCCGAGACCATACCTGCCATGAAAGCGGTCGATCCAGCACCTAACTTATTTAGTTGCTGAACAAAATACTCAAACTACCGGCTAACTACAGACCAAATGCAAAACAATCAGAATAATACGACGACGCAGACCGGTCACTAGCCAGAATAATCCGAGGCCTAGGGCTATAGGTGTTTCACGTGAAACACAATCGCACTGACGAATGATCACCGAACTATAGGTTAGGTAACATGCCAAACATGGCTTTGACAGGGCATATCTAAGAAAAACCCTGGAAAAGAAAGCCACTAATCACCTCACCCAACAGCCAATTCAAAAACAAAAAGACTCTTTATAGCACTTGACTAGGCGAAGGTAACGCATTAAAGAAGGCAAAATTTTAAAGACAGGAAACAAGGTAGAAGCTAGCCAAAAAGATAAAGGAATAACTAACAAGACAGGATCGCTCTAAGTCCCGAACTCCCCATCACCATAGACCCGGGCAATTAAGGTCTTGCTTCCACTCCGGCGAGATTAGCAACCAAAGAGATCTATCAATAGAGATAACCACTCAAATGCAACTCCTATACCTTTCGACAAAAATTAAAACGCTTCTTTAAACGCGCCACCTGGATAGAGTACACGATTCAACAGAGCAAAACAGAACAGTCACGGTGTAGCCAACTCTAAGCCAAAAACTAAGGATGGCCCCCAGCAATTCAATGCGAACTAGATCGTCTTGAACAGATCCTTCTCGGCCTAGTACAACGGTGCCCCTGGTTCAACGGTGCCACTGGTTCAACCAATCACTACCCCCTTGACAATCCGAACTACTGTCATAGCAAAAGCAAAAAGCTCACGAGAAATCAAGATAGTCTCAGATCGCCGCCAAAACCTTACAAATCCACCCGAATCGGAGATACCCCAACGAGATCTCAATCCTTCCGGAAATACCATCGATTGATGAGATCAATAACTGCCGTACCTGTCACTACGCGATCTCGAATCGAAATTACCTCAACGTTGCGATCCATTAGGTAGATCCGAATAGACAAAAGAGCAAACCGACACCGAAAACGAGTAGCAATGCCACCCTTAATGGTGTAGCCTAACTAACATAAGTGAAACCACTAGATATCGCCCCAGCAGCCCAAAGCAAACGCCTAAATCTCACGTCACCTTCTAGAAGATCCTTCTTGAAGATCCTTCTTGAAAGACTAACGCTGCAGGCATCGATCAAATGTGTGTTTCACGTGAAACAAATGCCGTAAATGTATGGACGGGGAGACCGTGACTGATAATCAAACTAGAATCATCGCCATCGCTAACCAAAAGGGTGGGGTAGGGAAAACTACCACTTCGGTAAATCTAGCAGCCGCAATCGCCGAATCGGGAAAACGCGTCCTGGTGATAGACCTAGATCCCCAAGGTAACGCGAGTACCGGTATGGGAATCGACATTAGAGCTCTAGCCACTACTGTCTACGACGTCCTTCTTCATGATGTACCCATTGAGGATGCAATCGAACCAACCGCTGTCAAAAACCTCTTCGTTCTACCAGCTAACATAGATTTGGCCGGTGCAGAGATCGAATTGGTAAGCCAACTCAGTCGCGAGAATCGCCTCAAGAGGACGCTCGATGAAGTCTCGGACGAATTTGACCTCATCATTATCGACTGTCCACCGTCTCTCGGCCTTCTGACCATCAATGCACTTGTTGCTGCTGCCGAGGTCCTTGTTCCCATTCAGTGCGAATATTATGCATTAGAAGGACTCACCCAACTCTTCCGAAACGTAAAGCTTGTAAAATCTAACCTCAATCCAACCCTCGAGGTTACCCATATAGTGCTCACTATGTACGACTCTCGAACCAAACTAGCCGAACAGGTAGCCGCAGACGTACAATCGCACTATCCACAGATCGTCTGCAAAACAGTGATTCCTCGTTCCGTGAGACTCTCTGAAGCACCCTCCTACGGACAACCAATTACAGTATTTGACCCCATATCCCGTGGGGCAGTGGCCTATCGCGAACTAGCCAAGGAAATAAACTGATGGTACGAAAGGCTGGACTCGGTAGGGGACTTGGTTCCCTGATACCCCAAGGTGAGTCACAAGATCGCCAAGCAACTTACAAAGAGATTCCCACATCGCACATTCGACCCAACCCCGATCAACCGCGCAAATCCTTCGATGAAGAAGCCCTCTCAAGCCTTGCCGCATCGATTGGCGCAATGGGAATCATTCAACCAATCTTGGTACACGAGATCGAAGAAGGTCAATACCAAATCATTGCGGGGGAGCGCCGCTGGAGAGCCGCCCGACGGGTTGGATTAGATACGGTACCTGCAATAGTACAACAGGCCGACTCCAAGATGTCGCTAGAGCAAGCTCTGGTAGAAAACCTGCATCGAGAGGATCTAAATCCAATCGAAGAGGCGATGGCCTACCAGAGCCTGATTGAAGAGTTCGCATTCACCCATGAAACTCTTGCAACCCGAATTGGAAAGTCGCGTGCGGTAATAACAAACTCAATGAGGCTACTGCAACTACCGGCAAATGCCCAGCGACTCTTAGTAGAACGACGCATCTCACCTGGCCACGCTCGTCTGCTACTTTCCATAAGCGATCGCACGCAGCAAGAACAATACGCAAAGAGAATCGTCGAGGAAGACCTCTCAGTAAGGGCACTTGAGGCACTTCTTGGAGAAAACAATGTGCCTAAGGTCGGCAAACCAAAAAAAGACACGAAGCAATTTAAACCCGCTGGCATTATGGAACTCGAGAAAATCTTGGTCGACCTACTAGATACCAAGGTCGAAGTGCAAATGCCCAAATCGAACTCACCAAAGTCAAAAGGAAGGGTAGTCATCGAATTCGATAACCTCGAAGACCTCAAACGAATCACCGAACAACTCATCGAAGATGAAAAGGAATAGACATATCCAAAAAATATTGCGTCCGGAAGATTACTCTTTGGGCGCCGTATAGCAAGATCGCTACAAAGATAACGGCGGCTAGGCAACCAGCCAAAGCGGATCCAAACTCACCAAAAAGACCCTGAAACCTCGAAAACGGATAGGTGGAACCCTACAGAAGACGTCTACCAACCTAAGGGCCTCTGATAGCCCTTTAGCGGCCTTAGGTCACCAGAGTGGATTCTTCACTATATTTCGAAAAGCACGGCCTCTAACACGATCCTGAAGCTTGGGGATAACTACAAAGTGAAAATCTAAATGAACAAATGTAGGAACTCCAAAACCAAGTTTAGAAAGTCCCGCCACAGACCAACGTGTATTGTCGAAGCCTTGGGCGTCGGTGGGCGTCGGCGGTTCGCTAGCTAGCAAGATCCCACCGGGTCTAATAAAACCCGATGCTATCTCTGCCAATATCGGAGGTGCTCCAAAGCACCTAGCAACCACACAGTCGAAGCGTCCAAGAACATCTCCTAGCTCTTCAGCCCGTCCGTTTCGAGCGATCAATCGATCCGCTAAAGCGAACTCTATCGAGTATCGACTTGCCAATGCAGAGCGTTTCGCCATTCCATCGACCAAAGTAACAAATAAAGCGTCGTCTAAAAGGGCCATCAATAATCCCGGAATACCAACTCCAGAGCCGAGATCTAAAATCGAAAGGTTACCCGAACCAAGATGGCCTCGAACTACATCGATGTAGTTCGAGGCCATCTCTAGCAATTTTTCTAAGCTATCGGAACCGATCCCGCCAATCAACCGACTCTCTTGATACCAAGGCTCCAAGGAATCAGAAATTGAGGCATCTGTCATAGTTTGACTACCGTAACCTATCGGTCACGGTCACGGTCAAAATCTTCAGAGTCGCCATTTGACTCCCATGGCCTAGGCGACACCACAACATAGCGACGTGGTTCACGCCCCTCTGAACGGGTAAAGATACCTTCCATATCATTCAAAACGTCATGGACAATCTTTCGATCCGATGAATTCATCGCTTCAAGAGCCTTTTGACGATCAGAAACCTTAACTTGGTTCGCTACAGAGATAGCAAAGGCTTCCAAGGAAGTTCGACGTCGCTCTCTAAAACCCGCTATGTCCACATTGATGCGAGCATTGGCACGACGAAATCGATTTTGAACAGAAGCTCTAGCCAACTCTTGAACTGAGGCCATTACAAGCCCCTTAGGTCCAATTAAAAGGCCAAAATTCGCATCTCCAGTTATATCGATCGATATTTGGTCGTCTTCCATTGATGAAACAGAGATCTGCCCTGGGATGTGAAACTCCCTCATCAAACCAGCCAGAAACTCTTGAGCAGCTCCCGCCTGATCGACCAACGGAATGGCCTCCTCGACTTCATCTTGATAGTCCTCTTCAGTCATCTTTGTTGGAACCCTTCTTCCGTTACGTTCATTTGAAACTTCTCTAGCAGGAGTTTCTCGTTCTTCAACAACATCGCTCTTTTCATAGTTGTTTTTCTCATTGTTGATTGAAGCAGCCTCTGAACGCCCTCTGCCATTGGAGCTAGTGTGAGTACTTGAATTTGAAGCAGTTGGTCGCTCATTAGAGGTCGATGTTCGTTCACTGGAGCCACCAGGTCGCTCACGCCGACGCCTAGTCCTGCGAGCAGCATCCTTGGAACGAGGAATATTTGGTTTAACTCTAACGCGAATTCTAGCTTCACGCTTTGTCCGACCAAACATGCCAGTCTTTGGCTCCTCTAATACTTCGAAATCAATCTCACTCTCGTCAACCCCTAAAAGGTCAAGAGCGGCTGTCATTGCCTCCTCGACAGATCGACCTGTAGTCTCTACCCATTCCATATCTTGATTTAATCCTCTTTGAATTCTATAAAAGCCGCAACAAACTAGCGTTTCTTTTTCTTGGCTTGCGAGTTACCATTGCGACTTGTCGCTGGACGCGGTCTTGGTGGAGTAGTTCCACCTCCCGAACGAGGAGTTCCGCCATTTCCCGAATTCTTCGGTTGGGTCTGGCCCTGAGCCTCTTTCATTCGATCCATGAAACCTACCTTTGGAGGCGCCACATATGTCCCAGCAGCCTTCTGAGCTTTAATCTCATCGGCCTGCTTACGTGCATCGATTGAATGGCTCCTTAGAACCGGATCTCTCCTCCACATAAACTCTTGCTGGACAATTCTAAATAGTGACGAAACTACAAAGTAAAGGTTTACACCGGCTGGAATGCCTATGTAAATTACACCATAAATTAGGGGCGAATACTTCATAATCGCAGCCTGCTGCGGGTTTGCATTTGCAGCAGCTGGATTTTTGGAGTAAATCTGCCAGGTTGATAGAAATACCAGACCAATCGCCAATGCGACTAGTCCGTAATAAGGAAGAGCATTGATAAAACCAGTGTGAACGTGCGTAGCAGCAGTACCTAAATTCAGTCCGATGGAGTGCATATTGCCATTGGAGGCCTTTAGGTTCTTATAGATCAAAGTCGACTGACCCACGTACTTAGGTGCCGCGGTACCGTTGGGCAACTTGTTGGTAAGTCCACGAATAACGTCGTACATGACAAAGAGAACAGGAAACTGCAATAGCATTGGCAGACATCCACCGGCTGGCGAGACCTTATTTTCCTTAAAGAGCCTTTGCATCTCTTCATTTTGCCGTACCTTATCGCCCTTATGCTTAGCTTGAAGAGCCTTAAGTTCAGGCTGCAACTTTTGCATGGAGATCATCGATCTGGTACTCATGGCGGTAAGGGGCCACAAAAAAGCCATAACCGTTACAGTTAACAGGCCAATTGATAGGGAGTAACTATGCAAAAACCCATAATAGAAGGCGATTAGCCCTGCAATTAAGTCGAATAGGGGCTTGAATAAATCACCCAAATAAGTCATCGAACTACCTTTTTACCGTTCGCTTCGGGTACTGGGTCAAACCCAGATCCACCAAATGGATTACATCTTGCTATACGCTTGAGCGAAAGACCAACGCCTTTGGCTAAACCATGTGTCTCAATTGCCTCAATGCTATAGTCTGAGCACGAAGGAAAGTAGCGACAAGGCGACACTCTGCCAAATCTAACCTTTTGGTAGCCTGCTATGGCACCAAGCACTAACTTCTTCATCTCAAAAAACCTTCACCTTAGGACTACGACCATGGAACTCAACTAGGCCATGGCTTTCTTCTTGACAATCTCGATCAAATCTTCTAGCATCTCTTTGAGATCGTCATAGCTCAGAAGATGGGCGCCAGGATAGACAGATATAACGTACATACCAGAGCCTATAGCATCTTCGCGACTACGAAATATCTCCCTTACTCGCCGCCGAATCTTATTTCGAACGTGAGCCTTGCCGACCTTCCTTGGAACTGCCATTCCGATCGACAGCTCTGAGCCCTTATTGAGATAACTAAGGGCCAAACACTGCTTTCGGCTGCGTTTGCCAAGGTTTCTAACCTCTTGAAAGTCCTTTGATTCTCTAATCGAGTCCACAATTAACTCTCGCTGAAATAACAACTCCGCCCAACAAACCTAGGGACGTCACCTTGTGAACATAAACTCAAAATCATCTATTGCAACGATTTGCAATGCCAAGACTGAAATTAAATAGCAAAAATATTACAAAACTGCCACAACAACACTCAATTTTGCGGTCGATACTAATTTTGCTACCTAAATAACTGGCAATTTCGTAAAAAAAATCGAGCAAACTTAGAGATTAAATCGAGCTATCTATGAAATTTAGATCTATATGGGCGGTGACTATGATCAAAAAGATCCATTAATCCCTAAGCGCTAATATTTACTCTACCCTTGAGTCGACGGGCTTTGAGAACGGCTCTACCTGCTCTTGTAGACATACGGTGTCTAAATCCGTGCTTTTTCGAGCGCTTCCTATTGTTAGGCTGAAAAGTTCTCTTCATCGTTACTACTCCAAAATCTCATAAAATTCGAATTGAATCGCGCATTAGCGCTTTATGAACAAAATTCCATAATAGCCTTATCTAGCCCATGGTCGAACCGCCATCTCATACAAGATGGTCACAAGAGCAAATTCATAGCGAATCGATGGAGAATTACATACTTCGAATTATCTAGAATCATAGTCACCATCTCACATTGGTAACTCAACTTTTATACCCTAAAGACAAACGAAACAAAAAACCGAATACGAGGAAGACACGATGCGCGACGCTGATGAAATATGGAGACTATGTCGCCCACACATTCTCGAACGTATTAGTGAGTCCTCGTGGTATGCCCTCTTTGAGACAATTATCCCAATCGACGATGAAAGCGAATCTCTTACGCTTGTAGTTCAATCGACGATAGCAAAATCTCGAATCGAAGAACGTCATCTCACGACGATTACACAAGCACTCGAGGCGATAGGCATCTCAAATGCAAACGTAACTATTCGCGCAGAAAAACACATCGAAGAGGTGGAAGCGCCACGATCCTCTGGATCAACTCGCTCAAATACCCTTTCACCTCTCTTTGAGCCGACTAACACTTCGGGGGGCTTTTCCGCTAAAGATTCCAAAATTGCTAAAGCCAACGAAACGTCTCGTGGCCTTATCAACCCCTCCCACACCTTTGAAGCATTTGTCATCGGTAGCTCCAACCGCTTTGCCCATGCAGCTGCATTATCGGTAGCTGAAACTCCATCGAGAAGCTACAACCCCCTATTCATCCATGGAAAAGCAGGTCTTGGAAAGACTCACCTCCTCAATGCGATTGGAAATTACTCCCTTGAGAACTATCCCGCCCTTACTGTTAGGTACGTTTCCACTGAAACATTCCTAAATGAATTTGTAGATGCAATTAGAAAAAACACCACTACGGCCTTCAAACGTCGCTATCGCGAATGTGACGTACTGCTGATCGATGATATCCAGTTTCTCGAGAGCCGAGAATCTCTCCAAGAGGAGTTCTTCCACACCTTCAACCATCTACATTCAGCCGGAAAACAGATGGTCATCACCTCGGATCGCCCACCAAAGGCTATTGCAACCCTAGAAGAACGACTTCGAAGTCGCTTCATGTCTGGACTGATAACAGATGTGCAGCCACCAGAGGTTGAAACACGTCTGGCAATTCTTCGGAAAAAGTCCGAGCTAATGCCAAATCCTGTACCTTTTGACGTACTGGAGTTTATAGCACAAGCTATCTCAGACAATATTAGAGAGCTAGAGGGGGCACTTATTCGAGTCTCCGCCTTCGCATCGCTAAATAACCTCGAAATTACAGTTCCATTGGCCAGAGAGCTTTTAGTGGACTTAGTTGACGGCTCAACTCCAAAGACAATCACTCCACAGGAGATAATTGAGACGATATCGTCCTACTATGGCCTCTCACCTCTAGAGATCCAAGGTTCATCAAGAAAGAGACCGCTTGTCGAGGCGCGCCAAGTCGCTATGTATGTCTTTAGAGAGCTCACAACACTGAGCTTCCCTGCAATTGGAAAAGAGTTTGGAAACCGAGATCACACCACAGTCATGCACGCAGTCAACAAGGTGGAATCCAAGATGAGCGAAGATAGAGAGACCTATAACCGCGTCACAGCTCTGCTATCTAAGATAAGAAGTCAACAGCTGTGAATAACCCTGTGGATAAGTTGTGAATAATTGGTAAACGAATGTTGAAAACAAGATGAAAAGTAAGCAATCTTTTGAAACTGCAAAAACACCATGCACAGCCTCGACTAACCCTGTGGAAAAAAGTCCGATAAGTTATATACCACAAGCTGGAACAATGGCTAGATATCCACAGTCCACAGCCCCTATTACTACAGTTATCATTTAAATTTAATTCAAGGAGTTATTAGTTGCGTTTTAGTTGCGAGAGAGACCTCTTATCAGAAAGTATCGGCATAGCATCCAGAGCACTTGAGAGCCGATCTTTTGGAAATGGCGTTCATTTAGACTTAACAGGTGACAATCTGGTAATTTACGCCCATGAAACCGATATTTTAATTGAGGTAAGAATTGAAGTATTGGGTCACGAAGATGGAAGTTGTGTTATTCCGACTCCACTGACCAGCGACCTAATTAAATCTCTTGGGGAAGGCATAGTGGAAATTGATGTTGACGATATGGCACTGACCATGCGTTCACAACGAGCCAAGATGTCTGTAAATCTCGTGGCCGACTTCAATCCACCGTATCTAAGAGACGAGACTGTCGCTCCAGTGACCGTGGATGCGGGCGAACTAAAGGAAGCTTTGGCCCAGGTGATTAGAGCTTCAGCTAAAGGTGATGCTCGAGATTTTGTCTACACGGGAGTTTTATTTGCAGCCATCGATGGCGGCCTTCGTTTGGTTGCCACAGACGGAGTACGTATGGCGATACGAGACCTTCGAGGAGTGAATCTGCTCGAGAGCGATTCGGAAGTTATTGTGCCAGCTCGCTCGCTGACCGAACTTGAGAAACTACTAGCTCTTAGATCTCAAAAAGAAGAGCTTCGTGTATCTGTGGGTGATAAAGAAGCCGCCTTCGAGATTGGTGACTTTTTGTTGGTAACTCGATTGATCGAAGAAAGATATCGCGATTATCGACAGGTAATCCAGCCCAGCTATCCAAAACGGCTCGTCGTATCCAAGCGTGAGATCGTTGAAGCTCTACGCCGACTGCGAAGAATGGCTCGCGAAAATCGAGATATGACTAACCTGAGACTCGACATAACGGAGACACGCCTCTTTATGAGTGTTCATATTCCTCAAGTTGGAACTGCCACTGAAGAGCTAGAGGCAACTTACATCGGCGACGAGGAGATTTCACTTGCCTTTGATCCTGAACTGCTAAATGAAGGAATCGATGCCGTTGGATCTGAGTATGCCGCTCTAGAAATAGTTGCAACCAACAAGGCGGTTAGAATTGCTAACGCAGACAATAGCGACTTGACTTATCTGCTAATGCCAATTCGTCAGTAGGCAGGCCAGCATCTCTCAGCGTAAGTGGATCTTTAGCTCTTTGTGGAATTATTTTGCCCGAGAGTTGATCGACGTTTGTTGAAGGGATCTTTTTGCCCTTAGTGAAATGGAATTGCGCTGTTTGTCGGCTTTGTAGAGATTACTGATTTTAGGAAAGTACGATCGGTAACGATTACCCCTTCTTCCGTGGGCGTTACAGCAATCGTTGGTCGCAATGGTCAGGGAAAGTCCTCTATTATCGAGGCTCTTTCCTATGCGATCACTGGTCGATCATTCAGGGGCGCGCCAAAGGATTCCATGATTACAAAAGAGTGTGAATCCTCCATCGTAAGGGCAAATATCTTTTCTAACCAGCGCGAACTTCTCTTGGAACTCTCGCTAAATAGGGGAGGCTCCGATCGGCTCCTGTTAAATCGGAATGTAACACCACGAAGAGATGTAGTTAGAGCGATTCCGCTCACAGTCTTCACGCTCTCAGATATTGAGATTGTCTCAGGATCTCCTGCTCATCGACGGGAATTCATCGATGACTCCTTGATTTTGATGGGTCCGCGAGCGAGCGAGACCGTAGACAATTACGAAAGATTACTTCAGCATCGAAGCCATATCCTCAAATCACTACAACGAGGCGATGGTAGTGTGGGCTATGATTCTTTGGAGATATTCGACGAATCATTAGCAATTGAAGGTGAAAGGCTGATTCGAATGCGCCTTTCCCTACTGTCTAGGATCGAGCCCATCCTAAATGAGTTGTATGCTGATATAGCGGGAAAAGGTGAGAAGGTCCTAACAAGTTATGTGCCTTCTGTTCGTACGAACTTAATGTCGGATCTGTTAGATTCTCGAAGAGACGATATTAGGCGAGGAATAACGAGCGTCGGGCCACACCGTGACGACATTATCTTTAGGATCAATGGTCTAAATGCTAGATATGAAGCATCTCAAGGTGAGCAGCGAACGTTAGCTTTTTCGTTAAAGATGGCGCTCCATGAGTTGTTGCGATCGCGAATCGGTGAAGATCCAATCATATTATTGGACGACGTCTTTTCAGAGCTTGACGAGGAAAGAATTGAAAAGGTATTGAAACGGACGAAAAGCGCACAGGCCATTGTGACTACAAGTATTGATCATCAAATCGATGAAAAAGTTAATCAAAAATTAGTAATTGAAAGCGGTTCACTTCTGTGAGTAGGTCGATCGAAAGTATGGATGATGCAAGTCTGCATCCTTTTACGAATTCAATTGCAATCGTAAAAAAGATGATTGATAAAAATGACTCGCTTTTATTGGATGAGATTATTCAATCATGGAACGAGTTGGTGGGAGTTCTCATAGGTGCACATTCCAGGCCTACTTTGGTTAAGGATAGTATCTTGGTAGTAGCTGTGGATTCGCCACCAACGAAGACCTCTCTTACCTTGGCGTCACGCAAAATTATCGCTGAATTGACAAGTCGTGGTTATGGCTTTACCGGCATTGAGACGCAATTGCGATCGCGAGTAAAGGCCCAAACTCTAAATCTGGAAGGTGACAACGTTGGAAAGTGATCTAGGGACTACAAGCGTCACAGCCGCTTACAATGCTGACTCTATTACAGTTCTAGAGGGACTTGAGCCCGTTCGCTTGCGACCTGGTATGTATATCGGATCGACAAGCACCTCTGGTTTGCACCATTTGGTCTGGGAGGTAGTTGATAACGCCGTTGATGAAGCCATGGCTGGTCATTGTGACCATATCGTAGTTACTCTTTTAGAGGATGGCGGAGTTCGCGTTAGTGACAATGGACGTGGAATTCCAGTCGATCCACACCCAAGCTATCCAGGCAAAAGTGCAGCCGAAGTTGTTCTCACAGTCTTGCACGCCGGTGGAAAATTTGGCGGTGGGGGATATAAAGTCTCAGGAGGATTGCACGGTGTAGGTGTTTCAGTTGTTAATGCACTTTCATCGAGGTTGGTTCTTGAGATAGACCGAGATAAGCGCTCCTACATGATGTCCTTTGTTGACGGGGGAACTGTGGAAAGAGCCCTCTATGATGTTGGTCGATCTAGAGGCAGAGACCATGGAACTACTGTAACCTTTTACCCGGATTCTACGATCTTTGACGACATTGAATTTCGTGCCCAAACCATTACTGAGCGACTTCAGATTATGGCTTTTTTGAATAAGAGCCTAAGAATAGATTTTTACGACAAGCGAAGTGGACGAAGTCAAAGCGAGAGCTTTTGTTATGCTGGTGGCATAGTCGACTTTGTGGCTCATTTGAATTCGTCAAAAGAGGCGTTATTCAAAAAAGTTGGTTATTTTTCAGCATCTGAAGACACTTCCGAAGTTGAGATCTCTTTCCAATGGAATACTGCATACTACGAGAGCATTCACTCGTTTGCCAATGGAATTTCAACTATCGATGGAGGCGCTCATGAAGAGGGGTTTCGCAAAGCGCTGACGACAGTGCTAAATAAATATGCTCGTTCGCGAGCTTTATTGAAAGAAAAAGACGAGAACTTAGCGGGTGAAGACGTTCGAGAGGGCCTCTCGGCGATTATATCGGTTCGCCTTACAGACCCTCAGTTTGAAGGTCAAACCAAAGGACGTCTTGGAAATGCATCGATTCGATCGATGGTTGAGCGAGCTTCAAACGAACGACTGAGTGAATGGTTCGAAGAGAATCCCAAAGAAGCTCAACTGATTACCTCAAAGGCGATAGCAGCCGCTCGTTCTCGATTAGCTGCCAAGCAGGCTCGTGACCTAACCAGGCGAAAGAGCGCTCTTGAAGGCGCTGGATTGCCAGGTAAGTTGGTGGATTGTTCTTCAAAGAATGCAGCGGAATCCGAGCTCTTTATCGTTGAAGGAAACTCCGCAGGTGGCTCAGCTAAGGACGCTAGAGATCCTAAGACACAGGCAATTTTGCCAATTAGAGGCAAGATATTAAATGTTGAACGTGCTCGTTTGGATAAGATGCTCAAAAATCAAGAGGTCCAGGCATTAATTTCAGCGATCGGTGGTGGGATGGCCGATGACTTTGACGTAAGTAAGATTCGATATCACAAGGTGATCATTCTTGCCGATGCAGACGTCGATGGCTCCCATATCCGCACTTTGTTATTGACCTTCTTCTTTAGACAGATGCGGGCCCTAGTTGAGGGCGGCTTCGTCTACGTTGCACAACCTCCACTTTTTTCTACACGAGTAGGTAAATCCAAGATCTATCTAAAAGATGAGGCAGCTAGAGTTCGTTTTCTGAGTAATTCTCCGAATCATAAAGATGAGTTTCAACGCCTCAAGGGCCTTGGCGAGATGGACTTTGATGAGCTGAGGGATACCACCATGGATGCATCAAAGCGCTCACTATTGCAGATTTCGGTTGAACAAGCAGCGCTCGCTGACGAGGTTTGCTCTGTTTTGATGGGTGATGACGTTGAAGTGAGACGAAAGTTCATCCAGACAAATGCCAAGGACGTTAGGTTCTTAGACATTTAGCTTCTCCTTATCTTGGTGAAGGTGTAATTGGTTGATCATTACTTTTTCAATTTTGGTAAATGATCCCTTAGGTTTTTAGTCGTTGTAGTTAGGAGCTATCAGTTGAGTCCTTCAACGTCAGATTCAGATGGCGGAATAATCGGCTCGGTGGAGCCGATTGAGATTCAAGAAGAGATGGAAAGATCTTTCTTAGAATATTCGATGTCGGTAATTGTATCGCGAGCCCTTCCAGATGCTAGAGACGGTTTAAAGCCCGTCCATCGTCGTATTCTTTATTCGATGTTTGCAGAGGGGCTACGTCCCGATAGACCTCATGTAAAGTGCTCCAAGGTAGTTGGCGACGTGATGGGTAAGTTTCACCCTCATGGTGACTCGGCTATCTACGAAGCATTGGTTCGAATGGCGCAGGATTTTTCGCTACGCCATCCGTTGATCGATGGTCATGGTAACTTTGGATCGCCAGATCCAGATACTGGTGCAGCAGCAGCTCGATATACCGAGTGCCGACTGACTCCGCTAGCTCTTCAGCTGATGTCTGGAATCGATGAAGATACTGTAGATTTCATTCCGAACTACGATGGTTCCGAGCAAGAGCCCTCTGTTTTGCCTGCTCGTTTTCCTAACTTACTGGTCAATGGTTCTCAGGGTATCGCGGTTGGAATGGCCACCAATATTCCTCCTCATAACCTTGAGGAGGTTGTTGACGCAACGATCTACCTGATTGATAATCCAGAGGCTACGCCAGACAATTTGATGACCTTCGTTAAAGGGCCAGATTTCCCAACTGGTGCTCAGATTCTGGGACGCGCAGGAATAATTGATGCTTATCGAACAGGTAGGGGTTCAATCAAGATGCGGGCACTCGCAGAGATCGAGGAGACTCGCACCGGCGGCCATCGCATAGTAGTAACTCAAATTCCATACCAAACATCGGTAGAGCAGATCGAACGCAAGGTAGCGGAACTCGCTAACAACCGTGAACTCGAAGGAATTCGAGAGGTACAAAACGACTCAGCGGGAAGAGTCAACCGTCTGGTTATCGACCTAAAAAGAGATGCCAATCCCAATGTCGTCTTAAATAATCTCTTCAAGTTGACTCCAATGGAGTCGCGATTTAGCGTCAACTTGCTAGCGATCGTGGATGGTGTTCCAAGAACCTTGAATCTTGTTCAAGCTTTACGAGCCTACATAGATCATCAAATTGAGGTAGTTAGGCGACGAAGTGAGTTTCGACTCGCTAAAGCTAGGGCTAGGGCGCATATCGTTGAAGGTTTACTTCGATGTATCGATCAACTAGATGCAGTTATTACACTTATTCGGGCTTCAGACGATCGACAAAGTGCTCGAAGCGGACTTATGGGCGAGCCCTTTCTTTTTAGTGAAATTCAAGCTAACCACATCCTAGATATGACACTTGGGCGTCTAACAAGACTTGGTCGCACTGAACTTGAAAATGAGATCTTGGCCCTTAGAGAAACAATTGCCTTTTTAGAGAGTCTTTTAGCCGATGACGAAGCCGTAAATGGGGTTGTAAAGTCCGAACTGATCTCTGTTCGGGATGAATTTAAGAATCCAAGGCGTACCCAAATTGTGACAGATCCAGGTGACTTTAGTGACGAGGATCTTATCGAAGATGAACCGCGGGTTGTAATCTTAACCAAGAGTGGCTATATCAAAGCCATGAGTTCTGACTCATTTAGAACCCAGGCCCGTGGCGGAAAGGGCGTTCAAGGAGCCAAGGTCAAAGACGAAGATGTTGTCTCTGAGGTTCTTCATACCAATTCGCATAGCTATCTTCTCTTCTTTACCAACAAAGGTAAGGTCTATCGAATTAAGACCCATGAACTTGGTGTGCGGGAGAGAACAGCTCGAGGGATGGCACTTGTCAACTTGCTTGCTTTAGATGCTGATGAATCTGTTGCAACTGTTTTGGATACCCAAACATATTATCCAGATTCATTCCTGGTCTTCTTTACCAGGATGGGCTTAGTCAAAAAGACTAGGTTAGCTGAATACGATAAGTCACGCCGTGAAGGTCTGATCGCTTTGGCACTACGTGATGGTGATGAATTGGTAAAGGTCTTGGTGGTAGCGCCCGATAGTGACATATTGGTCTTGACGAAACACGGCATGGGAATAAGGTTTGCCGAATCGGATGTGAGGCCAGTGGGCAGAAGTGCATCTGGGGTGAGAGCCATTCGTCTTCGAATTGATGATACTGTAGTGGCAGCGATTGAAACCGGTACTCGATCTGAAGTTTTAATGGTTACAGGAGCCGGTTTTGCCAAGAGGACAAAGGTGGCGAGATTTAGCGTTCAGACCAGAGGTGGTCAAGGTGTCCGTGCAATTCGATTGACACATGCCCGAGGAGAGCTTGTTGCAGCTTTTGCTACATCTGCTAACGATGAGGTGATTGTAGTAGCATCTGGAGGTACGACAATTCGAACTACGGTATCTTCAATTGCTGATCAGGGTAGAGACGCGACGGGTGTTAAGATAATCGAACTAGATTCGACTCAGTTTGTAAGTTCGGTTACACCTGTGGTACCGATAGAGTCCGAATAAGACGGCGGATAAGTGCCGACATAACACCGAGGCGCCAAGAGTATGAAAGGTAACATCCTAAAGAGATGGTAACTGAAAGAGCTACACGTCAACGGCCTGCGCGGCCCCAGATAATCGCGCGAGAGCAAAAGCAGCGTCGGCAACCCAAGCCGACGCAGCGGATAAAAATTAAGCACATATCATTAGTCTCCCTTTTGAAGGTCTCCTTCTTTTTTTACCTGGGTCTAGTTATTGTTGGAAGTTTGGCAACGCTCGTTATCTGGTCGGTAATGGCATCAGGCGGATATATTATTAAATTGAATCACCTGGTTGATCAGTTGTTCGGCACAACTAATTACAGTGTTTCACTGTCACAGGTTATGGTTATCCAACTAAGCTTTGGCGCGGTATGGGTTTTGATCTCTACGGTTGTAACTTTTGTCGGCGGGGTACTCTATAACCTGTCCTCTGAAATAGGCAACGGTATAGGTATTAGCATCATGGACGACAGCAAGTAGTCATTTACCTGCTAAGTTGTTCATGTGACTTTTTTGGGGCTATAGCTCAGTTGGTTAGAGCGCAGCACTGATAATGCTGAGGTCGCTGGTTCGAGTCCAGCTAGCCCCACTAGATATATTTTGATATCTAGATGGTCACTCTTGAGATAATCAAGAACAACAGGGATAGGTTAATTAGATTTATTCTTGTTGAAAATCTGGGGATGTAGCTCAGCTGGAAGAGCACCTGCTTTGCACGCAGGGGGTCAGGGGTTCGAGTCCCCTCATCTCCACCAGGTATCCCTATGAGATATATTGGCCCTTCAGCTTTTAGCGGGGTCCATGTGTTATTTGGCTCTCCCAACCATCATGTGGTTCTCCAACCTCCCCCAACTGATAAGTGACGCCTGCACGATAAGAACTTTGGGTCTTTAAAAACATTTAATGAAATGTGTAGAAGCTCGTGACCCCAGTTATTTAGACCGGGCGACAGACCATGAAAGCGGCTCTTGCGTTTCTGCCGGGGTGGGGTACTCGATTTCATACGCGGTAAGACTCTTTATCTAGCCCTAAGTGATCTTCTTTATCCGATACGTATCGATAGTTGCGCTGTGGATGAGACCGTATGGAACTATTTAGCCCCAGTTTCGGCGTGCGTCATGAATGAAAGAGGTTGTAAATCATGTAGAAGCTGATAACAATCACACTGCAATGCTACATAGATGATGGAGGTAGGCCCTCCGGGATCGCCTTTTGGGAGGAGATTCCAAACCACCGTACGGGGCATTAGCTAAAGACTGTTGTCCAAAGCGGTACGGAAAAGTTAGAGCAATGACTCTTTCAGGTATGAGTTAAGAAGACGAGTGAAAACAAACCACTGACGAAGCGTTCGAAATTGGTATGGATGATGTCGAAACCGAGGGACGTCGAACTTTCGGGACAACTTGGAGACTAACCCAATTAGTGCTCCTTGGGCATCCGGCGTGTAGGTGGCGTGAGCTTAACATCAGGCGTTTATGTGGAACATGAGAACCCAGTCCTAGACGTTCTTGGCTAAGCCCACATGGGCTAAGCCCAAAGATGAGGAAAAACCTACAAGTTGCAGATCAACAAGAGGGAAAGTACCAAATGCCTATGGATTGGGGGCGGACCATCCCGTAGTAGCTACGAAGTCCTTGTAATGAGGATGGAGCCAAGGGGATGGAGTGAACAGGAAATGCAAATGAACAACTTCTCAAGGTAAAAGTTGAGGGGGAGGGATCAAATGACAAGACCACGACAAGAAAAAGCTTTTGATATCGACAAGTACGTCGTACTTAAAGCATACAAAGAGGCAAAAGCCAATCGAGGAGCACCAGGGATTGATAAGCAGTCCATCTCAGTCTTTGAGATGGATCTAAAGAACAATCTCTACCAACTCTGGAATCGAATGGCTTCTGGAAGTTATTTTCCAGCGGCAACTAGATATGTCGAGATAGACAAGTCAGATGGCGGTAAAAGAATCCTAGGTATTCCAACCGTCAAAGATCGCATCGCCCAAGGGGTAGCTAAAGCCTACATAGAGCCAAGATTGGAAGAGGTCTTCCACGAAGACTCCTATGGTTACAGGCCGAATCGCTCAGCCCATGATGCCATTGAAAAAGCACGCAAGAGATGTTGGAAGTACGATTGGGTCATTGATCTAGATATCAAGGCCTTCTTCGACACAATAGATCATGAACTGCTGCTAAAAGCTGTCTCTATGCACGTATCAGAGCCATGGATAATTCTCTACATCAAACGTTGGTTGAAAGCTCCAATGCAAAACAAAGATGGACAACTAATAGATCGAGAGCAAGGATTACCCCAAGGCGGGGTGATTTCTCCGATTTTGGCGAATCTGTTCTTACATTACGCTTTTGACAAATGGATGGTAAAGAACTTACCCTATGCCCCGTTTGAACGATACGCGGATGACCTTTTGGTACATGTGAAAACAAAGAAACGAGCCGAAGAGATCCTAGAGGCTATAGGTCAGAGAATGACGCAGGTCAAGTTGGAGTTACATCCACAAAAGACCAAAATCGTCTATTGTAAGGACTCCAACCGTAAAGGAGAGTTCGAACAAATACGCTTTGACTTTCTAGGATTTACCTTTGCACCACGCTACGCCCGCAATAAGTTCAAGCAGCAGTTTAACAACTTCCTGCCAGCGGCTTCAGATAAAGCGGTAGAAGAAATGGGCAGAGAACTTAGGCGGTTTCGTATTCACCTCCAAACAGGCCAAACCATAGCCGAACTCGCCAGGCTTTACAACCCGGTGATCTTAGGCTGGATCAACTACTATGGACGCTTCTACAAATCCAGATTAGGCCAACTCCTCCGTCGTATCAATATCTATTTGATTAGATGGGCACGCAAAAAGTACAGGCGACTTAGCATACGAGCAAATGCTTGGAAATACCTATCTCAAATAGCCGAACGTGAACCCAATCTTTGGGCTCACTGGTCATTTGGGGTAATACCAAAAGTCGGTTCGCTAGGAGCCGTGTGAATTGAGAGGTTCACGCACGGTTCTGTGAGAGCGGGGAGGGGAAGTTCCTCCCCGCCACTCGACGTGCGTCATGAATGAAAGAGGTTGTAAATCATGTAGAAGCTGATAACAATCACACTGCAATGCTACATAGATGATGGAGGTAGGCCCTCCGGGATCGCCTTTTGGGAGGAGATTCCAAACCACCTTATCGATAATGGCACGGGGCATTAGCTAAAGACTGTTGTCCAAAGCGGTACTAAAAAAGTTAGAGCAATGACTCTTTCAGGTATGAGTTAAGAAGACGAGTGAAAACAAACCACTGACGAAGCGTTCGAAATTGGTATGGATGATGTCGAAACCGAGGGACGTCGAACTTTCGGGACAACTTGGAGACTAACCCAATTAGTGCTCCTTGGGCATCCGGCGTGTAGGTGGCGTGAGCTTAACATCAGGCGTTTATGTGGAACATGAGAACCCAGTCCTAGACGTTCTTGGCTAAGCCCACATGGGCTAAGCCCAAAGATGAGGAAAAACCTACAAGTTGCAGATCAACAAGAGGGAAAGTACCAAATGCCTATGGATTGGGGGCGGACCATCCCGTAGTAGCTACGAAGTCCTTGTAATGAGGATGGAGCCAAGGGGATGGAGTGAACAGGAAATGCAAATGAACAACTTCTCAAGGTAAAAGTTGAGGGGGAGGGATCAAATGACAAGACCACGACAAGAAAAAGCTTTTGACAAAAGACAAGTACGTCGTACTTAAAGCATACAAAGAGGCAAAAGCCAATCGAGGAGCACCAGGGATTGATAAGCAGTCCATCTCAGTCTTTGAGATGGATCTAAAGAACAATCTCTACCAACTCTGGAATCGAATGGCTTCTGGAAGTTATTTTCCAGCGGCAACTAGATATGTCGAGATAGACAAGTCAGATGGCGGTAAAAGAATCCTAGGTATTCCAACCGTCAAAGATCGCATCGCCCAAGGGGTAGCTAAAGCCTACATAGAGCCAAGATTGGAAGAGGTCTTCCACGAAGACTCCTATGGTTACAGGCCGAATCGCTCAGCCCATGATGCCATTGAAAAAGCACGCAAGAGATGTTGGAAGTACGATTGGGTCATTGATCTAGATATCAAGGCCTTCTTCGACACAATAGATCATGAACTGCTGCTAAAAGCTGTCTCTATGCACGTATCAGAGCCATGGATAATTCTCTACATCAAACGTTGGTTGAAAGCTCCAATGCAAAACAAAGATGGACAACTAATAGATCGAGAGCAAGGATTACCCCAAGGCGGGGTGATTTCTCCGATTTTGGCGAATCTGTTCTTACATTACGCTTTTGACAAATGGATGGTAAAGAACTTACCCTATGCCCCGTTTGAACGATACGCGGATGACCTTTTGGTACATGTGGAAACAAAGAAACGAGCCGAAGAGATCCTAGAGGCTATAGGTCAGAGAATGACGCAGGTCAAGTTGGAGTTACATCCACAAAAGACCAAAATCGTCTATTGTAAGGACTCCAACCGTAAAGGAGAGTTCGAACAAATACGCTTTGACTTTCTAGGATTTACCTTTGCACCACGCTACGCCCGCAATAAGTTCAAGCAGCAGTTTAACAACTTCCTGCCAGCGGCTTCAGATAAAGCGGTAGAAGAAATGGGCAGAGAACTTAGGCGGTTTCGTATTCACCTCCAAACAGGCCAAACCATAGCCGAACTCGCCAGGCTTTACAACCCGGTGATCTTAGGCTGGATCAACTACTATGGACGCTTCTACAAATCCAGATTAGGCCAACTCCTCCGACGTATCAATATCTATTTGATTAGATGGGCACGCAAAAAGTACAGGCGACTTAGCATACGAGCAAATGCTTGGAAATACCTATCTCAAATAGCCGAACGTGAACCCAATCTTTGGGCTCACTGGTCATTTGGGGTAATACCAAAAGTCGGTTCGCTAGGAGCCGTGTGAATTGAGAGGTTCACGCACGGTTCTGTGAGAGCGGGGAGGGGAAGTTCCTCCCCGCCACTCGACGTGCGTCATGAATGAAAGAGGTTGTAAATCATGTAGAAGCTGATAACAATCACACTGCAATGCTACATAGATGATGGAGGTAGGCCCTCCGGGATCGCCTTTTGGGAGGAGATTCCAAACCACCGTACGGGGCATTAGCTAAAGACTGTTGTCCAAAGCGGTACGGAAAAGTTAGAGCAATGACTCTTTCAGGTATGAGTTAAGAAGACGAGTGAAAACAAACCACTGACGAAGCGTTCGAAATTGGTATGGATGATGTCGAAACCGAGGGACGTCGAACTTTCGGGACAACTTGGAGACTAACCCAATTAGTGCTCCTTGGGCATCCGGCGTGTAGGTGGCGTGAGCTTAACATCAGGCGTTTATGTGGAACATGAGAACCCAGTCCTAGACGTTCTTGGCTAAGCCCACATGGGCTAAGCCCATAGATGAGGAAAAACCTACAAGTTGCAGATCAACAAGAGGGAAAGTACCAAATGCCTATGGATTGGGGGCGGACCATCCCGTAGTAGCTACGAAGTCCTTGTAATGAGGATGGAGCCAAGGGGATGGAGTGAACAGGAAATGCAAATGAACAACTTCTCAAGGTAAAAGTTGAGGGGGAGGGATCAAATGACAAGACCACGACAAGAAAAAGCTTTTGATATCGACAAGTACGTCGTACTTAAAGCATACAAAGAGGCAAAAGCCAATCGAGGAGCACCAGGGATTGATAAGCAGTCCATCTCAGTCTTTGAGATGGATCTAAAGAACAATCTCTACCAACTCTGGAATCGAATGGCTTCTGGAAGTTATTTTCCAGCGGCAACTAGATATGTCGAGATAGACAAGTCAGATGGCGGTAAAAGAATCCTAGGTATTCCAACCGTCAAAGATCGCATCGCCCAAGGGGTAGCTAAAGCCTACATAGAGCCAAGATTGGAAGAGGTCTTCCACGAAGACTCCTATGGTTACAGGCCGAATCGCTCAGCCCATGATGCCATTGAAAAAGCACGCAAGAGATGTTGGAAGTACGATTGGGTCATTGATCTAGATATCAAGGCCTTCTTCGACACAATAGATCATGAACTGCTGCTAAAAGCTGTCTCTATGCACGTATCAGAGCCATGGATAATTCTCTACATCAAACGTTGGTTGAAAGCTCCAATGCAAAACAAAGATGGACAACTAATAGATCGAGAGCAAGGATTACCCCAAGGCGGGGTGATTTCTCCGATTTTGGCGAATCTGTTCTTACATTACGCTTTTGACAAATGGATGGTAAAGAACTTACCCTATGCCCCGTTTGAACGATACGCGGATGACCTTTTGGTACATGTGAAAACAAAGAAACGAGCCGAAGAGATCCTAGAGGCTATAGGTCAGAGAATGACGCAGGTCAAGTTGGAGTTACATCCACAAAAGACCAAAATCGTCTATTGTAAGGACTCCAACCGTAAAGGAGAGTTCGAACAAATACGCTTTGACTTTCTAGGATTTACCTTTGCACCACGCTACGCCCGCAATAAGTTCAAGCAGCAGTTTAACAACTTCCTGCCAGCGGCTTCAGATAAAGCGGTAGAAGAAATGGGCAGAGAACTTAGGCGGTTTCGTATTCACCTCCAAACAGGCCAAACCATAGCCGAACTCGCCAGGCTTTACAACCCGGTGATCTTAGGCTGGATCAACTACTATGGACGCTTCTACAAATCCAGATTAGGCCAACTCCTCCGACGTATCAATATCTATTTGATTAGATGGGCACGCAAAAAGTACAGGCGACTTAGCATACGAGCAAATGCTTGGAAATACCTATCTCAAATAGCCGAACGTGAACCCAATCTTTGGGCTCACTGGTCATTTGGGGTAATACCAAAAGTCGGTTCGCTAGGAGCCGTGTGAATTGAGAGGTTCACGCACGGTTCTGTGAGAGCGGGGAGGGGAAGTTCCTCCCCGCCACTCGACTGAATTCCCCCCAAGACCCCGTTTAAGCCCCCTTTTAGCCCCTATTTGGGGGTAACCCCTATTTGGAGATGCTGGTAGATGAAGTTCGGTTTTCTCAAGTGGCGAATGTAGTGCCCTAAGCTTAGAGTTAGCTATGAATATTGACCTACAAGGTAATTCATCTGGTATACTTGTTATATGTTCATTCGCGAGAAGACCACTAAGAATAAGGCAACTGGAACTAAATATATAAAGCATCAGTTAGTTAGGTCTTATCGCGAAGGAGACAAAGTACGCCAAGAGATAGTTATGGATCTAGGACGACTTGAGATCGATCCTAAGGACTACAAGAAGCTAGCTCAGATATTGACGATGAGACTAGCTGGCTCTGAGTCTCTGTTTGAAGGTGACCTAGAACTAAAGTCGATAGCCGATAAAGTTCTATCTAGCTTTTCTGTTACTCAAACACTTCGCTCCGATTCTGAAGTAATCACAAAAGATGCCGAGTTCCTAAATGTCAATACATCATCTCTAGAGGCATCTGATATTAGGCGCTTAGGTCCTGAACTAATAGCTAGTAGCTTCTATGACAGATTGAAGATCAAAGAGCAACTACTACGGTGTGGCCTTAGTGAAAAAGAGACAGCAATTGCTAAAGCTGTAATATGTGCTCGTTTGGTTGCTCCTTCTTCTGATCTTGAAACACATCGCTTCCTAAAAGAGGACTCTGCACTCTATGAATTGGTAGACCAAGACCTTAGCAATATCGGTAAAGATGCTATTTATGAGATAGCTGATGCTATCTACGAAGCTAAAGACTCAATCGAGATGGCACTTATCAAAGCCGAGAATGAGCTTTACCCAACTAATAAGCGTCTCTTTTTATTTGATCTTACCAATGCCTATTTTGAGGGACGAACACTTGGTAATGATCTAGCCCAATATGGCCACTCCAAAGAGAAGCGCTTCGACTGTACTTTAGTAAGTCTTGCCCTTTTGGTGGATGATCGTGGACTACCGATCTATAGCCACATATATCCCGGTAATCAGTCAGAGCCTGAAACCCTTGGTGATGTCTTATCTAGTATCTCTAGTCACCTAAGACAGGGACTCTTTAGCGAAGATCTCCCAACGGTTATCATGGATAGAGGGATAGCAACTTATGACAACATCGCACTGATTGAGTCCTATGGTCTTAGCTATCTGGTAATTACACGCGCTAATGCAGCTAGACACTATCTAGCTGAACTACGCCAAGGAAAAGATACCTTCTTAGAGATCAAGAACTCCTCCAATGAGAGCATCTACATCAAAGAACTGGGTGATGACCTGGGTGCTGAGGTAGAAGTTGCCGAGGGAGAAGTTGCCGAGGCGGGTGCTGAGGTAGAAGTTGCCGAGGGAGAAGTTGCCGAGGCGGGTGCTGAGGTAGAAGCTGCCGAGTCGGGCAATGAGTCGGTTACTGTCGATTCCATGGATGGCCCTCCACAAGCCAACGAGTCGCTTGGCGGCGATTCCCTCGGTATCGATTCCATGTATGGCCCTCCACAAGCCAACGAGTCACTTGGCGGCGATTCCCTCGGTGTCGAGTCAATTGTCAACGAACCCCAGAGCAATGAACCCCAAGCCAACCATTCCAATAGAGCTCAACCATACGCAAGTGACTCCATGGACAACAAGATAAAGCAGATCCTATGTATCTCAGAGCGTCGCAGGGATAAAGAAGAGGCAATTGCTATAGGTATGCAAACTAAGTTCCAGAGTGCATTTGACAAACTAGCTGACTCAGTTAAGCGTGGTCAATATTCCAATGCCACAACTGTGGCTTCAAGAATAGGAAAGCTAAAGCAAGAGCATCGCTCTATTGCACGTCGCTATGAGATAGATGCCATAACTGGCGATGACCAAAAAGTCAAAGAGCTGGTTTTGACTGAGAAACCAAAAGTAAAAGAAGCAGCTGAGACTCTCTATGGTGCATATGTGATTGAGACCAATAGGAACGATCTAGAACCAGAAGAGATCTGGAAGCTCTATATGACCCTAACAAAGGTAGAGGATGCATTCAAAGCCCTAAAGAGCAATCTAGGGATGAGACCGATCTATCACCAACTAGCTAGTCGTACCGCTGCTCATCTATTTATTTCAGTAGTTGCTTATCACCTCTATGGAGCAATTGCACTTAGCTTATCTCAAGCCGGTGACAAAAGAAGTGTTCACAGCATTCTTGCTCAAGTGTCTACCCATAGCCGCTTGAACGTAACGATGTTAGATGATAACAAACGTCTACATAACCTTCGTATCTCCTCTACTCCAAACTCTACCCAAAAAGAGATCTACTCTATTCTTGGAGTAGTAGATACCCTAGCTCGAACCAAGAAGGTGATTGCTCAACTGTAGTGCCCAAATCCAGACACCAATATGGTCATTACCTGGGCTTTCATGGGGTGGTTGCCGAAAGTAGGGTTAGTCAACTCAGATACGCCAAAACAAAGGGCATCACTAACATGATGATCATCTTGTTGTTTGTTGTCTTTGGTAAATGAAAGTGGGTATTGGTGGCTTAGTTATTTCACCACGATGGAATCAAGTACTCTCCAGTTGGGCTTTCCGCCATAGAGTAGTGCTCTTATGCGGTAATTTTCGAAGTTGGTAAAGCCAAAAGCTACACGCTTTACTCTTTTGATCAAGTTGTTGAGTCCTTCGGTAGGACCATTGGTCATTCGTTCTTCGTGAAAGGCCATGATCTTTTTAAACATACTTATCAAGTTTCGTAAGCAAGAGCCATTTTGGAGTCAGATTCGCGGAGTAGCGGATGTGGAGACGCAAACACACATGTATTGAGAAGTCGCTCTACCAAGGACATTTCAAAGTGCCTTGGGTTGAATCGGTATGCAAATTCCTCGAGGCATAAGTTGCTTATGTTCCTCACGTCCGTGGTATGTTCCGTCGATAAATTTCTTGCAGTTCCCTATCAGGATGTTGAGCCATTTGAATGTTACATGTGCTTGTTCGTCTTTGGATAGAGTGAACCAGTGCGCTAGTCCAAGGTCTTTCAGCACATACCCCGTAACTTGGGTTACCATTACTTATCAGCTTGGTATTAGAATCTCAACGTCTCACAAAAACATCTTTGGGTGATTTAGCAGTGGTATCTTTGATTACTTCCATGAAGCAATGAGTAGGAGCACCATTGCTAATCGACACTCCAATTAGAACATTGGTTTGTTTTGTTCCCTTTCCTCTTCTGCCTTCGCCATGGCTCTCACCATCTAAAAAGAACTCATCTACTCAGGCGTTTTCTCCAAGTTTGTATAAACCATCTCGGTCAGCCATTACGCTCAGCTATTACGCTCAGCCATTGCCTTAGGTAGCTTATTTAGCATCAACCAGCCAGTCGAATAAGATACTTCAACGAATTTAGCAAGGGCTCTTGACTTTTCCACAATCTTTGGACCGCCTCGCTGAAATCTTTGGACCATGATTCCACAATCTTTGGACCACCTCGCCGAAATCTTTGGACCACCTGATTCTTTATCTGATTAACTTGCTTTGGCGTCCCAAAAAATGTGGACGCCAAAGGAGGAATGAACATAAATGGCTTCAAAGAAATGGAAGGTGGATATGAAAGATATCCGTAATTTATTGGCTCTTGTAGCCAAGGGTAGTTACAGCAATAGAGAGATAGCAACATCGCTTGGTATCTCACACCAAAGCGTAAGTCGACATCTCGATAGGCTCGCCAAAGCAGGCGTTAGTATCCAAGAGGCATGCGACCTTGACGATGAGGCACTCTCTGCTATCTGCTATCCAAATAGTCCGGGTCCAAAATCCAATGGAGCGGTAATGCCGAATTTGGATGCGATACTCACAGAGCTAGCCAAGCCGAATCCACCAACTCGTAAAGTACTTTTTGACGAGTATTGTGAGCAATTTCCCGATGAGCACTATGGATATTCGCAATTTGCCGAATTTATCCGTCAAGCCAAAAAAGACCGTAGTCTCACGATGCACTTAGAGCATGTACCAGGGGATCAGCTATTGATTGACTTCGCTGGGGATAAGGTGGGAATCTACTCATCGCCAGGTGCTAGTGATCCCGACTACCAAGCCTCTATTTTTGTTGCTACTCTTGCCTTTTCAGGCAAGACATTTATTTGGGCTACCAGATATCAAGATGTATCTTGTGTGATAGATGCAACCGAAAGGGCTCTCTACTTCTTTGGCGGTGTTGTAGGTCGATTAGTCCCAGACAATATGGCTGCAGCGGTAACTACCGCCAAAGGTCCTAAGACTGCGCTGAAGCTAAATAATTCTTTCAAGGAATTTGCCAACCATCTTGGTACTTTAATAGCTCCGACCAGGGTTCGCAGGCCAAAAGACAAAGCTCGCGTAGAGCAGATGGTTGGCTATGTACAAAGAGATATTCTCGGGAGACTGAGAAATCAACGCTTTTACTCTATAGCTGAGCTCAATGTAGCACTTTTAGATGGGATCAATCGGCTAAATAACAACAAGATAGGTGGCCAGGACTTCTCTCGCGAGGATAGATTCGTAGAATTCGAAGCTAACTGCCTAGCTCCACTTCCTCCTCATAAGTTCCAATTCGGTATCTGGTCTAATGCCAGAGCAGGATCCAACTACCACGTCAAGGTAGCAGGAAACTACTACAGCGTTCCATACCGCCTAGCAAATAGCTCCCTAAGTGCTAAGGCAACCATCGATACGATTGAGATCTATGAAGGTAGCAACTGCGTGGCTATTCATACAAGATCGATGCTATCTGGAAAATACACCACCATCGAAGCACATATGCCACAAAATCACCTCATCTATCAAAGATCCACATCCATCGATGGACTGATTACGCAGATCAAAAATATAGGCCCATCAGCAGTTAGCTTCGCCGAGGTAATCCTAGATAGAGTGGGGCCATCTACTGGATTAGCAATTGGCTCTTTAGCTCAGATAGCTGAAGTAGCCAAACTCTACGGAGCTCAAGTATGTGAGCAATCGTGCGCATATGCAATAGCTATTGGATCCACTAAGTCATCTTCTCTTAGGAGCATCGCTTCCAAGGGACTCTTTGAGACAGAGGTAATTGAAACCCCAAATTTGCCATGCATCACAACTCATGACAACATCCGGGGTGCCTGCTACTACGGAGGTATGGAAGATGTCATCTGAGGCCATAGTTACCCAACACCTAAATAGCCTAGGACTATCGGGCGCTCTGGAAGAGTTTCATCGGCAATTAAATGAACCAGCCTCACTGTCATTGGGATTCGAAGAGAGGCTGGCCATGATCCTTGGTGCACAAGTTGATCTAAGGGTTAATCGTAGGATCCAACGACGTATAAAAGAGGCGGAATTAAAAGTTTTAGCTCATCCAGGCGAAATAGACTTTTCAGTTGATCGGGGTGTTCCTAAGGCCAAGGTAGCCGAGATACTCTCACTTGGTTTTCTAAGACGTCACCATAACCTTTTAGTTACCGGTCCTACTGGTTGCGGTAAGACCTATCTGATCTGTGCTATAGCCCATAGCGCAATCGTGGCGGACCATACAGTGCGTTACTTTCGACTGTCGCATCTACTTGAACAGATAACCATAGCAAGAGCCGATGGCACCTACAAGTCGTTCCTCACCAAGATAAGGTCCAAGGACGTTATCTTGATAGACGACTTTGGTCTAGCACCAATTGCATCACGGGGTAGCCGAGAGCTACTAGATATTCTTGACGAGCGCATTGGTGTTGGATCTACCATCATCGCCTCACAACTTCCCGTTAGCACTTGGTATCAAAGTTTTGAAGATCTAACAGTTGCAGACTCAATACTCGATCGTCTCGTTCATGACTCAATGCGCCTCGAGATGAAAGGCGAGTCAATGCGAAAGATACGAGCACAACATAGCGAAATGGGAGACGGCTCATGAGTAACGAAATCCCGTTGCGTCACGATAGCGTCACGATAGCTTGTCCGGTTTGCCATAGTGATTTCTTAGTATCGGGTCGTAAGACCTACTGCTCAGAGCGTTGTAGAGCTAGTGCTTATCGAGCTCGACGCGACAACAGCCAATCCAAGGTACCTGTTGTAGGTAAGAAACAGCCGCTAAAGCCAATCACTGTATATGAGTGTGATATCTGCGGGGAGCGAGCCCTCGGGGAGCAACGCTGCGACGAATGTCAGAAATTCATGCGTCGTGTTGGCTTTGGAGGACTGTGTCCTCATTGTGATGGCGCAGTTGCCTATGACGAGCTAACCGTTGGTTAAGCGAATCTAACAAACTAAAGATCAGGCCATCTTTAGTGAGCGGTGGACGCCTGCACGCTTGCCTCGCAAATAATCTGACACATGTGAATAAGCGCTTCGCGTTTACATGCAGGTGCCAGATCTCGACCACAGGGCCCACCGCTATCGCTACTACCGATAAACAAATAATAAAAAGAAGGGTAACTGGTTCCGAAACTACCCATTGGGACCAGTTACCCCTCGTGCTACTCCTGGCTTAGAGTTGTCCGTAATCCTCAGAAAAGCGAAAGACAACTTTCTAATCCAACAACGAGAGGACTATGGACAAATAAATATCAAAAAGACGAGCCATTTAGGCATTAATTAAGGGACCTTCTAGCCTGACATCTACCGGGATTGAGGTAACTTAGAGATAGGTTAAAGGGATCAGGAAAGTCTGGTCCAAAGACTTCGGTACAGTGGTCCAAAGATACTGGTGCTGTGGTCCAAAGATTCTACCAATAGTGGTCCAGAGAATCGGAATAGTCAGGCTCTAATGGCTAGGGGGTAGTAGCCGAAAGACCACGCTTGTCGTTGGACAATAGATAGATAGCGGAGAACCACTTGGATAAAGAGATATGGCTTCGATGAAAGATAGTCCTGGAGGTAACGCTAGTTTGACGTCGACAAGATTTACATTGAAAAAGTGGAGCTCGAGACGCTGCATTTCTTGAAATGATTTGGCCTTACTAAAGTAAATTGGTCAGAGTCACACTTTGGACATCTAAATCCGTCATAGCATAAGCAATTTGATCAAATGATCTTCACATGCTTACTTTGAAGCGAAGCGTACCATAAAGCCTGAGAGATCCACCATGCCACCTTAGTAGAACATCTGTTCTACTAAGGATTAGCTCCAATCTGGTCTCGGTGAAGGCGAAACTTACGAAACTTGATAAGTATGTTTTTAAACCAATATTTGAGAGTCTTTCCAAGTCTGCGAAGCTCTAGTGGCATAGCCACAAGTGATATGCGATCGACAATCTCTTCTAAGTATTTTTGTGCCTGGTGAATATCCCTACACTCATAAAAGTCAGATAATGCTTCTTTTACTCTGTAGGCAAGCGCAACCTCAGCGTTTGGATCTCCCAATTCAAGAAGCGTTTCTATACGCTTGGTGGTCTTTTCATCTAAGTTCTTCCCCTTCATCACAAGTAGCTTGCGAGATCGATACAAAGGATCATCTTTTCTACCTCTGTGACCAGTTCTCTCTAGCTGCAGCCGTCTGCGTACTCCATCTAGTGCAGTAGTGGCAAGCTTGATGACGTGAAATCTATCTACCACTTGGGTTGCTTTTGGTAAGGTAACACTAAAGACAGCAGCATAGGAATTTGACATGTCTAAAGTGCCATAGGCAATTCTTTCCCTAAAGTGAGTTGGACGTTTCTTTACCCATTTTGCTACTTCGGTAAAGCTCCTTGATTCGACGATATCGATCAGCTGTCGGTTTCCGCGACATCACAAATAGTTGTGCACCAGTTCTGCGTGCGATATTTACCAGTTCTCACAAAGAGGGTCTCGTCAAAGCCAAGAGCCCTTGTTTTTCCAATTCGCTTCTTATCAGCTTCTAGTAGAGCTCTACTGTAGATGGTTACTGCTCGATTTATTACGCCCCAGTCACAGTTGAGTTCTTTTGCTAGCTCAGATACACATCGGCCCATACCCACCAGCTTTGTCGCCCACTTGGCAGCTCTAGTTGTAAGTACACTATGTGAAGCTGCAATACGGTGATCACTAACGTCCAACTTCTCTTCTCGCATGAAGATTGATTACAAGTCATCCGATGTTTCTTCCACTTGATCCTCGTAGGGGTACCCCCAAAAGGAAGATCGATATAGGTGACAAAGGGTCGTTCCTTTACCTGTGCCGGATTGAGACAAAGCGGACAGGTCACTTTTGAGATAACTTGCTCAATTGCAATCTCAGCCATAGGGCCATTTCTGCAGTAGTAAAGAATTCTCACTCCCTTTAAACCAACGAGTGCATTACAAATATCGCTAGGATCGAAAAGGACGGGGGAGCCTACAATAGGCTTTGTTTTGGTAGGGTCGAACCAGAGCGCCCTGCCAACGTTTCCGTCGGTGGGTTTCTCTGGTCCGCCCTCCGAACCAGACCTGCGACTTCTACCGCATCCGGCTCTCTCTTCCAGCGTGGGTACCAAATCGCTTCCAGCGCGTTCCAGGGAGACATCCTAAGATTCAGTCGCCGAAGTGCCTGGCTCCAGTTCTGCCAGCGAGGGTAGATTTTGGCGACGCCGTGAAATTGGAACGAATAATAACCATTCCGGCTTGGCTTTCGCTGGGTTTACCGGTATGGCTACTCAGGCGTTGAGGCCTTTTCGTTCTCGGCCAATTTGGTCACCAAAGTCAATAGGAAATATCTCCGCAGGTGCCCCACATGCCCACCGCCGCAGCGTATTAGGAGTTGAGCGGATTGAGCCAGATAAGTTCGGGGAAGCGCGCGAAATCGGAGTCAGCGCTGATGACAGCCAGGCCGTGCTCGATGGCGAGCGCGGCGAGCGCGGCGTCGCTGACCAGGTTGCCTCGCAGGTCGAGATCGATCACTAGCCGTGTAAGGATGTCTCGGTACCCGCGTCCCGGATCGGGCACCCACGCGGCGGGGGCGTCGAGCCAGTCGGCGACGAATGACCACGCATCAACTGGAGTGAGTGGGACGGGCAGGGCTCGCGGATGGGTGACGATGCGAACGAAGGCCAGCAGCGACTGCCAGGGCAGCCCGATTCGGCGCGAGCCGTTGAGTGCTTCTTCGAGCCAATTCCGAGCGGCGCTATGAGCTCGCGACCGTTCGTCGACGGCATAGATCAGGACGTTGGCGTCAACTAGCATCAGCGGGTCGCCACGCCATCGAGGATTTCGAGGGCGTCCGCGACGCTCGAGACGTCGACGCTTACCGAGAGCGGTGCTGTGCGCTGGCGGAACGGGGGATGTATGACCTGGGCAACCAGGCCTCGGCGAATCAGTTCGTTCACCGCCTCGGACATGCCAAGGTGTTGTTCGCGCCGCAGGGCCTCGATGGCCTGGGCGGTGTCCTTATCGAATTCTACTGTCGTCCTCATGCCGCTATTCTAGCACGTGCATGCTTGTAGTAACGCACGCATATGTTTGCTGCGTTTATGCCGCCAGCGGAATGCTTGTCAACTTTTGGGTCGTTGGCCAGGCGATAAGTACCTACTAAGTTACGAAGAAGTTGCAGCGGCGATAGTGTCAGTTTGCAGCGCAGAGGTGGTAGTAGCACTCGATCTATTTTGCCAGATTTGTTTTGCTTGGCTCACTGGAAATGGAGATGTTCACGCCAAAAATATCTCAGTTGTAAAGTCGCTTAGTGGCCTATGGTCGCTTTCTCTCGCATACGACCTTGTCTCCACTCTGTTCTAGGGTGTTCTATGGTGAGAATTCCATGGCGCTAAGACTAGCTGGGTCTACAACCGAACTATCAAGGCGCATGATCCTAGCATTCGGCTCGACTATTGGATTAAGCACAGTTGGATTAAGCACAGTTGTGGCGACCAAAATTCTAGACAAACTTATCGCCGCAACTGAGCTAATTTTGGTTGAACTAGTCAATGGTGCGCTATCGTTTGATGAAAATAAGACTAATAAAGTACTTAAAGTATTGAAACATCGATGGAATAACCTCGCGCTTCGGTAGATTTCTATTTTGATAAAGTTTTCTAAATAGAGTTGTGAACTTCCGCACCGTTACAGATGGGGCTTGCGGCCGCGTCTTTTGGTTGAGGTTGCCTAGTATCACTTCCATCAAGGCATCACGACCAACCGGTCTGATAACGATTATCGAGAGTGCAATATGAGCTCGCAAGCAAGTTTTCGCCTTGTGCGAATTTCAATGCTACGGGTAAGCGTACGTAAAGATCAGCTAATTTGGCGACTGCGATAGCGAAAATACTTTTTATGTGATTATTAGTTAGCCATTTCCAGGGAGATGGTTTATTGACCATGTTAATTTATCCACCTGGTAATTAGTTTTGAAAGTTGAATAATTTCTCTTTTACCAATGGGGCGTTTGGTAACATTTGCCACATCGGTAAGATTTTTGGAGGCGAAGATGGATCTTGTAGAGGCGATGCGTACACAAGGTACTTGTAGATATTTTCAAGATCGAGAGGTGCCAGACGACGTCTTGTTCAGGGCCTTCGACTCAGCACGATTTGGCCCACAAGGTGGAAATCGCCAACCGGTACGGTTCATAGTGGTGCGGGATAAGCAGAAAAGACAAGCACTCAAAGATTGGTATATCGGCCCGTGGCGAGCCTATTTAGCTGGCATTGGGAGCGGGGAAGTGCGTGCTGGTGCTCTGGATAAGACCGTTCAAGCCGCAGACTATTTTGCAGAGCACTTAGAAGAAGTTCCAGCGCTAGTAGTGGTCTGTGCCGAGGTGGATGGACTGCATCCAACTGATGCTGGACTTGGACGCATAAGCGTCGTTGGTGGAGGTTCCATATATCCAATAGTTCAGAATTTCCTATTGGCTGCTCGTGCCGAAGGGCTAGGAACTGCTCTAACGACCCTGCTGTGTATCTCAGAGCCCCAAGTAAAGGAGTTATTGAATGTTCCCGATGGCTTTATAACGGCCGCGACAATAGCCGTTGGATGGCCACTGAACCCCTTTCCAACTAAGTTGACCAGGATGGAGGTCTCGGATATGGTTCGTGTCGATGGCTTTGATGGTAGAAGTCTTAGTCGTGATTAGGAGCCAATGAATGGCCGACGAGATCAGAAGAACGACGAGTGGAATAGAGCTTAAACCCATATATGGTTATGGAGATATTCCAGAGGGTCATCGAGAGCTTCTTTCGACTTCGCCAGGCGAGCCCCCATATCTTCGTGGCGCATATCCAAAGATGTATCGCACAAAGCCGTGGAGGATCTTTCAACTTTCTGGCTTTGGGAATCCAATCGACGAGTCCGAGAGGATTAAGTTTTTACTGAGCCACGGTGAGAGTGGCTTTTTGATGGAGCACGACAGGATGACTGCGGATCATCTATATGACGTAGATAATCCCGAGGTGTTGGCGCGCAGTGGTGATGTGGGGCTAACTGGGGCAGTTATTTTGTCGATTCGTGACTTTGCGACGATTCTTGATGGAATAGATATTGAAAATACCTACGCGCACGCCGGTGGGGCAGTCGTACAGCACGGCCCGTTCGCGAATGCATGCTACTGGAATGTGGCGGCTAGTCGTGGTATTGATCTAAAGCGTCTGGCGGGCACCGGTCAATCTGACTTCAATTTGACATATTTGGGGTGTATCGCCAAGGAGCAGATTCCTCCACGCGATGGTTTGAGGTTGAATCTTGATCTAATTGAGTTTTGTCACCGAAATCTTCCCCGATGGGTTCCCGTTTCGATAGCCGCCTACAACGGGGCGGATTCCGGGCTAAATGCCAAAGAAGAGCTAGGGTTGCTCATGGCGAATGCCAAAGAGTACTTGGATGGAATTGTGGAGAGGGGCAATATTGAAGTTGCCCAAGTCGCAAGGTCTATCGGTGGCATCAACCTTCGAACGTCGATGGATATCTTTGAAGATATCGCAAAGCTTCGAGCGGCAAGGGTTATGTGGTCGAGGATGCTCAAAGAGCGCTACGGAGTCGACGACGAGCGTGCTCGCCAACTTAGAATTCATGTAGTCACAGCTGGATCAGCTATGACCTATCAACAACCCCTAAACAATATCGTTCGAGGCACTTTGATGGCTCTGGCCGCGGTCTTGGGGGGTGCTCAATCTTTAGGGGTCTCTGGTTACGATGAAGCCATCACAATTCCAAGTGAGCATGCGCACCAGATGTCGCTTCGAATTCAGCAGATCCTTCAAAACGAATCAAATTTGACTTCAGTCGTTGACCCACTTGGTGGGTCATATTTAATTGAGAGCCTCACTGGCCAACTTGTTGAGGAAGGGTTTGGAGTCTTCGATGAGATTGTAGCCCAGGGTGGTTATATCGCCACTCTAGAGTCAGGGTGGTTATACAGGAGGGCAGTAGCAGGATCAAATGAGGCCGCATATGACATTGAGACCAACCGTGTGGCAAAGGTCGGAGTTAACTGCTTTATGGATGACGTCTCTCCATATGAGATTGAGGCCTTTGAAGCCCCGCGAGACGCCTTTGACAATGCGATGGAACGACTCGTTGACTTGCGAGCAACAAGAGATCAAAAGGTACTTAGGGACGCCCTTGTAGGGCTCGAAGAGGCATGTGTGTCCTCTTCGAATATAATGCCGGCAATGATGGCCGCAACAGAGGCTGAAGTATCCTTAGGTGAGATTGGCTCGGTCTTTAGAAGTTCGTTTGGAAGCTGGGAGGTTCCATTTGACTTTTAACCAACCACCTCCTTATTCGCCTAGAGTCGTGATGGCAAAGACGAGTTTAGATGGCCATTGGAGAGGAATCACCGTCGTCGAACACGCCCTGCGAGAAGCGGGTTTTGAGATTGTGCTTTTAGGTATGGCCACTAGGGACGAGATAATGAGTGCAGTTATCCAGGAGGACCCTGACCTGGTGGGGTTAAATGTCGGTGGACGTCTGGATTTGGTATTGTCGCTGGTCGATGAGATCGCTAAGTTGGAGTCGCCGCCACCAGTTATAGTTGGAGGAATCATTACTCCATCTGCTAAGAGGACCTTAGAAGCCCTTGGTGTTGACGCATTTCCTCCGGGGTCAAAGTTGACTTCGATCGTCGAGGCAGCTAAAAGATTGACAAATTTTAATTAATTTTTTCCAAGGATGGACTTTGTCTGTTCTAACTAAATCAAAGGTGGAGTCACAGTGAGTCGTTATAAGGATACAATGACGCGCGCGAGCCTCGCCGATCAGTTAAGGCGCAATGCCTTGCACTTTGGCGATCGCCAGGCGGTGGTTTCTTACGATTTGAATTCAAATAGGAGTGTTATGACCTATTTGGAACTCGATAACTATTCCGACAAGGTGGCAAGTGCACTGAGCCAAGCTGGAATGGAAATCGGAGATCGAATCTGTGCAATTGCTAAGAACTCTTTGGACTATGTTGCTCTTTGGTATGGCGCACTGAAGGTAGGTATGCCATTATCTGGAGTAAATCCACTGTTGACCCCTTTGGATATTGAGGATCATTTTGCCTCACTGAGGCCTCGTGTTCTCTTTGTTGATCGCGTGTTTTTGGAGAAGTACGAAGGTGTGATCAAAGATGCACACTCTATTGAATTGGTGGTCATCGCTGATAGAGATGGGGACTATAAAGGCAAGCTAAAGCGAACACAAAAGTTGGTCGATCTATCGCATTTTGATACGATGGCTCCATTTGTCCCTAATCGAGAGGCAGGCGAAGATGATATAGCCATGATCGTTCTCACCAGTGGTACCGAGGCAAAACCTAAAGGGGTGATGCTTTCAAATCGAAATTATCTGATTGCCACTATTCCCTCGTGGAGCATCGACCTATCTTTGACGCGTGATGATCGGTGGTTGTTCGTAATGCCCTTCTTTACAATGGCGGGAATTGGAACCATGACTACTTTAACCCAAGTGGGAGCAACTGTAGTTTTGCCAGCAACTATCGATCCCGATAGGGCAATTGCCCTGATTCTGTCCGAGAAGATAACGATAATGGCCCAAACTCCAACTTTTTATCTTGCTATGTCAAAGAGTTTGAATTTTACAAATGCAACAGTCTCCACCTTGGCCAGAGCGATAACTTATGGCGGTTTGGTTCCCAAAGCAATGCTAGATGCCTGGTCGGCGGTCCATCCGAAGATTCTATGGGGCACCTATTGGAGTCAATCTGAATTGGCTCAAGTAGGGACTTCGGGGTGGTTTCATACGATGGAAGAGATTCCAGATAGAGATCCTTCTTGGATTGGACGAGCGATGCCCGCACTTGAGATTCGGATTGTCGACCCAGATGGAAACGATACCAATGTCGGTGAAGCTATCGCTCGAAGTCCAGGGATTACAAGTGGTTATTTCAATGACATTGATCGAAGCGAGAAGTTGTTTGGCGATGGTTGGCTTCACACAGGAGATGTGATGAGAATCGACTCGTCGGGAAATCTGTTTTTTGTCGATCGCTTGAAGGATGTCATTAAAACCGGCGGCTTTAATGTCTCGTCAGTCGAGGTTGAACGTGTTATCTCTCAACACCACGCAATTGAGCGAGTGGCAGTGGTGGGTGTTCCTGATCCCTATTGGTCAGAGGCGATCACAGCCTTTGTCGTCTTGCGAGATAACGTTGCATGCGAAGTCGATGAAATTTTGGCCTTTGCTAGAGAACGACTTGCGTCATTCAAAGTACCCAAGTCGATTCGTATCGTCGATCTCTTACCCACAGATTCTCAAGGTAAGGTCCTAAAGAGAGTCTTGCGCTCGCTTTAGATTAATACCTAACTGCAATATCAGTTGTGGAAATTTGATCTGGCCATAGAGTAATTTGCAACTAAGAGCCCAATTGTTTGAGGGAGTTTTGTGTTCTTAGAGATCATTTCCTGAATATGAAAGATTGAAACTCTTATTTACCAGGGGAAAGTCGGGCACGATAGTGTTGGTCATGGCAATTGGAAGGCTGGGCCAATTGAACCACGAGGGATCGACTATCTTAGCATTGGTTATAATACCGTCTTTGATCTCGACTCGATGAGCAATAGTGCCTCTCCAACCTTCGACGAGAGAAAAGCCGCTTTCCCTAGGAGGCGTTGACACTTGTGCGATGGGTTCTTCAACCCTTAGAAAGCGGGCGAGCTCTCTAATGTAAGAGACTGATGCCCTTATCTCATTCACCCTTTGCAGGAACCGACTATTTACGTCTCCGGTTTCTAGGGTTGATGCCGTAGGTCCAATTGTCATAAAGGGATGGTCGATTCGGGCATCTACCTCTATGCCGCTCGCTCGGGCCACAACCCCAAGACAGCCCATCTCTTTTGCTTGGGCCACGCCCAAGATTGCGGTTCCATGGAACCTATCTCTTACCATTGAATGGTTGGTGAGTATCTCGATCAGCTCTTCAAATTTTGAGGCAATTCGATCGATTCCAATCAGATCGAGGTGATCGGAGATCTTAACTGTCCCTACTCCAAGGGTTCCTCGAAGTAGGCGACTTTGGGTTAGAGACGAATTGAGGCGCATCATCTCCTCTTTGAGATCTAGCGCTATTGCATTTCCCCAAGAAAACCCTACGTCGTTGGCGAGTGCTCCGATATCTCCTATGTGGTTGTAGATTCTTTCAGCCTCCAGAAGGATCGCTCTGGCACTTGCAACTCGGGTCGGTACTGTGATTCCAAGGGCATCTTCGATCGCCATTGTCATAGCTAGGCTATGGCCAAATGACGTATCACCTGAAATCTTTTCAGCGAGAGTTATCGCTTCAGCTGGAGTCTTGCCTACAAATAGTTTTTCTAGCCCCTTATGGAGAAACCAGAGGCGGATTCTAAGGCGTATGACAGTCTCACCTAATGCGAAGAAACGGAAGTGGCCCGGTTCGATCATTCCAGCATGGATAGGACCAACTGGAATTTCATAGATTCCACTTCCGGCTACCTCTTGGAAGGGGTAGCCAACTTGGCGATCTGATTCGAACTTGGGTTTTTCTTGGCTCGAGATCATGGGGTACCATTCTTCTGGCCAATGGCCATGGCGTACAAGCCTCTTTGGTAGAGGATGATTCAGCGGAATAATCCCGTAAAGGTCGGCCATCTCACGTTCAAATCGGGATGCCGAAAAGCTGATTTTGGCCAGACTTGGTAGTTCGGGTCGCTCTCTTTTTACCTCTAATTGGATCTCATGGCGTCGATCGGGGTTTTTCCCCACCAGACAATAGGTAACAAGAATAGTTTGAGGAAGTGGCTTAGCACAAACAAGGCTAAGGCGATAGCCCTCATTGAGATAAAAGGCGACTCGACCCAAAAGACTATCGGAGTCGGTGGCTTCGCTGCTTCTAATTACCGAGATTCCGCTAGTGATTTGATGAAGCTGCTGATTTATAGAATTCGTCACAAGCTCACTCCAATGGCATTGGCTCCAGCGCGCGCAATGGTGGTTACATTTGGGCCATCGATTCCTAAAAGAAGCGATAGAAGGCTTGCTCCAAAGAGCATTAGAGTCGCTCTTGTTTTAATTGAAAATGGCCTTGTATCTTGACCTGGGCCAACTGGGCCAAAGAGCATGGCGATACCATGGCGATAGATCGAGATAGCAGCTATCAAAAGTGCGCCAGCGACGATTATCAATGCGATTATGTCGTGGGATCGAATCAACCCAAAGGCAATCGAGGTCTCTCCTCCAAAGAGAAGAAAGGGAGGAAATCCCAAGATTCCAACTGTTCCAATGATCGCGAAGGTGGCAAGGATTGGACTTCGATGCGATAGGCTTCGAAGCGAATCGATAGAGGTATCACCTAACTCGTCATAGATGTGGCCGGTTGTAATAAAGACGATTCCTTTGGAGATACCATGGCCAACGATTTGGATTATAAGTCCATAGATAGCGATCTTGCTTCCAACTGCAATTCCAACTGCTATAAGGCCCATGTTTTCCAGTGACGAATAGGCATATAGGCGTTTGTAGTCCTTTTGGCGCACAAGCAACATCGCCGCTATGACTATGGTGGCTACTCCCATCGTCATAAGAACGTCGCTAAAGACTTTGTGGCCGATGCTGAGGCGACTGATCTCTGAGATGCGAAGTAGGACTCCGCCGGCAACGCTAAGCAAGACACCACTCATGAGTGCAGAAACAGGCGCTGGCGCTTGGGAGTGAGCGTCGGCTAACCAAGTATGAAATGGAAAGAGACCAACTTTGGTGGCGTATCCAATGAGCAGTAGTCCAAGGCCCAAAGTGGTCGCATTGTTTCTCATGTGTGAGGCATTTTTTACCAAGTCGTGAATGACTAAGGCGTTGGCTGGACTCATTCCGGAGTTGATCGCTGAGAAATATAAGATAACGGTTCCAAAAAAGGCGATTGTTATTCCAAAAGAGCAGATGATTACATACTTCCAGGCGGCCTCTGAAGCTTTGGTGGTGGCTTTGTGTGCAACTAGGAATGCTGTAGATATGGTGGTGGCTTCAATTCCTACCCATGTAAGTCCCAGATTGTCCGATACGACAGCTAGCGTCATCGCTGCAATAAAGATCTGCATTGCCATGGCGTAGCCCTTGTTGCTTTGAACGAGTTTGGTTTGATCACCGGGATGGCGCTCGAGATATTCACGACTGGCAAGGATTGCCATCGTCGAGACAACGCAGGTAAGCCCCAGCAAGATAGCTGTTAGAGCATCTCCAGAAAGAAGGTTATGAAATTGTAGGAGTTTTCCGTGGCGTGAGTCAAGGTATATAACCACTGAGGCGACTCCTATCGCCAGGACGCTAACAACTTCCATTTTTTGGGTGGCACCGTTCCACCCAAAGAAATAGAGTGCCACCGATACAAGGATCGGTAGAAGCACGATTAAACCAAGTAGATCGGATGCGTTCATTCGTGCAACTCCCTTAGTTCTGCAATATCCATACTCTGTGTCTGACTCCTCATATTGGATGCCAGGGCGACCAGGACAAAGATCAAAAGAAGAACGTCTAATAGCGCGCCAGATTCAACTACCAATGGAACTCCTTCGGTTAGGACGAAGGCACAGGCCGAAATTGCGTTGTCAAAGAGGGCAAAGGCGATCAATTGAGTTGCGATGCGCCTTCTAGTTACAATGAGAAAGACGGCTATTAGCAGTGCGGAGACTCCAACAGGAAGGCTTGCGATCCGTTTGGTCGGATTTAGAGCCACCAACGGCTCTGTCAATATGTATGCAAATGCAGTTATTGCTGCCACAATCAAGATTGAAGCAGTCGTATTTACAACGCGAGTCGACTCCCATTGGTCGCCTGAATGAGGAATTGCCCTTGCGATTATGGTGGGAATTCCATATGCTCGCACTAGCAATATCACAATAGAAAGGCCAATAAGCGCAGCGTCCTTGGCATAGATACCACTGAGTAGCCCCAACAAAAAGAGCGCAATTGCATTTGCGCGTAAGAGTCGGACTTGCCCAAAGAGACTTTTTCTCCAGGCAATGGCCATGGTGAAAAATAAAAAGGCGCCAATGTCAAAGTAAAAGAGGCTGGTAAAGGATCCCACAGACATATCTAGAACTCCTAAGCCTTGATGACCGGTAGAAAATATGATGCAGTGACGGCTAGAAAGCCAAAGACAAAGGATCCAGCTAGAAGCTCCGGAACCCTAAAGAGGCGTAACTTGGCTAAGAATACCTCCACAAATGCCAACAGACCAGCCAAAAGGGAGACCTTTATGACAAGTGCCACGATCCCCAAGATGATCGATCCGACAGAGGAGGTTGAATATGAGATGCCAATTGGAAAAAATAGGTTTACCACAAGGCCAATCAGGATAACCAACCTCATGGAAGAGGCCAGTTTTACCATTGCCAATTTTGGTCCATTTACCTCTAGTACCATCGCTTCGTGGATCATGGTGAGCTCTAGATGTGTCGATGGATTGTCTATTGGTATCCTGCCAGCCTCGGCAACGACGACGATAACAAGGCCAATTAGCGCTAAGGCACTCTGTGGCGAGGCGATCTGTTGCGGATTTGAGAGGGTTGCATGCACGATATTGAAGATATTGGATGAGTTTGCCCGAATTGAAAGCGCATAGATGGCCATAAGTATGCTTGGCTCTATAAGTGCGGCCACCATAAGTTCACGACTGGCTCCCATTCCTCCAAAGGCTGTGGCGGTATCGAGTCCGCCAAGGCCGAGGGCAATTGTTCCAATCAGTAGGATTCCTACCACCCAGAAGAGGTCGTAGTTAGATGAGCCCGGAAGTTTGAGGGCAATTAGCGGAATTATGGCAGATAAAACCAGGGTGGATACTAAATAGATCGCCGGTGCTAGCGCGAAGGCGCTCCCAGTTCCAATCGGGTTGATCTCTCCCTTTTTGAGGAGTTTGCCAAGTTCTCGAACACCTTGAAGCAAGGAAGGTCCTCTTCTTCCTTCGGCTTTAGATTTGATCTTGATCATGAGTTGGCCAATTAGTGGCGAGATCACTACGATTAGCGTGATCTGAAGGATGAGGGAAAGATAACTCAATGTGTCACCACCATTACTACGGCAAATCCCAATCCACCGAGCATTAAATACCGAATGAGCGATCCATTGTGAAAGCGTCGGAATTGACTAGCGACAAGATCTAGAGCTCTGGCCAATCGATTCCAGAGGGCGGTCTCGATAGCGTCATGAGGAGACTCTCGGAGATCTATTCGTTTTACGATTAGATCAAGTGAATCAAAGGCGTCGGTCTCGATATCTCGACGAGGAACCAAGATGTCCGAGAAGATCCGCTCTAGGGGTTCAGCAAATGAGGTTGCGGTATATTGCATCTTAGGGGTCAATTCTTTGGCTCCACAGCCCCAACGAATCTCATCTAATGGCTGTGGTCTCTTCGAAGCGGTTAAGCGTCGGATTAGATAGATCGCAATTGCACCCACTATAAACAGAGCCGCACCTATGCTAGGAAAGATCGCAGACGAAGTGGTGGTAATAGAGATGCGAGATCCAAGGGCGATTCTGGGATAAACCCCGCTGATTGATTCGCTCAGATGAAGGATGACAAAATTTATCACACCCGGATCAAATGCGAGACCAAGGTTGGCGATCATAAGGGCGATTATTGAGGTCGACATGGTCGTAGATGATTCGTGGGCTTCGCCTGCTCTCTTGGATCTTGGCGTACCTAAAAATCCAATTCCAAATGCTTTGACCATAGTTAGCACGCTCAATCCAGCGGTAAGTGCTACTACACCAAGAGCAATAGGACCGATGAGGACCAGGGAGCCAATATCTCTTGGAAGATGAATAATTGTTTGAAGCAGGAGCCACTCTCCAATGAAGGCACTTCCAAATGGGAGACCAGAAGCCGAGAGGGCCGCTATTCCAAAGCCAACCGTTGATACCGGCATTATTTTGGCGAGTCCACCAAGTTGATCGAGGTCGGTTATACCTATTTCGCTTTGAATCGAGCCGGCTACTAAAAAAGCTAGTCCCTTGAATAGGCCATGGGCAACAAGGATCAATACGCCAGCCCCAAGTGCTTCGGCGGCCAAATTGGGTAGGTGAAGGATCCTAAAGAGTTGAAATAGCCCTATCGCTATGAGGGCTAACCCCATGTTTTCAGCCGTTGAATAGGCAAGAAGCACCTTTAGATCCTTATTAACTGAGGCCTGAAGGATTCCATAGATGGCAGTAATTGATCCAAATACGATCAAGGTTATCGCCCACCACTTAGCCCCGGTCCCCAAAGAGAGGATACAAAACCTAATTATGCCGTAGATTCCAAGGCTCACCATTGCACCGCTCATTAGGGCTGAAGCTGGTCCAGGCGCTTGGGGATGTGCCTTTGGGAGCCAAATATGAAATGGTACAATACCAGCCTTGGAGCCAAAGCCAATTAAGGCTAACAGAAAGGCCAGGGATCTAAGAGTGTTCGAGTCGCGGCTACTTAGGGCCGAAAGGCCAGCTAATGGGGTTCCTGGGTGCGATGCGGAGATAATTGCCAAAGCGACAAGAATCGCCATCGCTCCCAGTTGTGTCATTGCCAGATAGACAAAGGTAGCGCGTCGACCGCTTTGATCATTGGGGTGGGCGGCGACTAGGGGTACTGAGGCTAGAGCCATCAACTCCCAGAAAAAAAAGAAGGTAGGAGTAGAGTTGGCGAGCGGAACGAGAGCCATAGTGAAGATGAAGATCGGTATTGCTATGACGGTTGTTGTTGGAAGATGATTTCTTCGCAAGTAACCATAGAGGTGGGGTATGACCATTACCCCAAGGGAGCCTGAGATCAAGAGAAAGACCCCAGAGAGAGGATCTGTTGCGAGTTTTAAGCCATATATTGCTAGAAATAAGTTCGTTGAGCCATGCCAAGGCGGTCGAGTGATCGCTAAAAGGGCGATGGTGGTAGCAGAAATAGCAACCAATGCGCTAAGAGTGCAGATCATAATGACAAAGAAACGACCCATTGGGTCAAATCTTTTTTTGATTTGGTCAGATTCGACTGCTTTTGGATTGGGTATTTGGGTCGATATCATGCTTTTGCGATCCGCCGGAGTTCGGCGATTATCGACTTGGGCTCGGGAGGACAGCCTCGAATTTGAAGGTCGACCTCTAAAAACTCACCTACAGCTCCCTCAACTCCATATCCATCGCCAAGGCCGTTGCAATTGATCGCGCAATCTCCGAGTGCAATGACTACCTTGGGAGCGGGTGTGGCTCGATAGGCATCCATAAGTGGTGCTGCCATGTTGGAGGTAACTACTCCTGTGACTATCAGACCATCGCTATGGCGTGGGGATGCAGTCAGAGAGATTCCATAGCTCTCTATGTCGTAGATTGGCGCGAAGCAGAGGCCGAGTTCAACTTCACATCCGTTACAGCTACCGACGTCAACGTGACGCAACACCAGCGATTTTGAATTAATGTCGGGGCGAATAAAGGTTTCAGAGTCGGGTAGGGGTTCGGTTTGGGTTGTAGTTTTTCTACCCAACACAGCTCTAAGTAGATTATTTTCTTTCTTATTACGACTTTCTGATTTCGTCGATTCTTCGTTGCTCATTAAGTGGCCTATGACTGTTGAAGATCTTTTAGAAGCGAGGTGGCGTTGGTTAGGACCTCGGTAAGGATGTGTCTGGCGACTTTTAAGAGATCGCCAACCTCTGGGTGAACTATTGAGTAAGTCACTGTAGACCCTGATTTTTCTGAGACTATGAGCCCAGCTCGCCTTAGCACCCCTAGTTGTTGGCTTAAGTGGGAAGCTTCAGCGCCGATCTCGGCCATGAGTGCCGAAACGGTCATCGACTCTTGGGTCAGAAGCTCCAAGATACGGATTCTCATCGGGTGTGCCATCGACTTAAAGAACTCCGCTTTAAGTTGGTGAAGAGGTGTGCTCATTGAAACTCTCTTTTATCATATGATGAATTTGTAAATCAATACTTTAAGTATAGCATCAAGTTAGCAACCCTTAAGTTAGGTATGTGTTGAATTTCTATGGACGATAAAACCAAAGCATGACCACAGTCAGGGGTTGCAACAGTTGACGCAGAGATGTGCTATAACGATATGTAATGAACTTGCGTGAGTGGGCGCTGTCCCAAGGTATACATCCTCAAACGGCATATAAGTGGTATCGTGCCGGTACTCTGCCTGTCCCTGCGCTAAAGTAGGGCAACTGATATTGGTGGGAGACCTAGAGTCTCAACCGTCCGTATCTAAGTCTGCCGTCATATATGCACGAGTGTCTTCTGCAGATCAAAAATCAGACTTAGATCGCCAGGTTGCCAGAGTTCTTACCTGGGCTACAGAGCACGGGTACTCAATAGATCGCGTAGTAACCGAAGTTGGTTCGGCACTTCGCAGACATAGGCGAAAGTTTCTGTCGTTACTTAAAGACCCAACAGTAGACACGATTCTGATAGAGCACAGAGACCGCTTCTGCCGGCTTGGAGCCGAATACATAGAGGCCGCACTTGAGGCTCAGTCCAGGAAATTGGTTGTGGTAGACCCAGGCGAGGTAGACGATGACTTAGTGCGTGATGTCACGGAGCTACTCACGTCTTTGTGTGCTCGGTTATACGGTCGCCGTTCGGCTGCTAACAAAGCTCAGCGTGCTATTGATGCGGTGTGCTCATGATCGCGATAATGCGGACAAAAGCACAGGCTCAAAGAGTATCCGATCTCACCGGAGGTAAGGTTCTTCTTGACGAAGGTAACCCAACAAGGAAGATATCGCTCACCGGAGATTTCGAGCAATACCGAGATGCACTAGAGCCAGTCAGCGTACTATTTGCAGCTATGTGACGATACCGGCGAGAAGGTTCCGACTGGTTGGACGGTCACAGGGGCTTCGTTTGAGGTCGAGTGGCCAAAAGATCCACAGGTAGCATCTGGTATCCGTTCTCACTTTGGTGCTAGACGCTTCGCCTACAACTGGGCACTAGCCAAAGTCAAGTCGGATATGGATGCCAAGAGAACAGACGTAAGCTACCCATCCACACCGTGGACTCTTGAGGCTCTCCGCAAACGGTGGAACCAGGAGAAGAACGAGGTCGCGCCCTGGTGGGGAGATAACTCCAAAGAGGCGTATGCCTCTGGTATAGCTGACCTAGTTCGCGCGCTATCTAACTGGTCTAGCTCTAAACACGGCAGACGAAAGGGTAGAAAGGTCGGCTTCCCGAAGTTCAAGTCTAAGAGAAAAGACCGCAACAGAGTACGTTTTACGACTGGCACTATGGGTTTTGAGGACGATCATCGAACAATCGTGCTGCCGATGATAGGTGCGCTACGCTCTATGGAGAACACGCGCAGAATACAGCGTCACCTAGCTAAGAACAATGCTCGTCTACTCAAGCGCACTCTATCACAGAGATGGGGTCGGTTGTTCGTCTCCTGCCAGCTCGCGATCAAGACAAGCGTAGTTACTCCACCGTCTGCAACTATGTCCAAGAAAGACCCCCGCGCCGGTGTCGATCTAGGACTAAGGTCACTTGCTACTATCGCAGACAGCAATGGCGGCATAACAGCTATTCCTAACCCCGCTCCGCTCAGAGCTACTATGAATGAGCGTCGTAGGGTTGGGCGCAATCTCATCCGACGGATACCCGGATCACACGGTCACAGGCAAGCGAAAGCCAAGCTTGTCAAGTTAGACCGTAAAGCCGTATACGTCCGTCGTGAAAGTATCCATCAGTTAACCTGTTACCTGGTGGATAACTACAGCGAAGTTAAGATTGAAGACCTTAACATCGCTGCCATGGGTCGAAGTATGGGAAGACGGGCATTGCGCCGTTCGGTATCTGATGCCGGACTCGGAGCCTTCAAACCAACGCTTACCTATAAGGCCGAACGTGCCGGAGTCAAGGTAGTCGTTGTAGATCGCTTCTTTCCCTCGTCGCAAATCCACCACAACTGCACAGGCAGACTCACGGGTGCAAAGCTCGCAAAGAGACTTATCTGTGATACTTGTCATGTTGAGGTGGATCGAGATGAGAATGCTTCATTGAATATCCGTGACTGGTCGGTTATCAGTTGTGGGCCAGTTGGGTCCAGCGCCCTGCCCGTTCCCAGGCCATTTGGTACAGGCGGCAGTTGCGATGATGGGATGACTCATCATCGCAAGAGAGAACGTAAGACCGCTAGCAATACTGGCGGTGCTCAAAGAGGCAAGAACGACCCTCGGGCGAGTGAGAATGAAGCCCGAAGGAAGAACCTTGAAAAAGGTGCATCTAGTGAGTAGACTCACCATTTATCATTCAGATGCAACGGTCGGGTTATGGCGCTAAGCAGACCACAATTATTTGATTGGGCGCTTTTTTGAGAGGTGGATTTTTGAACCGCAATCGAATCCATCATTGGGCATTTGATGTGGCGTTTCCCTGAAAATGCTAATCAAACTATTTAACTTTATTTCAGGTGTTAATTCTCAGGCCTAAAAAAGTTATCAGGTAGCAGAGGTGCGGTGCTTGTCTTTCTGATCTGATAAAGGCGCTAGCAGTGCCAAATCAGAAAGACCCAAAAGTTCTTATCGTACAGGCGTTACTTATCTGTTATGGGGTCTTGGTGACGCACATGATGGTAAGGAGAGCCGAGTTAAAGATGGTGGACAAGGGTTCAACTTGATCTTTTGTATTGGATCTATCGCTGTAGTTTTAGAGCCTTAGATGGGTATCAGGACCCAAGGCTTCTCTTTATTGTCGAAAGATTGTCCAGACCAAAGGCTATTGGTGAATAGTGATGGGCCAACTGATAATTTTAAGGCCCGGGTGCTTCTTTAGGTAGTTGACGGCTCGCATTGCGTCATCGTTTTCTTCAAAGAATTCAATGACCAAAGGAAGGTGTGCCTCTGGATTTAAAATTGTAGCTTTGTGGATCTCTCGGTGTTCTCCAAAGCCTCCAACGGCGCGTAGCAATGTGGCACCAGTTGCCAGAGAGTTGTCGTGCAGCTCGCGTAGAACTACATCGGCCAAGGAAGCCCTTTTTTCGCGGTCGCCTTCAGTTAGATAGACATGGATCATCATCATTATGGCAATACTACTTCTTACCTAGGACGCTTCCAAGATAAACTGCACCCAATCCTAAAATAACAGACATGAGCGAGTAAGAGATTGCCTTGGTGACCTTACCTTCTTGAAAGAGACTCAATGTTTCGATAGAGAACGTCGAAAACGTCGTATAGGCACCTAGAAATCCAGTTAGCACTCCAGCTCTAATAGATGGTGAAACGCTGAGGCGATCCAAAGTGAAATAAAATAAAAGGCCCATTAGGAAAGAGCCAATGACATTTATCGAGAGGGTTGCATATGGAAAAGATTTTCCAAATGCGCCTGCCACTAAGTTGGATTGATAGTAGCGAGCCAATGCACCAAGCGGAGCAAATATCGCAATCCAAAGCGCGCTCACGTTTTGTGGTCTCCCTTCGACCTAGGCGATGATAATTAAGATCGCATCTATCCATTGAACTCAATAGTCAATGCGACCCTCGTTATTAATAGAATCTAATTGTTAGGGCGATACCGGCCACAATTGAATAGACCGCAAAAGGAAGGAGATTTTTGGTCTTGAAGTATCGCGATAGAAATGAAACTGAGATAAATGCGGCAATAAATGCAGCTACGCCACCTATGAGCATCTGAACTCTAACGCCGTTGCCGGTGGATCCAAATACCTCTGGCAGTTTATAAAGTCCAGCTGCAAGAATGATCGGTGTTGCCAGAAGGAACGAGAACCTAGCGGCATCTTCATGGTCCAGACCGCGAACAAGACCGGCGACCATGGTGACACCCGATCGGGAAATTCCTGCAAAGAGAGCAAAAATTTGAGCAACTCCGATTATTACGCCTTCTTTGAGCTTAAGCGTTGCTAGGGGCCGTTCTCCCTCTGCCCAATCTCTGCCTTCCGCGGATATCGTCGCCTTGTTTTTAATCGCGCGTCTCATGATCGCTTCTCCAGCGATCAGGATGCCGCCATTGACAATTAAAAATATTGAGGCCGCAAGGGGTTTGGCGAAGAGACTCTTTAAAACATGATCGAAGATGAGGCCAACTATTCCTGCGGGAATTGTGGCGACCACCAAGAGCCATGCCAATCTTTCATATTTGTCGTCAATACGTCTTTTTTTGATCGATCGAAAGAATGCTGAAATTATCTTTACCCATTCGTTCCTAAAGTAGACAATCAGTGCCAAAGCCGTGGCAACATGGAGACTCACTAGGAACGTTAGGAAAAACGAGTGCTTTGCGGTTTGAGCGGCAACTAGGTTGTTCCAACCAAAAAGTGCGGGAAAAACTACTGAATGACCAAGAGAAGAGATAGGAAATAACTCACTGACTCCCTGAAGGAGTCCCATAACGACAGATTGAAGATCAGTCAACGGGCTAGACATTTTGGCCTTTCAAGCTTGCTTTTATGCTTATGGGTCTGCAATACCTTCGGTGATCTTAGTTGGCAAATTCGCCAATTGTGAAAGAAGATAATGTATATCATTGCGATTTTGACTAAAGAGGCTTCACAACCTAGGAAAAAACCTACTAAACTTTTAGTTGGCTTGGAGAGGTGCCAGAGTGGTCGAATGGGTCTCACTGCTAATGAGTTGACCCGGGAAACTGGGTCCGAGGGTTCAAATCCCTCCCTCTCCGCCACTTTCTCCTCTCTGCTTAGTCTTTTTAGAGATTTCCGTCAAAGGGATACCCGTAATAAGGGGAATCGTTTATCTATGAAGTTTTCTAGCTATTTGACCTAGTTTTGCAAAAGTGCGCTCGTTATTTTAGTCTTTCTCGTCGCATCTATCTGAAAGAATTTTTACGATAAAAGGAATCTGCCATCGTGGCGTGCGCAAGTGGGACCAGATAGGAACTAACATGTTTTGTTGAGTTGGGCGAGTGGCGGAATAGGCAGACGCGCAGGATTCAGGTTCCTGTGTCCGAAAGGACGTGGGGGTTCAAGTCCCCCTTCGCCCACCATTGACGCTTACGTCTCTCACTACCCACTCGGAGAGGTTTGCTCTTTGGTGATGCTTGGGTAGCTCTCCTATGCCCCGAGCCTGGACGGCGCCTGATGTCTGGCGCTTACTGGGTGTTTGATCAAGGAACTAAAACCACCTAAATAAGGTAGCGCCAAGAAGGTGTCGTCACTAGTCGTACGGCCATGCCTCTTGGACCATAGCGCGAATGATAGCTTATAAATTTTGCCATATTCACTAGGATCCCTTCGTTGTAGGGGCGGCTTTTCGTTGACGCCTCTGTTGATCTAATGGCGTCGTATTAGTGGAAATAGTCGCTTAGAGTTCAGCGTGCATTAAGACGTGTGATTCTTTTCGCACGGGCGCCACAAAGGCTTACTCTCTTAGCTTGGATTTTACTATAGTTGACTAATCCCCCATAGGATTTTATATCGATGCCACAAGAAACGACACTAAGCACTACACGTTGGCAATCTCGAGCTCTGAGGGAAGTCCGCCTGATATATCTTTATTGTCTTTTTCTTTGAGGCAGATATTCGTTGCTTTTATGCTGTGTTCGAACCGGTGAAGAGTTCGACCTCGGTGCATGATCGATATATTAGGTTGGCGATCTAAAGTCGCTAATCTGGATTTACCGATTTAGCTCCTCCGATCGCACTTGGCGACTAGGCAACTTTGACTCCCAGCTAAGAGATCACTAGCAACTTTGACGCCGCTGTTTTGTCGTTCTGTAAGTATTGTTGATCTTCAAGTGGTCTCACCTAGGTGGATAGGGGCCATGACCAACAGGGAAAGCGATGTTCTACCGACACTACTTCGTAATTGGGACCACGACTCTTTTGGGTTCAATTCGGCGATTTAGATGACCTCATTGTATGATTTGGTTGGTCTTTGTCGCCGAAGTTAAGTTCGGCCCTTTGCGGTTTATTGGGGCGTTAGCCAAATAGAAGTTTGTAAATTTCTTCAATCACTCGTGGAGATACTAGGACTTTCCGAGAGGTCGATCCGCCAACGAAATACTTTTCCACCGCCAAGACGCTTCGACTCGTTGAACTCTTCAATAAGTATTCCGCCGTTATTTGTAACGACACGCTGCGAAGCGATGTTGTTGGTCTTTGTCACTAATTCCACGTTGGTCATCCCCTCTTTGGAAGCCACATTTAGCATCAGGAAAAGAGCTTTTGTTGCATAACCTTGACCTCGTTTCCACTCCATCGTTTCATAGCCAATGTGGCCTATTTGATGCAGCAACTCCTCATAGCCAACAGTTGGCAGGCGGAGAGTGATTCTCCCTACAAATTCTCTATCCCACATCCACCGATGAAGTGCGGGAGCTCTTGCACTAGTGCTTCCATCTTCGTTATAGCGAACTCCTTCTTTGGAGCGATCAGCCATTTTGGCAAGCACTAAGTTTGGATCCCGTTCCGCCAGGATAACTAGATCCTTGGATGAGCGAAAAAGGGTCTTTTCTCCATCCCATCCGCGATCGACAGCGCCCAGGTAACTTGGGAATCGCCCGATAGATGGCACTACGAGGGTCATTTTAGAGACTTTGTCGTGATTGGCGGAGCATGTCATTGGCGTCACTATTTCATTTCACTTGTAAAGATTATAGGTTTGCCTCAAATTCCAGGTGGTCATTTCACTCTGGCAATTATCAAACGAAGGTTCATCTTTGGTTGTCTCTATAGAGATGCTCTGAGATAACTCATTCCCAGGCTAGGGATTAAGGCGACCACATTTAAGTCTTTTGGGATGATACGCGAACGCTTGGGAATCGCGGGAGGATTACAGGCTCTATGGGCTAATAGGAGATCTCTAGATAAATGAGGGCTAATTAAGTAATCATTCGCAAAGTATCAGGTATTATCTTGCACTAAATGGCGTCATTGTAATTATGAACTATCATATAGCCGTGGGGCTAAACGATATTGAAAATAGGCTCGAACATTTAGTGGAAGGGGCCTTTGGACGCTTTTCACGAAAGGGCATCCAACCATCTGAGATTGGCAAGAAGCTTTCGCGCCATATGGAACTCGAAAAGCGCATTGGCGTGCGTGGACCCCTTGTTCCAAATGATTATTTAGTTGCGTTGAGTTCTTCGGATTGGCATAGCCTCTCCGATATCGCGACTGCTCTCAACTCCGAATTGCTTGCACTGGTTCAACAGACTGCTAAAGAACATAGATATAAGTTCGTCGGTTTCCCGGCATTGAGAATTGAAATTGACGAAGACCTTCCTCGGGGTACATTTGCAATTGAGTCAAGATACATAGAAGATCCAGATTATTTAGGTCACTTATATCTTGAAATGCCCAACGGACTTAGGGTGCCGATCACGGAAAAAACTATCACCGTAGGGCGTCTTCCTTCTTGTGCGGTAGTAATCGATGATCCTAAGATTTCTCGAAATCATGCGGAGATATCCCTGAATAAGGACGGGGTAGTGACGCTTAAAGATCTCGAATCGACAAATGGTACTAAAGTTAATGGACGGCGAATTTCCCAGATATCCGTAGATGATGGGGATGTTATAGAGTTCGGAGTGGTTCGAATTAAAATTGGACGTCAATAACCTATGCCGATAGGGCTGCTGGATCTATTTAAGTATGTTTTAATTGCCCTTATATGGCTCTTTTTTCTAAGAGTTATAAGGGCTGTTTGGGTTCAAATCAGAACAAATGATCTACAAAGGAAGGAGAAGTCACAGAGCGAATTTGAAGTTTTATCACAAGGCGGTGGTGAGACCAATCAAGCTAAGAAAACTGTAACTTCGTCTTCATCGGGAAGATCTGGATCAAAACGAAGGTCACAAGCAAAAAGCGGATTTCAAGTGAAGTTTAAAAGAGACGGTGTTGGGGAAGATCTTATCTTCGATATCAACGGATTGACGACAATTGGTCGTTCCAGTGGATGCACGATCTCTTTGGGGGACGATGAATTTGGTTCGGCTGTGCACGCTCGAATGTGGGTAGACAACGACGTCCTCTATGTCGAGGATTTGGGTTCAACCAATGGTACCTTTGTAAACTCCGGTCGGATCAACACTCCAAGGCCCCTTTCCAAGGGAGATCGAATCTCGATTGGTCACTCTAGCATGGAAGTGATCTGATGGCCCTTTTGGATTGGGGTAGTGCTACCAACACTGGAAAAGTCAGACGAGACAACCAGGACCATGTCTTTGCTGATGGTTCGATCTTTATAGTGGCCGATGGTATGGGTGGAGCCAATGGTGGCGAGACCGCAGCCCGAATAGCAGTCGACGCCTTTACTGAGAGAGTGAACCAAAGTGAACTGGACTCTGACGCAATCCAGAGCGCTCTCTTTTATGCAAATGAGATGGTTTTTACGATGGGTATGGCCAACCCCGACCTCCATGGCATGGGCACAACTTTCGTTAGCCTCGTCTTGGAGGAAATCCAAGGGGACAAGAGTCCCCGCAAGGCATATCTGCTAAATGTTGGCGACTCGCGGGCCTATCTCTTGAGAAAAGGTGAAATAACTCAGTTGACCGTGGATCACTCTTGGGTTGAAGAGATGATGCGTGCCGGTCGAATGAGCGAGGATGAAGTCGCCCACTCGAGGTCGCGTCACGTCTTGACTAAGGTCGTGGGGGTAGATGAGACCGTTGGGCCAGATCTCTGGGAGATATATCTAGACCCAGGAGACCAGGTTATTTTGTGTTCGGATGGGGTGACCAATGAGTTAGGTGATTTGGAGATCGCAGAAATTTTGCGTAGATCCAAATCCGCTCAAGACGGAGCATCTAAGGTTGTCGAGGCAGCTGTTTTGGCTGGGGGCGTAGATAACGCCTCCGCTGTCGTTGTTGCGTTGGCACCAATTGGCGACGAGTCGATTCGCGATCTAGAGACTCACAGTCAAGGAGTGGCCGCTTCGCCGCTGATACGTTTTGCTCCTCATGTGGTAAAGATCGAAGGCGAGGACGCATCTCTTCGTGGTCCAATGTTGCAATCTATCCCAATTCCGATATCTAAGTCGGAGTTTCATAAATCTGGGATGTACCTTAGGATTGCTGCTTTTTTAATCCTACTTTTGGTCATTCTGGGGGTTGGAGCCTATGGCATCAACTCCTATGTGAACGGAAGTTATTTTGTCGGTGCTTCCAATACCTCTAATGTTGTGATCTATCAAGGTCGTCCCGGGGGAATTTTGTGGTTCAAGCCAAAGGTGGTTGAGGTTGAAAAGATCAAACTGAACGCCTTGCCCAATTCGTATGTAGTCCAAATAAAGGCCGGTGTGGCAGAGACCTCTCTCTCGGCTGCGCGAAACTATATCAGTAATTTGACCTCCCAGGTTAGGAGTTATTCCGCCACGACTTCAACTCTTTCCTCAACTACTCCGACATTGGTTAGCGGAGGAGGATGATGGAGCGCAGAATTCGCCTTCTTGGAATCTTCTTAATGGTCTTGTTTCTGGGTCTATTTGTTCAGTTGAATAGAATTCAATTTTTGGATGCAAGCTCTCTAGCTAACGCTCCAGGAAATTCTAGAAATATAACAACTCAATTTTCACAAAACCGGGGTGCAATTCTCACCGCAGATGGTGCCGTCGTGGCTGATACAGTTAAATCTACTGACGTCTATAAATATCAACGACAGTACCCCAACGGGCCACTCTATGCCGATATCAGTGGTTATGATTCAATTCTGTACGGAAAAGATGGAATTGAAGCATATTACAACTCCTACCTAACGCCTCATAGTGTAACGCCTAACTCTTTGTCATCTCTGTTAAATCCAACGACAGCTCCCGATAATGTCACCTTAACTATCTCTTCAAAGCTCCAAAGCGTGGCCGCTAGCGCTCTGGGTAAGTTGCGCGGAGCTGTTATTGCGATTGATCCATCTACGGGTGCGATATTAGCGATGTATTCGAATCCATCGTATAATCCCAATCTGCTTTCGTCGCACTCTGGAACGACCGAGACGAAAGCTTGGAATAGCTATATTAAAGATCCCAGCCAACCTATGCTCGCCCGAGCCTATCGACGTAGATATCCTCCAGGGTCAACTTTCAAAATTGTAACTTCATCAGCGGTTTACGATCACAATCCATCTCTTGCCGTCAAGTCTTATCCCCATGTAAGTTCGATTGCTCTTCCAGACACTACTAATCGACTCCATAACTATGCCTATGAAGTCTGCGGTGGCCAAATTGGAATCTTGTTGGCGGTTTCATGTGATACCGGCTTCGGCCAGATCGGATTAGACCTAGGTGCTTCTTCTCTGGCAAGTGAAGCGAAGTCATTTGGTTTTAATCAAACACCGCCCCTTGATCTCTATGGAGTAGCATCGGCTACCTTTCCTTCGGCAGCATCTTTTTCCACCAGGTTACCGACGCTAGCCTATTCAGCGATCGGTCAGTATGACGTGGCAGCTACTCCACTTGAGATGGCGTTGGCAACTGCTGGCATAGCTAATCATGGTGTAATTATGGCGCCGCATTTGATGAGTGAGATTACTGGTCCGCAAGCAAACGTTGTCAAGAAATATCAAAATCATCCGTGGTTGGTAGCCACCTCGGCCGCGACAGCCGCCAAGGTTACTTCGCTAATGGAAGGCGTGGTTCGATTTGGAACAGCCGGTGGAATTGCAATACCCGGTGTTGCAATTGCGGCTAAAACTGGGACGGCTCAGCTAAACTTGTTGGCTTCGAACCAGTCAAGTCCAAATGGAAACGATAATTGGATGGTTGCATTTGCTCCAGCTAATCACCCGACGATAGCCGTCGCGGTGGTCGTTCCCGCACAACCAGGTATGAGTTCGAATTCAACTGGTGCTCAATACGCGGGACCAGTAGTCAAGGCTATGTTAAGTGCAGCTGTTAATCCAGTTCGGTAGTTGGAGGGTAAACAGAAAAGTGGCTCAGCCTTATGGAAGTCGATACGAGATCGTCGACAAGATTGCCCGTGGAGGAATGGCAGACGTTTTTCGTGCCCGCGACCTGCTACTAGATCGTTTGGTTGCCCTTAAGGTCTTATTTCCGGAGTTGAGTACGTCTAGTGCGTTTGTGGAGCGGTTTCGACGTGAAGCAACAGCCGCAGCGAATCTTAGCCATCCAAACATTGTCTCAGTCTTTGACTGGGGGCGCAGCGAGAACTCCTATTTCATAGTCATGGAGTTGATTGAAGGAGAAACGCTCGGATCTTTGATCAGAAAGAGCGGTACGCTTTCGTTTGATTATGCTGCAGCTATCGCTGCGGATGTCGCTTCCGCGCTTAGCTATGCCCATCGCCATGGTGTGGTTCATAGAGATATCAAGCCCGGAAATGTTCTAATTACCTCGGATGGTCACATAAAGGTAACTGATTTTGGGATCGCTCGAGCCCAGAGTGCCAATGAAGATCTAACTCAGACCGGATCTGTCATGGGGACAGCGACTTATATATCTCCAGAGCAGGCCGAAGGTAAGGTTCTAGATGGCCGCAGCGATGTTTATTCACTTGGGGTAGTTCTATTTGAAATGGTCATTGGCAAGCCGCCATTTAGCGGTGATTCGACCGTTTCTGTGGCGATGAAGCAAGTCAATGAGCCCACTCCGTCGGTGTCAAGACTGCGGAGTGAGACTCCGGCTGCTTTGGTAGCGATAATTGATAAAGCCTTAGCCAAAGTCCCTAATGATAGATACGAGACGGCTCAGGATTTTCGAGCTGATTTGCTTAGGTTTATCCAAGGGCGTCCTGTCGATGCGGCACGAGATCGAGTTATGCCTGACTATGGCGATACCACTACGGTGATGTCTGAGGTTTCAGGTTACTCTCAAACAACTATGATGGCCTCGAATGAGGCTGAACGAACGACCATAATTCCTGTAATTCCGGCTCCGCCAAAGAGAAGGAGAGAAAATACAGGGACGGTGGTAGCCATTTTGGCAGCGATCATTGTCCTTGGCCTTTTTTTCTTTTTGTTTAGGTTGGTTCAAGGCCATAAGAGCAATAACCCCTCTACCACTAATACAACCCTTGCTTCGGTATCGGTTCCTAGTGTGGTAGGTGATACGCTTTCTAGCGCAACGACTTCTCTTGGAGCGTCGCACCTGCGCTTTAAAATAAACTACCAACAGTCAAGTTCGGTGCCATCTGGAACCGTGCTCTCTCAATCTCCGGTGGCTGGTTCATCAGTTTCGAGTGGGACCAGCGTCTCAATACAGGTTTCTTCAGGGGCAGCCTTAGTAACGTTGCCAAATGTGACCAATCAGACGATTGGCAATGCAGAATCTCAGTTAGTACCCCTTGGCTTTTCAATCACTACAACATATGTAAATTCATCTAGCCCTAACGGGACGGTAATTAAACAGAACCCTACTGGAGCCTCTAAGGTGCCAGCCGGATCAACGGTTACTTTGACGGTATCTAATGGTCCATCGACCATTAGTGTCCCAGATGTGACTGGTAAGCCTTCTGCACAAGCAGCTAACGCTCTTGGAACTGCTGGTCTATCCCTTGGGAATACAACCAATCAATCTTCCAATTCGGTTCCAAATGGCGACGTGATCTCAACAAATCCACCGGCAGGAACCGCTGTGGCGCCGAACTCAAGTGTGGATATTGTGGTTTCAACTGGGCCGGGAAGCCCAGCTACAACGACGTCAACTACAACCACAGCAGCCACTACGACCACTACCGCAGCTCCAGCAACCACTACGACCACTACCGCAGCTCCAGCAACCACTACGACCACTACCGCAGCCGGATAACTGCTATTTCAAACTAGCTCATGGCGGTATCTTGTCTTTTTCAAGGTGCCGCCATTGAGATGAGAAATTATCTTCAGCTATGATCGAGGCGACGTTGTCAAAAGAGGTGAGCTTTTGAATTTTCGCTTTCCCACCTTAATGGCAACTTTAGTGATTAGTTTGATCTCGTGGCAAAGTTCTAGCTTGTAGTTGGCGCAAGGGAGAACTTTCTTGCAATTGTTAGGAAGTTCGAAATTAGCTCCTTGCCAGATTCGCTAAAGATAGATTCAGGGTGAAATTGTACCGAATGCATGGGATAGATACTATGGGCCATTGCCATTATCAATCCATCAGAGGTCGTGGCCGTTACGATTAGATTATCTTCAGGGATAGAGGCGCCATCTACGATCAGTGAGTGATATCGAGTTACCTTTAGTGGGCTTTTAATTCCCTCGAAGATGCCGGTGCCACTATGGTTTATCATGGATGTCTTGCCGTGCATTGGTATTGGCGCGCGTACGATATTACTTCCAAATGCTTGTCCAATTACCTGGTGGCCGAGACAAACACCAAAAATTGGAGTTGTTGGGCCAAGCTCGACGACCAGATCAAGCGATATCCCAGCGTCGATTGGACTGCCTGGACCAGGAGAGATTACGATTCCGTCGTAATTTAGATCGGCAATTTCCGAAACTGATATTTGGTTATTACGTACTACATCTACGCAAGCACCAAGTTCTCCGAAGTATTGAACTAAATTGAAGACGAAAGAGTCGTAGTTGTCAATCATGAGAATTCGCGCGGGATTAGACATGTTTAGATCCTAACGTGAGATCTTGTAGCGAGGGACTCTAGGCATTGATGAAGATGATTAATTTCGAACGAGAGGATTTTATTAGATGGCACGAACTCGCAAAGGGCAAACTGTTGGGGCTAACAAAGGGGGTCATAACGTCTCTTCGAAAAATAGGTCCACGACCTCCTCAAAGCGCTACACGCCTCCAATTCCAACTTCGCAAAAGAAGTCTCCTCGATGGATGGCCTATCTTTTGATATCATTTTTGATTCTTGGCTTTATTTTCCTCTTTGTCAACTATTTGGGAGTTCTTCCTGGAGGGGCTTCTAATTGGTACCTACTGGTTGGACTGGTCTTTTTGGCTGGCGGTTTCTATATGGCTACGCGATATAGATAGGTCAATGGCTATCACAATCACTGAAATTGGTAAGTGGCCCTAAAGTCGATGGTACGATTAGGTTTATTTAGGTGCTAAATGAATTTGTTCTTGACCTTGAGACCCTAGCTAAGCGGCCCTATCCAGGAACGACTGTTCCAATCTCTCCTACATTTTCAAAGAATTCGCCATATCTTTACTTTTTGATGGCGCGATCCAGCGATTCGAATAATCTTTCGCTTTGTCGAGGAGATCTAGATGGCGGCGGAGTCGAAGTCTTGATCGATGGTGAGGATAGCTCCGCCTTACCAACTTTAGCCGAAGAGCTAAGGAGAGAGAGGCTACGTCTTTCGGGTAACGGCGTGAGTGGATTTGTCCTCTTTGAATCCGATACCAAGTCGCTTATTTTGGTGAATGTTGGTGGCCACTATCTAATCTACGATCCCGATCTCGCCCGAGTCAGTTACGAGTTTGAAGGTGAATCGATTGAGCGAATTGAACTGGATCTTGACAATGATGCTGCGGTATGCACAGATGGAAAAAGACTCTATCGGGTTGATCTATCTGGGGGTGAATCGACCACAATCGATGAAGTCAAAGGTGAGGGTCAACTCATTGGGGTAGCAGAATTTGTGGCCCAGGAAGAGCTTGATCGACTCGAGGGCTTTTGGCTTTCTGGCGATGGACGTCGCATCGCATACTGCGTTGTGGACCAATCGGGAGTCGAGCCATTTTGGATATTTCACTATGGAGCCAAAGAGATTCGAGCTGAAAGTCATCGCTACCCTTTTGCAGGAGCGCCAAATGCTAAAGTTGGAATCTTGATAGACGAGGTGGAGTCGCTAGGGGTAAAAAAGGGTAGCCCAAGAGCAATTGACTTAGAGACCGACAGCGAGGACTACATAGCCAAGGTCTCTTGGTTAGATTCCAAAACGCTCTTAGTTGCAACATTAAATAGGAGACAGACCACCTTAACCTGGCATTTTGTTGACTGTGATACAGCAGCTGTGGTGGCGCGGATAGAAGATAAGCTCGAGCCTTGGGTCAATTTGCCCTCAAGTGTGCTTCCAATTGATGCGAACCGCTTTATTACAACTACTGAGCGTTCGGGATTTAGTCACGTCGCGATCTATAACTCGAATGGCGTGGTCGACCAGGTCACATTCGGAGAGTGGATGGTGACCTCTCTGGTTGACTTCGATCCGGAGAGCGGCTACATCTATTTCGTAAGTACAATAGTGGATCCCTGCGCTAGAGACCTATCGAGAGTGCATATATCTGGTGGAGCGCCAGAACTTATGACCAGCGGCGAGGGCGTCCATGACTGTGTTGTATCGATTCAAAACAGAGCATTTTTAGATATCTATTCTTGCCTATCGCACTCCTATATCTCGCGCGTGATGAGTTTCGACTCCGAAGTCCTTCTCGACCTAGGCGACGAGCCTCTAACGCCACAGCAACTCGCACTAACATCACCTCTGCGTTTTGAATTTGACGCCGTTGATGGAACCAGATTGATTGGCCATCTTTACCTTCCTGGGGATCGAAATCCTAGGGGTCTGCCACTTGTGATCTCGGTTTATGGAGGCCCACATGCCCAGCGGGTGACCAATTCATGGAGTTCTACTATAGATTTAGAGGCTCAATACTTAGCGTCTAGGGGAGTCGTCGTAGCCAAGATTGATAATCGAGGTAGCTATGGCCGGGGCCTAGATTTCGAGGCGAAACTTAGTCGAAAGTTCGGAACGATCGAGCTTGAGGATCAGATTAGTGGTATTGACTATCTAAGTGAGCGATTTGGGATTGACCCGAATCGTGTTGGGATCTATGGATGGTCTTACGGAGGATTTATGACCCTTAGTGCACTGACCAAACATCCAGATCGATTTATAGTAGGGGTAGCAGGTGCCCCAGTTGTGGACTTTTCCTTCTATGACACCGCCTATACGGAGCGATATATGGGAACCCCCGTGAACGAGGGTCCCGCCTATGAGATAGCCGATGTGACTAACTACGTCGAATCATTGAAAGGAAAGCTCGCTATTATCCACGGACTTATAGACGAGAACGTTCACTTTAGAAATACAGCGTATTTCCTAGAGGCAGCTATTGCTCACGGAAAAAAAGTAGATCAGATGATCCTGCCACAGTCACGCCATATGCCAAGAGGGCAAGAGACTTTGCTTCAAATTGCTCGGATGAGGACTTCATATCTTTTAGAAGCATTGACCTAGGAGGCAATTGAGCTAGTGGATTTTTACCTTTTTGGATATTAGGTTCTGCCCTCAAGCCATGTAAGTTACAGCAACCGCAATGAGAGTCAAAAGATATCACCCGAAATAATTGATTTTGAATTGTATAATTGTCTCCAGGAGTTGGTCCTGGGCAAGATCGATTATTGCTGGCGACAGCGATAATCTCGCTCAATAAGAGATTCAATAGATCCTGAAATAGCCCGAAAATGGAGAAAAAGAAACCTCCAACTTGCCAATTGAGGCTCGATCGAAAGTTGATCGGTATTGGTCAAATTTATTTCAAGTTGGAGGTTCTGCTCTTTTGTCTACTCGCCCATAAAGATGCCTTTTGGGTGGGTAATACGGTGGTGACTATCCTAGTCTCTCAATGATGGTTGCATTGGCCATGCCGCCGCCTTCGCACATCGTTTGAAGGCCATATCTTTTATTTGTTCGCTCAAGTTCGCACAATAGAGTAGCCAAAAGTTTGGTTCCCGAGGCCCCAAGTGGATGGCCCAGGGCAATTGCGCCTCCGTTGACATTTACTTTGGCCATATCTGGATGAAGCTCCTTCTCCCATGCCAGCACTACCGAGGCGAAGGCCTCGTTTATTTCAACGAGATCTATGTCGTCCATCGTCATCTTTGTTCGCTCTAATATCTTTTTGGTAGCTGGGATCGGACCTGTGAGCATTGTGACTGGATCTACCCCAGCCAGCGAAAATGAGACAAAACGTGCTCGTGGAGTGAGATTTAGTCGACTAGCCATCTCTTCGCTCATAATCAGAGCAGCCGAAGCTCCATCGGTAATTTGAGAGGAGTTGCCAGCTGTTACCTTGCCATTTTCTTTGAATGCGGGTTTGAGATTGGCTAGGCCTTCCATGGTTGTGGCCCTGATGCCTTCGTCGGAGCTTTGAACTTCGCCAGTTAGATTGCCTTCGCTATCTTTGATTTCGATTGGAATGATTTCACGATCGAACCGTCCTTCTGCTCTCGCTTGAGCAGCAAATGTTTGACTTCGCAAGCTGTAGGTATCTAGATCTTGTCTTGAGAGGTTCCATTGGTCAGCGATCATCTCTGCAGAGATGCCTTGGTTTACAAGACCTCCCTGCTCGCGGTAGCGATCTCCAACCATTGGGCCAAAGGGCTTACCGGGACCGTTCATAGCCGACGATCCCATTGGCACTTGAGACATCGCTTCAACCCCGGCGGCGATTACTATGTCATGGAAGCCAGAGATAATTCCTTGAGCTGCAAATGCAGCAGCTTGTTGTGAGGATCCGCATTGGCGATCGATCGAAGTGGCACATACTGACTCTGGAAAACCCGCTGCCAAGACAGCATTTCTGGCGACATTTAAACTCTGTGCTCCAACTTGCATGACACATCCCATGATGACATCTTCTATTAGAGCTGGATCTATGTCGTTTCGTTCAACGAGCGCCTTAAGTACTTGCGCTGCGAGATCCGCTGGGTGCCAACCAGAGAGTTTTCCATTTCGGCGTCCACCCGGTGTTCTAACTACGTCCACAATCACTGCATTGGTCACAGTATTCCTCACTTTTTAAAATTCTTTGTTTGCCGTGTTTTAGTTTGACCTCAAACTATCTTAAAGTTACCAGAATTACCACCGTTTTTTACTCCAAATGAGCCATGTGCATGCATTGTGAGCTAACTTTTCCAAATGGGACGGAAGCGATCTGTCAAACTCGAGCTAAATCAGAAACTCGGGCTAAATGAGTCAGTGTCCACCGTTCTTTAAAAAGGGATCCGTTAATTCCAATTGAGTCGATAGCCGAATAAGGATTTCATGGGCAAGGATTCGCCAAAGACAACCGGGAGGTCCTTTAATTCGTCAAGGTCGTCTTTGTGAAGGAGACTACATCGATAAGTCCAAGATCTGTAATCCGTAGCTCCGGGATTACTGAAAGACCGAGGAAGGAAAGGACCATAAAGGGTGCTGGAAGGGTGATGCCAAGGGAACTGTGGGCTTGAGCTTCAAGATTTTCAAGTTCCGCAGCGATTTCGGTCGCCCTTTTTGTAGAGATCAAACCTCCGATTATAAGAGGTACGACTGCTATCACTTGGCCATCTAGTACCGCCACTTGACCCCCTCCTATCTCGTTTAGAGTCTCTATCGCTATTGCCATGTCGGATGCACCATTTTGAGCCATCGAACCCAGGACCATTATGTTGTGGGCATCGTGGGCGACAGTTGATGCTATTGCCCCTTGGGTGAGGTTGAAACCAGAGACAAGGCCAAGGCCAAAGCGCCCTGTTCCGCGGTGGCGCTCAATTACCGCTATTCTCGCACAGTCGGCGACCTGCGAACCCGATCGAACCAGATGGGTGGTGGAGAGTGAGTCGTGATGTACCCCGATTACTTTGTAGCTTTTGTCGGGATCAACTTCAATCTCAAAGTCTTCTTTGGTAAATTGCCTTGCAAGACGGACGCTCGATTGCATCCAGGATGGTGCCGGCCTCGAGGGGACGACTCCCTCTAAGATGGTGCCATTTTGAGCGACGAGGGAACCGCGAACGTAAACTCTTGAGGGTTTAAAGTCCACTAGGTTATCAAGAACCAATAGATCGGCTTGATAACCCGGCGCTAGGCTGCCCAAGTCGTGCAAGTTGTGGTATTGTGCGGCGTTGGTCGATCCAATTATTATTGCATCTTCGGGGGAGACTCCAGCGGCAACTGCCATAGCGACACAGTCATTGACATGGCCTCGCCTAATCAGGCTCGAGGGTTCGCGATCGTCGGTGCATAGGGCAATTCGATCGGTTCCACCGACTAGGACGGTCTTTATCAAATCATTGAGATTTTTACTCGCAGAACCTTCACGAATGAAGATCCACATCCCCTTCTGTCGCTTTTCGTGAGCCTCTTCAAAGGATGTGCATTCGTGATCTGACTCAACACCGGCCGTTAGATAGGCATCAAGAGACTTTCCGCGCACCATGGGAGCGTGACCGTCAACTCTTTTACCTTTGGCGCTGGCTATTTTTTTGAGCATAATTGGATCTCCGGCGATTACGCCGGGATAGTTCATGACTTCTGCCACCCCAATAGCTCCATAGTGATCCATTAGATCTTCTATATCTTCAACAGATATCTCAGCGCCAGGCGATTCAAATTGTGAAGCTGGAACACAAGATGATGCCACAACTTTGAAGGTGAATGGAAGGTCCGAGGCAGCGTCGATCAACTCCGCCACTCCAGGAATTCCAAATACATTTGCTAATTCGTGTGGGTCGGCCACCACCGCAGTGGTTCCTGCTGCTAGAACAAGAGAGACAAATTCATCTACCCAAAGTTTGGTGGATTCTAAATGCATATGGGCATCGATGAAACTTGGAATGAGGTAAGCGCCTGAGACGTCGACAACCTCTTTGGCGCCTCGGTCGCCCCAACCAACGATCGCACCGTCTCCAATTGCCAGCGAAGTCTCTACCCATTCTCTTGTGGCACTAGAAAATACCTTTCCACCGACAAGTAGGAGATCTGCCTCCACGTCGCCGCGCGCCATTGCAATTGCTAATTGTGATCTTGGTGTTCGTGCCATGGACAATATCTTATTGAGATGATTGTGGTGCTACCCAAAAAGACCGCCCTTTCCCGCGAAGATTTTCATATCTTTTACATTGGTATTTGCTTGTAGCTTTAGTGCTCGCAAGTTGTGGAATAGTCAGGTGAAAGATGCTAACGCTACCAGCTAGGGGTTTGAGGACTAGGGGTCGATGGTGGTTGAGTTTTTTGGTTGGATTCTACCCATTGATTTTAAGGCGAATCTTGAGGTTGACCTGTTTCGACCCACCTGCTTCGAACGAATAGGGATATAGATCTGGAGAGCTAGAGCATATGGGTCAAGAAAAAGCAGATAGGTATCTATGGTGCAATAGGTTTCTCTCTACCTATCAGCTTATGAGAGAGAGGTCATTTAGCGTATTGGACAACACAACTTGGACAGTCGTTGTATGTGACGATTCCAAAACGAAACAGGAGTGCGAATGCCTTGCAACCCAAGCAGTAACTAAAGAAGGCTTCCAATGCCGCGGCTATTCCAAGTAAGGCGAGGATGATCTGTGATGGAAGAACAGAGTGCGTAGCTAATGCAGCTATGGCTGCTGCTATGGAGAAGACAACGCCAATTCCTTGGGCGAATCGTTTGGGTTTTCCAGCCACAAGTTTCTCATGGTTGGGCAAGTTGGGAGCTACTAATTTAGTTGCTATCTGTCCTAGGATTGAGATCTTTGGTCCAGCGGCTAGACGAGCTATGAAACCACAGCAAAGGGGTATGAATAGCAGGCGATTGTGGGTTGTTATGATGAGCACAACCATGATCACAACTCCAAGCGCTACGCTTCGGGCGGCAACTTCATTTACCGGATCGGGAAAGGTAAAGAAGTTGGTTGCCCTTTTGGATTTTTGTTGTGAATCTAGAGTCTGGCGTTTTGGCAAAGCTGTTTCCTACTCATTTCGATGGCTCAAGGTCTTGACTAACCACTCTAATAGGTAATAGATGACTAAAGCTATCGGATTTATCGAATTTATCCCATTTGCCTCTACCGGACCAGTGCTACTTTTTATAGAACTTAGTCACGCCAAGGCATGGTTGTGGTTGAAGGGGAACTCCGTGACTGATACTGCCGAAATGTAATGCCTGATCCGTATTTCATTTAGCTTCAGTTTATTTTCATAATTTCATGAGAAATCGGAATGAATGGTGATGAATGAGCTTTGTTATACCTATACAAATCTGTGACTAGAGTCACGTAATTGGAGGTGCGCTATGAAAAGTCGCCGTCTATTTTCCATCGGAGCCCTCTCGAGTGTAGCTTTAGTAGCCGCCTCTTGTGGGTCCTCTTCTAGCAGTGCTACCGGTTCGTCGGTCGCTTCGTCTTCGCCATCTACTAGTGCATATTCAGCATATGGAGCGACTCCATCTACTACGGAGGCCTCTTCTGGGTCATTGGGCTCAGGGGTCAAGTTGACGACCGAATCTTCTAAGTACGGGTCGATCTTGGCACTATCTAGCGGGCAGACTCTCTATATGTTTACTCCTGATTCTGCCACCAAGGCCACCTGTACCTCTTCGGCCTGTTTGAGCGCTTGGCCAGCAGTATCTTCAGTGCATTTAGTAGTAGGTGTGGGTCTTAATAAGACCAAGGTTTCCTTTTTAAAGGAAAGCAACGACTCTTCCCAGGTTGTCTATGGTGGCCATCCGCTATATCGGTTTGCAGGCGATACCTCTCCAGGGGCAACCAACGGCCAAGGAGTCGTTGCTTTTGGAGGAACATGGTACGTTGTCTCGGCTAATGGAACGCCGATAACAACCCCTTAGCCCGAATCCACAGAATTAAACCAGCTTGAGCCCTTCGGTGTGAATCCAAGTCGGTTTTTTGGAACTGATTTAGGTTTGACGGAGGGTCTATGGCTTAAATCTGGTTTCAGAGTGCCAAATATGACCTATTCGCTTTGTGATTGAGCCTTTTTGGTCATTTTTGAGATTCTGAAATCTCATTTTGGCCATAGTGACCCAATCCCTTGTCTTCTAGAGCAGTTCCTTAAAGTAATATTCAGTGTGTTAGGTAACCAGATGTTCAGGTGATGGCGATCTCAAACTTTCTGATCCGATCAAGAGCCTCTAAGAACTTATCCTTATAGTGCCAGTGTTCTTCAAGATGCAGTATTACTTTTCTAGCTGAACGAGTGATATGTCCTGCGATCTGAAAGTAACACCGTCGAAGCTTTGGTGTGGTTATTACAGTTTCTGTAATAGCACCTATTCGCGCCAGGTTGTGCAGTTGCACCGTGCCAGGTTGTGTGCAGTTGCACCGTGCCAGGTTGTGTGCAGTTGCACCAATAACTAACCAGACCAGAGCTAACCAGACCAGAGCCAACCAAACGGCATTAGCGTTCATGTAACGTCTTGTAAATCTTTTGCAAATGCGCAATTTACTGTATTTGACGGTATTTCACTTCTGCTACATCAGCTCCACCTTCAAGCCAGTAGGGAATTGAAGTCCAGGCATCCTCTTGGATATCGGAGATGATACCTTTTAGTCTCTTGGACATCCGTGTTGTAATAGAAAAGCGAACATCACCCGCACTAGCTGCGTCTCTAACGGCTCTTGAGAAGAACCCAGAGTCAAAACACATGGTTATTTCACCAGTTGCTCCGGCGGCTCTGGCATTGTTGATTACCTGAGTTACAAATTCTCCGGCACCACGAGCGGTATTGGCGTTGCCTTCACGTGTCACTATTCCAAGAATGTCACCTGTTTTACCAACAGCTGCTTTACCAACAGCTGCTAGGTGTGGGTGATACCCCCTTAGGTTGGTATAACCAAAGTAAGCTCCTTCTTTTTTGTTTCCATATACCTGACATATCGTGGAATCAACATCAATGGTGAGCGGCTCATCACCTGGACCTGCTCCAGCTAGCCAGGCTCGTTTTAGCAACAAAGCTGCAACTCGTTCAACATCTGCGATGTCACTGGTCTCAAAACTACGCAAGAAGACACCAAACCTAGATGGTGCTGGCATTATCTGACCAAGAATCACTTGCGCATTTGGGCTTTCAAGGATTGCAGTGTCATCAATGCAATCACCACCGGCCAAAATAGATGCGATGCAAGATAGATGCAATGATAGCCATAGCTTTTCTGCCAACATTTGCTCGTCCAGGACGATCCTCTAGGTCAATGTGTAAATCAAAGAGATCCCTAAGGCCAAGTTTCTCAGCAAGGGTGATAGGGAGTATTAACCCACTGTTGGAAACTGCGTTCGAATCGTCAAAGGTGACTATCAAACACTCTAAAGCACTAGCAGATGCTCGCATCTAAAAGGTGCTCCTTGAACTGATGGATTTGAATTGTATTCAAACATCATTCCACGAGTTCAGAGCACCCTTTCTATGTCTAAATCAAAGTTGAGCGGCTAAATTTTCGGTGGATCCAGGCTTAAGGGCAATTATGCCAACGGAAGCTTTCTGACTAAGTCGGCGGGCGCTATGGTTAGATCTAGCAGAGGGCTCAGTGTTGGATGAGAGCTAGCTTCCAAGGCGAGTTTTCCCGGTCGGCCTTGTGATTTTTGGAATAACAGACCCCGATGTTCCTTCAATGGCGTCTTTGTGGAGAGGAAGACAAGTCTTTGCAAAAAAGGTTGTCAGCACCCCAAATGATCATGCGAGTAAAGTCAAGAGTAAAGACAAGACTTGATCTAGGGTCGCACCTAGTGGTTGGACATTGTGAGAGCCTTTGGTTGATTGGGTATTTGTCCAACTGGGTCACAACTTTATTATTGATTTAAGAGCATAACTTTGATTGTTGTCATCTCCCATGCGATCGCGACCGCCAGCGTCGATTGAAATGTGGTCCTTTGTCTCATGGATTTTTATCAAATCGCTACTATCTTGACTTATAGATAATTTTTGAGCTGAGGTTATATTTTGGTCAAGGTTGACACATCTCCAGCACGTGGCATGCGTGATCTTTTGCCGAGCGAGGTCGAAAGTCGATCCAAAATTGCGGAGGTAATTCTTAGAACATACCGTGAGCATGGATTTAATCAAATAGAGACTCCAGCGGTGGAAAACCTTGAAAGATTGATCGGTTCGGGCGGCGGAGATAATGAAAAGCTTGTCTTTAAGATCTTAAAGCGCGGTGAAAAGCTAAGTGACCTAAGTGACGAAGGGTCTTTAGCTGATTTGGGTCTACGGTTCGACCTCACAGTTCCTCTTGCCCGATATTATGCCCAAAACTTCTCAAAGTTGCCATCGGTCTTTCGATCGATCCAGATTGGCCCAGTTTGGCGAGCCGAGCGGCCACAAAAGGGGAGATTTCGACAGTTTGTTCAGTGTGATATCGACATAATTGCCGAGCCTAATGTGACGGCTGAACTCGAGTTGATTTCCACCTCTTTAATCGCTACGTCGCGACTAGGCATTAATGATTTAACTCTTCGATATAACCATAGAAAGTTCTTGGATCAGCTTCTGCCCTGGAGCGGTGTGGCGCAAGGGTTGATCGGAGCCGCCTTGATTATCTTGGATAAGCTCGACAAGATTGGGGCCGATGGAGTCTCGCGCGAACTCATAGAGTTGGGCGTAGATGAAGCGGCGACCTCTAAGTTGGTTTCTACCCTGTTGGAGATCTCCACAAGCGACGCGTTGCCCCATGGTCTATTTGAGGAGATGAACCTCTCGGAGGCGGTTCAATCTGAGATTTCGGCGATCGCAAGTTTAGGCCACAATGGACGTTTCGGCGATGTTAGGTTTTTGTTTGATCCGACTGTAATTCGGGGTATGGGTTATTACACAGGTGCCATCTTTGAGTTAGGAGTCTCTGAGTTTGGCTTTTCGATTGGCGGCGGTGGTCGATACGACAATATGTTGGAGCGCTTCGGACGCCCAGCACCAGCTTGTGGTTTTTCTCTAGGCTTTGAGCGGATAGCGCTCTATCTTTCAGAACAAAAATTTGAGATTCCAGATGTAAAACCGCTAGTTCGAGTACGTTGTGAGAATTGGGCTAGCTATGGCCTTGCAAGTGAATTTGTCGATCGTGCGATAGGAATGGGCGCAACCGCTCAAATTGAAGGCAGTTCTCGTAAGTTGGAGTCGGCGCTTAGAAGCTATCGAAGTGACTATGACGCAAGGGATACAAAGCCGCCCTGGGAGATCTTGATTGAGGTGGCCCAAGATGCAAATCGGATCCATCGAATCGGTGGTGAGGCCCCGGAATTTGATATTTCCTTTCGGTCATAAGCCGTTAAAGATGAATTTATAGCCTCCAGAGATCCAATGGACAAGACCTCTAATAGGAGATTTTGAGCTAGTTTGTGATTCTTATCCTGGATTTTTCATTGGTGACGGCTTCCGCGATCAACCTTAAGCGATCAACCGCAAGAGACAATCAACCGCAAGAGACACAGGTGATTTCCACGTCTAGTGCTTATTAGGTCAGTGCCAATTGGTGCCCGGGTGAATGATCATATAATTAGATCACTTTTATGAGTTGATTCGATTTCGGTCTTCGATTGCCAACCTGATTGGAAAAGATCGTAAATTTATTGTGAGTTAACTCGGTTAGGCTCATTTGGTGTGTCAGGTTCTTCGCGTCGAACAGTTGTTGTAGCTTTTATCTCCAATCTAGGTATCGTCATCGTAAAGCTGGCTGCGTTTTTGATTACGGGGTCAGCATCGCTATTCTCTGAGGTCTTGCATTCCACGGCGGACACTACAAATCAGGGTTTATTAATGGTGGGCCTTGAACGATCGAAGCGTAAGGGAGATGCTCAGCACCCCTTTGGTTATGCGACCGAGCGTTATCTTGTTGCCTTTGTGGTTGCTATTGTGCTTTTTGGGCTAGGGTGCCTAGCCTCTCTTTATGAGGGTATCACCAAGCTTGTTCACCCCCACCCTGTTGGTTCGCCCCTGGTCGGTTTAGCCGTCTTGGTGGCGAGTCTTTTTTTAGAGAGTCTTTCCTTTCGTAACGCAAAAGGCGAAGCGGCCCATGACCAAAGGGCCAACGAGTCGATCTTCAAATTTGCACATCGAACGAAAGTAGCAGAGATACCACTCGTTCTCTTCGAGGACCTAGGAGCAATCGCTGGACTTTTAATAGCTTTAATTGGGTTGGGCGCAAGTGCAATCACAGGAAATGATCGCTTCGATGCAGCAGGGTCGTTGTTGATCGGAATACTTCTAGGTGCAATTTCGATATTTCTAGGACTGGAAGTTCGGAGCTTGCTGATTGGTGAGTCGGCGGATCCTCTGGTCGAAGAGGCGATCCGAGTCGCAGTTTTGGAGAGTGATCACATAAGACGTGTCATATATTTGATGACGATGCATTTAGGGCCAACCGATCTCCTGGTGGCAATCAAGGTAGCATTTGATGGTGATTTAGCTTTTTCAACGGTGGCCGATGAGATCGACTTGGCCGAAGTGCGTTTGCGTGCCGTGGTACCTTTTGCCCGGTTGGTCTTTGTCGAACCAGATATTTGGCGAGAGAATCAGGACAATAAGTAGTGAGAACTTCTCGTCCCTCGACGATTTTGCCTCAACGAACCTCGATGATGGCTATCGCTTAAAACCCAGGAGTCATGTATCTTTAGATGAAGTATCAACGCCCACCAAAACATAGGTGCTACTAGGTAAGTGGCGGAGGGAGTGGGATTCGAACCCACGGATCTTTTGGATCAAAGCATTTCAAGTGCTTCGCATTTGTCCGCTCTGCCATCCCTCCGGAGTACAATCTAATCAAAAATTGCCCTGAATCCTGTCAATTATTTTGTTAATCCATATCCTTGATGGGTCGCTAGCGTCACTTTCCAAAGGCAAACCTTTAGGATCTGTCATGTTGGGAAAGCTGCCTAGAAACTTTATCTCAGGTAGTTTTCGCTTTAAACTCATGATTGCGTCAGTCACTATTGGATCGCTCACGTGGCCCTCTAGTTCAATGACAAAACAATAGTCTCCAAGGCCCTCCTTCGAAGGTCGTGATTCGAGCTTTATTAGGTTTACGGTTCGTGCGTAGAATTCGGCAAGGATTGAAAAAAGAGAACCGGGCGTATCAGAGAGTTGGAAGCATACCAAAGCAGTTTTGTCGTGGCCGCTCGAGGGCGGAATGCCATCTTTTTGGACAAGAAAAAAGCGAGTCTGGTTGCCCTTGTGGTCTTCGATGTTTTCGGCTATTACCGAGAGGTCGTAGATCTTTCCAGAGACTCTTGGGGCGATCGCTCCGATCGCTCCATCGTTCTTTAGAGCCACCATCTTTGCCGCTTCGGCAGTTGATGTGCTTGCATTTGTAACGGCATTTGGAAGGTTGCTAGAGGTGAATTTCCTACATTGACCAAGTGCATGGGGATACGACCAGATCTCTTTGATATCGGATAGCGTTGCGCCCCGAAGTCCCAAAAGTTGAAGGTGGATGTCCAAAATAACTTCTCGAACTATTGTGAGATCGTAATCAAAGACCAGCGAGTCGATCGTGGCTGACACTGTGCCTTCGATGGAGTTTTCAATTGGTACGAACCCTAAGTCGATCGCGCCAGAATTGAGCGCATCTAAGACGGAATCGATAGTGATGAATGGAATCAGTTCGAATCCCAAGAGGTCTTTTTGAGAAAGAAGAGCCTCTTCTGTAAAGGTACCTTCGGGGCCTAGAAATCCCAGTCGCTTATTTGGATAACCCATAGATCTAATTTACCCTAGTGACCATCGATAGGCACGTTCTTTCTCAGAGCAATAGTTGTTACGTCGGTCCAGTTCGATAAGGAGATCTTGGCTTAGCACAGGTGAAATCTAATCAATGGCGCTGTGAACCACAACCACGCGCCACAACCACGCGTCGTAACCAAGGCAATAGCAGTGGAGTCAATCGGCGCAATGAGATAACGGATGGTTTTTGCTATAGGGGTGATTTGAGCCCTAAGTTAGATGTGGTCGGTCCTTTTCACCCAGGGGCGAGGTTGATATGGTTAGGCTCCAAGATCTATCTTTTTGTTGGTTTTTATCTTTTGTGGCCACGTGAAGCATTGCGAGCGCAGTGACGTATCTTGTAAGTGACGGATTTAGATCCATTTTGAACCAACGGGAGCGCAATCCCCTTCCGTAAGGGCGGGGAGGTTCACGTTCAATTTGCTAATTCGCATAGCATGATTGAGATAGTTAGACAGCGTGTTGGCTCTATCGATAATTCGAAATTTTATCCAAGTTAGGAAATAATGTCGACAGGTGATTTTGCAGAAGTTGATCATGGCAGGTTTCCCCGAATTGGCCTCCCTGAGGCGATCTATGGCCCAGGTAAGACCGAAAATCAAATAGTTCAGTTGGCCATGGAGATGGACGCACAAGGACAAGGACCGGTTCTAGTTACTAGAGCAAATTCGGCGGCGGTCGCTAGCCTTCTTCGAGCCTTTCCTGGTGCTATGGTCTATCCGGGACGAGATCAGTTTCCAGATGCTCTAGCGACCGTTGTAATTGCAGCTAATGATAATCGGCCCGAGAAGGTTGGAATCGTGACGGCCGGGACGACCGATCTTGTGGTGGCGAATGAAGCGGCCGGTACGCTTAGCGCGTGTGGAATCGGTTTTGATCTGATCTGTGATGTTGGTGTGGCGGGTATTCACCGGTTACTTTCTAAGATCGATCAGATTAGAAAATTTGATGTAGTGATCGTGGTGGCGGGCATGGAAGGTGCTATTACCTCGGTTTTGGGTGGGTTGATCTCTAATCCGATTATCGCGGTTCCCACCTCTACTGGCTATGGAGCCTCTCAGGGTGGCCAAACGGCAATGATGGCGATGTTGGCCTCATGTGCTCCTGGTGTGAGTGTGGTGGGTGTTGACAATGGCTTTGGCGCTGCCTGTGGCGCGATTCGAATAATCAATTTGTTGTCAGCTAAACACCAAGAGCCCCAAGAGATACCAACAGTTGTGGAGCATCAAAATTGAAGGCCCTTCGGTTGTGGTGTCCGTCGGGACTTTCTGGAGATATGTTCGGTGCCCTCTGCTTTGACCTTGGTTTGGAACCAAAGATCGTCAATGACGCTATTGGCGCCTTGGGGTTGGCGGGTGTTGAGATCATCGTTAAAAAGGTAAAGAAGGGTGACTTTTCAACTACCTCGTTTTCGGTAATGGCCCAAACGGTGCAACCTCCAAGAGCCTTGGATGATATCCTCAAATTGGTTCAACAAAGCGGTCTATCTCTTGGGGTTATCGAAGGATTCTCAAAAGCCATTATTCGCCTTGGTGAAGTTGAGGCGAAATTGCACGGAGTTGCGCTCGAAGAGGTCGTCTTTCATGAGATCGGTGCTTGGGATACAATTGTTGATCTTTTGGTGGGAGTGATCGCACTCGAGTACTTTGAGGTGGAGGGGGTAATAGTCTCTGACCTCGAAGTAGGGGGAGGGCTAGTTGCCACCTCTCATGGGGTGCTAAATCTGCCATCACCAGCCACTCTGGAACTTATTTCACGCTTTTCCTTCACTCAAGCGGTGAGAGGAAATGAACTTTTGACCCCGACCGGAGCCGCTCTATTATCCGTATTTGCATCTGAGCCATGGCCAACGATGGCCTTTAGGGCGCAAAAAATCGGATATGGAAGTGGGACGATTCACCTGGAAGATCGTCCCAATATGGTAGTGGGGGCCCTTGGAGAGGCCACTACCCCTGGCCAGAGATACTCCTATGGCCAAGAAATTGCTGTCAGTGGCTCTAAGGCCAAGGGGGATGGTTCGCATGACTATCCTTCTAGCTTTGAAGTTGTCTGCCTGCTTGAGACTAATATTGACGATCAAAGCCCTGAGACTTTGGCTTCAGTTGTTGAATTGCTTATCGCAAAGGGCGCGATTGATGCGTGGGTTAGTCCGATAGTTGCGAAAAAGGCTCGTTCTGGCTCTTTATTTAGCCTGATCTGTAAGGTTGATGAGGCGGATAGGTTCTCCAGAGAGATCTTTGCCTCGTTAGGGACTTTAGGGATTAGGCGTTCTATGGTAGATCGAGAGGTCTTGGCAAGATCCTTTATGCAGGTGGAGCTATATGGAAGGTTGATCTCGATAAAGGTAGGACCCTTTGCCTCCAAGATTGAAGCGGACGATCTGTATTCGCTTGCTTTGATCTTGGACAAGCCATTTCTTGAATTGAAGCGAGAGGTCGCTGCGGAGTTTTCTAGATGTCATCCAGGACTGCCTTTTCCAGTTTGAGTTTTTGGAGCGATGGGCACGCAAAGGTGCCGTTCTTAGGTAAGAATAGAAGTTATGAGATTTAGACAACTGGGAAATAGTGGTCTGACAGTGTCAGAGGTCGGCCTTGGCTGCAATAATTTTGGAGTTCGATGCGACTTAGAGACAAGTCGTAGCGTAGTTGATCGTGCCATCGAGCTGGGTATTACATTTTTCGATACGGCTGACATCTATGGAAATCTTGGTGGTTCAGAGACCTTTTTAGGAGAGATCCTCGGCCCACGGCGCGACTCTATCATTTTGGCGACAAAATTTGGAATGTCGATGGAGACGGGCGACATTGCGCGCGGTTCAAGGCGATATATCAATAAGGCATTTGAGGCGAGCCTGCGCCGGCTAAAGACCGACTACATCGACCTCTATCAGATCCATGAGCCAGACCCCAATACCCCTTTGGAAGAGACCATGGCGGCACTAGATGAATTGGTCAAGCAAGGCAAAGTTCGCTATGTGGGATCGTCTAACTTTGCAGGCTGGCAGATCGCATCGTCAGACCATATCGCCCGTGAAAGAAATTACGAGCGTTTTATCTCAGCTCAAAACCACTATTCGCTTTTGCATCGTAAGGTTGAAGATGAGGTGATACCTGCGGCAAAAGCATTTGGAGTTGGGATTCTTCCATATTTCCCGCTTGCCTCAGGACTGCTCACGGGTAAGTTCAAGAGGGGGGCCGAGGCGCAAAAAGGTACAAGGCTTGCCTCTCGTCCAGGTGAGTTTGCGCGGGCTAATTTTGACTTGATTGAGGAGTTAGAGAGCTGTGCCAGTCAATTTGAGATGGAACTGATCGACCTAGCTTTTGGGTGGCTTTTGGCAAATGAGGCAGTTTCGAGCGTTATAGCAGGAGCTACCTCTCCAAAACAGGTAGAGCGAAATGTGAATACCAACAAAATTATCTTGTCCAAATCTCAATATGATGAAGTTGCCATAATCTTGGCAAAGTCCTCCAATTGAGCTATAAATTCACCCCCCAATGCTCATTAGGTTTTACCTGGTTTGGCGTTGGTGACAAGATCTTTAGCTTTTAGGTTCTTAGTTATTTCGGCATCGGCTGATAAATTTGGTGGTTTGTCTCTTGAGTGCAGGGCAATTAGGCTCTGAGAAACCCCGGTATTGTTATTGGATTAAAAGGTGTTCTAGATTTATTTAGAGTGTAATTAGGAGGAAACCTTGACCTTAGATCCCGGAATTCAATTCGTGCTCGACCAACTTGGTGCTCTTGAGGAAGTTTCACCAGGTGAGATATCACTAGAGGAACAGCGCAGAAACTTTGACAACCTCTCTCAGCTCGGCAGCGGCCAGAGCGATGGTCTAGAGAAGAGTTACGATATCGAAATTGGCCTAGTGGGTCGAACTCTTAGGGCCAGAGTCTATGTACCGGCAAATCGAATTGGAAGGGGTCTCGGAGTCTATTTTCACGGAGGTGGCTTTGTCTTAGGTTCGATCGAATCTCATGATGGAACTGTTGGACAGCTGGCTGTTGCTGCTAAAACTATGATGATCTCGGTCGACTATCGACTTGCTCCTGAGAATAAGTTCCCAGCCGCCGCTTTAGATGCTATTGATTCGATTAAATGGATTCGAAGCAAAATCTCAGAATTTGATTGCGATGAGAGTTTAATTTTTCTTTTAGGTGATTCAGCCGGAGGCAACCTTGCAGCTGTCTCCTCGAACTACTTGAATTCGCAGTCTGACTTTGTAATATGTGCCCAGGCGCTAATTTATCCTGCTGTATATTGGGATGAGACATATTCGCTGACCGCTTTTTCAGAGGGATACTTTTTAACTGCAAGTCAGATGGATTTCTTCAATCGAAGTTATTTAAAGGATGAGACGGATCTAAAAAACCCGCTTTTGAATGCCTATATCGATGAAAATCTAAGGAAGTCGCCGCCATCTTTGATAGTAACGGCCGAGTATGATCCACTTCGAGATGGTGGGGAATTGTATGCAAAGGCACTGGTTGAATCCGGCGTCTGTGTTACAAGCCATCGTTATTTGGGAATGATCCATGGGTTTATTTCAATGGCAGGCTTTGCCCCAGGCGGAGCCCAGGCGCTATTGGACATTGGTCAATATATAGCTGGATTTGCCCAATAATTTTTCAAATGAGAGATAAGCTTCCCGCTTGAGTTGCACCGTCACCTTCGAAGTGTCATCTTGAGATCGGTACCCCAAGGATTCGTGACTGTCACTACTTGTCGCAGAAAATATTCGATATCTGCTATAGAGGTAGTCGTCGGCCGCGGCTTGCCCGACTGGTTCTTATTTAGGCCATTGCTCGACTTACTTTGAAATTGGTTTATAGCCGACTTCGCCAAAGCGATCTCGCTTTGGTGGGTGGGTGCTAAAGTAGCTCTTGGTTGGGGTTAGGCCAGCTGTCTCGTGGCCTTTGAGTGCTTCAAGTGCGCTTTTGTATCCATCTTCGATGAGTGCGTGTGCATGACTGAAGTCGAGCCACGCAACGCCTTGGGCTAGCCGACTTTCAAAGACTGTTATTTGGGCATTTGCATCTACGTCGGCGATATCGGCCTTGAGGCGTGCCATCTTTGCGAGGGTAAATGAATCCAGCACTGCCTCAATTGGACGAGTGAATGTTTTGTGCGTTCGATCGAGACTAGAGCAATAGAGTACGTAGATCTTGTTGGCGCCCAGCGTCAATGCTCTGCGTATTGGGACGTCATCGGCGATTCCGCCATCAATATATAACTTCCCGTTGATTTCGATCGGCGAAAAGGTACCGGGAAGCGCAGAGGACGCCAACAATATAGGCGTTGGATCTCCGCTGTGAAATCTATGTGGTTCACCATTTAGAAGGTCAGTAACTACGATCTCGACAGGTATCTGTGTATCTTTTAGATCTGAGATGTGGATATGTTCCCTGATGATGTTCTCCAGGGCGTCATTTGAGTAGACGTAACTTCCCCGCTGGGCATATCGCCAAGTGGAACCAAATCTCCTCGGTGGAAAGAGGCTGTTTTTGGTCATCTTCGTCCAAAGATCAAAGAGTTCACTTAGGGTTTGGCGTGAGGGCGAAATGGCAAATGAAGTTCCATTGAGAGCCCCAGCAGAGGCGCCAATTATGAAGTCTGGAAAGATTGAATGTTCAAGAAGGGCACTCAACATCCCAACCTGGGCCGCTCCTCTATTTCCTCCGCCGGAGAGGATGAAGGCTGTATAGCCGGTCTTATCTTGATGGCCACTCAAGATCGATTTCCACCAAGGCTCGCTGGATATTTTAGGATTTCCTAAAAATATGTCGTGAGGGTTTGATGGCCGTCGTCTTAGATTTGAAGCTCCGTTGGGCCAAGTATTCATTGTTTCGTTTGCATTTGGGGGATTGTGCTGCATTGCCTATCGTTTCTAAGCGAAATGAGTCCTTTTCGAGATCACCGCTACCCTTTATCTATCCACGTCGTCAACAAAGGCCATGAGATTGAGAGTCTTTCGAACTCTTTTGCCCGCCAAAGCTAATGGACCTTGGACAAGGCAGACACAAAGGCATCTTGACCCAATATTAGGTTCTAGTACGTTGGATGCTTTTGATAGGGGTTTTCATTGAGTTGCCGCTTGTATCCTTGGCCCGTTCCGCCCTTTCTGTTAGGTCATCTTTTGCTGGTAATCTCTCTAGTTTGATCACCCAGTTACTCTCGAATAGTTTGTAAAATTATCATTGCTGGGTAACTAGATTTGAGAGTTGTTAGAGTCCCCAGAGCGGATGATCAGATCGCCAATCAGTCCGGTCCATCCGGTCTGGTGCGAGGCGCCAAGGCCCTCACCGGTATCTCCATTGAAGTATTCATGAAAATAGAGATATTGACTCTTGATCTTTGGCATGGCTGGTCGTGATCCTGATTCGTCTATCTGAAAGAGGGAAGTCAATCGTTTGGTAAGTGCGTTAGAGACCTGTGCCAAGGTTGCGTTATTTCCAGAGCCACTCGGGTACTCGATCTTTACTTGGTCGCCACAGAAAGATCCAAAACGCGAAAGCGCCTCAATGACTAGATAGTTGAGGGGAAACCAAACTGGACCGCGCCAGTTCGAGTTTCCGCCAAATAGAGGAGACGATGATTCACCGGGCTCATAGTCCAATCTGGCTTCAACGTTTCCGAGGTTTAGATGCAGAGGGTTATCTTTGTGATATTTAGATAGAGCTCTGATTCCATGGGGTGAGAGAAATTCATCTTCGTCTAGGACTCGGCCAAGAATGCGACACAGCCTCTCGGGGCTAACTACTGATAGAAGGATCCTTTTTTGGTCGTCATCGTTGATTGAATATGAGATCGCCCCGGAATACTGAGGTTTGTTATTTATGAACCAATTCAGTCGTCGCGTGAACTGCGGCACTAAGGATGAGACCTCGGGCTCTAGGATCGTAACGGCACACATGGCGATGAGGCCAACCATTGAAAATGCTCTGAGAGGCTGAGATCCACCATCTGCAAATCGAACTATGTCGAAGTAGAAGCCATCCTCCTCGTTCCAAAGTCCTTGTGCATCCATGGCAGCAGCTATGTAGGCAAAGTGCTCGAAGAATTTAGTAGCGACGTCTTCATAGGTGTCATCGTGTTCGGCCAGTACTAGAGCGATATCCAACATGGAAAGGGAGTAAAAAGCCATCCAAGCTGTGCCATCGGATTGCTCAAGTCTGCCAAGTGTAGGAGGTAAATCCGAACGATTGAAGGGACCAATGTTGTCCAAGCCCAGAAAGCCACCTTGGAAGACGTTGTTGCCCTCTGTGTCTTTGCGATTGACCCACCAGGTGAAATTGATGAGCAGTTTGTGAAAGACACGTTCTAGGAAGTCGTAGTCGTCGTCACCGTCGATCTCAAAGACTCTAAGGGCTGCCCAAGCATGTACGGGTGGGTTCGCGTCGTCAAAGGCCCATTCATAGGCGGGCAGTGCACCCGAGGGATGCATATACCACTCGCGACACATGAGAATCAGTTGTCGCTTCGCAAAGGCTGCATCGACATGTGAAAGGGTAATGCAGTGAAAAGCCAGATCCCAAGCGGCAAACCAGGGATATTCCCAGGTGTCTGGCATTGAGATGACGTCAAGTGCGTGAAAGTGTCGCCACGAAGCATTGCGACCCGAGCTTCGTTCATCGGGAGGAGATGGCTGTCCTGGATCGCCGTCTATCCATCTCTCTACGTCAAAATGATAAAATTGCTTAGACCATAACATGCCGGCGAATGCTTGACGCATAATGGAAGCTTCCTCACTCGAAGTAGCTTTGGGTGAAAGTGCCCCATAAAACTCATCGGCTTCAGCTCTTCGTTTTACCAAGAGATCGCTAAAGTCGTCCGACAGGTCTATGGGTGACTCTTCTCCGTGGGAAAAGACGACTCTGACCACCGTAGTCTGGCCCGCTTCGACCTCTCGGAGATAATGCAGTGCTGCCTTTGTTCCAGTATTGGCCGGATTAGTGGTTGTGGCACCCGTGACCACATAGTCGTTTATTGCATCTTTGGGATATTGGGTCGTGCTGGCACTGCCAAAGAGGCGCTCATTGTTGCTCTCATTGTCGCAAAATAGAGCCTTGTATTCGCCATCGCCCTTAAGATAACTAGTTCCAAGGCGGGGGTGGCTAGAGACGATGGTGTCACCATCTAAGCTCAGCGATGGTTTTTGTGCCTCAACCCTCCAGCTCCAAGTATCGCGAAACCAGATGCTAGGAAGAATGTGTAGCGTGGCTGATTCGCTAGAACAGTTGCGAGCCGAAATTTCAAAGGCAATAATTCCCGGAGACTCTTTGGCGTAGACGACGTCGATCTCCCAGAATTTATCGTCATCAAAGATATGGGTATCTTCGATCTCGTATTCTGCCTCATCCCGTGAGCGTCTTTGATTTTCTTCGAGTAATTCTTGATACGGGAAGGGTTGTTGGGGATAGTGGTAGCGAAAGTGCATCCATGAGTGGCTCGGAGTCGAGTCTATATACCAGTAGCGCTCCTTGACGTCTTCGCCGTGGTTGCCTTGGCTATTGGTTAATCCAAAGAGGCGTTCTTTTAGAAATGGGTCCTTTTCGTTCCAAAAGGCCAATCCTAAACATAGGTTTTGCTCTATGTCGCAGATTCCCCCTAGACCGTCTTCGTTCCAACGATAGGCACGGGAGAGTGCTTCTTCGAATGGAAAATAGTTCCAGGAGTCACCATTTGATGAGTAGTCTTCTCTGACGGTTCCCCAGGCGCGCTCCGCTAGGTATGGTCCCCACTTTCTCCATTGCGAGACATCTACATATTCAGATCCCAGTCGCTCATATTCCGTTGTACGCCTTAGCTTTGCTTTACGATCCATTGAGGGGACATTCTATCGTGTGGTCTTTGATTAGGTAACTCGACCTAGGCAGTGGCCGATTTAGCTACACAATAGTGATCCACCAAAGCGGCCCCTTGTTCAGCATATCCGTTTGATTGATTGCGTTAATTTTTCAAGATAAAAGGAATTAATCCGACGATAACTTCACTATTAGGACTAATCATTATGATGTGCGGTTTCCTTATTTTGAAAAATATTCTATAGGTATTTTTACCATAATATCAGAGATAACGATATGGATAACAAGGTGAACCCGCGGGTATGGCTATTTCTGAGTAGTTAAACGGCCGGTGATAGATTTCTTTAAAAAGATAGATATTGGCAGAACATCGCTAGCAAATGGTAAATGGTTAAAGTTGATGAATTTCCTAATCACTCTATGGATGAGCCAAGGTTAGGCGTCATTTTCGAGCTCTTCAATAAGGCGAGTTAGATAAAAAAGAAGTGTTGAAATCTCCTCCTTATCCCAATGGGACAATACTGTGGCAATCTTTTCCCGTCGTGCATTTCCTACAATCTCTAAAACTGTTGCACCTTCGGCGCTCAGTGCTATGAGATGTGCTCGAGCGTCACTTGGGTCGATTCGACGTTCGATCAAACCTTGGGCCTCAAGTTTTTGGAGCGCCCGAGAGACAGTTGAGCTATCTAGGCCGATTGCGTTAGCGATTTCGCTTGGTCTAAGTGGAACCCCAGATCGCAGGGGTGAAAGCTGCCAGAATGTATTCATGTCGATGTCACGATTGAGGAAGCTGGAAGGTATCTTAATTTTTCGAAGGCTTCGCCCGAGGCGTGAGAGTGCGAAATCAAGATCTGAGATTCCAAAATCGCTAGTGGCTGGCTCGTTGTTTTCGTTTTCCATCGGTAGCGTCTTCTGTTTAGAATTCAATTTCTGGTTTCATCTCAAGTGAGATCTTTTTGTCAAAGTTGGTCATTGATTGTAGCTACCAAATTGACATAAATGAGTGTAACAGGATGTAGTTTCTAATCGCCATACTCGGGCTTTTACTTGGTAATTTCGAGGCTATCTGATCTGGGATTGCTCAGGCGCATTGACTCAATGTTAATCAATTCCTCGAGCTGCCCAACTTATTTTGACGCAAGAGAGTTATGCTCGAGGCAGATCCCCTACGGGCTCTTGACCCTTTTGGATTAGGAGAAATTCTCTTTGAGCAAGGGGTATCTCCAAATAAGCAATTCGTGGAGATTCTTTCACTCAACGAGCGCTAAAAATCGGCTGGTGCGAATTGACCAAAATGCTCCTCTAGAAATCGCATGACCCGCAGAACTTCGACTTCGCAAAATCGTTTTCCAATTATTTGTATTCCGATGGGTACTCCTGAGGTCCCTATTCCGACACATACCGTTCCGGCCGGCGTCTTTGCCATATTGGCGATAGCGCAATAGCTGACCCAGTCGAGTGTCTCCTCGCCATTGATTTTGCCTTTTTCCCCGATCTTTGGTGGTAGGCCGGCCAATGCTGGTGTGATTAGGAGATCAATGTCTGCGAGCTTGCTAAAGAGGTCGTGGGAGATCTTCCATGCCATCGTTTGGGCCTTGACTAAATCCGACGCACTCATCTTCAATCCCTCGATTACCATGTTTGCCACGTCCTGGTTCAAGAGACTAAATTCAGGAGTGTCGACCAAATCTCCAAATCGAGCGCTAAAGTACCCTTGAACTATCGCTAGCCAAGTCAATATGGGCGGTGTCTCAAATAGATTGGGTGCCTCTCGGACCTCAAAACCTCCTCCTTCGAGAGCCTTGAGTGCCTGATTGAAGCCGGCTAGGAGTTCATTATCTGTCTTCCAATAGCCCATATCGGCACTGAACGCGATACGAGGACGGCGAGCCCTATCATGTAGCTCTATCGCCCAATCGTGGCTTTTTTCGGGTAACGATCTTGGATCGTCGATATGTGGTCCCACCACAAAGTCATAGAGCCACGCTCCATCTAGTATCGATCGAGCTATGGGTCCATTCGTAGAGAAGTCCCACCAGTTGGGGGGCTGATCGCCACTTATTGGAACCCGTCCGGTGGAAGTTTTTAGGACGTTGATTCCACATGATGCACCAGGAATTCGGATAGAGCCACCACCATCTGAAGCGCTTGCAAATGGCAATAGCCCTAGTGCTACTGCGGCTGCGCTCCCGCCAGAGGAGCCGCCTGATGACCGAGTGAGGTCGTAGGGGTTTTTGGTGGTTCCAAAGATGCGATTATCGGTCTCTGCGCTTGAACCATATTCTGGAGTGTTTGTTTTAGCTATCGCAATTGCACCGGCAGCCTTTAATCGGTCCACGATTAGCGAATCTGACTTTGCTAATTTGGCGTCTTTGTGAAGAAGAGATCCGTAGGTGGTGGGAAAACCGATAGCATCTTCGAGGTCTTTGACCCCAAATGGTATGCCGGCTAGGGGTTTTAGATATCCGCCTTGACTTCGTATCACATCTACTTTTTTTGCCGCGTCGATTGATTGCTCATCGTTTCTTGCGACAATCGCATTGATTTTGGGATTGAGCGAGTCGATGCGAGAAAGAAAATAGCTAACCACTTCCAGCGAAGAGATCGTTTTTTCCTCTAAGAGTTGGCAGAGTTGACGGACGGATAACTTGTGTAGTTCCATTCAAAATAATTACCACACTTTGATGGGCGAAAAGGTCGATTTGAAAGATAGACGATCAATTTAGAGATGACTATGGTTTGGGAAGGTAGCTCTTAGGGTCTGAATGCATAAATTACCGGGTATGTCTGCATAAACGAGATAATTTTATGCATTTTTTTGGAAGATAATATAAATTCTTGCTATTTTTAGTCTCGCTATCACAAGGTGATACCTTTGATTGGCGAACTATGATCATGACTTAGAGTGCAAATGTTCGAAGCCTCATGAACTAGTGGTACTTCGAACTGTTTTTATTACGTGGCCTTTGAGCACCAGGCCTTTCTTTTTCGGTGAACGTGGGGATACATTGGAATTAATGCATCGTTTTAATGAGGAAACTAAGGAGTTGGCTAATGCAATAGTCGACTATTCATTGGGTCGAGTCGCGGTAGAGTCAATCCCGCTTGATGGCCCCAAATCGAATGAGGAGTTAGCCGGCCTCTATGGAGCCAACATAACTAAAGAAGGAATCGGTGGCAAAGAGGCACTTAGGCGCTTTGTTGAAGGTTATTCTTTGGCAACGCTCAGCTCGGATAATCCGCGATTTTTGGCTTTTGTTCCTGTCGCGCCAACCAAGGCAGCGACCCTCTTTGATTTGGTGGTCTCTGCTTCGAGTATCTGTGGGAGCACTTGGATTGAGGGTGCCGGCGCGATCTACTTGGAGAATGAGGCGCTTTCATTTTTGGCATCAATGGCGAGAATGGGACCGAACGCCGGAGGTACTTTCGTTTCAGGAGGTTCGGCAGGTAACCTAGGTGGACTAGTGGCAGGGCGCGAGCGAGCGCGACGCCTTGGCAAGCTAAAAGGGCGCGGTGCCATATTGGCCTCTAGCGATGCGCACTCGTCCATTTCGATGGCCGCTCGAATTATGGATGTAGATGTCATACTGGCTAAAGGCGACGCCAATGGAAAACTTCGTGGAGATGCGCTTGTCGAAACCTTTGACTCTCTTTCGCCGATGGATGCGGAACGAGTATTTTGCGTGGCAGCTACAGCCGGAGTTACTAATACTGGAATCGTAGACGACCTCGCAACCTCAGGCGCCTTCGCCAAAGAGAAAGGACTGTGGTTCCATGTCGATGGAGCCTATGGTGGAGCCGGGATGTTGGCTCCTCGTTTAGCAGAGCTATACAATGGTATCGAGTTGGCAGATTCCTTTGTGGTCGATCCGCACAAGTGGCTCTTTGCACCGTTTGACTGTGCTGCAATAATTTATGGCGATCCCAGGGACGCTGCATACGCTATGACACAGGAAGCCTCCTACTTGGACGACGTCAACAAAGAGCGTGAGTGGAACCCGGCTAGCTACGCGTATCATCTGACCCGTCGTTCGCGCGGGTTGCCATTTTGGTTTTCATTGGCCACCTATGGTACCAACGCCTATAAAGAGGCGATCGAGGCGACCTTAGATGTGACCACATATTGTCGAAATCAGATCATAGAGCGTGAATATTTAGATCTCGCAATTGAACCTGAGCTCACGGTTGTGGTGTTTAGGCGTTTGGGTTGGAGCGATCAAGACTACATCTCCTGGAGCGAGGGATTGCTCCAAAATGAGGTGGCCTTTGTTCAGCCTACGACATTTAGAGGCGAGCGAATGATGCGTCTTTGTTTTGTCAATCCGCTAACATCAAATGACGATGTGGATTTGATCCTGGACTCGATGAAGTAACCACTTTGGAAGTGAGCTTGAAAGGCCTGCACTGGGGCTCGTGTCTTTGAAAATTTAATTTAGACGATCAGCTTTTAGTAGCGGCTGATTTGGAGATGAAGAGGATCCATAGCCCCAATGAGGCGCTATGGATCCTCGTTTATGTTAAATCCGAATCGTTTATATTCAATTTGAGCTATCCTTTTGGACCTGTTCATTGGGGTTATGCGAGAGTTGTCCCATCGATGAGATGGGTAATTAAATTATTTTAACGTTGAGATGATTGCTTAGCGTTTCTCAAGTAGATCTTTTTTTGACGTCAACTCTTCATGGGTCACCATCGGTGAGTGTCAAGATAGTGGGCGCATTTGCTTAGTTTCAGATTAATGGTTTTCTGGCACCTTCGTGCCGCCAAAATATAGTTAATTTAGGTTCCTCATGGATCGACTTATCGCCGGCAACTAGATCAAATGACTACACTTGGGTCTGCCAATTTGGCTAACTAATTGACAATCCTAAATATCTTTGGGCTCATGAAATCGAAGCTGGATAACAAAATCGTCGCACTATCGTCACGCAACGGACCATTGGAGCTCGCAAATAGGAAACCTCCTGGCTGTGTTGATCGATGGCGGACTTGTGGTGTGATTTATACCCACCTTCCCTCTGAGATCTCAGGCCTCTAGCTCTTTAGGAAGCTAACTGGGGTTATTGAGTTGTGGACGATCGCTAGTGGTAATGAGCAATGTTCCGTTCGTGTCGAAGAGGTTTTTAAACATACTTTGAAAATCGCTATTCCGCATGGTTTGTGATTAATTTTCTTGGTGGCGTGTCCCCATTTAATGGTCCAAAATTAATGTGATTTTTGGATAGGGTTGTTTTTAGGGGTTAGCGACTCTAAGGGAAATTCATAGAGCCTTTTTTGTTAATTAGTAGTAGCTGGTTGTTGAGCCTGAGGGAGTTCTTTTGCCACTTCAGATACGCATCTTCCTCCACCAACCTGCTTTGTTGCCCACTTGGCAGCCCTAGTTGTGAGCAAACTATGTGAAGCTGCAATACGGTGATCACCAAGTGTCCAGCTTCTCTTCTCGCACGAAAGATTGATACATACCATCCGAGTTTCTTCCACTTGATCCTCGTAGGAGTACCTCCAAATGGAAGATCGATGTAGGTAGCCAAGGGTCGCTCCTTTGCATGCGCTATAAAACCAAACATAGGACAGCGGACTTCTGAGACGATCTTTTCAATAGCGATCTCGGCTACAGGACCAGTTCTCTGGTAATGGAGGACTCTCACCCCCTTTAAGCCAACGAAGGCACTACAAATATCGCTAGGATCGAAAAGGACGGGGGAGCCTATATTGGCTTTGTTTTGTTTCACAGCTTGTAAAGCTACCGGCTCCCCCGTCCCTCTTGTTTTCAAAATGAACTTGGTTACCTAGGTTGTTACTTGATTCATAGCGCAACAGGAGAGATATACACCTAGACCCCGCTATTCGCATAACACTCTGAAATGCTCCAATGAGCCCTTTTAATTTCTTGTAAAGTGTGTTAATCTTCTCATGACATGCTTACACCCGAGGAACTCGCCACTATTGAAGCATTCATGGCGAAGACTGAAAACATCGACGAATATAAGCGGGCGCTGGCAGTTCTCACCCTTGAAGATGGGAGTCCCCTCAACAGGACAGGCCTCTCTGTCAAGCATGTACAGCGAATTCGACGGTCATTCCGCAGCGTTGGCACTGAGGCATTCAAGGACAAGCGCCATAACAACGCTCCGGTACTTCTCTCAAAGTCTCAAAGAGATGAAGTGGCAATCATGCTCACGACTACAACTCCCAATGACCACGGCTATAGCAGTTCCCCGTTTTGGTCAACACGGATCCTGGCTACAGTACTCAAGCGCAGATACGGTGTTCTCTATGCCTCTAGGACTAGCTATTACGTTCTGTTTCGGGAAAGTAAGTTCAGCTTCCATCTGCCGGGCAAACAGTACGAGAAGGCTGATCCACAAGCGGTAGCTGAATGGAAAGACGAGCAGCAAGAACGTCTGAAAGAGGCATTCTCTGATCCAGATACGGTGATTCTCTGTGAGGACGAGATGGTTCTCACTCAGGCGACAACTACTCAGAAAGTGTGGATACCGAAAGGAACCACACCAGCTGTAATTGAGACCAATGGAACCAGAATGAACCGGAGCATCTATGGGTTTTTAAACCTCAAGACAGGCAAGGAGCATGCATTTGCAACAGAGCGCCAGACTATGCATGAAACAGCGGCCATACTGCTGGCGATCCGCAAGATCTACCCAAGAGAGAAGATTCTGCTTATATGGGATGGGGCAGGATGGCACAGAGGGAGCGTCGCTCAAGAGGCAATTAGGGAGCATCACATCGAAGCAGTCCATTTCCCTCCGTATTCTCCGCAACTTAATCCCCAGGAACACGTTTGGAAGCAAGGGCGCTCTGCTGTAACCCACAATCGCTTCATTCCCAAGATTGAACCAGTCACAAAGGAATTAGTCGACTATCTCAACACGACGACATTCCCATACTCTTTGCTTGATTTCAAGGAGCAAGTCAGAGTGTGAGCTCTATAAAAGCTGAAGGGCCGTCAGTATAGCTCTCCTGTTTGCCTCCAGATTGCTAAGAACTCCTAGGTGAAATTGCCCTAATTAACTGCAATGGTGACACGTCTTCACTCAATACCTTACGGTGATTTCTCTGGTAGTTACTGGGTCTTGTTATCCTTATCGGAAGTACGTACGAAGATTTTAGGAATTCACAAGGTGATGCTTTTCATGCAAGTTCAATTTATATCGCTAGCTTAATCTGCCAATTTAGCTCGATTTATCAGACGGCTCGCTGAACATTTCAGATCTACACAGTGACTACTGTAACTGAATTCGGAGGTAAATCCAGGTGATTCGAAATATGTATTGACTGCACATTGAGTGCCTGTATCGAAAGTGAACCACTCAACTGCTCTGCAGAAGCACCCGCAGGGACTAGATTTCCGCCAGCAAGAGTTACGGAACTCGAACCAAGATTGGCGAAGATAAGTTTTTCGAGCCCAGAAGCAGTAGTCACTTTTATACCACTCACTGATTTCACAGAACCGTCCAATGGCGGGTCATTCGTGATGTTAAGTACTGTGATTTCATTCGCTCCCTTTATCGCTTGATTGATTAGCTGACTTGCACTGCCAGTAGGTGTTGTTGTGATTGGTAGCGTTTCGGCGAATTGTGCATCTTCGGTATTGCCAAAAAGATCCCAGTAATCAGTGATCGTAACCCTTGTTGATGCCAACATCTGCATTTCAAGCCCGGCTATGTACAAAGCATGTTCCCAAGTCGTTCCTAGTGCAGGCGAACCCTTAGAGCGGGCGCCGGGGCCAAGGTTGTACTCAGTTAACCACACTGACAAACGTGGCGGAAACGAATTGATTATGGTTCTAACGGGTTGCCACTCGATGCTTGCTCCTGCCAGCAGAGTTTCCGGCGAGTGCGGAGTGTTCTCTGAGGTGGAAACTCCAGGATAGTCGTGCAAAGTTACTGCGTTGATGTCATTACCGGCAATCCTGAGTAGCGTCGAATTCCAACTTTGTTCACGTGGCGTCGCAACCGCTATGCTTGCCACCGCGGCTATTTGTACGTTTGGGAACTCAGCGCGTATCGCAGGTGCCCATGACGCGACCAGATCCGCATAGGAAGTTGCTGTTGGGAAGGCATTGAGATAGTTGGAATTGGATAGGTAGAACTCGTTACCGAGCTCGACGTAGCGAACAGGCAGCCCTAGCTTCACCGCGGACTGCAACATCTGGATTTGATCTTGCAACGTAGAGGTCATCACATTGAGGTCAAAGATGGGAACAGCTCCCGTCGCGCTAGTTAGTTGTTTAAGTGTGGATAATGTGAAACCGTACGTTTGGTGTCGACTAGGTTGGGTCTTGGTAGTGCCGAATCTGGTTTTGGTCGTCGATGGTGGTTGATTGACGGTTCCGGTCTGCCAACTCCAGTAGTTTGCGATGGTCCCGCCGGGGTACCGGATCGTACCAAGAGCTAACGAGTTGACTGCGTTCATCACTGATGTATCGCCGTATGGTTCTGCCAACCCGGAATAGTCGAGATTGGTTCCTTCGACCGGTGTCGTTACCGAGTGTGATGCACCATCACTCACACGTAGCAGGAGTCCGTGTGAGCTATTAGACGGAGATATTCCAGGACTAGAAGTAGATTTAGCGCCGTGGTTCGCGTACTCTACGTTTCTCACAACAATCAAAAGTAATGCAATCAAGACAAGGATTGTAACTGTTGTCTTGCCCGACCATCTTCTTCGCGAAACCCTATTTTCTTTCATTTACGTAAAGATACGGATTTTTATTATGTTTATGTAAAGTCGTGGTAAACGTTCGGTGAACCCGTACCACCCCTGACGAAAACAGGACTGAACACGGAGCGCAAATTAGTGTTAACTGGTAGTCATGGACAGTTTGAATACAACTGAGACAGCGTACTTGCGGGCAGAGATAGAACGTCTGGCTGATGACAACGCGCATTTGGCCCACGATAATGCCCGTCTTCAAGCGGAGAACGCCGAGCTTCGAGCACGGGTTAGTGAACTCGAAGGCCAGATTGGTGCACTCTCGGAGAAGGTGGTAACGCTTACCAAGCTCGTCTTTGTAAACTGCGACGTTTTTTTACCCACCATCAGCGATAAAAATTGACCCAGCCAATTGAGTTCAATAGTAGTTGTTGGTGTCAGTAAAAGTGTCTCATTTCTAAGACACCGTGGATCTGAAAATCTCAGTTGAGAAATTCGTTTAGCCGAGCAGTAAGACGCTCTGCATTATCTCTGTTTGACCGAAGGTGACTATCACTTCTTCATTATCTCGAAGTAACTTGACCATCCAGGATCGCTCCTCTGGTCGACTCCGGGTAGTTGCAGAACCAAAATGTACCTCTGCTCTAATCAGGCCTCTTTTCCTCTGTCTATGAGCTGCCATACGACAAGCTGCTGAGCAGTACCTTTGTGGTCTTCCTATGCAATCTTCCGGAAGTATTTGATCACACCCCTGTCTCTCGCAGATCTTTGAGATAGGTAGTTCCGTAACGTTACGCAATGGGTTCTCCTCTCTGTTCAGTTCTCAGCTGAGATAGTTCTGTAACGTTACGCAATGGGTTCTCCTCTCTGTTCAGTTCTCAGCTGAGATAGTTCTGTAACGTTACGCAATGGGTTCTCAAGATACTTTCTTTACCGGTATAACCCAGTGGAACAATTCTTGACATGATTGCCGGAACGCTCAGAAGTCCTTCAGATACAAGTCGATCGACCTCAGACTTATAGGGATCGAGTTTTGAGTTTCGTTGTGGCTTTGTCTCGATTGGTTTAGAACTTGCTCCGTCTCTTAGATATTTATGTACGGTGTTTCTTGAATGTCCAGTTTCTCGGGCAATTTCTCGGTAACTGAGACCTTGTTGCTTCAAATCAAATATGTTCATAAGTGGCCTACCCTCCAGCATGTAAAACTCCTTCGTGAAATTGGATAATTCACTCAAGAGTATTGTCTGTTGGGTGGGTCAATTTTTATCGCTGATGTGGGTCAATTTAATTCCGCTGTTTACAGTCTTTGGCACCTCGTAGGAGAAGAGTAAGCCAGTCGAGCCTAGAAGAGGCAAAGACGATATCACAGGTGAGAAACGCCCCCGTGGTCAACAACCAGGGAGTCCAGGGCATGGCCGACGGGACTACTCGGCCCTTGAAACCGTCGAAGTGATCCACGACGTACCAGACAACGAGCGAATCTGTTCGGGTTGCGGGGCACCTTATGCCGCCTTCGGCGAAGAGACCTCCTATCAGATCGACTGGCAAGTACACATCGTGCGACACCGACATCGCCGCCCTACTTACCGGCGCACCTGCAAGTGTCAGACTCGGGGCATGCTCGTCGCACCGGTCCCGGCCAAGCCAATCCCCAGGGGAATGTTCACCTCAGGGTTCCTGGGCCGCTTGGTAGTGGAGAAGTACGTGCTCGGGCGTCCCTTGGAACGCATCGTCGCAGCTCTCTCAAATGACGGGTTCGAGGTTTCAAAAGGCACCTTGACAGGAGCGCTCAAGGCGCTTTCGGACCTACTTGAGCAACTTGACGCAGCGATTAGGGAGAGGAACGCAAAGTCGGCGCATCTGCACATCGACGAGACATCCTGGAAGGTGTTCGAGGCGGTAGCTGACAAAGCGGGCAACCGCTGGTGGCTGTGGACCTTCCTCGGTCCCGACACCGTGGTGTTCTTGATCGATCCCAAATGCTCGACGAGAGTGGTAGCCGAGCATTTGGGTATCGATATAGATGCGGGTTCGCTCGAACCTGGCCGACAGCTCCTGATAAGCTCAGACTTTTACAGTGTCTACCAGTCCCTTGGTGCACTTGAGGGAGTAGACCCGTTGTGGTGTTGAGCACACATCAGGTGCTACTTCATCCGCGCTAGCGATGCGCATCAAGAGCTGCGGAGTTGGACTACTTCATGGCTCGCTCGCATCGGGTCGCTTTATGTAGCACATCATGCACGCCAAGCACTTGAGACGGGAACTACCGGGCGCTTACGCGCTGAGGAGGACTTTACCAGGATCATCAGAGCAATGGATACTGCCAGAAAGGCTGAGGCTTGCGATCCGACGCTTCACCCTGGGGCCATAAAGGTGCTCGCAACACTGGATCGTGAATGGGAAGGCCTTTGCCGTCATGAAGAGTTTCCCGAGTTGCCACTCGATAACAACCCAGCAGAGGCTGTACTTCGCAACCCGGCAGTAATACGCAAGAACTGCTATGGATCCGGTTCAATATGGGCAGCCACCCTGGCCGCGCGGATCTGGACCATTACCGCCACCGCCCAGCGTGCTGGGTGCAACCCACTCGCCTATCTCATCGCCTACCTACAAGAATGTGCCGCCGCTGGGGGAAAGGCCCCGAATCCCGCCGCGCTGGAGCGGTTCTTCCCCTGGGTTGCGAGCGAGACTGATCTTGTTGAGTGGCGCATATCGCCACCTGGTCCGACACCATGAGTGAAACACTGCGCTACTGTGGGCGGGACTTCTCCCAAGCAGACCTTGAGGTCATCTCCGACCTGATCGCTGTGTACCCGACAAGACAGGCAATTGCTGACGCAGTCTGCGAGGCGCTTGGCTGGTATCGTCTCGACGGGCGCAAGAAGGACATGTCGGCGCGCGTTGCATTGTTGCGCATGGACAGAGACGGACTCATCACCTTGCCTAAGCCACTGCATGGCAACGGCAACGGCCGCATCACCCGCTACGCAGAGCCAATCGCTGAGCTACCCTTTGCCTATCCTGAATCGCTCGACGATCTCTGTCCAATCAAGTTCGCCATAGCAGATACCAAAGCCCAATAGCAGCGCTGGCGAAACCTCATTGCAAGCTACCACTACCTCGGCTACACCACCTTTGCCGGTGCTAAGGGGCGCTATCTCATCGAGAGCTCCTCTGGAACTATCGGTGCGATCGGCTTCGCTGCCTCGCCATGGAGCTGCGCACCACGCGATAACTATATCGGCTGGGACAAAGCGACCCGCGAAGCACGGCTGCACCTTGTGGTTGGCAACGCGAGGTTTCTCATTCTTCCTCAGGTACGTGTTGTGAACCTCGCCTCATACATCCTCTCCCGTGTCGCTCGCCGCCTCCCCCTGGCGACTGGCTACTCGCCTACGGGTACCAACCTGTACTCTTGGAGACCTTCGTGGAGTCTGCCCGGTTCACCGAAGCGAGCTACAAGGCGGCGAACTGGATCCGTGTCGGGCAAACCAAAGGTCGGGGCAAACTTGATCGCTACAACCAATACGCTCTCTCTGTCAAGGACGTCTATCTCTACCCGCTGCACCGTGACTATCGGAGCATCCTTGATTCACCTGAGTGAAAACGCAACAGGATATCAGATTGGCCCGGGAGGTCACTCTCTAACGGGTTGGCCGAATGTTTACAAGTGGTGAAAGGTGTTATCCGTCTGCTTCGCGTGATCGGTCGATGCGAGCAGCTCAACCTAAGGGAGTATGGTCTCTATGAACGTTGTCGGTGGCAGGCAAACATAGACAATTAGTCCGTAAAGGTTCAAGGCCGCTGGCAAGAGCGGATATCACGATGTGGAACGCCTCGTCACCTATTTGTCTGTTAAGTTTAGGGCCTTGTAAATCTCGCATTACTGCAACGACATTTTCGCCTGCCTTGCTTTCGAGGCCGGTGAATGTCAGGATAGTTGACCCATTTGCCAGCTCTCAGATTAATGGTTATTTGGCAATTTTGAGCCGTTTTAGTCTGTCTGATTTCGCGGTTTCTCGCAACGGTTATTTCATGTGGATAATCACTTCGCAAGTGATTATTGAAATGTGTCTAAACGCGGAGCGTTTAGACACATTTGCCCAATCCTTGACCACTACCACCAATAATTTGCTTCTACTGCTACTACCAACTAAGTCAAATAGTCATTGAAGAGTTGACTTGTCCCTAGATTGATCTAAGTGATCAAACTTTGCCTAACAACCGATCTATCTCGCGGAGGTGTAGTCCAGGTTCTCGCCAGGTGGGCTCCAGTCTCTCGCTTTAGAGTTGATCCACCTCTTTGGGTTGAGTTCCTTTGTCGTTTCGTAGAGTTTCTGTCGCATCGAGAGTACTTCGAGATGGTTTCCTTCATGAACATCATGGGGAGTAACGAACTTTAGACCACTATGTCGGTGGTGGTAGTTGTAGTAGTTGACAAACTTCTCCACCCAGGTCCGACTATCTCTAAGGTTTTCAAATCCTCCATATGGATAACCAGGCCAGTACTTGGTAGTGCGAAAGAGCGACTCTATGTGGGGGTTATCATCAGAAACCCGAGGTCGTGAGTTCGAGGTAGTGATCCCCATTTTGTAGCAAAGCTCTAATAGAGAAGATCCCTTCATAGGAGATCCATTGTCGCTATGTAAGATTTTAGGAGCTCTTCCTCCTTCTAGGAGAGTTGCTCTTACAACTAAATCGGCAAGTTGCTGAGATGATTCGCATCCGTATACTTCATATCCAACTATCTTCCTCGAATAAAGGTCCATTACAAAATATAGATAGTAAAAAACTCCATGTACTGGTCCACGTAGCCAGGATATATCTGTGACCCAAATTTCAAGGGGAGCATTTGCCAAATGACTAGGAGTACCACGTTTAACTGCTGTTTTGTCTCTACCTCTATGGTTGTTTTGCTTGTGGTCACGAAGAATTCGATAAAAGGTAGATTCCGATCCGAGATAGATTCCCTTATCGGCCAAGGCTGGAACTACTTGACTTGGAGGAAGTGACGAGAACTCCTCCTTATGCATGGTATCTAAGATCTCTTGACGTTCAGATTCATCTAGAGCAAAGCTGGGTTTAGCCCTAGTGGCAAAGGGGCGTTTGTCGTGGGTGTTGTCACCTTCAGCTTTCCATCTCTGAAAGCTACGTAGTGACAGTCCAAGTTCCTTGACCGCTAGTCTAAGCCTAGCTCCGCCGTTATGAGCTTCCTCAATAAGTTCTACTTACAAGTAGGCGATCTGAAGGGGAGGTCATTCGACCTCTTTGTCCCCGACAGGTCGCCTGGGCTTTTCCTTAGCAACTCCAGCAATGTGTAAGTTTCTGCGAGTGCCTTTTCTTTTCTATTTAGCTCTGACTCGAACTTCTTTGATCTGACCTTCTCACTTGCTAGTGCAGATCTGTATTTGGATACCGCTTCACCAGTCTTATCGTTCGCCTTTGAACAGGTAATACGCCAGTCATTTAGCTCTTCTTTCAAGATTCCCTTTGTGCGAAGGTATTCTCCAAGTTGCAACTCAGACATTGTTGCAGTTGCAAGCACGGCTTGGAACTTAGCCTCTGAACTCCATAAACTGGCTGGGGTTCGCTTAGTTGGATCTTGGCGATCTATCTGGTCCTTTAATTCACGATTCCAGATGTAGATAGTTGTCTTTGGTATCTGGACTTGTTTAGCCAAATCGGCGATTGCACCTCTGGGTGCATTGGGATCTGACAACAGCTCCCTCAGCCTCTTGACAACAGCTTCTTTTTGATCCTTTGGATAAGGCTACATCGTGTTCGATCAAAGTTCTCGCCCTGCATGGTTGGTATTCTATTCGAATAGATGCCAACTCCCTTGACACCTAGGGTCACTGCTTCGATGCTCGCTACGTATGGAACCTAGCAACGCAACTTAGGGGGCACAGCAACAACGCAACCTAGGGGTTAGGAGCCGTTCTCAACGGGTTACCTCCAATACCCAAGCTCATGATGAACTAGCCGAAAGCTCGCAAGGACACCCCGCTAAAAGCTGAAGGGCCGACATTGGGTCTTGGGATGTGGAGGAACATCGCACGCCGTCACCCATAGGGACCCGGTGAAGCGTCAACCAGGCAGGGCCGCGTGAGCGGCTATGGAAGCCTTGTCCATAAGGGTGGAGTGGATGTCACAATGGCTTGGCGGCGCGTGTTATCCTGTCTGAGTGAAGTTTTTACTAACATAATCAACTCATTCAATTGGTGTCAATCATCATTTTAGTGAAGTTTGAGGAGACTTGTAGACGAAGATCTACTGACACTTTAGTTGGTTGGGTGGTCCGAGGCGTTGGCCATCTTTATTCAATTAAGAGATTAGCAATGGCAAACCTCTGTCTTTTGTGGATGATCACACTCGTTTGTTCCTGATAGCTCGACACTTAGAAGACAAGGTTGATTTAGTGCATGGAATGCTATTTTTGTAGTAATCGACTTCGGATAGATTTGATAGTGTGAAGAATATCACATCGTTTTGTCGGTGAATGGTCGTCAATAACGATCAGAATATAGACGTGGTTGTAATTGGAATGCTACTTTTATTTAGATTGTGAAGAATTTTTAGATGAAGATCGTTGAACTTGGCGAGACCTTTCCGATTCGACCAGAGAGATATAGTGGGGATGTTGCAATTCAAGCCCTTCGAGTTTCACCAAATCCAGCCGATGGCGATATACTTCATGTTCAATATGAGCCAAATTGTGTGACCAATTGGCACCGGCATCCGGGTGGGCAATTTATCTACATTCTTTCAGAGAGCGCCATTATCGGGGTTGAAGGTGAAGAGCCGGCTCATGTAAAAAAGGGTTCGTTGGTGGTTGTTACCCCTGGCGAGAGGCATTGGCATGGCGCTACTGTGAATGATCCGGCGGAGATTTTAACCTTCACCTTTGGAATCACAAAATGGGAGGACGCCTCAATCACTAAATGATCCATTGGCACGTATTCGAAGTCGAGCCGCCATTTTTGTTATTTGAGCGTCCGGAAGATTTCCTAATGAGATAAGCACGTGCAAATATCGAGTTAAAGGGAGATGTGGTCCTGGCTGTGAGGGTTGGAATCCCGTTTGCAATTAGTTTTTGATGGCGTGGTTTGGACTGATGCAAGTTGGACGATATCTCTCGATGATTTGGTTGTAGGATTACTGTTAATGCCTGATCGAATGCGGGGTCGATAGTAGGCACATGCTGGGGATGGAAAAGTTTGGCTTGGGGATTTATCGGAGATGACGACATAGTTCTCACTCCTGCAGAACGCGATATATATTCACGAATTGGCGATAGGCAGATCGATGTCTTTGCCACTGGCGTGCTGTCGAATGTATATAGAGTTGCATCGCTATTGCGTAACCACATGGAGCGCGAGGTGCTTGGAGAGTGCAACCTGTCCTTCACGGCATTCATAGTCATGTTTACCCTTTGGGTATGGGGAGACATGGAATCCAACCGGTTAGCTAGTAGGGCCGGTGTCACCAAGGGAACCTTAACAGGCGTAGTAAAGACCCTCGAAAAGCGTGGATTATGCGTGCGGCAGGGTCATTCTCAAGATCGTCGTCGCGTTATCGTAGCTCTTTCAGACGAGGGTCGAAAGACCGTCGAAGCTGTAGCTCCTTCGTACAATTACGAAGAGAGCCGACTGGTGGAGGGTATTGGCAAGGAAGAGCAGCTAGAGGTAGCAAACGCTTTGCGAATGATCCTAATGCGAGGTATGAGCCTAAAAGAACCGTCAGATCCCGAGATCGTGGAGCAAGGCGATATCGACGAGGTCGAATAACTATCTTTTGAAGAGCTGTGAAGCTCTATTGGATTTTTATGGATTCGCCCGCAAGGAGATGGTAGATTTGGCCTGTTGAGGGCCTAATTTGCGACGATCAAGACAACGACTTGGTCAATTTAAGCTCTGATTTCTCTTTTGCCATAGAAAAGAGCGATAATTTTGACATAGCTGGCAATGGTTCACACCTAAGGATCTTTACCTGCCTGATAAATGTGGTGATTATCAAGGTGCGATTAAAGCCACTTTGGCAATTCATAATCAATTGCAAGGCATTCAATCAGCTTCGTGCTGGGTTTTTAAATGGGCTTTTAAGTCAATGACGGTGTTAATTTTCAGATCTTAAAGCTTGATAGACCAATAGTTTTCTTTGTTCGTCGAAGCCGTGATTTGATGCGGCTTATTCGGGTCTTCGGATTTAACGGTGGAAAGTAAGCATCTAAATGAGATAAAGCCTCTGGCTTTGGGCTATAGAGATAGGGGTTGGCACGTCTAATGGCTCCTTGGACGACGATCAATTATCGACCAGAGATCTCTAAAACTCATAAGGTGGATGTTTGGGTTCGCCATTGGCGAACCCAAACATCCACGAGAACATCTATCCCATTTGATGAATCTACAACTATCTGAGAATTGGCATATCACCACGTTTAGTGTGAATTAGGTTGTCGGAGACTGCTCGAATACAAGAGCAAGCTTGATCCATGACTCATCTTGAACTAAGGCCTATCTTGAACTAAGTCCCCAGGTGCGACGATAAAGTGCCACGGATAAGATCGCAATAGCCCCTGGGTCCTGATATAAGAGGTTGTTGGCCCTCAGCGGGACCTGCGCGTCGTCAAGATTGACTAACTCTGTGGAAAATTGCCAGGAGAACAATGTTGGAATGGGCAGAACGCTTTGCGTTCTGCCCATTCCAATGACCTTCGACTTCCAATAGGCTTCGGCTATGACCATCTCTAGCTGATAGCTATCAGCTAGAGATGGTCATCTTGATAGGGCTACGATTTTCTATCTGCCACGCTGGAGATTAACGAAATGTCGGTGTTACGGTTGCTAGAAGGTCCCAATTGACCTTGCCACCGCTAAGGAGTGTTCGAATGCGGAAGTTGTAGAAGTTAGTCATGCCAAAGGCGACACGCTTTGTCACCTTGACCAAGTTGTTCATAGCTTCAGTAGGTCCATTGGTGACATGACAAGAGTGCCAGGCTAGGATCTCCTCTTTCCAAGATGTAAGAGTTCTCCCAAGGAATGCCACCTCCCCTGACACCTAGAGTTGGGATTGTCAGCTCCTGTAAGTTCTAGAAATAGGCTGTCTGCATATCTACGTGCAAGGCTCGGGTCAGAAATGGCATATAGCTCCCTTAGGGCCTCTTTGGCCTGCCAAGCAGTAGCAACCTCATTGCCTGGATCGTCGGCTTTGAGTAGTCCAACGAGCTTATCTTTGGCATAACTAGTCAATCGTTCATCTGCCATAGTTAGTAATCGTCGTATTCTATACAAAGGATCACCTGCTCTTGCGCGTGACCCACAGAGCTCGTTCTGAACTCGACGCCTAGTTTAATCGATTCGTTGGTTGGCCAGCTTGATCAGGTGAAATGGATCGGCTACAAGGGTTGTCTTTGGCAGAGCCTTTCTAAATACGGCTTTGTAACCACCAGGTAGATCGAGGGTTCCCCATTTAACTCCATCACGCCAGCTTTGTTCTTGACTTTCAATCCAAGCCTTTGGATTGGCTCCGCCTCGACCCGCTACAACATCTAAAGCTACACCACGTCTCACATCTAGAAATAGTTGTAGCCCAATTCTGTTTGTGATACTTACCTTCACGGTAGAACAAGACCTCGTCTAGTCCCAGAGCATCCACAGCACCAAAACGTGAAGGATCATCCACCAATGCAGCTCCATAGGCAACGACTGCGTCATTTATCGTATGCCAATCACAGCCAAGTTCCTTAGCCACACAAGAAACGCTACGACGCTGGGCTCCAACAGCATAAGTTGCCCATCTAGCCGCCCGATCACTTAGGCGAAGACGACCTTGTGGGTATTTGAAATTGAGCTATTTTTGGATCATCATCACTAAAAGAGAAGTTGGGGGCAGTGTTTGTTTGCACATCGCCATCTGTGCTTAGACCAAAAAAGAATAACCCTGCGACCAAAAGACGGTAGGTCTACAACCTCAACAACTCTGAGGCCATTATGGTGAACTTTGCCTTCAGCGGTTGGACATTGCTTTTGTGAATCAGAACACTCAATGTGAACATGGAGCGGTTCACCAAGATTATCTTCAACGCGTATCAAATTAATATCAACTAAACCAACCAAGATTTTAGAAATTGCTTTATGATCTTTTTCCACAGGGGCTCTCCATTGTGAGTTTTGTCAAATCCCATTCTGGCAGAACCCCTGTACCACTTCCAAAGCGACTTCATAAAAATGGAACTTTAACCTCTAGCCACCGTTAAATCCGAAGTGCCGCTTATTCTTGGCCGAGGAGGCCATATTGGATTTCATATCAAGTTTTTTACGACTTGTGTTTTTACCTTTTAGGTCGCGGCTGTATCAGAGGCCCGTTGGTGGTATCGGTGATGTGGGGCCAGGGTAGCAAAGAGTTAGCGCCTTTGTCCCGAAAAGACTGTCTAGGATAGCTGGCGCCATCTGACCACAGGGAAATGTTACAAAGGTTTGGACGAAGGAAGCGCTTATATCCTGAACCCGCAATACAACCCCAATTGATCCGTCCTTGAAACATGCTGGCTTGGACGTTGTTTGACTTGAAACAGTATCAACGGCGAAGGATGGATCGGCGCTTGATATGGTTATCGTCGAGGCCGCTGCGCAACTCGAAGTCATTCCAGCTGCTATGGCAGCGTTGGTTATAGCGCTAGATTGTGGCGAAGTTGGATGAGTGACTCCACAAAGCGTTGCGAAACCGTTCTGCAGCGACGTGAGGGCGGAGACAAAATTAATTTTGGTTGGCGTGGATCCTTGGGCGCTGGGCGTGAACTTCAATTTGGTGAGCTGATCTAAGGCCGGAACTAGGGTTGGATCCTGCGTAATTGACGCCTTATTCTTGAGCGTTGAGATATCAGCCAGATATAGGCTTTGTCCGCTACTTATTTGCGATGCGCTTTGTTGAGCAATTTGGGGTAACAGAAAATAGTCAGAGACCACTTGGAAATATGCCGAGCATAGCGGTGCTATGCCGGCCCTATTCGGAGTAAGCGCCAAGGTGGACGAGGTCGTGGAAGTTGGAACTGTCAGTACCTGGGATTTGGTTGTGGAGCTATTGGATGGACTAGTTGAAGTGACAGCGGTGCCACAAGCGCTTGTGATCAAGAAGACGATCGTCAGCCCCACTAATACTAGCGGCTTCGCGGCTATGGATTTTCCTCCGGGCGATTTCGTCAAGGTAAGACCTACTTTTGGTTTTGTGTGAATCTTTTTCAAGAAGACGAGCCGATCAGAAAGACGTTCTAGCTACAAGGTTAGTTGAATGGTCCTTATCTTTCTTTAGACGATTTCGAAGTTTGAAAGATTCTTCGGATCGCCTGAGAGGTCAATATTTTGCGGAATCCTAAGTAAATGAGCTAGTTTTATGCGTTTATTTCATCAATTTATCACAATTGTAACGAAAACAATAGAAAACTTCGGTTCGGAGTGATAATAATTACTAGGGGAAATTCGGGGGAAGAGACCTTATCGGTGACAAAATGGTTGTTTTTTCGATTTGATCTTTATGTTGTTGACTGCTTGGGTATTTTGACGGTTAGATGTCAATAAAACCGGTGGGTCGTTCCTCGCATTTTCCTGATTATGAAAATACTGATAAGGAGATCTAACTATATGTCGATGACAAAGGATCAGCCACCTGGAGGTGCCCCGGCAGGTTCCGGATCACCCTCCGAGATGCATCTAAAGTCGAATGTGCTAACGCTTTTCGACTCCACGGCAGTAGCAGTTGCGAGCGTTGCCCCGGCCTATTCGATAGCCTCAACCATCGGCCTAGTGGTCGCCGCGGTGGGATTTACCTCGCCAGCGGTGATCTTGGTCAGCTTTGTCCCAGTTTTGGCTATTGCTTTTGCATATTATTACATGAATAAGCAAGATCCAAACTGTGGGGCCTCATACTCATGGGTTTCTAGAACCGTTAGCCCATACCTAGGTTGGGTAAATGGATGGGTTCAGGTCTGTGCCAGCGTTATCTTTTGTACCTCAGCATCGATCTTAATTGGGCAAAACACCCTTTCTTTCTTGAATACATTGGGCGTTGTCTCTTCAGCAACAGCTGGATCTATATATTGGACCGCACTGGTGGCGTCACTTTGGTTCATCCTGATTACCTGGATTTGCTTAGTTGGAATCAGGGCAACCGCTAACTTCCAGTGGGTCCTTGTGGCCATTGAATACGTCGCAGTAATTATCTTTTCGGTCCTCGCTGTGATAAAGGTTTTGGGTTCGCACCCAAAGGGGTCTACTGGCTTTCATATTGCGTGGTTGAATCCGTTTGCTCTTCATGGAGTGAGCGGACTGGCCTCAGGTGCCGTTCTCGGCGTCTTCTTCTTCTGGGGTTGGGACACATCCGCGAACCTGAATGAAGAGAGCCAAGAGGCAAGTGAGAATCCTGGCCTCGCTGGAATCAATTCCATGTTCTTGTTGCTGATAGTCTTTTTGATTAACAATATTGCTATGCAGATGCTGGTTCCAAGTAGTGTCATTCAAAAGCAAGGTGGAAATGCACTTTATTACTTTGCACAGCAAGTTCTTCCGGCTCCGTGGAACTACATTATGCTTTTGGCAATTTTGACCTCTACCATTGCTACGACGCAGACCACATTGTTGCCTGCTTCGAGAATTACCTTGGCTATGGCTCGTGACAAAGTCTTTCCAAAGGTATTTGCTTCGATCAATAAGAATTGGCTTACCCCAGCTTACGGCACGATTATTTTGGCAGCGTTGGCGTTCGTAGGGATTTGGCTAACCACCTTTTCCTCTAGCGTAAATAACGTCTTTGGAAACCTGATCTCTCAAATTGGAATCCTGGTCGCCTTCTATTATGGAGTAACAGGAATCGCAAGTGCCTGGGGCCATCGCAAAGTTCTAACCCAGAAGGTTTCGCTTTTGATCTTCGCTGGAATTTTGCCGTTTCTAGGAGGGGTCTTCCTCCTCTGGATTGGCTATCAAGTGGTGGTGCAGGCTGGGTTTTCAGCATCGCTTCCTGTTCTGATTTCAATTGGACTTGGTATTCCGCTGGTTATTATTGCTCGATTTACCTCCAAGGGAGAGTACTTCAAGCAAAAGGCAGTCGCTTATGATATGTCGCTCTTTGAGTAACTCCTAAGGAGATTCTTCGCTAGCTACTTCTAGAGCAAGATTGAAATATTGCCCCAGTTGCCCATATGCGATCGGTGAACTCTGAGTGCGAGTTTTATCTTTGATTTAGATGAGATGGTTGGTGAAAGATTTTCACCGGCCATCTCATCTATTTGTTGGCGACATGTTTTCAAAGTTCAATAGCGGGGTTCAATAGCGTGTGAATTGAAAAGCAAGGTAAATGGCCCAAAGCAAAATCCGAGCCATAGGTTGGCGTGGATCCTTGGGATCTCTCATCAAGGATGAGAGATTATGTAGCTGTGTACTTTAGCTCTATTGGCAATTGGTCATATAGATTTAAGTACGATTAGGCTCTTGGGTAACCAGGGTCATCATATCTTGGGGATCTAGGAGATACCGTGTCGATGACCACGGAGACAGTGGTGATAAAGGGGCGACATCTAGGCGTTCGGGGAGTTTTACTCTTAGTGACATTGGCTATAGGGTTGGTCTTTGGCTCATCGCGCCCTGTGGGTGAGAGTTACACCTTTAAATTTGCAAATCCCACCAAGAATCACTCGATCTCTTTGGTCACTTGGAATATCTGCGTAGCAGGTAATAAAAATGCTCGATATCCCTTAGATGAGTTCCCCCTCAACTTCAACCAGAATGCTTTGGTAAATACCAAGGCGTGCAATCAGGCAATGTTGAGGGAGATCAATAAGCGACACCTTGCCGAGGGATTTTCACCGATAGTCCTTCCCCTCAGTTATGGGCGTCTCTCCCCAGCGATGCAGGTTTTGGTGATAGTAAACGCTGAAAGAACTAGTCGAGGCTTACCACCATATGTCGGAGTAACAACTGCATTGATGTCAGATTCATTGATTGGCGCTAAGAGCGGCAAAGACCCGAATCCATCGAATGCCGATGGAAACTGGATTCAGTTCAATAGCATTTGGGCTGGCAGTTACCAAAACGTTTTGATGGCTGACTACGATTGGATGTATAACGACGGTTGGGCGGGTAGCTCAAACAATACAATCAATATCGACTGTCACTCGCCATCGGGGCGTGGTTGTTGGGGCCACCGCGAAGGTATTTTGGCGAACTACCCCGTAATCAGCAACTCGGAGCTAGTGGCTGGTGCGGCAGTGGTTACAAATGGACCTTCTTCGTTGGCGACTCCATCGATCGCTGCAGCTTTTGAAGAGATTCAAGGTCCGATAAGAATTGCCAAGACACTCCCTAATCCTTGATCTTGTCTCAATCCTTGATTTTGGCCTATGGCTAAAATGCGCCCTGGTCCTAATCGATCAAATTGTGTTTTTCAGGTTTGAATAAGTCATAGCCCTTAGAAGTTGAAGATAACGACCTGGGATTTGATGACCCAGGTCGCAAAGGTGATTGATCCTTAGATCGGCCATCACTGCTAGGGCAAAAGGCTCGAAATAATACGGATGAGTCCCGATAATGAGCTGATATGGCTTAACTAGATTGTCATTGAAAAAGATTTAGTCTCGATCGGTGAGGGTAAATCCGTCGTTCCCATTAGGTAAGTATCGATGGCGCTTGCTGACGATCGACCTTCTGCTATTGCCCAAACTATTAGCGATTGTCCACGGCGTGCATCTCCAGCCGCAAAGATCTTTTCCTTGGAGGTCATCCAATTCTGGTCGGTTGCTATGGAACCACGTTCATTGATCTCTACCCCAAATTGATTAAGGAGAGTCTTAGATGCTGCGCCCACAAAGCCCATGGCTAAAAAGACGAGATCGCAATCGATTATAAATTCTGATCCTTCGATCTTTTCAAAAGAGAATCCGCGTTCGGTGCGCACCATTTCGATTTTATGGGCGGAAATTCCCTTTAGATTGGCGTTTTCATCACCGAGAAATTCTTCGGTGTTGATGGCATAGTCGCGCACTCCGCCCTCTTCGTGGGCCGAAGAGACCCTATATGTCATAGGATAGGTGGGCCATGGATTCGCCTGCGGACGCTCGATGGGCGGTCGCGGCATAATCTCGATCTGCATTACGCTCGCTGCCCCCTGGCGATGTGCGGTACCTAGGCAGTCGGCTCCAGTGTCACCACCCCCGATGATCACCACCTTCTTACCCTTAGCGGAGACAGGTGATTCATCGATGTCGCCCTCTTGAAGACGGTTAGCCCATGGTAGGTAGTCCATCGCCTGATATATTCCCTTTAGGTTCCGCCCAGATACGTTTAGATCTCGAGGAATCTCTGATCCAATCGTTAAAAGTATGGCATCGAAGTTGGCCTCTAGATCGGGACCCGAGATATCCCTTCCAACCTCGATATTGGTTAAGAAATGGGTCCCCTCTTCTCGCATTTGATTTAATCGACGATCCAAGATAGCTTTTTCCATCTTGAACTCTGGGATACCATATCGAAGAAGGCCGCCGAGGCGATCTGCCTTCTCAAAGACCGTAACTTCATGGCCTGCTCTGGTAAGTTGTTGAGCTGCAGCTAAACCGGATGGACCAGAGCCAATAATGGCGATTCGCTTGCCGGTTTGGCTTTTAGGGATTATCGGCGTTACAAGGTCCAAAGCGAAGGCATGTTCTATAATCTCTCGCTCGACGAGCTTGATAGCAACTGGCTCGTTGGAGATACCTACCACGCATGCGGTTTCACAGGGGGCGGGACATAGTCTTCCGGTGAACTCAGGGAAGTTGTTGGTGGCATGAAGTCGATTGATTGCTTCCCTCCACTCTTTTCGATAGGTAAGGTCATTCCACTCCGGAATGATATTTCCAAGTGGGCAACCTTGGTGGCAAAATGGAATTCCGCAATCCATGCACCGTGCAGCTTGGTCATTTAATTCCGAGTCGCTAAAGGGTAGGTAGACCTCCTTCCAGTCGGCGATGCGAAGTTCTGGCGGTCGTCGCTTTGGACCGCTTCTTTGAAACTTTATAAATCCACGGGGGTCAGCCATCTAGATCGTTCTCCTAGTTTGAGTTGGCGTTCGTAAAAACTTGACTCTTCTTTGAATCGGTTTATGTATTTGTAGAAATCTTAAGTACGTGATGAAGTGGGGATTTTGCCATTTTCAAGATCCCATGATCTCTTTTTAGTCTTTTGTTTGCCGATGGCTAACCAAAAGATTGACTCTAGGGTGGTTTTCGTCGTTATTGAAAACCACCCTAGAGCCTTTTATTAGATTCGCTTTGTTTGGGCGAGTTCGCGCCTCTTGGCAAGAACAGCTGCTTTGTAGTCTCTTGGGAAGACCTTTATGAACTTTTCTACCTCTTGGTTGAAGTGTTCGAGAATGAATCTGGCTCTGTTTGACTCAGTAGCATCTAGATGTTCGGCAAGGATATTTCGAAGCCAAAGTCGATCTTCATCCTCTAGCGGGTCTAAATCTACCAACTCTGTATTTACGAGTTCTGAGAATTTCCTATTTGGGTCCCAAACAAAAGCCTCGCCGCCAGACATTCCGGCTCCGAAGTTTCGACCGGTTGGCCCGATCACGACCACTTTTCCTCCGGTCATATATTCACAACCGTGGTCTCCGATTCCCTCAACAACAGCGATAGCTCCGGAATTTCGTACTCCGAATCGCTCACCGACTATACCCCGTAGAAATACCTTGCCTGAAGTTGCTCCGTAGAGAATGACGTTGCCAGCGATGATGTTCTCTTCGGCGACAAAGATTGCGCAAGGATCGGGACGAACAACTATTCGTCCACCCGAGAGACCCTTTCCGACGTAGTCGTTGGCATCTCCTATCAAGGTCAAACTTACACCCTTGGGAACGAAGGCCCCGAAGCTTTGGCCAGCTGAACCGTTGAAGGTGAGATCTATGGTTCCATCAGGAAGTCCCTCAGCAGCGAATTTTGAGGTGAGTTCGTACCCGAGCATAGTGCCTACGCTACGGTTGACATTTTTAATTTTAAACGTCGCCTTCACCGGTGTTTTATTGGTAAGGGCTGGCTCTGAGATCTCGATCAGTTGGTTATCTAACGCAAGGTCGAGGTTGTGGTTTTGTTTGATTGAATTTTTTCTAGGAGGGTTCGAAGCGAGGTGGTCGGTATTTAGGATTGGCTCCAAGTCGAGGCCTTGTGCTTTCCAATGGTTTATCGCGTCGGTAGAGTCTAGGAGTTCGACCATTCCGATCGCCTCGTCAATGGTGCGAAAGCCAAGCTCCGAAAGGTAACTTCGGACCTGTTGTGCGATGTATTCGAAGAACGTTACGACAAATTCAGGAGTACCGGTGAACTTCTCTCGAAGTTGCGGATTTTGGGTGGCTATCCCAACTGGGCAGGTATCAAGATGGCAGACGCGCATCATAATGCAGCCCGATACGACCAGGGGTGCCGAAGCAAAGCCGAACTCTTCGGCTCCTAGAAGAGCAGCGATCACTACATCTCGGCCGGTCTTCAGCTGGCCATCGACTTGTACGACGATTCGATCTCGAAGGCCGTTAGCTATTAAGGTCTGCTGGGTCTCAGCTAGACCAATCTCCCAAGGGATTCCGGCATGCTTTAGCGATGTAAGTGGTGAAGCTCCTGTACCTCCATCGTGACCAGATATCAAAACAACATCCGAATGAGCTTTAGCTACTCCAGCTGCTACCGTTCCAACACCTACTTCGGCTACCAGTTTTACGTGGATTCGCGCCTTTGGGTTCGCATTTTTTAGGTCGTAGATAAGTTGAGCTAGATCTTCAATTGAGTAGATATCGTGGTGTGGCGGTGGCGAGATCAATCCCACTCCCGCAGTCGAATTTCGAGTCTTTGCAATCCAAGGGTAGACCTTGTCTCCTGGCAACTGTCCGCCCTCACCAGGTTTGGCACCTTGAGCCATTTTGATCTGAATATCGGTGGCGCTAGCTAGATATTCGCTGGTAACGCCAAAACGACCTGAGGCAACCTGCTTGATAGCAGACTTGCGAGAGTCTCCGTTGGCGTCAGGGGTATAGCGATCGGAGTCTTCTCCACCTTCACCGGTATTGGATTTGCCACCGAGGCGATTCATCGCGATAGCTAGGGTCTCATGTGCCTCTTTGGAGATGGATCCATAGGACATCGCTCCGGTTGAAAATCGTTTTACGATCTCAGAGATAGGTTCGACTTCGTCGATATCGACTGGGGGGCGTGCTCCAGTTTTGAATTTGAGAAGTCCTCGAATGGTCGCTAAATGTCGTGATTGGTCGTCGATAAGACGTGAGTAGTCAGAGAAGATGTCGAAGCGCTTATTGCGAGTTGCATGTTGCAACTTGAAGACCGTTTCAGGATTGAAAAGGTGATACTCGCCTTCACGTCTCCATTGATATTCACCCCCAATGGGGAGGTCTCGATAGGCTAATTCAGCCTCGCGATCGAGATATGCAACATGGTGGCGAGCTGCCACCTCCTTGGCTACCTCTTCAATTCCAATACCCTCAATTCGAGATGGGGTGCCTTCGAAATATTCCTTTATGAAGGCCGAGGAGAGACCAATCGCCTCAAAGACCTGAGCTCCTGTGTAGGATGCCACAGTAGAGATGCCCATCTTGGACATGACCTTGAGTACGCCTTTGGCCGCCGCTTTGATGTAGTTGTGAGTTGCTCGATGTGGAGATATGTCCGAGAGGGTTCCTTCTCTAATCATGTCAACGATCGAGTCAAAGGCGAGGTATGGGTTTATTGCCGCAGCGCCGAAGCCAATGAGTAGGGCCATGTGATGGACTTCGCGAGCCTCTCCGGTCTCCACGATCAAAGCAACTGCAGTTCGACGCTTTGTACGAATTAGATGGTGATGAACTGCCGATGTAAGCAAAAGGGCAGGAATTGGAGCTAGGTCTTTGTCGGCATGTCGATCCGAGAGGATGAAGATATTCGCGCCGTCGTTGATGGCCTGAGTGACCTCTTCTCGTATTGCGGCTAGCGAACGTTCCATAGCGGCGCCCCCACCTGAGACCTCATAGAGACCGTCGATGACTTTGGTTGAAAACCCTTCAGCGCCACCTTCTTCGTCGATATACATAAGCTTGGCGAGCTCGTCGTTGTCGATGATTGGATATTTTAGTGAGATTTGATGCACTGATCGAGGGGTTGGCTCCAAAAGGTTGGCTTCTGGCCCAACGGTTCCTGAAAGCGACGTTACGAGTTCTTCTCGAATGGCATCCAATGGAGGATTGGTAACTTGGGCGAAGAGCTGCGTGAAGTAGTCATAAAGCATACGAGGTCGATCTGATAAGACCGCAATTGGGGTATCAGAACCCATGGATCCGACCGCCTCAAGGCCATTTTTTGCCATTGGGGCAATTAGAATTCGCAGCTCTTCATTGGTGTAACCAAAGAGGCGTTGATGTGTTACTATTCGTGAGTGCTGAGGAACCAACATGTGGCGTGGCGGTAGGTCATCGAGCTTGACAAGATTTTCATCGAGCCACTTTTGATAGGGGTGTTGGCTAGCTAATTCGGACTTTATCTCTTCATCGGAGATGATTCGGCCTCGGACGGTGTCGACCAGAAACATCTTGCCGGGTTGTAGACGTCCCTTTTGGATGATAGATCCTGGATTGATATCGAGAACTCCGACTTCGCTTGCCATGATAACAAGATCGTTATTGGTAACCCAATAACGCGAGGGTCGCAATCCATTTCGATCTAATACAGCGCCGACGACACTACCGTCTGTAAATGCTATAGAAGCCGGCCCATCCCATGGCTCCATGAGGCAAGAGTGGTAGGCGTAGAATGCTCTCTTGGCGGGATCCATCGTCTTATGGTTTTCCCAAGCTTCTGGTATCATCATCAAAACAGCATGAGGAAGCGACCTGCCTCCGAGATTGAGCAGTTCAAGAACTTCGTCGAAGGAGGCTGAGTCAGATGCGCCTGGTGTGGCGATCGGAAAGATGCGTGACAGGTCATCGCCAAATAGATCCGACTGCAGAAGACTTTCTCGTGCTCTCATCCAGTTTCGGTTGCCCTTTAGGGTGTTTATTTCACCATTGTGTGCAATCATGCGATAGGGATGCGCTAAGGACCAGGACGGGAAGGTGTTGGTTGAAAATCGTGAATGAACAAGTGCCAACGCCGATTCTAGGCGTGGATCTCTCAGGTCAACGAAGTATTCACTGACCTGTGGCGTTGTGAGCATTCCTTTATATACAAAGGTGCGAGTCGACAGGGATGGAAAGTAAATATCTTCTATAGAGTGCTCGGCTCTTTTTCTAAATACAAAAGCACTTCTTTCAAGGTCGATGCCCTCTAGCTCCATTGCGGCACCGGTGATAAAGATCTGCTCTATATGTGGCTCTGCCATGAGAGCGCCAGCACCCAGGCTTGAATTGTCGATTGGAACTTCTCGCCATCCAATTATTGTCAAATCTTCGGAGGCGGCAAGCTTTGCGAGTTGATCTTTGACGACACTGGGATCTGTCTCTTTTGGAAAAAATATCTGTCCGGTAGCGTATCTTCCAACTCTTGGAAGGTCAAAATCAACCACTTCTCTAAAGAATGAATCGGGTATTTGGATGAGAATGCCGGCTCCGTCACCGGTGTCGGGTTCTGCGCCCGATGCTCCTCGATGCTCTAAGTTGGCCAGAGCGGTCAGACCCATTTTGATGATTTGGTTTGACCGCACGCCTTTGATATTCACGACGAAGGCGACGCCGCATGCGTCGTGTTCAAAGTCAGGTGAGTAAAGTGTTTTGCTCAGATTGATCCGAGGATCTAAGTTCTGTTCCAAATGAATTGCTCCCAGGTGTGCAGTTGGCTTCGTAAATACGTTATAGCGCGCTGTAATTTGCCGGGACTTCATTGGCCCAAAGTATGTGGCTAGTAATCTTATCGCCTATGATCTCATCTTCGGTCTAATCATCGATGCAGAGGGTTTGAGTCTTTGCTTAGTCCACTAGTTATGGTTGATCCCGGGTCGTTCTGCGCTAGTTTTTGTTTAGTTTAGTTTTTGATTTCACTTCAAGGCTTGTTTGCCCACCAAAAGTTCCATGCTTGAGGTTTGGTCGATTCGATGATTAGAGATGATGATCCATGGACTTTTGGCCTTCATTTTAAGGAAAAGTAGCTGAAGTCGATTAGGTCTGTTTGGTCTTTTCCTTGATTGATTGCGCTTATGTATGGCTTCATAGTTTGCATTGCCTAAAAGTTTAAGTGATGATCTCATCAAGCCTTTGAGCTGATGGTTTGTCTTACTCATGGTCAAACTGGGCTAACCCAGTTTGACCCTAGTGTTCTAGCAAAGCGATTATTTGCCTTTGGAAACTTTGACCCCATCCAAATTCTATTGATTGGGATTTAGGGAAGTGGTTGCCTTGAAGGCTAAGGATGGTGATGTTTTGTTCGCAATTGGTGATCGGTCATCTTTTATTGGCGCTATCCAGCTAAAAAGACACCGAGGATTAGAGTGATTGCGGCTGAAGTTCCCGAGATAGAGCCCCAAAGCGCGGCTTTTGCGGGTGTTTTGGCTTTGGTGTGGACGTAAGCAGATATGCCCGAAATGGCCACCACTGTCAATTTAATTCCCAGTATTACCTTCCAAGGCGTTGTAGTGTGGTTCATATTAAAGGTCGCGACGTTCCAAAACCCTGTAATTATTAGCACACCATAGGCGGGCCATGAGATGCGTGAAAAGGCCTTTGCTGCTATATTTGCGACGCCCTCTCCTGCTCCCCGGAGGCTCGGCACCAATCCTGCCAAGGTAAATTGTCCACCGACCCAGATTGTGGCCGCTAGGACGTGTAACGATAGCCGAATTCCATCTAATGCAGATGCAAGCACAGGTGATCTCCAAAGTTTCTAATTGAACCATAATTGACGGTTAGTAATTGAGCTTATGGCGCTTGCTCGCTTTTAGCTACTTTTTGTAGCCATTAGCCATTAGCCATTAGCCATTAGCCATTAGCCATTAGCCATTAGCCATTAGCCATTAGCCATAGAGGCTATCTCCTTGGGGTGGGATGCCTTAGGTTTGAGTTAGGGTGTTTTTTCTTGATTGGTGTCTCCATAAAGCCTGACATCTGAGTTATTTTTTACCAAGATAACACAAAAGAGAAGGTAATTGGCTATTGGACTTTCCATTCAGGGAGAATTGGCTTGAATGGCTTTGTCTGTACTATTTTGTTGAAGGTGAGCAACCCGAGTGACTTGAACGATTCATATTTGAATGGTTGCATCGACAAAGAGAACACCGATAAGGGCCGACCCCCTTACGGCAGCGTCACCGCGGCCCTATTCTTCTTTCCCGGACTATCTTCTCCAGCAGATCGTTTTGAATTCGAAACCCTTTCATCGGTCTCTATCGCGCTAGATCGCATAGACGTTACATCAATAGCCGTCTTGGTTGGACCAGCCAAAGAGGGGTACGACTTTCCCAATTCGTCTTATGGCTTATTTTTAGATCCCGATGGAGCATTGTGCCACGCTATGGCCGTCTCGAGGGGAACAAATCCATATGGAGACCTTTGTTTTCGCTCGGGTGTTGCTTTGGATATTGACTCCCAGGTTGTCTTTCGAATGCGGATTTTAGATGTCTTTGTGGATCCATGGCGACTATGTAGAATGATTGCCTTTAGAAATGCTCAAGCCTTGGCCATGGAAACCCAAAGTATCGGGGGTGGTTCTTAGTTGTAAGCTTTCACTTGGGTTGAATGGCTGATTCTATTTGTTCTATTTACAAGGTGGCGATCACTAGGAGTTGGAACTTTCACTTTATGAGGTGCGCGGTCTTTGAATTTTGGGTTTAAATCGTCACGTAGGCCCAGATGCAGATGACTACCATAAGAGTGGGGACCTCCAAGAGGCCTATGAAACCTCCTGATTCGACCCACTTCTAATCAGTTTTCGCGCTGGAGGTGAATTGGTTAGCTTTGTGTGCCATGAGCGTGCCACAAAGGATACCTCAGGCGGCATTGCAATAGATACGAGGAATCTGATCGATCATATGTAATAGCTATTGAATGGCATCAAATGGCTATTTAAACTCTTCGAGATGGCAATAGTAAGAGATTACTTTGGGGTAAAGTTAGAGGTGTAAGCCACCAATTTATTAAAGCTTTTCGATCGTCGAATTTATTTTGATATCCATGGGGCATGGCCGTCGATTCAATTAGTTATCAATGTGAGCTGGTACTTTTATGAATTGAGAGGCATATGAGGACGTGATTCAGTTGGCTCACTACAAGGATTGCCTTGGTTCGTCCTCGCGTTTTTATGTGGTTTTGCCTTTAGGGTTAGCACTTTTTCCCCTTTGTGAGGAATGGCCTATGAGAAGGGCACATTGGAATGATACGGTGATCTTAGTTTGGTTTTGGCAAGTGGCGCCTTGGCTAAAGATCAGAAAAGCAATTGTCCCAATATGGCTTCAAGGGAGTCTATTTTCTTTGGTGATATTCATTTGAGATTTATGTTTATATCCGTAAAAAAAGATATAATAATTTTCATAATGACCAGGCAAAGGCGTTATTTGGCTGGCAACTGTCGAGATATAAGGCGAAAGAATAATTTTTAATTTATTTTTAACTCAAAGATCTCATTCAATTTTAATTATTTCTCGTTTTTGCTCAGTTTTAGTATTTTCGATGCCGATAAAACTATAGATTCGGGAACGGGCGGTGGAAATCCAAAAAACCCCTTCGAGGAGTTTTGTTGTCGACTGGATTTGTGGGTCAAGAGCTCTCTAATTGAAGTTGCTTCGGGCGTGTTAACTAAATTCATAAGGGCGGTGTGTGCTTGACGAGCGTATCTTATCTGAATTCTGAGGTCGGGATGGCATGGACACGCCTTATAATCTCCTTTTCATCAGGGATGGTTGCCTCCTGTACCCCTGAGATAACTTCGATTACAGGTTATGGCCAAAGTGATCTAGAGATGGTTAATTTCATATCGCTAATTCACCCCGAGGACCAATTTTTATATGCTCAGGTGGTCGATGACTTTTGGTCGAGTGGTGTTTTAGGTGAAATCTCTATTCGCCTATTGGATGCTTCTAGTGAATATCGAGAGATGGTGCTCCGAGTCGCAGGTAGGAGCCAAACCGACGAGGAACTTCAAATTATGATTGATATAGCATTGCTGCAAGACCAAGATGATCTTTTGGGTCCAAGAGACGCTCAACCAATGGTTTCGTTTGAGATTCAAAGTGTTACCGGGTTGTACGGACTGGACTATCTCTTTTATGAATATGAGCGAATTCAATCTGTTGTTGGCGTTGAAGTCGGCGGTTTGGCCCTTCTTGTAATTGACATAGACCGGTTCGCCATAATTCAAAGCGCACTCGGTGTGAGTGGCTCGAATTCAGTATTAGGGGTTGTGGCGCATCGATTTGAAGATGCACTTGGAGGAGTGTTTCCTCTTGTGCATATCGAGAAGGACCGCTTCGGTCTTTTGTGCATAGGCATAACTGAGGTCGCGCAGGTGGAGATGGTCACCCGGACGCTAAGGTCAATTTTGGATACGCCTGTGGTTGCTCCAGATGGCGAAGAAGTGGTCGTGACCGCTTGTGTTGGGGTTACCATCGTGACTAATTCAGACTTTAGCGGGCAAGATCTTTTGTCTCAGGCCATGGCGGCTCGCGATAGGGCCAAGGCGCGCGGCGCGAGCAAGGTGGAGTATTACAGCGACCTCCGCTCCTCGAGCGCAACGGATCGGAGAAGTTTTGAAAATATTGTGCGACGTGCTATCGACTCATCAGAGCTCGTTGTCCTATTTCAGCCCATTATTTCTTTAGCACACCGAAGAATCTGTGGCGTCGAAGCACTGGTAAGGATGCACCATCCTGAGCGGGGGCTGATTTCGCCGATCGAATTTATACCAGTTGCAAAAGAGATCGGTCGACTTCCGAGGCTGGGTACCCAGGTAGGAGCTGCAGCTCTGTCTGCATTGACTTCATGGTCTCAACTCTATCCAGATCAGCTGCTGACCATGGGGATCAATCTGTCTGGTGACGAGTTAGACGAGCCCGACGTCGTCGAAGCACTTATTTCACAGCTAGATAATGTCACTATCGCCAAGGATCGCATCTTTATCGAACTTGGAGCGCTTGACCTTGATCCAAAGTCTCGTAGCCACGCGTCGATTGAGAGGTTGAGCGAATATGGAGTCTCTTTGAGCGTTGACGAATTTGGGGCAGGTATTTCTGCGCTCGGAATCTTTTCGCGATATCCGGTCAGCCAAGTCAAAATTGATAGATCGCTTGTTCTGTCACTTGGAGAAAACGAACGCTCCTACCGTGTCATGGGCGGATTGGTAAAGCTCGCCCATAGCCTTGATGCGGAGGTTGTTGGTATCGGTGTTGAGCGCGCGGAACAGATTCGAATCATGCGTGCGTTGGAGATCGATAAGGTTCAGGGCTATCATATTGGACAGCCAGTTGAAAAGGAGCAGATCGATACCCAGTTGGAGCTCTTATCTGCCAGCCATGAAGGTTTATGATGGCTTTTAGGTGCATGACTACTATCTCTTAGGTAATTGCACTGACGAAATCGCTAAATAAGACATAAAATCAAAGAAGCGTGTTTCGCGCTAGGATCGCCTTAAGGTACGCAGTTGTTCTTGTCCCAAATTTGGATTATTTCGACAGTAATGGGTTTCAATTGGATTGACCTAATTATTCTGATCGGCGTTGGCTATGCCGCTATTCGTGGTGGGCAACTTGGTGCGGCAGTTCAGCTAGGTTCGTATGGTGGATTTTGGATCGGTCTCTTTCTGGGAGCACTAATAGCACCTCGCGTGGCTGGGTTGATTTCATCTAGCTTTTTGCGTACTGTCGTTTTACTTTTAATTCTCTTTGGATTTGCATCGATCGTTGGTGGCTTTGGTCGTCATCTAGGGAATATAGCTTCGAAAAATTTGAGTCGTTTTCATTTGGGCGGTGTTGACTCGGCCATTGGTGGTGGGGTCGCTGTAGTTGCAACTTTACTTGTTGTTTGGGTAACGTCTGCAATTGCGGTAAACATACCACTAGCAGGTCTATCTGCCCAAGTTGCTGGTTCAAGAATTGTAAAGGGTATTACGGGCGTGATGCCTCCGGCTCCGAGCCTTTTTACTAGAATTCAAGGTTTTGTCGACTCGGCGGGTTTCCCGTCTGTCTTTGCGGCGCTTCCGCCAGCTGTTGCCGGACCCGTAGCTCTCCCAAGTCAAGGTCAGATAAATTCTGTGACCGCCGCCGTGGAGAAGTCGGTCGTCAAGATCGAAGGGATAGGATGCGGCCAGATTCAAGAGGGATCTGGCTTCGTGATTGCTAGTAACGAAGTTGTAACTAATGCGCACGTAGTGGCTGGAACCCATGGAATTACGATTATGGACGCTTTTGGTCAGCACCCAGCCTCGGTGGTCTATTTTAATCCAAAACTTGACATTGCAATATTGCGGACTACGGGATTGGCAGATGCTTCTTTGCCGATTGCAACTTCAGTGGCCGCTCGAGGTGAACAGGGCGTAGTTCTTGGCTATCCGGGTGGTGGGCCACTTACAACCTCCAGTGCGGGCGTAATGGATGCCTTTACAGCCCAGGGTCGAGATATCTACAACCAATCCATCACCGATCGACTGGTCTATGAGCTTGAGGCGATTGTGCGCCCAGGTAACTCTGGGGGACCTATCGTCAATCTTAAAGGCCAAGTTATTGGGGTCGTATTTTCTAGGTCGACTACTAATCCAGATGTGGGATTCGCACTCGCTATGCCAGCCGTATCTCAATCGATTGCCAAGGCGGCTAATTCCACCTCTGCAGTTAGCACTGGCGCGTGTGCCGCATAGAGCTAACTTGCCCATGGGATTGGAGATTCAAAGTCTCATTTAGCAGCAGCTATGCAAAGATATTGTCAGACTTTATCTTTTAACCATATTTTGATCTTGGCAAAGCTTTCGGGCATCTCGAGCGACCATGGATCAAGGTGAATAAGATAAAGATCCATGTATTCCTTCCGAGATGAACAAGTAGTGCATGGTGAGCGCTATGGTTTGGCTTTTTGGGATAACTCCCGAGAAGAATCGTCCCTCGCGATGGGATTTTATATTGTATAGGTGGCTAAAGCGAATTGTAATTGCACATCCGCTCCGGGTCATATTCACATGGGTTTGTCTTCTGGGCGTCTTTGGTTTTTTTGGTTTGCATGCCTCAAGATATCTGCGATCAGGTGGCTATGTACCAGCAAATGCACCTTCACAAGTTGCCAGTAACCTTCTTGCCAAGGAATTTGGTCAGCCATCTAATCTGGGGTTTGTTATTCGGGCAAAGAACGGAGCTATTACATCTAAAAGTTCTATGAGGTCAGCATCAGAGATCTTGTCGAAGCTTCGCTCTAACTCGTCTATTTCTGCAATAGAGAGCTTTATCGGACCAGGTGGGTCTGGCCTGGTCTCGAGTAATAAAAGTGAAGGGTTGATCTTAATAACCGTAAAAGGTAAGACTTCTATGGGTTATTCGGCAACTACCGCTTCCATAGTCAAGGAGATTTTACCGAGAGGTCCTAACGCCTCTTACTCCGACGTCTCAGTCATAGTCGGTGGATTTAGTCAGATTGGAAATGAGATAACCAATCAGACCACCTCGGATTTGAAAAAAGCCGAAACCATCGCTATTCCAATAACATTTCTGTTACTGCTAGTAGCCTTTGGCAGTGTGGTTGCAGCACTTCTTCCTGCGATGTTGGGGTTGGCCTCGATCCCAATGACCTTAGCCGTCCTCTATTTCTTAGCTCGTACTACTCACGTAAGTATCTTTGCGCTCAACATGACTACTGCACTGGGGCTTGGACTTTCCATCGACTACTCGCTTTTAGTGGTAAGCCGCTTCAGAGAGGAACTCGCTCTGGGCTATGACGCTTTGGAAGCGATCGAACGTACGATTGAGACCGCGGGGCGAACTATATTTTTTTCAGCCCTTACGGTAGCGGTTTCGCTGGCTGTTTTGATCACCTTTCCCGTCTACTTTATTCGAAGTTTTGGCTTTGCGGGGATAGCTGTAGTCTTTCTCTCTGCGCTAGCGGCTTTGCTGCTTTTACCCAGTGTCTTAGTCCTTCTGGGAGAGAGAGTGAACTCTTTGGCACTCTTTGCAAAGGCAATCAATCTCGAAGGCGAATCTCATGCTTGGCGAAGACTTTCGACTGTGGTTACCTCGAGACCTTTCCGCTCCGGAGTGCCTGTCGTAGGAGTTCTTCTCATCGCAGCCTTACCATTGATGAACATTCACTTTGGAACTCCTGATCAGAATTCCCTTCCTATCAATGCTTCAGCCCGACAATTTTCAAAGATTTTGGCTACGGACTTTCCATTCAATGAAAATAATTTTATAAATGTTGTGACCTCCACGGCCCTATCTTCAAGTAGCGACGAAAGCTATGCCAAGCAACTCAGCGAGATAGCTGGGGTAAGCCAAGTCTTGTGCCAAGTGGGGATCTATCAAAATGGTACTCTTATCCCTGGATCTAATCGTGCCAATGCATCATCTCATGGCCCAATGGTCAATTTCAATGCATCGTTGTTAGACGTTTCGTTTGCCCCAAACGATCTTTCGCCCCAAGCTCAGAGCATTGTCCACAAGGTGCAAGCAACGCTGGTGCCAGGTGCTGGCAGATCCTATATTTCAGGTTTTACCGCGACCTTGATCGACCAAAACAGCTCTATTGCTAGATCTCTTCCACTAGCTATCGCTCTTATTTCATTGGGTACGTTTATCCTGCTATTTTTATTTACGCGGAGCTTTGTTCTGCCTTTGAAAGCTCTCGTTCTTGATGGTCTCAGCATTGCAGCTAGCTTTGGTTTTGTGGTTTGGGTCTTTCAGGAGGGCCATGCCTTGCGCTTCTTAGGTTTCACACCTCAGCCTCTACCGACTCAACTCTTGGTTTTAATGTTTTGTCTAAGTTTCGGTCTTTCAATAGATTACGAGGTATTTCTGCTCTCTCGAATCAAAGAGGGCCACGACCAAGGTCTAGATACTATAAGTGCGGTTATCAACGGCATGTCTCATACGGGAGGGATAATCACAACTGCGGCATTGATTCTATCGGTGACGTTTTTTTCTTTTGGAAGTTCGTCACTGAGCTTTCTTCAAGTCTTTGGAGTGGGAACAGGTGGCGCTGTCGTTTTGGATGCGACGTTGGTCCGCGGAATTTTAGTTCCAGCAATTATCCGTGTGATGGGAGATGCAAACTGGTGGAATCCAACCGCAAAGTTCACTGATCGATCGCGCTAGTTTGGCCTATGAGGAATCGTTTTTGATTTAGGCAAGTATCGACGTGGCTCACTGATTTCGCCTTACTTGCTGGGGCTGTGGTAAGAGTGCTATCTCTTTATGGTATTTGAAGTATCCGTGGATGGGTTTCCACGGATACTTCAAATGAATATTTAGACGGCATCTTTTGTGATTCGCAGGGTGTTAGAGTTGCCTGGCGATTGGCGTTCTACGATATCTCTAACTCCAGATAAAAGATTGGTAAGTTCCATAGGAAATAAGATCTTGGTCGATGGTGAATTTGCAAGTTCTTTGAGTGCGCCTAGATATTGGAGCAGTATTGTGTTTGGATCAGTGCCTTTGGCGATTTCACCAATGACAGAGAGCGCGCTTGCAAGTCCCTCGGCACGTAGCACTGCCGATTGACGTTCCGCCTCAGCTGTGAGGATTGCAGCCTGTTGGGCGCCTTCAGCCGATAGTACGTCGGCCTGTTTTTGACCCTCTGCAACCGTGATGGCGGCCTGCTTTTTACCTTCGGATTCAGTGACCACAGCACGCCTAGTCCGCTCGGCTGACATTTGTCTCGTCATAGCCTCTTGAACTGCCGGTGGCGGGTTTATCTCTCGTACTTCAACGTTGGTTACCTTCACACCCCATCGTTCGGTGACTTCGTCTAATTTGACTCTTAGTGAGGTATTCATTGCCTCCCTTTTGGATAGGACGTCGTCAAGGGCCATATCTCCTACCACGCTTCTCAAGGTCGTTGCTGCGATATTTAACGCAGCCCCGGAGAAGTCTCTGATGTTTACTACAGAGGTAACCGGATCAAAGACCCGATAAAACATTATGAAGTCGATTGAGATCGGAGCGTTATCTTTTGTTATGGCAGTTTGATGTGGGATCTCGAGAAACTGTTCACGAAGATCCACTAAAGAGATACGATCCGTAATTGGATTTATCATTATCAAGCCCGGACCTTTAGCTCCGCTTGACTTCCCTAAACGAAAAACGACCAGTCTCTGGTAGTCCCTGGTTATTTTGAAGGTCGAAAATAAAGTTCTAACGATAACTCCTAGCAGCACCACGCCTACGACGATTTCAATTATTGTTTTCATTATTCCCCTTGTTGTTTTGAGTTGGGTCGAGGCGCGATTCATCGACGAAGGGAGCTAGTTCTAGGGGATCCAGCGCTACTTTTAGGTGAATTTGGTCGGCTTCGACCACAAAGATCTTTGAGCCCTTTTCGATTGCCTCTCCCATGGCGATAGCGCTCCAACTTTCTCCTTGGACCGAGACCGTTCCCGTAGGATTGAGATCGGTTGTGGCCAGACCTGTTTTTCCCCAAAGGTTCATATGGATGATATCGATGGCGCCTTTGGGCTTGGACAGAATTCCTTTGATGCCCAAGGCCGTGGTGCCTAGGGCGATTACAAAGATGGCAATGTAGATGATGATCGAGATCGACGATGTGCTGGTGGCAATCGATAGTATCGTCACCGCGGCAAAGACAATTGAGGCAATGCCAGCCCCGACCGATGAATGCGGTCCTAGGTGCAGTCCAACTGCGATAATGAGAACGATAAATGCTAGTAAAATAAGTGGAACTACGATCATCGTAAACCTCGCTGATCTATCAACCCTAACTCTATTGCATATTTCATGGCTATATGGATCACTCTTGATCTAATGTTTTCAAATTTATTAGCCATTGAAGGTTCCTAGATTGAAGGGCGCCACTGTGGCGGGTTGAGCTAATTCGATCATAGGGATCCCACCTATGTTATGGTGGCTCTTTTGGGACCAAGGTGCTGCTAGAGGTAGTTGCATTAAGGCTCATCTGCGTGGGAAAATGACTCCCGGTCCTCGGCCCCGTGTGCCAAATGAAAGTACGGATAGTAGTGTCTAGGTGAGCCAATTTTTTGATAGGGTAACCGAATTTGATAATAGGAAGATCCAGGAGCTCACCTATGTCCTGGACTACTAATAAACTTGTTTACCTAATTGGCGATATTAATAGTTGGCATTTGATGCCCCAGTTTTTATTATGAGTGCACGTTAGATTGAAGAGAATCAGTTCTGTAGCTAGCTTTGTAGGTTTATTGGAAAAGTGGAGGTTAGAGAGAAGGTCTCAACCTCGAAACGGGTCGATAAGGTACCTTGGCAGAGTTCTGCTTCTCCTGTTTTTATTATTCGGAATGATGTCGGCTCCAAAAGCCGCTTATGCGAGCTCCAAAGTCAAGTTTCCCAGAGTCTCTACACATAATGGCTTTATTCCGCGACCCCTAGCGTTATGGAATGCTCATGGCGTTACTTTGGGATCCTATCCCCAGATTTGGTATTCCCCCCTGAATCTCAAGCCAATTGTACCCGGAGCATCTAGCGCTGAAGGTACGTGGTCGCCTATTGGTACCAACGCTGGCCCAGGCTATGCCACCTTTGCCACCTATGTCACTCCTTATGCTGGGGCTCCACAGGTGGCGGTTGCATGGATAAATCAAGATTATGCAAGATTGTCACTCTATGCTGGAACATCTCAGCCAGGCGGTAGCTGGCCAAATCAGGGAGCAATACCTCCGTCACTCCAACCTTCACTGATTGCGGCATTTGAAGGGGGATTCTTATTCAACCAATCTGAGGGAGGTTGGTACCAGGGCGGAAAATATGGCCAACCGCTAGTAAACGGAGCGGCTTCGGTCGTAAATTTCCGCAATGGAACTGTTGATATTGGGGCTTGGGGCGTGGACGTTTCGATGTCGCCTAATGTCTATGCGGTTCGACAGAACCTGATTCCTCTAGTCTCAGGTGGCGCCGTCCTGCCAAGTGCTACCTATGATCCGCTTGTAACATGGGGGTTTTCTTTAGGTAATCTTTTATATACCTGGCGGAGTGGACTTGGGATAACCGCAAATGGAGCTTTGATATGGGTTGGTGGACCTGGACTGTCCCCGGCGGCTCTTGGTAATGTACTGGTTTGGGCTGGAGCGGTTCGAGGAATGCAACTTGACATGAATCCCTATTGGGTAAATTTTGCATCCTATTCCTACTCCCCTCTTCGTGGCACATCGGGAAGTAACTTGCTAGCTGCTATGCATTACCCACCTTCGCATTATTTAAATGGCTTTTGGCGCGACTTTATTGCAGTATTTCTTCGTTGATCCTGAGATAGCGTTCAACTTTTTGCCCATTTATTTGATAGATTGGCCAATTGTACCCTCGCCACATCTGTAGGTATTTAATAAACAATGAAGCCGATTGTCTTTTTGCTCAAGATTGCTTATGAGATGGGCTCTTGCATGCCCCATAGCCATTTAGTAATTAGTCTTGGATCTTGCAGCTCTGCCTATGGTTGATGGGTTTAGGAGTAGCGGTTTAAGACTAGTGGGTTGTAATTAGTGGTTGATTCAACGTGATCACGGTGATCAACGTGATCAGTGTGATCGAGATGGCTTTATCGTTCTATTTGTCATGTAATTTTTATCTCTTTGGGTGATATTCCTCATCTTTGATTGAATAGTGATAGTCTGATTAAAGAGTTATTTGCTCATGGATTATGGCCTCTTTAAATTTCGAAATATTGATTTCAAATTTCTATTGAGACGAGAATAATTATCGGCTTTTAGCATAATTTTTTAACAGGGGGAGATTCCTATCGACTCCAATGATAATTTGACGAATATCGATTCGCCAACAAAGACAATTACGGATTTTTTACTCCAACAGGTACTTGACATGACCGAAGTTCCCCTAGATCAATCGGTGAACTCCATCGTGAACCGATTCGTCCGATCCGTCTATATCCATCTTGTTGAGCTAGAAGGTGGTTGCGATGAGAAGGCACATCCCCTGATCGAAAGCGAGCTAGAGGATCGTCTTCGTCTTTATGGTATTTATTTGGATGGACAGCAGCTTTTAGGTGACTTTGTAAATCATGAGAAGCTCCTGGATCGACTTCGTTCTTTTTTAGGGAATCAAAACCGGATTCCAAAAGATCGTTGGTTACGCGCGATCGATCTCCATGAGGTAGAGTTCAGAGAGGCTCACTTGGAGATAATTCGAGCTGAAACCGCCTATTGTGACGGATTGTATAACTTATTTATCCAGATATCGAGAGACTTTGATTCGTTTTGCGCCCTGTCAGAGCAGAGTCTTTTCGACTCTTTGGCTAATTGTGTCACAAAATATTTGGATGCTCATCGCGTAACAATATTTGTGGCATATGGAACAATTAGCACGGGCTTTGACGATCGGGTCACCCGAGTTGCTAGTGGCGGTCATGAGTGTTCACTTTCCTCAAGTGCTCTTTTCGACTCACAAGATCTAATGGTTGGGGCGTTTGATTCGATCCGTCGCGGTGATGTAGTGGTGCAATCACCGGGCTGGCAATATGTCGATGAGACCCAGTTTCTGGAGGCTTATGATTCGAGCCATCCAAGAATAGATTCTGATATCCGCCAAGGTAGGATCTACTTCCCATTTAGGATTTCACAGGCTCGGACTGGAGCGATCGCGATATCGCTTCATGCAAATTCAGTTATTCCTGGAGGAATTAGTCCAATAGTTGATGCACTGGGTAAAGAACTGGACCGAATCTTTCAGGCGAGAGCTGTCATGGTTCGCAATCGACGTTTGGAGTCCGCCAAATCTATACGTGCAAAGATCTTATTTTCTGAATCAGTAAATGAAATTGAGATTATCAAAGAGGCGACACAAGCGTTGGTTCAAGACGAAGTGGTTGCAGGAGCTGCGATCTTTCTTCGTCATGACGAGGACAGTACCCTTAGGGTCGCATACGGATTTGTTGATCCAGAGACTCAAATGATCCTTGATGGCTGGACGATGACCTTCGGGGCTGGAGATGAACTTAGATACCCCCTTGTTGAGTCGCTTATTACGAGGAAAGTAGTAGTAACCCCAGGGGTGCCAGTTGCCGGAAGTGCATCTATGTCCCTTAGACCAGCCATTATGGCCAACTTCGAGCATTCAACTTTGATTCGAGTTCCCATTGTAAAAGATGAATATGGAATCGGAGTTATGGCACTACTTGCATATGACGAAGAAGACAATCTAGTCGACGATCACTTGATCGGTGAGTTCGTCAATATTCAAGAGAGCTCCGTCACCCAAGCCCGTGCGAACCTTGCAAAGGAGACTTCTCGCTGGCTGGCCGAGCTAAATGAGACTTTGCTCGAAAGTGCAGGAGTGCTTGTTTCTGCGCTGACCGAGGAAGAGTTGTTGGACCCACTCTGCAAAGCGCTTGTCTCCAAGGGAGTTTTTAGCACCGGAATCTTTCTAAAGAGGGATAGGAAGTTGCGAACCCTAAGAACCGTGGCAGCCAGTGGAATCGCAGTGGATGAATTTGATCGGTTGTTAGTCGCGTTTGAGTTAGAAAAAAAGAGATCAGTTTTGGCCAAGTTGGCCTTCGGGGATTCGGTTCAAGTCTGCGATCGTAACCATAGGGATGTCGATCTGGCCCATTGGCATAAGCTTCTGCACTCAAATGGATGGATTTCGGCGGTAGCCGCTCCTGTTCGGCGGGACGGTCGCGCATTTGGAGTCTTGATTGTTACCTCTAATCAGCTTGAGGCTCTATCTGACTCCGTTGTACAGATGATAAAGACGGTAGCGATGATGATTGAGCATGGATTTGGTGAGATCGATCTCAAAGTGAGTCTCAACCAAGAGCGATCCCGTCTGAGCACCTTAGCTAGTATGGACTTTTTGACTGGTATCGGCAATCGAGCTGCTTTTGAGTACCAATGCGCGATTGCGCTTGAAAATAGAAAAGATGAGATTATTGCCATTGGAATTTTGGATCTTGATGGCTTTAAGGATTTGAATGACTCTTTTGGCCATCAGGCTGGGGATCGATATCTAAAAGTCTTGAGTCAGAAGATTTTGGAAGCATCTCGCAGTAGCGAAATCGTTGCTCGTTTGGGTGGTGATGAGTTTGGCTTTTGCCTTCGAATCCAAGATGTAAGCGAGATTTCAAGTTTTGTAGATCGAATTAGTGACTTGATCCGTGATAGCACGTTTGAACTGAGCGTTACGGGTAGCTTTGGATGGGCTTTTGCACCTTTGGATGACGCTTCTTTCGACTCCCTCTTAGCTAAAGCAGACGAAGCTCTATATGCAGCCAAATCAGGAGGTGGAGATCAATTTAAGTTCTATGGTGGTGAAGTCGCTCGTAGCGTAGGTGTGCGGAACTCAGTTCGTGAAAAGTTGCCTGATGCGATTGAAAAAGGTGTAGTTAGCTTCAAATATCAACCTAAGGTCCAAATTTCTACGGGAGATGTTTGTGGGTTAGAGATGCTACTTCGCTGGGGAAGCTTTGAGACCTCGGTAGTCATTGGAGAGCTTAAAAACAATCCCGTTTTAGCTCGAAGTGTTGGCAGGTATCTGATCAAAAGAGCCAGATCCGCGCGAGAGATCTTGGATCGTCAAGGGCTAGAGGCAGTGGATCTCTCGTTGAATTTTTCACCGTCGCACTTTCTTGGTTCGGACTTTGAGAATGACTTAGAGCCCCTATCTTCCAGGAGCAGATCCTTCGTAATCGAGATAACTGAAGATGTAGCAATTGAGGATTTTGAAGAAGCTCGTCTTAGAATCTCAGCACTTAAGGGCAGTGGATTTAGGATCTCCATGGACGATTTTGGCAGTGGATTTACCTCTCTTTCTTCGATTGCTAAGTTGACTGTGGATGAGATTAAGATAGACAGGTCTTTCCTCTTAGAGGCTGATAATGATCCAAATACCTATGCTGTATTTAGCTCTTTATTGATGCTTGGGCGACTCGCGAACGCAAGGGTCGTTTTAGAAGGAATTGAAAGCCGAGCCCAAGAAGAACTCTGGGTGACCCTTGGCGGTAAGTTTGCTCAAGGATATCTATATGGTAGACCAAGAGACCTTGGCGAAAGCATTTCGATTATACGAAATCAACCAATAAAACCCAATTTGGATGTGGCTTTACCAGTGGAAGACTTTGAGCTGATAGGCCACTTCTTGCACTTTCAGCACTTTCATACCAATAGTCGATTCCTAAGTTCCACAGATGCCTCATGTGGGCTAGGGGATTGGTTCGATCGACGTTTTGAAAAATGGGGGCTCCTCGATGAGTTCAATAGTGCAAATATGGCACATGGTCGACTTCATATCTACCTTCAAGATGCAAAGTCAAATCTTTCAAGGGCGTATATAGACGAACTGGAAGGCGAAGTTCGCGATAGGATCGTATTACTTGCTCGAGCAATAAAGGCAATCTCGGCAAACAGGACAGGCTAAAGCTCATCAATTGTCTCTATCGTCTAAATTATTAATGGGATAGCGATTAAATTATTAATTGCGAGACTATCACTTCAGTCGCCTGTTTCTATATCGAATAGGGCTCGTGCGCTAGACGTCTAACTCCCCTCTATGTCAAAGTAAGGCTATTTGTTTTAACTATTTGGTTGCCGTGGCATCGTCGTTTCTTTGTGTCTTGTTTGAATTTTCTTGGGTTTTGGCTCTCATCTATTCGCATAACACTCTGAAATGCTCCAATGAGCCCTTTTAATTTCTTGTAAAGTGTGTTAATCTTCTCATGACATGCTTACACCCGAGGAACTCGCCACTATTGAAGCATTCATGGCGAAGACTGAAAACATCGACGAATATAAGCGGGCGCTGGCAGTTCTCACCCTTGAAGATGGGAGTCCCCTCAACAGGACAGGCCTCTCTGTCAAGCATGTACAGCGAATTCGACGGTCATTCCGCAGCATTGGCACTGAGGCATTCAAGGACAAGCGCCATAACAACGCTCCGGTACTTCTCTCAAAGTCTCAAAGAGATGAAGTGGCAATCATGCTCACGACTACAACTCCCAATGACCACGGCTATAGCAGTTCCCCGTTTTGGTCAACACGGATCCTGGCTACAGTACTCAAGCGCAGATACGGTGTTCTCTATGCCTCTAGGACTAGCTATTACGTTCTGTTTCGGGAAAGTAAGTTCAGCTTCCATCTGCCGGGCAAACAGTACGAGAAGGCTGATCCACAAGCGGTAGCTGAATGGAAAGACGAGCAGCAAGAACGTCTGAAAGAGGCATTCTCTGATCCAGATACGGTGATTCTCTGTGAAGACGAGATGGTTCTCACTCAGGCGACAACTACTCAGAAAGTGTGGATACCGAAAGGAACCACACCAGCTGTAATTGAGACCAATGGAACCAGAATGAACCGGAGCATCTATGGGTTTTTGAACCTCAAGACAGGCAAGGAGCATGCATTTGCAACAGAGCGCCAGACTATGCATGAAACAGCGGCCATACTGCTGGCGATCCGCAAGATCTACCCAAGAGAGAAGATTCTGCTTATATGGGATGGGGCAGGATGGCACAGAGGGAGCGTCGCTCAAGAGGCAATTAGGGAGCATCACATCGAAGCAGTCCATTTCCCTCCGTATTCTCCGCAACTCAATCCCCAGGAACACGTTTGGAAGCAAGGGCGCTCTGCTGTAACCCACAATCGCTTCATTCCCAAGATTGAACCAGTCACAAAGGAATTAGTCGACTATCTCAACACGACGACATTCCCATACTCTTTGCTTGATTTCAAGGAGCAAGTCAGAGTGTGAGCTCTATAGTGTCTCTTTTGGTAATTTCCTTGTAGTATGCGGAATTAATGATTTGTGCCTTTGTTTTACCTTATGAGCGATAGAGCTCGATAAGAAAAGGACATAGGAATAAGCTCCGACCAATTGGATTAGTAATCGATGAGAATGATCGCAAATACCTTGAATCGGTGATTAGAAAGACTACCGCACCTGCAAATCAGGTATTTCGAGCAAAGATTGCCTTGATGTGTGGTGACGGGGTTGTAACAGTTGGCACAAAGATGTTCTATAACGATATGTAATGAACTTACGTGAGTGGGCACTGTCCCAAGGTATACATCCTCAAACGGCATATAAGTGGTATCGTGCCGTACTCTGCCTGTCCCTGCGCTAAAGTAGGGCAACCCATATTGTGGGAGATCTAGAGTCTCAACCGTCCGTATCTAAGTCTGCCGTCATATATGCACGAGTGTCTTCTGTAGATCAAAAATCAGACCTAGATCCTCAGGTTGCCAGAGTTCTTACCTGGGCTACAGAGCAGGGGTACTCAACAGATCGCGTAGTCACAGAAGTTGGTTCGGCCCTTCGCAGACATAGGCGAAAGTTTCTGTCGTTACTTAAAGACCCCACTGTAGACACAATTTTGCTACAGCACAGAGACCGCTTCTGCCGGTTTGGAGCTGAATATATAGAGGCTGCACTTGAGGCTCAGTCCAGGAAATTGGTTGTGGTAGACCCAGCCGAGGTAGATGACGATCTAGTGCGCGACGTCACGGAACTGCTCACGTCTCTCTGTGTCCGCCTCTACGGTCGCAGTTCGGCTACTAACAAAGCTCAGCCTGCTATTGATGCGGTGTGCTCATGATCGCAGTAATGCGGACAAAAGCACAGGCTCAGAAAGTGTCCGAACTAACTGTGTGTAAAGTTCTTCTTGACGAAGGTAACCCAACAAGGAAAGTATCGCTCACCGGAGATTTCGAGCAATACCGAGATGCACTAGAGTCAGTCAGCGTACTATTTTGCAGCTATGTGACGATACCGGCGAGAAGGTTCACTTTGATCGTTGCCGCATCTCCTGACGGCAAGGTGCTGTACGTAGTCACCAGTGGCCCTAATGGATATGAGATCGAGACAATTAGCTTGACCTCGAATCCTCCCACGATTTCCAACACTACCATCTTCCTAGCGGAACTCCAACCGACATCGCAATATCTCCAGACGGTAGTCATCTCGGGGTAACTTTGAATACCTCCGCTTCGCAAAACGTATCCACGGGTGAAGTGGCGATCTATCAGGTCAATCGAGATGTGATTCAGTCTTCAACTGCGCCAGCAATAATCCCAATTGCTACCACAATTCCAAATTCTCTGGCAATGAGTAACTCCTCAGTCTTCGTAACACCGAGTGCCATCACCACCAAAAATAACAAGAGCTTTTACAACTTTTCGAGTTTCGATATAGCAAGTGGTAACGCCAACTACACAACTGCCCTAACCCATCTTTCGCAGAATTCCCGAAAAATCGCCCCAATTGGCCCCTTTGAGTTGATTTTTGAGGATTTTCGGCTTGGGTGATTTATAGATTTCCTGGTAGATGGGTATTAGGTCTTTTTGGGTCGCGAATGTAGTGTCCTAATTTTTGAGTAGTTTTGATTATGACTTGCATTAGCTCTGACATGGTGCTATTGTCTTGTTGTGTTTATCCGTGAAACTCCAACAGTTAATAAAAAGACCGGCGTTAGCTACAGTAAGTACCAACTCGTTGAGTCCTACCGCTGTGAAAAAGGTCCCCGTCAACGTATAGTAATGACCTTGACCGAACTGGACCTGGATAAGTCATTGTGGCCAGCTCTGGCCAATGCAATTGCCCAGAGACTCTCTGGAGTAACCTCACTCTTTGAATCAGATCCTATTATTGCCAGATACGTCGATCTAGCAATCACTAAGTATGCAATTCGTTCCGAAGTTGCAGCCGCTAAAGAAACAAGAGCTACTGAGGCTGACCTTGAGATGGTGGATCTCTCTAGTGCTAAGACTATCAATAGTAGAAGTATCGGTCCAGAACTCATAGGAAACTCGTTCTATGAAGCTCTTAGCTTCGATAAGATCCTAGAGAGTGCAGGTCTATCGGGTGAATCCCTTGGTATTGCCAAGGCAACGATAATAGCTCGTCTTATTCATCCTGGATCTGATCGAAAGACGTATTCGTATATCAACTCCAACTCTTCATTACCTGAGATATGTGGTATCGATCTCTCTAAGTTTCACAAGGATAAGGTCTATGCAATTGCAGATAAGCTCTATGACGCTAAAGGCGTCATAGAGCCAGCACTCTATAGAGCTAGCTCTGATCTCTTTAGGACGAATACCAGGCTCTTTCTCTTTGATCTAACTAACACCTACTTCGAAGGTTCTACTAGGGGGAACTCCCTAGCTAAACATGGACATTCCAAAGAGAAGCGTTTTGATTGCACATTAGTTTCTCTGGCACTACTTGTTGATCACAGGGACTACCCATCTACTCAGAGATACATGAGGGCAATACCTCTGAGCCTAGAACTCTCATTAGCGTACTTGATGCCTTGGAGTCTCTATCGGATGGATCTCTCTTTGGGGATGTTGTTCCTACCATTGTGATGGATAGGGGAATTGCTACCAAGGCAAACCTAGAACTTCTTATTAAGCGCAATCTCAACTACGTAGTAATTGAGAGAGCTAACAAAAAGAGTCTCTATCGAAGCCATTTCATGGAGATGGAAGGCTTCACCGAGATCTACGATGCCCAAGGATCCCCAGTACTGGTGAAAAAGCTCCAAGTGGAACCACAAAAGCCACAAGGACAAGTGAAAACACAAGTACAAGGACAAGTGCAAACGCTAGAAGAAGACACCGGCACTGACGACAATAACAGTTACACCACCTCCGGCAACACTAGCAACAGTATCAGCAACAGCAGCAACGACACCAAAATCATCAAGAGCGACAGTAGCACCGACACTGACGAATATATCCGTAATGGTGCCACCGGCAACAATATCAGCGACAGCACCGACACTGATACTAACGCCACCTCCATCTCCTCCTCTTCCTCTCCACCTCCATCTCCTCCTCTTCCTCCAACAACAACACCACAACCGTGGTGTTGTGTCGTTCTTTGGGAGATCCAAGAAGGAATCAGCGATCTCTAGTCAAGCTAACGAGAGATTCTTAGTAGATATCACTTCGTTGAATACCTCAATCACAAAGGGTTCTATATCTAAGACCACAGTTGTCTCAGAGCGTATCGGACGCATCAAGGCCAAGTACCCAAGTATTGCTTCCAAATACGAGATATCCCTTGAATATCATCAAGACCATGGCAAGATCATCAAAAAGAGACGCTTTGACAAAGTAATCAATCTCACTATTACAGAAAAACCCACTAAAGCCAAAGATGATAATCTCCAAGGAGCCTACGTCATAGACACCAGCCATAGCGAGCTAGATGCAGGTGAGATCTGGAATATCTATACGACTCTCACTAAAGTAGAAGATGCCTTTAGATCCCTCAAGAGTGATCTTGGACTTCGACCGGTCTATCATCAACTAGCTAGCCGAACTGCTGCTCACCTCTTCATCTCAGTACTTGCCTATCACCTCCTTAGTGCTATTGAGCTGACCTTGAGGCAAAATAACGATAAGAGAAGAT